>CAVRBJ010000032.1:0-43343 GCA_963718965.1 uncultured delta proteobacterium | reverse complement strand
GTACCGCTATACACAATTTAGGGGGCGGTTGTTTGCGGACTATAAATTCCCTCTATACACCCCTTTGCTAAAGGGGAGGACTTCCCCCCTTTTTTCAAAGGGGGATTAAGGGAGATTTTAACCGGCCCCTTTTTTATGTGGGGCTGTAATTATTGGAAAAAACTTTTTTTTAAGGTAGTTTTTTTATGAAAGCCCTTTTCCTTGGTATGTTTTTAAGTGCTAAAACCATTAAGACCTTTATTTTTTATTATCCATTGGTTATAATTAAATCACCATCGGATTAAAGCCGAATAAATAAAAAGCCCGAACATATTAACAGGGCACATTTTTAATATGGAGGCTTGATGTATGCAGGATGCAAATTTTAATTTTAACCCTCGCAAATGGCACAGGGCAGCTGTGCACTTGCCAGCTCAATATTTCATTAAGGGGGAGAGTTCACGGTATATGGATTGCACTATTCTAAATATAAGCCGCAGCGGAGCTGGCGTGCTGTTTCCTTTGAGCGAGCCGCTCAAAGCAAGGGCCTCTGTTTTTTTTGAGCTCATTGTACCAAAAACATTCGAGCAGTTGACCGTCCGGGGAGAGATCAAAAATAAAAACACAAGAAATGACGGTTTGGTTGGCGGTGTTGAATTTGTATCTTTGCTGCCCGAAGAAATGTTTGCCAAGCTGGCGTAAAAAAAGAAAAAGTGTTATCCCGTCTCCGGTTTACCACCAATAAGGGCCGCACACACCCTTTTATTTCCACTCGAAAACGCCACCCGCTTCCCCCGCAATAAACATACCGTGTTTGCTCTGCGTCTGTCTGCTGGCATCACAGCCTCTGCATAATATACAGAAACACGGGGATGCGGCTGTTGCGCTTCAGAGCAAAAAGCTGCTCCCGTACTGCTTTCATGGGCTTCTGCGGTGACAGCGGGGACAGGTATATGGCACCCTTGCTGCACTGCCTGTCGGCGCTGCGCTTTACCAGGTCAATCATGGACGACACATGGCCTTGAGGCAGCGGATCTCCGGTGACAAAATTCGAGGTTATTTCTATCCTGTCGCAGTTTTTGTTTATATCCATCATTTTCAGAAACGCATCCCTGACCCGTCTTTCCAGGAGAGGCTTTTTCAATATATCCAGGGCCTCCTGCTGTGCCGATTCAAGGCCGATATTGATGTAGGTGTAAAAAGGGGTTTCATTGAGCGACCGGAAAAAGCTGTCCGGCGCGGCAAGCAGCGACCCGACGCTGCCGAACATGAATGCGTTGGCGCCGTTCATGCTGGATTCCTTAAACTGAAAAAGCTCATACGCTGTTTCAAGGGTGAAGGCGATATGCTCCCAGCCGGCAAACAGGGCATCGTGCTGCCCCAGAAAGAGGGAGTTGTAATTGCGCAGGTCGGGCCCGTAAAAATCACGAAGCTTTTCCAGCTGGCTGGCAATGTCCTTCCTGCTGCGCAGGGCGAAATTCCGGCCGGTCTTAACAGAGCAGAAGCCGCACTGATACAGGCAGCCATCGGCTATGATGACGGGAATCACATCATAGTCAACATGCCGGGTGTCTGGCGGAAGCACCGTTACGCGGCTCCCGATGATAGCATGAAGCCGCTGTGCGCGCGCGGCAAGCATTGCCGAATCATTGCCGGCGGCCCGCTGGAGGAATGTCCGCACCTGCTCATCCCCGAATTGGCCTGCAAGGCCAACAATCCGCACATGCAGATTCCCCACGGCGGCAAGGGCTTTTTTAACCGGCGCTGTTTCAAACGGATCCACGGCTGCATACGGGCTGCATTCATAGGACAGGCACGGCAGGTACTGCTCACCCAGCATGCTCTCAACACTGCCGTAGCCGCTTGATGAATAATATATCCAGTCATTTGCAGGCGTCCGCTTGAGCCAGTCAGTATGATGCCAGTGATGGCTCTGCCCCTGAACGAACTTTATTTCTCCGTTGAGATTGAACTGATAGCTGTACTGCCTGTCCAGTATTTCTGCATACTGCCCGTAGCGAACCGGGTAGCTTGCTTTCAAGTACTGCCGTGATCCCTCTTTGAGCGGGGATAGCGTAAGACCTTCGCGGTGATCTGGTTTCATGGCGATACCGGGTATTATTTAAGCAAGGCACCTGTTATAATCATTAAATTCAAAACACAATAAATTCAAGCATAAAGAACCGGGGCTGAGCTGTACGCGGGACGTCGATACCCTTGTGATGCAGTGGTTTTTCCGATTAATGCCGGACAGAAATCACCCGCGATTATGAAGAATGATTTTAATTATTGAGGCTTGAGAAATGGTGCATGAACGTACAGTCAATCGGCGAAAATGGAGCAGGGAAACTGTTCAGCTTCCGGCTTAATGTTTCATAAAAGGTGAAAACACGAGGTGCAAGGAAGGAACTATTATTAATCTGAGCCGCAGCGGTGTGGGGGTGCTGTTCCCCCTGAATGAGCCGCTCACCAGAGGAGTCCGGGTTTTTCTGGAGCTGTGTATATTGAAAACACTTGAGCAATTGAGCCTAAAGGGTGAAGTGAAAACCAGACACAAACGCGGAGACAGCCTTATCGGCGGCATTCATTTTATTTCTCTGCTACCGGAAGATTTGTTTATCGAGTTTGAGCATTTAACATTATATTATAGCCGCAAACCAGGGACGTTCGTGGTGAGCTCGTCGAACCATGAACGTCATGCGCTGATGGCATTGCATCGTTCGGCCCTTCGACTGGCTCAGGGCGAATGGATGCAGACTTTATAGCTAGCATAGCCCTTGAACCAGCCCTGAAAATCAGCCTTGTATGGCTCTGGATAAAAAGCCTGCTTTCAGGCGGATGCAGCCGCTGGTCAGCACAAGCACGGCTGCCAGCAAAAAAACAATACGTTTCATAAAAACCTCTTCTGCTGTTGCGTTATTAATTTCGAACGGCCATTGTCCACACACGCAACCCGGCCTGGGGGTATCTGCCGGGCAGAGGATGAGCAGGCGTTTGGCCACTATGGAGCATGTTTAAATAAAATAGAGGTTAGATTTTTTGTTCATAATTTGGTACATAGTATACCATACGTGCCAGATACAAATAAACCGGCAACTTGAGCATTTACCCATAAGGAGATTTAAGCATGAATGACCAGAAACCGCTTCTTGACGTAAGCATTGACAAAAACAGCCTGTACCGGGAAGAGACATTTACCGACCTGCATGCAGGAACGGTCAAGCGCTTTATTCCGATCAAGCCAGATGGCTCAGATGATCCGAGCCGTACGGCAGTGTACATGGGCCAGACGCAGATTATGTCTGGCGGCGGCCCGCTGCCTATCCAGTGCATGCTGGAGGCAAACAGCCTTGATGAGGCCATCGCCGCATTCCCTGCCTCAGTCAATAAAGCAGTCGAGGAGCTTATAGAAGAGGCCAAGCGCTATCAGCGAGAAGCAGCCTCGCGCATTGTAGTGCCGGGCCAGCAGGATCAGAAAAAGATAATTTTCTAGTTTGAGAAAATCAGCCGCTGGTGCGCCGGCATCTGCGGCAAAAAGCTGCATGAATTTTTTACGGGTGGGCCGCGAAAGCGCGTCCACCCTTTTTCTGTCCCGGGCAAGAGCCAGAGCAACGACTTCCCTGCCGCCGCCTTCTGAAAGAATGTAGAAAGGGCAGCCCATGAAGCCTGTACGCCCAGCGACTCAATATGTTTTCTGCTGAATCGTATGCTTCCGCCAAACGGTGCAGCTGTCAGCCCGCCATTCTTCACAAGCTTGTACACAGTTGATAGTCGTCAGCTTCACATATTTTGCAACTGCCGTCACCGTCATTGTATCCTTCGAGCCGCCACCCGCTTGGAATACTTATCTTTGCCCACAACCGCCTCGTCTCTATCAGCGTATTGCTGCGCTTTTCAAAGAGGACTCCTGCAGAAAACTGAGCCGCAAGCCTTAAAGCCCGGAACCTTCTGCTGCATTCATTCCAGGAGAGAGATTCTCGTCATTGCCGATCATGTCCGGGAGAGCAACAATAAAGCCATTTTTCGCATAATATCTGCCCAGCCAGTCCATGGCGGTAGCGTACTGCGGGCCTGATTTCTCCGCTCCTGCACACTGCACAAAAGATAATTATATGAGCGGCTCCATCTGAAGGAGGAAGTTTGCCGGGAGCTGAGCCGGGATGGAAAATTTTCAGCCGCCAGGTGTAGCCGGGTGACGGCTGCGTGAGGTTATCAGACGGGTCTGCTGCACTGTCGAAAGCCTCGACCTGTTTGGAAATCAAAGCCGTCATGAAGGCGCTGTCTATGCGCGAAAAGACCTTCCCCCGCCGCCTGTTGCAATTAATCAGATAGGGCTTTTACAGGGTTCTATTATGTGCCAGTATCGGCGTCAGCTGCTCCTGCTCATGATACAGGGTGGGCGATGCAAAACCCCCGGTTATGCCGGTTTCAATTATGGAGACCGGGTATGATGCAGCCGGGCACGCAGACGGCACTCAAGCCTGCCCGACACAGTAGTTCGCTATAATGGCCAGACTGACAATTAACTTTTTCATGGCAGCACTCATAAATAGTATTATTATCGAAGTGGGCAGATCATGTGTTGCACTTTGAAGTTGAATGTACCTGCTATAAAAATATTTGTTGGTCGCGTTTCTCTAAGCGGCAGTAGACACTGGCTCTTTTTTATGCAATCAAGTATACTCAAATATCTACCGATAACCAAGGAAGGGCAGGTCTTTTCATTAGGCTTTCATTGTTTTATAAATAGCGGCGGCATTTTTATGTAATGGTGTTACAATAAGGTTATGAAACAATTTATAAAAATTCAAGCAACAAAGTATGCGGACACTCTCCTTGCAGGGAGCGCCGGGGCAACAGGAATCCGGGATATGCAGCTCAATCCTTTGTCTCTGACGTTTCCGCCGAAGCTTGAGCTGGAGTACGCTGAAAACTACTTTAATAAATCGCTCAGCAGGATACGATTTTCCCTGCTTCTTGCCATTGTTCTTTTTGCTGTTTTCGGGTTTCTGGATGCAGCTCTGGCAGGAAACAAAAAAATCGTTCTGTGGTGGATACGCTATGCGTTCATTTGTCCCGGCGTGCTTGCGATCCTTCTCTTTTCTTTTACACGGCATTTCAGGCAGTATATGCAGTGCAGCGTTGCACTGTCCATGATCTGGGTCGGATTCTGCGTCGTTCAGATGATACTGGTTGCCCCGGCGCCGGCAAGCTATTCATACTACGCAGGCCTTATCCTTATCTTTATGTACGGCTACACGTTTGTAGGACTTCGCTTTGTCTGGGCGTCCTTTGCCGGATGGGTTATTGTTGTGCTCTATGAGCTGGCATCACTGCTGTTTATTGATGCGCCGGTATCCGTACTTATCAATAATAATTTTTTCTTTATTTGCGCAAACATAATCGGGATGTTTTCATGCTATTCTATCGAAATGTCCTCCCGCAGGGATTTTTATTTTTCCAGGCTTCTTGAGCTGGAGCGAGAAAAGGTACAGTCGGCAAACAGGGAACTGGAGGCGCGGGTTCAGGCGCGCACTGAGCAGCTGATGCAGGCAAACAGTGCCCTGGAGGTGGAAATGCAGGAGCGCAAACGCGCCGAAAAGGAGCTGCTTCAGATACAGAAAATGGAGGCAATCGGCACGCTGGCAGGCGGCATCGCCCACGACTTTAATAATATTTTGACCGCCGTGGTCGGGTATGCCGAACTCGGCCTGCATAAAAAGATCATTGATCAGGGGAAAACAGAGTATATTTTTACGCAGATATTAAGCGCGGGCAACCGGGCCAAAGACCTGATCAATCAGATTCTGACGTTCAGCCGCCAGCGGGATGAGGAGCGGGTGCCCGGAAAGATCGGGAGCATTATCAAGGAAGCGCTCCAGCTTATACGCGTGGGTCTGCCGCGGCAGATTGAAATTAAAGAGCATATACGGACTGCTGCTGATATGGTTTTTGTCGACCCGACGCAGGTGCATCAGATACTCATGAACCTTTGCACCAATGCGGCCTATGCCATGAAGGAAAAAGGGGGGGTTCTCGAGGTAGCGCTAGATGCACTGCATATCGACCCGGCGTCGAAAGGGCAGTTTCCCGATCTCCAGCCGGGAGCGTACCTCAAACTGACGGTGCAGGATACCGGCCCCGGAATAGACCCGAAAGTTATTGGCCGGATCTTTGACCCCTTTTTTACAACCAAAGCTCCCGGGGAAGGCACCGGCATGGGGCTTTCAGTCGTGCACGGCATTGTGAAAAATTACGGGGGAAAAATTCTGGTCAGCAGTGAGCTCGGCAAAGGAACCACGTTTTCTGTGATCATGCCACAGTTTGAAGAACTGGCTGGCATTGAGACGAGAGAAAAGGATACTGCCCTACCATCAGGCTGCGAACGAATCCTGTTTGTCGATGATGAAGAGACCTCTGTCGAGGTAGTCCGGGAAATGCTTGAAGAAATGGGATATTCGGTGGTGACTACAACAAATGCCCTTGAAGCCCTTGCCCTGTTCAATGAAAACCCCGACCGGTTCGACCTGGTCATAACCGACAAAAACATGCCGCATATGACGGGCTTTGATTTCGGCAGAGAAATTCTGCGCATAAAACCGGATGTCCCCGTAATCCTTTATACCGGCTATCCGGATCTCTATGATATGGATAAGGCAAAAGAGCTGGGATTCAGTGATTTGATAAAAAAACCGTTGCTGATGCATGACATGGCAGAAACCATCCGCGGTGTTCTTGACAGGAGAACCCTGCAATGACCAGACATCATTGTTTCGTGCCGGCCTTTTTCCCTGCTCTTCTGCTGTGCGCCGCTTTCATTTTTTTCCGACCTGCGCCCTGTTCTGCTGATGAAGCGCCTGCTGCCTCCGGGGAGTCCGCCCCAAAAAAATTTAAGATGCCTTTTTTTGACGGCATTAAGCTCCAGACGACCAACTGCCAGCCCAAGCTCACCAACGCCAACCACGTGATACGGGATATAAACCACTTCACCGGCAGTAATCTGAAAGACTGGGACACCATGAACATACAGACTATTGATCTTGTGCTCTGGAAAGACCTGTCAAAATATTTCAAGACTGATTTTGCAATTGCAGGCGCAACCGGAGCGCTCCTATCGTCAAGCACCGGCTTTCAGCAAACGCCCCTTGACGTCTCCATCCGGATGCGGCAGCGCTACAGCGCTGTTGAGCTGTGGTCAAACCTCTATTATTACCCGCTGACCACGGACTACAAAGACCAGTATTCCTCCGGCCGGATTATTGAGCCCTTTATCGCCGTGGGGCTGGGCTATACATTTTTCAGGAGCGAAACAGCTTTCAAGGTGCGCAAGGGGGGCTATTTGTACGACAGGGCTCAAAGCAACTGGTCCAAAAGCGAATGGGGCTATAAAATGATGACGGGGTTTAATGTCAACCTTGGCAATATTTCCCCGCAGATGAACCGGTGGCTTGTAACGGTTTCGGCCTTTCAGATCTGGAACAGGCTCCAGGGCAATGCGAAGCTGCATCTGACCGATGACCTCAAAATAGGCGGCAGGCGTATACCGGTTGATATAACCACGCGGCAGCGGATGGATATAGATCTGTCGGGCCCGTGTTTTTCCATTGCCGTCGGACGGTATTTTTAAGAGTGGCAATACTCTCTTTTCCCGTAATCCGTATATCGGGTTCACGGGCGGATGAAAAGCGGGGCATGATTCGAGGTGAAAAACGGCGGGTCGCGCCGCAAAATAGGCGCTATGGCAGGATGGCTCTTGAACTGGCGGTCAAGAAACCGGCGCACCTGGCCGCGGCCCCAGCCATGGGGATGTTCAAAGCCGGTGTACAGCGCAAGGTCTCCTTCATAGAATGCGCCGGTTGCAAGACGAGCGGCATCAGCGGCATTAACGGGCATATTGAAAATGGCAAGATTGAGAAAATCGATATGCCCGCTTTCGGCAGCAATGAAATCAAGCGTGCGCTGCGCTGACTCGCCCGTTTCAGCAGGTGTGCCGAACAGCAGATACACATAGGTGCCGATGCCCGCCCTGTGCAGGGCCGCAAGAGCCCGCGCGCCTTCGCCCGCTGTGATGCCCTTCCCGAGCCCTGCAAGCACAGCGTCATCTCCTGACTCCAGCCCCAGCTGCAGCATTGCGCAGCCCGACTCCCGCAGCTGCCGGCAGAAGCCCTCATCCTGCAGCTCCGGCGTCACGCGGGCAAAGCCGTACCAGGCAGCGCCGGGCGGATTTTTTATCATGCTTTTTAAAAGTGCCGGGCTCAGGGCATTGTCCACAAGATGCAGAAGCAGCGGCTTATGTTTCTGCACAAGTTCCGCAAGCTGTGCACCTGCGGCCGCTATGGGCAGGGGCCGGTATGGATTGCCTTCGGCCTGTTCCGGGCAAAACGAGCAGGCGGCCCAGTAGCAGCCCGCTGCCGTGCTGAAGGGCAGAATCCGGCCCGGCGAAAAATACTCGTCAAGTGGAAAGCCTGTATACTCTGGCGCATATGGAGCTGCTGCGGCTTCTGTGCAGCCTGCCAAACGCAGCAGCATTTCTTCTCCCGGCCCGGCGACAAGGTGATCGGCAAGACCGGCAGCAAGCTTTGGCAGGCCGGGCCTTCGCAGCCAGGATGTTATGAGCCCGCCGCCCAGCACAATAGCGGACCGGCATCCCTCGCGCCTGAGAAAACCCATCATGGCCCATGCCGTAAGCGCCTGGCTCAGGAAATTTACGGAAAAACCGATGACCCGTGGCGTATCCCGGGCAAGAATTTCCCGCAGCCGCAGGCTGAAATAATCGTAAAAGAGATTGCTTTCAGGCTTCTCTGCAGCTCGCGCAAGATCGCGGCTGCGAACCGGCGAGAGTTGCATGTCACTGTAGTCTGTAAGGGTAAACTCTGCGCCATGCAGCAAAGCCTGAGCCGTTAGCAGGCGGTTGATATCTTTGACCCTGCGGCTATAGCGGTCAGGATTATCGCATATGGCGGGGCTGCGAAGGGCATCAAGGTTTGCCTGGAGGTTTTTAACGGCACGCCGTGTCCAGGTGTCCTGCGAAGGCAGCGGCAGGTGTATCAGATGCAGAAGCCCTTCAATGCTTGCATCCCAAACGCGGCAGGTGATGCCGGCGGCGGCAAGGGCGCCTGCAAGCCGTGCCAGACCCGGCGGCGGCTCGCAGGGTTTAGAGACCGGCGGGTGTATGAGCAGTACCGACATGCCGCTTCACCGCTGCTGCCATTCGCTCGAGGCATTCCCGTAGAATGCTTCTTGGGCAGGCTATATTGATGCGCTCAAAACCGCGCCCCTCATCGCCGAAAATATAGCCCTCATCAAGGGCCACGCGCGGCCTGTTGCTGCATAAGGTTTTTCAACCCTTTCCAGTCAAGCCCGAGCGCTCTGCAGTCGAGCCACACAAGATAGGTTGCTTCGGGCTCTATGACCTGCACCTGCGGCAGCAGTGCCGGCTATATATGCTTTCAGAAATTCAAGGTTCCCCTTCAGATAGACAAGCAGCTGCGCAAGCCACGGCCCGCCGCAGCGATAGGCTGCCTCATGGGCCACCGTGCCGAAAGCATTGGGCCATTGCAAACCGCTGTGCACCAGGGCATTGGAGAATGCTTTTCGCTTCTCAGGGTCTGCGATAATAGCATGGGCTGTATGCAGGCCTGCAAGATTGAAGGTTTTGCTGGGTGAGGTAAAGGTTATGCTTGCCTGCAGGAAATCGTCAGATATGGCGGCAAAGGGGATGTGGCGATAGCCGGGCAGCACGAGGTCGGCATGAATCTCATCGGCCACAACGGTAATATTGTTGTCGCAGCAAATGGCGCCCAGTTGCTCGAGCTCAGCCTGCGTCCAGACCCTGCCCACCGGATTGTGCGGGCTGCACAGTATCATAAGCGAAACATCAGGATCCCGGGCCTTGCGGGCAAGATCATCAAAGTCCATTTCATAGCGGCCGGCCGACAGCCGCAGAGGATTATTGACGATACGCCGGCCGTTTGCCAGAATTGATCTCATGAAGGGATAGTAGACGGGCTGCTGAATGATAACGCCGCCGCCGGGACGGGTGAAAGCCTGCACAGCCATAGTAAGGGCCGGTACAACGCCGGGGCAAAACACCAGCCAGTCTCTCTGCAGCTGCCAGCCATGACGTTCGCGCATCCAGGCTATGGCAGCGTCATAATAGCCGTCCATGCAGGCTGAGTAGCCGAAAATGCCATGCTGCGCGCGGCTGACGAGCGCTTCGATCACGGGCTGCGGTGATGCAAAGTCCATGTCGGCCACCCAGAGGGGCAGCAGGTCATGCCCGCCAAAAAGCCTTTCCGCGAGATCCCATTTCACCGAAGCTGTGCCGCGCCGCTCGATGACGGTATTGAAATCATACGCTGTTGTATCCAGCATACTATAGTGGCCTCCACCTTGACAAACACCCGGAGGCATTATATGCTGATAGATAATGAAAATCCAAGCGAATTAAACAGCTTACCAGATGATAGCATTCAACATACTGCTGACCATCCTGCTTGTTCTTCTCAACGCATTTTTTGTTGCAGCGGAATTCGCCATTGTCAAGGTGCGCCTTTCCCAGATTCAGCTGCGGGGGCAGTCGGGCAGCAATGTCGCACGGGTGACCGAGCATATCGTCAATCATCTGGATGTGTATCTTTCGGCGACGCAGCTGGGCATAACATTTGCGAGCCTTGGCCTCGGCTGGATCGGCGAAAGCGTCGTCGCCGAGATATTCATAACGGTCTTCAGCCTGCTGCATATTTCCCTGTCGCCCGAAACGATACATAAACTGGCGCTCCCGACGGCATTCTTTACTATTACCGCCCTGCATATCGTGCTTGGCGAGCTTATGCCCAAATCCCTTGCCGTGCAGTATACCGAGCGTACGGCCATGTTCATCGCTCTGCCGCTGCGCGCTTTTCACTTTATCTTCAGCCCGCTTATCCGGGCGCTCAACAACACGGCAAACGGCCTGCTCAAGCTCATCGGCATCAAGCCCCTGAGCCAGCATGAGCTTTACTCGACCGAAGAGCTTCGCCTTATTCTTGATCAGGGCAAGGATTCCGGCGCAATAAAATCAGCAGAGCATGAGCTGATCACCAATGTGTTTGAATTTTCCGAGCGCACGGTGCGCCAGATCATGGTGCCCCGCACGCGTATCGTTGCCCTTGACATAACGACATCGGGAGACAGGGTGGTGGATTTTTTCATCGAGGAAGGGTTCTCCCGCGTGCCCGTCTATCAGGGCATCATCGACAATATCATCGGCGTGGTGCATGCCAAAGACATTATCGCCCTCATGCACAACCCGGAGCTGATAATACTGCACGACCTGGTGCGGCCCGCATATTTTGTGCCCGAGACAAAGCCCATAAACAAGCTGCTGCGCGACTTTCAGCGCAAACGCATTCATATGGCCATTGTGGTGGATGAGTTTGGCGGCACGTCGGGCATGGTGACCCTTGAGGACATCATGGAAGAGCTGGTGGGCGAAATTCAGGATGAATATGATGAGGAAAAGCCCATTGTGGAAAAAGCAGGAGAGCACGAGTACAATGTGCGGGCCTCTGCCGCCATCACCGATGCCAATGAGCACCTGCCCATTCCCCTGCCTGAAAGCGAGCAGTATGACACCGTGAGCGGCCTTGTCAATGATGCCTTCGGCCGCATCCCCGAAATCAGCGAAACAATCAATTTTGCCGGCTATGAATGCACGATCCTGCAAAAGGCCAAACGAAGCGTGGCTCTCGTGCGGCTCAAGGTGGTAACCGACCAGGAAGCTCCGGAAGCCGAAACACCGGCAGGCCATTGACGCTGCCAACTGATTGCTGCAGCTCTTATTTTCAAGATTTCCTTTGATTGAGCATTAATAAAAAAACAAAACCCCGCCGGGCATGGCTACCGGGCGGGGTTTATATGACTGCAGGTGCTGTGTTTACTGATAGGACTTCGCCCATTTGCCGTCGTCGCGTTTTATCAGCCGGTTAATTTCTGTCATCTTTGATTTGTACTCCGCTGTTATTGCGGCAGCTTCGCCAATGTCTTTTATAACACGGGGCGTGAGCAGGATAATGAGCTCGCTTTTCCTGTTTTGGTCCTGCGTATTGCTGAACAGATACCCCAGAAGCGGCATTTTTGAAAGATAGGGTATGCCGCTTTGGGTTGCGTTTTTCTCATTATTGATAATACCGCCGATCACCACTGTTTTGCCGTCCTGCACCACAACCGATGTTTCGGCCTTACGGTTTGTGATGGTGGGCGACTGAATGCCGCCTACAGTGAGGGGCTGCGCTTTACTCACCTCCTGGCTGATATCCATGGCAACCAGCCCCTTTTCATTGATGCGGGGCGTCACCTCAAGAATAATGCCCGTATTGCGGTATTCGATGGAGCGGGATGTTGAGTTGAAGCTGTTCGAGCCGGTTCCGGTTCCGAAGGTATCAAGGGGCACATATTCGCTGGTGACGATGGGCACTTCCTCGCCGACCTCGATACGCGCCTCTTTATTGTCGGAGGCGATGATATTGGGCGTTGAGAGGATATTGAGCTTGTTCTCGCTGGCCTGGGCTATCAGGAATGCCTGCAGGCGATCGGATTGAAACAGATAGGTAAACCCGTTCGCTGGCGGCTTTTGTCGGATCCAGTGCATCAGCAAGCCCCGTCCCGAAATTCTGCCCCGTTTTGCTGGAGCCCTTATAGCCGCCCAGCTTGTCATTGTTTTGAAGCAGGGCCCACTCGACGCCGAACTGCGTATCTCCCGACAGACGCCACCTCTGCCTATGAAAACCTCGATAAGCACCTGCCGCGGAATGATATCCAGCCGCTGAATGGTCTCCCGGATCTTGGCATAGTCCTGAGAGTTTGACCTGACGATGATGGCATTGGTGGCTTCATCGGTCACGATCATAATATTGTTTTCCAACAGGCCGCCCGACTTGGCCTTAGGCGCTTTTTTCGGTTGTTTTTGTTCTGCTGGAACTGCTGCTGCTTGGCTGTCACCGCCCATGCCGCCGCTGACGTGAGCGCCGCGAACCGCTCGCACCGCTCCATTTTGATGAGCTGTCTCTGCTCTGTTTTTGCGCCCGCTTATCGCTCAAGCTGCCCGAAGCTTCGCCGCCGTAGAGCTGAACCAGGATATCTGCTATTTCCTCGGATTTGCCGTTTTCCACAAAATAGATAAATATCTGCTCGTCGGCATCCTTGTCGATCGTATCGAGCACATCCACCCAGTGCTGCATCTGGTCAAGTACGCCCGGTATGGGGCTCACTGCCACAACAATGCTTGCCCGCTCCACCGGCACCACGGCAAGGCCGATACCCCTTGCCGGTTGCCTTTTCAATGCCAAGGGACGTGAATATACCCTCCAGCTCCTTGGCCAAATCAGTCACATTGGCATTTTTTACCTTGAAAAAACGGACTTCATTGTTTTCAAATGCATCGGAGTCGATAACATTGACCAGCGTGACGATTTTCTGAATATTGGCAACCGTATCAAACAGAATGATGATATTGGCCTTGGTGAATTCGACCATCTCGCCGTTTTTGCTGGAAAACGGCTTTATAACCTTGATGACCTCTGCAGACGGAACATATTTCAGGGGTATAATTTGAATTGCCATGCGGTCTGGGGAGTCGGGCTTGTCAATATCGCGGCCTACGCCCACCTGAACTCCCTGTTTCTGGGCATCCTTGGACGGCAAAATTTTATAGAATTCGCCCTGTTTGACCACAGAGATATTGTTCATCTCAAAAATCGTTTCAAGAATGGACAGCAGCTGGCGCTTGTCAACTTCGCTGGTGGTGTGGATATTGACCTTGCCCTTGATCGCAGGATCAATAATATAGTTTATATCCAGAAAGTCCGACAGGGCATTGATGACTTCAAAAATATCCGCATTGTCGAAATTAAGCGCTATCATGGCCCCGCGGCCCTTGCTGCTTGCATTGTCGGAGTCGGCATGCAGGGGGTTCTCCCGGACTGCATCTTTTCCAGGGCCGGGCACTGCTCTGGCTGCCGTTTGAACGGGTGTGCCCTTCAGAACGGGCTCTGCTGTGCGTGGGGAAGCATCGGATTTTTTTCCGGCCTGAGCAGGCGCTGAAGCGGCAGGGATACCGGGAGTTCTGGTCTGATCGCCTAGTATCGCCCCATCCTGAAGCGGGTCGTCAGTCTGTGCAACCTGGCCGTTAAAAGCAGAGCACCCCGTAAGCGCAACCGCCAGCAGCACAGCCATGGTACGTATCTTAAATAAACGCATGAATCCTCTGTCTCGCCTTCCTACTTCCTGGTTTCCCCTTTTTTCATGTAGCCGGCAACCGTCAGCGTCACCGATACATCCTGCGGCTTCAGTTCATTTTTGACCCTGATTTTCAGCTCAGGAATCGTCAGCAGCTTCTTGTCCGTTTCAATGCTTTGCACGAATTTCACCAGTCGCGTCAGATCTGAAGAAAAGGATATCTGGACTGGAATGACCACAAAGTCGTCCTTGGTGTCCGAGTCGAGAACTTTCACGCTCTGCATCTCGACCTTGCTCTCCTTGGCGAACCCGTCAACAATCTTCTGAATATCGGCGGCGGCAAGGGACGCAGTTTCCCCTTTCAGAAGGCTTTGCTGCACCAAAACCTCTTCCTTGCCCCTGTCTTTCCCACTCTTCTGAAAATCGGCCTGTTCCTTGAGAAACTTGAGATATTTCTCTTGAGTTTTCTCCTTCTGTGCAATCTCCTGGCGGCGCTCCACAAAGGTGTCGTATACAGGGAAAAGCCCGAATTTGAGAACACAGAAAATCGCTACGGCTACAGCGCCGGCGGTCATAAGTTTTTTATCGCGTTTAGAGAGCTTCATTGTTTGGTCTTGTTATCGCTGAGATTCATCTCAATCCTGAAGCGCTCTTTTTCGCTGCGCTTGTCCGTGGTGATAACGGTTGAGAATTTTACGGCGTCAAACAGCGGTGATTCTTCAAGAATGGGGATAAGCTTGGCCGCAGACACAGCAAAGCCGGAAATTCTTATTTTTTTCTCATCCGCCTTATAGTTTAATTCGTTCAGCCAGCTGTCGTCGGGTATCAGGCGGGTCAGATCTTCAAGTATGCGCAGTTTGCTCATGTCGTTGCCGCGTATGGTCTTCATGGCGGCGACAAATTTTTCCCGGCGCTGAGACGCCTGCTGAAGCTCTTCAATTGTCTGCACCTGCCTGCGCAGGCCGTTCACTTCCTCAGTGAGCACGGTGAGGCGCTCCTTCATCTTCATGTTGCGCGCCGCCGTATAGGTGCTCAGTGCGGCCAGCAGAGCTAGAAAAACTGCTGCTGCGACCAGTTTGCGCTTGCTCTTTTTGCGTTTCGGACGCCGCGCCGCAGGAATTAAATTTATATCAAACGTGGTGCTCCGCAGCCCCTTGACGGCAACGCCAGCAGGCAGGACGAGCACGGGCAGCGCACCGGCTATGGTGTCATGGGCGAATTTTTTATGCTGAACCGGCAGGGTTCGCTGCACGAAAAAAGAGTCGGCCGGCGATTCCGGCGCAGTGTCCAGAAAATCGTGCTGCATATCTCTGCCCGAGAGGCAAAAACGCAGCGGCAGATTGCGCTCCTGGCCAAGGGCAGGCAGATAGATCAAAGACCTGAGCCCCGCATCATGAATTTCCTGCAACTGAACAGCTTCGGCAGATGCTGACAGGGGCACCACCTGTGAAAGGCATAAGCAGTTGCGGACAAGGACGGCAATTTCACAGCGTGCAGCATCGAGAAACTCAACCAGCACATCAACGTTCTGTGTTTCTGGCTTCCTGGCCTGCGCGCCCTCTAAAAACCGGGCTGCCTTTGGGGCAATTTTCCCGACCAGACCCAGGATACGGTTGTTTATAATGCCGCTTTCCTGAAGCCAGGACATATCCTGCAGCCGTTCAGTGCGCTCTGGTGCCTGAAAAACGCATTACACAGAGCCGTGGTGGTTATTTCTATGCCCTGGGGCCGTATGTCGAGTTTGGCGAACAGGCCGAGATAGTAGTCGACAATGGTGCGCTTTATAGTGATCAGTATCACGGTAATCAGGCCGCTGTCAGGCAGGCGGTTGAGAACATGCCAGTCAAAATACACATCATCAAAGCCGAACGGCGTGTAGCGGTCTATCTCAAAACCGAGCGTCGCTCCCAGATTTTCTTCAGCTGCGGCAGGCATCTGCAGAAACTGCACCAGCGCCATATCGCGAGGCAGGGCAATGAATATATTATCTTTGCCGCGCGATAGGCCTGCACAAACCGCTCAATATTATGCACAATGGCCTGATCCCGCTCCTCGTCTTTCAGATCAAGAAACGGCAGGATCCGGTATCCTTCGAGCTGGTAGTCGGCAAGCCCCTGCTTCAGGGCAACCAGAACCATCTCTTCCTGTTTGAAAACGACGCCGATACTCTGCATAATGTATTATTGTTTCATTAAAAAATAATTAATTGTACCCGCAAAGGCTGTCAATGGCAAATATTAAATTCAGTTTGTTTCCCGCCAGCTGAGAATGAAGTACCTCGTGCTGCTGAACAGCACCATACAGGTGATGCGCCTGCAGACAAGTCCGTCGGGCGCGCAGCCGGTTGCATTGATGCGCAGCATTTCCCGGCTGGAACGGCCTCCCGAACCCACGGTAATGCTGTCTTTCCACCGGAAATAATTATTGAATGACGGCAGGCGGTCCTCCTTGCTTTTGAAAAGCCTCTTCCTGCGCTCATAGACGATATCGGCGGCGGTCACGGGCGTCATGCCATTAAGCAGCAGCAGTTGATCGGCTGAAGCCGTATTTATATTAATCGTGATATCGCCCTGGGCATTCACCTTTGCCCCTGTGCCGAAACCAGAAGGCGGCGCGCTGAAGATATCGAGAAGGCCCAGATATTGCTGACTGGCCTCATCATCATCCGGCATAGGCAGATCCTCCTCTTCCGGAACAACCCTGCCGCTGAGGACATCATCCAGATCCTCCTTTGAAAGCTCTATTTTCTGTTCGCGCCTGCCTCGTCTGCCGAACAGAATCTGTTCATCGATGCCGCGAACCAGAAGCAGCTCCTCGATAACCGGTATATCGCCATTGCGGCACAGAGAGGGCGGATCGAGACCCTTGTAATAATCGTCCTCTGCACCATTGACGCCGGTTATGTTATTGTCGGCGTCCCGCCAGTCGATAAGGCTGTCGGCGATGATGTCGACGTCCTCGCCCTCCAGGCCGATTTTCCTGCGCAGCACCTGCTTCAGCAGTTCATGATTTTTTTTAGCATCCTTGAGAAATTCATTGATATCGACCTTGTTGCCTTCATCCACAATCTCCACCCGACAGGCCATTTCGTCAATCTTGATCGCATAGGAGCCTCCCGCTGTCCAGTATTCAATATCGGCCTGTTCGTCGGCATCAAGATTCTCAGGATTGGTGATGTCGGCAGAGGCTGCTGTGCGCGATGAGGCAGAGCGCGCCGCGCGCATCAACTCGATGATAGCCCGGTTGATGCCTGCCTCGGCAGCATAATAGGCCTGCTCGCTGTCCCTGAAATTGCGCGCCACGGTCGTCTCGATGCGCATGGAGGCCGAAAACTCTGCGCATATCAGCGCCAGCAGCGTAACGATCCACAGCACCAGCAGCAGCGCAATGCCGCGTTCATTATGATACTGAGGAAAGGGGTTTTTCATGTGTTCAATAGCGCTTTAAAAAGCCGGGTTATTTTTGCAGACTGCTCATAATAGGAATAATCAGCTGCTGCGTGATATCTTCGCCCCGCTGGTCGAGGAATGTAAGTGTTACTTCTACAATCTTTGGCATAGAGCCCTGCCGCTCGTCAGGATCCCAGCGCTCAAGCCACTCGCCCGGCTCGTCGTCATTCTTCTGGTCGAAGTACCGGAACTGGAGCCCCCTCACGTCTGAGCAGATTTCAAGGGCATAGTCGGTGCTGCGCAGCGGCACCGCGTCGAAATCCTCCTTGTTGGCCGCAAGAGCTGCAGCCTCGCCAAGCAGCAGGCCTCTGCGCTCTGACACCCAGAATTCAAGCATGCACAGCCCGCTGGCTCGTTTATGTAAATTGGCGTAGGAAACAAACCGGAGGGAATTGGGCTCCCCGAAAAACGCGACATAGCTTGTATGCTTATCAAGCTGGCTCGGCGTCAGAAAATAGGGATAGGTCGACGAAATTTCACGGAACATCAGCTCAGACACCGCGCGCATGCGCTGCTGGAATTCAATGCCGCGCTTCACCTTTCTCCCAGGCGCCGATGCCGACCCAGAAGGATGAAAACAGCACGACAACGACTATGGCAAAAATGCTGATGGCCAGCAGCAGCTCAAGAAGCGTAAATCCCCGGCCTCTTTCCACACCAGTATGCCCCGCGCCCGTCCGCATCATTCCCGGTCCTTTTTCTTGACTGCTTTGAGCGTGGAGAGCTCCATCTGCCGCTCCTGCCCCCCCGTGTCCCAGCGCACGATGACCGTCAGTTTCAAAAGCTCGAATGAGAGCGCGTTTTCGTTTTCTCCCGCCTCTTTCTCCGGCAGCTCATACAGGCTCACACGGGTTTCCCAGGCATAGCCATCGTCGGAGGTGCCGGACTGACCCTCCTGGCCGCTGTCGACAAAAGCTTTGAGCTCCTCCAGCTTCTCCTTGGCAAGAAGGGAGGCCCTGGTGATGTCGCGCGATTTTCCGGCTGCCTGCATGCCTGCAGAAAACTGGGAGAGGATGGCGGTAACGGCAATGGCCAGAATCATGACGGCAACCAGCACTTCAAGCAGGGTGAACCCCTGCCGGGAAAGCCGCGGCCGGAGCGTGAGGTCAGATGGTGTCGGGCTCTTCAAGTGAGACAATTCCTGTGAGGAAATCAACGCCAATGATAAACGAGCGTTTTTGTTCGTCGGCAATGGTTATTTCTCCGCCCATGGATGTGCCATCAGGGAAAAATGTCAGCTGGTAGATACTCTGCTCTCCCGGGTTTGCGTCCCGCACCTCGGCTATCTCGATGCGGCTTATGAAAATATCCTCGGGCAGCTCAAATATCTTCACTACCTGCTTCGGTATGGCCCCATCAATGGCTTCCGCCTCTTCCTGGCCGGCCGCCGCATCTGCGGACCCCGCAAGCTTTTTGCCGGCAGTATCGAGCGCTCCCGCATAATCGGAAATAATGACGCGCTGCCCGCTGCCGTCAAATATTGCATTATAGGTTTTGCCGGTGCTGAGCGCCTGGCTGCGCGCCCAGCGAAGTGATGCGGCAACCTGTTTGGCCGTTGTGCGCAGATGCAGAACACCCATCTCTTTTGCTATGCGGGGCGCTGCCATGCCGAACACCAGCGCCATGATGGCCAGCACGATCATGAGCTCGACAAGCGAAAAACCACCGGGCATGCGAAACCGGCAGCTTTTATTCCTTGCTTTTTTTAAGGCTTTCCCAGTTGTTGATATCGGCATTTTCTCCGTCGCCTCCAGGCTGACCATCAGCGCCGTAGGAGATGATGTCATAATCCCTGCCTTCATCGCCCGGGCACTTATAAAAATATGGCGTGGTCCCAGGGGTCGGTCGGCATATCCTTTTTCAAATACGGCCCCTCCCAGTTTTTATCGTCGGAAGGCTTTTTCATCAGCTCCTCCAGATCCTGTGGATAGCGGCGCATATCCAGCCGGAACGTATCGACGGTCGTGGCGAGCATCTCGATCTGCGCCTTGGCCGTATTGCGTTCGGCCTTTTTAAACCGCTCGAACACCCGGGGGCCGACCAGCCCTACAAGCAGGCCTAGAATAACGACAACGATCATGATTTCAACAAGGGTAAAACCCTGCTGACACAGCACTTTTCTTTCATTCTTCATTTGCATTGTATCCTCCTTTAAAACGCAACGTCATTGATGCTGAACAGCGCAAGCACAATGGATATAACGATAAAGCCGACCAGCAGCGCCATAACCAGAATGAGCAGAGGCTCAAGCAGCCCCAGCAGCCGCTTCACCGTCACCTGCACGTCCCGGTCATAGGTGTCGGCCACGCGGATAAGCATCTCCTCCATTTTGCCTGTTTCTTCACCCACGCGGATCATATGCACGGCAAGGGAGGGGAAAATTCCCAGGCTGCGCATGGGCAGCGATACGCCCTTGCCTTCCTTCACGGCCTTTTGAATGGTGTTTATGGAATTTGCAATAATAACGTTGCTGATGATTTCCCGCACGATCCCCAGGGCCTGCAAAAGCGGCACGCCGCTGGTGATGAGCGTGCCCAGCGTGCGGCTGAGGCGCGCAACTTCTATTTTCAAAATCAGCGCATTAATCAGGGGCAGCTTGAGCAAGAATGTGTCCCAGACCAGCTTGCCCTTTTCCGAGGCGGTGTATTTTTGAAACCAGACATACAGGCCGGTGCCGCCGCCGATAATCAGCCACCAGAAACGCTGTGCGATCGTGCTGATTCCCAGAAGCACCTGCGTCGGAAGGGGCAGCTCCTGATGCATCATTTCAAAGATACCGACAAACCGCGGCACGACAAAGATAAGCAGCACGGCCATGACGATGCCCATGACGAAAATCAGCACCAGCGGATAGATCATGGCGCCGACGACGGTGCGCTTCAGCTCCTGCGACCGCTCGAGAAAATCCACCAGCCGGTCAAGCACCACATCCAGAATACCGCCCACTTCTCCCGCCTTGATCATGTTGACATAGAGGCGGTTGAAGACTTTCGGGTGCTTGGCCAGCGCTTCGGAAAACGCTTTGCCGCCGCGGACATCACGCAGAACTTCCTCGGTGATTGTCTTGAGCAGTTCATTCTCCGTTATCTCTGTTACCACGGAGAGGGTGCGGTCAAGCGGCAGGCCAGCCCGGATCAAAGTCGCAAGCTCCTGCGTAAACGACAGCAGCTCCGCGCCTGATACCCGTTTAAACTTTGATGAAAAACCTGTTTTGAAATCTATTTTGATTGATATTTTGCGGGATCGCGGCTTGGCGCCCGCTGCTGCCTGCTCGATGCGGATGGGGATACAGCCCATGCCGCGCAGCCGGCTCACAACCGCAGCTTCATCGGGAGCATCCAAACTGCCTTCCATCACCTTGCCGGCGCGGTCGGTTGCTTTATAAATATATTCAGGCATAGACTGTATGATTGGTTCGATTGGTTAAATCAGTTACATTGGTTCAATTGGTTGAATTTGTTTAATTGGTTGCATTCGTTGAAAACCAATTAAACTAATAAAGCAAATGCAACCAACAAAACCGCCCTATTCCACCTGCGTCACGCGGATGACTTCAGCAACCGTGGTCTCCTGAGCAATCACCTTGTCCCAGCCGGCTTCGCGCAGCGTCTGCATGCCGAGTTCGCGGGCCCGGTCCTTGATGGCTTTGCTGTCGGACTGCGCAAGGATGAGCTTGCGCACATCATCATGCATGAGCAGCAGTTCATAGATGCCCGACCTGCCGCGGTAGCCCGTATTGGCACAGTGCTCGCAGCCTGTGCCGCGGGCGAGCATAACGCTGCCGGCACCGGCCGGGTCCCGGCCCATCTCGCGCAGCATTTCCTCTGTTGCAGGATATTCTTCCTTGCAGTTCGTGCAGATGACGCGAACCAGGCGCTGGGCCATAATACCGAGCAGGCTTGAGGATACAAGGTAGTTCTCCATGCCCATTTCAAGCAAGGCGCGTCACGGCGCCGGCGGAATCATTGGTGTGCAGGGTCGAGAAGACCAGATGGCCGGTAAGGGCCGAATGAATGGCGATTTCGGCAGTTTCGGCATCACGGATTTCGCCGATCATGATGATATCGGGGTCCTGCCGCAGGATGGAGCGCAGGCAGCTTGCAAAAGTAAGGCCGATAGAAGGCTTGACATGAATCTGGTTGACGCCGCTCAGCTGGTACTCGACCGGATCCTCGACCGTGATGATCTTGTTTGCATTATTGTTGATCTTACTGAGGGCGCTGTAGAGCGTGGTGGTCTTGCCCGAGCCGGTGGGGCCCGTAACCAGAATGATGCCATAGGGCCTTCGGATCAGGTCTTCGAAGTGCTGAAGCTCATGGGTGGGAAATCCCAGCAGGTCAAGGTCAAACACAATGCTCTCGCTGTCAAGAATACGCATGACCACGCTTTCGCCGTACAGGGTCGGGAGCGTGGAAACGCGGAAATCGATCTCCTTGCCCATGACCCGCAGCTTGATGCGGCCGTCCTGCGGGAGCCGGCGCTCGGCGATATTGAGCTTTGACATGATCTTGATGCGTGAAATGACCGCGGCCTGAAGGTTCTTTGGCGGCGATTCCATATCGTGCAGCACGCCGTCGATGCGGTAGCGCACATGAAAGCTTTTTTCGAAGGGCTCGAAGTGGATATCGCTGGCCTTGAGCTCTATGGCACGCGAAACAAGCATGTTCACAAGCCGTATGACCGGCGCTTCGGAGGCAAGGTCCTTCAGGTGGGCCACGTCGCCATCGTCATCCATGGAGAACCCGTCTCCCTCGCTGCCGCCGGTGCTTTCAATCAGGCGGTCCATGGCCGAGGCGCCGGTGCTGAAAATTTTCTCTATGGCATCCGATATCTCAGCGTCCTTGGCAAGGCACACATCGATGCTGTGCCCGGTGACCATTTTAACGGCATCAAGGGCGGTTCCGTCAAAAGGATTATTGATGGCGAGCTTCATGCGTGCATCGGTCATTTCAATGGGTACGCATTTGGCTTCGCGCATGAAGTTTTCCGACAGCCCTTCTATGAAAATATCCTTGGGCTGAAAATTTTTCAGCGACACATACGGATACTTGAAATACAGGCTGAAAATTTTCAGCAGCTCCTCCTCGGCAATAAAGCCCATGTCGATCAGGCGCTGGCAGGCCTTATAGGGGGGCAGGCCTTCTTCATGCATGACCGTTTTGAGGATGTCTTCTGTTACTTTCCCCGAGGCGATGAGCACCTCGGGCAATGTGGTGGTACGTGCGTGCTGCATAAGATTAGAACTTTTTAATGATTGATTTTCCTTGCATTTTTACTTCATCATAGCAGGTTAATGAAAGTGCGTCAATTATCCTTTTTAAACTTTTAGCGTTATTTGGACTCCGGACACAGCCTCATTATCAGGCATGCCTGTGAGCTGTTGACGGCACTTTTTTTGGCAAAAAGGGGGCTTGGAAATGAAAGGAACTGCAGAATGTGGAAGGCTCAAAACGGTCTGACTGCCCTTATGGCGTGCTTTTTTCAGCCTGGCCGCGCATGGGAACAAAGCGCACGGGAGCGATATTCTGCAGACTCAGCCGGCCCTGTTTTTTCGTCCCCAGCATCAGGGCCTGAACCTGGAACACACCACCCACCGGCGCAATGATCCGGCCTCCCTCGCGGAGCTGATCAATGAGCGCCTGGGGCACCTGCCCGGGGGCGCAGGTGAGCATGATGGCGTCAAAAGGGGCCTGCTCGGGCCAGCCGAAAAAACCATCGCCGCACCTGACGCTCACCGTATCGTAGCCCAACATGCGCAGCAGCTTTTCAGCCTGCCCGGCAAGACTTTTATGCAGCTCTATAGTATACACCTGGCCGGCCACTTCTGCCAGCACTGCGGCCTGATAGCCTGAGCCGGTGCCTATTTCAAGCACGCGGTCATGGCGTCCCAGCTTCAGGCTCTGCGTCATAAGGGCAACAATATAGGGCTGCGAAATGGTTTGGTTCTCACCGATCGGAAGCGGGTGGTCGGCATAGGCTTCAGCCTGATGGCGCCCGTCAACAAACAGATGCCGGGGCACTTTTGCCATGGCCGCAAGCACGGCGGAATCGCCAATATCCCGGTCGCGCAGATCCTGCTCAACCATGCGGTGCCGGGCTGCAGCATATCTGTCGGGCGCTGCAGGCTCACCGGCGCCGGCGTTTCCCTGCGTCATGGCAAAAAAACAAATGCCCATATATATCAATTCCCTCCAGCCATGTAGGCTCACCATAGTACCTGCTCCCGCCTTAACACAGATAAAAAAAGTTAGCACATAGCCTTTAAACATAAGCATAGCATATGGAAGTCCGCACAGCACTACTCTCGTGTATTAAAAATACTGTGTGTCCTGCCGCCTTGGCGCTGATAAAAAAAGCTCTTTTTTTATCACTTCTTTATGGTATAATCTTAAACCATACAACAGCCCCTCAATAATCACCCTATCATTCGAGACAGCATATGCAAAAAAGCAGCCCTTAGCTCTCTTTTAGCCGTCACCGCTTTTATTTTTATTTCCTCCTCCTACGCATGGCCTGAGCCGCCCGCAGCCGCTACGCCGGCACTCAGCGCATTTCCTGCGCCGGGGAAATGGGAATTTTCATTTAAGCCCGAGGCGACTTTTATTTCCTATTTTTTAAAGGGCAATGTTCATGACACGCTGGGGTATGTAAGAAAAATGCAGGGCAAGGCTTCTGCTGCCATAACCCCCGATGGCCGCCTGACAGCAGCAGCCGTGCAATTCACCTTTGCCGCAGACACCATGGACAGCAATGACAAGGCGCGGGATGATCGGATGAAGAAAAAATTTATGGATATAAGCATCTACCCAGAGGTTTCGTATCGTTCAACCGCGGCAGGCGCGGCTCTCGAAAATGCCGGGCCGGTAGCAAAGGCCACAAAAGAGCATCCTGTTTCCTTTGATCTTGAGGGAATGCTGACCATTCACGGAACGACAAAGGCGATAACCATCCCCGTTACCGTATACCCAGAGAATAATCTCCTCATCACCGAAGGCACCACTATCCTGCAGTTGAAGGACTACAATATTAAAAACCCGTCTTTTTTAATTTTCCGCACCGAGGATTATGTTAAGATAGATTTTCATTTTGAGCTGCAGCCCGCAACCGGAAAAACCCCATAACGAGACTGGGCATATACAAATGCATCCTGATTCTGTTCCAACACGGGGTCGAACTCTTGATCACGCAGCACCCGTATATGATATCTGCGAGCCAGTTGTGCTGATGGGCAGGCAGGCGGCGTACAACCGGCAGATTATTGCCCTGCTGCAACTGCAGAAGCAGCATCGCGTGCTTGATCTGGGGTGCGGAACCGGCGCTCTGACCCGTGCTATTGGCGACAGGCTGGATGCAGCAGCAGGCGGCATGGCCCTTGGTATCGATGCGGCAGCGGCCATGATCCGGGTGGCCACAAAAAAGCGCGAAAGCGCGACCTGCCGCTTTGAAGCTGTTGCTGCTGAAAGTCTGCCCTATGACGCCGCCTCGTTTGATGCGGTGGTATCAAGCCTTTTTTTTCATCATGTTGACTGCGACCTGAAAGAACGCGCCCTGCGGGAAGCTTTCCGCGTGCTGCGGCCAGGCGGCCTGCTGATTGTAGCAGACATGCACACGCCCTCCACGCTCATGGGAAAACTCATATCCTACGGAGCACGCTGGTTTTTCATGCAGCCTGAAATTGGTGAGAACATCTCCGGCGTGCTGCCTGCTCTGATGCACAAATCGGGCTTTGAACAGCCGCGGCTGCACGCCATGTTTTTCGGCTACATAGCCCTTTTTGCAACACGTAAACCTCAAGGGACATTGCCATGAATATTTTTGATTTGATGCGCCAGAGCAAAAGCCTGCTACTGCACGGCGCAGAGGCCCGTGATGCCCTGGGCTTACTTGAAGAGGAGCTGTCTGAGGGCCTGAGCCTGTACTGGTCAACGACGCAGGCTATACTGAGCGGCAGCGGCATCAACCTGCTTGAAAAGCCTGAGGGCTTTTTAAAACTCGAGAACAATTTCTTTTCAGCCCTTTTTCTCTATTCCTATCACCGGGCAGGCATACCCCGCAGCAGGCGCGTGCTGTACGCAGCTCTGAACCACTGCCTGCGGGGCATGGTAACGGGCTGCGACAATATCCTTGACGATGAATATAAAAAGACGCTTGAAACCGATCTGCCTGCCGGCGCTAAACGCTTCCGCTCCATTATCGACATCATGGCATCAGACCGCGCACTGTTCAGTATACTCATGGAGGCATATGCTAAAAACGAGCTGTCGTCCGAGCAGGTTTTAAAGGCCAGCACAGCCTCTCTTCATGCCCTGACAGCAAGCGGCATACAGGAATCAACCGAAGAGCAGGGCATACTGAGCATACTTACCCCGCAGGATATACTGGCCAAAGTGCACCACTTCAAAACCGGCCTGCTGTTTCTCTGCCCCTGGGGCATACCGGCGGTTCTTGAAAACATAAGCGCTGCTACTGTGGCCTCGCTGCAGGAGGGGCTGTACCGTATCGGTATCGGCTGCCAGATACTGGATGATATGGTTGATCTTGGCCGCGATGCGCGAGGCTTGCATCATAATTATGCAGCTTCTCTTATCTACCACAGCAGCGGCCCGGACCAGTGGCAGCTGCTGCAGCAGAAGGCGGAAGCCGAGCCCGCTGATCAGGCAAAGCCAACCCTGCTGCTTGATTTTCCCCCGGCTCTGGCAGAGTCTGCGCGCACAGCCCGCAGCTATCTGCTTGAAGGCTTAACCGCCCTGTTTGATGAGCGCCACCAGTTTGCAATTGAGCCTGCCCTTGCCTTTCTGTACCGCCGTATCGGCACCGAGCACTTTATGGCTGCTGCAGGCCCGCCCGCATGAGAGATGCCCTATGCTGAATCAATCTGGCTTCTGGCTGAAAACCGCAGCGTTGTTTCTTGTGCGCTCAGGCCGCTCAACAGCTGCTTTATCGCTCATGGTCGTCACCGCTGTTGCCACGCTTATTTTTCTTTCCGCCCTGGCTGTCGGCATTAATGATGCCATGATACGCAACTCCGCAGGCCTCTATGCAGGCCATATCACCGGCTTTGATCTTCCGGCAACACTGCAATCTGAAAGCCTCGGCGTTGATGGTGTGGCGGGCATTGTCAAACGCGTGCCTGCGGCAGGCATACTGGCCGGGCCCAAACATTTTGAAACCGTTGTCATGCTCGGCATCGATCCTGCGGCCGAAGAAAAAAACACAGCCTTCTGGAGAAAAACCGTGCAGGGCTCTTTTCTCTCCGGCGCAAGCCAGGGTGTGTTTATCAGCCGGACTCTGGCCGATGAGCTTGCCGTCGGGGCAGGCGATACGGTAAGGTTCAGCCCCGGCGACATGGAGCACTACAAGCCTTATAAAGTCGAGGGTGTGTATGCTACCGGCATTGAACAGCTTGACCGCGGCATAGCTTTCTGCAGTCTTGCTGTTCATCCCTCCCCGCAGGGACCATGGTCAGCCTCCGTATTTTTAAAGGATGGTGTGGACCCCGACGAGGTTCTTGCAGCATACCGGAGCAAACTGCCGGAAGCAGGCTCATTTAAATCATGGGGCCAGCTGATGCCTGATCTGCGGCAGCTGATCGATTTGAATTATGTATCAATGTCCATGGTCACGGTGCTGGTATTTGGCGTTGTATCTTTGGGCATAGCCTGCGCCTTTGTTATCTTTATCATGAAGCATCTGCGGGAATACGGCATCATGAAAGCCATGGGGGTTACGGCAGGAGAAATGATGCGTCTTATCATGATGGAGATACTGCTCATGAACCTTGCGGCATCCTTTGCAGGCATTCTTGCAGGTACAGCTGCCGTGCTGCTTGTGGCTGCAACAGGAGTTGATCTTACGGCTTTCACTTCACACAACCGGTATTTTGCCGTTTCAGGCATGATTTATCCGAGGCTGACTGCTTTTTCCCTGTGGTCGCCGCCTGCCCTTGCTCTGGTGTTCAGCCTTGGCTCAGCCATCTGGCCGGCGCTGCTTGTGGCGCGGAAAAAAGCAGCTGATATTCTCAAGACAGGCTAAGACTTATGGTGCAGTGTCAGGACATTATAAAAACATACCATTCCGGCAGGGGCATCATGCAAGCCCTGCGCGGTGTTTCTTTTACCATAGCCCCTGCTGCCATGGTGGTCATCGTGGGCAAATCAGGCTCTGGCAAAACAACTCTGCTCAATTGCCTGGGCGGCCTCGACCGGCCCGACAGCGGCAAGGTAATCTATAATGGACGCAATCTGCACGAGCTGCCGCAGCGTGAGCTCAGCCTTTTTCTTCGCCGGGATATGGGTTTTGTATTTCAATTCGGCAATCTGCTCTCCTATCTCAACGTTTTTGAAAATATCGCCTTCCCTCTCACGCTCAACAGCGTGGCATACCAAGAAAAAAAACGCCGCGTCACAGAGCTTCTGGAGCGCATCGGTTTAGCTGATGCAGGCCGGGCCCTTCCCCATGAGCTTTCAGGTGGAGAAGTACAGCGCGTGGCCGTTGCCCGGGCCCTTGCCCACAGCCCCAAAATGCTGCTTGCCGATGAGCCCACAGCAAGCCTTGACAGCGCTACGGGCAGAAATTTGATAAACCTCATGTTTGCCATGGGCAGAGAAAGCGGCTGCACCATGGTGTTGTCAACCCATGATACCGAGGTGATGGACCTTGCCGATCAGTGCATCCGCATCCGCGACGGCATGGTGCAGGACCGGCAAACCCCGGCAGCAGGCAGATGATGCTGCATGCTTTTCGCTCTGCACAGATTTTGAATATTTTAGTGCATGACAACGCCATCAGGCATCTTTTAGGGGCGGGGGCAGTTCAAGTTTCTTGAAGTCCGGCAGCTGCTCTTCCATATACGACCTGATTTTGCCGACAAGGCGGGATTCGATCTGCCGCACGCGCTCCTTGGTAATGCCGTATCTGTCGCCGATAGACTGAAGCGTCACGGGCTCTTCGGAAAGAATGCGCTGTTCGAGAATCTCAAGCTCCTTGGCATCGATGGTTTCCTTGAAATCGAGCAGCTTGCTGCTGAATATCTGCTGAAGCTCGGCGTTTGCTATCCTGATATCAAACAGTTCTGTCGTGTCTGATAGCATGTCGCCGCGGGTTTCGCGCCAGTCATCTCCCACGGGGTGATCAAGCGACGGCTCCCAATCCCCGAGGCGCTGCTCCATTTCGATCACCTTATCCTCACCGGTTTCAAACGCCTCGGCCAGGCGAGCCGGGCCCGGATAGAACCCCAATTTTTCAAGCCGGTTCTTTTCCTTCTGCAGGTTGAAGAAAAGCTTGCGCTGCACCTGCGTGGTGCCGATTTTCACCAGCCTCCAGTTGTCCATGACGAATTTCAGGATATAGGCCTTGATCCAGTATGAGGCATAATAGGAAAGCTTGGCGCCGCGGTAGGGGTCGAAGTTTTTCACGGCCTGCATGAGCCCGAGGTTGCCCTCCTGAATGAGATCCATGAGATTGAGCATCCACTGGCGCTGATAGTCCAGGGCGATCTTGACGACAAGGCGCAGGTTTGCCGTCACGAGGTCATAGGCGATTGCCTTGTCGCCCGTTTCGCGGTAGCGGACGGCAAGGGCTTTTTCCTCCTCGAGGGTCAGCAGCGGTATGCGCCGCACTTCGGCAAGATAGGCCTGCAGCGGGTCGGCGGACACGGGCACGGGCGGCAGCGGCAACTGCTCATGCCCGTCCTTCTCGTCATCGCTTTCCAGCCCGTGGCCATCCAGGGGGTCAAGATGCTCTTCGTTCATGAAATTCGACCAGAAAACAATTGCACAATAACACCTATTATTCCTATGATTGGCAGTCATTTGTCAATTACGAAATACGGCAATATACAGGAGTGCCGGGACGTGCCGCTTATCAACTTTGCACCGATAAGCGGCATGGCTGCACCAAAAACTTTATTTTGTCCCACCCTCACGCCGACCGGTTTACGCAATTTTGTTAATCGATTTGTTGTCATGCTGAGATAAACGGGCCCGGCAACCACAAAAGGCCTATCCTGCTAGTGAGGCTTCCCGCCTGCAGGGCGTGGCATCCCGGTGCTTAAAATTGATTTAATTGATACCCGCCTTTTCATCTCCGCTTACAAAGCGGGTCTTTCAAGGCAGGATTCCGGTAAACATCCATGTCCAAAATAAAATAGAGTTTTGTTGAATCTACTGATGTAATATATTATACTTACTTCAATAAATGAAGCTGTTAAACCGGACACAGAAAGGGGCTGCCATGATACGAGCAAACGTTGCAGGCGATGTTCCAATAATTGACAATAAGGCTTTTGTGGATCCGGCGGCTGTCATTATCGGCAGAGTCAGCATAGGCCCCAACTGTTATATCGGGCCGGGGGTGGTCATCCGGGCCGACAGGTTTTCAAGCGAAGATGACATTGCCCGCATCACCATCGGCAGCGGCTGCAGCATTCAGGATCTTGCGGTGCTGCATATGCATGCAGGACACTCCATCAGTATCGGCGACGATACCATCATCCATCACGGCGCTATAATTCACGGCACGACCTCCATAGGCCGGAACTGCTTTATCGGCGCCAAGAGCGTCATAACCCATGCATCCCTTGGCGACAATGTCTTTACCCGGGTCATGTCGGTGATTGAAGCCGTCGATATAGCATCAGATCGCTATATCGAAATCAACACCATCATCACAACGCAGGATGCCGCAGACCGCTTGCGCCCGATTACAGAAAAGGAAAAAGAATTCATGGCGAAGGCCGTGTTGGAAAACAGGGAATATGCCGTGCGGTACAAGTATTCCCTGGAAAAATAGATCGGCTGTCCGGGAGCAGGAATGCGCGACAGGCACAAGGTGCGTTTTCTGCGCCCCGCACAGGCACCAGACAGAGCTGCTTCTTGAATACAGAACCAAAGGCAGGCCTTCTGTCCTTTTGGAGAGTGCGCTATAAGGCTTTTCCCGCCTTGCGCCACCGCTGCAAAAAATACTCTTCCACGTATTTTTTTTTATACGGCCTGCCGAGGAAGGTGTTTTTGCAGCCCATATAGGCGCTGCACTCGAAAGGCTTTGCCCCCTGTATGGTGCAGTTGCCCCGATCATCAAGAAACACGCACACCCCGCGCTCCTGGGCATAGTAATCAGGGGCAACCGTTCCCGGCTCTGCGACGAAGCGCTTGCCCTTGCGCTTGGCAGGCGCCAGGGCGTAGATCGCGTCTTTGGGACAGAGAAGAATTTTTACCAGATACTGCTCCAGCAGCCCGGCTTCTGTCAGGCCCAGCAGGCAGGCAAGTTTCTGCAAATCTTCGGGAACGAGCCTGCCCGGGTCATTGCGGCAGGCGCTGATGCATACCGGGCAGTTGCAGCTTTCCATCCCTGGCGTCCTTTCGTAACTTGATGCACATTGTATAATTCAAGAGTTGGAATTCAGAATTCAGGAGTCAAAAGTCAGAAGTCAGCTTAAAAAAGCTGCGGCATTTAAGGATCTCATTGTCTGGAAGAAGCAAGTAAATTCCTTGAACTCTATGTGTCTTCTGTTCTGAATGCCGGCTACTGAATTCTGGCTTCTTTTCTAAAAAGCCTTAAACATACATAAAGACTCTTAAAAAAACGCGCGGATATTGTTTTGGAATAAATTTTATTTATATCAGCAACCTGCCGTGCTGTCACGTGCTTTCTCCGAAGCAGCCACTGCCGCCTTTGCCATTGACATCTTTCCGGACCGGGTGTATGTGCTCTCAGTGATCAGGGCTTGGCCCCGCCGGCAGCCCCTTTTATTTCACTACTATCAAACTCATTATACGCTGCATGCTTTCCAAAAAACTCCATGCCTATCTTGAATCCCTGTATGCCACCTACAACCGCCGCGAGTTCGTAGCGCCCGATCCGCTGCAGTTTCTGTATGCGTATACCGACCCCGGCGACCGGGAAATTGCAGCCCTTGTCTGCTCAACGCTTGCCTATGGCCGGGTGGCGCAGATACTGCGCAGTCTCGAGACCGTACTTGCGCGGCTCGGGCCGCACCCTGCCGACTTTATTATGAAGGCCACACGCGGTGAGCTGAAACTTGCCCTGTCCGGCATCAAGCACCGGTTCACTTCAGGCGAAGAACTTGCACGCCTGCTCTCCGGCGCCAGAAAGATACTGCGCAAACACGGCTCCCTCGGGCAGTGCCTGACAAGCCATATCTCTCAGGGCGATACAACTATCCTTCCTGCTCTTGAACTGCTTGCCGACAGATCTGCAGGCAGCTTCCGGCGGGCTTGATCTCTATACGCTGCCATCACCTGCCCGCGGCAGCGCATGCAAGCGGCTGAATCTGCTGCTTCGGTGGATGGTCCGCCGCGACGATGTGGATCCGGGCGGATGGTCGGGCATTTCGCCGTCGCTGCTTATCATCCCCCTTGATACGCATATGGATGCCATCGGCCGGTCGCTCGGATTCACCTGCCGCAAACAGCCGGACCTGAAGGCCGCCCTTGAAATTACGGACGGGTTCAGAAAAGCTCTGCCCCCATGACCCCGTGCGCTATGATTTCGCCCTCACGCGCTTCGGCATACGAAGCGACCTTGAAATCGGACATGTCACCGGCGCTATTGAAGATCTGTGCAAGCCCCTGCCATGAGGGTATGGCGAACCGTTCTGCACATGTGCTGAAAACTCACAAAACCTGCAGGCCGCGATTCTGCAGACCACGTCTGCCCCTACTCCGGATTGTCCACAAGGGGAATATCAACGCTGCCGACATCCCATATATCGCGGGCATACTCGGCAATGGTGCGGTCGCTTGAAAACTTGCCGCAGCGGGCCACATTGAGAATGGACATGCGCGTCCAGCGCTTTTTCTCAAGGTAGGCCTTTTCCGCCTGTTCCTGAGCGGCAACATAGGCATCGAAGTCGGCCATCAGGCAGAATTCGTCATGGTGCAGGAGCTCATCGTAAATAGGGCGAAACAGGCCCGGCTCATGGGGCAGAAAAAAATCCGTGCCGATAAGGCGCATCACCTGCTGCAGCATGGCCGATTCGGCCACATACTTGGCCGGGATCATACCTCCCGCGTTTAAGATCCACCACCTGGTCGGCATTGAGGCCGAAAATAAAAATATTCTCAGCGCCCGACTTCCTTCAAGAATTTCCACATTGGCGCCATCGAGCGTACCGATGGTGACCGCCCCGTTCAGGGCAAACTTCATATTGCCTGTTCCCGAGGCTTCCTTGCCGGCAGTTGAAATCTGCTCGGACAGGTCGGCCGCCGGTATCAGCCGCTCGGCAAGAGACACCCGGTAGTTCGGCAGAAACACCACGCGCAGAAAATTGTTCACATCGGGGTCATTGTTGATGACCTGGCCGATGGCATTGATGAACCGGATGATGAGCTTTGCCTTGTGGTAGCCGGGGGCGGCCTTGCCGCCGATAATGACAGGTGCGGGGCAGGCGCCGCGCGGAGGGTATGTCTTTCAGCTCAAGGTACTTGGCGGTAATGTAGAGCGCGAAAAGCATGCTGCCGCTTGTACTCGTGCATGCGCTTGACCTGCACGTCGATAAATGAATCAGGATGAATCTCGATCCACTCCTCGTCCCAGACCGATTCGGCAAGGCGGCGCTTGCAGGCAAGCTTCACCGCTCGCCACCGGTCCTGAAACCCGCCGTCATCGGCAAAACGTCTCAAGCTCCCGCAAGCCGGCCAGGTCCTTGACCCACCCGTCGCCGATAGCCTCGGTAATGAGCTCGGAAAGCCCCGGATTGGCCACACGCATCCAGCGCCGCGGGGTAACGCCGTTGGTCTTGTTGTTGAACTTCTCGGGCCAGAACTCGTGAAAGTCCCGCAGCAGCGTTTCCCGCAGCAGCCGCGAGTGCAGCTCGGCCACGCCGTTCACCGAGTGGCTGCCCGACAACGGCAAGGTAGGCCATGCGGACGCGCTTTTCAGAGCCCTCGGCCACGATGGACATGCGGCCGATGCGGGCCTCGTCACCGGGAAAGCGCCCGCGCTACCTGCTGCAGGAATTTATGGTTGATGAGATAGATGATCTCCAGATGCCGCGGCAGCACGCGCTGAATGAGCGCCACCGGCCACTCTTCGAGCGCCTCCGGAAGCACGGTGTGATTGGTGTACCCGAAGGTCCGGACAGTTATATCCCAGGCTTCGTCCCAGCCCATGCTCTCTTCGTCGATGAGAATACGCATGAGTTCGGGAATTGAAAGGGCCGGATGAGTGTCATTGAGCTGGATTGCGACCTTTTCGGGCAGCGTTTTCAGATCGCTGTTCTCGCTTTTAAACCGCCGCAGAATATCCTGTAGGGAAGCAGACAAGAAAAAGTATTCCTGCCTGAGGCGCAGCTCCCGGCCCTCGAAAAAGTTGTCGTTGGGATAGAGCACCTTGGTGATGTTTTCGCTCACAACCTTGGTCTGGCAGGCAGCCATATAATCGCCGGCATTAAAGTCATTGAGTGAAAATTCCTCCGTGGCTTTTGACGACCAGAGGCGCAGGGTGTTCACATTATTGATGTCGTAGCCGGGAACGGGTGTGTCATAGGCCATGGCGATCACCTCTTCGCCGCCCCACCACACGGTCTTTGACCTCCCGAACACATCGGGCTTATGATCGACGGCGCCGCCGAAGCGCACCCTGAAAGTATACTCGGGCCGGGGCACTTCCCAGGGATTGGTGCGGGCAAGCCAGTTATCGGGCGTCTCTATCTGAGCGCCGTGCACGATGCGCTGATTAAAAAGGCCGTACTCATAGCGCAGGCCGTAGCCGTGGGCGGGTATTCCCATCGTTGCCATGGAGTCAAGAAAGCATGCCGCCAGCCGCCCCAGACCCCCGTTGCCCAGACCCGCGTCCACTTCATAGCTGCGGATGGTTTCAAGGTCCATCCCGAGCTCTTTCAGCGCTTCGCGGCAGGCATCATGGAGGCCGAGATTTGTAAGGCTGTCTTCCAGGGAGCGCCCGAGCAGAAACTCCATGGACAGATAATAGACGCGCTTGACATTGCGGTTGTGGTAGGTCTGCTGCGTCGAGATCCAGCGCTCAACCAGGCGCTCCAGCACGGCATAGGCCGTGCTCAGGAAGCGGTCATAGGCTGTGGCGCTGTACTGGTCTTTGGCAAGACGGTATTCAAGGTTTGAAAGGATCGAGGCCTTGAACGACTCAACATCATTGCCCTTGTGGTGGATATGCCAATTAAACGTTGATGCTGTCATGACGGCCTCCCCCAGTGATACCACTCAAATTTTTGTTGGTTATATCTGCCGGTGCAAGCCCCGTAGAAACAGGGTCTCAAACCTGTCCCTAAAAATCAGTTTGCATGGTTTTTATAGCGTAGCATAAGCTGCCGGTTCGCTCAAGGCATGAATGGTGTGTTTCACTCTCCTGCTTTCAAATCTTTTATTTTTTTCGGCTCTTTCGGTTTTTTGTACGGCTGAAAGCGACTTTTGCATCTCTACAATAAGGCTAATCGCTGGCAGAGGCGTGAGCATCTGGAAAATTTTACCGCCATGATAGAGCAGCACTGGGACGGAATCATCAGCTATTGCAAACCAGAGAACAAGGTGTCCCTTTATTTCATGGAAGGCCTCAACAACAAAATTAGGGTTATCCCTCGCATGATACCATCCGCGTCAGGGGTGGACGGGCGAGAACCGTGGCGACTTATTCAGTCTTTTTTAACTACAGGAATACCCAGCATGAGGGCATAATCGGGCCCGTCGCCGCGCAACATTGCCCATGCCCTAATAAAGGCATAGCGACCAATCGTAGCGCCGCACCACGGTAGGCACATACCCGGATTTGCTATTAATCTGCGAGCGCGGGTTGACCCCATTGGTAAAAACACAGGAGGGGCACAGGAAAGCATCATCCTTAATGGTAGCCCCGGTATAAATCAGACGTCATTCTGGCTCTTGATATTGCCTCCGATGGTCAAGAAACTCCACCGAATCCTTGGGATCCAGGGCGGATACAAGTCGGTTGCCCGTAGAGCAAATGGCCTTAAGATATCGAGGTGCAATATAGCCGCCTAACCAATCAAAGCAAAAAAGAGCGGACTTTTTTGATCAGCCACAATTTTCTTTCCATTGACGGGCCATTTCCAACCATTTTTTTTTCAGAAACCACAGTTTGAAATATCCGAGGATTGTTTTCATCACCTTCATGCGGCTTTTTCCAACCCGGATATGTGTATCCAGTATCAGCGGTACTTCTGAAATGGTCATATGCACGTTCGCCATCTTCATGGTCATTTCAACCATGCACTCAAATCCACGCCGCTCAACAATCTCTGCTCCATACGCAGCCTGCAATTTTTTCAATGCGGAAGATCGGTATAAGCGGAAAAAAGAACTGACTGTCAAAATTCCATGCAGCCCCAGCAGGTCCTTGATAAACAAATTGGCCATACTGCTCAAGAAAATTCGAAAGGCTGCTGTGTTTACAATCTTCCCACCGTATAAATACGGGCTTGCAAATATCACATCAAACCCTTCCTGCAGACGCTGGAGCATTTGTTTCACCAGCTCAATCCGCGAGGTGTTATCCCCCTCAATGGTGAGAACAAGGTCGTTTTCGGCGAGATGGGATGCAAGATAAAGGAATCCTGTCCCAAACGCTTTTCCGGGGCCTTGATTGACTTCGTGCCTGAGAATATACAGATTAAGACCGGATTCGGCAGTAATTTTTTTTGCCAGACTCGAGGTTTCATCCTGGCTGCCATCATCGATCAAAATCACCTGAACATCATGCCGATCCTGCAATTCGAGCGAAAGGGCCTTGAGCGAGTCCATTAACCGGGGAATATTCCCGGCTTCGTTGAGTACCGGTACCAGAATAAATAATTTTTCCATAAGAACCATCACCTGATCGGGACATCCGGCGTAGGAGTCCCCAATGCACGCCTGCGCTGGACTTGCCACTGAATCGCTGTTTTTAAACCTTCATCCAAACCCACTTTGGGCTCAAATCCCAACACGGATCGGGCCTTATCGATATTCGGCACCCGACGACGTACATCTTCGTATTTGCCAAAGGTTTCATACGGGGTATACACCAGTTTCGGCTCACTGCCGGGGCGTATCATATCCCAGATTTTAATACCCAGATCCTTAATCGTAATCTCGTAAGTATTGCCGATATTAAAAACCTGATTATTGGCTTCCGCTTTTTCCGCACAGGCGATAATACCATCAACATGGTCACTGATATAGGTGAAGGAGCGAGTCTGTATTCCATCACCATGCAGGGAGATTGGCTCATTGTCAAGTGCCGCACCGATGAAAACAGATTGTGGTCCGCCCCACCAGGTAAGATGCTGGTTGGGACCGTAACCCCCAAAGAATCGCATAGCTACCGCATCAATACCGTGGCGCTCGTGATAACCAAAAACAAGCTGCTCTTCGAACATTTTTGAAATGGCATACGACCAGCGTTTGATTTCCGGGCGGCCGATCACCAGGTCGGAATCTTCCGAAAACGGCACCGCCGGGTTCTTTCCATACACATCCGAGGTTGACGCGATCATGGCCTTGGGGACTTTGTTCTTAACCGCAGCGTCCAGCACCACGTTCGTTCCCATGGCGTTGATCAACAGGGTATCCAGCGCATCGCTATAACGGGGAATTTTGAATGCGGCCAGATGAATAACCACATCACAGCCTTTTGTTGCTTTGTTCATCACCCTGCTATCTTGAACATCGCCCTTGATAAACGTAAATTTTCGATGGTCTTTAAATTCTTCAATGTTCAGCAAAAAACCCTGGGACAAATTATCCAGCCCGACAACAGAATAACCCTTATCAAGTAAGCCTTTTGCCAAGTTCGAGCCGATAAAGCCGGCAACGCCTGTAATGAGTATTTTCATAATTCACCCGTATAATTTTTATTTACAAAGTCCACAACCGGAATCCGGGTTGCAATAAAGATCGCCAATTGGCAATGATTCGATGAGCTTCAAATGACGCTTATCAGACAAAGCCGCGTATGCCCCCTGATTGAGCAGCAAATAGTTCGATTTGATGGGGGTCTGCATACTGAGGGGGCTCAGCATAAATGAAATGCCGATACCCGGAGGAATAACAGTCAACCGATGATCATAATACTCCACTGGAATCAGGATGGTATTACACCATGGATTTTTGGCAGCCGGATCATAGACAATCAACTTATTTATTTTTGCCTCCGCCTGGTCAAGATACGGAAACTTCCATGTGAAATCCATTTTGATGATGTTGACATCTTCAGCGCCTGGATAGAAATTCATATAAGAAGAGAAAAATGCAATGTTGAGCGCCAGCAACGTGCCGAGAAGTTTATAATCCTTTTTGGCAACTTGCAACAAGTAAACAACCAGCATGGATGGAGCAAAGGTCCGGTAAAAGGCAATGCTCAAATAAAACATGAACCCTGCGATAGCAAGCATGGTCATATTATACATCTCGAAAACAATTCGAGACTGAATGATGGAAGCCCAGGAAACCTGCAGCCGGATCTGGCGAACCAGGCGGATCAGGTTCCACCCGACAATCACGAAGATTTGGAACAGGACAGCGATATTGGGGGTTACCTGCTGTCCTTAAATATTTCTTCGCATTGCCTCCACATCGCCAGGAGCAGAACCTGCGGGCCATTAACCAGGCTGGAGCTCAAGCTCGAAAAAATTCAATTATTCACCGGCGGAACCAAATAGCCAGTTATAAAAATGGCAGATACATACAGCCCCAAGCCCAATAAAAATCGAAAAAAAACTCCGGAGCAAGACCGTTCCGCCCAATGAATAAAAGAGAACCGGAACCAGCATCAGCCCCCACGAAAGGCGAACCAGCGTTGCCAGATAGATCAGAAAGACAAACGCGACTCTTGTGAACGGGCTTACTGTTTCTCTTCTGGTCAACAGCACAAAAAATATGCTCGACAGGATGATGCCAATCACCTGATTCATGGTTCATGGGTGGTCATGGGCAAAAACAGTAGAACCGGCCAGGTTAACGTGGTCACAAGGCCGGTGAAAAGAATCTGTACGGAATCGAGACTGGTGAAACGCGTAAAAGCAACTATCGCCAGAAAAAGAATGGCAAAGTTGATGAGCAGGGGAAGTTCAGGAGACCATCCGACCAACCGGCCGATGATCCCGTAAAAGTAAACATACAGCGGGCTGCCCTCCCCATAGTGATTAAAACCGGCACGTGCAATTAATTCATTGGGGGCGTTATACCCAACGTTGAATCCTACATGGCTGAAAGCTCTGACCCACATCCAGTAGCCGGTTTCATCATTCCAGAAAGAATACGGGCGATAGTCCGACAATTGAGCATTAAGCCCGAAATAGATTCCGCAGCAAACAATCAGGATAGGCAAACCTGCAATCGCAAGGCTCAAAATCCAGGGGGGAATAGAATTTATTTTTTCAGCCCCGTGCCTGATCGGCGCAAATAAACGTATTATTTCAGGAAAGGGCCGCTGGTCTCGTTGAATCGGTTTCGCAAGAATTCCAATCAAAAATATAAAAACGAGCGCAGTCAGTATGCAGACGCCAGGCAGGGAGAACAGTGGGGCGCGTATAGTAAGCAAATAAACAAGGCCAAGAAGCGAGAATACGCAAATCGGGCCTTTTAGATAGCGCAATAGCCAGTATAAAAAGAGCGCCGGCTTGCCCTGTGGGAGAAAACCAAAAAGTAGCTTGTAGCAAAGCGCTGAGAAAAAGGAGCAGAAGTGCAACAAGGCTCACAGGTGAGCTGACAGGCCCAAAAACACTTTTTGGATGCCGGCCAGCAAGCTGACGAGCAGTATCCCCGAATCAAGCAATAGTATCGCTGCCGTGTATTTCATCCACAGGGGAATGGCCCATTCATCAGACACCGGCTTTATTGTACTGTTTTTCTACAGCCATATTCCCAGGATACACATTTGAAGTGCGGCAACTGCCGATGGTTTGGTGCAGCGCATTTTAAAAAAAATAATACCTTGTGCAGGGTTCTAAATGCAAGCACTTTGCGTGGCCGGCGATTGAGTCACAGGCGGGGAAACGCTGCTATCATGCGGCATGACAACGGGGCCGCGTAAGCATTCTTATTGCTGATTCATCAATGGGGTTTTGGTATGCACTAATTTGTACACTTTGAACCTGCCCTGTTCGTAGATAAGAGCAGCGGCTTTCCGCTGTAATAAATCCGCCATTGTCTCCAGTGACACCTGGTCTCCAGTTGGTCTCCTGTTTGCGCCGTAAACAAGCACACATAGTCGCCGCGCGAAAGTTCTTCCTTTGTTCTTAACATGAGTGATTTTCGATTGGTCATCATTCTCATAAGCCGCGGCTTAAAGAAGACGATAATGCTTTCTTTTTCTGTGCTCGATGTAATGAATGAAAACATGCTTTGAGATTCTTTGGAATAAGGGCCGGAAAGGGTTTCTCGATTGCGGGTCATATTTGCGCTGGCCGTACTCGTTGAGCTTATGGCGAACCATGTGAGAACGAAAAGAACAGGGAAAAGGCAAATCCCTGTACGCAATTTTGGCTCCGTGCTGGTTGTGCCGCCTTGAAATGCTTCCATCCCTGTCATGACAAAAGAATAATATAGCGGAAGAAGGGGCAGCAGATACCGGAGCCCCTGCGTGAACGGCAATGAGATGTACAGAGCAAAGGTAAGGATTATATAGAGAATCATATGAAAATCGGTCCGGTACCTTTTCATGATCCCTGTGATAGCGATAGGAATGCTTGCAAAATAAAACAGGTGGCGGTGAGGCACACCATAAAAGAACTCTGACGGCAGCTCAATATAATAGTTCAGATTATCCGTAATGACATTCATGGAGACAGTGCTAAGGATGGAGAGGTGCTTGGCTTCCGCCTGAGGCATGAGCGCTTCCCATGATAGGGCTGCACAAAAAAAAGTGGCATAGGGAAGCAGGTTTATCAATACGCCTTTCAATAACAGGCCTCTGGCTGAAAGCAGCCTCCTGAATGCTGCGGAACAGCCACCGTTGAGGGAATCTCCTTCCCGTAAGCGCAGAAACAGTGAAAGGCATTGCGTAATGGCGAGTGTTATGAGGAGCAGAATAGCCTGCGTTCGGATGAAAAACGCACCGGCTATAATGGCGCCGAGAAGGATATGGTCCCAGACCGGGGAGATGAGCATGCGTTTTTCGACGATCAGCCTGCCCAGCACGAAATACCTGCAGTCGACAACAGAAGGAATGGCAAATCAGCAAGGATTTGATTTGTAAGCGACAGCATAGTCGGATTTAAGGAAAAAAGGCACACCAGACAAAGTAACCCAAAAAGCCCATGGCGCTTCCGGAATCCCGCCCAAAGCACAGTAAGAAATATGAGAAAACAGATTGCTCCGGCTAATTTCAAGCCCAGTATATCAAGGCCGAAGACAGCATAGAATGGCGCCAGCAGAACGGGAAATCCCCATGGGTAGGCAACTCGGACCGATAAGCTCAGACGAATTCTCCATCGTAAAGCGGTTTGTCTCTATGAAGCTGCGGGTCGTACCCTCGGCAATGCTTTTTGCCTGCATGATATAGGCCGAAAAGTCATCACCCCAGTTGTGGCCTTTTGTAAGCGTACACCAAAGAAGGATGGCCGTTATGCACAGGAGAATGACAAAAAGCGCTGTGGGATTGATTTTTTTCATTGCGCCCGTCTGCGAAGCATTGTTGCCATGAAGATACCATTTGAAAGAAGTTTTTTCCGCGAAGCATCATCGCCGGCATGCCGGGTTCGCGAACCGGGCATGGGTACATTAGTCAAGCAGTGCTTTTTGACGCTCTGAGTATAAAGTAAGTAGTTTTATGCGTCAATAAAAAGGGATCAAACTCGCTTTTTCGAAACGACGATCGAGCAAGCCGGGCCGGTGAGCTGAGGAATAGCTCAGTATCCTCCCGGGTATCGCAGGAGTTGCTTAATAGGCTGGTATATTCCATGATTCTGTGATAACAAGTGATTTACAGAGTGCAAAAATAAAAAGGAGCTCGAATGAGTTTTTCTCCTGAGGAGATTTGCAGGCTTTCGATTATTATCCCCGCATATAATGAAGAAAATGCCATCGCGTCAATAATCGAGCGATGCCTGCATGAGCGCGAGAAGATCATCCGTGAGACCCCTGTGCAGGACGTCGAGATCATTGTCGTCAATGATGGAAGCCGGGACAAGACGCCCGCTATTGCCCGCCAGTATAAAGAAATCGTCCTGATTGATTTTAAGCAGAACCGGGGGTATGGGGCAGCCATAAAAAGCGGTTTCGCGCAGGCCTCGGGAAATATCGTCAGCTTTCTCGACGCTGACGGCACCTGCGATCCTCACTATTTTATCCCTCTGTGCAATACATTGATCTCGGAAAATGCCGATATTGTTATCGGCCCCGTATGACGCCGGGAAGCAAGATGCCGAAAATCAGGAGGGCCGGCATTCTTTTTTTGCCGCCCTGATCAACCTTATCGGGCATGCAAAAATCACTGACTCGGCAAGCGGCATGCGGGTCATTAGAAAAAGCTCTTTGTCAAAGATCTACCCCCTTCCTGACGGGCTGCACTTTACTCCCGCAATGAGTTGCAGGGCGGTGCTTGACGCCGGCATACGTATTCTAGAGGTCCCGATGCAGTATGAAGAAAGAATCGGGGAATCAAAGCTCGGCGTCATTCATGACGGCGTTCGATTTCTTAAAACAATCATTGACATAGCCTTAACCTATGAGCCGTTTAAATTTTTTGGCATCATGGGCATTGTTTTCTTTCTGACGGGCTTTTGCTATGGCCTGTATCCGCTTGCCTATTATTTCAAACACCGCATGGTGCCTGATTATATGATATACCGGCTGATGACGGTCACTGTCTGCATTGTCTCCAGCTTTACGCTGTTTACCGTTGGCATCATTTCCAGCGAAATTACTGATTTATTAAACAGAAACACCAGAAAAAAAAGGGCGTTTAAAGCAATAGTGTACACTCTGCTTTCTCAAAAAAAACTGATATTTTTCGGCATAGCATCAACCCTCAGCGGGATAGCCGTTAACTATAAAACAATCGGGGAGTATTTCTCAACAGGCTTGATTTATGTGCACTGGGTGTATGTGGTAACCGGCGCATTCCTTGTTCTTATCGGATTGCAGGCATGCGCGCTGGGCATTCTGCGAAGAATACTTTTTTTGCTTCGAGAAAACAGAGAAAAAACACAGGAGACATAATACTCACCATAGCAAAAGACCGGCGCCAGATGCATACTGAAACGAATGTTGCAGCATATGATCTTCATACACGTATACGGGCTCCTCTTCTCGATTCAATGCTTCATCCCCGCACGGGGGAGCGAATACTTGATCTCGGCTCAGGTAATGGTTTTTTTTCAGAAGTAATCTTCAAAGCCCATGCCTCGACTGTCTGCCTTGATGTTTTCCTTGAAAATCTCAGGTCCATCAAAAGGTGTGCTGCGGAAGGCCTGCTGCTTGTAAATGCAGATGCCGGGCATATCCCCTTTAAAGATAATGCGTTTGATAAGATTCTGTGCTCGGAAGTTTTGGAGCATGTTGTGGCTGATGCTGCCGTGCTCAGGGAAATAGCGCGGATTTTAAAGCCGGGCGGCTCCCTGATTATGACGGTGCCCTGTAGCGAGTGCGGCTTTTTCAGCCTGGTAGCGGTTCTGGGCATACCGACAGTTCATGATTTTGAGGGGCCGGAGAAGCACTACCGGGCAGGCTATGCAGCCCCGGAGCTTGCAAAACTTTTGCGGGATGG
>CAVRBJ010000031.1:0-86262 GCA_963718965.1 uncultured delta proteobacterium | reverse complement strand
TGTTGACCATTGCAAAAACGATTTCCCGCTTGATGGGCTTGGCCATATAGTCATTCATGCCCGCATCAATGCATTTCTGGCTGTCTCCTTTCATTGCATGGGCGGTCATGGCGACAATGGGTATTTTGTCGAATCCCCGCTTCCTGATTTCACGCGTGGCATCGAGGCCGGAGAGCTCCGGCATCTGTACATCCATGAAGATAAGGTCGAATGATGCAGCCTCTGCCGTGCATATGTCGACAGCCTCCCTGCCGTTGTTCGCCACTGTTACGTGGTAGCCGGCCTTGGTCAGCAGGGTCGTGGCCAGCTTCTGGTTGACAAGATTGTCTTCGGCCAGCAGAATCGATACGGCATGCTTGACCTCTTCGCGAACCGAATACTGCGTCATGATTTTCGGCTGTGCGCCTGATTCATCTCCGGAACCCGTTTTTGTCTTGCTCAGCAGCAGCTCCACCATTTTTAAAAGTTTCTGCCGGTGTACGGGTTTGGGCATATAGCCGCTGAAGCCAACCGACTGGCACTTGCGGACACTGCGGACGGACAGGGACGATGATGCGATGAGCGGAAACCCGCCGCCGGGCATTTCCTGAATCCGCTGAGCTATCTCATAGCCGCTGATGCGGGGCATCTGAATATCGAGAATACCCAGAGCAAAAAGGTCGCCGGTTGCCTCTGATCTGCTCACGGCTGCAAAGGCCTCCTCTGCCGTGCTTGCCGTCACCACGCGCATGCCGGCATGTTCAAGCATATGCTGCAGAATTTCGATATTGTTAAAGTTATCGTCAACCACGAGAGCTTTTTGGTTTTCCAGAGACTCGTAGCACAGGCGCGGCGCGTTTGTGCTGGGTGCTTTTTTCATGACTGCCGTGAAGTGAAACGTGCTGCCTGCGCCGGGCGTGCTTTCGGCCCATGCATCGCCGTCAAAAAGGCGGGCGATTCTGCGGCAGATTGACAGCCCGAGCCCCGTGCCGCCGTATCTGCGAGTGGTCGATCCGTCTGCCTGCAAAAAAGGCTCAAAGATTACTTTGAGTTTGTCCGGCGGAATGCCGATGCCGGTATCGCGCAACATAGCGTGCAGCTTTACCCCCGAGCCGGTTTCAGTGTCCACATCAAGGGCAAGCTCTATTTCTCCCTGGTCAGTGAACTTGGCTGCATTGCTCATGAGATTTGTCAGGACCTGCTTGAAGCGGTACGGATCGCCGATGAGTTTGAACGGCACATTGTCGCCCACGCGGAGCAGCACTTCGATCGGCTTGCCGAGTACGCGGGGGCGGAGCAGTTCGCACACATCGTAGCAGAGGATTTCGGGGTCGAATTCAATCGACTCGAATTCGAGCACGCCTGATTCTATTTTGGAAAAGTCGAGAATATCATTGATAAGCGCCAGCAGTGTCTCGCCGCTGCGCTTGATGGTTTCAACAAAATCGGTCTGCTCCGTTGAAAGCTTCGTGTCCATGAGCATATCTGCAAAACCGATAACGCCATTCATGGGCGTTCGTATTTCATGGCTCATATTTGCCAGAAATTCGCTTTTTGCAATATTGGCCAGCTCAGCCGCCTCAGCCAGCATGCGGGTTTCTTCCATTGCTTTTTGCAGTGCCCGGTCGGCGATTCTGCGCTGCGTAATATCGCGGAAATTGCAGATGGACCCGCGGCGCTCACCATGTTTGTCTTTCAGAATCGCTATGGTCGCCTCGACGGGAACCACCTTGTTGTCTTTGTTGAACAGATAGAAGTCATAATTTCCGACCCGGCCCTTTTGAAAAAGCTCATTGGCCCGTTCCACCTGGCGGTTTTGATACTCTTCCCCGATTTCGACTGTTTCGCCGGTCGTGCTTTCGAAAACGCCGTCAAAGGGCCCCATCTCGATCAGGTGCCTTCCCAGCATCTCTTCGGCGGTAAACCCGAGCAGATGCTCCATGGCAGCATTGACCGTTACCACATGGCCGGTAAAATCGGCGATTAAAATAGCGTCGCCTGAATTTTCCAGAACGTATTTGTAGTTCTCCTCAAGCTCCCACAGCTTTTCGTCATCAGCGCCTTTATCAAGTGCCGGAGCTGCAGCAGGCTTTTTGCCCGTCAGCGGCTCGATCATGCCTATTGCCATGGTCACGGTGCCTGCCGCATCACGAATCATTGCAGCGCGCAGGCGAAGGGGAACAAGTTCACGCTGCTTATTTACAAGCGACATTTCAATAGGGCTCTGTTCGGCACGCTGGAAATGGTGCAGCTTGATGGCATAGGTGACCTTTTTGACCCGCTCTTCTTTGTGGACAATATGAATAAAATTTTTATCTGCGAGGTCTTCCTCTGTGTAGCCGAGAATGGCGGTAAAGGCGGGATTGATACGAAGGAAATGCCCCTCAGGATCAATGAAAAAAATTCCCTCAAAAGCATTTTGCAGGATATGATCGCAATACTGCCGCACGGTTGGATCATTCTGTGTGGTCATGGCCCAAGCTCATATGTGTGAAAGTTTGAACTAGCACTGATGCTAAAAAGAAATTTGTATTTAATTGGCCCTGTACCTGCTTTTATATATTTTCATGGTTGTTTAAAAAAAGCCAGAATTCAGAAGCCAGAAGGGAAGCCGCATGGATTTCCAGCATTGTAAGCAAATTGGAATTTATCCCATACCCCACAGCATCTGCCGGAATCAAATACGAAAGCGATAAGACTTTTCCTGCAATTTAAATCTTGAAACTTTTTTGTTTTTTTCATGCTGAATTTCGACTCCTGAATTCTGAATTCCAATTTATTAAACAGCACGACCTCAATAATAAGACTGCAATCATAGTATAAACAAGTTTTAGCGAATAAATATTATTTTAACGCTGAACCTCTTTTTTTATAAACTATAATTAATTAAAGCCAGGATATTTTTTTGTTGTCATTAGTTAAATTGTATTTTATGCTTAATGCGCACTATTGTTTTATATATGCAAGCATTAAAATTATGGCTGAAAAAAGAAAAATTACGCGATCTTTAAAAAAGCTTAAGCTGAAATACGGCATCAGTCGTGCGACAAGCCTTGCCTTTACGGAAGATGTCTCGGAAACAGGCGTCTTTGTAAGGACGGTAAATGTCATGGGTCCTGGCGTTATTATGCTGGTTGAGCTCTTTATGCCGGATAATTTGCCCGTAACATTTGAGGCCAAGGTGGTCTGGAGCAGACGTGTGCCGGGAAGCCTTATTCATCTGTCAAAAGGCGGCATGGGCTTGCTGATAACAAAATTTTTATCCGGTGAGGAAAAATATCTCGATTTCTGCCGCAGCTTGGTGAGAAAAACACAGAACGTTCAGAGTATCCCCCCCCCATCCACCTACTGTTTTCCGGGATAAGCAGCCTTAACGGTTGCATTATCAGAGACTGTCTTCGCTTCCTGTAAGTCCTTGCAGGGCGGAGAAAGACTCTCTATTGCAGATTTCTCAACAATAAAAACCTGTTGCTGAGACCCCGGCTTTACAAATTGCTGAAAGGCGTTTTTATCAGCGCCCACAAAAAGCTCCTGCCTTGTGCCGTCGTCGAATACGGCGGTAATGGTGTGCAGGGGCTTATCGAGCCTGGCCTCTTTGGGCTTCCCGTCAATGAAGTCAACCGCTTTAAGCGCTGCAAAGCTCCGGACCGCCTGCATCGCGGCACTTTTTTCCACAGCGAAAGTGCGGCCATCGCAGACAGCCTGCCATGCGCCCGCCGCATCTTTCCTGAGCTGCAGGTTTTTATCGCCGGCAACAGTGTACCGGCCAATCCTGTCTTCGTTGAGCTTCCATATCGTTTTATCACGCCAGTCTTTGAGCTCCCTGTCGGCCATGTTTTTTAAAATTCCAGGCACGAGATACACTGTCCCGGTGTTTTTGGCGCGCACATAGGTGCTGAAAATATCAGGGCCATTTTTTCCGAGCAGCACATGGGCACACACGTTCTTCCCGGCGTCCTCTATTTTTACGGCAACAGCTTTTCCGTCGGAGATATCGAATGATGCAAAATTGTTCGGATTTCTGGATGCCACGGTGGCAGACTTCATTTTGCTGATCTGTTCAAGCAGCGATGTCACTGCAGCCGTATCAGCGCTATAGGTTGTATCTCCGGCTGTTACCTCCCAGGCTGCGCCATGTTTTTTCAGGGAAACAGCAGCCTTGCCCGGAGCAGTAATCGTTACGGCTGCAGCCCGGGACGCGTCAAAATCTGCTGCAAGGGGCAGTTCTATTCTCCGCTCTTTTTTTGCTGCGGTCTGCTCCGAGATAAAATAGAGGGCCGCAAGAGCTGCAAGCGCCACGGAAAGAAAAAGCATTTTTTTACCGTTCATCACCACTCCTTGACAGCAAGCCGCTTGCGTCGCCTGCGCAGATACGCTTGAGCAATACCGAAAACAGCAACCAGTCCGGGAACCGCACACATATTGATCAGTCGCACGGCAGCCTTTACATTTTCCGACATAACATAGAGCGTACTGTCGCCCGATTCCCTGGCCCGTATACCCATAAGGGTATCGTCAGCCGTGCACCAGTCTACTGCATTCAGAAAGAAAGCCCGATTGCCGTCAAACTGGTTTATGAAATTGTCTGTTATAAAACGGGAATTGCCCGTCACAATGATTCTCGTTTCGCGGCTTTGCTGCAGTACTTCGGTCTGCGCAGGCTTTGCCTCCGCGTCCCCGGGCGCGGAAGGTTCTTCTATCGTAGCATCCTTAACGGCAGGCGGGACGGGCTTGCCGGCAAAATAGCTTGAGAAAGAGCCGCTCATGGCAAGCGCCAGCACGTGCTGACGCTTCTGGCTTTCAGGGGCGTCAAACTCCTGTTTGGGGCTGATGTCGAAATAGCCCTTCATGGTCCAGGAGTAGGGGCTGCTCCGGGCAAGCACCGAAACAATGTTGCTGCCGGTTTTCTCCTGCAGCAGCTCAAGAGGGCTGGTCCACGGCATGACCATGGTTTCGATACTGCTCACAATGGGATTGTCTGTCTGCGCGTTTTGCCGGACCACGCGCACCCAGAACGGATAGGGAAGCAAAACATCGTACGGCCCGCTTTTGAACGAGGCGTTTTCGCTCAACTGATCAAGCACCAGTTCGGGGGCCACCCTGACGCCGTAATGCTCGAGCAGTTTCATTACCGGCGATTCGATCAGCGTTCCCTGCATGCCGCGTTCCTGAATCTCGATGGCATCAATAAGAAAAACAGCTTTGCCGCCTGTCATGATGTACTGGTCAATGGCAAAAAGTTCGCGCTCGGTGAGCTGCTTTGGTGATGCCACCACCAGCACGGCAACTTCTGCCGGTATTGTCTGGCTGCCTATTGTGGCAACCGTGCGGGTGTAATACTGCTCGCGCAGCTCATTGTTCACGGTTCCCAGTTCTCTATCCAGGCCCGGCTCACCGTGGCCGCTGAGAAAACCGATTGTTTTGACCTCCTTTTTTTGTGCGCGCAGTATTTTTCCCGTCAGGTCGTATTCAAGGGAGGCCACATCGGTCAGGGCCGGTATAACCTCCTTGCTGTCGCCGTAGAGTACGGCAAGCCCCATATACACTGTGGTGACGGCGGCCTGATCCTTTTCAACAATATTGAGCCGCAGTTGCGGGATGCCCATGAACTGGAGCTTTTGCTGCAGCGATGGGTCATCTGCCGGGTCGATATATTCGATGTCAAGGTTGCCGTTTGCGCAGATGCGGTACTCCTGCAGCATATCCTTTACCTGGTCGACCAGCGGCGCCATATAGGGCGGCATCGTGCGGGAGAGGTAGACCTTGATGTTGACAATGTCGTCAAGCCCTGCGACGGCTTTTTTTGTCGCCGCCGACACGGTGTATCTTTTCGTTGCCGTAAGATCGGCCCTGAAAAAATGCCGGTAGGAGAGGGCATTAATACATACGAGAATGCCGGCCGCGAGCACGGCAAGCACAAAAAAGTTTGTTCCCCTGGCCAGTTTTTTGAAGCCTGTGCTTTTCATAGCCTTAATTTTTGCCTTCAATGGTCAGCTGGTTTAACAAAAGAAAAAACCCGATCATGGACATGTAGTAGACAATATCGCGCGAATCTATCACACCGCGGCCGATGCTCTGGAAATGCGCCCCGAGACCAAGGTAGGAGAAAACCGTGCCCCATGACGACGGAACGCTGTAGAGCACCATATTCTCGCCGACAACCAGGAAGGCGAAACCGATGACGATGGCAATGATGAAAGCTATAATCTGATTTTCGGTTATGCCCGAAGCGAAAAGCCCGATGGCAAGACAGGTGCCGCCCAGCAGGCAGGCGCCTGCATAGCCCCCACAGATCGGCCCCGGATCAGGGTCTCCGAGCAGTACCACGGTAAGCACCATCGGAAATGTCAGGGCGAGGTTCAGCGTAAGGAAAGCAAATGCCGAGAGAAACTTGCCCAGCACGACTTCATATTCACGAACCGGAAGCGTCATGAGCATCTCGATGGTTCCGAGCTTTTTTTCCTCGGCCCAGGAGCGCATGGTGATGGCTGGCGCAAGAAACAGAAACAGCCAGGGCAGCAGGCCGAAAAACGACCGGAGGCTTGCCTGGTTGGTCAAAAAGAACGTTTTAAAGAAAAGCCAGTTTGTCACAACCAGAAAAGCGATGATGAAGATGTAGGCAACCGGCGATCTGAAATAGCTTTTGAACTCTTTCCAGAAAAGAGCGCGTATATTTTTCATGATGCCTCCCTCATGGTCAGGTCAAGGAAGACGTCTTCCAGGTTGATGCTCTTGCGGTAGAGTTCCGTTAGGCTCCAGCCGCCGGCTGCCACAACGAAAAATATCCTTTCGCTGACGGCATCAGCCTCGCGTGACAGAAGTTCAAAGCGCTGCAGGCCGGCATCCTCGCCGAGATGCCTGACCTCGACAACGGCTTCTATAGCCGCAAGCGCCGCTTCCACGCGGTCGCGGGGTCCCCGAATGGCCGCCACAATAGCCTGCCCGCCGCTTGAAAGGGCAGAGAGATCTTCAGGCGTGCCGCTGCCGACGATGGCGCCCCTGTTGAGTATCAGCACGCGGTCGCAGGTTGCGGCAACTTCCGGCAATATATGAGAGCTCAAAATGACTGTCTTTTCCCGGCCAATATTTTTAATGAGATGCCTGATTTCGATGATCTGGTGCGGGTCGAGGCCGATGGTGGGCTCATCGAGAATGAGCACGTCAGGATCATGGATAAGCGCCTGCGCCAGGCCCAGGCGCTGGCGATAGCCTTTTGAAAGCTCTCCCACATCTTTTGCCGCCATGGATGCAAGGCCGCAAATATCGATCACATGCCTGAGGCGATCCCGAATCCTGCCGCCGGCGATGCCGCGCAGGGATGCGATGAATGTAAGATACTCGATCACGCCCATGTCAAGGTACAGCGGATTGTTCTCGGGCAGATACCCGATGCGCTTTTTGACCTCAAGGGGGTGGGCAGCGATGTCAAAGCCGGCAATGCGCGCTGTGCCCGCATCGGGCGAGATATAGCAGGTAAGCATGCGCATGGTTGTTGATTTGCCTGCGCCGTTGGGGCCCAGGAATCCAATGACCTCGCCCTTCTCAACCCGGAACGAGATGTCCTGCACGGCTCGTGTAGCTCCGTAGCTTTTGGAAAGGTGCTCGACATCGATCATGGATACAACCTCTATACAACGTACGAGTGTCTGGTATGTCAGGGTATTCCGGTGATGTGCCGGATAATAGTAAATTAAAAATGTTAGTAGATGCAGCCGCTGGTTGTCAAGCAAATTATAAATGAAAAGGCGTGGCGCGCCCGGTTTTTTTGCTTGGTACCCGCAGAATGCTTTTTTCAATGTTCCGCACAAGCAGGCTGTGACATCAGCCCGGAAATATGACATAGTGATATGCTATAAGGAGGCTCTATGAAGCTTGTGACTGCCGCAGCAGCGTGTCTGCTGCTGTCCCTGTGTCCGGAAGCATGGTGTTTTGATACAGCACAGCTCCGCGGCTTTTCCGGGGAGGCGCTTGTGCAGCAGGTGCGGGTGTACCGATGCACCGACAAGGATATGGACGTTCTGCTGCCGGAACTGCACCGCAGGTTCCCGGCTTTTGACGACCGCGTGAAAGCCCTGGCGCAAATGTACCTGGGCGCGCCCTATGTGGCCGACCCGTTAACGAATGAAACCGCGGACTGGCTGCCGTACGGCGCAACCAACTGCACCATGTATATTTTGTATATAGAGGCCTTTGCCAACAGCCGCTGCATGGCTGAGGCCCGGGAGCATATGCGCCTGCTGCACTACCGCGGCGGCAGGGTCGGCTTTGCCCAGCGCTATCATTTTACCGAAGACCGCATCACTGATCCGGCAAACAAATACTTTGCCGAAACAACCGGTGCATATGTGCGAGATCGCACAGTCGTTTCGTCGAATCAGCCTTGAGCTTAACCGCAGGAAAGACGGCTCACTGCTGTTGGGCAACCGGCTGGGAACGTGGACGAAAAAGGTAGAGGTTTCCTATATCCCCCGAGACGGCTTTACCCCGGGAATGCTTGCCCAGCTTCCACGGGTGCTGGGCATTGCCTTCGTGAAAAAGGCAAACTGGGACAAGGGGCTCATCGTCGGCCATGAAGGCCTGCTCATAGACGGCGATCTGTATCACGCATCGCTCAAGGTCGGGGTTGTCGTGGAAAAAAATTATCTCGCGGCCCGTTTCCCTGCTTCCCCGTGGGAGGGAATGATACTGTTCCAGCTTGCGTCCAGGGCTTTTGCTGCAGATACCGTGTGCCGGTAGCGCGCTGGCGCCATGCTCCATATGGCCTTGACATTATGAGGCTAATCTGTGATATAAAAATTTAAGCTTCTGTAGCGGCTTGGGCCGCACCGCTTGTTTTCCGTCATCAAATATCTTGCTGGTATCCGCTCCCTCCTTTTTCAGGCCTCTCAGGATTCCCGCTGGAAATAACGTGATTACCCGAAGTACCGCTAGTGCGGTATACCATGAAGCATCGGCAGAAGCACATAACTTTTTTGATTATTATGAAGGAGAAACACATGGCAGCAATTGTACAAAAAGGCGATACCATATCCGTGCATTATACCGGAAGGCTTGCCGGGGGAGACGTTTTTGATTCATCGGAAGGACGTGAGCCGCTGAAATTCACCGTCGGCGCAGGCCAGATGATACCGGGCTTTGACGCCGCAGTTGTGGGCATGGCCCAGGGCGACAAAAAAACGGTAAGCATTGCACCTGAACAGGCCTATGGTGAGCGCAGCGACGATTTCCTGTTTGATTTTCCGCGTGCCAATGTGCCCGAAGGTATGGAGGTTGAGGAAGGCATGCAGGTATATCTGCAGGACAATGCCGGCAACCCCCTTCCTGCCACGGTTGTTGCCATAGGTGAAGAAATTCTCAAAATGGACTGCAATCATCCCTTAGCGGGCAAAACCCTGGAATTCGACATCAGCATCGCGGAAACCGGCCTGAAGCCCGACGCGGCCTCCTGCGCGCCGAGCAGCTGCGGCTCATGCGGCTGCGGCTGCAGCAGCTGACAAAGACGGCCACTGCCGCCAAAGAAATTTTTATGCTACACTAAAAGCTGAGGATATGTTCCCCGGCTTTTTTTTCGGGTACAGCTATGAAAACAGACGCCTTGCCGGATATACAGAACACAACCATTTTTCGAACCCCCTACGCATTTCTGGACCGGGGCGGCAACCCGATACGGCTGCGGGCTGACGTGCCCGAATTACTCGACGACCTCACCCTGATGTATCTCACGTACCAGCCGCGGGGAACATTCAGCGGTCTGCCGCCCGTAGCGGACAAAGCCTGCATCAAGTGGGTGAAGGAGATTACCGAAACCAGCGTCGGCCTCATGGCCATGTCGTTTGAGCATAAGGTTGTCGGTCACGCTGCGCTCTTTCCCATACGTGACGGCACCTGTGAACTTCTCATCGTGGTCATGCCGCAGAAGCAGCACAACGGTATCGGCACGCAGCTCCTGCACTCTCTTATCCAGATGGGGCATGAGCTCGGGTTCTCACAGATATGGCTTTCCGTGGAAAAAAGCAATTTTGTGGCTATTCACCTTTACAACCGGTGCGGCTTTGAGCGCTCGGCCTTCACTGACAGCGCCCAGGTGGAGATGATTCTGGACTTGAAGCAGTACAGTCCGACCGTAAATATCACGGTCGGTAAAGTGATGAACCGCGGGATCATAACCGTCCGCCTGCACGATTCATGCAAGCAGGTGGTTGAAATTTTTTTGAAAAACTATGTAGATGTGCTGCCGGTGGTGAATGACGATGACCGGCTTGTCGGAGTCCTGTCCCAGTCCGACCTCATCTTCAAGCCCATCCTGCACCACAAGGTGTGCGAAATAGCAACGCAGGACGTGGTGTTCCTCCATGATTCCCATACCATCGAGCATGCCATATGGCTTTTGCAGACAAAAAGACTGCGCTGCCTCCCCGTTGTGGACTGGAGGCACCGGGTCGTAGGCAGCATCAGCCGCCGCGACATTCTGGCGCATTACTTCAAAACATATCTTCTGGACACGTGAAGGTTCCCGCCTGGAAAACCTGGCGTGCATGCAGTGTCTGCCCTGTAAGGAGCTATGGTGATGCCGGTAGCGTGAGGGGTTCAAGGCCATGGGCCGTCTGTACCTGCATCAGTGTTTTGCCTCGCGGTCACGTTCTGCAAGGCGTGTTGCGCGCCGGGCAAGAGCCTGCTGATTACGGCGCTTCTCCTCCTCGGTTTCAAGAATCAGGGGCGGAATTTCCGTCGGGCGGCCGCTTTTATCAAGGGCCACAAAGGTGAGGTAGGCCGATGCCGTATGCCGCACCTCGCCGCTGAGCAGGTTTTCCGCCTCAATGCGCACGCCTATTTCCATGGAGGTCCGGCTTGCCATATTCAGGCTTGCCCGCAGGGTGAGCAGGTCGCCCACAAAAACGGGATAATGAAATATCAGGCGGTCGATGGAGGCTGTCACCGAATTGCGCCGCGTATGCCGGAAGGCCGCAACACCGGCAGTGGTATCCACATTTTTCATGATAACGCCGCCATGCACATTGCCCGACGGATTGGCATCTTCGGGCATCATGACGATGGAGGTAATAATCGCGCTTTCTTTTACTGTTTTTCCCTGCATGCCTGCATCCTTTCAATAAGTAGTGGCTGAACGAAAAGGATGTATTTTTGACTTCGTTGTGCGAAACGATACGGATTTCCGGAAACAAGTCTGAGTATTTTTTTAAATTGTGTAGCCCTAAGAAAAAACCATATGTCGAAACGAAAGCCCTATCCGTTGGCCCTGAGGCTGTCGAAGGGCGACTTTCCGTTTATGGTTCGACAAGCTCACCACGAACGGCATTACCATGAATGTAGAATGAAGCTGAAAAATAATTAAAAATGCTCCAGCCGCGCACAAGCTTATGCATCCTATCACATTCACGCAGCATGGCAAAAGGTTTTGCCCGCAAGATCATAGGTGAGAGCACGGGTTATTCGTACCTGCACCATGGCGCCGGGAGGCAGAACCTCCTGCAGCAGTACCACGCCATCGACCTCGGGGGCCTGAAACTCGGAGCGCGCCTGCACGGCATACCGGCTGTTTGCTGCGGGGCCCTCAACCAGAGCGGCCAGCTTTGTTCCTTTAAAGGCGGTCAGCTTTTCTTTTGATATGCGCCGCTGCAGATTCATAAGGCGGTGGTGGCGCTCGCGCTTTACCGCTTCCGGCACCTTGTCCGGAAGGCGGGCTGCAGGCGTGCCGTCTTCATCGCTGTACATGAATGCGCCCAGGTGGTCAAAGCGGGCCTGAGCCGCAAATTCCATGAGACGCTCAAAATCGTCATCCGTCTCTCCCGGAAATCCGACGATGAAGGTTGTGCGCAGGGCTATGCCGGGCACATATTTGTGCATGGCCGCAATCAGCGCCTCGGTTTTTGCCCTGGTTATTTTCCTGCCCATGCGCCTGAGCACCGGGTCGGCGATATGCTGCAGCGGTATATCAAGATAGCGGCAGACCTTTTCCTCACCTGCCATCACGGCCAGCACCTCGCGGTTCAGGCTTGCCGGATGCCCGTAGAGCAGCCGCAGCCAGGCTATGCCGTCAATGCGGGCAAGCCGCCTGCAGCAGGCCGGCAAGATCATCGTAGCGTGTCGTGTCCTGCGCGATAAGATTTAATTCTTTAACGCCCTGGCTGGCCAGCTGCTGTGCCTCCTGCAGGATGAGATCGCTGCGACCGTGCCCGGTATGGCCCGCGGATCAGGGGTATGGTGCAGTATGTGCAGTGATGCGAGCAGCCCTCGGCAATTTTCAGATAGGCACTGCCTGCAGGCGTTGACACGACGCGTGGCGTCGCGGCGCCCATGAGCAGGGTTGGGCGGCGACTGTGCAGGCGCGAGGTCTGCCTGCCTGCAATGAGCTTGTGCAGGTGTGTATCAATGCGGCCGAATTCGCCGGTGCCAAGAAACAGATCAACTTCGGGGAATTCTTCAAGCAGCTCATCCTTGTAGCGTTGCGGCAGACAGCCGCAGACGACCAGGTGACGGCAGGAGCCGGTCTGCTTGCACCGGGCAAGATCAAAAATGGTGCTGATCGCCTCCCTGGTTGAGTCCTCTATAAAGGCGCAGGTGTTGACGATGATGATATGGGCTGCCTCACGGTCTGCCGTCATGGTGAATCCTGCACGGGCCAGCACGCCCAGCATGACCTCGCTGTCCACAAGATTTTTGGCGCAGCCAAGGCTTACCAGGCAAATTGTCTGTTTCAGTTCCATGAATCCTTCTTTCTGAAATCGGGCACGAAGCTGCCGTCAAGCGCATCGTGCTGCTGCGTCCAGCCGTTTTCGAAACCAAGGGCTTCAAACATAGCAACAGCTGCGGCATACTCCTGCGGAGAGGTCTGCGCGTGCAGTTCTTGAAAATGCGCGGCATTGAAACAGGGCCGGTACTGGCCCATAAGGCTGACGCTCAGGAATCGCCCGAACTGGCGCCTGAGTCTTTTTAGAATCGCTTCAGTGCCTGCAAGGCCGCCCGGCAGCACGAGGTGCCGAACAATAAGCCCTTTGCGGGCAATTCCCGCCTCATCAAGCTCAAGGTAGCCCGCCTGCCGGAACATTTCTTCAAGGGCTGCGAAATTGACCTCTTGATAGGTGCGGGCTGCGGAATACTTTTCCGCGCAGCCGTCATCGCTGTATTTTGCATCGGGCAGATAGATATCGACGATGCCCTCCAGAAGCCCGAGCATAGCCGCATCTTCATATCCGTTCGAGTTGTACACAACCGGAAGATGAGCCCCCGTGCTGCAGCCAGGGCAAGGGCCTGCACGATCCAGGGCATGAAATGTGCAGCGGATACAAGATTGATATTGTGACAGCCCTGCTGCTGAAGCCCGCACATGAGCCCTGCAAGCTGCTCAACGGTCATGTCCGTTCCCAGCCCCTCATGGCTGATCTGCCAGTTCTGGCAGAAGCAGCACTTTAGATTGCAGTGCGCAAAAAAAACAGTGCCTGAGCCGCCTGTGCCGGAGATGGCCGGCTCCTCCCCGAAATGGGCAAGGGCCTTTGCAACACGCACCGAGGAACCTGCGCCGCAGCGGCCCTTTTCTTTTTTAAGCCTGTTTACGCCGCAGTGCCACGGGCAGAGCCCGCAGGCAGCGGCAAGCGCCATGAGCCCTTCTGCGCGCCTGGTCAAGCTCACCTGTTTCAAGAAGTATATGATAGCCGGTCATAGGTTCACCTTATTGTCTGGGATACCTGTATTGTATCAGCCCCTCGGGCATGCGTCAATCAGTGGCCGCACAAAAGGTCAAAAAACCCAGTAAATATCGGCTGCTGTTTAAGATGTGCGGCCATGCCATGGCTTGACAGAACAGCCGAAATAAGCCACAATTGAATCTTGCCGGAGCAGACAAAATGGCCGCCGGCTGCTTAAGCAGTCCGGAGGAAAGTCCGAGCACCGCAGGGCAGGGTGGTCGCTAACGGCGACCGGGGGCGACCCCAGGGAAAGTGCAACAGAAAAAATACCGCCCCGCTTCGCGGGGTAAGGGTGAAATGGCGAGGTAAGAGCTCACCGCATCCCGGGTGACCGGGATGGCATTGCAAACCCCATCCGGTGCAAGACCAAATAAGAGAGCGGAGGGAGCTTCGGCTCCCCGGAAGGCGGCCCGTCTTTATGTTCTCGGGTAGGTTGCTCGAGGCGGCTGGCAACAGCCGTCCCAGCTGAATGGCCATTGCCCGCAGGCTTGTAAAGGCCTGCGGGAACAGAACTCGGCTTAGAAGTCTGCTCCGGCATTTTTTATTAAAAGACTTTGTAAAAAGTCCATCTGCTGCGCCAGTGAATTTGCATGCACCTGTAGGGAACGGTCGCGACCGTTCCCTACAAATCCCGTTATTATGCAACAGTCTCTAAGGGGCAGGGGTGAGACTATGCAGCCTTAAAACCTTCCGGAAAATTTTAATGTATGGAGCCAGTAAACAGATGGATGCAGTGAAAAAGAAATGCGGCATCAGCCGCGAGGAAGCCCTGGCGCTCATGGAGCAGTATATCCCGCAGGACAACCTGCGCTGCCACTGCCTGGCTGCCGAGGCTATCATGCGTGCAGCTGGCCCTCAAGCTCGGCTCTGATGCAGATGAGTGGGGCATCGCAGGTTTGCTGCATGATCTTGATTATGTTGAGACAAAGGACGACATGCAGCGCCACGGTCTTGCCACGGCAACTGTTTTGCAAGAAAAAGGCGTAAGCAGTGCAATTGCCGGGGCCATCAAAAGCCACAATGCCGGCAATCTCGGCCTGCAGCGCTGCACGCAGTTCGAACATGCTCTGGTGGCTTCCGAATGCATCACCGGCCTTGTCGTTGCGACAGCCCTTGTGTATCCCGACAAAAAGCTTGCAAGCGTCAAGGCCTCTTCCATTGTGAAGCGCATGAAGCAGAAGGAGTTTGCCCGCAGCGTCAACCGCGACCATATAAAAGAATGCGAGCTTATCGGCGTTCCACTTGAAGAGTTTGTTCAACTCAGCCTTGAGGCCATGTGCAGCATCAGTGAGCGCCTGGGTCTGTAGGGTAATACAGGTGAATGAAGCCTGACGTTTTCCTTCCTCGCCCCCGCGAGGGGGATGTATAGACCGGGGAGATGGGTAGCATTGTCTAAAGAAGCTCCTTCCCTGGACAGGGGTGGCCGGGTGGGGTGGATAGTTTTGAATGGAAAAGTTTTTTTATAGAGACCCGGAAAAAGAGAAAAGGCGTAAGCTGCGCAGTACGATGCCGCCTGCTGAGTTGACGCTTTGGGCTCAACTGAGATTAAGGCGGATTTCAGGCTGCACATTCAGGCGGCAGGCAGGGATAGGTTATTATACTGTTGATTTTTATTGTTCAGAAAAAAAGCTGGCCATAGAAGTAGATGGGGACTCGCATTCAGGCAATGAAGCATATGACATCCGGCGTCAAAAATTGATTGAGTCTTTTGGCGTCCATTTTCTCAGAGCTGCAAATGTAGATGTTTTCGAGGCCCTTGAAGGAGTTGTTGAAATTATTAAAAAAGAAATTAAATCGACCACCCCTTGCCCCTCCTGACCAGGAGGGGAAACGGAAAAACAATGCAGGACAACTACATACAAAAACAATTTAAGGACCTGCAGGCGCTTGTCCGCGAGGATATTGCCGCAGGCTGCGCCGGAGCAGAGCTTGATAGCTTTTGCCAATCGCTTTTTGCCGAGCCGCCTGCTGAGGGGCTTATAAAAAGGGGCGCCTATAAAACCATATACCGCTCAGGATTCGGCAGGAATCCCTGCATCATAAAGACCTATAAAAATAAAGGGCTCTTGGGAATGCTCAAGTCTGCTGCTGTTCCCTCACGCGCCAGGCAGGAGTTTAACGCTGCTTGCTATATTCATGCCCACTCTATCCCGACAGCAGCACCTCTCATGGTTGTTGAAAAAAAGAGTTTCGGCATGGTGCGCGAAAGCGCTGTTGTCCTGGAGTTCATTGCCGGCGCGCAGGAACTGCGGGATTTCTTTTTTTATGACCGCACACTATCGCCGCAGGAACGCTGGCAGGTGGCAGGAGCCTTTGGCCGTCTTGCGGCCCGTATTTTTCAGAAAGGCGTGTATCAGTATGATTTAGCCCTCAATAATTTTCTGATCCGCCCCGAGTCAGGCGGGTTCGGGCTGTATTTTATAGATTTTGAGCGCGTGAGGCTTCAAAGCCGTGTTTCGCGGGAGCAGAAGCAGGATGTGCTGGCGCGTCTGGGCCGGGCAGGGGCGGAGATATCGCTGAAAGACCGCCTGCGTTTTTTGCGGGGCTATAGCGGGGAGGAGCCTGATTTTGCTCCGAGCCTGCACGCCATTGCGGCGGAAATGATCGGCGCGACAGTGGCCGCGATCCGGCATGACTGTGCCCGCGGCCGCACCACCAGCATCTACACGCATGCCCGCTATGACCGCATACAGCATGATGGACGGACAGGTTTGTGCAAAAAGGGGACTGACCTGCCGGTGCTCTTGAGTGCCGTGTCGGCGCTGTCTGGCAGAGAGCCTGTCGGTCAGCTGATTATCAGGCATGAGGGTAAATCTCTTGTCATGCGGGCAGTGTACCTGGAGCCGCAGGAAGCTGAAGCCGCCTGGGCCGCACTTACGGCGCTTATCATCGCCGGCATGCCTATCGGGCTGCCGCACGCGCTTGTCTGCTCTGAAATAACCGGCTGCCTGCTGCTTGAGCCCTCACTGCGGCCTGCATGCGAGCGCTTTTTTGCCTCCGGCACCCGCAGCGCCCGTTTTGTAATGCAGCACTTCCCCGCCGAGGTTGAGCTGCTCAAAAGTTTGCTTGCCAAGATTTGATTTGCTGATACAATTGCTCCGGGGCAGCAGGCGGCATACGGGTAATGGGTAGGGGCTGTTTATTCTATCTGGAGGCTTTATGGACAGCAGTGAAGTTATCAGGAAAAAAGTTGACAATGACGACGGAACCATAACGCTGGTTTTTTTTCAGGGCACTGTCGAGGTTGCCCGCACGATTGTCGACAAAAATTATGATATCATTAATCTCCAGGGCGCCATCCCCGACGGCATTATCAAGCAGTACTATGATAGCGGCACCCTGTTCACTGAGGCGACCTATAAGAACAATCGCCGCGAAGGGCTGACGCGCATTTATCGTGAAGACGGCCCGCTCTGGATAGAAATTCCTTTTAAGGATGACAAGGCCGAGGGCATCAGCAAGGAGTTTTATCCGGACGGAAAGCTGTTCAAGGCAACCAGTTTCAGAAACGGCAAGCTTGACGGACGAAGCTGCGAGTTCTATGAAAGCGGCCCGCTTAAGGTTGAATGGAATGCTCTGGGCGGCAAGCTGGAAGGCAATTCCCGCGAATATTATGAGAATGGCGCACTGAAAGATGAGTGGGAAAATGTCGATGGCAAGCCCGAAGGCCAGACAAAGGAGTATTTTGAAAATGGCCAGATTCGTGCCGTCGGCAACTGTATAAGCGGGCAGCGCGAAGGCCTGTACCGGGAATATTATGAGAGCGGCGTGATTAAGGGCGAGTGGAGCTTTCGCGATGGCAAAAAGGAGGGCATAGCACGAGAGTATTTTGAAAGCGGTGAAATAAAATATCTGGACACCTACCGCCGCGATCAGCGCGTCAACCGCAAGGCCTATCTTGAATACGAGGGCCATGAGAAAAGCACCCAGGAACTCAGCGACGTCAAGGAAATAAAAGAGCTGCTTCTTTCCCAGACCGAGAGCTACATGCATTACCAGAACCAGATTCTTGAGCGCATCCGTCTTGTCGATAAGCGGATTGCAGGGCTTGAAGCCGTGGTCAGCGAATTGAAAACGCTTCTGTCAAACAGCGCGCCATGAAGGTATATCTTGCCGGACCGCTGTTCACGCAGGCAGAGCAGGAATGGCTTCGCAGGCTCAAGGCCCAGATCCTTACCTGCGCGGCTGCCGCGCCGGTCGAGGTTTGCTGGCCCCATGATCTGTTCTCCGCGCAGGAAATAGCGGGCTGGGGAGACAGGGCCAAGCATGAGATATTTGAGCGCTGCCGCGAATATCTCGATAAGTCCGACGCTGTGGTGGCTTTGCTTGACGGCACGCAGGTCGACGACGGCACGGCTTGGGAAATCGGCTATTTTTATGCCCGCCGCAGGCCCGGCAAGCCCATCATCGGCATTCGCACCGACTTTCGCAAAGCGGGCGATACTGACAATGCCCGCGTCAACCTCATGATCGATTGTGCCTGCGACACGATCGTTACGACGGTCGACGACCTGCTTTTCGAGATCGCAAAATTACCGCTGCACACGGCTATGTAAACGATGCTGTGGCAGCGTCTTTTCAGGCGACAGAGTCACTGGTGAAAGCCGGATGACTATGGATCAGCGATTGCCGGCGCCGTTTCACATGAGTTTAAAGCATAGACTGCAATGAACATCGTCTGGATCATCCTTCTTTCAGTCAGCATCGTCGTTGCGGCCTGCACAGGCAGGCTCGACGCCCTCACCCGCGCCATGTTCGAAGGCGCCAAAGCGGCCGTCGAGCTATCGCTGTTTCTGCTCGGTATCGTCTCGCTGTGGCTTGGCATTACAAAAATAATTGAGGATTCTGGGCTCATACACCGGATTGCCCATTTTTTTAAACCTGTGGTTACCCGGTTGTTTAAAACAGTTCCGTCCGACCACCCGGCCATTACCTCCATTACGCTTAACATGCTGGCAAATTTTTTCGGCCTGGGCAATGCCGCCACGCCCCTTGGCATCAAGGCCATGCAGGACCTCCAGTCGCTCAACTCCGACAAAGATACCATAACATTCGAGATGATGCTTTTCATCGTCCTGAACACGGCAAGCATACAGCTCATACCCTTCACGGTCGTGGGGATTCTTTCCGACTTCGGCTCGACACATCCCTCGGCCATCGTACTGCCCACTATCTGCTCAACGGTCATATCGGCCTTTGTCGCCCTTGGCGTGCTGTGGCTTTTCAGGAGGCTGAAGAAGTGAAAACCATTACCTTCATCTCCCAGCTTGCCATACCGGCCTTTATCCTTTTTGCCGTGCTGTACGGGGCCTGCCGCAAGGTTCGCGTGTATGATTCTTTCGTGTCCGGGGCAAAGGAAGGCCTGCAGGTCATTATGAATATTTTCCCCTACCTGCTTGCCATTTTCATAGCAGTGAAGGCATTCCAGGCATCGGGTGTTTTTGATTTATTGAAGGAAGCACTTTCCGGCCCGTGTCTGGCCCTTGGCATACCGCCCGAAGTTCTCTCTGTCGCGCTCGTCAAACCCCTCTCAGGCAGCGCCTCCACCGCCTTTTTTATCGACATCGTTAAAACCTCAGGCCCCGACAGCCTTGCCGGCAGGCTCTCTGCCGTCATTGTCGGCAGCGCTGAAACAACGCTCTACGTGCTTGCCGTGTATCTGGGCGCCGTCAATATTCGCCGCACGGGCTATATCGTGCCTGTCTGCCTCATTGCCGATGGTTTGGGTATACTTATCGCCGCTGCAGTTGTGAAATTGATGTTTTAATTGTGACACTGCTCGTTGCCAAAAGCATTACACCGTGCTTTGGAACGGCGGTTATGATTCAGGAATGGCCAGGCTGTATCTAAAGATTTAAAGGGCGATTGTATGAAAAAGATATGTGCGGGAATCGCGGTTGTTTTTTTGCTGCTGGCACTGGGTATCGGGTTTATGTTTTCAAAGATGCCGAAGAAAGGGCCGGCCCTGGTCGAGCTGCCCGGCGGTGTGCTTGGTGTCCTCTGCCGGTTTTCCTATAGCTGGATCATACCGAGTCAGGGCGGGGTTGTTCTTATCGACTCGGGCCTTGATGAAAAAGCTCCAGATATTATTGCCGCTCTCAAGCGCAAGGGCCTGAAGCCTGAATCAGTGCGGGCAATTCTGATTACCCATGGTCACGGAGATCATTTCGGCGGCGCCATAGCGTTTCCGAATGCGCGAATTCTGGCAGATAAAAACGATATCCCCTTAATCATGGGCCAGCAGAAACGCCAGGGTATTATTTCAGGTATTTTCAGTAAAATGTCTCCCTTGAAGGCGCCTCCGAAAAAAATTGAAGCTCTGCCTGAGGGTGATTCAATAACCGTTGACGGCCTGATTTTCGGCATCATCCGCCTGCCGGGCCATTCGCCGGGAACTGTGGCGTATCTGCTGGGCGATATCCTGTTTTCAGGCGACGCTCTTATGGGGAAGGGGGATGGTGTCATGCCCCCGCCGTCTTTTACCAGCACGGACCCTGGGCAGAGCAAAAAAGCGCCGGCAGCACTCGTGCAGGTGCCTTTTTCCATTATTGCCAATGGCCACACTGGCGCCGTTTTTGACGGGCATAAAAAGCTTGAAGCGTATCTTGATAACCAGTAAATGGCCGGGAAGCAAGCGCTCATGGGCGCCCGGGCATTATGTGAAGCCTGAGGTCAGGCAGAGCCTGAAGCCATACTACCTTTCTTTAAGCGCTTCCTGCAATGTCAGGCCCAGATTTTCCATGGAAAATGGCTTCAAAAGAAAAGCCCGTATGCCCATTTTCAGAGCCTGCTCCTCGGAAATTTTTTCACTGAATCCGGTGCAGAGAATAATGGGCAGTTCAGGCCGCAGTGCAAGCAGCCTGAGCGCCAGCTCGTCTCCCCTGATATGCGGCATGGTCATATCGGTTATGACACAGTCAAACCGGCCGGGGTCGGCGCTGAACATCTCAATGGCCCGCACGCTGCTGGAGGTGCTGAACACGGTATACCCGAGGGCTTCCAGCATGTTGTGGCCGATCTGCATGACAGTCTCTTCGTCATCGACAAAAAGAATGGTGCCGCTGCCCCGTGGAATAGCGGCCGGCTGGTGCGATACAACCTCCGGCAGTTCTTCATCAATGCGCGGCAGCAGTACATGGAATGCTGCACCCTTGCCCGGCTCGCTGTCGACATGAATGCAGCCGCCATAGCTTTTTGCAATACCATGCGCGACGGCCAGGCCCATGCCCGTACCCTTGCCGACTACCTTTGTCGTAAAAAACGGTTCGAATATTTTTTCTTTTATGTCAGGGGCAATGCCCGGCCCCGTATCCAGAACAGTCAGCCGCACATAGGCGCCCGGCGGCAGATCATAGCATCCTGCCATGTCATCCTCTGTTCTGCCGCAGGCCTCCTGAGAGATAGTAAGAATGCCCCCCGACTCTTCCATGGCCTGTGCGGCATTGGTGCACAGGTTGATGATGAGCTGGTGGAGCTGCGTGGGGTCAGCCCTGACAACAGCATCTTCGGCGCGGATCTCCTGCCGTATCTCTATGGTGCTGGGCAGGGACGCACGCAGCAGCTGTATCACTTCCTTGATGATGCTGCTTATTTTGAAAGGAATTGGCGCCTGCGAGCTTTTTCTGCTGAAGGTCAGAATTTGCTTAACCAGCGAGCGTGCCCGGTCGCATGAACTGATCACATGGTGGAGACGCCCAGCCGTTATACTGTCTCTGGGAACATCCATCAAGGCAAGCTCGGTATAGCCTAGAATCGCGGCAAGGATATTGTTGAAATCATGCGCAATGCCGCCTGCGAGGGTGCCGATGGCTTCCATCTTCTGCGACTGGCGCAGCTGCTCTTCGAGATATTTCTCATGGGAGATGTCCCGTGAAATGCTCAGTATGCTCGTGAGCCTGCCCTCAGCATCCAGAACCGGAGACAGTGTCTGTTCGATGCTGGCAATTTTCCCTTCCCCGATTTTATAGTTCAGCACCCCGGTCCAGGCACTGCCGCCCTGCAGCTGCTCATAAATGGTCTTAAAAGACTGCGGATCATAGATGCTGCCGCTAGCCTGAAACCCGTTTTTTCCGAGTATCTCATCAGCAGGCTTATGAATCTGTTTTGCTACGGCCGGATTTATGTACACTATAGTTCCCCGGGCGTCCATAATAAGAATATTTTCATGCGCCTGCTCAATGACTGAGCTGAGAAGCATGCGGTCGCGTTCCGCGTTTTTCCTTTCAGTTATATCCCGAACAATGGCAGTAGCAAACAGTTCGCCTTCGGAGCTCCATACAGCGCGGGCAACTTCAACAGCAAATTCGGAACCATCTTTTTTAAGGCCGATGCTTTCTATATTCGTCTGCGTGCTTTTGCTCTGGAGGGCATGGCTGAAGCCTTCTTCTTCTATCTGGAGGAACCGTTCAGGCAGAAGCAGACTGACATTTTTTCCAACAATTTCGTCTGCGGTATAGCCATACATTTTTTCAGCGGCAGGATTCCAGAATACAATCATCCCTGTGCTGTCAGAAGTTATGATGCCGTCAACCGCTGTTTCAACAATAGCGCGAAGGCGCTCCTCCCGTTCGAGCAGAGATTTTTCAGCTTTTTTGCGTTCTGTAATGTCACGCACAATACCCGTAGCGAAAACTTCATCCCCTGATTTCCATATGGACTGCGACACTTCTGTCGGAAACTCTGAACCGTCTCTCCTGAGGCCGACACCTTCTCTGCGGTTAAGGAGAATGCGTCCTGTTCCCTGCTGAACAGCGGCGTTCATTTGTTTGCTGTCACGGACATGAAGACGTTCCGGAAGAATCGTATTGGCGGGTTTTCCGATAATCTCTTCGGCTGTATAGCCATAAATTTTTTCAGCAGCCTGGTTCCAGTCAATGATAAAGCCTGCGCTGTTGACGGAAATTATGGCGTCCGCCGCGGTTTCGACAACAGAGCGGAGCCGCGCTTCGCGCTCCAGAAGAGCTTTTTCCGATCTTTTGCTTTCAGTAATATCGCGAATAATACCCGTCGCGAAAACTTCATCCCCTGATTTCCATAAAGACTGCGATACTTCAGTCGGGAACTCAGAACCGTCTTTTCTGCGGGCCAGGCCTTCTCGGCGATTAAAGGTCATGAACTCATCTGCCCGTATCAGAGCCTCGCGCCAAGCCGTGCTGTCAGGGAACTTTATGCGTTCGGGTACAAGCACATTGATAGGCCGGCCCAGTATCTCTTCCGCGGTATAGCCGAACATGCCTGCAGCAGCTTTATTCCAGTCAACGATCTGACCGCTTGTGTCGGTTGTCACGACGGCGTCCATTGCGCCGTCAAAGACGGCGCGGAGCCGCGCTTCGCTCTCACGCACAGATGTTTCAGCGCTCTTGCGCTCCGTAATGTCGCGAATAATCCCCGTAGCGAAAACCTCATCGCCGGATTTCCACACGGACTGGGATACCTCGGTCGGGAACTCGGAGCCGTCCTTCCTCAAACCGACTCCCTCAATGCGGCTATAGACAGTATGATCCCAACCCTGCTGCAGCGCGGCCATCATACCTTTGTTGTTAGAGTCATAAAGACGTTCAGGAATCAGAATATTGACATGCCGGCCGAGCACCTCTGAGGCGCTGTAGCCATACACGCTTTCAGCTGCCAGGTTCCAGCTGATAATCTCTCCAGTGCCGCTTGTAGTTATTATGGCGTCTACTGCGGTTTCAAAAACCGCGCGCAGCCTCTTTTCACTTGCTGCAAGCTCTTTGTTGCTTGCCGTCAGTTGCTGCAGGGCAGCCGACAGCCACACGGTCTTTTCCTCAACCAGTTTTTCAAGCGACTGCCGGTTACCCTCAAGCTCGTGCTCGATCTGCTTTTTGTGAGCGAGCTCTTTTTTGAGTCTGCGGCTCAAATCGCTGATACGGCCGATAACAATGCCGATAATGATAAAAATTATTGTGCTCGCAAGGCCTCCCCCGGATTTAATTATTCTCACGTACCAGTCAATGCCAAGGATTTGGCATATGACAATAGTTGCTGCAAGGGACAGCAGCCCGGCAGCAGATCCGGCTGCGGCTCCATACACCCATGCCGCAGTGATAACCGGTATGATGGCGAAAGCGCCGCCCATGCCGAAATTTTTCCATTTGTACAGGATAATAAAAATGATGATGTAGATGAGAACCGAGAGCAGGAAGTAAAAATCCCTTGCACGACAGGTGCGGGCGGCGCTGCTGATAAAGCCGGACCAGAAAGGACTGACGAAAGATTTTTGATTGTTTAAAGGCATCTGTATGTATCCACCAAATGAGATCGTGGATTGTTTAAAAGGCTATTTTTAAAAATAATTATTAGATACTAATACTATGTTTGTTTTATACGTTTTCATTATTTAAAATATGGCATGATAAAACTGGAAATGCAAGAGCAGACCGGTTTCAGGCATGCGACGGTAACATGGCTGATGACAATTTCATAAAAAGGTGTTTTGATTGACGCATGGCGAGGGGGGGGGCGATGACGCTGCCCGTATGTTTGAGGAGAGGGCAGAGAAAATTCAGGCGCCGTGAGCCGCGGCGTACATCTGCCCCGGCATACAGCTGCTGCATCCGCACGGGCATATGCGGTCATGGGCATGCGCGGTGCCTGCGATGCTCGCGCAGATACTGTGCCGTGAGTGATTCGCGGAAATCTCCGTTTGCAACTTCATGGGGCGGGCCTGCGGCCACTATTCTGCCGCCGTCTGTGCCGCCTCCCGGGCCAAGGTCGATGATGGTGTCGGCCTGATCGATTACCTCGAGGTTGTGCTCAATAATGACCATGGTATTGCCCAGATCGACCAGCTCCTGCAGCACGCTCATGAGTTTTTCAATATCTGCGGGGTGCAGGCCCGTGGTGGGCTCATCAAGAATATAGAGCGTTGCGCCCTGGTCGTTTTTGCACAGCTCGGCTGCTATCTTGATGCGCTGCGCCTCGCCTCCGGAGAGCGTGGGGCTTGGCTGCCCGAGCCTCAGATACCCCAGCCCCATGCGCTGCAGTATATCCAGAGGCCGGTGTATGGCGGAGAATCCGGTGAAAAAATCGCAGCCCTCCTCAACGGTCATAGATAGAACCTGGGAGATATTTTTTTCCTTGAGAAGAATCTGAACGGTTTCATCGTTGAAGCGGTTGCCGCGGCACTCGTCGCAATCCACATACATGTCCGGCAGGAAGTTCATGGCAATGCGGAGCTTGCCCTGGCCTGAGCATTTTTCGCAACGCCCTCCGCTGACATTGAAGGAAAACCTGCTTGCAGCGTAGCCGCGCATGCGCGCATCTGGCACAAGAGCGTAGAGCTTGCGGATGTCATCGTAGAAACCTACATACGTTGCCGGCACCGAGCGCGGCGTTTTACCTATGGGAGACTGGTCGATTTCAACGACGCGCCTGACCTGCTCAGCGCCTGTAATATTCCGGTGGCTGCCGGTAGAGCCGAAATACTGGCCGAGCTTTTTGCGCAGACCTTTGTAGAGAGTCTCGCGCACAAGGGTCGTTTTTCCGGACCCGGAAATGCCGGTTACCACCGTAAGCCGTCCCAGCGGGATGGCGACGGTAAGCTCCTGCAGATTGTGCTCCCGGGCGCCCGCCAGGGTCATATGGCTGCAGCCCGCAAGGGGCCGTGACGGGCGGGCGTCTGCGCGCCGGGCTGTTTCAGAAAGCCAGGCCCCGGTGATTGAGGCGGGATTTTTAAGTATTTCGGGCAGTGTTCCCGCAGCCACCACAGAGCCGCCATGCATGCCGCCGCCGGGTCCGAGATCGACAATATAGTCGGCGCTGCGTATCATTTCTTCATCATGCTCAACGATGATGACGCTATTGCCCTTCTGCTGCAAATCCCGGATGATGCGGATGAGCTTTTTGCTGTCATGGGGGTGCAGGCCGATGGTGGGCTCATCCAGCACATAGGCAACGCCCCGCAGGTTTGATGCCACCTGCGCCGCAAGGCGCATGCGCTGGGCCTCGCCCCCCGAAAGCGTGTCGGCACTGCGGTCAAGGCTGAGATAGGAGAGCCCTGCCTTGTCCAGCAGCTGAAGCTTCGGGAGGAGCTCCTGCAGTATGGGCCGGGCAATGGCCCGGTGTTTTCCCGAAAACGAAAGCGTTTTCAGGAATGCCAGCAAGCCCGGGGCTGTCATGGCAGCAAGCTCGGCAATTGATTTGCCCTTGATGAGCACGGAGCGGGCGGCCTGATTCAGGCGCGTACCATTGCAGTCGGGGCAGCTCGACTCAATATGAAACTGTGTCAGATAATCCTGCAGCTGCGATTCGTCATCGGCTTTCGAAGACTCAAACAGCCCTGCAAGGCCGGGGAATGATTTTGAGCCATGCAGCAGCGCCTTGTATTTTGCAGGCGTCAGACTGGCAAGCGGCTCAACCGGTGCTATGCCGAGGCTGCGCTCAATGCGGCCGACGATGCGTTTTTTCAGCGCCTGGGGCACCTGCTGCGCAATAAGAGCAGGTATTGCTCCGGCATGGATCGACTTGTTGCGGTCGGCGATCATCAGCTCGGCCGACAGCGCTGTAACCGCTCCCAGCCCTTCGCAGCGGGGGCATGCGCCCGACGGGCTATTGAACGAGAACAGGCGGGGGTCAGGCTCTTCCATGCTGATGCGGCATTCCGGGCACGATGCTTTGATGCTGAAGAATTTTTCATCTCCCTGCTGCGACAGCACCATCATCTCGCCCTCTGCCCAGCCCGAGAGCACGGTTGACCATATCCTGCAGGCGCGGGGCGCTGAGAGCTGCGGGCGAACATTCAGCGGTGATGAAATCGATCTTGTGCTCATGATAGCGCTTGACAGCGAAAATGTTGTCTGCCTCAACAACTGCGCCGTCAATGCGGATGCGGCTGCAGCCTTCAAGGCGCGCCCGCTGTATGACGTCTTTATGAAATCCCTTGCGGCCTCGTACCTGCGGGGCAAGCAGCAGCACCTGGCGGCTGCCGAAGCTGCGGGCGATGTCACGGCAGATGTCCTGGGGGCTTTGCGCGGCAAGGGGCCTGCCGCAGCCGGGGCAGTGCTGCTGCCCCGCCTTGGCAAACAGCAGGCGCAGATAGTGATAGATTTCCGTGGCGGTGGCAACGGTGGAGTTGCGGCCGCCACGCGAGAGCATTTGCTCGATGGCCACCGTTGGCGGCAGCCCCCGTATGGAATCCACATCGGGACGCGCGAGCTGGGTGATATACTGGCGGGCATAGGGCGACAGTGTTTCAAGAAATCGGCGCTGGCCCTCGGCAAACAGAATGTCGAATGCCAGTGTTGATTTTCCTGAGCCTGAAAGGCCCGTGATCACAACCATCTGGCCGAGCGGCAGCGTGAGGGACAGGTTTTTGAGATTGTGTTCGCGTGCCCCTTCGATAGCAATGCAGCTGGCACCATTCTGCGGCGGCTGTTTTTTCTGCTGCGCTGCACAGCGGTTGCCGTGAGAACATATTCTTTTAAAAAGCGGCCAGTGTATGAATCCCCTGCAGCCATGATTTCATCCGGCGTACCCTGCGCCACCAGGCTGCCGCCAGCCTGGCCGCCTTCCGGGCCGAGGTCAAGCAGGTGATCTGCGCATTTGATCACATCGAGATTATGCTCAACGACGATAATGGAATGGCCCTGCCGCACAAGGTAGTCAAAGGCCTGCAGCAGTTTTGCAATATCGTCATAGTGCAGCCCTGTAGTGGGCTCGTCAAAAAGAAAAAGCGTGCGGCCCTGGCTGCCCAGCCTGATAAATGATGCCAGTTTCAGCCTCTGCGACTCGCCGCCCGAAAGCGTATTGGCGGGCTGCCCGAGCCGCAGATACCCAAGGCCCACCATGTCGAGAATGCGCAGGGGGGCGGTGACTTTGGGCGTATCGGCAAAAAAAGCGCAGCCTTCGGCAACGGTCATCTCCAGCACATCATGAATGGTTTTGCCCTGCCAGGTGACTTCGAGCACCTCTGGGCTGTAGCGCCTGCCGCGGCATGCCGGACAGGTCACATACACATCCGCCAGAAACTGCATCTCAACCATCTCATAGCCGTCGCCCTGGCACTGCTGGCACCGGCCGCCCTGGCTGTTGAAAGAAAATGTTGAAGCCGTATAGCCCCGCTCGCGTGCGGCATCGGTCTGGGCAAACAGGGCCCGTATGGCCTCAAAAGCCTTCATGTAGGTGACCGGATTTGAACGCGGGGTTCTGCCGATAGGGCCCTGATCCATAAGAATAACGTTCTCGGGAGCGTTTTTTCCCTCAAAGAAACAGAGGCCGGATTTTTTATCGCGCCTCAGACAGGGTTTTGTGCAGCACCTCCTCAAGAAGGGTTGATTTGCCCGAGCCCGAAACTCCGGTTATGCAGACAAGCAGGCCAAGGGGAATGGTGATATCAAGTGATTTGAGATTATGCGTGGCCGCGCCGCGAACCTGCAGGCGGCAGTCGGGTGCGGGCTTGCGCCGCAGGCGGGGTGGCCTGATGGCAAGCGCCCCTGACATGTATTGTCCGGTAAGTGATGCCGTGCTTTTCAGAAGCCCGGCTGGTGTTCCCGTAAAAACGATACTGCCGCCCCGTTCTCCCGAGGCCGGCCCCATGTCGATGACCGTATCGCTGTGGGAGATAATATCGTGATCATGCTCCACGATCATCAGCGTATTGCCCATGTCCCGCAGCCCTTGCAGAATTTCGATCAGCATGCGCGTATCGCGCGGGTGCAGGCCGATGCTCGGCTCATCCAGCACATAGAGCGTATTGACAAGGCATGAGCCCAGGGCTGTGGTGAGGCTGGCCCGCTCCACCTCGCCGCCCGAGAGCGTGCGCGACTGGCGGTCAAGGGTGAGATACCCCAGCCCCACGCGCTCAAGGTAGGAGAGGCGCGAGGCTATTTCCTGCAGCAGCACCGTGACGGTCGTATCCGCACAGGGCTGGGCCTGGAGCGCTCGGAAAAATTTGAGACAGTCCGAGATGGGCATGCTGCAGACATCGGCAATGGAGGCGTCGCCGATTTTATACAGCAGGGTCTCGTCCTTGAAGCGTGTGCCTCCGCAGGCTGAGCACAGGGTGTAGGCGCGGTATTTTGAAAGCAGCACCCGTATGTGCATTTTATAGGTCCGCGTTTCAAGCCACTTGAAAAAGCCCATGATGCCGTAGAAATCATCGCTGCCATTGACAATGGCTGAGCGCTGCTCGTCGGTTGAGTTCGCGGTAGGGCTGGTCTGCGGGAATGCCCTGCTTGCGGCAAAAGCGCAAAAGATCATGATAGGCTTCGCGGTATGACGGCGTTGACCAGGGCTTGATCGCGTCGTCTTTCAGGGATAGTGATGTATCGGGCACCACCGCATCAAGATCAACCTCGATTGTGCGGCCGAAACCCTTGCACAGGTCGCAGGCGCCCAGCGGGCTGTTGAAGGAAAAAAGGCCGGGGGAGGGCATGCGGTACTGTATGTCGCAGTGGGGGCAGTGCAGGTCGGTGCTGAATTTCAGCGGTAGAGCCTCAGCCTCCAGCAAGAAAGACAGAGGCCTGCCCCTTGCCGAATTTCAACGTGGTTTCAAGAGAATCGGCAAGGCGCTTTTTATTGCGAGGCGCAATCGTCACCCGGTCTGCAAGGATATTGACCGTGCCTTCTGCATGGCTGCGCCAGCAGTTCAGCCGTTATTTCCTGCGCCATACTCCGGCTCAAAAATCCGGTAAAACCCCTGGGCGCGAAGCCCTGCCTCAACCTCCTGCAGAGGCACAACCGATGCAGAGGGAACAGTGAAGGGAAAGGTGATGGTGCAGTTTGAATCAGCATGGTCTGCCATGAGCACCCGGCAGATCGACTCGGCCGAGTCTTTTTCAACAACGCGGCCGCAGCCCCGGCAGTACAGGCGGGCAAGCCGGGGAAAGAGCAGCTTCATGTAGTCGGTGATTTCGGTGAGCGTCCCCAGCGTTGAGCGCGAAGTTTTTATGGTATTGGTCTGGTTTATGGCAATGGCAGGAAGAATGCCCTCGATGGAGTCGACGGCCGGCTTGTCCATGCGGTCCATGAACTGGCGGGCATAGGCTGAAAAGCTTTCGATATACCGGCGCTGGCCTTCGGCATAGACCGTGTCGAAGGCCAGGCTTGATTTGCCCGAGCCCGACACGCCCGTCACAACCGTGATTTTCCCCAGCTCGATATCAAGGTCGAGGTTTTTCAGATTGTTCTGGCATGCGCCGCGGATGCTGATTTTATCGCTCATGGATTTTTGTCAACTCATAGGGTGCCGCGAATATGCCACAAGTAAATTATATAACTATACTGCCCGGAGAGTTCCTTTCAAGTGTTTCTTTACGGTGTGATTATTCTCGGCCGAGACGCGCGGTGTTTGTTTTACTGTGGTGACACCCAAGTGTGAGAGGGGAGGCCGGGAATCCCTTGCTCATGTCCGCAGCACTTCTTGTATGCCGCCAATGATTTTTAAGAGGAGAAAAGGTATTCTTTATAATGTTTGCTTTTTATGGTACTAGATTAAGTGATTATGGAGGAAGTAGCTCCTGTAATTTGAAAGGATACTCTATGTGCGAATTCTGCTCACAGCATGGCGACGGCAAGGTCTGGTACAAGAATGCGAAAAATTATTCGCAGGATCTGGCCTCTGATATTCAGCGCCGCAACTATATTGCGCAGTTTCTTGACGAGACAATCAAAGACGGGTTTGCCACGCTCGGCAGGCTTGAAACGCTCTTTCAGCGGCGGGGCAGGCTTCCTGATGCCATCAAAAAAGGCATGGAAGAGCAGGCAAAGCGCGAACATTACGGCCAGGTTCTGCCCATTGAGGAAATCCGCGAGCTTGTGATGAAGGCTGACACGATTGTGCGCATGCCGTGCGCCTGCCGGTGGACGATCAGCCGCACCGAAGCGCGCTGCTGCTACGGCGTGAGCTTTTCCCCTGATGCCTGGTATAAAGACCTCGACATGAGCTATTTCGGAAAAGCCTCTGATGAAGGGCTTGAAACCGTTGCGCGGGAAGACGCGATCCGCCAGATGGAGCATCTGGAGGAAAAGGGCGCTGTCCATACCATCTGGACCATGATGACGCCGTTTATCGGGGCCATCTGCAATTGCACCCTGCAGGACTGCATTGCCATGAAAACGCTTTCCGGCATTAAAGTCGATACCATGGCCCGGGCCGAGTTTGTCGCAGCGGTTGATGAAAAAGCCTGCACCGGGTGCGGGCAGTGCCGTGAAAAATGCCAGTTTGAGGCAATAAGCGATACGCAGGATGCGGGAAATTTTCGTGCTGTCATTGACAGAGAAAAATGCTATGGCTGCGGCCTGTGCCGAGCGGCCTGTGCTGCCGAAGCCATAGCTCTTGTGCCGCGATAAACTTTAAGTCGGCATCGAGTAATTCTGAGATACAGGGATGAGTATGGACGAGATACGGGGTCTTGATATGTACCGGGCAGTGTTTGACGCGCTGCCTTCGCTGATCTTTATCGTCGATGACGATGTGAGGATATATGAATGCAATGCTGCGGCAGAAAATCTGCTGGGAGCAAAGAGCGCAACTGTTCTCAAAAAACGTGCAGGCCAGGTACTGCACTGCCTGCATTCCGCAGATGTGCCGGAAGGGTGTGGTCGGGCTGAGTTCTGCCGGAACTGTGTTATCAGAAATGCCGTTGCGGAGGCATTCCGGGGAAACCGCGTTGTGCGGAGCCGCACACGGCTGGAGATCATAAGCAACGGCGCTACGATTGAAATATATGCGCTTATAAGCGCTTCGCCCTTTATCTATAAGGAGAAGTCGCTGGTGCTGCTGGTGGTTGAGGACATCAGTGAAATAGCAGAGCTTCGGCAGTTGATTCCCATTTGTTCCGTGTGCAAGAAAGTGCGCGATGATACGGAGTCCTGGCTGCGGCTGGAAAGTTATTTTAAGGATCACTGGGATGTTGACTTTACTCATGGCCTGTGTCCGGACTGCCACAAGAACGAGCTTGCCAAATTGAAATACCGCATGAAAGACAGGCAAAATTCTACAGAGAATCAGACGTAGCCATGCCACTGGCCAACCGGGCTGAACGAAAACCTTGCACCATAAGTATGTTGGGTTCGCCCTTAGGCATGTTCTTTTTCGCAAGCATCTATTCTTCTGTAAGTTGGGTGGAGGTACGAAACCCAACGGTTTATTCCGGGCTTAACCCAACCTACAAAAAAAAATGATTTTTCGCTCAGGAATTATTTAGCGGCAGGATTCCTGATGTCGGGCTATGGCCCGGATGAGGATGTCCGTTCCCGCCCATGCCTGCAGCATTGCCATGTCGATAAATGTTTCAGCCCATGCCATATGGTGTTTCGCATGGGTTTGCGCAAAAATTCCCTCATAGGCATTTCTGCCCAGTATTCCGGTTTCATAGGGTTTGCATGCTGTCTGGCTTGCATGCTGCCGCACGGCCTTTTTTTTGGCGCGCACCGTTTGCGAAATATCCACCACTTTTGTTCCGGGCAGGCCGTAGATGCCGCCCCAAACCGAATAGCCCCAGATTCGCGGGGCAGGGGGCGCCGGGTTTTTGAGGGCCTGCAGCGTGATCCGGGTAACCCGGCGGTGTGTCGGGTGGCGCTCAAAAGGCGACGGCATATAGATTTCAACGGGTGTCAGCAGGTTGATAATTCTGCGGAGCTGCCGGGCAGCCCTTGCCGCAGCGCCGCCCGCAAGACCGCTGCCTGCATGGCTGAGAAAAAATGCGCCGGTTGACCTGATAATTTTCAGCGCTGCAAGAGCCTCGCTGCGGCGCACGGCAGCAGAGGCGCATGCTGGCGATGGGGCCGAACCGCCGTGGGTAACATAGACGGTAAAAACTTTTTTGCCTTCATCTGCAAGCAACCGCATGGTGCCCCCCATGCCGATAACATCGTCGTCGGGATGAGGAGCTATGACCAGTATGGCCTGCGCTGCTCCCGCTTCCTGCCGGAGATCGAATCCTTCTTCGATTGAAACAAAATCAAACGGCAGTTCCTTTTTCATGACGGCCTATACCTGAAAAGAATGTGAGCACGTATGAGGGTCAGTATAGCCTGTTAGCGGCTGTTTAACAATTTTTGTTTGCCGCAAGGCCGCAGGCATGGTACTTAAAAAAACAGAAGTCAGGAGCCGGAATTCAGAATCCAGAATTTGGAATGCAGTATGAAAAAAACAGCGGGAGCGTTTCAGGTGTTGATTGACTGGAAGAAATAAAAAAGTAAAGCCCTTGAAGCCTCTGTGCCTTCTCTCCTGAATTCTGACTTCTTTTCTAAATTACCTTTACCATATATAAAGCCTATTAGGAACACGTACAGGAACTGGTGGAAAACAGAAAAATGGCCAACCGATTCGTCTTCACCATTACCGAGCTGACACGGCATATCCGCGAAACGCTTGAAAGCGCCTACCCTGACGTGTGGGTCGAGGGAGAGATTTCCAACCTGCGGGTGCCTTCTTCGGGCCATTGCTACTTTACGCTCAAGGATGAGGGCGCTCAGCTGCGGGCAGTCATGTTCCGCATGCAGGCACGGCTGTTGAGGTTCGCGCCGGAGGACGGTCTGAAAGTCATCTGCCGAGGCCGCATCAATGTCTACGAGCAGCGGGGCGAGTACCAGCTTATTGCAGAGATGCTGGAGCCAAAGGGTGTCGGGGACCTGCAGCTGGCTTTTGAGCAGCTGAAGCATAAGCTCCAGCAGGAGGGCCTGTTTGAGGCCGGCCGCAAAAAGCCGCTGCCCTTTTTGCCTGCCCGGGTTGCTGTGATAACCTCTGCCACGGGAGCTGCCGTGCGGGATATCATACGCGTTATGCATCGCCGGTTCCCGAATGTGGCCATTCTTGTCGTGCCCGTGAAGGTGCAGGGCGATGAGGCTCCTGGTGAAATCGCCCTGGGCATAGCCACGGTCAATCGGAACAATCTTGCCGATGTCATTATCGTCGGCCGCGGCGGCGGCTCTCTTGAGGATCTCTGGGCTTTTAATACCGAAATCGTTGCGCGGTCGATTGCCGCATCGGCTATTCCCGTTGTGTCTGCCGTGGGCCATGAAATCGACGTGACCATAGCCGATTGTGTTGCAGACCTGCGGGCACCTACGCCTTCGGCAGCGGCTGAGCTTGTCATGCGGGAGAAGCGTGAGCTCGTGCAGCTGCTGTCGCAGTATGAGCTGCGGCTTAAGGAGGGTTGGGGCAAACAGCGCGAGAGAATTTTGTCTCGCATTAACCATGCCTGCTCGCGGCTGCGGCACCCGGCCCGGCGTATTGCCGATCTGCAGCTGCGCCTTGATGATCTGCAGTGCCGCATGGCAACAGCTGTGCCGCGACTTATAATTCGCCGCCGCTTTGCGATAACCAGCGCCTGCCGCATTATTGCCGCCCAATCGCCGGCCGGCCGTATTGCAGCACACAGGCTCAGGCTGTCTTTTTTCGAACAACGGCTCGCCGCAGGCATGGCTGCTGTCAGGCAGCGCAAAAGCTCAGCCCTGCAGACCTTTGTCGCCCAGCTGAGCGCTTTCAACCCTGCGGCCATTCTTGCCCGGGGCTACAGCATTACGCGGGTGCTGCCTTCGCTGCAGATTGTGCGCAGCTCAGGCGATGTGGCGCCCGGCGCTGCACTGCAGGTGACTCTGGGCAAGGGAGTTGTTGACTGTATCGTTGAAAAGATAGTAAAGTAAAAAATCTATCACGTTTGGGGAAATGCTATGGCCAAGAAAAGATTTGAAGACACACTGGGCGAGCTTGAAAAAGTTGTGCAGCGCCTCGAAGACCCCGACGTGCCCCTTGAAGAGGCTGTTGCCCTGTTTGAGGACGGCATAAAGCTCTCGCGCTTCTGCTCTCAGAGGCTCGACGAGGTTGAAAAGCGCGTCGATGTTCTTCTGAAGGATGAGCAGGGTAATCTTGTCACCCGGCCCTTTGACGAGGCGCAGGACCAGTGAGCGCGTGTGACATCAAGGCTTATCTCGAAGAGCGCAGGCGCCTTGTTGACGCGGCCCTTGAACGGCTGCTGCCGCCGGCAGATGCACAGCCGCCCGCTCTGCACAAGGCCATGCGCTACAGCATTTTTGCCGGCGGCAAGCGCCTTCGGCCTATTCTTGCCATGGCCGCTGCTGAAGCAGTTGGCGCCGGGCCTGAAACAGTGCTTGACGAGGCATGCAGCCTTGAGCTCATACATACCTATACACTGATTCATGATGACCTGCCCGCCATGGACAATGACGATTTCCGGCGCGGCATGCCGACAAGCCATAAAGTGTTCGGCGAGGCAGTTGCGATCCTTGCGGGTGATGCTCTGCAGACCGCAGCCTTCGAGCTGCTTGTAGCCGCCGCGCGGTCAGGCCGTCATACTGCCGACCGGATTGTGGATGCCGTGCGGCTGCTTGCCGGCGCCTGCGGCTCCCGCGGCGTCATCGGCGGGCAGGCGGTTGATATAGAGTCGGAAGGAAAGCCCGTACTCCGGGAAACGCTCGACTATATCCACGCGCATAAAACAGGCAAACTCATACATGCCGTCGGTCATGCTGGGCGCGATCCTTGGCGGCGCTGCGCAGGCACAGCAGCGAGGCCTTGCCTGCTACGGGCAGTCCATCGGCCTTGCGTTTCAGATCACCGATGATATTCTTGATGTGGTAAGCACGACCGGGCAGCTCGGCAAGACCGCTGGCAAGGATGCGCAGGCCGGAAAGGCCACGTATCCGGGCCTGCTGGGCATGGATGAGGCGCGGCGCATGCAGCAGCATTATTACGCTGCCTCGATAGGGGCGCTTGCATCTTTTGATGATACGGCCGGGCCGCTGCGCCATATTGCGCGCTTCATTGTAGAGCGGCAGAATTGAAACCGGGAAAGACTGCACATGGAAAAACTGCACATGGAAAAACTGCTACCAAAGATCAATAGCCCTGAGGATCTGCGCAGGCTGAGCCTCAAGGAGCTTCCCGGCCTTGCAGCAGAGATACGCGAGTTTATGATTGATACCGTTTCAAAAACCGGCGGCCATCTGGCGCCGAGCCTTGGCGTCGTTGAGCTCACCATTGCGCTGCACTATGTTTTCAATACGCCCCGAGACAAAATCGTATGGGATGTGGGTCATCAGGCCTATGCCCACAAAATTATCACCGGCCGTCGCGAGGCTTTTCCGGCGCTGCGGCAGATGGGGGGCCTGAGCGGATTCCCCAAGCGCGAAGAGAGCCCCTATGATGCCTTCAACGTTGGGCACAGCAGCACCTCCATTTCTGCAGCCCTCGGGATGGCCGAGTCGTGCAGGCTTAAGGGCCAGGACTGCAAGGCCATAGCCGTCATCGGCGACGGCGCCCTTGCGGCAGGCATGGCCTTTGAAGCGCTCAATCATGCCGGCCATATCAAGCGCGATTTGATCGTTATCCTGAACGATAACGAAATGTCCATATCTCCCAACGTGGGCGCGCTTTCATCATCGCTGTCGCGCATCATTTCCGGCCAGGCGTATAACCGGTTCCGCGATAAGGTAAGTTCCGTGCTTGAAAAAATCCCTGGGATCGGCGAGTCGGTATCGCGCATTGCCCGCCAGTCGGAAGGGTTTTTTAAGAGTATTTTTGTGCCGGGCCAGATCTTTGAGGAGCTCGGATTTGTCTATATCGGCCCGGTGCTCGGCCACCGCATAGATCTGCTCGTTGACGATCTGCGCAATATTAAAAATCTTAAGGGCCCGATACTGCTGCATGTGATTACGCGCAAGGGCAAGGGCTACAAGCCTGCCGAGGACGACCCGACGGCTTTTCACGGCATCGGCTCATTTGACCGGGAAACCGGCAAGCAGGTGCAGAGCAGCGGGGCGCCTTCCTATACAAAAGTGTTTGGTGATGCCCTTGTCCGTATAGCAGCAGACAATCCGAAGGTCGTGGCCATCACCGCGGGCATGACCAGCGGCACGGGCCTTGAAAAATTTCAGCAGCAGTTCCCCGACCGCTTTTACGATGTGGGCATAGCCGAGCAGCATGCCATCACGTTTGCCGCCGGCATGGCAGCCGAAGGGCTGCGGCCCGTGGCAGCCATCTACTCCACATTCCTGCAGCGATGCTATGATCAGGTGCTGCACGATGTCTGCATGCAGAAACTGCCGGTCGTGTTTATGCTCGACCGGGCGGGGATCGTCGGAGAAGACGGGCCAACGCATCACGGCCTTTTTGATATCTCCTATCTGCGTTTGCTGCCGAACCTGGTCTTCATGGCCCCTGCAGATGAGAATGAGCTGCAGCATATGCTCTATACAGCTTTTGGTCTTGACTGCCCCGTTGCCATACGCTATCCGCGCGGCGCCGGCGCAGGGGTGCCCCTTGACGCAGAGCTGCAGAGCTTGCCGCTGGGCAGGGCGCAGGTGCTTAAGGACGGCATCGATGCCGCGGTGTTTGCCATCGGCAGCACCGTGCATCCGGCTCTTGAAGCGGCAGAGATGCTGCAGCAGGAGGGCATTTCCTGCGCCGTGGTCAATGCCCGCTTCATCAAGCCCCTTGATGTCGGACATGCTTAAGACCTTTGCCGGATCCGTTAAGGTACTCGTAACAGTCGAGGAGAACGCCCTGCAGGGCGGTTTTGGTTCAGCAGTGATCGAGGCCCTGCAGGAGCAGGAATGTGTGGCTCGCGTGTGCCGCATCGGCATTCCCGACCGGTTTGTCGAGCAGGGCTCGCAAAAGCAGCTCCGGGCAAAATACAGTCTCGATGCCCAGGGTATTGCAGCTACTGTTAAAAGAACGCTTGCAGATGGCCGGCCATAAAAAAGAGCGCCTTGACAGCCTTGTCGTTGCCCAAGGCCTTGCCGCTGGGCTTGACAGGGCTCGCAGCCTCATTATGGCAGGTCTGGTGATTGTCGATGATCACCTGGCTGATAAACCCGGCGCCCTTATCCCTCCTGATGCCCGTATCCGCCTGCGCGATGAATCATGCCCGTATGTGAGCCGCGGCGGACTTAAACTGGAAAAACCCCTTGAACTGTTTCAGATACCTGTAGCGGGGAGGGTGGCCCTTGATGTGGGCGCCTCGACCGGAGGCTTTACCGACTGCCTGCTGCAGCGCGGCGCTGCCCGGGTGTACGCCGTCGACGTCGGCTATGGCCAGCTTGCCTGGCAGCTCCAGCAGGATAGCCGCGTGGTGCGGCTTGACCGCACCAATATCACAAAGCTGCAGCCGGCAGATCTTGACCCTCCTGCCGACCTGGCCGTCATTGACGCATCTTTTACCTCGCTGAGGCGTCTGCTGGAGCCTGTGCTCAGGCTGCTCGTGCCGGCAGGAGAACTGCTCTGTCTGGTGAAGCCGCAGTTTGAAGCCCGTCGCGGGGCAGCTGCACAGGGAGGCATTGTGCGCGACGAAAAACATTATCAGGAAGCGCTGCGCAGCGTCGCCCTGGCCATGCGCAGCGCAGGGCTTTTTGTGAGCGGCATTGTTGAATCGCCCATTTGCGGAGCAAAGGGTAACCGCGAGTTTTTTATCTACGCGCGCAAGCATGGCATGAATGCGTGAGGTGCTGACAGTTAAACAGATGATAATGATTCTTTTTATTGCAGCTGAGAAATATGGTTTTCCAGGCAGAAGCAGCACAAGCGGTATGAAGGTGTAAAAACAAACAAACGCCCGCCATATAATATGGCGGGCGTTTGTCGAAAGTCTGATAGTGCCGGTGCGTTATTTGGCAAAAAACCCGTTACTCAACTAGCCCGAAGGCTTCGCCCTATAAAAGGTCATCGTGACCAAAGGGCATTTTATTTAACAAAGGATTTTGCCCATCTTAACGCTTATCGAACACCCCAGACAGGATATCTGTCTGTTTAAAAGAAGGAAGGAGGAGGGGGTGTAAGTCCTTATGAATTGTTTAGACTTAAAACACTCACTACTCGGTTAAGGTTAACTGTCGATTACGTTTTACCTCTGGTTGGTGGGTCTGTCGCATCAAATACGACTTCAAATCGTTTCTGACGATTGCTCAAGTTTGCTGAGCTTAACCCACCTCCTTCCCTCTATTTCCTATATAGCTCATAATTAGAAAATTACAACAGGTCTGAGAATATTTATTTAAGTTTGGTCTTTGGGGAATGGCATAAATTATGCCAATGGGTACAGCTTCACAAAAAAGAGGGGCCAGTTAAAATCCCCCTCAATACACCCCTTTAAAAAAGGGGGAAGGCCTGCTTCTGTTATAAAACACCTCAATATACCAGAATAGATCCAGACGAGCTTCATCACGGGTTGTATATATCCGGTCTTGAATGTGTTCACATTTTAGCCTGCTGAAGAAATTCTCAGCACAGGCATTATCCCAACAATTTCCCTTACGACTCATACTACACATGGTTGTATTCCTGCGTAGCAATTCCTGATACTCATCGGCTGCATACTGCACCCCTCGATCACTATGAAAAAGCAATCCCGGCCCCGGTCTGCGCTGCTGCAGGGCCATTTTGAATGCGGCACAGACAAGGGCACTGTTTATGGTATCTGACATTGCCCAACCAACAATGCGACGAGAATACAGGTCCTGCACAACGCACAGGTACAACCAGTCTTCCTGAGTTCGTATATGGGTAATATCGCCCACCCATTTCTGATTCTGCGTGCTGGCACTGAAATCCCGTGCCAGTCTGTTCGGTGCAACCACATAGGCATGCGCAGAATCAGTAGTTGTAATAAACTTACCCTTAACCTTTGATTTAAGCCCATTTTTGCGCATTACTCGACGCACCAGCTCCGCACTACAGCTATGGCCTTCTTCCTGTATGAGGTCTTCATGAACCTTGCGGTAGCCATAAACCTGCCCGACTGCGGGCATGAAACTTCTTTACTGACTCGGCCAAGCTGGCTTGCCGCATATGCCGCTTTGAAGGCTTACGTTCTGCCCAGGCATAATAACCACCTGCTGAAACCTGCAATGCCCGAAACATAACAGCCTTGGGATATACCACTGCATGGTCCCGTATCCAGGCGTACCTTACAGGCTGTCTTTGGCAAAGTACGCCGCCGCTTTTTTTAATATCTCATTCTCCAGCTGCAACTGTTTATTTTCTTTACGCAGCCGCTTCAACTCTTCGGCTTCCGGCACCACCTGATCTGCTCCGGGCAATTCACCTCTGGTCCGGTATTTCTTAATCCACTCCCTGATCGTCCATGTGCACGGCCCAAGTCTCTCAGATGCTTCCTTAAAGCGAATACCCCTGCTCAACTACCAGCCGACATACCTGTAACTGAAATTCTCGATTGTATTTCTTTCCTTTTGTCATGACGCGTTCTCCTTCCTCGCGAGCAGTATATACCACCCGCCATGTGTCCGTCATTTGTTTAGCCAAAAAAAGCCCTTCCCTTTAGTAAAGGGGGAGTTAGCGGGGATTTTGATCTATGAACGCCTCCCTTATTGTGTGGCGCTGTCCAGAGTGTCTTATGAGTTCTTTCCTTCCGCAGCTTCGAAGGGGGAATCAACAGGTTTTTTGCCCCGTGCCATGATGATTTCAAAGGTGGCAGGAACGCCCTCCGGGGTGCCGAATTCCTGCTCGTAGAGCTCTATCATGCGGCGCCATACCCTGCGCACGCCGGTGCTGCGGTTGCGGTGGGTCGATGCATTGCGCGCGCCCATTCCCTTGATGGCCCGCACAAGCTCGTTGACCGATGCATAGACTGCCGGAACGCAGCAGGTTATGCCGGAGACTTGTGAAAAGCCGGCATCTGCCATGTCGCAGCGCATGCGCTCTTCACCGATGGGCAGAGCAAGGGCCTCTCCCAGACCATAGCCTGTTTCCCCGCATGCCCGGGTGAATGCCTGCCGAAGTTCGCAAAAGGTATTGGCGCCGAAAGCCGAAAAGATAAAAAGACCCCCCGGTCGCAGCACGCGCATGACCTCATCCAGCGCATCGCGCCACTGATCCAACCACTGATAGGCAAAATTGGAAGCAACCAGATCAAACGCCGAGCTTGCATAGGGCAGCTGTTCGGCATCGGCAACAGGGAAGAGCAGGGGTGCGTGCGCCAGCTTGCCCCTGGCATGGGCGATCATATTGAAGGCGATATCGCAGCCGTGCACCTGCGCAGACGGATATGCAGCCATGAGCTGCGCCGTCAGGTTGCCTGTGCCCATGCCTATGTCGAGCATGCGCGCTGCGGTCCCGGCCGGCAGGTCGGCAAGCGCAAGCAGCCGCGCTCCCATGGCCCCCTGCAGGCCCGCATAGTGGTCATAGGTGCAGGCGCTTGCGTTGAATGATTTTTTTACAAAGGGCTTGTCAATGGTCGTCATGGCGAATTTTTCAGAAAAAGGTGCAGGTGGTCGATAACCTCCGTGCTGCGGGTGAGAAACGGCACATGTCCGGTCTGAGGTAACAATACAAGCTCCGAGCCGGGGATATGGCTGTGCATGAAGGCAGCCCCTGCGGGGTTGCAGATGCCGTCCTCATCGCCGTGCAGTATGAGCGCGGGCACACAGATGTGCGAAAGGGCGGGCCGCAGGTCCTCCTGCATGAGGCAGGCAAGCAAGGCAAGGGCGGCATCTTTGGCCGGTGCGCGGGACGTGTCGGTCATAGCTGCGTAGCGCACATCATTACCGAATAATTCCTGCTCATGGGGTGTCAGCAGCAGGCTGTAAAAATTTTTTAATCCTTCGGGGTATGAGCGCTCAATCTGCCGATACAGGCGCCGCACGGTTATCTCGGGGATGCCGCAGGTATAGTCAGGCCTGCTCACCAGTGATGGATTGCCGCTTATGAAAACCAGGCGGTCAAAAAGCCGGGGCGCCATTTCAACAGCTTTCAGCAGAATTGAGACTCCCATGGACCAGCCGACGGCGGTGACGGGACCGGGAGAGAGGCATCGCAGCAGATCGATTATATCATTGGCACATGTATCGAAGGTGCAGGAGCCGGGGTCGCGGCTGCGATGCGCCGTGGCCGCGCAGGTCGATCGCAATTATCTGATTGGAGCCGGACAATTCTTCCGCCAGTTCCGCAAAGACTCCGCCGTGCATGGCCCAGCCATGCACCAGGAGAAGTGGATTTCCCTGACCAAATATTTGATAGTGCAGTGTTTTCGCTTGATCCATACAACTGCGTGCCGGCCAGTAAACCTGCCGGCTTGAAAGCCTATAATATATTGAGTTCTTTACCCGTTTCCGCAAGTATATCGAGAGCCCAGGCCAGATCCTGCCGCGTGTGGGTGGCCATGACCGTAATGCGCAAGCGCGATGAACCCTGGGGCACAGTTGGCGGCCTGATTGCCTGAATCAAGATGCCTTCTTCAAAAAGGCTGCGCGCCATAGCAACAGCCTTTTTCGGGTCGCCGATCAGCAGCGGCATGATATGCGTACTGCTGTCAAGGGTGTTGAATCCAAGGGCCTTGAGTCCTGCGCGCATGAACTCGGCATTGTACGCAAGCTGATTTCGCAGCTCAGGCGCATCATCCAGAATCAGCAGCGCTTCAAGAGCTGCTGCCACGGCCGCCGGCGGGAGGGCAGTGGTGAAGATGAAGCTTCGTGCCCGGTTGATCAGGTATTCCCGCAGATCGCGGGAGCCCGCAATGCAGGCGCCGAAGCTGCCCAGGGCTTTGCCAAGGGTTGCCATGACGATGATATCGGGCCGGCCCGCAAGCCCGAAATGTTCAAGCGTGCCGCGGCCCGTCGGGCCCAGGGCGCCGGTGCCGTGGGCATCATCAACGATGAGGGCTCCGTCATACCTGCTGCTGAGCGCCGCAAGGTCGGGCAGGGGCGCAAGATCGCCATCCATGCTGAAGACGCCGTCGGTAACGATGATGCGCCTGCGGGCCTGACCGCATTGTTTGAGAAGCCCTTCAAGTGCTTGCGTATCGCGGTGAGGATATACTTCGATGCGGGCACGGCTCAGGCGGCAGCCGTCGATAATGCTGGCATGGTTCAGCTCATCGCTGAAGATCACATCCTCGGGCCCGGCCAGAGCCTGCAAGAGACCCGTATTTGCCATATACCCGGTATTGAACACAAGGGCAGCTTCGGTTTCTTTGAACCGGGCAAGGGCCGCCTCAAGCTCATCCAAAAGGGTCGTGTTGCCGCTGATTAAACGGGAAGCCCCTGACCCTGTTCCCCAGCGCGCGGTCGCCTCCTGCGCCCGGGCCTTCATGCGCGGATGCGCTGCAAGGCCGAGGTAATCGTTTGAAGCAAGCAGCAGAACCTGCCTGCCGTCAATGGTGACGCGCGGGCCCGATGCAGAGGCAAGGCTTACCATCCTGCGGTACAGCCCCGCCTGCTCCAAAGATGTCAGTTCGTGGTTCAGATTCAGCATGGCATGACGATAGCCGACGCGGGGGCTGTTGTCAACAGCCCTGTATTGGTTGTTTATTTGGTTATCTGCCGTCGGCTGCCTAATGGCTTTTTTGTCACATGCCGCATGAGTTGTTGTACTGCCAGCTCTTTTGCCTTTGCCTCCACCTCGACCGTTACCTGCAACCCCCGCCAGCAGTCCGGTATATCGGCAGGGTCGATAAAATCATCATGGCTGCGCGGTGTGCCGGAACTCCAGCCGCCAAGCGGGCTTGAGAGGTGGAACAGGGGCTCGCGTTTCCAGGTGGCAAGGGCCTCCTGCGTGGCTTGTTCAATGCTCAGGCCGTCGGGCAGGCAGCGATGGTGATGCACATCGTACACAAGGGGCACGCCCGTGGCATGGCAGACCGGCAGCAGGTCAGCTGGCGTGTAAACACGGTCGTCATTTTCAAGCGTGAGCCTGGACCGGACATTTTTCGGAAGGCTGCGGATGACGCGCACCAGACGCTGCAGGGCGGTCTTTTTATCGCCGTAGGCGCCGCCGCCATGCAGGTTTATGACATCGGCATGTACCCAGCCTGCAACTTCCGCCTGATACACAAGCTCGGCAACCGAGCGCTGCACAATGCCCGGATCAGGAGATGAGAGCACGATAAACTGATCGGGGTGCAAGGAGGTGCGCAGATCATGGCGCCTGGAGAATGCGCCGCATGCCATGAAATTCTCTATAATATGGCTGCCTCCGGGCAGGTCGCTGACGGCATACCCCAGTTCAGGATGCGTCTTTAATGGCAGTATCTGGCTGTTGATGCGAAAGCAGCCGATGCCATGATCGCGGCAATAGGTGAGCGCAGCCAGAAGAGAGCGGGCATTGTGCAGGCAGAGTGCGGCAAGAATGCTTTGCTGCTCGCAGCGCTGCTTTTTCAGCAGGAATGCTGCCGTTGTTCGTCTGAACGTAATCGGCTCATTTTTAAACAGGCAGCACAGCCCGAAGCGAAAGGGTGAAGTCATGCTTTGTGTGTAACATGTCTCAGGACATTATTCAACGCACCAGATTTGACAGTTGTTTTTTTTTTTTTAAAGATATAAATACACTATTCAGGTAGCAGGGCTTAAGGGTTCAGGGCAGAACTTTTAACCATCAAAGCGCGAGCACTCCTGAACCCTAAACACTGAGTCCTAAGCAATTACAGATATAATAACAAAACAGGAGACCATCCATGAAAGCTAAAGAGGTCATTATCGTCGGGGCAGGGCCAGGAGGGCTCACCAGTGCCATGCTTCTGGCGCACCGGGGCTTTAAGGTCACCGTGTTTGAGAAGGCAGCCGATGTGGGCGGCCGGAATGCTCCGATCAGGCTTGACGGCTTCACCTTTGACACGGGCCCAACATTTCTCATGATGAACTTTATCCTGCGGGAGATGTTTGAAGAGACGGGCAGAAAGCCTGAAGACTATATGACGGTTACCAGGCTCGACCCCATGTACCGGCTCAAGTTCAGCAACTTCGAGCTGATGATGACAGGCGACAGGCGGCAGATGAAGGAAGAGCTGGCTTCGGTGTTTCCCGGCAGCTCTGACGGCTATGATATTTTTATGCAGGAAGAGCTCACGCGCTTTGAAAAGCTGTTCCCGTGCATACAGAAACCCTATTCGAGACTTACCGACTTTATTGATGTAAAGCTGCTGCGCGCCGTGCCCTGGCTTGCTGTGGGCAGCACGATGTTTGACAAGCTCGGCGATTATTTTGTCCACGACAGCCTTCGCCTTGCGTTCACGTTCCAGGCGAAATATCTCGGCATGTCAGCCTGGCAGTGTCCGGCCTTTTTTACCATTATTCCTCTGGTTGAGCATAAATACGGCATTTATCATGTTCAGGGAGGCTTAAACGCAATATCCCATGCCATGGAAAAAATTATTGAAGAGGAAGGCGGCAGGGTGGTGAAGAATGCGCCGGTCAAGCGGTTCATTGTGAAAAACCGCACCATTACGGGCATTGAGCTTGAAAACGGCGAGACCCACACGGCAGATGAGTTTATTATCAATGCCGATTTCGGCTATGCCATGAAGGAGCTTTTCGGCCCCGCAGACCTGCGCAAGTACTCGCGCCAGCGTATCGACAGCATGGAGTTTTCCTGCTCCACATTCATGCTCTACCTTGGCCTTGACAAGGTGTATGATATTCCGCATCACAATGTTTTTTTCGCCGATGACTACAAGACCAATGTCGACGATATTTTCATACGCCGCATCCTTTCAAAGGATTTTTCTTTTTATATTCAGAACGCTTCAGTCACCGACCCGACCCTTGCCCCGGAGGGCAAATCAGCTCTGTACGTTCTTGTGCCCGCTCCCAATAACCGGGGCGGCATCAACTGGGAGGCTGAAAAAGCCTCGTTCAGAAACAGGCTGCTTGACCGGATTGAGAAAAGGACGGAGCTGAAAGATATCAGGCGGCACATAGAGGTGGAAAAGATGATTACGCCTGCCGACTGGGAGAACGATTATAATGTGTGCGTCGGCGCAACATTTAATCTGAAGCATAACTGGAGCCAGATGCTCTATTTCCGGCCCCGCAACCGGTTTGAGGAGTTTGATAACTGCTTCCTTACCGGCGGCGGCACGCATCCCGGCAGCGGCCTGCCCACTATATACGAATCGGCTCGAATTTCCTCTAACCTGCTCAGTAAAAAACATGGTGTGCCGTTTGTTGAGCCAACGACGCTTACGTCGAAAAAACCCCTGTCATGAACAGCAGGCATCAACAGTATCACTATGCAGGGACGGGCATTGTGTGCGCCGCGGCCCTGTTTCTCTTTTTAGCGCACACTGCCGCTTTTGCTCTGCAGCCCGGCGATAAAATGCCGCCGTTTACCGTGCAGGCTGAAAAGAGCACTCTATCATCCAGGGATATCGAAGGCCGCGTCGCCATAATCACCTATGAAACAAAAGGCACTGCCGAGGTGAACCGCCCGTTTAAGCAGGCCGTTCTGCGGCGCTGGCGCCAGGCCGACAGCTCTGGCCCGGCTATCGTGCCGGTCATCAACTGCTTTTCCTTTTTCGGCTTTGCACGCTCAATCTGCGCAAACCGCGTTGCCGCTGTTTCAAAAAAAGAAAACCTCATCATCTATACCGACTCCGACGGCGCCATGTTTCGCGATTTTAAAATGACGGATGACCAGAGCACTATAGCTATTGTTGATAAAAAAGGACTGGTGCGTTTTGCGCATGCTGGCAGGCTTGATGATGCAGGTGTGCAGGCCGCTGTGCAGCTTGTCGAGCTGCTTTTGCAGGAGTAGGTTCTTCACAGTCCGCCTCACCTGAGACACAGAGAGCGCCGAACCGGCAGTGTGCGCACCGCGCACTTGTCAATGAGAACCTAACCCGATTTTTTAAAGACCGGGGGGCTTTTTAACGCGCTTTAAGCGGCGTGAGTTTTTTGCCGGAGGCTTTGGCTTTTACTGCTTCGGCGCAACCTGCGTGGCCCTGCGCAGGTTGAATTTTTGTGCGAGCCGGCTTGATAGGGGCCGGGTCGATTTTAAAAACTCTGACAGGCTCGTTGCTTTCGGCTTTGATCTGTCCGGCTTCTTTAAAGCATGCCAGCACTTCTGAAAAATCCTTATCATTCATACCAGTGACTCCTTTGTAATTTTTTGAGTGCAACCCCTTTTGTATGTTCGGCAGGCGACAGAGGTGTCTCGTGAAATATTTTTACGCCCTTTCAGGGCGCAAGCAATTGTATCTGCCGGGATGCTCCGGCCTGGAGGCGGGGAGCATTACTCATCAAACTTCCGTGCATGCTTCCTGTCTTTTTTTTCCGCAGGCACAGCCTTTTGTGTTGTGTGAGCGGAGGGCTGTTTTTCGGGGCTGCCCAGCTTGGCAATTTTTAATTCCTGACCAGCCACCCATACCTTTTTCAGAGAATTAAAAATATTTTTCGGCATGCCTTCAGGCAGGTCAACCGTGCTGAAATCATCATAAATATCAATTCTGCCGATATGCCTGCTTTCAAGGCCTGCTTCATTGGCAATGGCGCCGACAATATTGGCGGGCTTCACGCCGTGCATGCGCCCGACGGCAATACGAAACCTCTCCATGCCCTTTTCCGTGGCTGCTTCCGGTATGGTGCGCCTGGGTCTGGTGTCATCGTGCGCCTGCCGGGGGCTGTCAGCAGGCATGGCGCGTTTGGGCCTGGAGTCGTCGTGCGCCTGCCGGGGCGGCCTGTCAGTCGGCATGCTACGCCTGGGCCTGGAGTCGTCGTGCGCCTGCCGGGGCTTGTCGGCCGGACGGATGTTGTCGTGCATTTTTCTTTCCGTTAATAAAAGAGGCTCATCACCCTGGAGCAGTTTTGCCAGGGCTGCGGCAATATCAAGCTCGGGCACATTATGCTCCTGGCGGTAGTTGGCTATCAGTTGCGTAAAAAAGCCCAGATCATTTGTTGACAGCGTATCGGTAATGCGCTGTTTGAAGCGGGCTATGCGCTTGTTGTTGATAAGTTCCGTCGAGGGCAGCTGCATCAGGTCGATCTTCTGCCGCGTGGCCTTCTCTATGGCTCCCAGCATATGCCTCTCGCGGGGCGCCACAAACAGAATGGCATCACCCGTGCGCCCGGCCCGGCCCGTGCGCCCGACGCGGTGGACATAGGATTCGGTATCATAGGGAATATCGTAATTGATAACATGGCTGATCCGGTCAACGTCGAGTCCTCGGGCCGCCACATCCGTGGCAACCAGGATATCAAGTTTTCCCGCTTTCAGCTGCGCTATGGTTTTTTCCCGCGTGCTCTGGGAAATATCGCCGCAGAGCGGCGCCGCGGAATAGCCGCGGGCCTGGAGCCTTTCTGAAAGCTCTGCCGTGCTGCTTTTTGTCCGCACAAAAACAATGATGCCGTCAAAGGTCTCCGACTCCAGTATGCGCGTCAGAGCATCGAGTTTATGGATGCCGCTGACCATCCAGTAGCGGTGGCGGATTGTATCTGCGGTCGTGGTGCGCACTTTTGTGGTTATCTGCAGCGGTTCATTGAGATGCTTTTGCGCAATGCGGCGAATGGCAGCAGGTATGGTGGCCGAAAACAGGGCTATCTGCCGTTTGGGCGGCGTATGCTCCATGATCCACTCAACATCGTCGATAAAGCCCATGCGCAGCATTTCGTCGGCTTCATCAAGGACAAGACAGGTCAGGCCCTTCAGGTTCAGGGTCTCGCGGCGTATATGGTCCATCACGCGGCCCGGCGTACCGACCACAACATGCACGCCGCGTTTGAGCGGACGGAGCTGCAGCTCATAGCCCTGCCCGCCATACACGGGCAGAACGTGGAAGCCCTTCATGTGGGCTGCATAGGTCTGAAAGGCCTCGGCAACCTGAATCGTCAGCTCCCGCGTGGGGGTCAGCACCAGCACCTGCGGCTCTATTCTGGATACATCGATGCGCGACAGCAGGGGCAGGGCAAAGGCAGCGGTCTTGCCCGTGCCTGTCTGTGCCTGTCCCATGACATCGCGGCCTGCCAGCACATGGGGAATAATCAGTGACTGTATGGGTGTGGGCGTTTCATAGCCCGCATCAGCAACGGCTTTCATCACCGGTTTGCTGAGGTTGAAATCCTGAAAACTTGATTGTATTTCCGGTTCGCTTGACATAGAAACTCCTTATGGTATCGCAGCAGCTTTTTTTATAACAATTTTTTTAAAATACAGGCAAATTAGTCCGTCGGCTGCGCTTTATACGGAGCTTTTTGCTTTGCAGGAGGGCTTTTAGAGAAGAAGTCAGAAGCCGGAATTCAGAATAGAAGACACAGAGGTTCCGAACGCCGGGCAGGTCTGAAAGCTGCCGCTATATGCATTTTTTTAATCTTGAATTTCCGTACTCCGAACTCATGACACCAAACTTCTTTCCGTACCTAGCGACTCCTGAATTCCGAATTTCGGATTCTGACTCCTGGATTCCGGCTTCTAATTTTTTCGCCCCATGGATTTTAGCCGGCAGGGGCAAGGCTCATCAGCAGTTTTTCATTGTCCGGGTATTTGGCGATGAGCTTGAGAAGCGCTTCCATGGCTTCCTTGGGCTTTTTGTCTGCAAGCATCCGTCGCAGGCTGGTAAGATGCCGGTTTTCCTGCGGGCTATAGAGCCGCTCTTCCTTGCGTGTGCCGCTTGCCCGAATATTGATGGCCGGAAAGACATGGGCTTCCGCAAGAGACCGATCAAGGACGATTTCGCTGTTGCCTGTTCCCTTGAATTCTTCAAAAATCAATTGATCCATGCGGGAACCGGTATCCACAAGGGCTGTGGCAATGATGGTTACCGAGCCGCCGTCTTCAATGTTGCGCGCAAGGCCGAAGAATCGCCGCGGAAGTTCAAGCGCCCCGGCATCCAGCCCTCCTGACAGGGTTCTGCCGACGCCCTGCCCCCTTTGGTTGAAGGCTCTGCCCATGCGCGTGAGGCTGTCGACAAGCACCACAACATCATGGCCGCATTCGATTTCGGTGCGTATGTGGGCCAGTGTCAGTTCAACCAGCTCAATATGCTCCTGCACGCTCTGATCATTGCTGCTGGCCAGCACCTCTGCCTGCACGGCGCGGCGGAAGTAGGTGACCTCTTCAGGCCGTTCATCAATGAGAAGCACTATAATTCTGGTCTCGGGCTCCCCTGCGTGTATTGCATTTGCTATCTGCTCAAGAAGCATGGTTTTTCCGGCTTTGGGCGGAGACACAATCATGCCCCGCGTACCTTTGCCGATAGGCGCTATAAGATCGACAATCCGCATGCCCGGGTCGCCCGAAACGGCCAGATGAAACCGCTCACACGGATCGATGGCTGTCAGGGCCGTATAGGGGCGCCGGTGAAGAAAGGTTTCCGGCGCAGCGCCGCATATCATTTCCACTGATGCCAGAAAACGTCCCTGGCGGCCCTGTTGAGCAGGTCCGGTGATTGTAGCGCCCTCAACAAGGCGATGCTCCCGAATGAGGCCAGCGGGCACTTCAGTTTCATGAGGCTGTTTGCGGAAAGAGAACGAGGGATCGCGCAGCACGCCGCCCCCTTTTCTACCGAGCTTTAAAACGCCGGTAACTGTGGTGGTCATTATACTTGTACTCCTTTAACTGCAGGCATTTTGGCCGGGATATCCGGCGTTTCAGCCGAAGCATTGAGGTTCGCTGTTGCGTGTTGTTCTGTGCATGGGGCTCTGCCGTCAGCCGCCGACAGTCATTCCGCTGAAGTTTGTTCTCAGCGGTTTGCAACACAGGCTGTATGGGGAAACTTTCATATTCAGCTATTCAGGCGCCGGAGCATGGTGCGCAAAAAAATCAGAGGATTGCAAGTGTGCCCGACATAACACTATATGCCGGTACGTGTGATCATGCTCGCGGGCAAAATCGAGATGGCAATCGGTGAAGGGTTTGTTCGTTTTTTCAGTGTTTAATAGGTCTGCTGCCGACTGTCAAGACTTTGATTTGCCTATTGTAGCGCATATCTGCAGTAAAGCAATGTTTATTTGCACTGACACGCGGGCACGCGTCAGTCTTCTCGCTCAAGCTCTCTGATTTCCTTGCCAACGGATTTGAAGTTTTTGTCTTTGTCATAAATTTTTTTAAATAGTTTCAGCGCGCCTTTTCTGTCACCGGTGTCCTTGAACAGCAGCCCCATCATGTAGTTGAGGCCCATGGTGTCCCTGTCGGTCAGCTTCGGCAGCTTTTGGGCCTTTTTAATATAATCCATTGCCACATCAATCCAGCGCAGCTCCCTGCAGCAGTGAACAAGCTGCGTGTAGCAGTCAATCTTATCGGGTATGCCGTACAGCGCGACGAGAAACTCATCGTGGGCGTTTTCATAATCTTCATGGCGCAGGTAGGCCAGAGCCAGGTTGTAATGAAATTCAGGGCTGTTTTGATTTTCATCGCCATCGACGAATTTTTTCAGCTCATCAAAGACCTGTTTGGGGGCAACAGGATGTGTCGACACATCCACGTCGTCCCCCTCAGGCATGGACGAGATGAAGTCTGAAATGGTTGATTCGTCAAGCATCTGTTCGAGGTTGAAGAATCCTTCTTCAGGGGGCCCCGCCTCAACATCGTCGGGGGTTGCACGTGCAGCGGCAACAAGGGACCACTTGGTCCTGGGGCCTATCTTCTCAACGGCTTCGGGATCAAGGTTGCGGTCGGTGAAGAACTTTTCGACTTTGGAACTGTAAAATTTGTTGTCGGGATCTATGGCCTTTATTTTTTTTATCGCCTGGGCAGCTTCAAAATGCAGGTCATTATCATAATAGTATATGGCGAGTTTCACCATCGCCTCAACAGCGTCTCCCGAAAGCTGATCTTTCATCAATTCATCGACGAGCATGTAATAGACATCGGCCAGCGATGGGTCCAGGGTCAGAATATGCCGGAATATCCCCACAACAATGCTGTTTTTGCGAATGCTTTGATACGCCCTGGCAACATTCAGATATTCTTGTATGGCGTTTTCCGTATCACCGTTTTCAAGATACAGTTCGGCGATTTTTGTCATCAGGCGAAGGTCATGCGGATTTTCTTCCGCTTCCCTGCGGCAATGCGCCATTTTTCGTTCAAACTCTTTTTTGGGATCTTTTTTGCGAAAGAAAGGGAGTGAAGGAAGTTTCATTGTGCAAATCCCCCTGGTTTAAATACGTGCCTGCTTCTGGTTCGGGTACCCGTGTCAGCCGAACCTGCTGTAGCTGACAAGATAGTTTTCGGCTCCTGTCCAGCTGAACGTACAGGAGGTGAAGGCCTGCATGAGGATGTTTTTTTTACAGCATGCAAAATTTTTCCAGCCTGGCTGCGCAGCAGGTACTCTCGCCGTTTGTATACGCGTGTCGATTTTATTGTTTTTGTTCATACAGAGTCAATCTTTTTATGCGAAATTTTCAAAATTCATTTTTGTTGTGAACAGGTGCTTTTTTATCCGAAAATTATACCGTGCCTCAGTGCCGTGCTGCTCATCTGCCTGGTGGATGGATTTCAAAGAGGCAGGGGCGCTCTGTGCTGCCGCCGGCCGCAACCGGCTTTTCTATCGGGGGTTGAAAATATTGTCGGCAAACAGCAAAAGCTCCGGCAGCCCCAGCAGCACCACCGTATCGCCTTCCTGAAACCGTTCATCCCCGTCAGGCAGCGTCACTTTCTGCCCCGTGCGGCTGATTACAAGAACCGTAATGCCGTACTCCTTCCGGAGGTTGAGCTCTGCCAGGCTGTGGCCGACAGCGTTGGAACTGTGCTGCACGCGCATGCTGCGGATTTCCATGCCTGAAAGAGTTGCTGCGAGGTCCTGAAGCCCTGTTTTTACCGGATTGGGTGAGCGCAGCATCTGGTAGCCGTCGGCCCGAATCCGGGCGATCATGTCTTCAACGGTATCTTTTGGAACAAGGTACTTGTGCAGCACTCTGGTGAAAAGCTCAATTGAAGATTCGTATTCCTCAGGGATGATTTCATTGGCGCCCAGGGATAAAAGCCTTTCGGCATGCACGATGTACCTGACGCGGGCAATGATATGTATGGCAGGGTTTAGAAGCCGTATCTGCTCGACAACGCGGTTTGTGCCGACGGGGTCCGATATGGCGATAACAGCAATGCGGGCATCGGGAATGCCTGCATGTATCAGAATCGGTTCGCAGGCTGCATCGCCGTAGTAGATGATCCTGCCTTCCGCCTGCTCCAGACGCACCGTGTCGGGATTGGCGTCGATGATGACATGAGGAATGTGGGCGGCCAGCGCAGCATCGGCCATATGCCGCCCGTTGAGGCCGAAGCCGATGATGACCAGGTGGTCATGCAGCTGCGGCCTGGGCTCGTCGGAATAGGTGCCGAATTTCAGGCGGCCGGGGAGGGGGAATTTCAGGAATATCTCTGCAAAGCGGGGGGCGATCATGATGAGCAGCGGCGTGGCCATCATGGAAAAAATGGAGGCAGCAAGGAACAGCTGAAAATGTCCTGCAAGGAAAAATCCGGCCTTGAGCCCGGCGTTTGGCTATGACGAAGCTGAATTCTCCCACCTGTGCGAGAGCCAGGCCGCAGATAAGGGCCGAGCGCAGGGGCAGCCCCAGCAGCAGGGCTGTGCCGGCCACTATGGCGCATTTCAGCGCGATCAGCAGCACCGTGCCGCCGAACACAAGGCCGGGGCTGGCAATGATTGTCGCAGGAGACAGCATCATGCCGATTGACACAAAGAAAAAGCTCATAAACATGTCCCGCAGGGGCAGAATATTGCCCAGTGCCCGCTGGCCGTACGGGGATTCGGAAAGTATGAGTCCGGCAAGAAAGGCGCCCAGCGCCAGCGACAGGCCGATGCTGTAGCTTGCATAGGCAATGCCGAAGCCAAGAAGAATGACGGCGATCATGAACAGATCGGGGTCGCGCGTTCGGCCTATCTGGTGCAGCATGCCGGGCAGTATCCACCTGGCCGACACGATGACGGCACAGAGAAAAGCAGCTGCTTTCAGCAGAAAGGGAAGCACCACGCCGAGCTTCAGATCGGCAGAGCCCGACAGAAGCGGCACGGCAAGCATCATGGGAATGGCCAGCAGATCCTGAAAGATGAGTATGCCCAGGGCCGTGCGGCCATGGGGCGTATCGGTTTCGCCGCGGTTCTGCAAAGAGCGCATCACGATGGCCGTACTGCTCAGGGTGACTATCATGCCCGCAAAGACCGCAGCAGGCCCGTGCAGGCCGGCCAGCAGCATACTGCCGCAGACCAGTGCGAATGTCGCCGCAGACTGGACAATGCCGCCAAGAAGAAGCAGCTTTTTTTATCTTGAGCAGGCTCTCGATGCTGAATTCGATGCCGATGGTGAACATGAGCAGCACTACGCCGATCTCGGCCAGACGGTCGACCTCATGCACGGCATGCACGATGTGGAACCCTGCTGGCCCCACCAGTATGCCCGCGAGCAGAAAGCCGACAATGGCGGGTATGCGGGCGCGATTGCACAGGAACAGCGCAGCGGCTGAAACAGATAATATGTAAATAATATCAAGCAGCAGGCCGTATTCCATGGTGTCTCTTTCAGTCTGAAGACCTAACGAAGTACGTAGCGCATTGTATTGACAAATACTATATTTATCTATACAAAATTTAAACGGCTTGAGAAGCCTGCCCGGCTTTGCAGGCGGGCCACTGCACTTCATCACACAGAAAGGAAATTGATATGAAAAAATGGAGATGTACAACCTGCGGCTATATCCATACCGGCGACACTCCGCCCGATCAGTGCCCGAAATGCCAAATGCACAAATCGATGAAGCCGGGCGTGCTTTTTGTGGAAGTGAAACGTTAGCGGGCCCTGTGGGCTTATACTCTGCTCATATAAAATTACGGACTCGTCCTTTAAATCCGATTGACAGCCTCTTTTGTTTGCAATAGTACTATTTCGAATTGATCTGTGCCGGCTTTCCACACGCGGGGTATCCGCATGAACAATACAGCACATACATGCACTGTGATCGTAGACGCCATTGGTGCGCTTTTTTGTTGTGTGAGATACTCACAGTCTCATTGTTCTGAGCCTGAAACCCGGCTGCTTGCAGCGGCGCTGACCTTTGCGTGAGGCTAAGAGATAGAAATGAACACACAACTTTCAAACACAAGCACTATTAGTCTTGACATGCTGCCAGGCTGCTCATCACGCATGTGCCCTCTACTCCCTTCATCTATTAAGCCAATCAGTTCGCCACGCGTTCTGCCAATTGGGGCTGAGGCCTGTGATATGAAACAGGTCTATAATTCCGGAACAAGACGGTACGAATGGCAGGAAGTCTGCGAGTAGCAATGATCGAGTAATTGTATCAGGGGTTGCTACAGTGTTTTATTAAGGAGATATCGATGTGCATTAGTCTGTATCGGATGATTTTTTTTATTTTAATCCTGTTCGCGATACTAATATCCCCATGCGTCGAACCCGCCACTGCATCTGAGAAGAAAGATACGGCACAGTCTGCAGAGGTAGCTAAATTTACCGGGCTGCAAAAAAAGGCTGCTGCGGGTAATGCTGATGCACAATACCTGCTCGGTGGCGCATATTACAATGGTGAGGGTGTAGCCCAGGATATAAATAAAGCTTTGGAATGGTTTCAAAAAGCCGCAGACCAGGGAAATGCTGCTGCGCAGTATAGTCTTGGTCTTTGTTATGCTAATGGTGATGGCGTTGCCAAGGACATGGCCAGGGCTATTGAGTTATATCAAAAAGCCGCAGATCAGGGAAATAGTGATGCGCGGTATATTCTTTCTATTTGTAAGTACAGCGATGGCGTTCCCAAGGAGATGCCTCAGGCCATTAAGTTATATCAGAAAGCCGTAGACCAGGGGGATGCAGGAGCGCAGTATAGTCTTGGTCTTTGTTATGCTAATGGTGATGGCGTTGCCAGGGACATGGCCAGGGCCATTGAGTTATACCAGAAGGCGGCAGACCAGGGAGTTGCTGCTGCGCAGTATAGTCTTGGTCTTTGTTATGCTAATGGTGATGGCGTTGCCAGGGACATGGCCAGGGCCATTGAGTTATACCAGAAGGCGGCAGACCAGGGAGTTGCTGCTGCGCAGTATAGTCTTGGTCTTTGTTATGCTAATGGTGATGGCGTTGCCAGGGACATGGCCAGGGCCATTGAGTTATACCAGAAGGCGGCAGACCAGGGAGTTGCAGGTGCGCAGTATAGTCTTGGTCTTTGTTATGCTAATGGTGATGGCGTTGCCAGGGACATGGCCAGGGCCATTGAGTTATACCAGAAGGCGGCAGACCAGGGAGTTGCAGGTGCGCAGTATAGCCTTGCTGATTGTTATAAGAATGGCAGCGGGGTTTCCAGGGATATGAACAAGGCGGCCGAATGGTACCAGAAGGCGGCAGACCAGGGAGTTGCAGGTGCGCAGAACAGCCTTGCTGATTGTTATAAGAATGGCAGCGGGGTTCCCAGGGATATGAACAAGGCGGCCGAATGGTACCAGAAGGCGGCAGACCAGGGAGTTGCAGGTGCGCAGAACAGCCTTGCTGATTGTTATAAGAATGGCAGCGGGGTTCCCAGGGATATGAACAAGGCGGCCGAATGGTACCAGAAGGCGGCAGATCAGGGAGTTGCAGGTGCGCAGAACAGCCTTGCTGATTGTTATAAGAATGGCAGCGGGGTTCCCAGGGATATGAACAAGGCTTTCGAATGGTACCAGAAGGCGGCAGATCAGGGAGTTGCAGGTGCGCAGAACAGCCTTGCTGATTGTTATAAGAATGGCAGCGGGGTTCAAAAAGATATGAAAAAGGCGGCCGAATGGTACCAGAAGGCGGCAGGCCAGGGAGATGTACGTGCGCAATGTAATCTTGCCTCCTCTTATGCTCAAGGCTTAGGGCTCCCAAAGGATATGAAAAAAGCTGTCGAATGGTATAAAAAGGCAGCAGCGCAGGGATACTCAAGTGCGCAAAGTACCCTTGCCATATATTACGCAATAGGAGATGCTGTGCCGAAAGATTCAGTGCTTGCCTATGCGTGGTTTAATCTTTCAGTGGCCGATAGGCAAGATAAGAGAATTGCTGATCTCCGTAATTATTTTAAAAGAGAGATGACGGAATCTGAGATTGCAGAAGCACAACGTCTTTCCTCTTCCTGGGTAAAGGGGGCTGTTTTGAAGCGTTAAGGCATGTTGATTAGAAAAAGCAAAAAAGGCACTCAGTGGCAATGTGGCTTTGCCCTGAGTGCCTGATTTTACTGAAGCCAGCGGTCAGGATTGAACTGACGACCTGCTGATTACGAATCAGCTGCTCTACCACTGAGCTACGCTGGCGGATTGCCCTAGCAAGCTGTTGAAAAACGTTCATCTGCTGCGTTGCGCTCATCACGCTTCACTGCGGCGTACGGCCAAGTACGCCTCATTTCACTTGATTTCGCGCGCCTTGCATCTGAGCATTTTTGAACAGCCTGCATTTCATGACTTTTCCAATAACCTGTTAGAGGAATGAAAAGAATGAACGCTTGATGAACTCGAAATTGCTTTTTATTTCTTTTTTGCCTTCAATAATTTCATTGTGGCCGGGCAGCAGATAGGCGGTATCGAGCTGCGAAATAGCCTCTATGCTTTTTTTAAGCGTAGCGCTGCTGCCTCCGGGGAAATCGGTTCTGCCGATGCTGCCGCAGAAGACCACATCGCCGGTTATGAGCGTTTCTTTTTCCGGCCAGTAGATGCAGATGGAGCCCGGAGAATGGCCGGGGGCAAGAATGATTTTGAGATTAATGCCCGCCGCGCTCAGATCGCCTTCCTTGGTATAAAAATCGATCCGGTATTTCGGCAGCTCAAGCCCGAACATTCTGAAGAATTCCTGGCCGACAGTTTTCAGGAATTTTTCCTCATCCTTATGCATGGTCATCTGGACGGGGCTGTCCATAAAATGCGCAACGCCGTCAAGGTGGTCGGGGTGGGAATGTGTGGTCATGACAAGCTTGATATCGTCGGGATTCAGGCCATCGCGCTTCATCTGAGCCAGAATGTCCGGCACATAGCGCTTGAGGCCCGGATCGATAAGAATGAGCCCGTCGCCCTGCAGCACATAGGTGTTGCAGTTGTTCTCCATCATGTTCGTCCACGGATATGCATAGACGCCGTCGGTGACTTTCATTGCCTGTCTCCCTGTTCATGCTTACCTGATGCTTCCCGGCTGTAAGGCGGAGCATCCCGGTTTTTAAAATTGATTTCAGGTAAAAACTTGTTATTTTTACCCTAAACCGCAAAAAAATTCAAGCTTGATTTGGGCGTGGCTGTAAATAGTTTATGCTTTTTTGCAATCACCCTTTGACTAAGCATGATTGAGTGCTTACTTTAACAGCCAAAGATTTCCAGTAAGCTGTGGGGAGTTTTGACTGCTTGACCGGTGTTGTAAAATGGTATATCTAACAGACAGAAGTCTGAATACAGGAGTCAGAAGACAGCATAAACATATATAGTATAGCTGCAGCATTTCAGTGTTTGATTGTCTGGAAGAACCAAGTACATTTCTTGAAGCACAGGTGTCTTCTATTCTGAATTCCCGCTTCTTTTCTAAAGGATTGCATACATACATAAAAGACTATTTGAAATGCTTGACAGATATTGATTTTGAACCAAACATTACTAATGTAAAGGTGACATATTCTTATGTATCAAAATGACAAAGAGCCTGTTGAGATCCCCGATGCGCTGCCCATGCTTCCGGTGCGCGACATAGTGATTTTCCCCTATATGTTTCTTCCGCTGTTTGTGGGGCGTGAATCCTCCATAAAGGCGGTTGAAACAGCCATGGAAAAGGACAGGCTGATACTGCTGGTTACCCAGAAAGACCCCGCCAATGACAAGCCCGGTCCCGAGGATATCTATCCGGTCGGCACCGTTGCCATGGTGATGAAAAAGCTCAAATTGCCCGACAACCGGATAAAAATACTGGTGCAGGGAATTTCCAAGGCCCGCATCAAGAGCTATGCGCAGGAGGACCCCTCCTTTCAGGTTGAGATTGAAAAGATCGAGGAGATTATTCTTACGGATCTCAGCGTTGAAATCGAAGCGCTCATGCGCAATGTGAAGGAGCACTGCGAAAAGATACTGTCCCTCAAAGGCCTTGTATCTCCGGAAATTATGGAGGTGCTCGAGAATGTAAATGATCCGGGCAGGCTGGCAGACCTCGTTGCTTCAAATCTGCGCCTCAATATTGAAGAGTCGCAGAAGGTGCTTGAAATACTTGACCCGGTGGAGCGCCTCAACAAGGTCAATGAACACCTGTCAAAGGAGCTCGAGCTTTCCACGGTTCAGGCAAAGATACAGACGCAGGCAAAGGAGGAAATGTCCAAGACGCAGCGCGAATATTTTCTGCGCGAGCAGCTTCGGGCCATCAAGGGCGAGCTTGGCGACCTTGATGAAAAGGCCCAGGAGGTTAGTGAGTTTTCAGAAAAAATCAAGAAGGCAAAAATGCCCCCCGATGCGGAGAAGGAAGCCCGCAAGCAGCTCACAAGGCTTGAGCAGATGCACCCCGATTCGGCCGAGGCATCTATCGTGAGGACCTATCTCGACTGGATGGTTGATCTGCCGTGGAACAAATCGACAAAAGACTGCCTTGATATTGCCAAGGCCAAAAAAGTGCTCGACGAGGACCACTATGATCTTGAAAAGGTCAAGGAGCGCATTCTCGAGTACCTGTCGGTGCGCAAGCTGAAAAAGAAGATGAAGGGCCCGATTATCTGCTTTGCCGGCCCCCCGGGCGTGGGGAAAACCTCTCTCGGAAAATCCATCGCACGCGCGCTGGGCAGAAAGTTTGTGCGCATCTCCCTTGGCGGCATACGCGACGAGGCGGAAATTCGCGGGCACCGCAGAACCTATATCGGCGCACTGCCCGGCCGCATCATTCAGGGCCTGAAGCAGGCCGGCACCAACAACCCTATTTTCATGATGGATGAGATCGATAAGGTCGGCGCCGACTTTCGCGGCGATCCGTCGGCAGCGCTGCTTGAAGTGCTCGACCCCGAGCAGAACTATGCCTTCAGCGATCATTATTTGAACATTAATTTCGATCTCTCAAATGTCATGTTCATCACCACGGCCAATATGGTTGAGCCCATCATGTCGGCGCTCAAGGACCGCATGGAGATTATCGAGCTTTCGGGCTACACCGACGAGGAAAAGCTCAAAATAACACGCCAGTTTCTCATCCCCCGGCAGATGGAGGAAAACGGCATATCGGAGGAGTATATAAAGATTTCCGATGAGGCCATTCTTGCTGTCGTGCATCAATATACGGCTGAGGCCGGGCTGCGCAACCTTGAGCGTGAAATCGGCACTGTCTGCCGCAAGGTGGCCCGTGCAGTGGCGGAAGGCAATAAAACCGAGCATAAAATTACCAAGAGCACCATAAACAAATACCTCGGCGTTCCCAAGCGCCTGCCTGAAGAGGACCGCGTGGTCAATGAAATCGGCATCGCCACCGGTCTTGCCTGGACGCAGGTGGGCGGAGAGCTGCTCTATATAGAGGCCATTCTCATGAAGGGCAAAGGCAACCTGGTTCTTACGGGATCGCTGGGGGATGTCATGAAGGAATCTGCCCAGGCAGCCCTTTCCTATATCCGCGCGCGGGCCGATGCGCTTGGCATCAGCCCGACGCTTTTTGAAAAGCACGATATCCATATCCACGTGCCGGCAGGCGCCATCCCCAAGGACGGCCCCTCTGCAGGCATTACCATGGCAACGGCGCTTATCTCGGCCATCACCCGGGTCCCGACCAGCAAGGATATTGCCATGACAGGGGAGATCACCCTGCGGGGCCGCGTGCTGCCCATCGGCGGACTCAAGGAAAAGGCCCTTGCGGCGCTGCGGCACAATATCACCAAAGTCATCATTCCCGAGCGCAACCGCAAGGATCTTGAAGATATGCCCGAGACCATCAAAAACAAGATGGAGTTTATTTTCGTCAACACCGTGGATGATGTTCTTGATGTCGCGCTGGTAAAAAAAGTCATGAAAAAAGGCCCTGCCGCACAGACGCAGAAAAAGGCAAGCCCGAAGAAAGCCGCTGTCGCGGCCGCAAAGCGCACTCAAAAGAAGAAACGTGCAGATTAAAAAGCTTGGCGAATTCGGCCTGATCGAAAAGATCGCCCGCAGTGCCGCCGTATCGGACCCGCAGGTGGTGAAAGCCATCGGAGACGATGCGGCGGTCGTTTCTCTGGACAGAACAGCCTGCCTGCTTATCACCACCGATATCCTCAAAGAAGGAATCCATTTCAAAAAAGAATTTTCAAGCCCGTTTGTTTTGGGCAAAAAGTGCCTTGCGGTAAATTTAAGCGACATAGCCGCCATGGGCGGAATACCTCAGTACTACTTTGTTTCCATAGCAATTCCGCCCGGACACGCAGTACAATTTTATCCGCGATCTGTACCGGGGCATGAACGCACAGGCGGGGCGCTTTGGAGCGCAGCTTCTCGGGCGGCGATACGACGGCCTCGCAGGATTCGCTTGTCATCAGCATAACCCTTCTGGGCAGAGCGCAGAAACGGCATGTTCTGTATCGCCATGGCGCTCAGCCCGGCGATCTTATTTTTGTGACCGGCACGCTGGGTGATTCAGCACTTGGGCTTATGCTGCTTGAAAAGGGGCTGGGTTCGCCCCGTGACGGGCTTGTGAAACGGCATATCGACCCGCAGCCCCGTATTGAGGCAGGGCAGGCTTTAGCCTGCAGCAGGGCTGCAAGCGCCATGATGGATATAAGCGACGGGCTGGCCGGCGACCTTCGGCATATTATGAAGCAAAGCGGCGTCGGGGCCCGGATTTATCTTGACCGCCTGCCGCTGTCTGCGGCATACAGGAGAGAGTGCCCGCAGCTTTCGGAAGATTTATATCTGCCGGCGCTCAGCGGCGGGGAGGATTATGAGCTGCTGTTTACCTCGCCCCTGCGCAATGCAAAACGAGTGCGGCTGCTTGCCCGCAAGCTGGACCTGCCCATGACCTGCATCGGCACGATAACCGATAAGAGGCCGGGGCTTGTGGTGACTGACGCGTGCGGCAAAAGGCTCCGGCTGCGGAAGACAGGCTTTCGGCATTTTTAAGGAAAGAAATACAATAGGCTGTAGGCTATTAGGCTGTAGGTATAAGACATAATGGCTGTAGGCTCAGGATATACCGTTGACTATTCGTAGCAACTCAACCGCAAGGGGCGGAAGTCGAAATTGAATACTTGCTGATGAAGTATGTACATAAGGGCTGAACCCAACACATCAACGTTACACATATACGAGCCAGTAGCTTTACAGAAAGAGACGCCATGAACGAAAAGGATATTGAAAAGCTGCTCAAGAAAGTTCAGAAAGGGGCCCTCTCGGTTGAGGATGCTGTGCAGAACCTCAAGACACTGCCCTTTGAAGACCTGGGCTTTGCCCATATTGACCATCACCGCGCCCTTCGCAAAGGATTTCCCGAAGTGATTTTTGGCGAAGGCAAAACTGCCGGGCATATAATCGAGATCATGAAAAAAATGGCAGCTCATAAATCCCATGTGCTTGCCACACGCATAGATGAGAAAAAGGCAAAGCTTATTAAAAAAGCGTTTTCGAAAGCTGTCTACCACGCAGCCTCCCGGGCGCTGACACTGGCAAGCGGCCCCATTGAGCAGCGCGGCCGGGGCTCCATACTGGTCGTGTCGGCCGGCACCTCCGATATACCCGTTGCTGAAGAAGCCATTGTGACCGCCCGGATCATGGGCAACACGGTCGAGCATGTGTATGACGTGGGCGTGGCGGGCATACACCGCCTTATGAATGAGAAAGAGAAGCTCATGTCGGCAAATGTCATAGTCGTTGTAGCGGGCATGGAGGGGGCTTTGCCCAGTGTGGTGGGCGGCCTGGTCTCGCGGCCCGTCATTGCAGTTCCCACCAGCACCGGCTACGGCGCAAGCTTCGGCGGCGTGGCGGCGCTGCTTGGCATGCTCAACTCCTGCGCCTCAGGCCTTGCCGTGGTGAACATCGACAACGGCTTCGGCGCAGGCTATATGGCAAGCCTTATAAATCAGCAATAATGCATGATGGCGATTAATCCAGGGGCGACCGGCCGGTCGCCCTTACTTAGGACATTGCTATGCGCATTCTTAATCTCTACCACAGCCAGACCGGCAATACGAAAAAATCGCCCGGCAGATAGCATGTTACAGCAGAGACGCACGGCCACAGCGTCGATACGCTGCAGGCGGCAAAAGAGCTTGAGCCTGATATGCTGGCATATGATTTTTTCTTCTTAGGCTCGGGCGTCTACCAGTGGCTGCCCGGCAAGCCCATGCTCGATTTTCTTCGCGCTACCCGGCAGCGCTGCTCGCAGGCAGGCCTTATCCGCCCCTGCTCCCCGCGCCTTGCGGGCAAGCGCGCAGTCATCTACTGCACCTATGGCGGCGTGCATACGGGCATCAATGAGGCAGTGCCGGCGGTAAAGTTCTGCGGCCAGCTGTTTGATCATCTGGGCATAACGGTGCTGGATGAGTGGTATTTCATCGGCGATTTCAAGACTGATGAATTTAAGAGGCATAATACCGGCGGCCGTTTCGGCAACATAAACGGCCGGCCCGACGAGCGCGATTTAAAAGATATTTCTGAACGGGTACAGGCAATTCTGACCGTATAACCTGAAAGGATTTTTCATGAACGAGCAGATATTTAGAGAGTATGACATTCGAGGAGTAGTGGCAACCGATCTTGTGCCCGAAACCGTTGAGAATCTCGGCAGGGCTGTGGGCACGCATCTGTTGCGCAGCGGCGCCTCAGAGCTGGTGCTTGGCCGAGACTGCCGCCTGTCATCGGACAGTCTGCGCGACAGCCTCGTGCGGGGCCTGCTTGCAACGGGCATCAATGTTGTCGATATCGGCGTCTGCCATACGCCGCTTGTATATTTTTCGCTTTTTCACCTGGCACTGAACGGCGGCGTTATGATTACGGGCAGCCATAATCCGCCCGAGTGCAACGGGTTCAAGATCTGCCGGGGCACATCAACCATTCACGGGGCGGAGATTCAGGAGCTTAAGAATCTTATTCTTGCCGTGACTTTGAAAAGGGTGCAGGCAGTCTGCGGCATGAGTCAGTGCTTGCGGCCTACTGGGAGAGGATCGCCTCCGATGTGGGCATAGCCCGGCCGCTGAAGGTGGTAGTCGATGCCGGCAACGGCACCGGCGGCATGGCAGGGGTGCCGCTGTTCAAGCGCATGGGCTGCGAGGTTATTGAGCTTTTTTGCGATATGGACGGCAACTTCCCCAACCATCATCCCGACCCAACGGTGCCGGCCTTTATGCAGACGCTCATCGCGACGGTGAAGTCGGAGAAGGCCGATATCGGCATAGCATTTGACGGCGACGGCGACCGCATCGGAGCGGTTGACGAGCAGGGCACGATCATTTGGGGTGACCAGCTCCTTATCATTTACGCCCGCGAAATTTTAAAAGAACTGCCCGGCGCAACGATCATCTCCGAGGTGAAAGCGTCGCAGAGCCTGTACAATGATATCACCTCGCGCGGCGGCAGGGCCATCATGTGGAAGACGGGCCATTCGCTCATCAAGGCCAAGATGAAGGAAGAGGGCGCCGTGCTTGCAGGCGAGATGAGCGGCCACATGTTTTTCGAGCACCGCTATTTCGGCTTTGACGATGCCGTGTATGCGGCATGCCGCCTTCTTGAGATACTTTCAAAAACCGCTGCTCCGGCAAGCAGCCTGCTTGCCGATGTGCCGCAGACGTTTACGACACCTGAGATTCGGGTTGATTGCCCGGATGAGAAAAAATTTCCGCTCATCGAAGCTGTCAGAGATATTTTCAGGAAAAAGTATGATGTTATTGATATCGACGGCGCCCGCATACTCATGCCGGGCGGATGGGGGCTGGTGCGGGCCTCAAACACGCAGCCCGTGCTGGTGCTGCGCTTTGAGGCAGACACGCCCGAGCGGCTCGATGCGATCAGAAGCGAAGTTGAAGCTGAGGTGAAAAAGCACCTCGGTTGATTCTTTGCCTTCAAAGGGCTCAGGTCAACAGTACTGTGTTGAGCTGCAAAAGATGATAGTGTGGGAATAATGCATACTTTTTGATGCCTTACTGCCGTGGTTCTGCGGCAAGGGGAGCAGAAAGCCTGTAAACGCAGAAATAGTCCGAGATGCCATCCGACTTCATTTTCCCGCCAAATGCTTTTGCCGCAGCCTCTGATGGAAACATGCCGACATATACCCTTTGCCAGATTCCACTGCCGGGCAGATCGGTTTCCCTGACAAAGACCGGCTGCCCCGTTTGCGCTGCTATTTTTTGTGCAGCGCTGCGGGCAAAATCGGGCCGCTTAAATGAAAAGAGATGCACGCTGTAGAAATGATCCGCCGCTTCGGTGGAGGCTGGCGGGGCTGGCTTTTCTGTTTGTGCGGGCTCAGCAGCAGGCTCGGCCTTTGGGGCCTTCTTTGCGGTGGCAGCATATATTTTCTGCTCTACTGATATGTCAACCGGGAATTCCTGCCGCGGCTCGGGATCGGGGCGATAGACAAACCCTCCGCCGCAACCTGCGCATGCAGCCGTCAGAAGGATAGCACAGCAGAGCAGGAGCCAGTGCACAGGTAGCATTTTGCCATTGCATGGTTCGGGATACTGCGATCATTTTTTAAAAAGCCCGTCAAGAGGATTATGCTTTTCAGTAACCCCTGCATCATCGCCTGCCGCCGCGTTCTGCGAATGCAAAGTAGTCGCAGAAATTTGAGTTTTCTTTATCAACGACGCGCTCAGCCTGTGATTCCCGGCATTTATTATGCGAGCCTGAATCGTAAAAACGGCAGTTCAGGCAGCAGTGCAGATCGCCGTTGCAGTGCGGGCAGGTATCGGTGCGCCCTATCCGATCGCCTGTGTCGATTGGTTTTTTGCAGTTGTGGCAGTAAGGCATTCGGAGCATCTCCTGTATGCAGCCTGTAATATTGTATTTGTGATTAGCACAAATTATGCTATAAATCCATAACTTGCCAAAAAGGGGGCTCGCTAAACCCGTGTGTTTGGGCATTCAAAGGTTCTATAATAATAACGACGTTTATATAACAGTATTTAAGTGAAGGAGTAGCAATGGGATCAAATACTAAAGAAATACGTGAGATGCAGAAGCAGAAGCTTGATGTTCGGCTTGCCGCGCGCAAGGCTGAACTTGAAAAGCAGGGGCTTACCACCGATGCCCAGCAGAAGAAGGACAAGGTGCTTATGCATCTGAAGGCTGAGATAAAGCGGACCGCCAGGGCCGTTGCTGCAATTGACAAAATGAGGAAGACTGTTGAGAGCGCACATCAAAAGAAAATCGAGAATGCGGCAAAGGCCGCGGCTGAAGGCCCCAAGAAGAAAAAGGGCCCGGCAGCTCCCGTGAAAGAAGCAAAGAAGGAAAAAAAGAAAAGAAGACAGATAAAGCTGAAAAGCCAGTGAAGGCCAAGGCCTGATTTTCAATTTTTTGCCGTACGCGTATAGTGCAAGGCCGGGATCATCCATGCGTGATTCCGGCCTTTTTTTTCAGGCAGTGCTCACCTTCAGCTGCTCGACACAATCCTTCTCACGCCTTCGGTCATAGGTCTCTTCCAGGTCTTCATTATGCATATTTTCCATGACATACTTCTTGTCAAAGTAATTTAAATATATTATAGTTCAAATATTGAGGTAATTTTTGGGGCGTCAGTAACAGTACATTATTTTTGCAAAGACAGGGTTGTACACCTGTGTCGGTGCTGGGAGTGATTACGCTGACGTTTTGATCCGGCATGATTTTATCCTTTAATCAAGCAAGGGCAGGGTTCATATGAACGATAAAGATCTGATTGATTATATGTATATAGGCCTGTTCTTTCTGTGCGGCATCGCTGCAGCAGGCGCTCCGATTCTCATATCGCATCTGGTGCAGCCCCGTGTGAAAATTGCAAAGGCAACGCTTCAGACCTACGAGTGTGGCAATATACCCTTCGGCCAATCCTGGGATTTTCGGCATGGGATAGGTTTTTACAGCTACGCTCTCATCTTTCTTGCCTTCGAGGTTGATGTGCTCTATCTCTATCCCGTTGCGACGGTCTTTCATAAGGTGCCCGCGCTTCGCGGCATCTGCATGTTTTTCATGTTTCTCGGCATACTTGCCCTGGGGCTTGTGTATGCGTGGCGAAAAGGGGTCTTTTTATGGACGAGCGAAAAAAAGATATATTAAATCTCAATGAGTATGCGGCAAAGCTCCGCCGCCGGGCAGATGAGGCTGCTGTCTACGAGGCAGCGCCCCTTGCCCGCATACCTATCGTTGAGAAGATACTCGATGCCTGTCGCGCCAACTCACTGTGGCCGCTCACGTTCGGACTGTCATGCTGCGCCATCGAAATGATGAGCGCCGGCATGGCCCGCTTTGACATATCGCGGTACGGCTCGGAGGTTTTCAGGCCTTCGCCTCGCCAGGCCGACCTCATGATTGTAGCGGGAACAGTCAATAAGAAGATGGCCGAAATTCTGGTGACGCTGTACGAGCAAATGCCCTCTCCCAAGTGGGTTATAGCCCTTGGCAACTGCGCCATCTCCGGAGGGCCGTTTGCCGGAGAAGATAATTACTACGTGATTGAAGGTGTTGACAGGCTTGTGCCTGTGGATGTGTATGTGCCGGGCTGTCCGCCACGGCCCGAAGGACTCCTTGAGGGGATACTGAAGCTGCAGGAAAAGATTACTGGCAAGCGGCATCCGTTTCCGCAAAACAGGCACAAAACAGGGGAGAGCACATGCTCGATCAGGTGAAATTTATAGATGAGCTGAAGGCCGTTTCTGAGACAGTAGATCTGAATGAAAAAGCTCAGAAGGGTTGGCATATGAACGTGCGTCTGCAGGCCGACCGTCTGCTTGACTGCGCTGAACTGCTGCTTGCCGCATGAGTTTTATTTAAGCTTTCTTACGGCCGTTCATGTGAGCCCGGACTGCGAGGTTGTCTACCAGTTCGGCCATTTTGAAAAACCCTGCAGGATTATGCTGCGGGTTTCCGCCGGCCCCGAAAAGGCCGTGCCATCTATTGCAAACATTTTTCAGGGTGCTGCATGGCATGAGCGTGAGGCCCATGAATTTTTTGGTATTGGTTTTACGGGACATCCCCACCTGCAGTCGCTTATTCTTTCCCGCGAAGAGCGTAATTTCAACCCGCTTATAAAAGACGAACAGCGCCTGAAGTCTTTTGCTGATATTTATTCTCCGCCAGTGCAGACTCAGGGCGAATAAAGCCTCAGGGGCACCGGATAACGCCCTGCGCCCAGAGACAGCCCCCGCATGTGGGAAAGGGGTTCCCCAGGCAGTCTTCCTCATTGTTTTTTGAAAGGGTGCAGCCGCCGCAGAAGGTGCAGGGTGAAAATTCGAAAGCCTGAATCCGCTCCCTCAAACCCAGATACTCAAGCCCACCCCATATTGATTCCAAAGGAGCATCATTGACATTGCCCATGACGCAGCAGCGCGATATGCGGCGGCGGTCGCCAAAATAGCTTGCATGCGTGTGCAGAAGCGGCAGGCAGGGGCTCACTGAGCCGTTCCAGGCGATGGCGGTTGAGCCGCTTGCAATAAACGGGCAGCGGTTCGGGGCAAGGCCTGAATCGGCAGGGTCAGGGGCGCGAAAGGCGCGCATGATCCGATAGACGGACTGCATCGTTACCGCGCTGAAATCAATCCGGGTGAGCTGCACATGCGGGGCGAGAGGAGAGGGCTCAGCCGGCGCCGGTATGCTCATGGTATCGGTGTACAGCATCTCGTCGAGCAGCTCCGGCGCATAGGGTATGACATTTGTGATGAGAAAGCGGTCTGCTTCAAGCCGGTGGCCGATCTGCATAACATCAGGCAGCTCGGCGATGTTTCTGCGCATGGCTACAAAAACGATGCCGATATGGGGCTTGCCGTCCACGCGCAAATCCCGCAGCCGGGCAGCGTTTTCAAGGACCTGCGGCAGGGCCGCGCCCAGGCGAACATCATTGTAGCTTTCCGGATGCGCGCCGTCGATAGACAGCCAGAGCACATCAAGCCCTGCTTCGACAAGCTGGCGGGAAACCTGCTCGTCAAGCAGCATGCCATTGGTTATCAGCTCAACCTGCGCGGCATGCCGGCGCGCCTGCCGGACCATCTCAATAATATCCGGGTGCGCCAGCGGTTCGCCAAGTCCGCCGAAAAAGACCGTGGGCCTGGGCTTTAGTTTCCTCAAACCTGCCATAATCTTTTTGAAAGTCTTTTGTGCCATGTCGCCCTGCTCTTCGTCCCAGGTGTTTCGCACGCAGGTGCGGCAGGAGAGGTTGCACCGGTTGGTGGGTTCGATATAGACTTTGGCAAGCTGCGTTACAGGACGGCGAAGTTGCACTCCATCCTTCAGCTGCGCAATCGGAATCCTGCTGCCCGGGGCAAATCCCAGGCGCGCGCTAATTTCTTTCGGCAGGACAATATTTCCGTTTGCATCGACGTATGCCTGTGGGTGCTGTTTTTTTTTCATTCCGCCACTGATTTGTGCCTTCCGGCTGTTTTTTAAAATATGGTTCTATCGTCTGTATTCAAACTACCATGTTATGCTCCACGGGATACACTAAAACCCTAGAGCGTCTGCCGTGCGAGAAGATTTTCCAGATAACGGGATTTCATCTGGCGGCTTGCCATAATCTGCCTGACCGGGGGGAGTTTTAAAATAACGCCCAGTATGGCAGCCATGACCCGGTGATTGAGATGTGCCTGATTATCAAAAACCAAATGCTGGAGCGTGCCCCGCTCTATTGCCATCAGGACAATGCGGTGGGCTGAATTGATAGGGGTGATGACCCGCTCCGCCCGCGGCAGCAGCTCTATTGAGGCTGCCGGGCAGCTGCGCACGCATACGCCGCAGCCAAGGCAGATATCCGGATTCAGCAGGGCTTTTTTCTTGTTTGCCCCATTACCCGCCACCAGCTCCAAAGCATTGACCGGACAAACCGCTATACACTTGCCGCAGCCGGTACAGACAGCATCCTTTATTCGCGGAATAAAATTGGTCGTGTGCACGGGATGAAGCGCTGCAAACCGTTTTACTGCAAGCAGCGCCTCGCAGCAGCAGCCGCAGCAGTTGCAGATAAAGGCCGGCCTTTCGCGGACATTTTCCCCGAACTGCACCAGATTGTTTTCACAGGCCTGGTGTAAAAGCTCAAGGCATTCTGATTTCTCGGCTCTTCTGGCCATACCATGCTTTGCCAGCGAATAGGCCGCGCTGTTAAAGGACATGCAGATTTCCTGCGGCGCTGCGCACGCCTTTCCCAGATGCTGCATTTTATGGCGGCAGTAGCACCGGCCGATGCCGATGTGCCGGGCCGTTTCAATAGTGTGCGAAGCCCGTTCATAATCCATGACCCTGACAGCAGTGCTTTCCGGCAGCGCGGGCTCATGCACAAAAATTCTGCCAAGCTGGGTCTCTCCGGTAGTGAAAAGATTCTTTATAAACTCATCTTCCACATTCAGATACTGGTGGAGAAGCTCTGAGAGGTTTTTCTGGTCAATATCGGTGCGCAAGCGCATCAGAGAAAATTCGATAAAGCCTGCCATGGGCGGGGGGAGAACATAGAGCTGCTTGCCCTGGTTTTCAAGATCAACAAGCAAACCCCTGTCTGCCAGATCATCCAGCGCGCAGGCGGGCATCTTTTTCCGACATTTTCCAGATTCGGGCAATTGTTTTTACCGTAAACGGCCTGATCGGCGTGAGAGACACCAGGCGGGCATCTTTTTCGGAAAACAGTATTTTCAGGATTTTAAAAAGCAGCTCCGACGGAGGGGCACCCTGCGGAAAGCGATTGAGTCTTTCCACCAGTTGCTGATAGGCCGATGCATGAGCGATGTGAGACATGCCTTTTGTTTACATCAAAACAGCTCAAAATAGAAAATATATTTTGCTATATAATATAATCCGATCAGTATCAAAACAGCACCGGTGGCTATGCGCACAATGCGTTCTGCAGCCGTTACTTTTTTAAACAGACCGCTTACCCAGTGCACTCCAAAGACGATTGCCACGGCAAATACAATGACCGGCAGGCCCGTGCCAAGGCCGTAGACAAAGGGGAACAGCAGCGGGGACTTGCTGCTGACGGCAAGCGGTATGAGGCTGCCGAAAAAAAGCGCTGCAGAGACCGGACAGAAGGCCAGGGCAAATATGATCCCCAGCAGCAGCGATCCCCATGCCCCGCGGCTTTTCAGGCTTTGCACCTGCGCCTGCGAAATAACGAAACCCGAAAAAGGCAAAGCAAGCAGGTCCAGCAGCACCACGCCGGTGAGCACAAGCAGCGGGCCGATTATTTTGGGCATATACATCTGCAGGTAGTACGACACCAGGGGCACATTGACAAGCGAAGCGCTGATGCATGCCCCGAGCGCTGTATAGCAGAGTATCCTGCCCAAAACATAACTTGCCCCTGCCCACACGACAGTGGACTTCTTTTTAATATCCCGGCTGATGAAGGATACGGCGGCGATATTGGAAGCCAGCGGGCAGGGGCTCACCGAGGTGAGTATCCCCAGCCACAGGGCAGACAGAATGGGCAGTGTTTGCTCGTCCATGCTGCCAGCCTACAGATATGCTTCGACTTCTTTTTTTACATACTGGAAAAAAGCCGTCTGATCGCCCGCATTCCGCCATATTGCCGGTAAATTTTTCCAGGCCGTCTGTTTGCCGTTTTCATATTTTACCAGCACCAGCGAGCGGGTCACGAGCTGATAATCCTGCACGAAATGCTGATTGTCAGGCTCATCTATATTGATGGGCTGAAATACCAGCGCCCCGCTTTTAAGCTGGGCGGCAAAATACTGATCGATTGCCTCACGCGAATACTGCTCCATGGTACGGCAGGTCGGGCAACGGAAATTGCCATGGAAATAGTAGGCGGCGATAAATGACTTTGATTGTACCGCCGGCGCCTTTTTTGCCGTTGCATTGTCCGCATGCGCCCAGGATAAACAAAAAACAGCTGAAAGCAGTATGGGCAGAATTATTCTGATTTTTATTTTCATGTATAGGCCTCCTTCTCTGTTTCACCATCTAGGACAGGGTTCAAATCTGACTCTCTTGTTTCTTCTGGTTTAATATCTCTAACAGGCAGACCGCCTGATGCAGCCTCAGCTTCAGGAAGGACCGCATGATGAATTATCGGCAAGCCGCCTCTTTACCGCATCTTTGACCCTTGCCACCGCATCAGTATCAAGGGTTCCATCATAGGCCTGCTTCTTGAATCCCAGCTCGGTCACCACCACATAGTCGGTCATGGGAACCTCGGCATGTTCAAGAGCTTTTTTCGTGCACGCAACCGGGCAGCCGTCGATGCCCACAACACGGTCGGCTCCTTTGCCCGATGCAATCATGCCGGAATTATGGCTGCCGATGCCGGCAAGGCAGAGCATTTTTGCAACGCCCTCCTGCTGCAGATCAACAGCAGCCTGATTTGCTACCTGCCCAACATTTGCAGCCCCTGAGCAGGTAAATAGTACTGTAGTTGTGCCGGAACAACATTCGTTTGCCATGATGCTCCTCCATATATGTAGCATGTATAAAACAACCAATAAAACCGTTATTTTGATAGCAACTTTTTTATTTCATCAACACTGAGCACTTTCCCTGCCGATTTCACCTCGCCGTCAATTGCAATGGCAGGTGTAATCATAACGCCGGCATTCATGATCTGCTGAATGTCCTCGACTTTGACTACCTGTGCATCGCTGCCTGCCGCCTGCCGGGCATTTTCAAAAAGTTTTTTACATTTTGTGCAACCTGTTCCGTAAATCTCAATCTTCATAACGGGCTCCTTTTACAGCAGTAAATTAAACAAATAACCGACAATAAGAATGCCACAGCCCACCACGCCGATAAATGCGGCAATAAGCTGCGGCTTGAGCACTTTTCGCAAAATAATTGTTTCGGGCAGCGACAGGCCGATGACCGCCATCATGAAGGCAAGCACGGTTCCCAGCGCTGCGCCTTTTTCCAGCAGCGCCTGCACCACCGGAATGATGCCTGCGGCGTTTGAATACATGGGAATGCCGATCAGCACTGCCACAGGCACACTCCACCAGGCGTTTTTGCCCATGATGGATGCCATGAAATTCTCCGGCACGTAGCCGTGTATGCCCGCGCCAACGGCAATGCCCGCAAGCACATAGGGCCAGACCTTGCCCACAATATCGCGCACCGCATCATAGTCCGAAGCCGATGCGTTCATCCCAGCTCTGGCGGGGACTCGTGCAGTCGCATACGCCCACCTGCATCTTATAGACCCAGTCTTCCACAAAGCGCTCCATTTTAAGTCTGCCGATCACCCAGCCCGAAATCATGGCAATCGCAAGGCCGGTGCTCATGTACAGCAGGGCTATTTTCCAGCCAAACAGGCCGAACAGCATCACAAGGGCTATTTCATTGACCATGGGTGCGGAAACAAGGAATGAGAATGTTACACCCAGCGGAACGCCTGAAGTAACAAAACCGATGAAGAGCGGCACTGCCGAGCATGAGCAAAATGGCGTAACCACCCCCAGAAACGCGGCCATAACTACGCCGGCCGATTCCCGGCGGCCTGCAAGCATCTTTCTGGTCTGTTCAGGAGTAAAAAAAGAGCGCACAACGCCAACGCCAAACACCACCAGCACGAGCAGCATCAGCACCTTGGGCGCTTCATAGATGAAGAAGGCAACAGCAGCTCCAAACCGCGAGGCAGTGTCAAGATGCAGCACGATGACCGTCAACCATTGTGCAAGCGGCTCAAGCCATGCATACAGGACGGCCCAGATGACAACTGCGCAGGCAACCATTGCTATGCGGCGGAAGGGGCTGTTTGTGTTCATCTTTTTGGCATGATGCTGTCATGCTTTAAACCCGAGAATAAATGTTTTGATTTGATCCCGCACTGTTCTAAATGATTCTAAAATGTCCTGATCGCTTCCCGTAGCTGCGGCAGGGTCGGCAAAACCATGGTGCATCTTTACCCCTTTTCCGAAAAAGACCGGGCAGTTCTGTGCAGCGCTGCCGCAGAGAGTAATAATATAATCAAATTCTTTTGTCGGCAGGTCATCGATATGCTTTGAGTCTGGGCGGATGCATCAATGCCGATTTCCCGCAGCACCTCAATTGTTTTCGGATGCACGCCCTTAGGCTCAGTGCCTGCCGAGAACACCTCAAACTCATCGCCGCGGAAATGCCGCATGATGCCTTCGGCCAGCTGGCTGCGGGCCGAGTTGCCGGTGCAGAGAAACAGTATCTTTTTTTTCATGGTTAAATAACTTTCTATGCAATTGACGGAGAAATGAGCATTTTCTCCATACACGGTGATGGATAAAATAGTCTACACCTGATTGTCTGTAGTCATCTATTTCAATGACGGGTGAAAGGAATCTTTGGATAAATTACAGTATCAGGCAGCAGTTAAAATACTTTTTCTTTTGCGTATGGACAATACCGTCAAATCCCGATTGTCTGTAATCATTTATTTCAACCGGTGAGAGAAACTTTGATAAAACACTATCCGAGCACACGAATTCTTTTTCTTACAATGTCCAAATCCCGCTTCGGCAATAATGCCCATATACGCGTCTTTATTAAGCGCCCCGGCCACGCAGCCCGCATACATCTCTGCTGCAGATTGTATTTTTGAGGCAGTTTCCGTTACGACTATATCTGAAACAGCAAATCGCCCGCCGGTTTCAGCACGCGATGGATTTCCTGAAATGCCTTGAGCTTATCCGGCACGAGGTTGATGACGCAGTTGCTCACAACGACATCAGCCGTATTGTCGTCTATCGGCATTTGTTCTATATCGCCAAGCCTGAATTCAACATTTTTATAGCCGAGCTTGCCGGCATTCTGCTGCGCAAGCTCAATCATGGCCTGCGTCATATCGATGCCGATGACCCTACCGGTTGTGCCGACAATTCTCTGTGCAATAAAGACATCATTTCCCGCGCCCGACCCCAGATCGATAACCGTTTCGCCGGGCTTGATGGCTGCTGTATCTGTGGGCATGCCGCAGCCCAGACCCAGATCGGCATCCTTAACATAGCCGTCTTTTTTTGAGTAATCCTGGCTGAATGTCGTGTAAATCATCTGCTGCCGGGCTGGCCGGGCAGCAACAGGAACAGGAAGCAGCAGCTCGGCGATTTTTTTGCAATCTCTGCGTATTTTTCTTTAACGATGTTTTTGATTTCGTCTTTTCTGTCCATTAGGTTATCCTCTTGAAACGTTATCAAACCGTCGCCATTATGAATTTTGAAATACTTCTTCCTGAAAAAGAGCGATACATTGACAAGGCCGATGAGCACCGGCACCTCGACAAGGGGGCCGATGACAGCGGCAAATGCCGCACCCGAGTTGATGCCGAACACGGACACCGCGACAGCGATGGCCAGCTCGAAATTATTGGACGCTGCGGTAAATGACAGCGTTGCGCTCTGGCCGTATGGGGCCCCCACTTTTTTACTCATATAAAATGATACAAGGAACATGATGACAAAATAAATAAGCAGCGGTATGGCGATGCGGACTACATCAAAGGGGATTTTTACAATGAGTTCTCCTTTAAGCGAGAACATGACCAGAATCGTAAACAGCAGCGCGATCAGCGTGATCGGGCTGATTTTCGGTATGAATTTTTCCTGATACCATTTCTTATCTTTTATGTTGATCAGGGTAAAGCGTGTTATGACGCCTGCAATAAATGGAATGCCGAGATAGATGAAAACGCTTTTTGCGATCTGGCCGATGGTAATATCGACCACAACGCCTTTCAGCCCGAGCATGGGCGGCAGCACGGTAATGAAAATCCAGGCATACAGGGAAAAGAACAGCACCTGAAAGATTGAATTGAAAGCCACAAGCCCGGCGCAGTATTCGGTGTCGCCTTTTGCCAGGTCGTTCCAGACAATGACCATGGCAATGCAGCGGGCAAGACCGATCATGATAAGCCCGACCATGTATTCGGGATAGTCCCGCAGAAAAACAATGGCCAGCACGAACATAAGTATAGGCCCGATTATCCAGTTCTGCACCAGCGACAGCCCGAGCACTTTGAAGTTTTTAAACACCTCGCCCATTTCCTCGTATTTCACCTTGGCAAGGGGCGGGTACATCATGAGAATAAGCCCGATGGCGATGGGAATATTGGTGGTGCCCGACTCGAACTGCTTCCAGAATCCCGCAATGCCCGGAAAGAGATACCCCCAGCCGACACCGACAAACATGGCAAGAAAAATCCAGAGCGTCAGATAGCGGTCAAGAAATGACAGTTTTTTTGTCAGGCTTTCAGTCATGATGCATTCCTCCTTCTATATTATTTTTTGCAAATTTCCTGTCTGCACAGCGAAGCTGCTGTTTTTTTATCGTGTTTGACACAGGGTCATCATTGACCCACCTCTTAAGCTGCCGGAGTATCACGGGAGCATAGTGATTTATTTTTTCCTGGCAAAGCCTGTAATCAATCCACTGGCCCTCCCGCTCATCGCTCACAAGGCCGGCCTCTTTAAGAAGGCTCAGATGCTTTGAAACGCTGGGCTGCGTTATGCCCAGGGCTGCTGACAGCTCGCACACGCACATGTTTTTCTGCTCGAGCATTTTCAGTATGCGCAGGCGGTTTTTGTCGCCTGCGGCTTTAAATACTTTTAAAAGTTCTCTCATGAACAGGTCTCCAAAAAAAGTCATATAGCTAATTGGCTATATATTATAATAGCCATAAAAAAGGGGGGTTGTCAATTGAGAACTGTTGAAAAATGCTACCGGTTAACGGTATGTTCTCCTGACGAGGCTAAACAATGGGATAAGAAATCGACCGCAACGGCGGGAAGCAGGGGCATGGTAGGGGCAGACCTGCGTGTCTGCCCAGATACAGAGCGCACACAGAAAAAAAGCGGAAAAACCCGTATAGGCATTTCCGCTTTTAAAAATTCTTCTTGTGCAGCAATTCAGATTGCCATATTCGCATCCCGTTCGAATGCCCCTTGATCAGTTTGCACATCATTCAAGGGTTCGGTACTGTCCAGATCTTCTGCTATAAAGCCTTCAGCTTCTGCATTTGCCCAGACAGACAAATAGGCATCCATTTGCAATTTGTCTCTGGTGCCGCTCAAGTTATAGTCCTCGGGTGTTTCAGTGAGTGCTGCTAAAACAAGCAGTAGTGTTGCAACAAGCAGCTTTTTCATGTTCATCTCCTTTTTGTCGTTTCTGTCTATATATTGTAGTCAATATTTTAATAAAATCAATATATGGTGCCATTATTTTTTTTTGTGTTATTGGAGCCTTACCTTTTAAACGTTTGTAAAGGGCGACGGTTGCAAAATAACTACTTGAATTACCGCATATTTTTCGTGGTTTTCCAAACTTCCCCTTGCTTTTTTTTGCTTTTTGTGGATAATAATAAATTCCTTGAATATCGCATGGCGGCAGCTGCCGTCTTTTTTATTGTCTTCAGTAAAACCATTGCCTATGGCAAAGTTTTCCTGAAGAAGGCAACTGAAACACTCCGTGTTTTTTGATTATGCCCTTTCAGGGCGAAATCAAGCCGCTCGCTGTGCGGGTGGATGTTGACTATCACACTGTAAATCATAGAAAATCAGGATACCCCTCCAGCAATGATCAAGCAGCACAAAATAAGAAACATCGCTATTATAGCGCATGTCGACCACGGCAAGACGACGCTTGTTGACCAGCTTTTTAAGCAGAGCGGCATGTTCAGAGATAACCAGAATGTGGCCGAGAGGCTCATGGACTCAATTGATTTGGAGCGCGAGCGCGGCATAACCATTGCCTCAAAGAACGGCTCGTTCAAATACCAGGATTTTCTCATCAACATCATCGATACGCCCGGCCATGCCGATTTCGGGGGCCAGGTCGAGAGGGTGCTCAAGATGGCCGACGGCGCCGTTCTGCTGGTGGATGCGCAGGAAGGCCCCATGCCGCAGACCTATTTCGTGCTCAAAAAGGCTTTGGCGCTGGCGCTGCCCATTATTGTTGTCATCAACAAAATCGACAAGCCTGCGGCACGGCTGCGACTGGGCCGTCGATCAGGTATTTGATTTGTTTGTGAAGCTCAATGCCCCCGAGAGCATTCTTGACTTCCCCATTGTCTACGCATCTTCCCGCGACGGCTATGCCATCAATGAGCTCGGCGACGAGCCTTCATCCATGGAGCCGCTGCTGCAGAAGGTTATTATTCACATACCCGCTCCTGCAGGCGACCCGCAAGGCCCCTTGCAGCTGCTGGTGAGCTCCATTGACTATTCGCCCTATCTCGGCCGGCTGGGCATCGGCAAAGTCACCTCGGGAACGCTCAATGTCAATAAAGACATCGTTATGGCCCGGCGCGACGGCACGCTTGCCCCTGCCCGCATCACCAAGGTGTACCGGTTTGAAAGCAATCAGAAGGTGCCGACCGACACGGCGGGCATCGGCGAAATCGTGGCCATTGCCGGTATGGATGATGTGACCGTCGGGGTTACCTTCACTGATCCCGACAACCCCATTCCTTTGCCGCCCACGGTGATTGATCCGCCGACGGTGTCGATGAACTTTATCCCCAATGATTCGCCTTTTGCCGGCCTGGAAGGCCAGTTTGTCACCTCCCGCCAGCTCGACGAGCGGCTGGAGCGGGAGACTTTTTCCGATGTGGCGCTCGTGGTCAAGCCGCTTGAGGACCGCGTGGGCTTTGCGGTTTCCGGCCGCGGGGAGCTGCATCTCTCGATCCTGATTGAGCGCATGCGCCGCGAGGGCTACGAGTTTCAGGCAACGCGGCCGCAGGTTATCATGCAGGAGAAGGACGGCGAGATGCTCGAGCCCTATGAGGAGCTGACCATCGATGTCGATGAGCTGTATATGGGCGCGGTGATCGAGCGGCTCGGCATGCGCAAGGGCCAGATCCGGGAGATGAAGCAGGGCCAGGGCATGACGCGGCTGTTATATGCAATTCCCACCCGCGGGCTGCTGGGCTTTCGCTCTGAGTTTATGACCATCACCAAGGGCATGGGCGTGATGAATTATGTTTTCAGCCACTATGGCCCGCATGCCGGAGAGATGCGCAACCGCAAAAACGGCGCGCTGGTGGTGAAAGACCCTGCACCACTGTCGCCTATTCGCTGTTCAACCTGCAGGAGCGCGGAAGGCTTTTTTTCGGGCCGGGCATTAATGTGTATATGGGCCAGATCATCGGCGAGAATGCCCGTGATGACGATATGATAGTCAATCCCGGCCCGCGGCAAAAAGCTCACCAATATGCGCGCCGCAGGCTCTGATGAAAATGTCGTCCTCACCCCGCCGCACAAAATGAGCCTTGAAGACTGCCTTGCCTGGATCAATGACGATGAGCTTGTGGAAATAACCCCCAAGTCCATCCGGCTGCGCAAACGGCAGATGCCAAGATAAGTAGGGGGCAGGGTTCGGGGTTCGGGTTCGGAGTTGGGAGTGCAGAAGCCGTAGGGTGGATTAAGCGCAGCGAATCCACCACATAATGCAAAACACAGAACGTAGGGCGGGTGGCAACATGCCGGAATTATACAAGCAGGGTCGGGGTTCGGAGTCGTAGGAGCGCGGTGCCCGCGCCCGCATGTTCGGAGTTTGGGTAAAAGGATTCAAGATTCCGAATTCAAAATTCAAAATTGAAGGCAGGGAAATGCCCGTTGTTCAGAAAATTGAAGATGTGAGGTCATCCCGCCCGTGCTGATTCCCGGAACAACGACCTGCCCGCCAACACCTTCAACAATTTATATTCCCTCATCCGTCAGGCAGGTAGGGGCGCACCTGTGTGTGCGCCCTGGATCTGGGCAGACACGCAGGTCTGCCCCTACCATGCCCCTGGTTTTCCGCGGCGGCGGATGCCTTTCCCGTGCTCGCCTATTTCCAATATTTAGAAATGAACGTCATCCAGCCCCTCTACATAGAGATTGCCGGACACCAGAAACCCCTCATTATGCCCGCCGTGGATCTGGAGGAACTGCTTTGGCCCGGCTGCTTTTTCATAGAGAGCGCGGCCCATGGCGAAGGGGATTATTTCGTCATCCGGGCTGTGGATGATGAGCTTTGGGTCTGTGATAGCCGGTATCTTATCAATGGTGGCATAGTGGAATTTTGAAAGCAGTGTAACCGGCAGGAAGGGGTAGAGCCTGCCTGCAAGCTCGGGTATGGAGGTGAAGCTTGACATTATGATAAGCCCTCCGGACCTGTGATGCAAATGCGATTTCAGCGGCAACGGCCCCGCCCAGAGATTCGCCGAAAAGAATAATTTTTTCCGGCTTCTTTTTCTGCACGTCAACCAGATAGCGCCATGCGGCTTCGCCGTCACGATAGGTTCCTTCTTCCGAGGGGCGGCCCGTGCTTTTCCCGTAGCCCCGGTAGTCAAAAATAAGAACGCTCAGGCCCAGCCTGTTGAAAATATCAATCGAGTCGATCCTGTGGGAGATATTGCCGGCATTGCCGTGGCAGAAGAGCAGCACGCCGCGCTCGTTTTGGGCAGGTATCCACCAGGCGGTTATTTTTTCGCTGTCGGATGTAACGATGCTCACCTCTTCAAAGGGAAGGCTTATGGCGGCAGGGGTCACCTGCATATCCTTGAAGGGGAAGTAGAGCAGCCGGTCCTGCAGAAAGTATACAAGCAGGAGCATGCCGGTATAAAAAATCAGGCAGGCAAGCGCGACATCAAAAAGCATTTTTTTCATAGCCCGTCTATAGTAGCGTGCCGCCGGGGCACGGTTGGGAGAAAAAAATCCGCACAGCGGCACATTTCATTAATCCTTCACCTTTACGGTTGACATATGATACTATAGATTATATTTCATTTACAATCATTGTATCGGGAGAATTTTTATGAACGAAATAGCTGAACTTTTGCAGAAAGACGCACGTCTCACGGCCGAAGACATCGCCTCCATGCTCAACAAGAGCGTCGAGGATGTTCGCGATAAAATCCGTCAGATGGAGGAAGACGGCACCATTATCAAATACAGCGCCGTTATCAATGAGGAAAAGCTGACGAAGCAGAAAGACAAGGTTGTTGCCTTTATTGAAATTCAGGTGCAGCCCGAGCGCGAAAAGGGCTTTGACGCCCTTGCAGAGCGCATTTACCAGTTTCCGCAGGTGACCTCTCTGTACCTTATGTCGGGCCGCTATGACCTTCTGGCCGTGGTGGAGGGAGACAACTTGAAAGATGTGGCCTTTTTCGTGTCCGACAAGCTTTCGACCCTTGATAATGTCAAGAGCACGACCACGCATTTTCTGCTGAAGAAGTACAAGGAAAACGGCACCATGCTTTTCAAACAAAACAAGCTGGAGAGGATGAATGTTGCGCTTTAACAATCGCATAGAGCAAATGCCGCCATCGGGCATCCGCAAATTTTTCGATCTCGTGATCGACGCCAAGGACATTATCTCCCTTGGCGTGGGCGAGCCCGATTTTGTCACGCCGTGGCATGTGCGCGAGCGGGTCTTCTTTTCCCTTGAGCAGGGCCGAACGAGCTATACCTCCAACTGGGGTCTCATGGAGCTGCGCAAGGAAACGGCACAGTATCTCAAAGACCGCTTTGCCGTGACATATGACGCCGACGAAATCATGATCACCGTGGGCGTGAGCGAAGCTGTGGATATCGCCCTGCGCACGCTACTGAACGAGGGCGACGAGGTGATTCTGCCCGAGCCCACCTATGTGTGCTACAAGCCTTTTGCCGAGCTTGCCGGCGCCAAAGCTGTGGCGGTGAGCAATCCGAGCTTCAAGATAACGGCCGATGATATTGAAAAGGCAGTGACGCCCAAGACCAGGGTGATCATTCTGTCCTATCCCTCAAACCCAACGGGCTATACCATCGACCGGGCCGAGATCGAGAAAATCGCCGAGATCGCCCGCAAGCACGATCTGTGGATTATATCGGATGAAATCTATGCCGAGCTCACCTATGAAAAAGAGCACTTTTCCGTGGCTGCGGTGCCGGGCATGAAGGATCGCGTGATACTTTTGAACGGTTTCTCAAAGGCATTTGCCATGACAGGCTGGCGCCTGGGCTATATTGCCGCATCAAACGATTTTCTTGCGCAGGCCGTCAAAATCCATCAGTATGCCGCGCTGTGCGCTCCCATCATGGCCCAGTACGCCGCTCTTGAATCGCTGCAGCGTGGCATGGGCGAGATGGAGGAGATGAAAAAAAGCTACTGGCGTCGGCGCAATTATATGTTCGAGGCGCTCAACAAAATCGGCATGACGGTGGAGCGGCCCGAGGGCGCTTTCTATATTTTTCCGTCCATCGAATGCTCAAAGCTTTCCTCGGAGGAGTTTGCCCTGGGGCTGCTGGAAAAGCAGCGGGTGGCTGTTATTCCCGGCGATGTGTTCGGCCTTGGCGGCGAAGGCCGCGTGCGCATCTGCTATGCCATCGACTTTGAGCTTTTGAAGGAGTCGGTGGCACGGATGGAGAAGTTTATTAAATCACTTTAGAAAAAAGAAACGCCCCGCAGGGGCGTTTTTTTATTGTGGTGGGAGTATTTCATGAAGTGCCTGTATTGCGCCGAAGAAATTAAGGACGAAGCGCAGCTGTGCCGGTTCTGCGGAGCGCGCCTGGCTGACGGCCAGTGGCTGCCTCCTTCTGCACCAGCGGGCAGCCGCAGGCCGACGCAGCTTCACCATGCTCACCACGGGCTGGCTGCTGGTGCTGTCCGGTGCGTGGATGCTGGTCGCCTGCACATCGCCGGTACCGCTGTTTGGCGCGGTGCGCGGCGGGGTCGTTGCTGTGCTGTATAATGGGGTTTTTGGGGTGCTGATGCTGGCCATGGGATATGCTCTGGCCGGCCGCAAGCCATGGGCGCTTACGGCAACGGCGGCCGCCACTGCCGCTTACACGCTGGACAAGCTGCTGTTTATTTTTGATGGCCCGGCCGGCGCTGCATCCCTGAGGGGATGGTTCGCAGCTGCTCAATTCTCTGGGACCTGGAACGGAGTCCATGGTGGACCAGGTGGCGGTGCTGATGTCGGTGGCTTTTCTTGCGGGCTGGTGGGGGCTCGTGCTCTACATCTACCTTAAGCGCGGCTATTTTCGGTCACAGCCGCCGGCAGTAATCAAATAAAAAGACGCCCTCGTGGCGTCTCGCACATTGCTACTGATTGAACGGCGAGGCCATGCATGCCCTCGTTTTTTTATGCCTGCGGAGCCTGCTGCTGCCCGCTGTCTTTCGTGCTGATCACGACGGTGCCCGCAAGCTTGTCATGCCAGCCCTGCTTCCGCTCGTCGAAGGCCACCCAGATAAGACCCAGAAAAAGCGGAATGGTTGAAACATAATAGCCGCAGATAGCGGCCGATGAACTGGCCGGTGGTGGGCTTGCCGAAGGTCTTCGCGTCGACGATTTCGGCCTTGATGATCATTTTGCCCGGCGTCGCCGACTTGTATATCCAGAAAACAATGACTGCCACGGCGGGCAGGATGACATTGATGAGCATACTGCTGGTGCCGCCGCCCATCAGCATGCCGGCAAACGGCGTAAGCACCAGCATGAGCAGCACGCTGTCGATGATAGAGGCAAGCACACGGGGCCAGAAGCCGACGTACTCAACCTGACTGAGCTGTGCGGTATCCATCTCTTGGTTCTCCCTCCGGCAATAGTGCATGCAGGTGCAGAAAAAAAAACAGGGAGGAGCGCCTGTGCATCTCCTCCCTGTTTCGTATTTTTTTCAGGCCTTGTTGGCCTTTTTCTGTTTCTTTTCTGCTCGTTTTTCCTTCAGGCTTTTTTCCGACTTCTTTTTGTCTGTTTTTTTGGCATCCATTCCTTTTGACATGACATACCTTCCTTTCTAAGAAAATGGTTAACGACTTCTGTGCATTATTTATTAATCCTATAGTCGGCACTTGGCAACAGTTTCTTGAGAAAAAAATAAATTTTTCCTCTGCACGCTGTGTGTCTCTGCGGTGCATTTTTTCAGTGCGGTCAAAACGTGATTTTTCGCACGCCTTCAGGCCTCCAGGCAGGCGATATGACGCCCTCATGGCGTTCAAGCTCGAGCATGCTGCCCCAGGTGACCGTGAAGTCGCCGAAGCGGTTGTTGACCTCGTCCATGGCCCGGGTAAGCTCGCGGCCCCGGAGCCGCTGCGGGAAACAGCGGCAGCTGGCGCGGCATCTGCCCCAGATTTGAGAGCGACACGCCCACGAGGCGCACGGCCTGCTGGAGCCTGATGCCGTCAAGAATGCTTTTTGCCGCGGCAAATATATCGGGCGTTTCCCACACGGGGTGGGGCAGGGACAGCCTGCGGGAGAAGGTGGTGAAGTCCTTATAGCGTATGGTGAGGCAGACGGTGCGGCCGGCAAACCCGCCGTCGCGCATGCGGCGGCCCACCATTTCCGAGAGGCGCAGCAGGTGAAAGTCAAGCAGTTCGCGCCGCGATATGTCGCGGGGCAGGGTCAGGCTGTGCCCGATTGACTTGGGGTCGGGCGTCTCTTCAAGAGGCACCACGGGGCTGTCGTCCTGCCCCCGGCCCATCTGCCGCAGCTCGTCGCCCACCACGCCGAAATGGCGGGCAGCAGGTTCCTGTCCGCCCGGCCGAGCTGGCCGCAGGTGGTGATGCCAAGCATGCCGAGCTTCCACTGCGTTTTTGCGCCGATACCGCACAGCTCGCCTGCCGGCAGGTCTTCAAGAAAGGGCGCCACCGTGTCAGGCGGCAATCTCCACCAGGCCGTCGGGCTTTTCGCGGTCGCTGGCAAGTTTGGCAAGCAGCTTATTGGGGGCGATGCCTGCCGAGCAGGTAAGGCCGTACCGGCTTTTTATCTGCTGCTTAATACGTGCGATAATATCTCGGGCCGAGGAGAAAATCTTTAAGGAGCCGGTCACATCCATGAATACCTCATCAATGGAGAACACCTCCACCAGCGGGGTGAATTCGCGGCACATGGCCGTAAAACCGGCGCAGGTATCGGCATAGCGCCGGTTGTTGCCCTCCACGAATATGATCTGCGGGCACTGCCGCTTTGCCTCATAGGTATTCATGCCCGTTTTGACGCCGAAAGCGCGGGCCTCATAGGATGCTGTTGTCACCACGGTGCGGCTGCCCCGGCCCACCACGGCAATGGGCTTGTCCCGCAAAGCGGGATTGCACTGCTGCTCCACCGAGGCGAAGAAGGCGTTCATGTCAAGATGGATGATGGTGCGCGGCATAGGGTGTATTTTTTATATTGACAGAAAATGAATTGTACTTATAATTGTAAATAACAAAGAATTGGATCGGGGTGTCCTCGGTCGGCAAAGGGTCTCCAGAAATGGGGACTCTTTGTTTTTTATGGAAACACCTTCAGCCCCCACCCCATATACTCTCCCTTATCATTGGCATAAATTTTATTCCTTATTACATCAAACGGCACATATGGTTCTTCCGGGCTGAGAATACTCCGCGCCAATGGATACGCGCAAAGATCAGCCATCTGTAACCCGATATTATTATCCCGCTTAGCGCTAAAATCAAATTTCGCAATTTTATTTTTTAATCTTTCCGACGTTACATAATAGGTTCCCTTGTCAAGGGTTGCATTGAAATGTGAAAGCAGCATTCGGTCTTCTTTGCGGCCCCGTTCTTCAACCATTATTTCAACCGTAGAAAGAGAGTCCATTTTATCAAGGCAGAAGACGAGCCTTTCAATTATGAATGATAATGAAAGAGCATAAGGATCTTTTGCCCCGCGTCCGTAGCGTTTTACATGTTCTTCTTTGTTAATGCCGGCACCGATAATTGCGTAGTCCGTCTTGCCAAGAAGCATATTAAGATCAGCATAAAAGCGCGCCTTCACATCCAGATCAAAAAGTATTTGAAAAGCTCCTTCACACCGCCGTATATCGCGCGAATGCAGTATGACCTTGGATGTATTGAAATATTTTTGTTTGAACTGTTTTACCTTTTTCTCCATTTCAGCAAAATGATCTTCTCTTATAAGGCATCCGCAGAGCAAAAAGAGAGGGAAATTCTTGTCAATAAAGTCAAGGCCGTGATCGCCCGTTTCATCAAGGAAAAAGTAGTGTTTCATTGTGTGACTTGCGCGTCCTTTGGGTGTTAATTACAGTTTGTAAAATGGTTGCAGTCCGCCGCAGCGGACGAAACCCATCAGTTGTTGTTATTCAGATGGCGGGTTGCACCCATCCTACGATCTGTTGGCCTCTTTTCCTCCATTATATTTTTCTATGTCCAATTGGTATCTTGTTCTATTTATTTTTGCTTGATAAATATTCACCGGGTTTGGATATTGTTTTATCCAGTTAAGAACTGTTTGTTTGTCGCTATCGGATATTAATGCACCTAGAATTATCCCAGTTAAAAAGTTGCTTTTAAAACTATATGTACCAGAGCCACCATTTTTCTCGGATTTTATTATCCGTCTTTCTGCTTCATAATTCCAATGGAGTGATTTAGTCAAAAAAACTTTTTTGAATGTCTCAGGATCCCCCATTTTTCTTATATCAATAATCGGATAATCAGATTGATAGTTTACTTTAAGGGCTTCCCAGAACAATGAATCTGCATCGGCTGCAGCGAATTCTATGCAGATTCCTTTATGTCCATCTGAGTAATGTGACCACATCAAAATATCATCTCGTTTTTCTGAGAGTGAATATATGCCAAACTTTTTATAAAACTTTCCCACAGCTTCTTTTATCTTATCAACATCATAATTTGTTGTTGCTACTAATTTTTTGATGGTTGCCTTATCTGCAAAGGGCGCTCTATGGCGAGCCAACTCTGTAAGATGAAGTTTCTGCGCATATTTATTTTTGGGAGTTTTAATATTCGGCATACTCTCGAAAGGATCATTAAACATAGTTGGATCTGGGAGAAAAATATTTCTATGTGTGAAGATTGCTTGAACTCCCTGAGAGTTCATTGAGCGATACTTGTATAGAAATTTTATGGGTTGATAGATTTCGGGGAGAATTTTTTTTATAGATGCTATTCTGTCCATGCTTTTCACCGCTGCATTG
>CAVRBJ010000030.1:0-170133 GCA_963718965.1 uncultured delta proteobacterium | reverse complement strand
TGCAGTATAATTTTATAATTGCAGTTGTAAGAGAAGAATAATTCAATTATGATAACTATTATAAAGAACCCGCCTGTGCAGCGTTCGCACGTATAAAAGACTTATTGCAGGAGATAGCGATGGAAACATGCAGTGCACAAAAGATAAGGTCCGGCGTCTGCAGAGCACTACCCCTTTTTCTGTTTGCAGGCATGCTTGCCGTGCTTCCTGCCGGGTGCTCGAAAGAGCAGAAGGCTGCCGGGCAGGGGGCGCCCGAGGTCGGCATTATGGTTGTGGAGGAAAAGGATATCCCGGTATTTCCCGAGTATGTCGCCCAGACGCAAAGCTCGCGGCAGGTCAATATCCATGCGCGGGTGAGCGGCTTTCTTGAAAAGCGGGTCTACACGGAGGGCGCGATCGTCAAAGAAGGCGACACGCTCTTTCTGATGGACCAGAAGCCGTTTCAGGTGCAGCTCGATCAGGCCAGGGCAGTTCTGGCCAGGCAGGAGGCGGCCCGCTTGACGGCCGCAGCAGAATCTGAAGCGCACCAAGCCCCTTGCTGCGGCCAATGCTGTTTCACAGAAGGATCTGGACGATGCGACAGGCCGGTTCGACTCTGCCTCGGCAGCGGTTGAACAGGCCAAAGCCGAGGTCGAGCAGGCAAAGCTGAATCTTTCCTACACGGTCATCGCCTCTCCGGTCAACGGCATTACCAGCGCCGCCCTGCAGCAGGACGGCACCTATATCAACCCCCAGAACAGCCAGCTCACGACCGTGGAGGCCCTGTCGCCCATGTGGGTCAATTTCAGCCTGTCGGAAAATGAGCTGCAGAGCTACCGCGACCAAATTACAAAAGGAAAGATGGTCGCCCCCGACAGACGGCAACTATGATATCGAAGTCATCCTTGTCGACGGCTCGATATTTCCCTACACGGGAAAATCACCTTTGCCGCTCCGTCATATAATTCCAGACCGGCACATTTCTCGCTGCGGGCAAGCGTCGATAATCCCGAGGGCATGCTGCGGCCCAATCAGTTTGTGCGCGTGCGGCTGAAAGGGGCGGTGCGGCCGAAGGCCATACTGGTGCCCCAGCGCGCAGTGCAGCAGGGCTCCAAGGGGCATTTCGTCTGGGTGATCGACAAGGATGACAAGGCCGAGCCGCGGCCGGTTGTGACCGGCGACTGGCATGGCGACGACTGGTTCATTACCGAGGGGCTGAAGCCGGGCGAGCGCGTGGTGGTTGACGGCGGCATGACGGTCCGGCCCGACGCACCGGTACTCATCAAAACGCAGCAAAAAGAAGCTTCCAAACCCGCGGGCAAATAACCGGAGAAACCGCCATGTTCTCAAAATTCTTTATCGAACGGCCCATATTCGCAACCGTTGTCGCGCTCATCATCTCGATAGCGGGCCTTGTGTGCATGAAAATGCTGCCCATCGAGCAGTACCCCACCATCACGCCCGTGCAGGTGACGGTCACGACAACCTACCCCGGCGCCGATTCCAAGACAGTTGCCGATGCCGTGGCCGCGCCCATCGAGGCGCAGATCAACGGCGTGGACAACATGCTGTACATGACCTCCACGAGCTCCAACACCGGCCAGATGACGATTACGGTGTATTTCACCCTGGACACCGACCCGGACATGGCGCAGGTGCAGGTGCAGAACCGGGTGAGCCTGGCGATGCCGCAGCTGCCGGATGCCGTGAAGCAGTACGGCGTCTCGACGCAGAAAAAATCATCCAATATCATGATGATTATCGCCTTCTTCAATAAGGACGGCCGCTACAGCGCCGACTATGTGAACAATTACACCAATATCTACGTGCTGGACGCGATCAAGCGCGTGAACGGCGCGGGCCAGTCATCCATGTTCGGCGTGCCGGATCAGGCCATGCGCGTCTGGATGAACCCCGACCGCATGGCCTCCCTCGGCATCACCACCATCGGACATTCAGCAGGCCATAGCCAACCAGAACGCCCTGTTCGGCGCAGGCCAGATCGGCCAGGAGCCCAATTCGGGCACAACGCAGCTGACCTTCCCCATGGTGACCCAGCCGCAATACACCGACCCGAAGCAGTATGAAAATATCATCCTGCGCGCAAGCCAGGACGGCAGCGCCATCGTGCGCGTGAAGGACGTTGCCCGGGCCGAAGTGGGCAGGCGCCAGTATATCGACCGCAACCGCTTTAACGGCATGCCGGCAAGCTTCATCTGCATTTACCAGCAGCCCGGCGCCAACGGCCTTGAGGTTTCAAAGGGCGTGCTGAAAGTGCTGGAGGAGCATGAAGCGCACCATGCCCGACGGCATCGAGTATTTCATCGCCCTTGACACCAATGATTTGTGCGCATCTCGATCGAGGAGGTCATCAAAACGCTGTTTGAGGCCGTCATCCTCGTGGTGCTCGTTGTGTATCTCTTTCTGCAGAGCTTCCGCTCCACCATCATCTGCACGGTCGCGATCTTCGTCTCCCTGATCGGCACGTTCATCGGCATGCTCGCCCTGGGTTTTTCCATCAACCTGCTCACCCTGTTCGGCATCGTGCTGGCCATCGGCATGGTCGTTGACGACGCCATCGTTGTTGTTGAAAATGTCGAGCGCAACATGGTGCAGAACCACCTTGTCGCCCAAGGAGGCGACCATTAAGGCCATGGAAGAGATCGGCAGCTCGCTTATCGCCGTGGTGCTGGTCATGGCCTCGGTGTTCATTCCGGCGGCATTCCTGCCCGGCACCACCGGCCAGCTCTACAAGCAGTTCGCCATCACCATCGTCATCTCGGTGGCGCTGTCGGGCTTTATCGCCCTCACGCTGACGCCGGCCATGTGCGGGTTCATGCTCAAGCATGCCGGGCTGAAGCAGACGGGCTTTTTCGGCTGGTTCAACCGCCAGGTCGACCGCGTCACGGTGTGGTTCGGCGACCTGGTGCTGTGGATCATCAACAATGTCAAGCAGGCGTTTGTGGTGCTCGCCTTTCTGATGGTGCTGCTGGTGCTGCTGTTCAAGGTGCTGCCCGACAAGCTTTGTGCCCAATGAAGACCAGGGGTATGTGCTCGGCACCGTTGTTTATGCCCAGCGGCGCAAGCCTTAACCGCACGGCCGAGGTCGGCGAAAAAATAGAGAAAATTTTTGCCGGCGATCCGGCGGTGCGAGAGCCGCACGGAAATCAACGGCTACAGCATTCTGGACGGCCAGTACAAAACCAATATTTCGACGTTTTTCATAAAGCTCAAGGATTTTAAAGAGCGGTTTGCCTCCTCGGCAAAAGCACAAGCAGGCGAATTCGCCAACGCCGTGCTGCAGCATGCCGCCGCCGGGGCGCGAGACATTCAGCAGGGCAAATTCATACCCATTGCGCCGCCGGCCATTCCGGGCATCGGCACCACGGGCGGCTTCGAGTTCTGGATACAGGACAAGGAGGCAGGCGACCGCCCGAGCGGCTTTACGAGCTAACGCAGAAATTTCTTGCCAAAGCGCGCATGCGGCCCGAGCTCACGGGCATGAACAGCACCTTCAATGCCGTGTCGCAGCAGCTGCGGGTTACGGTCGACCGCGACAAGGCCGTGCTTTTGGGCGTGCCGGTGCAGGATGTGTACAGCGCGATCCAGGCCCAGTTCGGCTCCGTGCAGGTCAGCCAGTTCAACCAGTACAGCCGCGTATGGAATGTGGTGCTGCAGTCCGATGCGCCGTACCGCGAAACCCCCGGTGATCTTTCCAAGCTCTACACGCGCTCCGTCAGACGGGCAGATGATTCCCATGTCGGCCCTGGCAAAAACCGAGTATGTTGCCGGCACGGATCTGCTGCCCCATTTCAACGGCTTTCCGGCAGCGCAGGTAACCGGCGGGGCAGCCGCGGGCTACAGCTCCGGGCAGGCGCTCGACGCCATGGAGGAAGTCGCCCGCGAGGTGCTGCCGCAGGGCTTTGATTTTTCCTGGTCAGGCCTTGCCTTCGAAGAAAAGAAATCGGGCGGCACGTCATCGGTCGCCTTTATCTTCGGCCTTATCATTGTGTTTCTTATTCTGGCGGCGCAGTTTGAATCCTGGACCCTGCCGGGCTCGGTCATGACCGCCGTGCCCTTCGGCATTCTCGGGCGCGCTTATTTTCAACTGGATGCGGGGCCTTGAAAATGACGTCTATTTCCAGATCGGCCTTCTGGTGCTCATCGGCCTGGGTGCAAAAAATGCGGTGCTCCGGGTGACCTTTGCCGTGGAGCTGCGGCGAGAAGGGCCTGTCCATTATCGATGCCACCATCAAGGCAGGCGAAGAGCGGCTGCGGCCCATCATCATGACCTCCCTTGCCTTCATTCTCGGCGTGCTGCCCCTGGCCATTGCAACGGGCGCCGGGCGCCAATGCGCGCCACTCCATCGGCACGGGCATTATCGGCGGCATGCTCGGCGAGACCACGCTTGCCATGCTCTATGTGCCCCTGTTCTTCTATCTTTTCGACAGACTCTCCGAGCGCTCCAAAAATAAAAAAACGAAGCAGCTGCCCAATGCCCCGCCCGCGGCGGTTTCAGCGGCCGGGATGCAGGAAACAGAAAGGGAGGTGCGTAATATGCGCAGAAGTTATCGCGTGCGCCATTTTTATTCTGGTGATTGCCGGCTGCGCCATTGGTCCGGATTATATGCGGCCGAAGGTTGACGTGCCGCAGGCGTGGCTGACTGCCGACAACGGCTACGCAGGAGATGTATCAATGCTGCCTGGTGGAAGCAGTTTCAGGATCCGGCGCTCGACGGGCTTATCGAGACCGCGCTGCGGGAAAACAAGGACCTGCTCATTGCGGCGGCACGGGTTGAGGAGTTTCTCGGGCTGTACGGCGCGACGAGGTCAGCCCTGTTTCCGCAGATCGGGGCAGGCGCATCAGGCGGCAGGCAGCGGGTCACCACGGAAACGCCCAACCCGCTTGCGCCCGGCACGGACAAGGTCTTCAACAATTACGCGCAATCCTCAACGCGAGCTGGGAGCTTGATATCTGGGGCCGCATCCGCCGCTCCACCGAGGCGGCGCGGGCCGAGCTTGTGGCCAGCGAGGAGGGCAGGCGCAGTGTTGTTTTAAGCCTTGTCGCGGCAGTGGCAACCACCTATATCGACCTGCGCTCGCTTGACGGCAGCTTGAAATCGCAAAGCGCACGGCAGCGTCCCGCAAGGCAAGCTATGAGCTTTTTACAATTACGCTTCCAGGGCGGCATCATATCGGATCTGGAGCTTGCACAGGTGCAGTCGCAGTACGAGGAATCGCTGGCGGAAATACCCTCCATCGAAAAAAACATAGCCTTCACCGAGCATGGCCTGAGCCTGCTTCTGGGCCGATAATCCCGGGGCCATCATCCGGGGCCGGGCAGTGGGCGAGCTCGTGCTGCCCGAGGTTCCCGAAGCGCTTCCCTCAACGCTTCTTGAGCGGCGGCCGGACATCATACAGGCTGAGCAGGACCTCATAGCGGCAAACGCCCGCATCGGCGTTGCCCGCTCCCTGTATTTTCCGACCATATCGCTGACCGGCTTCAGGGGTTCTGAAAGTTCCCATTTGTCGGATCTTTTTTCCGGCCCCGCGCGTGCCTGGAGCTATGCAGGCCAGGCGACCATGCCCATTTTTACCGCCGGCAGGATCGCAGGGCTTGTGCGGGCCTCGGAAGCCGTGCGGCAGCAGGCGCTTTTGCAGTATGAGCAGGCCATACAAAATGCCTTCCGCGATGTCGAGGACAGCCTTATCGACCGCGTAAAAACACGCGAGCGCCTTGACGCGCAGGCCCGCCAGCTCGAGGCGCTGCGCACCTATGCCCGGGTCGCCCGCGAGCGCTTTGACGAGGGCCTCACAAGCTATATCGAAGTGCTCGACGCCGAGCGCTCGCTTTTTAATGTGGAGCTTGCCTACACGCAAACGCAGGCCGTGCTGCTCACGTCACTGATCGAATATTTATAAAGCCATGGGCGGCGGCTGGGTCGATCAGGCTGACCGCATGACGGCAGCACCACCTGCGGACGGCGATAATGCAACGGGGCAGTGAGAGGGGAGAAGAGCGAATGGATGTTCCGAAAAAACGCAGTTGCTGCAGGTTGTAAAAGCTTCACTGAACAGGTGAAAGCCTGCTTGTAACCCGCTCGGGTCTAGCCAAGCCGCTTCCTTTTTTTATCAATATATTCGACAGTAATTTTTGAGGAGATGCCGCCCCGGGGTGTCCATGCGCTTGTAAGCAGCATCCACTGCGGCGAGCAGGCTTTTACCAGATCGTTTAAAATCCGGTTGGTGATGTCTTCGTAAAAGATGCCCTGGTTGCGGTACTGCTGCAGATAGAGCTTCAGGCTTTTGAGCTCAAGGCAGGACGCTGCAGGAATGTAGCGGATGAGCATGGTGCCGAAATCGGGCTGGCCGGTTATTGGGCAGACGGAGGTGAACTCGGGCGCCTGTATTTCAATCTCATAGCTGCGGCCGGGATGCGGGTTTGCAAATACTTCAAGTATGGGCGCCCTGGTTTTTGACAGGGGCGGCCCTTTTTTTGTTGCCATTGTGCTCTATCCTTTTCTGCTAGACCGTGGCCGCCACCACATCATAGCCTTTTTCTCTGAGCGCTTCGGTGATGGGGGTGATATTGCATTTTTTAAGGCGGAAAAAATAATATTTAGTATTCTTGCCGTTGGCGTCGCTTATGCCCACGCTGAGTATATCGCCGCCCTTGTGTTTAATAAGGCGGGTCACTTTTTCATACTCTTCCTGATTGTCAGGCATCATGACGTCGATGCGCGAGCTTGCCTGCAGGCCGCCCATGATTTCGATGAACTCGGCCAGTATATCTCCGACGGTGATGATGCCCACCAGCCTGCCGTCCTCCAGAACGGGCAGACCGCCGATTCTATTGCTGTACATGATCCTGGCGGCCTCCTCCATGCTTTCTTCCGGCCCGACTGTTATGGGGTTTTTGTTCATGAATTCCGCCAGCGGCATCTCATTGCCATTCGGCAGCAGTAAAACCTGTTTAATATCCGTGCCGTCAATGAAACCCATGAACCTCCCGTCATCGACCACGGGCAGATGCCGTATGGCATGCTTGTGAAGCAGATGCACGGCGTCCAGAACGGTTGCATCTGAGGAGATGGTGACAAGCTGTTTTGCCATTCTTCGTTTGATTTGCACGGCGTCCTCCTTTCGGACAGTGAACAGTAAGTCATGGCTCCCCCCTCATGCCCGGGAGACCATATGTCAGGTGAATCAGGCGATGAATTCAGGCAGGATTTTTTTCAGCTCGCAAATAGCCCGGCTGCGGTGGCTGATGCTGTTTTTATGCCCGGCAGGCATTTCTGCAAATGTCAGCCCTGATGCCGTATCCAGAAAAAGCGGGTCGTAGCCGAAACCCTGCATCCCTTTGAGATGGCGTATTATAACACCGCGGCAGGCGCCTTCAACTACTTTTTCTCTGCCCCGGCTGTCAACGATGGCGATAACGCAAGTGAACTGCGCTCCCCGCTTTTCATCCGGCACGCGGGCGAGATCGAGCAGCAGCTTTTCATTGTTGCGGCGGTCGTCTGCGGGCTCGCCTGCAAACCGCGCCGAGTAAATGCCGGGCATGCCCCCCAGCGCGTCAACCTCAAGCCCCGAATCGTCGGCAATGGTGATATGGCCTGTGTGCCGGGCAATGGCGCGCGCTTTTTTCAGGGCATTGTCGGCAAATGTGGCTCCGTCTTCCTCAACTTCGGGGCAGCCGGCAAAGGCGTCGCAGGAGAGTATTTCCACGGGTATGCCCTGCAGCATGTCCCGAACCTCCTGCAGCTTATGCCTGTTGCGCGTGGCAAGAACGATCTGTGTCTTCATACAGCGCCCGCCTAATTGGGTACTTCAGGGGCTATGACCACCCGGTCGATATGCGACTCGCGCATTTCTGGCGACACGGTGGTGTTTCTGAAAAACAGGGTATTGCCTTTGCGTATGAGCATGGTGGTCATGGCGGCATTGTCCAGGAAAAATGTATAGCGCTTGCACTCTTTGCCGCAGGGGAAGACGCCGATAAAGCCTTTTTTTTCGGGCACGTCGCAGTTGGCCGTCAGGCAGAACCTGGTTGTGCTCACATAGGCAAAGGGTATATGCAGCGACAGCTTCAGCTGCGCTGGAACGCCGCCGAGGGTTAAGCCCTGCAGCGGGTTGTCCAGCTCGGCGCGGCATATGCTGCTGGCCAGTAGAAAGTCCGTGTAGCGGGGCACGCTAAGGTTTGTGCTGCGCAGATGGTCAAGGGCGTCTTTGGGCAGCTTGTCAAGAAAGTTCATGATGCGCGGGCCGCGCTTGATCTTGGTGAGCATGCGCCCGAGCACGGGCACGAGCTGCGGAAACCGGTCATGCAGCAGTTTGAAAACGCCCCAGTCATTAAAAACCACCTCGGTGCCGTCCGGGAGCAGTTCCAGCAGAGTCAGCACTTTTTGAAGGCCGTCTTCGGTCACATACGGCGTCACAAAGGTGAAGGGGAGGCCGTGGCCGGCAACCTCAGCGCGGGTTTCCTGCAGTTCTTTTTTTGACGGCAGAAGCCGCTCGCAGAACTCCACGCCGAAATGGACGCGCTTGAAATCAGGCGTCAGATATTTCAGGTTCTCGATTTGAGTAATGAATAATGCGTTTTCGCGTTCCAAGGCTGTGACTCCGTTTACGCTGTTGGCAAACTGTGCTCTAAAATCTCATACTTGGGCGTGTAAGTCAACCGGCAGCAGGAAGGGGCATGGTTTTTATTGCCTTATTGATGATATGAAAATAAAACTATCGTGGGTTTCGCTGTGGCGGCCATGCCTGATGGCTGTAGCGTTTTGAAAATGCTTGAGTGTTTAAAGGGGAGGGGTAGCAGGTAGTGTGGGTGAAACCCGCAGGGAGTGTTTGAAAATAATCGGTGGGTTCCGCTACGCTGCACCAACCCTACGGCTTTCGGTCGAGATGACAGGCAAATATTTTGGGCTATAGAATTTCGTGAAAAGCTCTAGGCAAGGGCTTTTTTCAACGCCTGCAGCAGGGCCAGAACCGTATAGGGCTTTTGCAGGAAAGCATGCCGGTTCTCGGGTGTGCCGGACCACAGGGATTTTTCATCAGTGTAGCCGCTTGCCAGGATGACGGGCAGGCCGGGCTTGCGCAGGCACAGCTCCCGGGCAAGCTCGATGCCGCTGCGGTCGGGCAGGACCACATCATTTAATGCCAGGCGGATCGTGCCGCTTTCCTTCTCAAAAGCCTGGAGTCCCTGCGCAAAATTTTCCGCTGTTATGACTCTGTAGCCGTTTTCCCTCAGAACGGATGAGCAGAACTCCATCACGTCTGTATGGTCCTCAACAAGCAGAACGGTTTCCCCGTTGCCCTGCAGGGTTTCCAGAGCGGGGTGCGCCGGCTCATGCAGCTCAGGCTCCCGGTCGTCGGCGGGAAGGAATAAGGTGAAAGTCGAGCCGCGGCCGGGGGTGCTGGTAACATGAATCCAGCCTTTATGCTGCATGACAATACCGTACACGACCGCAAGGCCGAGGCCGGTGCCGGTTCCCGGCGCCTTGGTGGTGAAAAACGGCTCGAATATGCGTTCCAGGGTCTGCGGATCCATGCCCGAGCCGGTATCAGCTACTGCCAGCTTGATGAATGTGCCGGGACGGGCCTCGGACATGAGGCGGCAGTCAGCATCCGACAGTACGGCATTTTCTGTTCGTATGGTTATGGTGCCCCCCTGCGGCATGGCATCGCGCGCATTGACGACAAGATTCATGACCACCTGCTCGATGGTTCCCTCGTCGGCATGGGCTGCCAGCAGGCCGGGGGCAAAGTCGGTTGCGATGGTTATGTTTTCAGAAAGCAGGCGCTTGATCATCTTCAGCATGGTGTCAACCGTGCTGTTGAGGTTGATGACCGTTTGCTGCATGGGCTGTTTACGGCTGAACAGCAGCAGCTGCCGCGTGAGTTCCGTGGCTTTTACCGCAGCATTGCGTACATGCCTGAGATTGCCGTATGCGGGATCGTTCTCAGCGGCCTTCATAAGTATCAAGTCGACATAGCCCTTGATGGTCGTGAGCAGGTTGTTGAAATCATGGGCAAGGCCCGCGGCAAGTATTCCTATAGCTTCCATTTTTTGCGCCTGGAGCAGCTGGGCATACATGTTTTCCCGGTCGCTTTCAGCCCGCCGGCGAGCGGTAATGTCGCGGGTTACACCAAGAAGGCTTATGCCGGCCTGCTGCTTATCACGCAGCACGGTCACGCGGCTTTCGGTCCAGACGCAGGAGCCGTCTTTGCGGATATGCTCAAGCACAAGGGCCTCATCCTTGTGCGGATGCGAACCGGGAGCGCTGCTCAGCAGCGCTTTGAAAAACATCTTCGACCGGGCAAATGAATCCGGCGAGAGCATACGCCGGGGCGAGGTCAGGATGAATTCATCGGGGGCATAGCCCAGAAGCCTTGTCACCGACTGGCTTACATAGGTGAGACGCATGTTGAGATCGCCCGTCCAGATAACGTCATCGACATTTTCGGCAAGCAGGCGGTAACGCTCCTCGCTCTGGCTCAGGGCCTCCAGTGCGCGGGTCGCGCGCAGGGTTTCGCTGCTGAATGAGGCGAATATTCTTCCCAGCTCGAGATCCTGGGGCGTGAACGGCGGTATGGTTTTGTTGTGCAGGGTCAGGATGGCGATGATCTCGCCCGTGTCGTCGGGCAGAGGAAATACCAGCAGCGATCCGTCCCTGTATCCGTTGCCGCCGCTGGGCATGACCGTACTTTGAGTAAGAATGTCCTGAATCAGGAGCGGCTCTTTGCGGCTCATGGCGCATTCCAGAACGGTCCCCTTCTTCAAAGGGTACGGGATTATTTCCGGAATGTTGTCCTGGCCAAGGTGGTGCTCAAGGATGAGGCCTGTGTCCGTGTTCATGAACAGGCTGCCGCCTTCGGCGGCCATGTGACGGGAAAACTCCTCGAGCAGCCTCGGGCCGATCTGCCCCGAGCGGGAGCAGGCCGCCAGCCCTTTTGACGATTCCACCATCCGGCTCAGCCGCGAGTTTATAAATTCAAGCTCTTCATTGCGCGCCCGCAGGGCCTCCTGCGCCAGCACCTTTTCCTCGCGCAGCGTAATCATCTCGCAGGTCTGCCGGAGAAGCGTCAGAAGCTCTTTGGGGCGCAGGGGTTTCTGCAGATACTGATGGGCTCCCTGGCCGAAGGCGCCGATGATGGAATCCGGATTCCCGTCGGCCGTTGCCATCACGCAGACACAGTCGGGGGCTATTTTTTTTATTTGCGCAAGCAGCGCCGTGCCTGATCCGTCGGGCAGCTGCAGATCAAGAAGGGCGATGGCGGGCCGCTGCTCCCGGACACACGCCTCGGCCTCAGCGCAGCTTCCGGCGGCAATGGTGCGGTAGCCTTCATTGCCGAGAATATCGATCAGATTGCCGCAGTGCGCTCTGTCGTCGTCAACGATGAGGACGGTTCTGTTATGCATTGCAGCTTTCCTGTCCATAATAACCCTCTACGCGCAGCTTTTATTATTCCATTAGTTTTTTATCGTCACAAAAGCTGCTGCACAAAAGCTGAAATTTAAAAAAATGCGCATAGTGCTGCTGCGAGCCTGCAGGAGAACCCCTGCATCACTCTTCCGCCCGACACAAAAGCTGCTTTCCCCGTGCGGGAAGTCGATACACAATAGGCCTTTAATTGCCTTATCCGCCTGAGCGCTTGACGCTATAGCCCTGTTTTGTGAGCTCTTCCACGAGCATATCGCGGTGATCCCCCTGAATTTCTATACTGCCGTCTTTGATGGTGCCGCCGGCGCCGCATTTCTGCTTGAGCTGTTTTGCCAGAGCGGCCAGGTTGTCATTATCAAGCGGGATGCCGGTGATAACGGTGAGGCCCTTGCCCTTGCAGCCTTTGGTTACCCGGCCCACCCGAACGACCCCGTCGTTTTTCGGGGCAGGGCCGGTGCGGCGGCATGCGCAGCCCGATACGGGCCTGCCGCAGGCAGGGCATGTACGTCCGAATTCGGTTGAGTAGACAATACCGTTTGGTGTATTTTTCTTCGGTATCATGGCGACTTTCTCTTTCGTAAGGGCATATGGTGGTGATACGGGGTTAAAAAATTTCCCCTTTAGCAAAGGGGGTTAGGGGGATTTGTCAAGCTGCACAAAATCCCCCTGTATCCCCCTTTTTCAAAGGGGGATTAAACTGGCTTATTTTTTCATATAAAATGTTAATACGTGCCCCTTTGTTTACGGGGCGCTGTACGGTGCTATGTACTACTCCCGTATATAAATTCGCCTTCCCTGCTCAAAGGCTTCGATCTCTTCCCATGCTTTCTGGCCATAGTCGGAGCGGTCGGCAGAGTCAAGGCACAGCTGGTACACGAATTTTGTTTTAGCGCGGTATTGTTCAGCCTTTTCCGGGTTGCGCACGCCTGCCTTTTTTGAGAAGGCGTACATTTCGTACAGGGTGCGGTTGCGGCGGGCGGTTTTATAGAGTATTTCCGGCTTAAAAGTGGTGTCAGGGTACTGGCTCAGCACCTTTTCAAGCTGGGCAATCTCCCGCAGCACGCCTTCCGGGTTGCCTTTGTAATCTTTTTCCCAAACAATCATGCGGTAGGCGGCTTCATCGGCGATATTGCTTGTGGGGTACTTCTCCAAAAGCAGTTTATACTGCATGCGGTTGTACTGCAGTTCATCGGGCGTTTCTGTCCAGCATGTGTAATGGCCATATTTTTCAAGGAAGGCCTTGCGCGCTTCGGGCTCGGGCTTGCCTGCCTCGATCTTTTTTTTATAATAAAAGGCCAGCAACCCTTCATAGCTTTCCCCAAGCCGCTGCAAGGCCCAGGTGTACTCTTTGGATTTGGGGAACTGGTCGGTAAAAGTCTGGAAGTGCCGGATGGCCTGCTCATAATCTTTTGCCTCCATGGCTTTCTCTCCCTCGGTGAAGAGAATCTCCTGGTCGTCTTTCTCCGGCTCCTCGCCGCCTCCGCCAAACAGCATGCACCCTGCCTGGCAGCACAGCCCGGCTATGAGCAGACAGTGCAGGCTCTTTTTAAGAATAGATTTCAATTCCATGGGGTTTTCCTCTTTGCAGTTTTGATATATAAGCATAGCGCCATTTTCTTTCCATGCTAGCAAAATATGGTAAGGTTTGCATCATCAAAACCTACATCAAAACCCGCGGGGTTGCGGGCGCCGCCATGTGATATCTGAAAACAGGCCGATAATAAATTTTTCAGCAGGAGCTCGCGATCTGTTTTTGACAGTCCGAAGGGGCGACCTGCCCGTCGCGCCCCTACCCGGATCATTGTTCGGGTGAATGGATGCTGCGCCTGCGCCCCTGCAAACGGATCGGGTACAGGATTGTTTTTATCCGTAAACTCTGACCCAACCCCTAAATCCTGCCCCCTGAACCCTCTTTTAACCCCTGAACCCTCTTTTAACCCCTGCCCCCCGGCCCTTAATCCCTGGCCATAAAAAATACAAACTATTTAAATTTCTTGCTTTTTTCCTAAAATGCCGCTGCGCTTTTCACCTTGACTAATGGGGAGTCTTACGTTATTTTGCTAGCTTCATTTATACTTGGCAAGCTTGTGCGCTCTAGTTGCACAATGCATTTGTAAACCGGAGAGACATGGAAGACCATCTGTTACAGGTAAGGCTTCAGAAAATTGATGAACTGCGCCAGGCCGGTGTGAACCCCTATGCCAACGGTTTTGCCGCCACCCATACCACCCATGATGTTGCAGAGGCCTGCGCCGGCAAGTCGGCAGAAGAGGTCGAGGCCTGCGAATCCGTTTTTCGCATTGCCGGCCGCGTGGTCGGCATGCGTGATTTCGGAAAATCGGCTTTTTTCCACTTGCAGGACCGCAAGGGCCGCATTCAGGCCTATGTGCAGAAGAACCGGGTGGGCGAGCAGCAGTATGCCACATTTAAAAAAGTCGACATGGGCGATTTTCTCGGCATAGAGGGCCGAGCCTTTCTTACCAAGACCGGCGAGATTACCGTGCTTGCCGACAGCCTTGTGATGCTTACCAAGTCGCTGCGGCCGCTGCCCGAGAAATGGCATGGCCTGCAGGATGTGGAGACGCGCTACCGGCAGCGGTATCTCGATCTCATCGCCAATGAGGATGTGCGCGCAACATTTCTTACCCGGGCTAAAATCATCACTCTGGTTCGGCAGTTTCTGCTCGGTAAAGACTTTGTGGAAGTCGAAACCCCCATGATGCACCCCATAGCCGGCGGCGCAACGGCCCTGCCGTTCAAGACGCACCACAATGCCCTTGATATGGACCTGTACCTGCGCATAGCCCCCGAGCTGTATCTCAAGCGGCTGCTGGTTGGCGGCATCGAGCGCGTGTTCGAGATCAACCGCAACTTCCGCAATGAGGGCATCTCCACCCAGCATAACCCCGAGTTTACCATGGTGGAATTCTACCATGCCTATGCAACCTATGAAGATTTGATGAGTCTCACCGAGGAGATGTTCTGCTCCATTTGCAAAGACCTGAACGGCACTTTTAAAACCATGTATCAGGGCACAGAGATCGACCTCACGCCGCCCTGGAAGCGCCTGACCATTAAAGAGGCTGCGGCGCAGTATGGCAGTATTCCCATGGCAGACCTTGACGACCTTGAAAAAACCCGCGCGCCATGCAAAACGGCTGGGCATTGAGCTTGCCGGCCATGAAAGCCCTCGGCGAGATCGTGACCACGATTTTTGAAGAGGCGGCAGAGAAGCACCTGATGCAGCCCACCTTTATCACGCAGTATCCGGTTGAGGTGTCGCCCCTGGCGCGCAAAAACGAGCTTGACCCGACCGTGACCGACCGCTTCGAGCTCTATATAACGGGACGCGAAATAGCCAATGCTTTTTCCGAGCTGAACGACCCTGTTGACCAGCGGCAGAGGTTTGAGGCGCAGGTTGCGGCCAAGGAGAAGATTGAAGGCGGGCCGGTGGAGATGGACGAGGATTTTCTGCTTGCCCTGGAGCACGGCATGCCGCCGGCGGCGGGGCAGGGCATCGGCATTGACCGTCTGGTCATGCTGTTTACCGACTCAGCCTCGATCCGCGATGTTATTTTGTTTCCGCTGTTTCGCTCCGACAGGGCGCAGAAAAGCACATGAACCTGCCCTACGAAGTATTTATAGCACTGCGGTATTTGAGGGCAAAGCGCAAGCAGGCCTTCATCTCCGTGATCACCGTCATCTCAGTGGCCGGCGTGGCCATCGGCGTGATGGCGCTGATCCTGGTGCAGGGCGTTATGACGGGGTTTACCGACGATCTTCGCAACAAGATTCTCGGCACCAATTCCCATGTGGTCGTAACCGCCTACGGGAGCTCCATTGCCGAGTACCTGCAGGTGATGCAGCAGATCGGGGCCGTGCCCGATGTGGTGGCGTCAACGCCGTTTATTTTAAATCAGGTCATGCTGTCAACCGGGTCCAGCGTTTCGGGTGTGGTGCTGCACGGTATCGATACGCAGAATGCTCCGAAAGTGACTGATATTCAAAAGTTTCTCGTCGACGGTGAGCTCAAGCAGCTTGACGGCGAGGTGGCTGCCGGGGAAAACGCGACGCTTCCCGGCATTATTGTCGGCCGGGAGCTGTCCCGCTCGCTTGCGATTTCACCGGGCAGCCCCCTGACCGTTATTTCTCCCACAGGGCTGCTCTCGCCAACCGGCATGACGCCGCGGTGGAAGAAGTTTCAGGTGGTGGGGATATTCGAATCGGGCATGTATGAATACGATACGTCCATGGCCTATGTGTCCATCGCAAACGCCCAGAGCTTTTTCAAAATGGGTGATACGGCGACGGGCATCGAGGTGAAGGTGCGCGATATCTACCAGACCGCAGGCGTGGTGCAGGCCATAAGCGAGCTTGTGGGCCCGTCCTACCAGGTGCGCGACTGGAAAGATATGCACCGCAACCTGTATTCGGCCCTGAAGCTCGAGAAGCTGGCCATGTTCGTGATTTTGACGCTGATTATTCTGGTGGCGGCCTTCAGCATCGTGGCAACCCTTGTGATGATGGTCAATGACAAGAACAGGGAGATAGCAATACTGAAATCAATGGGCGCAACCTCTGGCGCGATCAAGAGGATATTCATGCTGCAGGGTTTGATTATCGGTTTTTTTGGAACAGTGCTGGGGCTTGTGCTGGGGCTTGTGCTGGCCTGGCTGCAGAACAGCTTCCAGATCGTATCGCTGGCAAAGGACGTCTACTATATTCCGGCGCTGACCGTGAAGATAGGGCTTCTGGACACCTTTTGGGTTGCCGGCTGCACCATTCTCATCTGTTTTCTTGCCACGCTGTATCCTTCGGGGCAGGCGGCAAAGCTGGAGCCTGCCGAGGCGCTGCGCTATGAATAACGGCGGGGCTGCCGGGGCAGGTGAGCTGATCCGGCTTGAAGGTATAGGCAAGGCCTATGTGCATAACAGCACACGCACCGAGGTGCTCAGGGATGTGAGCTTTTCGATTGCCCGGGGCGAGCTGCTGTCGATAATCGGGCCATCAGGAGCGGGCAAAAGCACGCTTTTAAATATTATCGGGACGGTTGATCAGCCGACTGCCGGCAAAGTCATATACGGCGGCAGAGACCTTTTCTCGCGCAGCCACCGGGACCTGGCCGAGTTCAGGAACCGCAAGCTCGGGTTTATTTTTCAGTTTCATCATTTGCTGCCGGAGTTTACGGCTCTTGAAAATACCATGATGCCGGCCCGTATCGCAGGCATTGACCTGAAGACCGCAGATGCTAAAGCCCGGGAGCTGCTTGAGCGTATGGGGCTGGGGCCGCGGCTTGAGCATAAGCCCGGAGAGCTTTCCGGAGGCGAGCAGCAGCGCGTTGCCGTGGCACGGGCTTTGATGATGAGCCCCGAGGTGGTGCTTGCCGATGAGCCCACCGGCAATCTCGACACGCATACGGGCCATGAGGTGTTTGCCGTGCTGCAGGAGCTGAACCGCGAGCTTGGTATGACGCTCATCATCGTGACGCACAATGAAGAGTTTGCGCGCAGCACGCCGCGGTGTATAACGCTGGTTGATGGCGCTATTGTTTAGTGGATAACTATGCTATGCCGTATGGCGGCTCAGATACAAACGTACTCATCAGGCGAAAGAGTCGAAGCGATGTTTAAAAAAACAGTATTCATTATTGCAGCGGCGCTGCTGTGTGCCGGTTCGGGAAAAGTCTATGCGGCAGACGGGGTCAGGGTCTGCGTGCTTCCCTTTACCGTCAACAGCCAGGATTCCATAGATTACCTCAGCCGCGCCCTGCCGGACATGCTCGCCACGCGCCTTGAAAAGCCGGGGGAAATTATGGTCGTGCCAAAACCTGTGGTGGCAAAGGCCCTTGTGCAGCTCGGGTGGAAGGGCTTCACCGAGCAGGCGGCCCGCTCCGTGGGCCGGGTTGTGGGCGCTGATTTTGTCGTTGGCGGAACGCTTACAAAAATCGGCAAGGCGGCAAGCATCGACGCGGCCATCATCGATATGAGCGGTAAAAGGCCCCTGCAGCGCGTTTACCTTACCGCAGACGATACCGCTGAACTTCCGGCCAGCATGCAGGATCTGGCCAAACGTTTGAGCTTTGTGATTCTCAACCGGGAGCTTGTGGCCGAGGTGGTCATCAACGGCAATAAGTTTATTGAAAAGGACGCCATCCTCTATGTCATGCAGACGAAAAAGGGCGAGCCGTATTCCCCCGACGTGGTGCAGGAAGATCTGAAGAAAGTCTATGAGATGGGCTATTTCAAGGATATTCAGATCACCACGCAGGATGTTGAGGGCGGCAAGGAAGTGACCTTCACCGTGATGGAAAAGCCCATGATCCGGGCCGTGCAGATCAACGGCACCAAGAACCTTAAGATAGAGGATATTCAGAAGGTCATGGAGGTCAAGCCGCGCACGATTCTTGATGTCAACAAGGTCGTCGGGGATGTGGGCCGCATTAAGAAGGCCTATATGGAAAAGGGCTACTATAATGCCGAGATAACCTACCGGGTCAATCCCATTGATGAGGATTTTGCTTCTGTTGATTTTGATATAACGGAAAATAAGATTGTTAAGGTTAAGGGGGTAACCTTCTCGGGCAACGACTCCATCAAGGCCGGCGAGCTTCGGGGTATTATGGAGACGCGGAAAAAACACTGGCTCCTGTCGTATTTCACCACTGTGGGCGTTTTCAAAGACGAATCCCTTGACAAGGACGCTGAGCGCCTGACAGCCTATTACTACAGCAAGGGCTTTCTGATGGTGAAGGTCGATAAGCCAACCGTTGATTTCAAGGACGATGGCATCTATGTGCATTTCACTATCACCGAGGGCGACCGCTTCACCATCGGAACAGTAGATTTCAAGGGTGATCTTATCTATCCCCCGAATGAGCTTGCGAACAAGGTAAAAATATTGCCCGGTCAGGTTTTCAACGGCCGCACCCTGAACGACGATCTGGTAGCCCTTAAGGGCATCTATTCTGAAAAAGGCTTCGCGTATGCCGATGTTTCACCTCTTACCGATATCCAGGCCGAAGAAAAGAAGGTGAATATCATTTTTGCCATCGATCGCGGCGACAAGATATTCATTGAGGAGATCCGCGTTACGGGCAATACCCGAACGCGCGACAATGTCATCCGCCGCGAACTGCGCCTGTGGGAAGGCGGCGTGTACAATTCCGAGGAAATCAAGCGCGGCAAGCAGGATATCAACAAGCTCGGCTACTTCGAAGAGGTAAACATCAACACGGAGCCCGGCTCAAATCCCCGGCAGGTGAAGCTGCATGTGGAGGTCAAGGAGCGCCCCACCGGCTCCTTCAGCATCGGCGCCGGGTACAGCTCCGCTGACAGCGTCATGGGCATGTTCTCTATTTCCCAGAACAACCTTTTCGGCAAGGGCCAGCAGCTGTCGTTCATGGCCCAGCTGGGCGGGCGGTCGAGCTATTACAATATATCGTTTACCGAGCCCTGGTATAAGGATTCGCGCCTGTCCGTCGGGTTTGACCTGTTCAATATAAAACGCGAGTATGAAGATTTCGACCGCGACAGCTTGGGACTCAACCTGCGCGCCGGGTGCCCTTTCTTCAAGTATGATTATACGCGCTATAACATTACGTATCGGCTTGAATTTATCGACATCAAGCTGCGGGGCAACAACGACAGCGTCGAGGTGTATGACTATAATGATGAGCGATACTACTACGGCGATGCCGACGATCTGCCTCTTGAAATCCAGAAGTCGGCGGGCAAAACAACCATCAGCAGCATTATCAACAGCATCACGCGGGATACGCGCGATGATAAATTCAATCCGCGCATGGGCACCTTAATCAGCGGATCGGCCGAGCTTGCCGGCTTTGGCGGCGATGCCAAATTCCTTGGCCTGAACTTTACCGCTGCAAAATGGTTCCCCCTGGTCTGGGACACGGCGTTCATGATGCGCGGTACTATCGGCGAGTACTTTCCTCTGGGTGAAGAAATTCCGATTTCCGAGAAATATTTTCTGGGCGGCATCGACAATATGCGCGGGTTCGAGGCGCGCAGCCTTGCACCGATGGACCGGGTGCCAAAGGGCAGCAAGAACTATTACATTGGCAACTATAAGATCGAGGTGCCCCAGAAAGGCTACTCCGACGACTATGACCCGGTGGGCGGCGAAAAAGCCATGTACTTCAACTTTGAATACCTTTTTCCGATCATGAAGGAAGCGGGCATACGCGGCGTGGTTTTTACCGATATCGGCAATGCCTACCGCAGGAGCGATACCTTTTTCTCCGATCTGCGCTATGACGTGGGCCTTGGGGTGCGGTGGTATTCGCCGTTCGGGCCCCTGCGCGTCGAGTGGGGCTATAATCCCGCCCCGAAATCAAAGTATGACGAGCCGTCCAGCAATTTTGAGTTTTCCATGGGCAATACGTTCTAAACGGAGCGATACACGGCAGCACGCCAAGAAAGAAATTATTATAATTAAAAAAGGAGCAGGAGCATGAAAAAAATTTCTATTGTGGCAGCAGTAATCTGTGCGGCATTTTGCGCGGTATCGGTTGCTCAGGCAGCTGATCTGAAGATAGCCTGTGTGGACATTCAGAAGGTTGTGGGCGAGAGCGCGGCAGGCAAGAGCGCAGGCGAGAAGTTCAAGGGGGACGTGAAAAAGGCCGAGGACAGCCTGATGAAGGAAAAAAACTCGGTTGAAAAGCTCGGAGAAGCGCTTGAAAAGCAGAGCGCCATGCTCTCCGAGGATTCCCGGCGGGAAAAAGAAAAAGACTTTCTGCGTCGCAAGCGCGACTATGAGCGCCTGCTGAAGGACCAGCAGACCGAGCTTCAGATCAAGGAGGCCGAGCTTAAAAATGAAATTCTCGGCCTGCTTATTCCCATTATTCAGAAGTATGGCAAGGAAAACGGCTACAGCATTATTTTCGGGAAAAGCGAAGTGCTGCTGTACTCAGCGGATACTCTTGATATTACCGATAAGATTACTGCTATTCTCGATTCCGAATACAAGAACAAAAAGAAATAAAAACACAGGGGCTACTGCATGGAAGCGCGGCTCAAAGATGTGGCGCAGCTGATCGGTGCTGTGCTTGAGGGCGACCCTGAGGCTGTTGTCGGAAACCTTGCGGGCATTGAGAAGGCCGGGCAGGGTGATCTGGCCTTCGTGGCAAACCCGAAGTATGCGCGGTTTATCCCCACGACCGGCGCCACGGCAATCATTTGCTCGCCCACGGTCATGGCTCCGGGCAAAAACCTTTTGAAGGTTGACAATCCGTATCTTGCCTATGCCAGGGTCATGCAATTTGTTTTTCCGCCGAAAAAACAGCCGGGCACGGTTGACCCCCGGGCCTTTGTGGGCACGCGACGTAGAGCTTGGGGCCAATGTAACCATTTACCCGTTTGCCTACATAGGCGACAAATGCCGGATCGGCGACAATACGACCATCTACCCGAATTGCTTTATCGGCGAGCAGGTGAAGATCGGGCAGGGCACGCTCCTGTATGCCAATGTCTCCGTCCGCGAGCAGTGCGTGATCGGCTCCCGCGTGATCATCCATGCCGGTGCGGTTATCGGCAGCGACGGATTCGGATTCGCCAAAGACGGAGCAAAGTATTTTAAGATCCCGCAGGTCGGCATCGTGCAGATCGACGATGATGTGGAGATCGGCGCCAATGTAACCATCGACCGTGCAGCCACGGGCACAACATGGATACAGCGCGGCACCAAGATCGATAACCTGGTGCAGGTGGCCCACAACGTGGTGATCGGGCAGGACTCCGCTATTGTGGCGCAGGTGGGCATTTCCGGCAGCACCATCATCGGCAATCGGGTCATCATGGGCGGGCAGGCCGCCACCGTGGGGCATATTACCATCGGCAATGATGTTATGGTGGGCGCGCGCGGCGGCGTGTCGGCAGATGTTCCGGCAAAGCAGATCGTTTCGGGAGCCCCGCATATGCCGCACCGCACATGGCTTAGGGCCATGCGCGCATTTGAAAAGCTGCCGGAAATGCGAAAGACCATAACCGAGCTTGAGCGCAGAATAGCGCAGCTTGAGGAAGAACTGAAAAAGAAATAAGGGAGCTTGGAGAGCATGCTTGACATTAAGGAAATCATGCGGTTGCTGCCGCACCGGTACCCGTTTCTGCTGGTTGACCGTGTGCTTGAAACCGTGCCGCAGAAGCGCATCGTGGCGATAAAAAACGTCACCATCAATGAGCCGTTTTTTCAGGGCCATTTCCCCGGCGAGCCCATCATGCCGGGCGTGCTGATCGTTGAGGCGATGGCGCAGACCTGGGGCATACTGCTGATGAGCAGCGGCGAGATGGATCTTTCAAAGAACAGCAATATCCGGTTTCTCGGCATCGACAACTGCAGGTTTCGCAGGGCAGTGGTGCCCGGCGACCAGCTCCGGTTCGAGCTTGAAGCCATTGCGGTCAAGCGCGGTATTTGGAAATTCGGCGGCAAGGCCTATGTGGGCGATGAAGTGGCGGCTGAAGCTGAGCTGATGGCGACAATGTGATGATCGCCGCCTGCAAGGCGGGGCATGCAGGTGATTAAAATTGATTTAATGAGATACCTGCCTTTTCATCCCCGCTTACAAAGAGGGGCTTGCAAGGCAGGATTCCGGTATATGAACCTGTTCAGGGAAAGGGGCAGTCAATGATTCACAGCACCGCAATTGTCAGCAGTAAGGCTGAGATCGGCGCAGGCGTTGAGATCGGGCCCTACAGCATTATCGGCGATGAGGTCACAATCGGCACAGGCACGGTCATCGGCCCGCATGTGGTTATGAAGGGCCCGACCACCATCGGCCAGGGCTGCCGGATTTACCAGTTCTCCTCGATCGGCGAAGACCCGCAGGACCTGAAATATCACGGCGAGCGCACCCTGCTCACCATCGGCGACAATAATACCATACGGGAATATGTGACTATCAACCGCGGCACCGAGGGCGGCGGCGGCATCACCAGCATCGGCAGCAATAATCTTATCATGGCCTACTGCCATATCGCCCATGACTGCAGGCTTGCCGACAACATCATTATGTCCAACTGCGCAACCCTTGCCGGCCACATCACCATCGAAGAGCATGTCATTATCAGCGGCCTTGTGGGCATTCATCAGTTCGTGCGCATCGGCGCCTATGCCATGGTTGGCGGGGTTTCCGGCGTGCCGCAGGATGTGCCGCCCTATGTTATTGCCGCCGGCGAGCGCACGAAATTAAACGGCATCAATATCGTGGGGCTGAAGCGCCACGGGTTTTCTCCCGAAGTGATTTCCGAGCTGAAGGCCGCCTACCGTATTTTTTTCCGCTCGGGCCTGACGGTGAAGCGGGCCATTCAGACGATAGAGGAAGAGGGGCTCCAGTCGGCCGAGGTGCAGTATCTGAGCAATTTTATTCTGAATTCGGAGCGGGGGGTGCTGAGAAAATGAAGCCGGTTCGTGCTGCTGTTGTCGGTGTCGGGTATCTGGGGAAATTTCATGCTGAAAAGTATGCCGGTCTTGCCGATGCCGAGCTTGTGGCGGTTGTGGATGCCGACATCGATCGTGCCCGTGAGATAGCTGCCAAACATAACGCGGCCGCCTACAGCGATTACCGCGAACTGATGGGCCGTGTGGATGCCGTGAGCATCGTCGTGCCCACGAACCTGCATCACGCCATAGCCAGGGATTTTCTGCTCGCCGGCGTGGATGTGCTGGTTGAGAAGCCGATCACCGTTACCCTGGAGGAAGCCGACGAGCTTGTCGCAGCGGCAAAAGACAAGAACCGCATCCTGCAGGTGGGGCATCTTGAGCGTTTTAACGGCGCAATCGTCGCACTCAACGGCATTCTTAATAAGCCCATGTTTATCGAGTCGCACCGCCTGGCTCCGTTCAAGGACCGCGGCATCGAGGTGGACGTGATTCTTGACATTATGATTCACGACATCGACATCATTCTGAACATTGTCGGCGCTCCGGTTACCGCCATTCATGCGGTGGGTGTGCCGGTCGTGTCAAACCAGACCAATGACATAGCCAATGTGCGTCTCGAGTTCGCCACGGGCTGTATCGCAAATGTCACGGCAAGCAGAATTTCGGTGAAAGAGATGCGCAAGATCAGGATATTCCAGCAGGATGCCTATATCTCCATCGACTATGCCGCACAGGACATTGAGGTTTACCGCAAAATGGAGCTGGGTGATCAGTATGACACACCCCAGATCATGTATGACGACATCGACATCAAGCAGGCCGATTCTCTGAAGGAGGAGATCAGCTCTTTTATTAATGCCGTGCGGACCCGCTGCCGCCCCGGTGGTGTCCGGCGAAGCAGGCCGTGACGCGCTCAAGATAGCACTTGAAATAGTGCATCAGGTTGAGGCAAGAAAACAGGCGCTGCAGGCCCGCTAAGCGCCCGGCCATAAAGGATGTGAGACCTCCCCCTGTGCAGCGCGAGCGGGAGGTTTTTCATTCCTGAGAAGAAGGTTAACCACAGAGTCGCAGAGGTCACAGAGATTCAATTAAATACTGCGTCTTGAGCGAAGTGGTCGGTGAACCCTAACGAATGTTTTTTATGACTGAAAAAGCAAAAAAAATACTGCTTGTCACCGGAGAGGCATCGGGGGACCATCACGGCGCACTCGTGGTGAAGGCTCTGCGCCGTATGCGGCCTGATGTTCAGGTTGCCGGGATCGGCGGCCAGGAGCTTGCCGCTGCCGGCATGGAGCTGCTGTATCATGTGCGGGATTTGTCCGTGGTCGGGCTGCTGGAAATTCTGCCGAGGGCCGGCAATATTCTGGCTGCTTACCGGCTGTTAAAAAAGCGGCTGTCCGGGCCGGATAAACCAGACCTGCTTGTGCTGATCGATTATCCCGATTTCAATTTGCGCATTGCAGCCATTGCAAAAAAGAACAAGGTGAAGGTGCTCTATTATATCAGCCCGCAGATTTGGGCATGGCGGCAGGGAAGGGCTAAAAAAATCGCACGGCTTGTCGACATCATGGGGGTCATTTTTCCGTTCGAGGTGCCGTTCTATGAGAAGGTGGGGCTTGACGCCCGCTTTGTCGGCCATCCGCTGCTTGATCACGAGATGAAGGCCGGCGACCGGCAGGAGGCAATGCAGCGGTTCAATCTCACCGGCGCCAGTCCCGTTATCGGACTGCTGCCCGGCAGCCGACCCAGTGAAATCGACCGATTGCTCGAGCCCATGCTCGACGCCGCCGTGCTTATGAAACAGACCTTTCCCGAAGCGGGATTTATTATTCCTGTTGCCCAGGGCATCAGCTGTGACCATGTGCAGGCCATGGTGCAGCAGCGGAACCTCACTGCCGCGGCCGTGGAGGACAGCTTTCATCAGGTGCTTGATGTCTGCGACCTGGTGCTGGTAGCCTCAGGCACGGCAACGCTGCAAACGGCCCTCATGGGCAAGCCGATGATTATTATCTATAAGGTTTCGCCTGTAACCTATCTGGTCGGCCGCCTCATGATTCGCGTTCCCTGGATAGGGCTGGCAAATATCGTTGCAGGCAGGCAGGTGGTGCCCGAGCTGATACAGCAAGATGCGAGCCCCCGGCGCATTGCCGCCGAGGCCTGCGGCATACTCTCGGATCCCGGCCGCATGGAAGCCATGCGGGAGGGGCTTTCCGGCATCCGGGCAGCTCTCGGGCAGCCCGGCGGCTCGCAGCGGGTTGCAGAGCTGATTGTCGAGAAGCTTGGTAGTGTTTGATTAGTTTTTTTGGTTGAATTGGTTTGATGTATGTGCAGGCACGCCTACTGCGAGTGCCTTGCGTGCCGTTAACTGTTCTTTACTTGTTGGTAACTGGTTGTAATCATGGGCAGACAGAAAAAAAAACAGGTGGTCTGGCAAGACACTCTTTATCTCTATAAGCGCCTCTATCCTTTTGTGCGCCCGTACTGGAAAAAATTTTTTATAGCGGTTGCCTGCAGCGTGCCCGTATCGCTGTGCGCGGGCGGTATCGCCTATCTGGTGAAGCCGGCCCTTGATGATATATTTTTGAAAAAAGATCTCCAGATGCTGATCCTTGTGCCGATCTGCATTCTTGCGCTGTATGCGATCAGGGGGTCTTTCGAGTACGGTTTTAATTATTTTCTGGGCTCGATCGGCCAGTATATTACCAATGACATTCGCAATGCTTTGTATAAACACCTGCAGACCCTGCCTCTTTCCTATTTTCAAAAAAATCAGACCGGCGCCATCATTACCCGCGTCACCAATGATGTGACCGTTTTGTCGGGCGCCCTCAATGAAGGCTGCGTCGACATATTTAAAGAAGTGGTGACTGCTATCGGCCTTATGGCAGTCCTTTTCAAACAGGATCCGAAACTTGCCTGCATTTCTTTTCTCATTCTGCCGTGGATGGTGCTGCCGATTATTCGCTTTGGCCGTAAAAGCCGCAAGTTTACGACGAAAGGTCAGGAGAAGGTCGGCATCATTGCCACCTTTATACACGAGGCCATTTCCGGCTGCCGGATCGTGAAAGCCTTCTGCATGGAGGAGTATGAAAGCGCCCGTTTCGCGCAGGAGAACCGGCGCCTTATGCAGCTTCGGCTGAAACGCATGCGCATACGCTCGATCTCGGGCCCGCTCATGGAGTTTATCGGCGGGTGCGCCGGCGCGGCGGTCATCCTCTACGGCGGCTATAATGTCATTAAGGGCACGGCAAGCGCGGGCACGTTTTTTTCCTTCACCACGGCGCTGCTCCTGCTGTACGGCCCTGCGCGGAATATCAGCACCGCCGTGCAGGATATCCAGGAAGGCCTTGCCGGGGCCAAGCGCGTATTTGATGTGCTGGATACCCAGTCCGCTATTGTAGAGCGCGACGATGCCGTGGCCCTGCCGCCCGCTCGCGGAGCGGTGCACTTTGACAGCGTATCATTTTCCTATGGCGGCGAGCATCTGGTGCTGCATGATATCAATCTGCACGTCAGGCCCGGTGAAGTGGTTGCGCTGGTCGGGATGACCGGCTGCGGCAAAACAACGCTGCTCAACCTCGTGCCGCGTTTCTATGATGTGACGCAGGGGGCGGTGCGGATTGACGGGCTGGATGTGCGCGATGTTACGTTTCAGTCGCTGCGTTCGCAGATAGCGCTGGTGAGCCAGAACCCCGATCTTTTTAATGACACGATTTACAACAATATCGTCTATGGAGACACAAGCCTCAGCCGCGAGGATGTCATCCGGGCCGCTCAGGCCGCTTTTGCCGATGAATTCATACGTGATATTCCCGAGGGCTATGATGCCGTTATCGGCGAGCGGGGCATGAAACTTTCCGGCGGGCAGCGGCAGCGCCTGGCAATAGCCCGGGCCATACTGAAGAACGCCCCCATTTTGATTCTTGATGAGGCAACCTCAGCTCTTGACAGCCAGCTGGAACAGGAAATTCAGCATTCACTTGAACTGCTTATCAAATCGCGAACGACCTTTATCATTTCGCACCGCCTTTCAACCATCCGCAATGCCGACCGCATCATCGTGCTGGCTGCGGGCAGAATTGTTGAAGAGGGCAGGCATGACGATTTGCTGCAGCTCGGCGGAGAATACACCAAGCTCTACTCCGTTTATCTGCAGGATAATCAAAAGGCGAGCGCCTGACAGACTGAAAAATGTATACGATCTACAACATCATACTCGCCGTTCTTTCTGTAGTATGCGCGCCTCTTGCCTGCGCAGCCCTTCTTTCGCGCAAAAAATACCGTGCGGGCTTCCGGGAAAAGTGCGGCATGCTCAAGCCCCTGGCCGGTGCCGGGCGGCCCATCTGGGTGCATGCCGTATCGGTAGGAGAGGTGATGGCTGCCGTGCCGCTTATCAAGGAGATCAAGCAGCGCTTCCCCGATGTGCCGCTTGTGGTGTCAACCATTACCGAAACCGGCAATCAGACCGCTCATCGCAACTTGAAACAGGCAGACCGCATTATTTATTTTCCATTTGATTATCCTTTCATTGTGCGCCGGGTGGCGCGAGCGGTCAACCCCCGGGTGTTCATCATGCTTGAAACCGAAATCTGGCCGAATTTTCTGCGCGAGCTGTCATGCCGCTCCATACCGGTGCTGATGATCAGCGGCAGGATATCCGAGCGGTCATTCAGGAATTATATGCTGTTCAGCTTTTTCTTTAAGCAGGTGCTGGCTCAGGTAAGCCGGCTGTGCATGCAGACGGCTGAAGATGCCCGACGCATTACAGGTATCGGCGCGCCGCAGGAGCGCGTGCTGGTGGGCGGCAATATCAAATTCGATTTGCAGGTTCCGCCCATAACGCTTCAGGAGCAGGAGCGGCTGCGCAGCGACTTCGGCTTTTCCCCTGAGCAGCAGGTTTTTATTGCCGGCAGCACGCATAAGGGCGAAGAGGAAATTATCATAGCGGTTTTTTCAGCCATTCGACGGCGCTTTCCGCAGGCCGCGCTTATTCTGGCGCCGCGCCATCCGGAGCGCTTTGATGAGGTGGATGTCCTGCTGCGGCAATCGGGCCTCATCTATGCCAGGAGAACTGTTCTTAAGCAGGAGCCCCGGGCGCGGGAGCTTAGTGTCATACTGCTTGATACGATCGGCGAGCTTTTCAAAACCTACAGCATGGGCACGGTTGTTTTTATCGGCGGAAGTCTTGTGCCTGTTGGCGGGCATAATGTGCTTGAGCCCGCTGTTTTCGGCAAGCCCGTTATTTTCGGACGCCATATGCACAATTTCAGAGAGATAGCCAGGATGCTTCTGCAGAAGCATGCGGGCATTCAGGTTACAGGCCAGGAGCAGTTTACCGCGGAGGCTCTGCATCTGTTTGAAAACCCCGATGCCTGCAGCGAAATCGGGCGGAACGCTTTCGGCGTGATTCAGGAGAACAGCGGCGCCGTGCGCCGCAGCGTTGATATGCTTGAAGAGGTGCTGGGGCAGAATGCGCGGTGATGCAGTGATGCTCTGGCTGACTTACAGGTTGGCCGTCATGTTTCATGGTTCTGTTTTTTCTGCAGGGCACCCCGCCTTTGTTGCCGCCCTGGCTTCTCATATTTAGATTGACACCCCCCGCATCTGCACTTTATACTTTTTTACTGAGCCGGTTTTTTCGTTCAGCTTTTTAACTATCTACCGTGAGGATATGAGCATGTGCTGGGACACCTTTACCGAGACTATGGACAGGAGCTCTCTTGAGAACCTGCAGCTGAGCCTGCTGCAGACAACGGTCCAGCGGGCGCAGCAGGCGCCCTACTATGCGGAGCTTTTCAAAAAAGAGCATATCGCACCGGACAGCATTAAAAGCCTCGACGATCTTCGGCGCATCCCCTTTATCACCAAAGATGATCTGCGCGATCAGTACCCGTACGGATTCCTTGCCGTGCCGCGCGATAAAATCGTGCGCATGCACTCCTCCTCCGGCAGCACGGGCAAGCCGACCGTCATTTTTCACACCATGCCCGACATTCGCGAATGGTCGGGCCTCATCGCCCGCTGCATGTACATGACCGGCGTGCGGGAAAGCGACGTATTTCAGAACATGACCGGCTACGGCCTGTTCACCGGCGGCCTGGGGTTTCACTACGGCGCCGAGCAGCTCGGCGCCATGGTCATTCCCGTGGGAGCTGGCAATACCAAGCGGCAGATCATGCTCATGCGCGAATTCGAGACCAGTGTCATTCACATAATTCCGAGCTATGCCTTGCATTTTATCAAATCGCTGCAGGATGAAGGTATCGACCCCAGGCGCGAATTCAAGCTGCGCACAGCCTATCTGGGAGCAGAGCCGCACTCCGATGAAACGCGGCTGCGGGTTGAGGCGGCCCTTGGCGTGCAGGCCTTCAACTCCTACGGCCTCTCGGAGATGAACGGACCCGGCGTGGCATTCGAATGCACGCAGAAGCACGGCATGCATGTCTGGGAAGACAACTTTCTTATCGAGATTATAAACCCCATAACACTTGAGCCGGTGAAAGAGGGCGAGGACGGCGAAATCGTTTTTACAACGCTCAAGCGCGAGGGCATGCCCCTGCTGCGCTACCGCTCAAAGGACATTGCCGCCGTTATCACCGAGCCATGCCCCTGCGGCCGCACGCACCGCAGGCTTACGCGCATCAAGGGCCGCACGGATGACATGCTCATCGTCAAGGGCGTCAACATGTATCCGGTTCAGATCGAGAAGACGCTTATGGCCATACCCCAGGTGGGCGCCAATTATCTGATTCAGCTGGATCATAAGGATTATAATGACCACATGATCGTCAAAGTCGAGGTTCAGGCCGAGATGTTTCACGGCGATTTGAAGGAGCTGCAGGTGCTGCGCAAGACCATTACTGAAAATCTGCGCTCCGAGCTCCTGGTGACGCCCGAGGTCGAGCTCGTGGAGCCGGGCACGCTGCCCCAGAGCGAAGGCAAGGCTGTGCGGGTGGTTGATAACCGGAAGCAGTGGGGATGAGAAACGGTTAGAACTAATGAAACATTTTCAGGAGGCTTTATGGCCAAACAGGTTTGTGTGTTTGCAGAGAACAAGCCCGGCAGGCTCGAGCGCATAGCGCGCATTCTGAAAGATGCCGGCATCAATATCCGCGCCACCACCATCGCCACGTCGCAGGGCTTCGGCGTTATAAAGCTCATTGTGCAGTCGCCGGAAAAAACCATTGAGCTTTTGCAGAAAAACGGGCTCACCGCCTATTCCCGCGATGTTATTGCTGTTCTTATGAGCGATCAGCCCGGTGGGCTGCATGCCATTGCCGAAGCCTTTGCCGGAAAAGATATCAATGTCGAGGACGCCTGCGGCTTTGTCATACAGAACGGCAAGCAGGCTGTTATGGTTCTTGATGTGGAGGGCATTCCCGAGGCGGTGAAAGTGCTTGCCGATGCCGGGCTATCTGTGCTTTCTGACGAGCAGCTGTATACTATATAGGGTGATTCGCTTCAGGTGACACATGTTTGACGGGGAGCGGCATGCCTCTTCCCGTTTTGTTTACAGGTGCCGGTTTCAGGAATCGTTTGATATGGTTCGGCCTGCAACCCTTGAGCGCAGCGCGCTCTCCCCCAGCACGCCAACAAAGATGCCGATGGTGTAGGCCACGAGGTCAAGCCATACGAACCCTTCACCCAGAATGATGTGTTCGGGAAATGTGCTGCGGATACTGTCTATCCAGGGTGCGTGATAAAGCTGGCTGCATTCATCCACAGAGCTTTTTGCCAGGGCATACACGGCGAGCCTTATGGTTGAGATGCCGGGGAAGATAATGCCCCAGCCCGGAAAGACCATCAATGCCCACAGAGCATCGCCGGGGTATGTGCCCATGAACTCAGGGAAGAGCCATAGGTAGCGTCTTGAAGCCAGCCCGGCACCGATGACAGCAAGTATGGCGATGGCATACCAAAGCCGGTTGCGATCATGTTTGCTTGTTGTTACGGCCATGTGTTCAGGCCTGACCATAAAGCTCAGTAGCGGGGATGGAATGCACAAAATTCCCGCCCACTCCAGCGCTTTGTTAGCTATCAACTGCTTTTGTTCCCTCTAATGTTACAGACTCCAGTTTTAAAAATGTTTTTGGCTGTCTTTTTTCGTTTTCCAAATTTTGCAATAATTCGTCCTTGCTCTCATTTAGCTCGCACCTAATAATTTTTTTGAAGCCTGCCTTCTCAAAGGATGCACGTAGCGTCTTTTCATCATAAATGAATAAGTGACCCCAGTCTCGGACGAAATTGTTTATGACAAATGTGTCATCGTAATAAGGTGCGTCTTTAATAGAGCTATCCGTAGCCCATTTAATGTACTCCTTTTGAAGCTCCGATTTATTGTCGCTATAAAGATCAATTAAGAACTGCAGGTTAGGTGTTGATATTCTGATTTTCCCGTTGTTTTTCAAGACACGGTAACACTCACTTAACATCGCACGACCATTTGAATAAGAAACGTGTTCAATCATATGTTCGCAGAAAATGTAATTAAAGGTCTGTTCTGAAAAAGGGAACCTTTTGGTTGCATCAAGATGTAAAACCTTACCCGAATGCGGGAAAAAGTCGGAATTTAGCCAACCATCGATGAGATTTTCACCGCAGCCGATATGCAACTTCCTTGTTTTTTGTTCGGCGAAGTAAATTTCAATAATCGCACTATCAACACCTCTGAGCTTTCTTTTAAAATGCCGAAAATCCTGGATTAATCCCATTGCAAAACCATCGAGATGAACTTTTTCAAGAAGGTTCTTCGCCAGCATTCGCATATTAGGTATCTCTTTTGAATAGCATAACATTGCTATAAACGGAGCCGCTAGCGGCAACCGACGAAGGCGCGCAGCGCCGTAGTAAATTTGATAGCCTTGTATTTCAGGATTACATGCCAAATTTGGGCTGACATAAGACTTGCTATACACGCCATTAAAGCGTGGATTATTATTTCTATAGGGAAAAGGTTTCTTTCAAAGCCATTAACCGTCGGGAAGAGAATACTATCACCTGAGATACCTAAACTTGCACCCATCACAACTAAGGCTGCCGCAGTATTTTTTTGGTTTGCAGCAATAGAAAACCAACTAAAGACGATAGAGCAAATGCGAAAATTTCAAAAAAGATTAATGCTTCACCAGATGATTCAGGTAAAACCCTCGGCATAAATATTGTACGGCCTAACATATATTATAGAACTGTAATTTCTGAAGACTAGCCTAAAACAGGTATCCCAAATTTTATGGATGCCGTCAAATAGATTGTTGTTTTTAGCTGTACTGTGCAACATGTTACTAATCCGGCACAAAAGGGCCGTGCACCCTTCGACAAGCTCAGGGCGAACGGTTTTATAACCAATGATTATATGAATATTCCGTTCATGGTGAGCCTGTGTGCATCGAAGGGTCGAACCATGTATGGAAAAAAAGTTGCACAGTAAAGCAAGAGCAACCTAACATTTTTTTAAGGCTGTTTTTTTTCTGTCATCTCGGCCCCTTCGACTTCTCTCAGGGCAGGCTCCGGGAGAGATTTAAAGATTTTTCATCCGCCTGCGCAGGGTTCGACATGACAACCCGGCTAGATGATTTAGTTAAATACTCTAGAAATGTTTATTGATAGTATTATATAGAGACGATGGAACAGGGGCTTTTTGGCAGAGTGTCCTTTCGGCTGCTGCATTGAAACGAACAGTATACATTACAAATGCCGGTGGCCGTAATCGCGGGAAACAGGGCGGCCGGTCATGCTCTCGATGGTGGCAAAGGGGCTTTCGGGCGATAAAATGGTAACGGCGGTTTCGCCTTTGGGATAGATTTCATACAGCCGCCGGTAGGCCTCGGGGGTTTCATTGATCATAACGACATTAGCGCCTGCGCTGATGGCCGAAAGGATGCCCAGGTCGGGATTAAGCACCGAGAGCGCCGTAGTTGCGGGGATGAGCGTATCGCGGGTTATGATGCGCGACAGGGCAACCACTTTGTAAACATATTCCGGCTCGGGCTGGATGTAGCGGTCTGCGTCGGGCGTCATTGTTGCAAGCGGCGTTTTGGGATTGTGAATATAGGGGCCGCAGCCGATCATGTCGATATCCAGTTCCTTGAACAGCAGGATGTCCTCTGCCACAGATTCATAGGTCTGCCCCGGTATTCCCACCATAATGCCTGAGCCCGTCTGGTATCCGAGCTCTTTCAGATTGCGCAGCGTGTCGATGCGGTCTTCAAAACGCAGGTCAGGATGCAGCTGCCCATACAGCTCGGGGTCGGATGTTTCGTGTTTCAGCAGATACCGGTCGGCGCCCTCGTTAAACCATGCTTTAAGCGTTTTGTACGGATGCTCTCCCAGCGACAGGGTTACGGCCATATCGCAGGCTTTTTTGATGCCGCTCGATAATGCGGCACATGATTTCTTCTGTATACCAGGGGTCTTCGCCAGACTGAAGCACAACGGTACGGTAGCCTTTTTTAGAAGCTTTAACAGCGGCAGTGATAATTTCGTCGTCAGACATGCGGAAGCGCGCCAAATCGGCATTCCCCTGGCGCAGGCCGCAGTACAGACAGTTGCGGCGGCAGTGATTTGAAAAGTTGATGAGGGCCCGCACGTGGATATCGTCGCCCACGCACAGGGCGCGCACGTCGTCGGCAGTGGTATACAGCTTTGCCAGCGTCGACAGATCATCTTCTTTTAAAAACTGCACGATCTCGCTGCGGGAAAGCGGGGCATCAAATAATAAGGGTTCGTCGGTAATCATGCAAAAAATGTTTAATGGGTTTGATTCGTTTGATTAGAGCATTTTTAAATTGTGCACCCAGACTGTCATTTTGACCGAAGGGAGAAATCTTAACGCAATTCCAAGATCTCTCCCTTCGGTCGAGATGACAACATACATGGTGGGTCTTATACACCATACCTGCTTACAGATAAATATCCCTCTTCCCAGCGGCTATTCGCTCAAGGTTTTCAAGGGTGGTTTTTTTAAGTTTGCCGGCGCCTATTTCACTGCTGAGCATCTGATCGATAAGCGCAAAGCCTTTTTCCTTTAGCTCGGCATCGGCAAAATCATGCAGGTATTCGGCAAAGGTAAACATGGCATTGGGCAGGCAGTGCTGCTTGATGAGGCCCGGCTTGGCCATGTCCATAAAATCTTTGCCCACGCGGCCAAGGCGGTAGCAGCCGGTGCAGAACGACGGAATATGGTTGTGCTCGACAATGTCTTTGATGACGGACAGGAGGGGCCGCGTGTCGCCCAGCGAGAACTGCTCGCCGGTTTCATGGGAGCTTTCGCTGTAGCCGCCCGGGTTCGTGCGCGAGCCTGCGGAAATCTGGGAAACCCCCAGCTCAAATGCCTCGCGCCGCATGGCTGCCGATTCGCGCGTGCTCAGGATGATGCCCGTATAGGGCACTGCGATGCGCAGTACGGCGATAATTTTGCGAAAGTCGTCATCCGTCACGGGATAGGGCGGGTGGGTGCTTACATCCGATCCCACGGCCGGCTCGAGCCGCGGCACGGAGACAGTGTGCGGGCCGACGCCGAAATTTTTTTCAAGGTACGCACTATGCTGCAGCATGGCCAGTATTTCATAGCGCCAGTCATACAGGCCGAACAGTAAGCCTATCCCCAGGTCTTGCAGCCCGCCCTGGAACGCTCGATCCATTGCCTCAAGCCGGTAATCATAATTGGCTTTAAGCCCGCCGGTATGCAGCTTTGCATAGGTTTGGCGGTGGTAGGTTTCCTGGAAAAGCTGGTAGGTGCCGATATTGTGTTTGCCCAGCTCCCGGAATTCATCTACCGTGAGGGGCGCAATATTGACATTGACGCGTCGGACGCTGGCCTTGGGCGTTGAAACACTGTAGACGGTTTCAATCGAGCGGAAAACATATTCAAGGCCTTCCTTCGGGTAGGACTCGCCAGCAACTACAAGCACACGCTTATGGCCCTGTTTTAAAAGGACTTCGGTCTCGCCGGCAATCTCTTCCTGAGAAAGGGCCCTGCGCACGATATCTTTGTTCGAGCGGCGGAAGGCGCAGTACAGGCATTCATTGCCGCAGAGGTTTGAAATATAGAGCGGCGCGAACAGCACCAGGCGGTTGCCGTAGATTTCGTTTTTAACAAACCGGGCTGTTTCAAAAAGCTCCTGCAGGAGCTCAGGTGCGGTCAGCTGCAGCAGCGCAAGCGCCTCTGTCTGGCCGATGCCATGAAGCTCGCGCGCTTTGGCAAGAATTTCCCGCGCACGGGAGGCGTCGTTCTTGTTGCCGCTGCGCTCAAGCTGCGCAGCGATGCTAGAGTCGTCGATAATCATGCTTTAGTTTCTGTTTCCTTTCAGTCGCCGATGAGATCGTGGACCTTTTGAGACCGACCCTTGACCCGCAGGCGCCTTCGGCAGCCAGTCTGGCGTGCCGATGCCCTGCCGGTGGGCAGACCTGTTTTTTATAATGCCTGGAACAGACAGCTTCCCGATAGTGTTGTTGCAAGCCGTATAAACAATACGTATAAGTGCTCTGCCGTGTCAATAGATAAAACACCCCCTTTTTTATTGGCTGAAAAATGTTTTTTTTGGAAAAAACAGGTTTTTTTTCTTGATTAAATAAAAAGGGTTCTGTAGTATTGCCCCAGTTAAACGACCTTGCGGGAGAAGCATGTAAACAAATAATGAATAACGCTTTTATGCAGAGGGAGGAACAGCATGGCAAAAGAAGTAACAGTCAAAGCACTCACGAAAGCTCAGTTGGTCGGCGAAATTTCTGAAAAGCTCGGTATCACCAAAAAGGACGTAAGCAATTTTTTTGACGCCCTTACCGACATCGCCTACAAGGAAACCAAGAAAAAGGGCGAGTTCACGATGCCCGGTTTCGGCAAACTCGTGAAAGTGGCTCGCAAAGCCCGTACCGGCCGCAACCCCGCCACCGGGGAAGCGATCAAGATCAAGGCAAAGACCGTTGTGAAGTTTCGCGTGGCTAAGGCCTGCAAGGATGCCATCATCCCTGCCAAGTAATTCGTCCGGCCCATATCTGCACACAATCCCCGGCTTCCCGCATAGCCGGGGATTTTTTATTGGTTTTTTCTGTAGAATTACATATATATACAGGTAAAAGAAGGAATGCGCGCGGGCACATACATGTGCGCCCGGGCTGGTATGATAATTGAAAAAAGGAGCTGAGGCTATGGCAAAAGCAAAAGTGGCGATTATGCGCACAAAGCCTGAAACGGTAGTCGAGGATTATCGCAGGCTCTGCAGCCTTGCAGGCATAGACAAAGCCCTTGATCCCGGGGCGACAACCATTTTAAAAGACAATATTACCTGGCATAATCTTTTCCCCGGCGTTAACACAACACCCTGGCAGCTTGAGGGAACCATTCTGGGCATAAAGGATGCAGGGTGCAGGGATCTTGTTGCCGTGCATAATCATACCGTCGTTACCATCCCCGAGAAGGGTGAAGAGGACCTCAAATTCAAGCCTGTGTATGCCAAATATGATATTCCCGTGCTTTACAATTTCCGCGATGAGCATATGAAGTGGATTCCCTATAAGCCGAAGTTTAAAACCATTGCGCTGCATAAGATTTTTCCCGATGGCATTTTCATCCCCGACTATTTCCAGGGCAAAAATATCGTGCATTTGCCCACGGTCAAAACCCATTCCTATACGACCTATACCGGCGCCCTGAAAAACGCCTTTGGCGGGCTTTTGAACCGCCAGCGACACTACACGCATACCTGGATTCATGAAACCCTTGTTGATCTGCTTGCCATCGGGCGGGAGATACACGCCGGCATGTTTGCCACCATGGACGGCACCACTGCAGGCTCTGGCCCCGGCCCGCGCACGGTGCGGCCCCATGATAAAAATGTGATTCTTGCCTCTGCCGATCAGGTTGCCATCGATTCCGTGGCGGCAAAGCTCATGGGATTTAACTGGCGTGATCTGCCCTGTATCGCTCTTTCCCATGATCATGGCCTGGGCGTCGGCGATCCGGCCGATATCGAGATTGTGGGCGATGTCTGATGCGGCAAAGGAAAACTGGAATTTCGAAGTGGGCGTAAATATGGCAACCGGCGCAGGCCGCCTGCTCTGGCACGATTCGCCGCTCCGGCACCTGCAGCATCTGTTTTTTCACACGCCCCTGGTGAACCTGTTTATTTTTGCCTCCGAGTATTATCACGATAAGATATGGTACCCGAACAAGGGCATGCCCGTGGTTGAGAAGTGGCAGCGCGAATCGCCCTGGGGAAAATTGTTTATGCAGTATCCAAAATAAATTTTGCGGGTTAGAAGGATTTATCATGCCATCGCATGTTGTCATTTCACTCATGAGCCGGGACCGGGTCGGCATCATTGCAGCCGTGGCAAAAAGCATCTTTGCCCTGGGCGGCACCATAGGCGCCATCAGTCAGACGGTTATGGATGAGTATTTCACCATTCTGCTGACGGCTGATTTTGCAGGCGATCCCTCCCTTGACGCGGTGCGCCAGGGTCTTGAAGCCGCAGGGGCTCGCCGGGCGAGTTTTATGTATCGGTCAGGCAGCGTGAAAGCGCGCAGCCACGGGAGCCGCAGGCCCGCAACGGCGACGGCTTCGTGCTCACCCTCACGGGCAGGGACCGGCCCGACATCATCAGCCGCGTATCCGCCTATCTTGCAGGACGGGCCATCAATATCATCGATCTTTTTGCCCATACACAGGGCGATGCTTTCCTTTTGATCGGCCAGGTGGTTGTCCCCCGCGATCAGGACATCATGCAGCTGCAGATCGACCTGAAGGGCCTGTGGAAAGACTATCCGCTGGCGGTGCATCTGCAGCATGAGAACATATTCGCCGCCACCAATGAAATAGCCTTCACCCATTCAAAAATCTGAAAGCCTGAGGAAAAGCCATGCTGAGAACTGAAGATATTCTGCGAACCGTGCGGATGCTGCAGGAGGAAAACCTCGATGTGCGCACGGTGACGCTCGGGATCAACCTGATGGACTGCAGCTCGCCGGATATCGACCAGCTGTGCCAGAAAATCGAGCGCAAGCTGGTCAATAAGGCAAGCCGCCTTGTTGCGGTCTGCACTGATATTGCCGGCACCTACGGCATCCCGATAGTCAATAAGCGCATCGCCGTAAGCCCCATAAGCTCGGTTGCGGCAGGCCATGGCGAGGAAGGCCTTCTTGCTGTTGCCCGCACGCTTGACCGCGCAGCCACGCGAGGTGAAGGTGGATCTGGTGGGCGGCTATACGGCCCTTGTGCAGAAGGGCGCCACCCCGTCCGAGCTTGCTCTGATGCGGTCCCTGCCCGTGGTGCTCTCCCAGACCGAACGGGTCTGCTCGTCGGTGAATGTGGCCTCAACCAAGGCGGGCATCAATATGGACGCCGTCAAAATGATGGGCCAGATTATTCTGGATATAGCCCGTCACACGGCAGACCGCGACGGATTTGGCTGCGCAAAGCTTGTGGTGTTTGCCAATATCCCCGAAGACAATCCCTTTATGGCCGGGGCCTATCACGGCTATGGCGAGCCTGAGTGCGTGGTCAATATCGGCGTCAGCGGGCCGGGTGTGGTGAAGCGCGCTCTTGAGCGATTTATTGCCATGGGCAAATCGCCGGATCTCGGGCAGGTGGCAGAAGAGATTAAAACCACATCGTTTCGCGTAACGCGCGTCGGCGAGCTCATCGGCCGCGAAGTTGCATCGGCCCTGGGCTTTCCCTTCGGCATAGTCGATCTCTCTCTTGCCCCGACGCCCAAAATGGGCGACAGCGTCGGTGAAATACTGCAGGCCATGGGCATAACGGTGCTGGGTGCGCCGGGCTCCACAGCCGCCCTCGCGCTTTTAAATGATGCGGTAAAAAAAGGCGGGCTTTTTGCTTCGTCGTCGGTCGGGGGCATGAGCGGCGCATTTATTCCCGTGTCGGAAGACCGCGCGCTGGCCCATGCCGTGCAGCAGGGCACCCTGCGCCTTGAAAAGCTCGAGGCCATGACCAGCGTCTGCTCCGTTGGCCTTGATATGATCGCCATACCCGGCGATACCGATGCCGACACGATTTCCGCCATCATCGCCGACGAGGCGGCCATCGGCATGGTCAACAATAAGACCACGGGCGTGAGGCTTATTCCCGTGCCGGGCAAAAAGGCGGGTGATATGGCCGTGTTCGGGGGCTTGTTCGGAGAGGCTGCCATTATGGATATTCCGACCGTCGGCACCTCTGCTTCGTTTGTGGCCAGGGGCGGCCGCATACCTGCGCCGCTGCATTCGCTCAATAATTGATTTTGGATTTTGAATTGCGGATTTTGGATTCAGCATCTGATTTTATGATCCAGAATCTAAATTCTAAAATCTAAAATAGAAAGGAGCTGCTGTGCAATGAACGATAACGGCAACTGGACTCCCCGGAATCTTTTAAACACCGCTGCATCCTGCTGGGAGGCGATTACCCTGCAGACAGGGGTGAAGCTCGATGTTTTTTCCTGCATCGAGGCCGGAGCCGCTCATCCCGATGATCTTTCCCGCGAACTCGGGGCTGATGCCCGGGCAGTAACCATGCTCTGCAATGCTCTTGCTGCCATGGGTTTGCTGCAAAAAGAAGGCGGTCTGTTTCGGAACACCGAGCCTGCCCGTCAGTCTCTGGTGAAGAGCTCTCCTGACTATATCGGCTATATCATAACCCATTTCTATAATACCGTTGAGTCCTGGTGGCATTTGCCGCAGGCCATACGGACCGGGGCGCAGATTTCATCGGTGTATGAAAAAACCGAGGATGAGCGCGAAAGCTTTCTTATGGGCATGCATAATCTTGCATCTGCCCTGGCCCCTAAAATAGCCGACATTCTTGATCTTGGAAGTGCAGGAAGTCTTCTTGATCTGGGCGGCGGGCCCGGCACCTATGCTATTAATTTCTGTTTGAAAAACCCCGGCCTGCAAGCCTGCGTGTTTGATCTGCCCGAATCACGCCTGTATGCCCAGCGCACCATAGCCGTGGCCGGCCTGTCCTGACCGGATCACCTTTATCCCTGGCAATTATGATACGGAAGATATCCCCGGAACCTATGATGCGGTCTGGCTGTCTCAGATTCTGCATGCCGGAAGGCCCGGCTGACTGTCAGAAGCTCATCAGCAAAGCAGCAGCAGTGCTGAATCCCGGCGGAGCCATTTTTATCCACGAATTTATTCTGAATACTGACATGGCAGGCCCGGCATTCCCGGCTGTTTTTTCTCTCAACATGCTTGTCGCCACACAAAGGCGGCCAGTCATATTCCGAAGAGCAGCTGCGGTACATGCTTGCGCAGGCAGGCGTTAAAAATATTCAGCGTCTTGATTTCACCGGACCCAATGATTCCGGCATTCTATGCGGCAGGGTGGCTTAGTTGCGGTTTGTCGAGAGACATGCCTGCGGCTTATAAGACTGTACTCTTATCAGGCAGCCGTGCATGGCCATTATTCTCATTTGAGGGCATGTGCAATTCTGCGGCTGATAATTATTCCATAACAGCATTGACGCTTGCACAATAAGGCCATATATATAAAACATATAATATAGCCATTGAAGGGTGAGAGCTTCATGCCTACTGCACAGTTATTTCTAAAAATTATTATTGCCTGCTGTGCCGTCTGGGCTGCTATGGCGCATGTTTCCTGTTATGCTGCGGAGCTTGCCTATCCGAAAGCCTGCTACAGTGAGGATGAGCTTGCCGCGGTGCGCTCCTGGGAGAAGACCTGGGCCGGTGAGAAAATCACCGCCGGCAATATAGATGAAGTCAGGCAGTTTTTACCCGAAAGCCTGTACAGCCTCATGAAGGATGAAAAGCGCTGGGGCAAAAGCTGGTTTATCATAGCGCCCTATCGCCAGATTCTGCCAACGACGGGAAATGTTGCATGCACCCATAAATATTATGGCCTTGCAAGGATTGATCAAAGCGGCGAGATACTCAACTATGTTGCCGGTGTTCCGTTTCCCGATACCGGAAATGCCCTAGAGATGGCCCATAATTTCCGCACCCGCTCTCCGGGAGATTCACAAAAAACCTCGGAATATGGCTTTATTGTTGATGGCAGACTTAAGTACGACATGAGTCTTGAAATCCACAATAGCCTGCTGTTTTTTGCAGGAAGAACGGACATGCCGCCGGTGCCGGAATTGCAGGACAATCCGGCTCAGATATGGCGGGCATTTTTAATGCTGCAGATACAGCCTCCCGAAACGAGAAACCTGCGGATTCTTGAAGTGCATTATAAAGACAGGATGAAAGCCTATGACTCCTGGATATGGAATCCCAGCATTCGGCGCGTGCGCCGGCGATCCACAAGCGAGCGGCAGGATGCTCAGGGCGGGGCTGATTATTGCGGGTTTGATAATATGGGCTGGGACGGCCCGATTTCCCTGAACACCTACAGGTATCTCGGCGCAAAAGAGCTGCTCCTGGCCCGCCACACTGATGCCGAGAAGCTCGACCATACACGGGGGGGGTGCATGTGGTCAGGGGTTCAGCGCGAGCGCATCAAGTCCCATGTGGTCGAGGCGGTGAACCTGGACCAGAATTTTCTGTACAGCAAAATGATCTGGTATCTTGATCCTGAAACCTGGCAGATACTCTATTCCGAGCGGTTTGACCGGGAGGGCAAGCTCTGGAAAGTGCTTGACCAGCAGGGTTTTGTGGCAAAAGGCTATGGCGGCACTGAGGTGAATTATTTTTGCGCCAACCAGATGATCGATGTTCAGCGCACGCATGCAACCATGGCAACCGCGAAATTCGAGTTCGGTGTTGAGCTGCCCCAGAGCATGTTTAAAATCGACTATCTCCAGAAGTACGGATACTGAGGCATGAAAATAACAACCCGGATCCGCAGAGCTTACGATGCTGCCCTTGCGGACTTTGCCATGCCGTACCTGGCCGGGTATGAGCTGCCACAGGCTTGTCTCCGCATGCGGGCAGATGCTCATTGTTTTTTGCGCCGGGTTTAGCAGCCGGTTCCGGCAAATCGACAATCAATGGCATGATTTTTGATTGGCATTGTTTCTTTTTAGAGGATGCAAGGGTTACAGACAGATATAAACGGTTTCAGGGGAAAGACCATGTGCAGAACATTTACCGTCACGATCCCGCCGGAAGATGATAACTTTCTGGAAAATACCCGCACGGCCGTTGAGGCAATGGGCGCGACGCTCGATGGGGATGAAAAAGCCGGCACCTTTGCGGGCAGGGGGGTTGAAGGGAAGTATGCGGTGGATGGCGATCAGGTGACCGTTACCATCACAAAAAAGCCGGCCCTTGCGCCCTGGCCGATTATTGAAAATATTGTCAAAGACTTTTTCGCCTGACGAAAAGCCAACCGGCGGCGCATGAAGGTCATGCGCCGCCGGTTGATGCTCCACTATGTTTTCAGAACTGCTTCTAAAAAAGCTTTTTCGCTGTTCGTCTGTTTGTGCCGGTCATGCCCTGATTGCGGCATAAGCGTTCATGTTGTCAATCAGCGATGTCGTGTAATTGCCTGAAAGAAATTCCTCGTTGTCAAGTATTCTAAAAAAATACGGGATATTTGTTTTAATGCCTTCAATCCGGTACTCTGCAAGCGCCTGCTTCATGCGGCTGATGCCTTCATCGCGGGTGCGGCCCCAGGTGACCAGTTTGGAAATAAGCGGATCATAGTGGAATGATATATCTGAGCCCGCATGCACCCCTGAGTCCGACCTCACGCCGCTGCCTTCCGGCTCGCGGTAGTCAAGGAGCATGCCGGGCGATGGCATGAAATTATTCTCTGAGTCTTCGGCATAGATGCGGCACTCGATGGACATACCCTGGGGCTGTATCTGGTCCTGCGTAAAGCTCAGGGGTTCGCCGCGCGCAATTCGTATCTGCTCTTGTACAATGTCGATACCCGTCACCATCTCCGTTACAGCATGCTCTACCTGCAGCCGCGTGTTCATTTCAAGAAAGTAGCAATTGCGGTTTTCATCGACTATGAACTCAACGGTTCCGGCATTGACATAGTGAACGGTTTTAGCAGCCATGATGGCAATTTTTGCAAGACGCGAACGGGTTTCGTGGTCGATAAAAGGTGACGGCGATTCTTCCAGCAGTTTCTGGTACCGCCGCTGCACCGAGCATTCGCGCTCACCCAGGCTGACCGTGTTGCCCAGCATATCAGCCATTATCTGTACTTCGATATGGTGGGGGTTGGGGATGAATTTTTCCATGTATATCGTATTTGTCCCGAAGCTTGAAAACGATTCGGTGCGCGCCAGCTCATAGGCCTGGGCAAGTTCCTGCTCGCTGTTGACTCTGCGCATGCCTTTGCCGCCGCCGCCGCCGGATGCCTTCAGAAGCAGGGGATACCCCAGATGCCGTGCCGTGGCGAACATGTCCTCCCGGTCTTTTATGGCAGCCATGGCGCCGGGCACAACGGGTATGCCGGCGCGCTCCATCATGCTGCGGGAGAGCAGCTTGCAGCCCATGGTTTTGATTGCTTCTGTGGAGGGGCCGATAAAAATTATGTTATTGCGCCTGACCTCTTCGGCAAATACGGCATTTTCGGCCAGGAACCCGTAGCCAGGGTGTATGGCATCTGCCCCGGCAGTCTTTGCCGCCTGTATGATATTTTTTATTTTAAGATAGCTGTCACGAGCGGGTGAGCAGCCGATATGATAGGCTTCGTCAGCAAGCTTGACTGCCAAAGATTCTTTGTCGGCATCGGAATATACAACTGCGGCCTTCAGACCCATATCGCGAATTGCCCGTATTATACGAACCGCTACTTCACCCCTGTTTGCCACCAGTATCTTTTTTATCTGCCGCATAACTGTGTCTCCATTTTTAGTTTCGTTTTTTTACCCCGTACCAGAGCAATACTTTGAATTTTTTATTGCAGGTTTAGTGCCATAGCAAAATACAAAGTTTTTTCAGCTGCATCCAACAGCACCTCTAATAATTAGTGCGCTAATATTGGCTAAATTGAACCAAGGAAACAGGGGTGCAAACAGGTTGTTGGCTCATTTCAGCCAAGAAAAAATTTTATTATTTTGAACTATTTTATTTATGTTATTTAAATTTTATTTATAGAATAGGTGGTTTAGATTATTTTTTAAATAACGCAGCCTTTATAAAAAACCATCTTCCTAAAATGAAAGCTCTATCCGTTCGCCCTGAGCCTGTCGAAGGGCTGAAAGATCCAATGATCGAAAGACGCATTCCCTTACATGGTTTGACCCTTCCTCAAGATCATGACACACCATGAACGGGCTTGCCATGCAGGTACTCTGTGGCTGCAAAATAATGGAAAATGCTCCAGGATGACTTCAAGCAGACATTTCGCACAAAGCGTCTCCGGATCATGAAAGGAGGAGAAGGCGGGTGTTGGGGTCGCATGTGGATTAGCGCACATTAAGGTTGTGATGACATAGAAAGCCGTTTTTATTATTTTGCAGCCAGCAACTTTCTCCCGCTCAACCCTTCGACAGGCTCAGGGCGAACGGGCAGGGGTTTGCTGAAAATGAAGCAAAGGCCACCTCAAACCTACATTGCTCTAAATGCTCCGGATGTGCCGGACAATCAGCAAACAGAGAGAATCGGAAATGTCAGAAAATTTGAAAGAGGCGGTTGCTGCAACCATCTATGCTGAAAAGCTTTGCTGCCCGAGAGTGGGGAAAGGGTCCGCGGCAGCAAATTGAGATGACCATAATCCATGAGGCAGCCATCAAGATACAGCTCAGAGGGGCGTTCATCATGCGCACTCAGTGCTTTGGCCGGGAAAGTTCAGAGAACAATGCATGGGTTGCAGCTTGGGGGTATACAGTAGTGGCGCAGCGTATTTTTCAGGCTCAATGCAGCGTTATGGAATGAGCAGATGCATTAGTCGCGCTTCATGCCCACCATGTTTCTCAGCTCATCAATATAGCGCTTCATTTGGTCTGCTTTATATCTAATTTCCTCTGAGCCCGAGGCTGACTCCTCGGCATTGGCTGAATTCGACTGGGTGACCCTGTCCATCTCGGCAACGACCTTGCTTACCTGAGTTATGCCCTGTGCCTGCTCCTGGGTTGCGGCGGCGATTTCCGCTACAAGGTGCGCCACGCGTGATGACTTTTCCGATACGTCTCCAAAAGCCTGATTTGTTCTGTTCATCAGCTCCCCTCCGGCGCTAATTTTGCCGACCGTGGTTTCAATGAGATCTGCCGTGCTTTTGGAAGCGGTTGTAGAGCGCATGGCAAGATTGCGTACTTCATCTGCCACAACAGCAAAACCGGCGCCTGCCTCACCTGCACGCGCAGCCTCCACAGCGGCATTCAGGGCAAGCAGATTTGTCTGAAAGGCTATTTCATCGATTGTTTTATTGATCACCGATATTTCCTCGCTTGAGCGGGAAATATCGGCCATGGATCTGGTCAGCTCCAGCATCCATGTTTCTGCCTCTCTGATAACCCGGCTGGCTTCTTTCATGAGAATGTCGGCCTGTGAGGCATTGTCGGCATTTTGTTTGGTCATTGATGAAAGCTCTTCAAGCGATGAGGATGTCTCCTCAAGGGCTGCGGCCTGCTCGGATGAAGTCTGGGCCAGCACCTGGCTTGATTCGGAAAACTGCTCGGCTGCCGAGTGCAGCTCCAGGCCGATCTGGGCAAGGCCGTGGGTAGCTTTATTGACAGGCCCGGAAACGGAGCGCCCGAGCCAGAAAAATACGATGAATACCACTATTGAAAACAGCGCAATCGTCGCGAGGGCCACATTCCGTGTTTTGGCGACGTCTTTAAATATATCGTCAACATAAAATCCTGATCCCAGTACCCAGCCCCATGGCTCGAACATTTGCACATAGGCAATTTTTTTAACAGGCTTGTCAGTGCCTGTTTTTTGAAAGTAGTACTCAATCTCCCCTTCGCCTTTTCCCTTGCAAAGATTTATCATGTCAACAAACGCCGGTTTGCCTTGAGAATCCTTGTAGCTGCTCAGGTCCTTCCCGTCAAGCTCGGGTCTGTTTGGTTCAACAATCATTATAGCATTGCTGTCAAGTACCCAGAAGCCCTGATGCTCTTTATGCCGCATATTTTTAATTGCCAGCGCGGTTTTTTTCTGAGCTTCCTCAAGCGTCAGCGCATTGCTTTTAACCAGCTCATCGTACTGGTTGAAAATTGCCAGGGCTGCATAGACTAGCTTTTTGGACGTATTTATTTTTTCTTCTATTATTGTTCGCTGAACGCTGAATGATAAAAACATTACAGAGAAGAGAAAAAAGACGATAAATGCCGCACTCAGCAGCTTTACTTTTGTGGAAAGAGTGGCTTTTTTTTTCATGAGATCCCTTTTTTTCGGCAATTGTTTTGCTTCCGTCTGTCTGAACAGCTCAAAAAAGCATACAAGCGGTGCGGAAACCGGGAATAAGGTTGATGTTCAATCGTCTGTTCTATCTCTTAAATATCGGCAGAACATTGATAAATCTTAATATTTTTAAGATATTTTAAAAGTGTATTTGATTATAATAGTATTATTTAAAATTGAGAGAGAGCCTAAAATGCAGGAATCATGAGCGGTAAACATTATTTATCTAAACCGTCATTATCATACCTCCGGTCACACAGGGAAAGTGAGCCCAATCGCATCAGAACTGCTGAATGGATGAATAAATATCAATATGCCTGGGGGCATTCCCAGCGAGTTTTTTTGCGGCGCTACAGCAGCATAAGGGCTGCGGCAATGCCTACCAGAACCACAATGCTGATTGGGATACGGGCATAAAGTGCAGCAAACGCCGCTGCCGCAAGCAGCCCATGGATCCAGGTCCAGTCCATGTGGCGGCTGAAAAGAAAAACCGAACTTGCCAGTAGGCCCACAAATGAGCAGAGTATGCCCTGGATGAATCCGTCAAAACCCCTCTGGCTGCGCAGCCGGTCAATGACGGGGCTCAAAAGTACCACAATAAGAAATGACGGCAGAAATATGCAGGCTGTGGCTATCGCAGCCCCGCTAAATCCTTTGAGCAGATACCCGACAAAGGTTGCGGTAATGACGATCGGGCCGGGGGTGAGCTGCCCCAGGGCTATACCATCAAGCAGTGTTTGGCTGTTGAGCCAGCTGCGTACTTCAACAATTTCATGAAACATGAGCGGCACAGAGGTGTAGCCGCCGCCGAAGGCAAACAAGTCTATTTTGAACATCAGCAGCGCCAGAAAGAAAAGCTCTGTGTCAAACAGGTACAAAAGCCCAAAGCCTGCTGCAACCGCGCAGAGCAGCCGCACTGCCTGCCTCAGCCAGGACTGTTTCTGCTGCACGCACTGTTGCGGGCAGCCGGCCGCCGCAAGTGCAAGCCAGCCGGCAAGCCCTGCCCCGAGTATCACCAGTACGGGACTTGCGCTGAGAACGAAAAGTATCGCCGCGCTGATGGCAATACAGATTGCCCCGCCGCTTTTAAGGTGCAATCGTCCCGACACCACAGCAGCATGGCCAAGAATGCCGATCACCACCGCCCTCAGTCCGCTGAAGCCGGCGGTGGCCGCCGCCGCATGATGCCAGTGCTCATAACAAGCTGAAAGGCCAAGCATGAAAAGAAATGCCGGAAGGATATAGCCGGTGCAGGCTGCAGCTGCGCCGGCAAGCCCGCGCAGCTGCAAACCAACAAAGGCTGCCACCTGCACGCTGATGGCGCCGGGCACGACCTGAGCCAGGGCAGTGCCCCGGTCGAAAGTCTCTGCATCAAGCCAGCATTTTTTCTCGACAGCCATCATGCGGATATGGGGCACGATGGCCGGGCCGCCGAAGGCGGTTGCGCCGAGGCGCAGGAATGACCGGAAAATTTCGCCAAACGAGGGGTTGTTGAGCTGACTGCATCATGGCCGTTAACTATAGCACAGGCAGCGGACAGAAGGCTATGGTAAGAAAATCAGCTGCCATGCCCGATTTTGTTCTCAAATCCAAAATCCTCAATCCGAAATCCAAAATTGCTACAGCTCCCTCAGGGCCGTTACCACAGGCATGCGCGCGGCGCGGATGGAGGGCGGCAGCCCGCCGATAAGGCCCATGGCAAGAGCAAACAGCATGCCCATGCCCAACAGCAGGGGGGTTATTTCGAAAGCGAAAGCAAGGCTTGAAAATGTCTGCCAGTTGATAGTGGAGGTAGAGTAGCCGTTGAGGGGGATGACCCCCACGCACCCTACAAGCCCGCCGATGAAAGAAATAAAAAGCGACTCGATCAGAAAAGACGCGACGATACTCCACTCGGCAAACCCGATGGCCCGTATCGTAGCGATCTCGCGCGCGCGGGCGGCAACCGATGCGTACATGGTATTGAGCGCGCCGAAAATGGCCCCCACGCCCATCACCAGCGCCACGCTGACGCCCAGCACCCGGATAATGGTGGTGACGGCCTGGGACTGGCGCTCATAGTAGTCGCGCTCGCGGTCGATCTGCAGGGTCAGGCGCGGGTCGCCGGCAAGGGATTTCGTAAAGTCGGGAAATGCTTCAGGCGAGGTGAGCCTGATGGTCGCCGACTGGAAAATGTTACCGGGCCGCTTGTAGGTCTGCTGCAGCAGTATCGCATCGGCCCAGAGCTCTGAATCAAAAGCGCTGCCCTGGGCGTCCAGAACCCCCACGACATGCCACTGTCTGCCTCCGAAATACGGCCGCCCCCCCAGTTCACAATCCTTGTAAGCATGTGCAACATTGGCGCCCACGACGAGCTCGGCCAGGCCCGGCTTGAAAAATCTGCCCTGACCGATTTTTACTACGCTGCGCACATCAAGGGCTCGCTGCGAGACGCCGCGCAGCTGAACCATGGCATTGGTCTGCCCATTGCGTATCGGGAGCATGACGATCACCACCACCTCGGGGCTCACCAGCGGCTGCCGGCCCTTGCCCCGCATGACATCGGGGGCATCGGCTGCGATGCGGATCTGCTCGGCAGTCAGCGCGCTGTCCATCTCAGAGGTTGCCCCGCCGCGCCGTATGATGGCATTATAGGGGGAGCCTGACGCGACAAGCGTTGCCTGAAATCCCTGCGCCATGGCAAGCATGGCGATAAAGACCGACACGACGCCGGCTATGCCGAATACGGCAACAGCCGTTGACACCCACCTGACCCGGACGCTGCGAATATTATATATAATTGGAATGGACATAGGGTTTAATCTCTAAAATCCAAGTTGCAAAAGAAGCCTGAATTCAGTAGTTAGAATCCAGAATGGAAGAAGCGGGCTTCCAGGTGATCTTTAGGGCGGGATAACCCCGCCCCTTCGATTTTGAACTCCGGTTTTAGGGCAGACACGCAGGTCTGCCCCTACGATCTTGAATTATGAATCCAGAAGCTTGAATCTATTTTCTTCGATCTTCTTCCCGAATCTGCTTAATTCTGGTTTCTGACTTCTGAATTTTGTTCCCTGGCTAATCCCTATACTCGTCGCAATGCTTCCACGATCTTCATCCGCATGGCAAGCATGGCAGGTATCCACCCGGCAGCTATGCCCGCCACAAGAGCAAACACCATACCTGAGCACATTTTTGCCGGCGACAGATAAAACGAGGGCAGAAAGCCGTTTGTCGGATCGCCCCCGAAGGTGTAAATTTTGGCAAGTGTTATGCCTATCAATCCGCCCGCAAGGGCGTAGAGAAGCGATTCGGCAAGAACCAGGGCCATCACCGTCCAGTCGGAAAATCCCAGAGTCTTCAGGACCGCAAGCTCCCCCGTGCGCTCCCGCACGGACATGGCCATGGTGCTGCCCGTTACCAGCAGCAGGGTGAAAAAAACGATGCTCCCCACCGATATCATAATGCCCTTGATATTGCCGATCTGCTTGACAAAACCCGTGGCAAAAGATTTTTCCGACTCAGCCTTGACTTCAGCCGGGGAATTGGCAAACTGGTTTTCAATGGCTTTGGCGATTGCCGGGGTATTGTCGGGGTTGTCTACCCGCACCATGTACCAGCCGACCGAGCCCTTGCCCAGGTCGCGGCGCTCATCCAGATAATCATAGCGAAACCAGAACTGGGTTTCGTCGTCTTCATTGCGCGTGCCGCTGTAGGCGCCCCGTATATTAAATTCCCATGTGCCGGGGAAAATGCCGCCCTGAATGGGAACGCGGTCGCCGATTTTCCAGCCGAAGCGCAGCAGCAGCTTTTTACCCACAATGGCGCCCTCGCGGTCTGCGCAGAAGTCGCGCCACTGTGCCGGCGGGACAGTAAACTCCCGGTACATCTGCAGATAGTTTTTGTGATTGATGACCATCTGGGCGAAAAAATTTTTTTCATCCTTGTAAATGCCGCCGAACCAGGTCGCGTGGGTGACATCCCTGACACCCCTGATCTGCTGTATCCGCTCCATGTAGGAAACCGGCAGGGGCTGAACAAGCGAGGTTTTGTTCATGACCAGGAGCCGGTCGGCTCCCGCAACCTCTACGCCCTGGTTGAATGCGCTATCGATGGTCCCAAGCAGGCTGAACAAAAACAGCGCCACGGCAAACGACCCCATGGTCAGGACCGAGCGGGTTTTTTTGCGCAGCAGGTTGGCCACCAGCAGGGGAAAAAATTTGAAAATAATCATTGCGGCTTTTTGCCCTCGATGAGGACTCCTTTATCAAGATGCAGCACCGTGCCGGCGCGCTCTGCTGCGCGCGGGTCATGGGTGACCATGAGAATGGTTTTGCGGTGTAGCTGTGGAAAGCTCTTCAAGCAGGTTGAGGATTTCATCGGCGCTGCCGCGGTCGAGGTCGCCTGTGGGCTCATCGCACAAAAGAAACGTGGGGTCGGCCACGATCGCCCGGGCAATGGAAACGCGCTGCTCCTGGCCGCCCGAGAGCTGCCGGGGATAATGAAACTTGCGCTCGGTAAGGTTAACCGCGCTGAGGGCCATCTCCACATGCTGCCTGCGCTCGGCCTTGGTGAGGCTGGTGAGCAGCAGCGGCATCTCCACATTCTGAAACGCCGTGAGCACGGGGATGAGGTTGTACATCTGGAAAATGAAGCCCACATGCCGGGCACGCCATGTCGTGAGCTTCGGGCCCGACATATGCGTCACCTCGTCGCCCGCAACGGTGATGCTGCCTGCCGAGGGCACATCAAGCCCCCCGAGCAGATTCAAAAGGGTGGTCTTGCCCGAGCCGCTGGGGCCCATGAATGCGACAAACTCGCCTTCCTCCACGTCAAGGTTCAGCCCCTGCAGGACGTGAATCTCCTCGCCGCCGCGGACGTATTTTTTATCGAGATTGCGGACCTGAATGAGGCCCTGTGAATTTTCCAGTGCGTCTACGCTGACCATAGGCTTCTTGCAAGGTGGACAGCGCGGCACGACCGCGCCTCCGGGGAAACATGTTTTTAACAGTTAGAAAAGAATCCAGTCTGCCGCGGCGGACTGTAGTGAGAATTCAGAATACAAGACACATAGGCCCCTGAAACCAGGCTCCTGGTTTGTATGCCCCTGAGGGCGGCTATTGTTTTTTTATTTCCGCCCGCATGCCGTCCTGAATCGGCTGCAGTGAGCTGCTGACAATGATCTCGTCACCGGCGGCAACGCCTTCGGTTATCTCAATGTCGTTTTCAAACACCTCTCCGGTCTTGACGGGATGGCGGATGGCGCGGCCGTTCTTGAAAAGATAGACAGCCTGTTTGCCGTCCTCATCCTGAACGCCGGAGCGCCGCACGACAATAATACTGCCCCTGCCTTTTTCTTGTTTGCTCAGGAATGAAACCTTTACGCCCATGTCAGGCAGAATTTTCGGATCCAGCACGTCGAATGCGATACGCACCTTGATCGTGGCCTTCTGCCGGTCGGCGGTGGGTATGATGGTGCGCACGGTTGCGGGGATATGCCAGTCGGGATAGGCGTCAAGTGTCGCATCGACTTTTTGCCCGTTACTCACCTTGGCAAGATAGGATTCATTGACATCCACCTCGACTTCAAGTGACAGCATGTCGACGATAGTGGAAATGCCCGTGCGGGTAAATCCGCCGCCGGCTGATATGGGAGAAACCATTTCACCGACCTGGGCATCCTTTGACACGGCAACGCCTGAAAAAGGGGCGCGCACAATGCAGTTTTCAATGTCGGTGAGCGCCATTTCCCGTCGGGCCTGTGCAGCCGTGATCTGCGCCTGCGTCATGGCCAGGCGCGCTTTCAGGCCGTCGACGACGGCCTGCGTTTTGTCAAAATCAGTATTGCTGGCAACGCCGTTTTTATGCAGGTTGGTGATGCGCTTAAACGATCGCTCGCTATCGGCAATATTTACCATGATTTCAGCGATGGTGGCCCTGGCTACCGCAAGGTCGGCATCGGCCGCTTTGAGCCGTGCCTCTGCATCCGAGCTGTCGATCTTTGCAAGCACCTGGCCCAACTCGACATGCATGCCCTCTTCAACCATAAGTTCCTGCACCCGGCCCGTGATTTTTGCCGCCACGGTAGCGCGGCGGCGCGGCGTGACATAGCCGCTTGCATTGAGCAGGGAGGCACCTTCCGAAGCGCTAATGGAGCGGGCAGGCGATATTTCAACAACAGTTTTTTTGCCGGACATAAAAAAGGCGACAAGTCCGAGCGCCACCACAGCTCCGGCAATGATGAATACTTTTGTGCGCTTGCCGGGACCGGAGCGGTTGCGTGACTTCTGATCTATCTTGAGGGCGGCAAGGTCATAGGATTTTGAATCGGCCATTTTTTTTCTATCCTTATTTTCTATTCGGCTCTGATGTTTCAAACGAGGTATCATGTCTCAAATCATGCGAAAATTCAAGGGGTTTCTTCTGAGTGCCCGCGCAGCAGACTTGATAGTATGCCGGGAGCATATACTCTCAACCCCGTGCTTTTCCGTTAGTTGCACAAGCAGAAGGGGTGCCGGAAACCTGCTTTGCAGGCGGGAGAATCACTCCACGTGTCCCACCGGCAGGCCAATCTCCCAGGCTTTGAGCACGCGGCGCATGAGCCTGCCGTTTTTGTCACGGGGCAGGCTGTCCCGGAACTCAATTTCGGCAAGGGCAAGATCAGGGTCAAGCGTTTGCAGCAGGTAGGCCACGATTTTTTTCTGCAGCAGCGGCGACGGTTTATAGGCTGCCTTCAGGGAAACAAAAGCCTTTACCTTTTTTCTGCCATACTCGTCGGCGCTGCGTATGACCGCAGCCTCGGCTACAGCAGGGTGCTCGGCAAGGGCATGCTCAATTTCGGTAAAGCCGGTTTTGCCGGCTGCGGTAACAATGACATCATCGGTGCGGCCCTGGTAATAAAAATATCCGTCATAGTCAACAAAAGCGGTATCATTGATGCGAAACCACGGCGGCCGGCCCAGCGGCGGCCAAAACACCTCCTGGTTGCGCCATATCCCGCGGGCCATGGCAGGCCAGCCCTGCCTGATGGCAAGATTGCCCATAGTGAAGGGCGCCGGCTCTTTGCCGTCGGGGTCAAAAATCTTTATCTCGAGCCCCGGCATGGCCTTGCCCAGATACCCCGGCTTTATGGGCAGGCAGGGAAAATTGGCTATCGTGATCATGCCGGTTTCTGCTGTCCACCAGGTGTCATGCACCGGCATATCAAGAATGCGCATGAGCCCGTAAATAAGATCGGGGTACAGCGGCTCCAGCACGCTCACCAGATGCCTCAGGCTTTTCAGGTCGAAACGCATGGGCCGTATCGGGCCCGGCTTCGGCAAGCATGCGGTAGACCGTCGGCGTGGCGTAGACCACGGAAACGCCGTTTTCCTGCACATGGCGGTAGAACTCACCGGCGCTTGTGAGCCTGCCGGTTATAAAGCTCGGAACGCCGCACAGCCAGGGTGCAAAAGCATTATACACCACGTTCATGAACCAGCCGGGCTGGGCCTGCGTCCAGAGTACGTCGCCCGGCTTTAAATCAAGTGCCCACCGGCCCGTCATGAGATAGCCCCGCATGGCATCATGCACATGCACGAGCCCCATGAGGTTGCCGTCCAGCCCTGAGGTGTAGATGAGAAACAGCGGGGCATCGGCCTCAAGCCACTCCATGGCCAGTTCGTCCGGAGCTTGAGCCATTTCGTCTTTCCATAAAATTTCTCCGTCATCGGTGGCTGCTTCCTGAGTGCCCACGAGGATGATGTGTTCAAGAGCGGGAAGCTCCTGGGCGGGGATATGGCTGCGGTGGCGCGGCGTGGTCACAAGCACCGCGCCCTGAGCGTCAAGCATGCGGTCGCGCAGGGCGGCCGTGCGAAACTGGGCATACAGGGGAACGATGATGGCTCCTATCTTGGCGCACCCGGCAAGGGCTATGTACAGCTCGGGGACATTGGGCAGAAAAAGAAACACGCGGTCGCCGCGCCCGACTCCCAGCTTCCGCAGCACATTGCCGAAACGGTTTGAAAGCCTGTCCATCTCGGCATACGAAAAAACCTCCCGCCGCTCCCTGTGCGAGTAGATAAGGCAGGGCTGATGTGCCGTCGTTGGGTCTGCGGCAAAGCGGCCGATTGCTTCATGGGCTATATTGAGTTTGCCCGTCGTATGCCAGGTAAACTCCGAATTGATCTGCTCCCAGGAAAACGACGCACAGGCCGCTTCATACTGAGCCAGAACGGGGTTTTTTGATCGGGGTTTTATCTGGTTTTCAAACATCGCTGAAACATCTCCAGTACTGCCCCTGCACCTCCACAACGCGCGCAAGTATATCCGGCACGGGAGAGGCTGGCTTCACGCTGCGCTCAAGGCGCGGCACAAGGTCTTCAGGCGCTCCGTCAAGCATTGTTTCAAGCACAGCCCGCGTCTGACCTGCGCAGGGCGCCAAGGTCATAGCCGCCTTCAAGCATGAAAACGCTTTTTCCGCCGCAGAGATCGTCGGCAAGGCCGAGAACGATCCGGGCCAGCGCGGCAAACCCGCTTTCGGTGACGCGCATGCCGCCGATGGGGTCGTCGGCGTGGGCGTCAAAGCCCGCTGATACCAGAATCAGCTGCGGCTGAAATTCGCGGGCCAGGGGTTCAAGCAGCCGCCGGTAGACCAGCACGAGGTCGCTGTCGTCGCGCTGCGCAGGCAGCGGCACATTGACCGTGAAGCCCTGGCCTTCGCCCAGGCCCACTTCGAGCATATCGCCCGTGCCGGGGAAGAACGGATAGCGGTGCGAGGAGAAAAGCAGCACCCGGGAAGACTGCTCGAATATATGCTGCGTGCCGTTGGGGTGATGCACGTCCCAGTCCACGATCAGCACGCGCTCAAGCCCCAGCGTGCGGCGGGCATATTCTGCGGCAATGGCAGCGTTGTTGAAGAGGCAGAAGCCCATCTGGCGGTTGCGCTCGGCATGATGCCCGGGGGGCCGGATAAAGGCAAAGGCGGTATCTGTCTCGCGGGCCGCAACGCTTCGCACCGCTTCGAGCACGCCGCCTGCTGCAAGGAATGCCGCACGGCAGGACTGCTCCGAGGTCACGGTGTCGGGGTCGAGGTAGTGCAGGGGCTCGCCTGCAGTGTCGAGAATCTTCTCGACATAGTCGGCGTCATGCACCATCTCCACCTCTTCAAGGCTTGCATACCGCGGCGCGATTTCCACAAGGCGGTCTTTGAGCCCGTTTTCATCGATCATGCCGTAAATCGTTTCAAGACGCCGGGGCACCTCTATATGGTGCACACCGGTCCGGTGCTCAATAAACAGTGGATCGCGAACAATGCCGACGCGGCGCATACCATGACCTCCTGTTCCGTACAGCGGGCAATCATTACTATAAAACAGCTTAACTTTTTTTTGTGCCTTTATCAAATCATATATGCTCAGGCCAGCCTCTGTCCGGCGCTGATAAACCCTATTTTCTTTTTGACAATAATGCTCATTCTGGTATACTCTATTTTTAAACAAGACCTCCGTGGGGCTGTAGCTCAGCTGGGAGAGCGCTTGAATGGCATTCAAGAGGCCGACGGTTCGATCCCGTTCAGCTCCACCAGAAATATAAAAAAGCACCAGGCAAGCTGCCCGGTGCTTTTTTTGTTTCATCTTTGTGCGCTGCCTCGCAGAAAAAACATGTCTCTTTTCTCGACCCCTTGCCGCAAACCACAATAATCCTCTTCTTGACATGGTCCCTGTATGCCATTACTGTACTACCCAAACCGAATTTATTCTTGAGCTCTTATGCCGTCTGCCCGAAGCAGGCTTTGGGGCAAGCATGATGAATGGCTGAAAAGTTTTTTTGGTTGGGTTAAGCCCGGAAAAGAATGTTGGGTTTCGTAGTTCAACCCAACCTACGAAAATACCGATGTTTATAAAAAATCACGCCCCCAAGGGCGAACCCAACAAATTTAAAACTGCATTTTGTTAAACAGTAATTTAGAAATAGATGGAGCATGCTCATGGATATAGCAAAAAAGTATCACGTCATTCTCTGCGACGATGTGCGCAATGAAGTCGGCAATAAACTCTCATTTATGGGCGTGTATGGACCCGAGCTGTGGGTGGGCAAAGTTCCGGCGCTGATGCCGCATCTGTGCTTTGTGGTGATGCTCGATCAGATATCGCAGTCCTTCACCGCGGCAAAAGCTAAAGTGAGCATGCCGGGCAGCGAGCCTGTGGTGCTGCCCATACAGGCCTCCCCAGGACCGCCGCAGGGCTCGCACCACACCATTATCGTGGCATTAGCACCTGCAAAAATTCCGCGGGAGGGCAGGGCGAAATTCGAACTTTTCTTCTTTGACGAAGAGCATCCCCAGATCGTGCATGAGTTTTTCATACGGGAAAGAAAACCTGCCCAGCCGGTTGTGCTGCATTGATTTAATGGTGCGCGGTGAGCCGAAGGCAAAACAGAGTGAGGCAGGGATAAACAGGTGGGCGATTTTTTTGAAGAAGTCAATATTTCAGGTGCGCCCCCTGTGGCCCCTACTTCGGCTGACGGCTGACCATCGCGTTGTGCTGTAAACTTTCTTTGCCTTTTACTATGCCTGATGCTATGATTAAGCATATTACTGGAGGTTGCATAAAATGGCTAAATCACCCAACATTGTTCCCATTACCGACCTTCGTCAGGATGCCACGAGACTGGTTAAGCGCATAAGCGCTTCCCGTCAACCTGTTTTTATTACTCAACGTGGCCGGGCTGCTGCCGTAATGGTTAGCATGGACGTGTATGAGCATACACAGAATGAAATTGAACTGTTGCGGATATTGGCGCGCGGGGAGCATGAAATTGAAGCCGGTAAGGGGTATGATCTTGATGTTGTACTTGCAGAAGCTGACTCCATTCTGCGAGAGATTCAACATTGAAAATTTTCTTTACGCCATCAGGCCGGAATCAGTTTCTTGCTGCTATCGTCTATCTCTACAGGGAAAATCCCGTGGCTGCATTTGCCTTTCGTGACAAGGCGGAAAAAATCCTGGCCAGGCTGAAAAAGTTTCCCCAATCCGGCAGAATACTACCTGAATTCCCCGATCTCCCGTTTCGTGAAGTCATCGTTGCGCCGTATCGATTCTTTTACCGTGTTAAAGGCAAAACTGTCTGGATTGTTGCTGTTTGGCATGGCGCTCAACTACCAGAAGAACCCCATGGAATAAAATAAAGCCGTTGCCCCGATACGGTTGATGATAAAATAAAGTGCTGGTTTGCTTTATCATGTATAAGCGTAAATTGAAATTGGCCGACATTTGTTTGCAAACCTGCTTTTTGCTGAGCCCCGGCAAAGATTCCGCAAGAGGCCGCTCGAAATTCAAGTTCTTTTTCTTAGACGAAAAACAACCCCGGATCGTGCATGAGTTTTTCATTCGTGAAAGAAAACCTGCCCAGCCCGTTGTGCTGCATTGAGGGTTTTTAACATCTTGTAAAAAATTGTAGGGTGCGCATCGCGCACCGATAAAAATGCCAAATTACAAAAGATCATATTACGGTCGGACATATTTTTTTACACGTGTAACCTATAATCGGACACCCCTATTTAGCAATGCAGCACGCATCGACCTCTTGCGTTCGGTTATTCGTGATGTCCGGGCTGTCAAACCATTTGACATTGACGCCATGGTGGTGCTGCCAGAACATCTGCATTTCATCTGGACTTTGCCCGAGGAAGATGGTGATTATTCTAAGCGATGGGGAATAATTAAATCGGAGTTTACAAAAAGATTGCGAAATGGACACGGCGGCATCAGCGCACAGAATGCTTCTCGCCTCAAGCGTCATGAGGGGGAAAATTGGCAGCGACGGTTTTGGGAGCACCAGATACAAGATGATCATGATTATCAGGCCCATTGCGATTATATTCACTGCAATCCGGTAAAGCACGGATTAGTAAATGCGCCGAAGGCGTGGCGGTATTCATCTTTCCACAGATTTGCACAAAACGGTTTTTATGATAAAGATTGGGGCAACGGAGAGCATATTGTATTCGATCCTTATATAGGTAATGAATAATAAGGAACGGTGCGCAATGCGCACCCTACAATTTTAAAATATCTAAAAAGAAATGTTTATGGAAAAATACGGCACGATTGTTCATATTGATCTGACAACGAGGAAAGTCCGGCGCGAAAGCATCACGGAAGAAATGCGGCGGCTGTATGTGGGCGGCAGGGGCATAAGCGCGCGGCTGCTGTATGATCTTGTGCCCAAAGGCGCAGACCCGCTGGGGCCGGAGAATGTTGTCATCTTTGCCGCAGGCGCGCTGTCGGGTACGGCTGCGCCGTGCGCGGCGAGGTTCACGGTGACGGGCAAATCGCCGCTCACCGGGCTTCTTGGCGATGCCAATGCGGGCGGCCGGTTCGGCCCGGCTCTGCGGCGCGCAGGGGTTGATCATCTGGTGGTGCATGGCCGCAGCGACAAGCCCGTCTATATATTTATAAATGACGGTAAAATCGAAATCCGCGATGCGGCCCATCTCTGGGGCACAACCACGAGGGAAACAGAAGCGCTGATAACGGCAGAACTTGGCGACCGCCGTGTGCGGATTGCCTCGATCGGACAGGCGGGCGAGAATCTTGTAAAAATCGCCAGCATTACCCATGAAGACCGCTCTGCCTCGCGCACCGGCCTGGGGGCGGTGATGGGCTCGAAAAATCTCAAGGCCGTGGCTGTTCGCGGAACAGGCACCGTGCCCCTGCATGACGGGCAGGGTTTTAAAGAGCTTGCCATGGCCATGCAGAAGCGCATTAAAGAGGCCAAAGCCTATGACGGCTTCCGCAAGTTTGCCGGCATCGGCGGTGTTGCGCCCACCAATAAATTCCACATCATGGCCATACGCAATTTCAATCAGGCCGGCGATTTCGAGGCAGTGGAGAATTTCTCCGCTCAGTCTGTGGCAGCCCGTTTCTATGAGGGCAGCACACCCTGCTATGGCTGCCCCATCGGCTGCGGCCATACGTATAAAGTGAAAGACGGGCCCTATGCAGGCGAGCATGGCAAAAAAATCGAGGAGGGTGCTTTCACGCCCATGGGGCCGGTATGCGGCAATGCCGACATCGACTCGATATTTAAAATGAACAATATGGCAAACGGCCTCGGGATCGACATGATAGAGCTCGGGCAGGCCCTGGCCGTGGTAATGGACTGGTATGAGCACGGGGTGGTGACTGCCGCAGACCTTGACGGCATAGAGCTTACCTGGGGCAATGTTGCAGGCATGATGGCGCTTATGGAGAAGATTGCCCGGCGCGATGGCGTGGGCGATATTTTATCCGATGGTATTGTGCAAGCGGCAAAGCATTTTGGGCCGGAGGCTGAAAAATACGTGAGTCATGCTAAGGGCATGGTTATGGCAGGCATTGAGCCGCGCATGATAAAGGGCAGCGCGCTGGGCATGGCAACCTCCACGCGCGGGGCCGATCATCTTCGCTGCGTGGTGCCGCCGGAGTTTGTGTGGTTTAAGCCCATGACGCCGGAGAAGGCACTGGAGCGCTTCGGAACAGTTGATATTCTCGACCCGCTGTCCTACAACAAGGCAGCAGGAGCCGTCTACTTCCAGAACCAGTCACTAGAGCTTGATCTGTTTGAAGTGTGCCTTTTTGCCGTGCGGGGAAGTGAAAAGGACTGCCCCATGGGCGATCTCTGCAAGCTCTTTAGCCATGCTTTCGGCATCGATATGGATGAAGAGCGTCTGACCGACTGTGCAGAGCGTGTTTATAGCCTTGAACGCGCTTTTCTGTGCCGCGAGGGCGTGACGCGCAAAGACGACCGCCTTGTGGGCAAATGGGTCGACGGGCCGCTTCCGAGCGGGCCGTACAAGGGCGAAACCATAGACTGGCAGAAATGGGAGGAGATGCTTGACGACTATTACCGCCTGCGCGGCTGGGACGCAAACGGTGTACCCGCAACGCAAAGGTTGTCAGAGCTTGGCATTGATGGTATAGATTCAGCTTAAAAAACCAGGAGTCAGAAGCCAGTAGTCAGCATTCAGAAGAAAAAAAAGAATGAGTGAGAAATCCAGAGTTTGTGTGTCTTCTATTCTGGATTCTGGCAATTCCGGCTGCTGAATTTTCTCTATTAATGGCCAACAATTTTTTGAAAGGGGAAGCAATGAAAGTATTAAAAATTATCGGTAGTGTGATTGTTGTGCTTGTTGTAGTGGCAGGCATTTTTATCGCGACCTTTAAGCCGCCCAAGTATGACGACTTCGGCGTGTACAATGATCTGAAAAAGTTTACGCTTGAGCAGTTTGCCGCTGCCAAGGCCCGGCCCGTACAAACTTTCACCATAAATCTCTCATTTCCGTATTCTAAAATATTCGGCGACAGCATGTTCGCCATACCCATGAAATCATTCGAGACGGACCGGATCGCCGCGGCAAGCATCAGCCAGTTTGAAGTGCCGCCTGACTCGGGCTATTTCCGCGACTACACCCTGAATATCCGGCCCAGCTATGCCTTCAAGGCCCCGGTCTTCCATATCGACTTCATGAAGCCGTCGCCGGGGGTGCCGGGCCTGTGCTCGATGGATGTTTTCAATGTTGATCCTGAAACCATCAATTATGAAAAGTTTTTCGGACCCGAGATGGAAAACGTGAAAAAAGCCATGGCCCTTGTTGCCAAATATCAGCGTACCGTCGAACAGGGACGCGGTAAGATAACCAAGTACCTCGACCCCTATAAAAGCCCCTACCGGATTGAGCTGCAGGAGCCCAAGGGCGATGAAGCAGCCCGTAAGGCTTATTATCAGGCCGCAGGCGAGGCATTCAAGATCATGCTCAGCGCCTATTTGAAAAGCCTTGCAGCCCTGAGCCCTGATCCGGCCTATGCCGGCCGCCATGAGCAGAAAATGAAGGAAATGGTCACGGCATTATATAAAAATGATGTGGCCATCAATTTAGGCAAAAGGATATTCAAGGACCAGTTTAATAAATTCTGGATGGACAGCTTTTGGAACGTTCAGATACCGGTGAGCGAATAAATTGTCTTTCCTTGACTTTTTTGAGCAAATAGGTTAAAAGCACTATTCATATTTTAACAAAAGACACTATCCTATTTTATTTTGGAGGAGTTACATGAGCAGCAGACCCGAGCTTGAAAAATTGACCGCGATCAAACTGCGCGAGCTTATCGCAGCCGAGTATCCCGAAATACAGGGCGCCATTGCCATGAAAAAAGAAGAACTGGTCGTGACCATTCTTAAGGCGCGCGGCGAGCCGACGCATGAGGTGAAAAAGCATGTTCCTGTTACGGATTTAAAAAAGACCATTCGCCAGCTGAAGGCTGAGCAGGCTCAGGCCCTGGAGGCAAAGGATGCCAAGAAAAATACGGAGCTGCGCAAGAAGATAGCCAAGCTGAAACGCAAGACCCGCATGATTGTCGAGAAGGGTCCAAAGACCCCGAAAAAAGCAAAAAGCAAATAACAATTATTAAAAGGCGCCTGCAGTGAAGGATAGAATCAGCCAGGAAATCAAAATTGCCATGAAGGCAAAGGATGAGGTGCGGCTCTCAACGCTGCGCCTTATTCTGACTGAATTTGTGCGCAAGGAAAAAGAAAAGGGCATACCGCCAACCGATGAGCAGTGCGTGCAGATTCTGCAAACCATGGTTCGCAAGTGCAAGGACGCAGCCGAGCAGTTCGCGAACGGCAACCGGCCCGAGCTTGCAGCAAAAGAACTGGTTGAAGTTACAATAATAGAAGGCTATCTGCCGGCGCAGCTGCCGGAAGAGCAGGTGCGCGAACTCGCTCTTGCCGCTATCGCCGAGGTGGGCGCCAAAACCCCCAAGGATATGGGCAAGGTCATGGGCGTGCTCACCAAGAAGCTTGCCGGCCAGGCCGACGGCTCTGTTATCAGCCGCATTGTGAAGGAAGAACTGCAGAAGCTGGGCTCCTAGAGCCACCTTCCTGCACGTGCCTCACCCGGGCGTAGCAATCGCATAATGACAAGCACGTAGAGACCAAAAGCCCGCATCCGCGCAGGATGCGGGTCTGCGGTTTTTGCAGCATGGCCGCACCCGGCAGGAAACAATTGACAAAGCCGCGGGCCAGAGGCTAGACTTGATCCAACATTAAACCAGAGTACGGTCAGCAGTCTATGAAGGGCAAAATTGTAATCGACACCAGCATGTGCAAGGGCTGCCAGCTCTGCCTCGGGTTCTGCCCGAAGAAGAATATCTGTCTGTCATCGCAACTCAATGCCAAGGGCTATTTCCCGGCTCAGCCCGATACCAAAAAGGTGTGCAACGGCTGCGGCATGTGCGCTCTGATGTGCCCTGAGGCCGCTATCGAGGTGTACCGTGACGACGAAAACTAAACAGCTCATGTACGGAACCCATGCCGCGGGCGAGGCAGCCATTCAGGCGGGCTGCACCTGCTATTTCGGCTACCCCATAACCCCGCAGAATGAACTGCCGGAGTATATGTCCCGCAGGCTGCCGGAGGTGGGCGGCGTGTTTATCCAGGCTGAAAGCGAACTGGCCTCCATCAATATGGTGCTGGGCGCAAGCGTGGCAGGCGCTCGTGCCATGACCTCATCCAGCAGCCCCGGCATCAGCCTCAAGCAGGAGGGCATTTCATTCATGGCTGGCATGGAGCTGCCTGCGGTGATCGTCAATATCATGCGCGGCGGGCCAGGGCTAGGCAATATCGCCCCGGCCCAGTCAGACTATTTTCAGGCAACCCGCGGGGGAGGTCACGGCGATTACCGCACGCCGGTGCTCGCGCCTGCTTCAGTGCAGGAGCTTGCCGACCTTACGTTTCTGGCATTCGACATGGCAGACCAGTACCGCAACCCGGTGCTGATTTTAGGCGACGGCATGCTGGGGCAGCTCATGGAGCCGGTCGTGATTCCTACGCGCAAAAAGAATGAGCCGCTTGCGGAAAAAGACTATATCCTCACCGGCGCTAAAGACAGGCCCGCACGTCTGGTGAAATCGCTGATCCTTGACGTGAAGGAGATGGAGGACCACAACTGGAAGCTGCACCGCAAATACCAGCGCATTGAGCAGAACGAAACGCGCTTTGAAAGCTACCGGATGGAGGATGCCGAAATGGCGGTCATCGCCTACGGCACGGCGGCCCGTATTGCCAAGGGCGCTATCAACCGCCTGCGCAAGGAGGATGAAAACGTGCGCATCGGTCTGATCCGGCCCATAACCCTGTGGCCTTTCCCGACCAAGGCCCTGCGGGATGCGGTTAAAAAAATGCATGATTTTTTTGTCTTCGAGATGAGCACCGGCCAGATGGTCGATGATGTGCGCCTGGCCCTTGAAGGCAGAGGCAAAATACACTTCTACGGGCGGCCCGGCGGGATCGTGCCCGCACCGGCCGAGCTTGCCCGCAGCATGGCCCGGCATTATTATCAGTCCAAGAGGTCACGCAAGAAATGAAAAAAGTATACGAACGGCCAAAATCGCTGCGCAAAGTGCACATGCACTATTGCCCGGGCTGCGGCCACAGCATTATTCACCGGCTTATAGCCGAGCTGCTTGATGAAATGAACCTGCAGGACAAGGCCATATGCGTACCTCCCGCAGGCTGCGCCGTGCTTGCCTATAATTATCTCGATATCGACATGGTTGAGGCGCCCCATGGCCGGGCCACAGCCGTGGCAACGGGCGTTAAGCGCGTGCGGCCCGATAATCTCGTGTTTTCCTATCAGGGCGACGGGGATCTGGCGGCCATCGGCACAGCCGAGGCCCTGCATACGGCAAACCGCGGCGAAAACATTACCGTCATATTTGTTAATAATGCAGTCTACGGCATGACCGGCGGGCAGATGGCCCCGACCTCTCTTATCGGCCAGAAAACCACAACCTCGCCCCTTGGCCGCAATGCCAAAACCGAGGGACAGCCCATCAAGGTCTGCGAGCTCATGGCCCAGCTTGGCGGGCCGAGCTATCTTGAGCGTGTGTCGGTCAGCTCACCTGCGGGAGTCCGCAAGACCAAAGCAGCCATCAAAAAAGCTTTTGAATATCAGATAAAGAAATGCGGCTTCTCTCTTGTCGAAATTTTGTCGCCGTGCCCGACCAACTGGAAAATGGATGCCCTGGCGTCATGCGCGTGGATCGACGAGGTTATGGCAAAGGAATTTCCGCTTGGGGTCATAAAAGAGGTGCAATGCTGATCAAGACAATATTTTCAGGATTCGGCGGACAGGGCGTTATCTCCATGGGCCAGATGCTGTCAAAGGCCGCCATGCTTGAGGACCGGTTCGTGACCTTTCTGCCGTCATACGGCGCAGAGGTGCGCGGCGGCACGGCAAACTGTACCGTGACCATCTCCGACGAAGAAATCGCCTCCCCTATAGCATCTGAGCCCGAGTTCGTGGTGGCGCTCAACCAGCCCTCGTTTTCCCGGTTTCAGAACCTGCTGGCCTCGGGCGGCTTCATGCTGTACAATACAACGCTTGTTGATGCGGCAGATGCCCGCGGCGACATCGAGGTGCTGGGCGTGCCGACTACCCGGATTGCCACAGAACTAGGCAGTGTGAAGGTCACCAATATGGTTATGATGGGCGCATACGTCGGCGTGAGCAATTTGCTGTCGTTTGACCATATGATGAAGAACCTGCCCGACATTCTGGGCGGTGGCAAGGCCCACCTGCTCAAAGCCAACAAGGATGCATTTCAGGCGGGCTATGATTTTGTCAAAAAGGAGCAGAAAAAATGCTGAAGCAGATTTCCGTGGTGCTGAAAAACGTGCCGGGTCAGCTTGCCGATTTAAGTGTGCTGCTGGGCAAGGAGGGCGTCAATATCCGGGCCATATCGGTTGCCGACACGTCCGAGGTGAGCACGGTGCGTATTGTGGTTGATGAGCCTGCAAAGGCCTTAAATATTTTAAAAGGCCACAAGTTTCAGGTCTATGAAAACGAAGTGCTGGCCGTGGAGACGCCCGACCATCCCGGAGGCCTCACTGCAGTTGTGAAGCCCCTGAAAGAGGCCAAAATCAATGTGCACTATCTGTATCCGTTTCTTGGCCGCGCCAGCGACCAGGCTATCGTGATTCTGGGAGTTGATAAAATAAAAGACGCCGAGAAAGTCCTTAAGCGCAACTGGGTGCACACCTTCGGCAGGGAAATCTACAATCTTTAATGCGGGAACAATTTATTATGTCAGATCATTTCTGCGACAAATGCGGCGAATACCTGCCCGAGGGCAGCCTCAAATACTCGGTTCAGATACAGATTATTTCCGATTTTGACGGTGTTATCCTGTGCGAAACCGACGACCCCGAGATGGAGGCCCAGGAGATGCTGGAGGCAGCCGAGGACATGGACGAGCAGGAGCTCGAGGACGAGGTCTACCAGGAGCTCTCGTTTGTGCTGTGCAGCCGGTGCCGCAAGCGCTTTGCCCGCGATCCGTTCAGCCGCGGCTCCCGCACATACCGGACGACCAAAAACTTTGAGCGTATCTTTCACTGAACTGAGAGAAAGCAGGGCCCATGCCCATGAATCCTTTTGACTGGATTCTTCTTGCCGCAGCAGGCTTTTTTGTCATCAAGGGCATCGTGAAAGGCGCTGTGCATGAAGTGTTTTCACTGGCCGCGCTGCTGCTGGCCAGCGTTGCCGCATTGTGCTACTACCCTCTTGTGCTTGCCTATATTCAGCCCTATATTGCCGCAAAGTGGGGGCAGCTTGCCATGGCCTGCCTTTGTATTTTTCTGGCCGTATGGATTGCGGTCAACCTTGCCGGCTGGCTCATGGAAAAATTTTTAAAGCTTATCTGGCTCGGTTTTCTCGACCATGCAGCAGGGATGCTGGTCGGCGGCGCCAAAGCCTATGTGCTTGCCTGCGCGGTGGTCGTCGGACTTCTGCTGGTGCCCCTTGGGCAGGAAGCACTTAAGGATTCACGCCTTGCCCCCTACACCATGCCCCTCATCACGCGGGCTGCGCCGTATTTGCCTGAAGGGCTCCGCAAGATGCTCAATGAGAAGAAGGGATGCATACCTGCTGCCGACTGGAGTTTTCTCCATACCAAATAGCTTGACCGCCGTATAGTTCTTCTATAGAATAAAAGTATAGTATAAACCTGCCGCGCATATCGTGAAGCGCGGTCTTTCTTTTGAGGCAGTGGTGGACAGCATAGGATGCGGAAATTTAGGTAAAACACTTGAGTATAAGGCGTATGCTTTCGGGAGCCGTGAGGCCATCGTCTATGAAGATGCTGATGGCAAAATATGCAGCTACAGCTTTGCCCAGTTCAATGACCGGGCCAACCGCTATGCAAATCTTTTTTCCGGCAAGGGCATAAAAAAGGGCGACAAAGTCGTGGTGCATATGCGCAACTGCCCCGAGTATCTGTTTGCCTGGTTCGGCCTTGCCAAAATAGGCGCCGTCATGGTGCCTACCAATGTGCTTTCAACACCCCCGGAAATGGAGCATTTCATCAATTACTCCGATGCCGTTGCCGTGGTGACCCAGCCCGACTATCTCGGCCTTATACGCGAGGTGCTGCCCGCATGCCAAAACCTGCGGGAGCTGTTTCTTGCCCGAACCGCGACAAACTACCCCAACCGTGACCTTTTTCCGGACGTGGTGCTGCTTGACGAAATGATGGGAGATGTATCGGCCTATCCGCCCGAGGTGGCGCTGTTGCCCGAGGATGCTGTGCTTATCATTTTTTCCTCAAACACCAATGCACAGTACAGTGCAGTAGAGCTCACCCATGCCAATGCCGTGTTTGCGGGCATTTTCGGTGCGCAGGTATTCAAGATGACCCCTGAAGACCGCGATTTTATGGTTTTGCCCCTGTTTCATGTGAACGGCCTGTTCATCTCTGCCCTGCCGACGATCACTGCCGGGGCCACACTCGTTATGACCGAGCAGTTCAGCGCCAGCCGCTACATGGAACAGGTGCGCCGCTACGCAGTGACCACGGCAAGCCTGGTCGGGGCCACCGTGCGCATGGTTCTCAATCAGCCGGCCCATGAGCTTGACGGAAAAAATAATTTACGCCTCATCAAATTCGCCATCCCCGTCTCCGATGAGGAATGGCAGATGTTTGAAACCCGCTTCAGCGTTCGCCTGTGCGATCTCTGGGGCCTCACCGAGACCCTGGGCGCCACCACAATCAACCCCCTTGACGGCAAGTTTAAGCGCAACTGCGTCGGGTTGCCGCGCCTGGGCAATGAGGTAAAGATCGTTGATGAAAGCGGCACTGAGGTTTCAGTCAATACGCCGGGAGAGATGGTAGTGAAGGGGGTTCCGGGCCGCACCATCATGAAGGGCTATTACAAGGAGCCTGCGGCCACGGCCAATATTATCCGCGACGGCTGGTTGTTCACGGGCGACCGGGGCTATATGGATGAGGATGGCTATTTTCATTTCCTTGACAGGATCAAAAATGTTATCAAGCGCGCAGGCGAAAACATTGCAGCCCCTGAGGTTGAAAAGGTGATTGCCGGCCATCACAAAGTTAAGGAAGTGGTGGTGATTGCAGCCCCTGATCCCATTCGCGATGAAGCCATGACCGCATTCATTGTTGTGAAAGATGGCCAGACCTGCACCGAGGAAGAAATTATTGCATGGTGCTCCATGCGCCTGGCAAAATTTAAAATTCCAAGCTTTATCAAATTTCGCGGCAGCCTGCCCCGTGACGGCGCCGGCTCAGTGGCTAAAGATATTCTTAAGCGTGAAATTACAACGCAGTAGCAGGCTGTTGAAAAACGCCCATCTGCTGCGTTGCGCTCATCATGCTTCACTGCGGCGTACAAAAAGTACGCCTCATTTCGCATGATAGCTCGCGCCTTGCATCTGAGCATTTTTGAACAGCCTGTATGCATTGACTTTTCCAGCACTCTGTTAGAGCATATGCCCTGCGGACTTATGCAGGCAAACGATTAACTTAAAAAGGAGAACCATTATGTCCAAGTATCAGCAGATGCCCGTTCCACCGTATCCCGGCGAGCGCGATCCGGGCAAAGAAAGTATGGTAAAAGTTGCAGCCCTGCAGATGGAGCCCCATATCGGCGATAAAGATTACAATATGGCCGAAACACTTAAGATCATTGACAAAGCCGGCAAAATGGGCGCAAAGCTCATGGTGCTTCCCGAGCTGTGCAATACCGGCTATATCTTTAATTCCCGCGAGGAAGCCTTCGCCCTGTCGGAAGAGGTGCCCGAAGGCCCGTGTACGGAAGAGTGGATCAAAAAGGCCAAGGAATACAATGCCTATATCTGCGCCGGCATCAATGAACGCGAGGGCAACAACCTGTACAACAGCGTCGTTGTCGTCGGCCCCGACGGCTATATCGGCACCTACCGCAAGATGCATCTCTGGAACGAAGAGAAGCTGTGGTTCGAGCCCGGCAATCTCGGCTTTCCGGTTTTCGACCTGCCTTTCGGCAAAATCGGCTGCCGCATATGCTACGATGTCTGGTTCCCCGAAACAACGCGCATTCTTGCCGCACAGGGTGCAGACATAATATGCGACTCCACCAACTGGGTCGTTGTTGATCCGCTCCAGACCAAAGAGAAGCCGACCGCTGCAACATCGGCAGCACAAATGTCGCTTATGAACTCCGTGTACAGCATCTGCGCCGACCGCGTGGGCGCCGAGCGCGGCTGCACCTATATCGGCAACAGCTGCATCACCGATCCGGGCGGCGGCTTTGTAGCAGGCCCCGCAGATCCCGACAAACCGGAAGTCGTTATGGCAGAGATCAATGTGGTGGGCGCGCGCTTCCGTCACTGGTCGGCATTCAACAATCCCCATACCGATCGCCGCCTTGACTGGTATGACGAGCTTCTGGGCTACAGCCCTGATGAAGAGTGGTAAGCAAAAAGCGTATATAATTTTGAAGAGCCCTGCAATTTTGCAGGGCTCTTTTTTTTATGTTGGTGTCAGGGGCAAAAGCCGGACACGAACCTGATAGTATGTGACAATTGTAGGCCGGACAAAGCGCAGCGTGTCCGGCGCTATCATAAGCATTTCGTTGAAAATCAGGTTCTTTGTCCGGCCTATAGCTCTGCAGAAACTGCGGAATTTTTTTATTGTTTGTATTGTAGGGGCGCACCTGTGTGTGCGCCCTTTTTATGGGCAGACACGCAGGTCTGCCCCTACCGCCATGGTTGACTTCCCTGCCGGGAAAAGCTATAATCTGACTAGAATTAAGGTCAACCAGAATAGAGGTCATTATGCGAACGCTTTCATTATCAGAAGCCAAAATGAAATTAAGCGAGCTCGTGCAGTCGGTCCGTGAAACCGAGGAAGAGGTGGTGATTACTAAAAACGGCTCTCCAGCGGCAGTGCTGATAAGCCCTGAAGAGTTTGAAAGCTGGCGCGAAACACTCAGCATTACGGCGGATGCCGGTTTTATTGATGAAATCCGCACCGGCCTTGCGGGGCTGAAGAAAACTAAAAAGCTCTATACGCTTGAAGAGCTGTTCGATCGGCCATGATAGCTTCCTCTTCGGCATATCGCCTCAAACTTACTGAACAGACCGCCGCGCTCATCCGGAGCCTGCATCCTGCTATAAAAAAGAAAATTCGTTCGGGCATTGAAATCATTATGCATAATCCGGAACGTGGCAAGCAACTCAGGCAGGAGCTTGCGGGCTTGTGCAGTTTCAGGGTGGGCAAATTCAGAATCATTTATCGCAGAGCATCCAAAACAATAATCGAGCTGGTTGCCGTCGGCCCCCGCAAAACAATTTATGAAGAGACATACAAGCTCCTCATGCGCGAAAAATAGTTCGTAACTTGTGGCGGGCACAGCCCACCCTGCAAGCTATCAATTCATCCCCTGGCTGATTGCAAGTACCACTTTCAATTTGACATGAACTGGTTTTAACCTACAATTAAAATCATGATACCAAGAGTAACCTACAATTAAAATCATGATACCAAGAGCAGTATCAAAAAAAGCCGCTCAGCTTGCCCGGCAGTTTCCGGTTGTGTCCATCACCGGCCCGCGCCAGGCAGGGAAAACGACTCTATGCAGGATGGTTTTTCAGAAACACGCCTACGCAAGCCTGGAAGACCCGAACACGCGGGAATTTGCCCTTGCCGACCCAAAAGGATTTCTTCAGCAGTTTTCTACCGGTGTTATTCTTGACGAAGTTCAGCGCGCCCCAGCGCTTCTTTCCTATATTCAGGGTATTGTAGACCGCGAGGATAAACCGGGCCATTTTATTCTGACCGGCTCCCAGCAGCTCCATCTGATGAGCAAAATCAGCCAGACCCTTGCGGGCCGAACGGCTATACTGAATCTGCTGCCCTTCAGCCTCGATGAGCTCATGGGCAGGGCAGCGCCCGACCCATGGCGGCTCCACAGTCTGCCGGCAAAAACCGCATCGCCGCGCTTTAGCCTTGAAACGATTCTTCATACGGGCCTCTATCCCCGCATTCATGATAAAAAGCTTGATGCGCAGGACTGGCTGTCGGCCTACTACCGCACCTATGTGGAGCGCGACGTGCGCAATGCCGCAAGCATCGGCAACCTCGAAACCTTTCAGCGATTTGTACGGCTCTGCGCTGGAAGAACAGGGCAGATTCTGAATCTTTCTTCGCTTGGCGCAGACTGCGGCATTTCCCACACAACCGCCCGGCAATGGCTTTCGATTCTGCAGGCGGGATTCATTGTACACCTGCTGCAGCCCCATCATGTAAATTTTTCAAAACGTCTCATCAAGAGCCCGAAACTTTATTTTATAGATACGGGTCTTCTCTGTTATCTTCTGCGGGTACGGACGCCCGGCGATTCTTGTAGCGCATGCCATGCGCGGCGCGATCTTCGAGACCTTTGTTGTCGCGGAGCTTTATAAAGCATTTGCAAATCGCGGCGAAGTGCCGCCCCTCTATTTCTGGCGCGACCGGACCGGTCACGAGGTGGATGTGCTGATCGATGCCGGCAGCGAGCTCATTCCTGTAGAAGTAAAATCAGGGCAGACCATATCCGGGTCGTCACTGGACGGGCTTAAGTATTTTATGGGTTTGGGATCACCGTCGGCCAGGCGGGGTGTGCTTATTCATGGGGGACCGGAGCTCTACGAGCGTGAAGGATGCATCGTGAGGCCCTGGTATATGAGCGCCTGAAATTTGCTAGTCCGGTATCCTGTAGGGTGCGCATCGCGCACCATCATAGCCCCTAATACGGACAATAGCGATGATACAGCCGCTGCAGATAATGCGGGGTTAAAATGATAGTTTGTGTTTTAATCGGGGACATTTGGTGCGCGATGCGCACCCTACAAACTCAAAATATTGGGCCGAATATAAAAAATACCTCAGGGAATAACAAAAGGATTAACTCCAATGAACAAGCCAAGAGCACGAGACTTTAAAGCGGATTTGCTTGAAGAGTTGAAGAACCAAAAATTTGCGGAAAAATATCTTAATGCCGTTTTTGAGGATGGGAGCCGGGAAGAAATTCTTCTTGCGCTGCGTGATGTTTGCGACGCCCGGTGGGGAAAAGGGGACAGCGCCCTTTGATAATCTGCTCTTGGTGAATTCGATGGTTGGGATTTAATCCCCTGCCATCCATGTTAATTAGGGCCAGCATTTTATGCTCAAAAAAAATGGGTCTGGAAGTAAGCAATGAATCTGGCCGCTGAAGAAAAGACAGTGATGCTGGGTGAATCGCCTAAGCCCCCCCTGATAGTGCGTAGATGAAGCTATGCGGTTTTTTGAGTCAGTTTTTCGTCCAGTTTGAGTTCGTAGGAAAGGATCGTCTTGAGGTTCAACCTTTTGGAAGCATCCAGAATTTCAATGCCGACGATTTTATTTTCCGCTGTGGTATCAAGATTGACCCCATCAGAGATTTCAACAACACCATCGGGTTTCTGGTTGCCTAATTTTATATAGATTGCATCAGCCTGGTTATCGTAATGCACTCTCATCTCTTTATTCCTCTCTTTAATGGATAGGCAGTGATAATTGTTGTCGCTGCGTTTTCAATAACAAGAATAATCTTTAATGGAAATCGAAGCCCGGAGATTTTTTTTATAATTGTATGGCTGCCTTCCCGCAGCTTCATAGCTGCAACGATACCGGTTATTGTTTCCAAAGGTATACCGTACAGCTTTGCCCGTCTTTTGGCATGCCGAGTAAATTTAATTTCCACGCAGAAAACCTATTTTTAGCCGTTTTTTTATACTATAGATTCTTTGCCATGATTCCACAATAAAAAAGACAGCAAATATTTTTACTTTGACTCTGCCGAATGCCGGCGCTAGCTTTTTTAGGGGGGGCAGGGGGTCGGATTTTCAGTGGTTAATTAAACAGGTTATGAAATAAACATAATTAATCGGTAGATTGGGCAAAGCAAAGCGTGCCCCAACAATTTTAAGCCAATCGAGACCCTGAAAATCCTCCTTTACATGTTGGATTTTCAGGGTGGGAAATGATAACGCTTGACGCTACTAGCGCAGCGTGCTACTATTGAAATATGATCAAGAAATTTAAATGCTCCGAAACGGAAAAAATTTTCAGGGGCATGTATTCCAAACGGCTGTCGCGTGATATTCAACGTATAGCGCTGCGCAAACTCACGCAGCTTAACGGCTCAGTTGCGCTTGATTTTTTGCGTGTGCCGCCGGGCAACATGCTTGAAAAGCTCAGTGGCGGCAGAGCCGGGCAATGGATCATGCGGATTAATGACCAGTGGCGGATCTGTTTTCACTGGAAGGACGGGAATGCTCATAATGTTGAAATAGTGGACTATCATTAGAGGGAGATATGGTTATGATAAAAAGAGATATGGCGCCGGTGCATCCGGGTGAAATACTGGCGGAGGATTTTTTGAAGCCGATGGGAATCACGCAGTACAGGCTTGCAAAATCAATAGGCGTATCGCAGCGCCGCATCGGGCAGATCGTTGCCGGGCAAAGGGCCATAACCGCCGATACGGCTTTGCGCCTGGCCCGTTTTTTTGGAACCGATGCACAGAGCTGGATGAACCTGCAGGCACATTATGACCTTGAAACAGCGCAGATGAAAATTTCGGAAAAGATCAACAAGGCTGTATTGCCGTACGCGGCTGCTGCAACGCATTGAGGCCCTTCCGCCCAATGCGGCCGCTCCATTTTTTCAGGGCAGACACGCAGGTCTGCCCCTACGGGTTAATAAAAACCAAAATGCTCGAATGATTTTTTTAGGCGGTTCGCGAACCGCCCCTACGAAAAGAACAAACCGCCGAGGAAGACCGGCAACGAACCAACAAAACCAATTGACCAATAAAACTAATTCAACCAATTCAACAGATTTTCCATGAGCATACTCTGCATAGACTACGGCAGCAAAACCCTTGGCATCGCGGTGAGCGATGATATCGGGATGATGGGCCACGGCATCGGCACGATTCGGCGCAGCACAAAGGCGCTTGACTTCGAGGCCCTGCGCAAGCATATACAAAACTATGGCGTCGATACAATTCTGCTCGGGCTGCCCTGCAATATGGACGGCAGCATCGGGCCTGCGGCGCAGGCCGTGCTTGCTTTTGGCGAAGAGCTGAAAGCGGAATTCGGCCTGCCCGTTGAAACATGGGATGAGCGGCTGAGCACGTTTGAGGCCGAGGACAGGCTGATCGGCGCAGACATGCGCAGCAAAAAACGCAGAAAAGTCATCGACACGGTGGCGGCAGCCATCATTTTACAGGGCTATCTCGACCACAAGAAACAGCAGGAGCCGAAGCAGTCATGAAACGGGCATTTCTGTTTATCTGCGTAATGATTATTGCAGGGTGTGCTGCTTGCAAGCCTGCGCTTCTACCTGTACTGCGTGACGCCCCACCGGCCCAATCAGCCTGCAACCGTCGAGGTGACCATCCCCGAGGGCGCAAGCTTCAGAAAGACGGCAGCCATACTTGAGCAGCAGGGCGTTATCACCGACCCGCTGCTGTTTGTCCTTCTTGCCAAAATCAAAAAAGCCGAATACAGCATCAAGGCAGGCCAGTACAGCATTAACCTGCCGGTCACGCCCCTTGACATTATCGACAAACTGGTGCGGGGCGAAGTTACTCTGATTTCGGTAACTATTCCCGAAGGCAGCAACCTGTTTGACATCGCCCGCATCCTTGAGCACGCGGGGCTGAAGCCTTCGGCAGAGGTGCTGCGCAAGGCCACTGACGGAGACTTTGCCCGCAGCATGGGTCTTGGAGACAATGAAACCATGGAGGGATTTCTTTTTCCCGATACGTACAAATTCTGCCGGAGCATGCCCCTTGACCAGATGCTGGGGCGCATGGCCGCGCGTTCCCGTGATATATTTGCCCGCGAGCTGCAGGCTGAGGCCGGCCCGGGCATGCTGGAGCCCCGCCAGCTTGTGGTTCTTGCGTCGCTGGTGGAGAAGGAAGCCGCTGATCCTTCAGAGCGCGCCGTTATCGCCGGGGTGTTTTATAACCGCCTGAAACTGGGCATGCGCCTTGAGTGCGACCCAACCGTTGCCTATGGCGTCAGGCTCGAAGACCCTGCTTTTAGAGGCAGGCTGCGCAAAAAGCATCTGCTCGCTGTCAACTAGCTATAACACCTACCAGATCAAGGGCCTGCCGGCTGGCCCTATCTGCAATCCGGGCCTTGCATCGCTGCGGGCGGTTCTCAAGCCTGCTTCTGTAGACTACCTTTTCTTTGTCTCCCGCAATAATGGCACGCACCAGTTCTCCCGCACCCTTGAGGAGCATAACCGGGCCGTTAATCAGTATCAGAGGTAGGCTGCGGCGCGCGCCGCGTGCCCCTGCAGTTTTAAAAAACCCTTGCACTGGCCGATATGTTGTTGCATAATCTGCCCGGCATACAATCTGTTGGATACAGACGGGATAAACAGGCGTGAAAATCGGGGGAAGAGCCCATACTGCAGCCGATGCCGAAGAGATCGCCCGGGCCGGGTTTCCGTTTGCCGAAATAAGTCTGCTTGATGCCCATGCTTTTCACGGCGGCGAGCTCGAACGGCTTCAGGCCGTAGCAGTAACCTATGGCATCACCTATCTTGCCCATGGCCCGGAAGAAGGCGATGCCCTTGATCCCGATGAGCTGCGGCGCTCATATCTGCCGCAGATACAGCATTTGATCGATTGCGCAGCAGAGCTGGGCGTGCAGATATTTACGCTGCATTTCTGGATCGATAAACGGTTCATACCCGCTCCGGTCATTGAAAAAAAAATTGTTTTGCTCAGAGAGCTAGCAGACTATGCCCATGGCCGCAGGGTTCAGCTCTGTGTGGAAAATTTAAGCGAGCAGCCCGCCGACCTGGCTCCGGCTTTCGATGCGATTGCGACACTTGGCATGACGCTTGATATCGGCCACGGGCAGCTTCTGACCGGCTGCAATACGGCCCATGAATTCGCGGGCCGGTACCCTGAGCGCATACGGCATGTGCATGCTCATGACAACCGCGGCGGCAACAGCCCTGGCGATGACCTGCATCTGCCCATCGGCCAGGGCACAATTGATTTTGCAGCGATACTGGGGTGTCTGAAGTCATGCGGGTTTGACGGCACCATCACCCTGGAGGTTAAGCCCGATTATCTTCGCGCCGGCAGCGCAATTTTACAGCGCATCTGGCAGGAAGCAACCATTTAGCACACAAGGCATGCGTATGAAGGAATCATTGATTTTTGAAGATCTGGAAAAGATTGCCGTGCAGCACGATATCCGCATCACCACGGCGAATCTGAAAAAATATGCCTATTACATGAAAAGCGGGCTCTGCAGAGTGCGGGGCGAATACCGTCTCATTATCGACAAGCACCTGCATCTTTCCGAAAAGATCGATGTGATGATCGATGCGCTGCAGCATTTCGATGTGGAAGCCTCATCGCTTGATCCGGTCGTGCGCAGGCTTCTTGAGAAGAAAACAAAGGATGGCCAGCAAGGGCTGTTTCATCCGGGAACAGCGGCACCCGGCGAAACAATGGTTAATCAGGCCGGCTCACCGCAGTAGCCAGCTCGTCATAGGCGCGGCGCAGCTTCTGTGCAAGCTCGTCAAGCCCCTCGAGAATGCCCTGCCGGGACTTGTCATCTATGGCGCGGGCAAGATCGAATATGTTGTCAATGCACAGGCTGCCGGCTGAGCCCTTGAGCGAATGCGCGGCTTCGTGAACCAGCCGGGCATTTGCTTCTTTCAGGGCCTGCTCGATGCGGGAAAGATCAGCCCCGCCCGATGTCAGAAAAAGATCGAGCATTTCCATATATTCATCTTCTTCAAGGCCCAGATTTTCCGAAAGCTCTTTAATATTCATAGATGCTCCCCTTGCAATGCCTGCTGATGCCAAAAAAAAGAAACTATATGATGCACAAAACATACAGGAAACCAACACCCAAAGTCAAGGTGAATGCCGGTGAATGCCCGGCCTAGAGGGCCTTCACATTTGATTTTGCAGGCCCCCTCACCACCAACCCTCTCCCACAAGGAGCGAGGGGGCCTGGAATTCTCCCCTCCCTTGATGGGATGGATGAAGGGGAGGGTGCCTGCACACTGATAATTTTAAATGTGAAAATCTCCTGGATATGAATACGAAAAAAAAATACTACTTTGTCGGTATCGGCGGCAGCGGCATGAGCAGCCTCGGGCAGCTTCTGCGGCAGCGCGGCAGCCTCGTCTGCGGCTCCGACCGCAGCTTTGACCGGGGGCTGAACCTGCCTCTGCAACGCAAGCTCAGGCTGCAGGGCATTGAGCTTGCGGCCCAGCAGGAGCAGTCCGTAACATCCGACATCGATGAGCTCGTCGTCTCATCGGCCATCGAGGCTTCAAGCGGAGAAATCAAGAGAGCGCGGGAACTCGGCATACCGGTTGTGCACCGCTCCGAGCTGCTGGCGCGTTTGTTCAATGATGCCCGGGGCATAGCCGTCGGCGGCACAAGCGGCAAGACAACGGTCACCGCCATGGCAGCCTCCGTGCTTGAGGCGGCAGGGCTTGATCCCTCATTTGTCAATGGGGGGTTCGTGAAGCAGTATATATCCAGCATGCATCTTGGCAATGCCCGCAGCGGCTCATCGCCGTATATGGTCTGCGAGGCCGATGAAAGCGACGGCAGCATCGTTCGGTACCGCCCTGCCATTGCCGTTATCACCAATATCACCAAAGACCATAAAGAGCTGCCTGAGCTGCGCAGCCTGTTCCAGACATTTGCAGACAATACTGCTGAAACGCTTATCGTGTGCGGCGACTGTCCGGAAGCCTCCGCCATCTTCTGCCGGGGCAGGCGCATTACCTACGGCCTGTCGCCGCACTGCGACATACATCCCGAGCGGATAGACCTCCAGCCGGGGGCGGCTGTTTTTTTTGCGGACGGAGTACGGTTCCGGCTGCGCGTGCCGGGCATGCATAATCTGCAGAACGCCCTTGCCGCCATAGCCGTCGGCCGGGCGCTTGATGTGCCCCTTCAGGCTGCGAGCAAAGGGCTTGCGGCTTTCAAAGGGGTCAAGCGGCGCCTTGATATTGTGGGGCGGCGTGGCGGCGTCGTGGTGGTTGACGACTTCGGGCATAATCCCGACAAGATAGCTGCCTCCATTGCCGCGCTGCGGCCCATGGGCAGCCGCCTGATTATCGTTTTTCAGCCCCATGGCTATGGCCCGACGCGGTTTCTCCTGCCTGAGCTTGCACACACATTCTGCTCGCAGCTTACCGCCGATGATGTGCTTGTATGTCTTAAAATTTATGATGCCGGCGGCACGGCAGACCGGAGCATCTCCTCGAATGATCTGCTTGAGCGCGTGAGCGGGCCACGGTGCGAATATGCGCCCGAGCGGAAGGACGCGCTTGCTTTTTTGAAACAGAATGCCAGGCCAGGCGATGTCATTGCCGTCATGGGCGCCCGCGATGATACGCTCAGCACCTTTGCGCGTGCGATTTTAAGAAAACTGTAGGGGCGGTTCGCGAACCGCCCCTACGGAAAACACAATGGGAAAACCAGCAGTATATCTGTCGAGGGAAAAACCCCTCTATACGGTTTTAGAATCTTGAAAAGGTCCTTGACTTAGATATCAATAATGATACCATTTTATTATGACGAAGCATCATGACATTATCCTGCATATGAAACAGAATCCCAAGGGGGTTCGTTTTGCAGACATATGCCGGGTGTGCGATTTTTATTTTGGTCCAGCGCGGCAATCAAGCGGCAGTCACCGTGTTTATAAGACGCCGTGGAGCGGCGATCCCCGCGTTAATATTCAAAATGATAAAGGCATGGCGAAGGCATATCAGGTAAAGCAGGTGCTTTTGGCCATTGAAAAACTGGAGGTGGAGCATGGTATTAAAAAATGATCATTATACGTATCGTGTAACCTGGTCTGAGGAAGACCGGGAATATGTTGGGCTTTGTGCCGAATTTCCAAGCCTGAGCTGGCTGGCTGCTTCGCCGGAAGCTGCGCTTAAGGGAATCCGCACTGTGGTGGCAGGCGTTTTGAAAGATATGCGAGACAATAAGGAATTGATACCGGAGCCGATTGCCGGCAGACGCTACAGTGGAAAATTTATGATCCGCGTGCCGCCGGAAGTGCATCGCGATCTAGCTATAAAAGCGGCGGAAGCCGGGGTCAGTCTCAATCGTCTTGCGGGAGCCAAGTTGAGCCGTTAAACAGAAGCAGGTCGCATTAAATGAAATGATATTAAAAAGTGGTGCGCATGCGCATATGCGCACCAAATAAAACAATAACGCACGGGAGGTGATGTATGGGAACAAATAATCTGGTATTCTTGGAAGTCATCGAATGGTTTGACGAGTCGGGCAAGGAGATCGTTCACCGCATACCTGAAGAAGGATCGGGCGAGATTAAATACGGCGCGCAGCTTATTGTGCGCGAGAGCCAGTCGGCGGTGTTCTTTTACAATGGCAAGGCCTACGATGCCTTCCCAGCTGGTCGGCACATGCTCAAGACCGGAAATATCCCTGTACTCACAAAAATACTCAGCCTGCCCTGGGGCATGACCAGCCCGTTGCGGGCCGAAGTCTATTTCGTCAACATGAAGGTGTTCCCCGACATGACCTGGGGCACGCGCGATCCGGTGGCGTTCAAGGACTCGGAGCTTGGGCTCATACGGCTGCGGGCTTTCGGCATGTTCAATATCCATGTGGTGCAGCCAGTGCTGTTCATCAACAGCCTTGTCGGTACGCAGGGCTGTTATACAACGCAGCAGATCGAGGACTATCTGAGCAAGGTTGTGGTTTCGCGCTTTAATGATTATCTGGGGGAAAATCTGGATTCGATTATTAACCTGCCGGGGAAATATGATGCCATTGCAGACGGCCTCACCAAAAGGCTGCAGGATGACTTCGGCCGCTTCGGCATCGGGCTGGAGGGGCTGTATATCAATTCCGTCACGCCGCCTGCCGAGGTGCAGAAAGCCATTGACGATAAGAGCCGCCTTGCCGTGTTTGACGATCTCAACAAACTGCTGAAAATGAAGGCGGCCATGGCCATTGAAACAGCCGCTGCCAACCAGGGTGAGGCAGGCTCGGGCCTTGGCATGGGCATGGGGCTCATGATGCCTGCCATGTTCGGTGGCATGCTGCAGCAGCAGGCAGGTCAGGGGCAGGCGCAGGCGCCCGATACCGCTCCGTGCCCGGATTGCAAAAATCCCATACCGCGAGATAGCAGATTTTGCCCGCTGTGCGGCCATCAGCAGCTTGTGTTTCAGCAGTGCAGCCTGTGCGGAAAGAACCTGCCGCCTAACGCATGCTTTTGCCCCAAGTGTGGCGCAGCTGTTGCGCAAAAGCCAGTTGCGCGTTTTTGCGGAAAGTGCAAAGCTGAAAACCTTTCAAATTCTGTTTTCTGCAATCAGTGCGGTGAGAAGATGTAGACGGGAAGGCACCATCAACCATGAGCACAGGCTGGACCATTGAGCAGGCCTGCCCGCAGTGCGGCGCGCAGGTGGAGTTTGACGAAGCAGACAGGATTCTTTCCTGCAAGTTCTGCCGCGTACGGCATTATCTCATGCCGCGTGATCGATTTCGCTACGCGTTGCCGTTAGCAGAGGGTGTTCCGGCGGAGAATCTTTTTTATGCTCCCTACTGGCGCTTCAGGGGAATGGCCTGCATCTGCCGGGCCTATGATGTTGATTACCGTGTCGTTGACACGAGTTTGTGCGGGGCTGGCATTGCCGGTCTTCCCCAAACACTGGGGCTTCGGCCACAGGCACTGAAACTGCACTTTGTGCTTCCTGAACACACGGGCCGCTACCTGCCGCTCAAGGTTTCATCTAAGGATTTCTCTGCCCGCTTTGCCGACCAGCATATGCGCAGCGACGAGCAGGTTTTTTTTCGCGAGTGTATCGGCGAGACCGTAAGCCTTATCTATGCGCCTTTTTTTGTGAAAGACAAAAAGATCTATGACGGTGTGCTCAACAGTCCTGTGGGTCCGGCTGGCGATGCGCTTACAGCCGATGAGGCTGCTGAAGAACGCCATGATTCCTGGGGAGTTTCATTCCTGCCGACTCTGTGCCCCAACTGCGGCTGGGACATGCTGGCGGAAAAGGAAAGCTGCGTGCTCATGTGCCCCAAGTGCAGCCGCGCCTGGCAGCCTTCCGGCGGGGGATATACAGCTCTTCAGTATGCTGTTATGAAATGCTCTGGGCAGAATGAGCAGTATCTCCCGTTCTGGCGCATGGATGCGACAGTGGAAGGCCTGGAGCTTACATCGCAGGCTGACCTTGTGAGTTTTGCAAATCTGCCCAGGGTTGCCACGACCGACATGGCGGAGCAGCCTCTTTCGTTCTGGGCCCCGGCTTTCAAGATTCAGCCGCAGCTTTTCCTGCGCCTGTCCAGGCAGGTGACGGTGCAGCAGCCCGAAGGCGAGACACATGACCAGCTTTCAAACCTTGTGCTGCATCCCGTTACACTGCCTTTGCGGGAAGCGGCCGAGAGCATCAAGCTCAGCCTTGCCCTGATTGCGGCAAAACGAAACGATGTGTACCCCGATCTTGCCCGGGCGAAAATTGCCGTGCACGGATACGAAATCGTCTATTTCCCTTTTACCCAGACGGTAAACGAGCTTGTCCATAAGGGCTTATGCCTTGCCATAGGACGCAATGCCTTAAATTTCGGCCGCAGTATCTGATGCTTTTGCGTGACCTTTACGTTCGGCATGGTTTTAAAGTAAAGCAACGATAAAAATTATCTTATATTTTTAACAATAGAAAAATGCATAAAATAATAAAACCACTACTGGGCATACTGCTCATCGTCAGCGCCATATGGGCATACACTACTTTTGACCTGATGGGGCTTTTCAGCCTGGACAGGATGACAGACTTTGTCAATTCCCTTGGTGCGTTTGGTCCAGTGGCGTTCATCGGGCTGTGCATTGCAGGCGTGTTTCTGCATGTGCCCGAGTTTTTGGTCATTGCCCTGGGAGGCGTTATTTTTGGCGGGGTCAAAGGTTTTTTTTACGGCTGGATCGGCGCTTTTGCGGGCTCGACAGCAACCTTTCTCTGCGTGCGTTATTTCATGCGCGATACAGTGCAGGCATCACTCAATGGGAAATTTAAACGGCTGGAGGCTCTTGATGCCCGTTTTGCCGAGCAGGGTTTTCAGACCGTGCTCTTGTTGCGGCTGATTCTTTTTATGGCTCCGCCGCTCAACTGGCTCATAGCTCTCACGCGCGTAAAGTTTCTCCATTATGTTGCCGCCTCGGCTGTGGGCCTCATACCCGGTGTTGCCGTCATCTGCTATTGCGCAAGCACTATTGTAAAGGCGCGCTCTTTCTCCGACGTGCTTACCACTGAGTTTATCCTGTCGTTTGCGCTGCTCGCAGCCCTTGCTCTGGGCAGCACCCTTGCCGCCCGGCGCCTGCTCGGCAGCAGGCAGGAGGCATAAACTCATGGGATCCATTACCATAACCTCCGGTATATTGCGGGGCAGGCGCATGCAGACGCCCGAGGGCAGTGAAACGCGGCCCCTGCTCACGCGGCTGCGCAAGAGCCTGGCCGATATTCTCCGGCCGCGTCTTTCGCAAACCCGGCTTCTGGATCTTTTTGGCGGATCAGGCGCTATCGCCTTCGAACTTCTGTCAAACGGCGCGGCAGCAGCGGTGGTGGTTGAACTTAACCCGAAAACAGCCGAGCTCATCAGGCTCAATGCCCGGTCGCTGGGGGTTGAGCAAGCCGTGGAGGTTTTGCAGGGTGACGGGGTTGCAGCCCTTGCAGGACTGGCCCGGAAAAAAGAAGCTTTCGACATTGTCATCGTTGCACCGCCCTATGGCCTGGGCCTTCAGCAGAAGGCCGTTACAGCCCTTGCGCGCCAGCCCTTATTAAAACCCGATGGAGTTATTATCGTGCAGCGTGAGGAGAGGGAGCCTCAGGTGGCGCCGCCCGAAGGGCTTGCACTTGTGCGCACCAGGAGCTATGGACGCACGGTGTTCGACTTTTATTCAGAAGGCGCGTCTGATGTCCAACCTCTTCAAAAAGCTTAATTTTTTACTTGACGATGACCATGCTATTATATACTCTACCCAGCATTGTTGAAAGCCCACACAATGCCGGGTATATTATAAAATGAAAGGTTGGATGCAGTATGGCACCGGAAAAAAAGGCTTCAAGCATTTCCCATATCAAGACTATCGGCGTGATTGGCGCCGGGCAAATGGGCAAGGGTATTGCCCAGGTGGCGGCTCAGGCCGGCTATAAAGCAATCGTTGTTGAGCCCTATGACGAGGTTATTAAAAAGGCGCAGGCCTCCATAGAAAAAAGCCTGCACCGGGCCGTTGAGCTTGGCAAAATCAAGAAGAAGGACTGCGATGCTGCCCTGTCGCGCATGCATTTTAAAAAGGAGCTTCAGAGCCTTGAAGAGGTTGATTATGTGGTCGAGGCTGCGGTGGAAAATGAACCCGTGAAAATGGATATTTTTTCAAACATTGACAAGATCTGTGCCCCGCATGTTATCCTGACCACCAACACGAGCTCTGTGCGTCTGGGCAGGCTGGCAACCGCAACCAGGAGGCCGGAGAAGGTGCTCGGCATGCACTTTATGTACCCTGCGCAGATGATGAAGCTCGTTGAGATTATTCGCACGCCGGCTACTTCTGACGAGAGCTATCAGGCGGTGAAGGACCTGGCTCTCAAGATGGGCAAGACTCCTATTACCGTAACCGACAGCCCCTGCTTCATCACGAGCAGGCTCATACAAACCTTCATCAATGAGGCCATCTTCTGCCTGCACCAGGGCGTTTCGACCCGGGATGAGATTGATACGGCCATGAAGCTGGGGATGAACCACCCCATGGGGCCGCTTGAACTTGCCGATTTCATCGGCCTTGATGTGGTGCTTTCCATGCAGCAGTCGCTGTATAACGGGTTTCAGGATCCCAAGTACCGGCCCTGCCCCCTGCTGATGAGCCTTGTTGAAGTGGGGCATCTCGGGCGCAAGACCGGCCGCGGCTTTTTTGAATACAATAAGGACGGCAGCAGGAAGGGCTGACATGAGCTTGTAAAAGCCCATCTGCTTCATTGCGTCACGTGGACTCTGTGGCTGCGGAGTAAAAGCAGTATGCTGTATTGCCTTGCGCGACATGTAGGTGAGGTTTATTGCTTCAGTATGCAGAGTTTGAAACCGATCTATCAAAATTAGTGCTTTATGAAAAAAAATGATTTATTAGCGATGCTCGTGCTTTGTGCTGTCCTTGTGTTCGGCGGAGCAGAAACTGCAGCCGCCCAGGTCGAGGAGGCCGGCGGCAGCGACATGGTTTCATGCTTTGATGGGATTCTCAAGGTTGATGCGCCGAATGTGAAGCCCGAGGAGCTGGTTCGTGACATTGGCGATAAGTGCGGCATCAAAATAGTGGTGTTCGGTGAGGCTTTCGATGAGAAACCCATCGGCGTCAAGTTTCAGCAGATGCCTGTGCGCATGGGCATTCAGCGGGTGCTGCGCATAGCCAATATGCCCAACTTTGTTTTGCACTTTGACAACAGCACCACCCCCCGCATTGTCGAGCTTGATCTCATGGGCAAGAAAGGCGGCGAGCGCCAGCTGACTTCGGGTGCCGGACGTCCGGCAGCATCCGGCCCAGCATCTGCGCCAGCTTCCGCACCAGTTTCTCCCCGGTCACCTGCTTCAGGGCCCGCTTCCGCCAAGGCGCCAGAAAAGTCGGTGGTGCCGGAAAAGCGCGATGATAAGAAATCTCCCGAACCAGACCCCAAGGAGCTCTTCTCTGACAAGGCGCAGGAAGAGTTTATGAAGGTCATGGATGATATGATGAAAGCTCAGGAGTCGGGCGATGAGCCGGATCCGGCAGAGGTGCTGCGGATATTTAATCAGGTTGTGCCGCAAGAGATTCGTGATCAGATACCGCCTGATGTGCTCAAGGAAATTCAGGATTTTGAGAAAAACCCACAGCCGGTTACTCCGCCGGCAGGAGGCGGGACTCCAAAAAAGAAATAACAGGCATATGCTGAAATAAAGAAAAAACAAAAACAGAAACAAAAGCAAAAACCGCGCTGATACAAGCGCGGTTTTTTTATGATGGCTTTCATACGCCTATCGGGCTATGGAGGGCCAGGCGTCTTCAGCCGATTATGCTTTGCACAATGCTCACCAGCCGTGCGGACTCGACTGGTTTTTGAATAATGCCGATAAAGCCAAGCTCGCGGATTTGCGTTGTAGCGGCGGTCATGTCGGCTATGCTGCTTAAAAGAAACACGGGGATATCGCTGTTGTACTGTTTGATCTGCTCGGCGGTCTGCATGCCTGAATCGATTGCTTCCATCATCATATCGCACAGAATCAGGTCTGGTTTATTCTGCTGAACAAGTTCAAAGCCCTGCTTGCCGCTGGAGGCCGAGATGACAACGCATCCTTTGGCCGACAGTATAGTCTTTACGGTTTCAACAATATCGGGATCATCATCAATTATAAGTATTGTTTTCTTCTCAGCCATGCTTTCTCCTTTGCAATGATTACCCATCGCGCTGCGTCTTATGAGACGCATAATTTATTCATATTCATAACAATAGTATCCCGCAGAACAGACAAAACTGCAACATGATTTAACGGCACGCCAGAGAGCTGCCCGCGCAGCTCTCTGGTATCAAGGCTGTATTCTCCAGAGCCCGAGCGACAGACAAAGCGCAACTCGACAGCCGGATTGGCCAGCAGTATTGCTGCTACCGTGCCAGCCATATCTCCCAGCGGCTGCCGGTCGATATGGCTGTGCTGAAACACGGCGGCTATGCGCGTGCCCCGGCCCTCTTGTGACGTGATGGAAAACGATCCGCCTGCCCGCTGCGCGGCATGGGCCGCAAGCGGTATGCCAAGGCCTGTGCGCCGGGTTTTTTTTGTCGTGTAGAACGGGTCGGACACGCGGGCCAGGACTTCAGGTGGCATGCCCCGGCCGTTGTCGGATATGAGCACAGTGAGGGTGTCGGCAGCCTCATCTCGCTCGATGGTGATGTCAAGCTTCGTTGCTCCCGCACGCAGGGCATTTTCGGCAAGGTCAAGAACATGAAGCGCAAGCTCCTTCATGGGAGGCTTTCCGCAACAAATCGTCCGCCCAGACGGGCAAGGGCGAGCTGTATCTCTGCAAAGCACGGGCTTTCGAGATACATCATGGTGCAGGAGCGGCCCACATCGTTCAGGCAGTGGGCATCAGATGAGGTGATGAACGAGTGCTGTGAAAGATCGGGGAACCGGCGCCTGCCGCCTTCTATGCCAAGGGCAGCTGATATTTCAAGTCCGTCAAAACGGGGGCTTTCAGGCACACAGCCGAGCTGGCTGACGACGCTGAAAAATAAGCGGTCGATATGGGATGCTATGGCAATGCCGTCCAGTCGGTGAATGCTGGCGGTGACTTCATCGAGATCCATGTTCGTTGCGCTGAATAAAAGGTGGGTATTGAATGCTTCAACCTCTTCCCGCTCATTGACGATGGGCTGGCAGCCGAAGCGGCCCTCGTCGTTATCGCCGGGCAGGCAGCTGTAAATTATTTCCTGAAACCGCGCTACAGCTTCAATGCTTGCGAACAGAGCCAGCACATGAGCCTCTTCTTTTGTGGTCACCTCCATGCCGGGGATGACGACAAGGGGGGTGCCACGGGATGCCTGCATGACATGGACGATGTTTTCCGATGCATTGTGATCGGTGATCGCCACTATGTCAAGCCCCCGTGCAAGGAATGCGGCAACGAGAGCTTTCGGGTGCATGTCGAGCTGTGCGCAGGGCGACAGGCAGGTGTGGTTGTGCAGATCACATGTATAGAGTCGGGCCATGGCTGCTCTCGGGAAGAAGGGGTGAGCCGTTTAGCCGTTTAGCAGCCGGTACATTTTTCCCGCAAGCTCAAAAGCCTGCAAGGGGCTTACCATGACGGGGATGCCCTCGGCCCCGGCCTTTTCAACCGTGTCGGCTTCGGGTTCGGCTCCCTGCACGATGATGATGCCGGCATGGTCTTTGAGGGATGCCACGGCGATGATGTTCTGATGCGTCTGCCGGGTGATCCAGAGATGGCCGGCGGCGCTGTTGGCCATGACATCGCTCAGAAGATCGCCCGCAAACCCGCCGGTCACTTCGACGCCGAGGCGGTCGGGCCGGCACTTTACCGAAAGCTGAAGCTCTTTGACAATGCTGTGTACATCCATGGCTAGGTTTCCTTTATTGTCATGATGCCGGTTGATGATGCTGCGCAGATAGGTGCCCTTGTCGACCTCCGAAGAAATTTCAAAGGTGTCTGAAAATCGTTTTATGTTTGCCAGGCCCATGCCGGCGCCGAAGCCCAGGGCTCTGATGGTGTCGTCGGCCGTTGAGTAGCCCTCCTGCATGGCAAGATCGATATCGGGTATGCCCTGACCGCGGTCTATCGCTTCGAGCGATATCTGCTCCGGTGATACATAACAGAAGATCGTGCCGTGATCGGCATACGAGATTATGTTTACTTCAGACTCGAAGGCAACGACAGCTACGCGCCGAACGATTTCTTCGGGTATGCCCTGGCTGCGCAGCGACTTTTTTATTTCATTTGCCGCGCGGCCCGCTTCGGAGAAATTGCGGCCCTGCACCCTGTGGCCGCTTTTGAAATGCGCAGTGCCCTCGGAGATATTCGCGTTGTCGGTTTTTCCGACAGGCCCGCACGTGACCATACCGTTCTGAAAAAGCCGGCCGCAGGTTTCAAACATGATATGGGCCGTGGCAAGGATCGGTATGCCAAGCTCGATCGCCATTTCAACGGCCTCGGGCAGCGGTTTTTTGCCGCGGCAGATGACTATGGCCGCTATGTCCAGGGCAAATGCCGTGCGCACGCACTGGGCATTGGTGACCCCGGTAATGAGCAGTCCGCCTGGCTGGGCGAAGGCCAGAACATCGCTCATGAGATCGGCGCTGAAGGCTGTTTTTACCTCAAGGTCGAGACGCTCATGGCCGGTATACACCTCCGCATGGAGAATATCACGTATTTCAGCTAGCTTCATCATGCTCCTTTGCTTGATTTACTTCTAGCACAGCCTCTGCGGGCATGTCAATTAACAGGCGGAAGCGCAGGATGCTGAAAATGCCGCTATACGCGGCAATCTGCTTGACCATGCCGCTGTTTCAGGGTATCACACAGCATAAAAGTCAGAAGTCAGAAGTCAGAAGTCAGAAGTCAGAAGCCGGAAGCCGGAAGATGCGGACAGAAGTTCGGGAGTAAACGATGATTCAAGATTCTGGATTCAAAATTCAAGATCGTAGGGGCAGACCTGCGTGTCTGCCCTGGGTTTGGAGAATGATTTTTGGAATTTTTTATTTTTCTTTTATTCTGAATTCTGGCTCCTGGATTCTGAATTCTTTTCTAATAATTGCAGCGTTTTTATTAAAGGAGATATGCCATGATGCTTGAACAGGAAATCAGGGAAGCAGAGCTTGTGGAGGTGGCCCGCGCCATGGTAATCGCGGCGCGCACAGCGCCCAAAGGCAAGGGGGTCGACAATCTTTTTGCCTGTATCCTCACCAAAGCCGAGATAGCAGGCCTTCACGACAGGATGCTGGAGCTTTTTGAGCAGACCGATGGCCCGGTTTTCATGATCAACGGCGATGATATACTGAAGGCTGAGTGCATCGTGGTGCTCGGCGCCCGCGACATGCCGCTCGGGCTCAAACAGTGCGGGTTCTGCGGGTTTGCCGACTGCAAGGAGAAGGAGCAATCGGGCAAGGGCCGGTGCGCAATTTCCATGAATGATCTGGGCATAGCCATCGGCTCGGCCGTGGCAGTGGCTGCTGACCGGCGGGTTGATACGCGCATCATGTATTCTATAGGCTATGCCATGCTGCATTTTGGCATGCTGCCTGCGGATGTGGTCGTGGCCCACGGCATACCTTTGAGCGCAAGCTCCAAAAATCCGTTTTTTGACCGGGTTTTCACGTAACGGTATGGCAAAGGCGGTCATCTTAAGCGGTGCGGGCCTGAGCGCAGAAAGCGGCATACCCACCTTTCGCGACAAGGGTGGCCTGTGGGAGCGCTACAGCATTGACGAGGTGGCAAACTTCTGCACCTTCGAGCAGAACCGCGTTAAAGCGTTTAAATTTTTCAACGAGTTTCGCGGCATGCTTGCCACTGTCCGGCCCAATGCCGCCCATGAAGAGCTTGCCCGGCTGCAGAAGGCCCACGGCAGGGAGCATATTGTGCTCATCACGCAGAATGTGGACGACCTGCTCGAGCGCGCCGGCTGCACAGATGTGCTCCATGTGCATGGCTGTTTGTGGCAGATGCAGTGCCTTGACTGCGGCCATGTGTGGGATATCGGCTATGGAAAGTGTGCGCCCTATGAGCCGTGCCCGGACTGCGCGAGTCTTGCCGTCAAGCCCCATGTGGTTCTTTTCAATGAAATGGCGCCGCGCTATGCCGACATGCAGGAGATACTTGACAGTCTTACAGCAGAGGACTGTTTTGTTGCCCTGGGCACATCCGGGTTTGTGGTGCCCGTTGGCCGCATAATTTCAGGCTTTACGGGAAAGAAAATTCTGTGTAATCTCAATCCATCGGACTGGCTTGACGGGCGGCTGTTCGATCACTGCTATTACAAGCCCGTGACGAAGGCGATGGAGCACATCACAGGGCATATTGAAGAAGTGCTGGCCAAAAAGCCGGTATCGCTGAGGGAGCAAAAATTTGTTAATTAAGGACAGCGGCAGGGTTTGAACCTGTCCTGTGCAGGCAGCGCACAAATTTTATTTTGTATGGAAAAGGAGCATCGGTCATGGAAGAGCATCAGGTCATAGTAGCGGGTGCGGGGCCTTCGGGAGCCGCATGCGCCAAGGCGCTGCGCAAGGCCGGCATTGACGTCCTCATCATTGAAAAAGAGAAATTGCCCCGCCACAAAATATGTTCGGGCGTGCTTTTCGGCCAGACGCAGATGCTGCTGGACAGGTATTTCGGGGGGCTGCCGCCCCAGGATGTGTACTGCACACCCCGGGAGATTCCAGCAGAACATATCCATGAGTGGAACAGAGACAAAGGCTTTCTGACCTATGTCTGGGAGACGGGTAAAGACGGGCAGGAATTTCCGTTGGTCTATTTAAATATCTGGCGCAGCAGGTTCGACCACTGGCTCGTGCAGCAAAGCGGCGCAGAGGTTCGAGAAAACTGCTCTGTGCGGTCAATGACGCAGGACGGCACACAGATACCGTCTGTCGGTTTTCCGGAAAGAGCCCAAGACGATGGAGCCGGGTGCTCAAAAAGAACCGCAGCAGGAGCTTGCGTGCGCGTATCTCGTGGGCGCCGACGGCTGCGGCTCTACGGTGCGGGGCTTTATTGATGACCAGTGGCGCGGCAATGCCGGCGATGTGGTTATTTATCAGGAGTATTGCCGGATTGGCAGCACGGGCACGCTGCGCAAAGGCCACTGGTATGTGTTTTTCGAGCCGACGGTGGGCGACATTCTATGCTGCGTCCATCGCAAGGATGATGTGCTGACGCTGTGCGTGGGCGGCTTGCGCGGGCGGGATATCCGGGCAGGCATGGCTGTTTTCAAAAAGTTTCTTGCCGACCGGTTCCAGGTGGCCCTTGGTGAAATTGACCGCGTTGAGGGCTGCATGATACGGCAATTGCCTCCGAATCTTGGCGCTGGCCGGGTGCTGTTGACCGGCGAGGCAGCGGGCTTTGTCTATTTAAACGGCGAAGGCATCAGCGCCGCCATAGACTCGGGCTACCGGGCAGGTCTGGCCATCGCGCAGGCAATCAAAACCGGCGGCGATGCGCAGGAGCTTTACCGCAGTAAAACCGAAGACATGATGCGCCACATGGAGCTGTGCTTTAAAAATATGCATTTTCTCGTAGGGCAGTAATGCTTCCCTCCTGCAAGGCGGGGCATCCCGGTGCTTGAAAGTGATGACTGTCTTTTAATCCCCCTTTGAAAAAGGGGGATACAGGGGAGTGCTAAACAAATGACGGACACATGGCGGGTGGTATATACTGCTCGCCAGGAAGGAGAAACCGTCATGGCAAAAGGGAAGAAGTACAATCGTGAATTTCAGTTACAGGCGTGTCGGCTGGTAGTCGAGCAGGGATATTCGCTTAAAGAAGCCTCGGAGAGACTGGGGCCGTGCACCTGGACGATCAGGGAGTGGATTAAGAAATACCGGACCAGAGGTGAATTGCCCGGAGCAGATCAGCCGGTGCCGGAAGCCGAAGAGTTGAAGCGGCTGCGTAAAGAAATTAAGCAGCTGCAGCTGGAGAATGAGATATTAAAAAAAGCGGCGGCGTACTTTGCCAAAGACAGCCTGTAAGGTACGCCTGGATACGGGATCATGCAGTGGTATATCCCAGGGCTGTTATGTTTCGGGCATTGCAGGTTTCAGCAGGTGGTTATTATGCCTGGGCAGAACGTAAGCCTTCAAAGCGGCAATATGCGGCAAGCCAGGATTAGCAGAGTCAGTAAAGAAATTTCATGCCCGCAGCAGGCAGGTTTATGGCTACCGCAAGGTGCATGAAGACCTTGTGCAGGAGGACAGGCCATAGCTGTAGTGCAGGAACTGGTGCGGCGTGTAATGCGCAAAAACGGGCTGAAATCAAAGGTTAAAAGAAAGTTTGTCGCAACCACTGATTCTGGCCATGCCTATGCGGTTGCGCCCAACAGCTGGCCGGGATTTCAGTGCCAGCACGCAGAATCAGAAATGGGTAGGCGATATTACCTATATACGAACACAGGAAGGCTGGTTGTACCTGTGCATTGTGCAGGACCTGTATTCTCGGCGGATGGTTGGTTGGGCGATGTCAGATACGATAAACAGCGCCCTTGGTCTGTGCCGCATTCAAAATGGCCCTGCAGCACGCAGCCAGGGCCGGGGTTGATTTTTCATAGTGATCGAGGGGTGCAGTATGCAGCCGATGAGTATCAGGATTTGCTGCGCAGGAATAAAGCCATGTGCAGTATGAGTCGCAAAGGTAATTGTTGGGACAATGCCTGTGCTGAAAATTTCTTTAGCAGGTTAAAATGCGAACATATTCAAGAACGGGTATATGCAACCCATGATGAAGCTCGTCAGGATGTGTTCTGGTACATTGAGGTGTTTTATAACAGAAGCAGGCGTCATGCAGCTTTGGGCTATGTCTCCCCTGTTGCTTTTGAAGAACAAAACGCCAAAGGAAAGGCCGCATGAGCCCTCACATGAATCGTCCGTTTTTTGTTGAGCAGATCAAACCGATGATTTTAAATGTGAAGCCCCACCAGCTTCCAGCGGAAAAAATCTGTAACCGGGAAAGGGGATGCCATGGCTGATGCAAACAAAAAAAAGCCGGCCGCTACAGTTTCGATCAATGCACGCATCATCTGCAGAGACTGCGGCGCTTTTGTCGAGATAACGAAAAAGCCATCCACGGTCAACTGCCCTAAATGCGGCATGGGCTTTAAAATAGCGAAAAATTTCAAAGGGTAAGCCTCGGAAGAGGGGCTACCGTTGATGCAAGAAAAGATGCCGTTCTGCAAAAAATACCCCTGTACCCCCCTTTTTCAAAGGGGGATGAAACAGGCTTATTTTTTTCGTATCAATTTAATATTGCCCCTTTGTTTGTAGAGCGCTGTCTTCAGAAAAATGCCAAAAAATGAGGCGACAATTTTTTTGTCGCCTCATTGCATATGGATGGTTATCCCTGTTACCTAACAGGTTTTGCCGCCCGGGCATCAGGTTCCGCCGGCAAGCGCGCCGGCCTTGTCGGCTATGGCTTTCAGCAGATCAAGATAGGAGGTTTCAAAGGCTTTTACGCCTTCTGCTTCAAGCTCAGCATACACTTTGGCAAGGCTTACGCCCGCGGACTCGATGTTGCGCAAGGATGCCGGAGGCTTTGTCAATGTCGGTTTCAATGGTCTGCGCCACAATGCCATGATCGCGGAAGGCATCAATAGTTTTCGGGGGCAGGGTGTTGATAGTGTGCGGGCCGATGAGCGTGTCGACATACAGGACATCGCTGTATGTCGGGTCCTTGGTGCCGGTGCTTGCCCAGAGCACGCGCTGTATGCGGCCGCCGGCCGCGGCAATTTTTTTGAAACGCTCACCGAAGAAAAGCTCCTTAAAAATCAGCATAGGTGACCTTTGCCACCTGTATGGCAGCCTTGCCGCGCAGGGGAGAGCCTGGCGAAAGCTTGTCGAGAGCGCCGTCAACTTTGGTGTCGATGCGGCTGATGAAAAAGCTTGCCACGGAGTGAATATCTGCAAGGGGCTTGCCCTGCTGCATGCGGGCTTCAAGCGCCTCGATATAGGTCTGCGCCACCTGCCGGTACCGCTCCGGATCAAACAGCAGGGTGATATTGACATTGATGCCCTCGGTCAGCAGCTGCCGCACCACCTGCAGCCCCTCTTTCGTGCCGGGGACTTTTATCATGATATTGGGCAGCCCTATTTCGGCTATGAGAGCCCTGGCCTGGCTGATGCTCTCCTGCACCTTGAAGGCAAGCTGCGGGTTGAGCTCTATGGACACAAAGCCGTCCTCATGGGCAGCCTGCTCGTACACCGGCAGCAGCAGTGTGCCCGCGTCCCGGATGTCCTGCACGGTGACGGCATGGTAGACAGCCTCGGGCGCTGCGCCCTGGCCGGCCAGCAGCTTTATCTGATCGTCATAGTCCGTGCTTTTTGATACGGCGTTCATGAATATGGTGGGATTGGAGGTGATGCCGCAGATCCCGTCGGCGCCGATCATTTTTTGCAGCGTGCCGTCATGCAGCTCGCGGCGCTGGATGTTGTCAAGCCACAGGCTCTGGCCGGCTGCTTTGAGTGCATAGGTTCGTGTGGTCATTAGCGGTCCTTTCTCATTGGATGGGTAGTTTTACTCTGAAGGTGGTCCAGTTCGCCCCGGCGGGGCTTTCAATTTCGGCAATGCCGTTGTGCATTACGGTAAAAAGCTTGACGATTGCCAGTCCCTGGCCGCGGCCGTCGCCACTGCCGCTCTGGAGCGGCCTGCTGTCCTGCAAAAAATTTTTTGTGACCTCCTGCGGTATTCCGCCGGTATTGCCGATTTCGATGACGGCATAGGGGCCCTCGGTTTGCAGCTGTATTCTGAGCGTGCCATTTTGAAGCTCTTCGAGCTTGCGATGGGCATTATCAATAAGATTGCCCACGATGCGGCCCACCTTTTTCCTGTCGGCGCAAATCTGCAGCTCCCATCCCTCGAAGTTTTGCTCAATCACGACCTGCGGCGGAAAGTAGTAGGCATCCAGCCGCTCGGCGATGACCTCGTTTACGTTGAACATCTCCTTCTGGGCAAAGGGTATGCGGTCGGTAATGATGTCATTGACGGCAAGCATGCTTGTATACAGCTTGCGGTAGAGCCCTTTGATTTCATCGGCGTCAGCCGCGGGCGAGGCGATTTTTTTTGCATATACCTTTGCAATGGCTCCGAAGGAGAGCATGAGGTTGTAGAAATCGTGGCGCTCCTGCGACCGGAGTGAGGCCTGTATGCACAGCTCGATATCCTGAATGAGGGAGTTGAAAAAGGACAGGTCATCACTGTCGATGGGGTTTGCCTCTTCGCCATCCAGCACCAGCACATTGGTTACCGCTTCATTTTCATCCTTGATGGGCACGAAGTAGACATTGCGGATATTGCGGTTGCGGTACAGTTCGCTCGTGGCGCTCATGCGCGGGTCGCTCTGCGCATCGTCGATGCGCAGGGGCTGGCCGGTCATCCACACCTCCTGGAAAGCGGGGTGTTCGGCAAACGGGAGGGTCACACCGTAGCGGTGGGCAAAGGGTTCAAGGGGATAGCCCGCAATGAGCACCGCCACATTGCAGCCCGCGGCGTCATGCTCTATGGAAAACAGCGCGCAGCGCTTTACGTTTATGGTTTCGGCGATTTTTGCCACAAGGGAGCTCAGCACCTGGTCCAGCGACTGGGTGCGCTTGATGATGGATATGAGCGCTTTGCGGCTTTCCTGAATGACCTGCGCGCGGGTCTGCAGAGCCTGCTTGCGTTTCTGGGCAAACACATAGCTGAAGCGGCTGACAACGCTTGTGATGAGCTTGATCTGCTGCGGGAAGAAGACTTTGTTTTTTTCTTTGAAGTACAGCTGCAGTGTCCCCACCAGAACTTCCATTTTTTCGCCGCTCTCGTAGTCGTACAGTTGAATGGGCAGGGCCAGCATGGCATTGATGCCCAGCGCCAGTATTTTTTCTTTTTCCTTGTACAGGGGTTCGGAGCTGATGTCGGGCACGCAGTAGTGGGCTTTTGTGCGTATGACCCAGCCGGCAATGGAATCCTGCTGGTCTATTTCCTCTACGCGCTCGACGGTCCAGTTATAGGAGCCGCCGGCTATCATGCACTTGCGGATGGGATCCCAGGTGCGGCAGGTCGCCCCGTCAGCTTTCATGAGCTGGGCTGTATTCATGCACAGGATATTGAGAAGCTCATTGGCGCCGATATCGGGTGAAATGTTCATGACGCCGTCGGCAATGCCGATAATCCGTTCAAGGTCGATCCAGGGGTTGTGCAGCAGATAGGCTATGCGCTCGTAATCGCTGCAGAGAAAGGTCAGTATGCCGCGTTTTGCCGGATCATGCAGAAGGTTCAGCACGGCCGGGTTTTTTTCAAGATACTGCACTATGTCGTTGATGTCGGTGGCGGTCATGGCGGGCCTTAGATGTATAGTGTGTTTATAGTATGAAAAGAGAGGAATGTGCAAATAAAAAAACCGGCGGGATTAGATCCAGAGAATCTTGCGCGCAGAGAGACAAAGGGGAAAGGCGGGCCGTTCAGGAGTTCTTGTGCACCGGCTAGGGCTCATAGGCCAGGGCTGCTGCCGCATCAACAAGGCCGTAGCCAAAGGCATCGTCCCGTCCGGGAACACCAAGATCCACAGCCGTATCGGTAAGGGCCTGCCTGATTTTATCAGGGCTCCAGTCTTTATGTATTGACTTTATCAGTGCCGCAACGCCCGCAACATGCGGGCTTGCCATGGATGTGCCCATCATGGAATAATAGCCCCAGCCGATGTCAAAGCGGACGAAACCAAGATGGAGCTGGAATGTTTCCTGCAGTACGGCAGCATCCCTGCTGCCGCCCGGCGCAACCAGGGCAAGCTCTGGGCCGCCGTTTGAATAGTAGGCCCGGTTTTTCATTGAGTCGACGGCGCCCGACAGCAATAACCTGCTCATAGGCCGCAGGATAGCTGACAGGCGCCGGGGTATCTGCGCTTGCATCATTGCCGGAGGCGGCCACAAGAACAACCCCCTTGTCATAGGCGTACTCAACGGCTGCCTGAAGCGCCCGTCCGCCCTTTGAGCTCCCAAGGCTCATGTTGATGATATCTGCACCATTGTCTGCGGCCCAGCGAATGCCGGCTGCCAGCGTGGCATTTGAGCCGAAACCATTGCGGTTGAGCACCTTGACCGGCAGTATCCAGGCGCTGTGGGCAATGCCGGCAACGCCTGTACCGTTATTGGTCTCCTGGCCTATGGTGCCGGCAACATGGGTGCCGTGGGAGTGAAAGTCCTGCCAGCGGCTTTTTATGTTGAGGAAGGCATTGTAGCCATCAAGCAGGCGGTCGCCGAATCCGTCATCCCCGTAGGGGCTTATGCCCGAATCAAGCACCGCCACCGTAACTCCGTCGCCGGTGCTCCTATCCCAGGCAGCTTCCATATTGATGAGCGGGAAGTTCCACTGCTGCGGGTAGCTCTCATCATCAGGGGTGCTGAAAGCGCGCACCGTATAGTTGGGCTCGGCATAAACGATGGACGGATGCCGGGCAAGCTGTGCAAGAACAGCCTGCATCTTTGCTCCGGCGGGCAGGGTGAGCACCCGGAAGTGATCTCTGTAAAATGGCCGCAGCCCGCGGCCGCCGCAGGTTTTTGCCAGGGCGGTTTTTGCCGTCTCAGCAATGCCTGGTTTGAATTTGATGATTATTTCGCGCGCAGCATCTTCCGCCCCTGCCGGAGCAGCCACTGTGCAGAGAAAAACAAGGGCACCTGTCAGAAGTATTGTAGTGCGTAGAGACATTGTATGCATCATTCCTTTAAACAGGCGCCAGCCGGAATCGTTTCGCCGCCGGATCCGCCAATGCTTTCATCAGGATCACAGGCGATGGCTCCGCCATGGTTTTATGTGAGTATGATAACATCGGCTCAGCCCAAAATGCTTTGAGTGTTAATTTTTATATAACCCGCAGTGCCTGACAGCGCCAGAATGGCTGCAGCCGCCATGAAGATGCCGGTAATTTTTTATGTTTTTCATTGCCCTCTCCCTTATAGGTCATAGATATAAAATAACACATGCTCATGCTCTGTCAATTAATTATGAACTTGCGGCATGGGGTTCAATGTTGTCAGCGGAAGCGCCGGCCACGTTTATGTACTGTTTTGAATAGGCTTTTTAGAGCATTTAACTTTTTACCATAGCCGTATGCGCCGGGAAGCTTTTGGTTCGTTAGCCCGTGCTATATTCTCGCAGGATACGCCGGTACTGGTGGCACACCAAAGGCTCGAACCGCACTGGCTGCCTCACCAAAACCTTTTCGGCCTCCGCATGGTTACAATATTTTGTTAAATGCTCTAATGAATGCCAGTGATGGTCTTTGTGTTTCTTTAAACCCGTTGCAGGCCTTGAAATGCACCCGTGTATTTTGTTTGATGCGCAGGAGCATGGCCGGGACATACTGTAAGATTAAGATGCCTGGATGTGCGGCATAAAAAACGGCATGATGGAAACACAAAGGCGGAACCGTCTGCCCTCGGTTCCGCCTTTGTCCGTATATAAAAAAGGAGAGGATATCAGCCGTTGCTGGCCATAAAGTTTTTCATGAAATCAACAAGCTTCCTGATGCCTTCGACCGGCATGGCATTGTAGACCGAGGCGCGGCAGCCGCCAACGGAGCGATGACCCTTGAGGCCGTCGAAACCTTCTTTTTTTGCTTCCTTGATGAATTTTTCTTCAAGCTCTTCGCTTGGCAGGCGCCAGACGATATTCATGGGCGAGCGGCTTGCTTTGTCAACCGGATTTCTGTAGTAGCCGCCGCTCTGCTCGATGGCGTTGTACAGCAGGCTTGCCTTTTCAGTGCGCCGCCGTTCGATTTCGGCAAGCCCGCCGATCTCCTTGATCCACTTCATGGTCAGTCCTGTCATCCAGACGATGAATGAAGGCGGCGTATTGTAGAGGGAGTTGTTTTCGATATGCTGATCATAGCGCAGGTAGGCCGGCAGATCCTTGCGCGCCTTTTGAGCAAGGGAGTCTTTCATGATAACCAGTGCCATGCCGGCAGGTGCAAGGTTTTTCTGAGCGCCAGCATAGACCATGTCGATTTTATCCCACGGCAGGGGCCGTGACATGATGTCTGATGACATGTCGCAGATGAGGGGCACATCGCCAGTGTCGGGAAAGCTCTGCCACTGGATGCCGCCGATGGTCTCGTTGGAGCAGAGATGCACGTAGGCGGCGCCGGGCGTGAGCTTGAGCTCGCTTTGGGCGGGCATGCGGGTGTATTTTTCGGCTTTGCCATCCCAGGGCACATTAACTGCGCCGATAAGCTTTGGCATCGTCATAGGCTTTTTTTGCCCAGGAGCCGGTCAGGATATAGTCGGCGGTCATGCCCTGCTGCAGAAATGCCATGGGGATCATGCCGAACTGGAGCGTCGCGCCCCCCTGCAGGAACAGAATATGATAGTTTTCCGGCACCTGCAGAATTTCCCGGATCATGGCTATGGTTTCATTGTGGACGGCTTCATAAACCTTGCCGCGGTGACTCATCTCGATGAGAGACATGCCGGTGTTGTCGAAGTCAACCATTTTTGCCGCTGCTTCCTGAAGGGTCTCTACAGGCAGCGTGGAGGGTCCTGCTGCGAAGTTGAATATCCTTGCCATGATCCGTCTCCTTTTTTTGGTAATTGTCTGCGCTGAGCATCGCGCTAAGTTTTTGATAATGCGGGCATTATAGGGGCAGAGGAATAGTGTGTCAAATGAAAAAAATATGACAATTTGTCATAGTCAAAAAAGCCTTTTTTCGGCTGTCTGTACCATTCTGTCAGCATGCCGGGAAAGTTTTTTTAAGGATTACATGAAAATAGATAAACAGCATGAGCTCTTGTGCCGTTTGCGGCAAAAAAGATATTGTGCTGCCTTCTTTACTTATGCTATAGAAGGTTATTACGCTAAATAATTTTTGCCATCGTTTTTTTCTTGTTTTGGACTGTGTTATCACCAATTTGAACCCAACGTAGGAGGTCGTTATGATGAAAGAGCTACGGGATATTGTGGGCGCGAAAAATGTGCTTGATGACGAGCAGACGCTGGCCCTGTATTCCACGGATCAGACCCTGAATCCCCAGAAGAGGCCTTTTGCCGTGGTGAAGCCCAAAAATACGGCGGACGTGCAGAAGCTTGTACAGTGGGCCAATACAACGCTTACGCCGCTGGTTCCTGCCAGCTCGGGCGTTCATTTTACCGGCGGCACGCTTCCCGCGCAGGGCGGCGTTATCGTTGATCTTTCAGGCATGAATAAGATTCTCGAGATCGATCCCCTGAACCGCAAGGCCAAGATCGAGCCGGGCGTGACCTGGCAGCAGTTAAATGAAGCCCTTAAAGAGCATGATCAGATGGCTTTGAATCCCCTGTTTCCCCATCCCCGGGCATCGGCCCTCACCAGCTCTGTTGAGCGCGAGCCCATGCTGATTCCCAAGTATGAATACGCCGAGCCTGCTCTTACCATGGAAGTCGTTCTGCCGACAGGGGATATTTTCCGTAACGGGGTCGGCATCTGATGCGCACTGCGAAGGCGCCTATCCGGAAGGCCCGGGCATCGACTTCTGGCGCCTGTTTCTTGGCGCGCAGGGCACACTGGGCATCATTTGCTGGCTGAACGTGAAGACCGAATACCGCCCGAAGAACCAGAAGGCTTTTTTCATGGGCTTTGACGCGATTGAAGACTGTGCCGACCCCATCTACAAGATGCAGCGCCGCCATCTGGGCAATGAGTGCTTCGTGCTCAACCGGTTCATGATGGCGCAACTCCTGGCCGACGACCCAAGGACTTCGGCAAGCTGATGGCAGAGCTTCCCAACTATACCCTGGTGCTTGTGCTTGCCGGCGCGCCGCGCCGCCCGCTTGAGCGTATCGCCTATGAAGAAGAGGCGCTCATGGAGATAGCCGCAGACTTTCAGCTGCAGCCCGGTAAAACCGTTGGCGGCATTGCCGGCCTTGAATCGACCATGCTGAATAAGCTGCGCAACCTGCCCGCAGGCGACTACTGGAAGACCCGCTTTGCCAGCTCATCGCAGGAAATTTTCTTTATCACCACCATGGACAAGGCTGCCTACTATGAAGATATCGCCATGGGATATGCAGCCACCTACGGCCTGAACATCAATGAGGTGGGCGTCTACATGCAGCCCCTGGAGCGCGGCCGCGCATGCCATCTGCAGTTCAGCTTTCCCTGCGAGCTTGAGGACGAGGCGGAGCGTGAAAATGTCGGATCGCTTTTGGTCGAACTCAGCAAGCAGCTTATAGACGAGGGAGCTTTTTTTACCCGGCCCTATGGCCCCTGGGCCGATATGGTGTACAGCCGGTCTTCTTCCTATACAGCCATGCTCAAGGAACTGAAGAAGATATATGACCCGAACGGCATTATGAATCCGGGCAAACTCTGTTTTTAATTTAAATTTTCAGATAGATGGAGGATTCCATGGCTAAGGAAATGTTGCTCCCTAAAGATCCGCGCTATTTAAAATATCCCCTCGAAGGGCCCTTCGATCAGGAGAAGGCCCGCTGGACAGCTTTCAACTGCTCGCGCTGCTCGGTGTGCAAATGGGTGAATTCGTGGCAGGTCAAGAGCGCCCGCTATGCCCGCATCTGCCCCCAGCATACGCGCTACCTGTTTGACTCCCATTCGGGCCAGGGCAAGTGCGATCTCGCTCTGTCCATCATTGACGGCAAAATGAAATGGGGCGATGATCCCGAGATCAAGGATATTCTGTTCCGGTGCACCATGTGCGGCGGCTGCGACGCCATGGACAAGAATATCCGTGACGCCGAGCTCGTGAAGCTCTACCGCTGGATGCGCACGGAATACATCAAGGATCAGGGTATACTTCCCGAGCAGAAGCCCCTGGTGGACAGCCTCAAGCAGTATGACAATGTCTGGGTGCAGCCCCGCTCCAAGCGCAATGCCTGGGCAAAGGATATGAAAGCCCTTGGCATCAAGGATCTCAACAAGGAGAAGGCAGACGTGCTGCTGTTTGTCGGCTGCACCTACGGGCTTTCACAGGAACTGAAAGGCACTATTATAAATATTGCCAAGATCCTGAAGGCAAATAAGGTCGATTTCGGCATACTCGGAGATTCCGAGCTGTGCTGCGGCAGCCCGCCTGACAAGATCGGCCTGCCTGAAGAGTTCGAGCGCCTTGCCACGGCAAATATCAAGCGCTTCAACGAGCTTGGCGTCAAGACCGTTGTGACACCCTGCGCCGGCTGCTACGGCACCATCCGCGTTGAGTATGATGAGCTGCCCGTGAAGAAGAATTTTGAAGTGCTGCATGTGGCCGAGTATCTCGAGACGCTTATCAAGGACAAAAAGATAAAGTTTAAGAAAGAAGTTCCCGTAACCGTGACCTGGCATGACCCCTGCCATATGGGCCGCATGGCCCGCCCCTATGTGCCCGGCAAGGATATTCTGGGCGTGTATGAGGAGCCGCGCAATATTCTCAAGGCCATACCCGGCGTCGAGCTTGTTGAGATGGAGCGCATCAGGGAATATGCCTGGTGCTGCGGCGGCGGCGGCGGAGCGTTCACCGCGTTTAAGGATTTCGCCCAGTGGACGGCACGCGAAAGGCTGACCGAGGCCAAGGATACGGGCGCTTCCATGATCGTTACGAGCTGCCCGTGGTGCGAAAGCAATCTGCGCGCCGGCGGCATCGGCATGGAAGAGAAAATGGAAATCAAGAATCTCTTTGACCTTATGATGGAAGCACTGTGAGAGGAGAACAGGCCATGACAGAGACAGCGAAAAACGATGCGCGTCATCAGCAGATTCTGAAAGCATTTCAGGCTGCTATTGGCGCAGAAAATGTTAAGAGATAATCCCGCAACGGTTAACGCATATTTCGGCGACTGGCTGCCCCCGAAGATTCTCGGCATGTCCATGCCGCCGGAATTTGTGGTGCTGCCAAACGGCACCATGGAAACGCAGGCAGTCATTAAGATCTGCAACCGCTATAAAATACCCTTCATTCCCGTGGGCTCAAACCAGTGGTCACTCACCGGCTCGCCCAACCGGCCCCATACCGTGATCATCGACTGCAAGCGCATGGGCGCTATTCATGAAATTGATGAGAAGAACATGTATGCCGTCATCGAGCCCCTGTGCACGCTTGCGCAGGTGCAGGCAGAAGCATACAAGCGCGGCCTGTATATCGGTTCCCCCGAGGCAAGCGCCACGGCATCCGCCATCGGCGGCCATGTATTTCAGGGCATGTGGGGCGTCGGGTACCGACTGGGCGTTGCCTACAGAAATATTCTGGGCATCGAGTGGGTGCTGCCCGAACGGCGAGATTCTGCGCACCGGCTCATTCTCCCAGGATGCCGATAACGGCTTCTGGGGCGAGGGGCCCGGCCCTGATCTGCGCGGCATGCTGCGCGGCTATGCCGGCGCCATGGGCGGCGTCGGTATGGTGACCAAGATGGCTGTGAAGCTGCATCCCTATCCCGGTCCCAAGGTCTGGCCGGTTGCGGGCATTATTCCCAACCAGACCTCGGTGCTGCCCGAAGACCGCTTCAAGTGGCATATGGTGAAGTACGAGTCCCTTGAGGATGCTGTCAATTTCATGTACGAAGTCGGCAAGGCAGAGATCGCGGGCGTGGTGCAGAAGTGGCCGACCGTGTATTATATCATGTGGTGGTCCAATTCCTGCGAACAGTACTGGACTGAGTGGCAGAAGCGCACGTTCCAGGACAATGCGAAGAATGCCGTGGGCGTCTGCCTCTGGGGCTTCACCTCCGGCAAGCAGCTTGAATATGAAAACCGCGTGCTTGCAGACATCATCAAAGAAACCGGCGGCAAGCCCGTGAAGCAGGAAGTCTATGACATGTGGGTTCCCCGACAGGCCAATAACTGGATACGCGACACGCATGGCTCGCGCATGATGCGGGCCTCGGGCACGTTCCTGGCCCTGCGCCTGCAGACCGATACGCTGAAGTACTCCATCGGCCAGGTCAAGACCGGCTACAAGTGGGTTGATAAATTTTCACCGCCCATTCTTGACAGCGACGGTCCCGACTGGATCGGCGGCTATGATTTCGGCCATTTCGGCTTTGGCGAGACCGACTTCCCGGTTGAAAAACGCGCTGACGATCTTGGCAATCTCCTTGGCAAGCTGCTTGAAATGACCAAAGAAGACGTGAGCAACGGCCTTGAAAACGGCGTCGGCCCGTTCCTGGGCGGCGTCTATCACCAGATGGCCGCTCCCGTGTTCAAGTATGACAAGCTGTTGAAGGGCATCAAGCGAGCGATTGACCCGAACCGGGTATCAAATCCGCCGCACCAGATCGACCCTGATAATTGAGAATCGCAATTAAAGCGTTGCGTAGGGGCTCAAAATTTTGAGCCCCTACATAAATTAAAAATAAAGGAGTTTCACAATGGCACTGAAGGTTGATCCAATGAAATGCACGGGCTGCAGGATTTGCGAATTCGCCTGCAACTATCACCATGACGGCAGCATTTCGCCCATAGGCTCAAGCCTCATGTATTATTATGAGGAAAAGAAGAATTATTACGGCATGATGGTCAAGCGCGACAAGACGCTGATGCTGGGGCGTCCTGAGGGCGAAAAGATTTTGATGCCCGGCGAGCAGATCGAAGGCGCCGGGGCAAGCGCAAAGCCGATTCTTTTGCGCATTGCCTGCGATCTTTGCAAGGATGAGGATAACGGGCCGGTGTGCATGCAGGCATGTCCCTGCGGCGTTTTGAGCATGGAGGGTTAATGACGATGGAAACAATGAATAACTATAACGGCACAATTCTTATTGTCGATCTTGATGCGAAATCCTGCTCAACCCAGGACCTGACCGAAGAGCTTATTGAGAAGGCCCTTGGCGGCGCTGCCATGAATATGGAGCTCTACGAGCAGTACAAAGACCGCGAGCCCCTGATTCTCGGCTCCGGCTTTTTTACGGCCACTTTTGCCCCGGCTGCCTGCGGCGGCGTCATGACGGCTAAAAGCCCCATTACGGGCAAAATCGCCCATGTGCCCTTCGGCTGGCAGACAGGCGTTGAGCTGAAGCTTACGGGTTTTGATTTTGTGGTGGTGCTGGGCAAGGCTGCAGCTCCCGTGCGCCTGTGGCTGCATGACGGGCTGTCGGATATCAATGATTCGGCCGATATCTGGGGCAAGGATGTCTGGGAATCAACCGATAAAATGCGCGAAGTTTACGGCGATGATATGGCGCAGATGCTCGTCATCGGCAAAGCCGGCGAAAACAAAAATCCCCTGGCTGTCGTGAGCGAAAACTACTGGGGCGGCAAAGACAAGGCTGGCCTTGGCGCTGTGTTCGGCGCCAAGAACCTGAAGGCTGTTGCCATGCGCGGCCTTGGTTCTCTGGAAGTGGCAGACGGCTTTTTCGTGAAGTGCATGGAGCTGAAGAACAAAATTGTCGCCGGCGCCATCAAGGGCAAGGCCGGGCTCTATGATATCGGCACGGCTCTGGGCATTGATGCCGCAGCCCTTGATAAACTCAAAAGCCTGACGCACCGCAATGACGCAGCCTATAACTGCGCCTATCCCTACTATACATTTTTGAAGTACAATGAAGCCCCCACGTTCATGGACATGATGGGCGGATCCAAAGAGCCCGGCTGTCTCGTGTCAGACCTGATGGGCTTTGCAAGCCTGGCGGCTGCCGGTGTTGACGCTGCCAGGGCAATGGAGACATGCTATCGCCTTGGCCTTGAACCAGCCGCCGCGGGCGCGCTTCTCAAGAAGCAGGGCGCAGGGATTGACGGACTGGACGGGCTTGCCTCAGGCGGCGCAGCCGATGGGCTTGCAGCCTGGACAGTTGGCGGTGCTCTTGACAGCGCCATAGCCGCGCAGACAACAGCTTTTTCGATGGCCGTGCCCACCAGAGCGATATTTGGCGGCCAGCTTGATGCAGACGGCTGGATCAAGCGTCAGGCCCTGGCCTATGTGCTGGGCATCGATCCGGTCATCGCCGTTCTCTGCCCCGAGATCACCGGGGAGCATATGGCTGAGCTTGTGCAGATTTCAGCCGAGTGGGATGATTTCAGCGCCGATACGCTCAATAACATCTGCGCCGAGCTTGTAAAGAAAAGCGCGTAATAATTTTTGGTGGAGTAAGCCATGTATCCGAAAATCGACAAAAAAGTCTATGAGCGCAACCTTGAAGACTACCGGGAAATGGCCTGGGGCGATGCGCGCTGCAACTGGTGCATGAACCAGTGGGGCTGGAATGTGAAGAGCTCAAAGTACAGCGAAATCTGCCCGGAGTTCCGCTATACGCGTAACTTCGGCTACAGCGCCATGGGCAAGTTTCACATTATCCGCGCACTGCTCGAAGGCGATTTTGACCCAACCGATTCTGAGGAACTGCTTAAGATCTGCTACTACTGCACATCCTGCGGCGCCTGCGAGATGAACTGCCTGCGCCTGAATGAAAAGGAGCCCCTCAAGGCAGCCGAAGCGCTGAAGGCCTATCTGGTTGAAAAGGGCCTGGCGCCGCTGCCGCCGCATAAGGAACTGCTCAAGAGCATCAAGAACTACGATAACCCCTGGCTGCAGCCCCGCACCAAGCGGCGCGACTGGACCAAGGGCCTTGATCTGCCCGATTTCAACAAGGAAAAATGCGAGTATCTGTTTTTCGCCGGCTGTACCCCTGCTTTTGATCCCCTGCTGCAGCACGAAATCATCAATACGGTGAAGATATTCAAGAAAGCGGGCGTGTCTGTCGGCATACTCGGCGAGAAGGAGATCTGCTGCGGCAGCCCGGCTATCCGCATCGGTGATCGCGCCACGTTTTTTGATCTCGTGAAGCGCAATATCGAGACGTTCAAGCAGGCGGGCGTTAAAAAAATTATCACCCACTGCGCGGGCTGTCACCACACCCTGAAGCATGACTTTCCTGAAGTGCCCGGTATGCCGGCTATCGACTATGAAGTGCTGCATGTAACGCAGGTGCTGGAGAAGCTTGTTGCCGACGGGACCATCAAGTTCACCAAAAAGGTTCCCCTGACCGTTACCTGGCATGACCCTTGCCATATCGGCCGGCATTGTGGTATATACGAGGAACCCCGCAATATTCTGAAGGCAATACCCGGTTTGCGGCTCATTGAAATGGAGCGTATCAAGGACCAGGGCTGGTGCTGCGGCGCGGGCGCAGGCGTGCGCACGGCATTTCCCGAGCACTCGTTCAGGATATCGGCAGAGCGCATCGAAGAGGCAAAGGCCACGGGGGCTGAGGCCATTGCCACCTGCTGTCCGTACTGCGAGCAGAGCCTGATGGACCCGATCAAGCGCAACCATGAAAAAATAAAGCTTTATGACTTGACAGATTTGATGCTTATGGCAATGTAGGGGAGAAGAAAATTTTTGTAGCAACACTGGCTGAAACGTACGAAAAACTTTTCACAGAAAGGGATACCATGGCAGAATTAACGTGGCAGGACAACAGCAAGGCAATGTTCGACAAAATGATCGAATCATCACCCAAACCCTTCCGGGCCATGACTGAGAAGAAGCTCATGGAGGCCATCGTGGCAAAAGCAGGCGACGGCGACGGTGACGGAAGCTATCCTTATCGAGTGCGTGCAGGCCGTTACGCCAAAGCCTTTTGTCGGCATGGCCATGAAGCAGCTCGAGCCGATGAAAACGGTAAAGTAATATTTTAGAGTAACAAAACGGAACGGCGGATGCCCGGTGAGGGAATCCGCCGTTTTTTTTCGTGGGCGGCTTGTAGCCACCATAAACTGCAAGAATCAGCTGCCCGATAATTAACAATGCAGGAATGATTGCATGTGTAGGGGCTGTTCACGAACCGCCCTGCGGAGAAACGCAAACCCGTTGCGGACGGGTGCTGTCTGTTTTCGGCTTTTTTTTAAAATTAAGCGATGCTGAGTTAATGCAGTAGCGCTGCCCGGTGGGCGCAGGGCCGTCGTCGAACACATGACCCAGGTGGGCCCCGCATCGGCTGCAGGGACCTCGTTGCGCTCCATGCCGTAGCTTTGATCTGTTGCCGTGCCGACATTTTCCTTAACAGCGGGCTTGAAGAAGCTGGGCCAGCCCGTGCCCGAGTCGAACTTTGCATCAGACCCGAACAGCTCGGCCCCGCAGCAGACGCACAGGTATATTCCCGATTCATGGTTGTCCCAGTATATGCCCGTAAACGCAGGCTCTGTGCCTTTTTTGCGGGCCACCTCGAACTGTTGCGGGCTCAGTACTTTTTTCCATTCTTCATCCGTTTTGCTCATGGTCTCTGTCCCCTGTACTGGTGCAGTTGACGGTTTTTTCAGGCTTTGCTGTGCCTGCTGCTGGTTGTTTGCCGGTTCGGTTCCGCAACAGGTAAGCCAGATGCCGGCCAGCAGGTGCAAGAATGCAGTTGCCGGTATTTTTTTCATGCGAGTCCTCCCAAAGTGAAATATTCTAATTTAACATAGCACGCTTCGGTCAAAAGGCAAGCTGCCATGGCATCGATTTCAACCCGGTTCTTATGAATATAAAAATATAAAAAAATAGAGAAGAAGTCTATTGACATAATTCGTTTATCTAACTATATAAAGATTGTTTATCGCAAAAAGTTACAGAGCCGCAAACAAAAATAGATTAACACAACAGAAAAGGGGAAAAGAAATGAACAGGCAGATGAAAGCACTGGCAGTACTTGTTGCACTGGTATTTTGTGTCGGATGCGCCGCGCAGAAGGCTGCAGGCCCTGGTTGCAAATCCATGGTCAATGTACAGAAATACAAGCAAAAAGCTGAAAGTTTTCTTATCCTGTTTGATTCTTCAGAAACCATGGCCGGCAAGATTGGCGAGAAGCAGAAGCTTGACATTGCCAAAGATACGGTCAGATGCATGAATCAGTGCATGCAGAGTGTAAAAGTAAATGGCGGCCTCAGGACTTTCGGGCATGGCTATTATCTGTTCTCCATTTTTCAGACGGATCTTATTTACGGTATGGAACCCTACTCCCCGGACGGGCTCCAGGGGGCTTTGTGCAAAATCGACGTGGCTACCGGCAATACGCCCATGGTCAAAGCCATTGATGCCGCTGCAGAGGATCTTAAGGTCGTGCAGGGCCCAACGTCTCTTATCATAATAACCGACGGCAAGCCGACCGATGGTGATGCGGTGGCTGCGGCCCAGAAGCTGAAGAAGGCAAGGGGAGATAAGATCTGCATCTATGCCATACAGATCGGCGATGACTATGATAATAGACAGCTTCTGGAGAAAATTGTCAAGGCAGGCGGCTGCGGGTTTGTGGCCACTGCCGACAAGCTGGCCGGGTGCGAGCCTATGACCGATTTTGTGGAGCGGGTGCTCTTTGACAAATGCGTTCATGATGCCGATGGCGACGGCGTTTGCGATGAGGCAGATGCATGCCCCAATACGCCCAGGGGGGCGAAGGTCGATGCTCACGGCTGCTGGTCCATGATTCTGTTCGACTATAACAAGGCCAGTATAAAAAAGAGCGCCCAGCCGGCTCTTGATGAAGTGGCAAACGTGCTCACCGCTGTGGATAATGCTGATGTGAAGATCATCATCAAGGGATATGCCGACAGCACCGGGTCGGAACGGTACAACGAATCCCTTTCAAACAAGCGCGCCCAGGCTGTTCGTGAGTATTTGATGAACCGCGGCATTAAAAGCAACCGCCTGGCAACCAAAGCATTGGGCAGCACGAATCCTGTAGCTGAAAACACCACGGCAGAAGGCCGTGCCAGTAACCGGCGTGTTGAATTTGCCACAGAGCAGTAAATAATTACAAAAAGCTGAAAACAGCGGCGGGCTCCGGAATACTCCGGGGCCCGCTGCTTTATGTGCCAGTATGAAGCTTTTTTATTTTGTGCCGAACGTCCGTTCAAACAGCGCTGAAATGGCTGCACGGCCCTGTTCGTTGAGAAACCGCGTGCCGGTGCCGGTAAATCGTGTGCGCGAGATTACGGGTTGTGCTTCCTCCGCCCATGCTCCGTCACGCCAGATGAACCAGCAGTCCTTTTCCTGATCAAACACATGCACGGGCTTATGCCAGTGCTTGGCAAGTTCGGCTGACCAGCCCGTGCCGCCGCGTACGGTTGTATCGGGCATAATGGTTCCAACAACAAAAACCTCACCGGCCGTGCTTACCTGATGCCAGATGGACTGGAGCACCTTGCGAAACAGCGGGGTGCCGGGATAGGTGCGGTGCATCTGCGCTCTGAGATAGGCATCGCTGACTTCGCCCTGGGCAAGCTCGCTGCCGGAGAGCTTGACGATGTTTCTGGTGCGCGCCGGCTCATGGCCGTCGAAGGAAAAGTTGATTTCCTGCAGGCCCCACTGCTCGGCGCATTGGCCGAACAGGGCTTCGGCGCCCTGCGCGCCTCCCGACAGCAGGGTGTGAGCCACCGGGGGGAGATTGAGCGGCCGCTCGGCATGGGCCGCCGCAAGGCTCAGCGTGTCGCAGTGAATAAGCAGCTGCGGATCGGGTATATTGGTATAGCCATTGCTTTTGAGTATGCGCACGCATACGCTGGTGCCGGCAGGCTCAAGATAGATGGCCACATCGATCAGCTCTTCAAAGGCGTCGCAGGGCGGGGTAACCGCCGTGGGGTGCGCCTTGGTAAACGTTTTATGGGTCTGTGCGCTCATCCAGAGCTGGGCTCCGAGTCGGTGGGCGCATGACCTGAAGGCGCCGATGGCCGCTGCGATGCGAACGGGCGATGCGCATGCCCAGTCAAAGCCGTCGATCACGATGACGTCTGGCTTGAAGTTGATATGGTTTTGAAAAAGGGCCACGGTCTGATCGAGCCGCTGCGGCGAAAATGCCGTATCGGCATATGTCTGCAGCACCCGGTACTGTGTGGAGGAGTTGCGCAGATCCTCGATCTCGTCGCTGTGGCTGCCGCCGGCCATGTCGTCAAAAAGGGCGTCGTACCAGGCCTGGACGTGGTTGGTGTTCTGCCCCAGGGCTATGTGCAGAACATGTTTTTCGCGCATGATGGCGTCAAGGCCGATCTGCACCAGGAAGGCTGTTTTGCCCACGCCCGCAGGGGCAATCACAAGGCCCAGACCGCCTGCCCGCAGGCCTCCGGAAATAAATTTTTCGAGTATGCGCAACGGATTGCGCGCGGTGAGTTGTTCGCGAATCATATAGGTATGCTCCTTGCTATTTTCTGCCTGCAGCTTTTTCTTTTGCTTTTTCCGTCAGCTCTTCGGCAATGCTGGCCGGTACCTGCAGATAGCGTGAAAATTCCATGGTGAACTCGGCCTTGCCCTGTGTGTTGGAGCGCAGCACGGTTGAGTAGCCGAACATGTCGGCCAGAGGCACCTCAGCCTCAATGCGCGCAATGCCCGCATCCTCATGCGAACCGATGATCATGCCGCGGCGCTGCATGAGGGTGGTGAGCACGTTGCCGGAAAACTCCGCAGGCCCTTCAACCGCAACGCGCATGATGGGCTCAAGAATTTTCGGGCGCGCCTTGTTGAATGTTTCTCGCCATGCGCCCCGGGCTGCTTCCTGAAAGGCTATGTCGGAGGAGTCGACGCTGTGGGAAGCGCCGTCGTTTATGGTTACGCGCACGCCCGTAACGGGCGAGCCGATGAGTGTGCCTTTTTTGACCATGGAGGCAAACCCCTTGTTTACCGCGGCAATGAACTGCCGTGGGATCGAGCCGCCGACGATTTTATCGACAAATTCGAACTCTTTATCCTCGCAGGGCTCCATGAAGCCAGCCACGCGGCCGTATTGGCCGGAGCCGCCGGTCTGCTTTTTGTGCGTATAGTTGAATTCGGCCCGCTGCGTGATGGTTTCGCGGTAGGCAACCTGCGGGGGCGAGGTATCGACAAGGGCGTTATATTCGCGCTTCATGCGCTCGATGTACACGTCCAGCTGCAGCTCGCCCATACCCCTGATGACGGTTTCTCCCGATTCCTGGTCGACCTCGACGTGGAAGGTGGGGTCTTCCTTGGTGAAACGCTTGAGCGCTTTGGCAAGATTGATTTCCGACTTCGAATCCACGGGTTTGATCGAGAGCGATATGACGGGATCGGGTACGAACATGGACGTCATGCTCACATTGACCGTACCGTCGGTGAACGTATCGCCGGAGTTGCAGTCAAGGCCGAAGATGGCGATGATGTCGCCGGCGGCAGCTTCCAGCACATCTTCCATTTCGTCGGCGTGCATGCGCACGAGGCGGCCAGCCTTATGCTTTTTGCCCGTGCGGGTATTGGTGATAAAGGTGTCTCGAGCAAGGCTGCCCTGATAGATGCGCAGATACGTGAGCTGGCCATAGCGCCCGTCTTCAAGCTTGAAGGCCAGAAGCACCGTGGGCATCGCTGGATCGCTTTGCAGTGTGATTGATTCCTCGATGTCTTTTGACAGATCCAAAGCTTCATTCTTTATATCCGGCGGGGACGGCAGATACCGTATGACAGCGTCCATCAGCAGCTGTACGCCAACGTTTTTATAGGCCGATCCGAGCAGCACCGGCGTGAGCTTGAGCTCAAGGGTTCCTTTGCGCACGGCCTTATAAATCATGTCATTGGTAATGCGATCTTCAAGAATCGCCTCCATAAGTTCATCGGAGAACATGGAAACTGCATCCAGAAGCTGCTCGCGGTAGGAAGCAACATCCTCACGCATGTTGTCCGGGATGGGGCCTTCCTCCATGTCGTCACCGGACTTGCCGGAAAAACGAATGGCCTTCATTTCGATCAGGTCGACAACGCCCTCGAGCTTGTCTTCAAGCCCTATGGGCAGCTGCAGAAGCACCGGGTTATGCCCGAGCTTTTCCCGCAGCTGGTCCCGCACCTTCACGGGGTTTGCGCCCGTGCGGTCGCACTTGTTGACAAATGCTATGCGGGGCACATTGTAGCGCTTCATCTGCCGGTCGACAGTGAAGGACTGGCTCTGCACGCCGCCCACCGAGCACAGAACGAGTATGGCGCCATCGAGCACCCGCAGTGCCCGCTCCACCTCGATGGTGAAGTCAACATGGCCGGGCGTATCGATTATGTTTATATGATGGTTGTCCCATTCGCAATGGGTTGCCGCGCTGGTGATGGTGATGCCGCGCTCGCGCTCCAGCTCCATGAAGTCCATTTTGGCGCCGACGCCGTCTTTGCCCCGAACCTCATGGATCGCATGGATCCGGTTGGTGTAGTACAGGATGCGCTCGGTCAGCGTTGTTTTGCCGCTGTCAATATGGGCCGAGATGCCGATATTGCGCAGTTTTGATAAATCGCTAATCACAAAAAAAGTACCTCCCTATCAAAAAAAGTCTTACGAAAAAAGGCGTAATATATACGTGAAATCGGGCAAGAAGTCAACAAGTTATTTAAAATACTTGTATTTTTTTGTGGCCCAAAAGCACAGGCGCTTTCAACTCATTTTAATTTATTTGTTGAAGCCCGCACTTCGTCATACAGATACAGAATGAAAGGCTAACTTAATCTTAAAGAACAAAGAATTCTTCCGGCCATGTTGAGTAATGCAGGAATGGTCCAGAATTTAAATTTTGAGCCGCAATGCGGAATTCTAGGCGGACAAGCAGGGGCGCAAGATGTCGTAGTGAGCGATCAACTTCATTAGCAAAGCAACCGGTCGCCTATAACCTCCGCGCCCATTTTCGACGCTGCTGATTATCGTTCAGAGGCAGGCGTCGCGCCAAAAATATCCATCCCGCATCCTGCGTCGACATTTGCCTTGAGCGTTTCCTCTGTTTCCTCTTGACTTAGAGCCTCTGCAAAATTAATATGTTTCATAAAGTCAGGAGAACATCACTTGTCGCCGACAATTTTTTCCAAAGGAGGTTTTCGGTTTTTCTTTTACGCAAATGAGCGTAATGAACCTCCGCATGTGCATGTACAGCATCACGATGCGGTTTTAAAATTCTGGCTTAACCCCGTGAGTCTTGCAGAAAACCCTGGCATGTCGCCCGCGACATTAAACCAAGGCATTTTCCCTTATCGAACAGAATGAAACAATATGCATGGAGAAATGGCATGAGTTCTTCGGCTTCAAAAAAATGTATGAATTCAGCGCTGTAAAAGTTCATTTTGAAAAAAAATATCTCTGTGTTATTCTTTCCGACGGCCGTGAGGTAAAAATCCCCTTGAGTTTTATCCCCGGCTGATACATGCAACGCAGGCGCAACGTAAAAACTATCAGCTGATCGGCCGCGGAACCGGTATTCACTGGCCTGATGTCGATGAGGATCTGTCAGTCGAGGGAATTGCACTGGGAATCCCGAGCCGCTTTTAATCCTTACAGATTGCCATTCTAGTGACCTGGGGCTCAACTTTTCTCTGTTTACAGAAACAATCGTGTAGCTGAAACACGTTTGACCGATTGGCGAAAAAAAACACCGCTACTGAGTTTTTTTGAAAACAATGCAGCGCCTAAAAAAGGCCGGCCCCTTTGCAGGACCGGCCTTTGTCTATTTCACATCTCACGCTGCATCTACTACGGCGTACACACCGCCTCACAGGCAATTTGCCCACAGCCCCATAGGCACTAGCGCCTTGGTGACTTCAGACTAAGTCTATAAAGCTGACGAAGGCGTGGTTGCTGTAACGCCCCAAAACGCTCCTTCAACTTTTTTTTCAGCTACAGCTCATCGTCGATATGCAGAATCCAGCGATAGGTGCCGCTGCCGGCAGCGCCAATGTAGGGCTGCTCGAAAACAGCGCCGTCCTCAAGCGGAAAGCTTATCTTCTGATTAATAGTCACGGTCGGCAATGTAACTGCCGGGGCACCACATACGGAAAAGGATCCGGGGTTGTACCAGGTTTCCGTTGCTGCAAAATATATCTTACCCAAAAACTCCCTGCCTTTTAAGGAAACATCATTGGAGCCTGAGCCGGTGATCGCGCAGTCGTCTGCTGAACCGGATATTGCAACAGAGACCTTGCCCGTTCCGCTGTACATGGAGGTCTGGGGGGTCAGAGCAGCAGCGCTGCTCAGAAAACCGACAGTGCCCGTTACCCTGGCTGTCTGTTCAAAGCCGCCATATGTGTTGGTGAGGGTGTGGTCATACTCGATCCAGCCGGAGGTAATTGACGGCTTGCACCCGGCGGCAAGGAGCAGGGAGAGACACAGCGCCGCAAAAAAAATACTTTTTACTGCTGAATTCATGGCTTTCCCCCTTTGTATAGAGTTCGCAGAGTGCGCTGCTGCGCACCCTGCATGTTTAAAAACGGGCCTCATTAATTTGATCCGCCGTTGCGAAAAACACCAACAGTTTCTTCCGGGCTTAACCCAACCTAACAAAATTACTTTTGTGCCATGACAGGTCCTGCCTATTAATATAGAATCAGGGTACATAAATTTCAAGCCAAAGTCCTGAACCGGAGAGTCGCATGGGGCTGACGGGGGAAAACAGCCATATCCGGGCCGCAACAGCGCATATAACAAAGGCCCGTAATCAATGACGATTACGGGCCTTTGTTATAAACCTGGTGCCGAAGGAGGGACTCGAACCCTCACGGATCTCTCCGCCACCCCCTCAAGATGGTGTGTCTACCAATTCCACCACTTCGGCACGGGTAGTTAACGTATTAATATACAGATAAGCAGTACAGTTACTCGGCAGCGGGCGGTACCGGGGGCTGTGTGCCGCCGGGCGACTGAGCAGGAGCGCTTTGAGCCGGCTGTTCAGTCGTTTTAACATTCTTCACCATAGAGCCTGCCGAGGGATTGGCCGATATATAGGCCAGCGAAAGCGATGTAACCATAAAGACGACTGCCGCGATCGTGGTGATTTTGCCCAGAAGAGGCGCAGGGCCTGCGCCGCCAAACAGCGTCTGTGTTGCGCCGCCGAAGGCTGCGCCCATATCCGCTCCCTTGCCTGTCTGCAGAAGCACGATCATGACCAGCGCGATCGATGCGACAACATGCACAATAATCAATAATACATACATACCGTAGTATCCTTACTGGATATGAAAAAACACCTGTCGAAATTCAATAAGTTGAAAATGTTACCGCAATTTCAAAAAAATGGCAATGCTTATTTTTATGCAATCAGGGCGTTACTTGGTGAATTTTACAATCCGGGCAAACGAATCGGCCTTCAGGCTTGCCCCGCCGACAAGGGCGCCGTCAATGTCCTCCTGGCCCATGAGCTCATCGACATTGTCTGCCTTGACGCTGCCGCCGTAGAGAATGCGCATGCCTACGGCAACCTGCGTGCCGGCAAGGGCTGCAATCAAAGACCGGATAGACTTATGCACCTCTTCGGCCTGGGCTGGCGAGGCTGTCTTGCCCGTACCGATTGCCCAGACCGGCTCATAGGCAATGATAATTTTAGCTATATCATCCGCAGGAAAATCCGCAAGGCCGCCCTTGATCTGTTTGGCAACAACCTGCATGGTTTTGCCTGCCTCGCGCTCCTCAAGAAGCTCGCCGACGCACATAATGGGGACAAGCCCCGCCTTCAGCGCAGCCCGCACTTTCCTGTTGACCGTTTCATCGGTTTCACCGAAATACTGCCGCCGCTCGGAGTGCCCGATAATCGCATAGGAGCATCCGGCTTCTTTGAGCATGGAGGGGGCAACCTCGCCGGTGAATGCGCCGCTCTCCTCCCAGTACACGTCCTGGGATGAAACAGCAATATTGGAGCCTTTCAGCTCGACCGCAACAGCATGAATGGCCGTAAAAACCGGCGCCACGATGATCTCAACGCCATGAGCATCAGACACCAGCGCCTTCAGATCGCGCACCAGAGCAAGGGCTTCAGCCACGGTATTGAACAGTTTCCAGTTGCCGGCAATGACCGGTGTTCTCATATCGGTACTCCTTTTCACAAAAGGTTATCTTCAGCATACGTGAAAGAAGCGGGGCAGCCCTTGCAAGGCTGCTCCGCTTCTCACTTCGCATTCATACACTATTTATCTGTCCAGCGCCTTGATGCCGGGAAGAACCTTGCCCTCCAGCAGTTCCATGAAAGCGCCCCCGGCAGTTGAGACAAAGGTGACCTTGTCCTGATTGCCGGACTTTTTCAGACGCCGAAACAGAATCACCGCCGCCCACAATGCTCATAACAGGGGCCTTGGCGATGCAGTCGGCAATGGCAAAGGTTCCGCTGCTGAACTCGGGGAGTTCAAACACGCCCATGGGGCCGTTCCAGACAACGGTTTTTGACCCTGCAATGGCATCGCTGAAAGCCTTGACTGTTTCGGGCCCGATATCAAGCCCCTTCCAGCCCTTGGGGATGTCGTTGACAGAAACGGTTTTCGTGGTAACGCCTGCCTTCAATTCTTCGGCGATGACGCAGTCGGTCGGGAGCAGCAGAACCACTTTTTTCGCCTGCGCCTTTTCCATGACCGTTGTGGCCGTCTCGATGAGATCAGCCTCCACAAGGGAGTCCCCGACTTCCTTTCCCTGCGCCTTCAAAAACGTAAAGGCCATACCGCCGCCGATGAGCAGGCGGTCGACCCTGCCGATAATATTTTCGAGCATTTCCAGTTTGCCCGACACCTTTGCCCCGCCGATAACAGCCGTCAGGGGCCGCTCCGGTTTCAGCATTGCCTTCTCAAAGCTGTGAGCTCCTTCTTCATGAGAAAGCCGCCTGCAACCACGGGCACAAAATGCGTTATGGCCTCCACCGAGGCATGGGCGCGGTGAGACACGGCAAATGCATCGTTGACATATATCTCGGCCCCGGAGGCCAGCTTGCGTGCAAAATCCTGGTCGTTCTTCTCTTCCTGGGCGTAGAACCGCAGGTTCTCAAGCATCAGAATTTCACCCGGCTTGAGGGCTCGCGCCCGGGCAGCCGCTTCATCGCTTATGCAGTCGTCGACAAACTGAACCTGCAGGCCCAGCAGCTCGCCAAGGCGCTGTGCAACCGGCAGCAGGCTCATCTCCTTCACGACCTTCGCCTTGGGCCTGCCAAGATGCGATGCCAGGATAACCGCGCCGCCCTTGTCGAGAACATATTTCATGGTGGGAACTGTTTCCGTGATACGGTTGTCATCGGTGATGGTCTGTGTATCATCAAGGGGCACATTGAAGTCCGCCCGGATGAAAACCCGCTTGCCCTTCACATCAATACCGTCAATGTATTTGATAGCCATGATGGTACCCTCGCACAATATATAAAAAGCTGTCGTGAAAAAGCCTGCGTTACCGGCAACCTGCATTTTCATTCTCACTTACTGACCGGTATGCCCTTCAGGCAGCGAGCATCACTTTACCGTATTCATGTGCAGGATCAAATCAATGACCTTGTGTGAATAGCCCATTTCATTGTCATACCAGGACACGACCTTCACGAAGGTATCGCTCAGCGCGATGCCTGCATCGGCATCAAAAATGGAGGTGCGCGAATCACCCACAAAATCCGTGGACACGACGGCATCTTCGGTATAGCCGAGAATGCCCTTGAGCTCGCCCTCTGAGGCCTTCTTCATGGCCGCCTTGATTTCAGCATATGTGGCCGGTTTTGCAAGGCGGCAGGTGAGGTCGACAACCGACACATCAGGAGTCGGCACGCGGAAGGCCATGCCGGTCAGCTTGCCGTTGAGGGCAGGGATAACCTTCCCGACGGCTTTGGCAGCCCCTGTGGATGAGGGGATGATATTCTGTGCAGCGCCCCGGCCGCCGCGCCAGTCCTTGGCAGACGGCGCATCAACGGTCTTCTGCGTGGCGGTCACTGCATGCACGGTTGTCATGAGGCCTTCCAGAATGCCCCAGTTATCGTTTAAAACCTTGGCGATAGGGGCAAGGCAGTTGGTGGTGCAGGAGGCATTTGACACGATGCTCATGTCAGCCTTGTAGTCCTTGTGGTTGACGCCCATGACGAACATGGGGGTGTCGTCCTTGGACGGGGCCGACAGGACAACGCGCTTTGCCCCGGCCTTGATATGGGCTTCGGCCTTTGCTTTTTCCAGAAACAGGCCCGTGGACTCCACGACATACTCCGCGCCAACCTCGTTCCACTTGAGATTTGCAGGATCTTTTTCCGCGGTAACGCGAATAGTTTTCCCGTTAACGACAAGATGGCCGTCCTTGACCTCAACGGTGCCGCTGAATCTGCCATGTGTTGAATCGTATTTCAGCATATATGCCATGTAGTCCACGGCAATAAGATCATTGATGCCGACGATTTCTATTTCCGGTCTGCTGCAGGCAGCACGAAACACAAGACGTCCGATTCTTCCAAAGCCATTAATACCGATTTTTACTGCCATAACACATCCTCCAATAAGGTTTCTCAAACACCCTGCTCACTGCTACCCTTGTAAAAAGCACTTCCCCCTTGCTTTTCTCAGCTCTCTTTTATACAACTAAAACCCGGTGAAATTTTAAAGATTAAATTAAACATAAACACAAGGCTTTTTCAATGAAAAAAACCGGCCAGCTCTTTATCGACATGATCGCTATCATCCGCAGGCTGCGCGGCCCCGGCGGCTGCCCCTGGGACCAGAAGCAGACCCCGCAGGACGTGAAGGCCTATCTGATCGAGGAGCTCTATGAACTGCTGGAAGGCATCGATGCCGATGATCCCGCGCTTTTACAGGAAGAGGTGGGCGACATACTGTTCATGATCGCGTTTCTGGTCAATCTCTATGAAGAAAAAAATGTTTTCACCATGGCCGATGCCCTTGCGCAGGTGACGGCCAAGATGGTGCACCGGCATCCCCATGTCTTTGGCGACACACAGGTGCGCTCGGCCGATGACGTGAAGGCAAACTGGCAGACCCTCAAGGAAAAAGAAGGCAAAAAGCCGAAAGTATCGCATCTTGACGGCATTCCCGGCAATCTGCCCGGCCTTTCACGCAGCTGGTTTCTGACGGCAAAGGCGGCTGAGGTCGGGTTTGACTGGGCAGGGCCCCGCGACGTGCTGCGCAAGGTGCGAGAAGAAATCGATGAGCTTGAAGCCGAAATCGAGCGGGGCAATACAGCCCGGGCTGCCGCCGAAACAGGCGACCTGCTCTTCAGCATCGTCAACCTTGCCCGGCATCTGCGCATTGAGCCCGAACAGGCCCTGCGCGCCACCAATGACCGGTTTATGCGCCGCTTTGCCTATATCGAAGAGGCCCTGCTGAAACAGGGCAAAAGCATAAAAAAATCAACGCTTGAGGAAATGGACCTTTTGTGGGAGGAAGCCAAGCAAAAAAATGTGCAGTAGCTGCATCAGGGCCTGCCGCGGATGCTGATGAAAGCCATGGGGCGGCATGGGGGCTTTGGAAAATCCTGAAGGCATGCCGCATGTTCAGCTTTTTTACGGCTGTGTCGGCTCGGTGCCGGTAGCGGTTTTGTCATTGCCGAGACGTTTGCGGTCGAGCCGCTGCTGGCGCAGCTTTTTCAGTATTTCCCTGAACTGCTGGCGCTGCTCCTGCACAGACTGCTGGCTTTTCTCCTGCATGCGCAGGAGCTGTTTTTCAGCGTCAGAAAGAATATTCCACTCGGAAAAAAGCTTTTCCTTTTCTTCAGCCGTCAGGCGCTGCAGGACATCATAATTTTCAAAAAACTGCGCCTGGTCCTGAGGCCGCATCTTTGATGAGCATATCATAGCGTTTGCTGAGCAAATTCCGCTGGTCAGGGCTCATTTTTTTCCACTGTTTATAGCGGTCACGCACCACCTTGCGCTGCAATTCATCCATGCTCGTGAAGCGGTTATAATTTTCCATTATTTTATGCTGCTGCTGCTCGGGAAACGACTTGAATTTCTTGTAATTATCAAGAACGCGCTGGCGGTCTTCCTGACTCATCTGCTTCCAGGCTTTGAGCGATCCGCGGAGCTGGTCACGCTCCTGCCCGGAAAGCGCATTCCAGTCGGCGAGACTGTCGCCGGAAACAGAGTCCTGCGCAAACGCCATGCGCCCCGAAATGCCCGTGCCGCAGATAAGCAGCACCAGCATAACCACTGGCAGCAAATAATATGTACGCACCATAACGTCTTCCTACTCGTTTGCCGTTAAGACATCAAGGGTTTTAAGCATCTCAATGTCTTCATTGTCGAACAGCTTAAGGTTCTTGAGCATTTCCATATGCTGGATAATCTCTTTGTCCTCATCGGAAATCTGCTCGGTTTTTTTTTCTTCCTTCTGCTGCTCGGCGTCCTGCGGCCACGCAACCGCTTCCGGGCCCGCTGTCATCAGAAGTGCTGCGGCCCATGCCGCCCTGAAAAATACTCTGCCCTGCTTCACCCCTGCTCATCCTGCTCCAGCTCATCAAGCATCTGTATGAGCTCAAAATTTTCAAGCGCTTCGCTGTTTTGAATGACATCCAGATTTGCATACAAATCAAGGTCTGCCGCGGCCATGACCTCCTGCTGCGGCAGGGCAGCATGGGGTGGACGCAGAAGGTACAGGGTCACCACAAAAACACCCAGGGCAAGCCCGGCCGACACTGAAAGGCCGACGGGCCGGGTAAAAAAAGACCGGCAACCGATCGCCACCGCTCCAGCCCGTGATGCTCTTCCTGCTCCTGACGAACCCCGGCCAGCTTTGTCCAGAACATGCGGTCAAACTCAGCCGAGGGCTCTATCAGGGGAAACGGCGGCAGTGCATTTACCTGCCGGAGCCCTGCGACCACCGCACTGCAGGAGCTGCAGGATTGCACATGGCGTTCAACGCGCGCAGCCCTGTCGGGCGAAAGTTCGCCGTCGACATAGGCAACCAGATCATCGCTCATGTTTCATGCATGAAAGCTTCATATCAGTTCACCATGCCCCCTTTTTTCAGTATATCCCTCAGTGCCAGTTTCGAGCGGTGGATAATTGATTTCACCGCCGCTTCCGAACAGCCCAGCCGCTGCCCGATCTCGCGATAAGAAAGCTGATCATAGACGCTCAAGATCAGGGCAAGGCGCTGTTTTTTCGGTAGTTTTTCAAGAGCACGCTGCACCTGCCGCTGCTGCTCGGTGGCAGCCATCTGCTCGTCTGTTTTTACCTTTGTGCGCTCGTCAACGGGGTCATACTGCATGGAGTCGGCATGCTCATCTGGCCCCTTGAATTCGATTTCATACTTATACCGGCCGGTGCGCAGTTCGTTCAAACAGATATTTGTTGCGATGCGATATATCCAGGTCGAAAACATTGCTTCCGGCCGATACGATCCGGAACTCTTATATACCCGGAGAAACACCTCCTGCGTCAGTTCCTCTGCAATGCGCCTGTCCTGACAATACCGGTAAATAAAATTCAGGAGCGGCCCCCGGTACTCTTCAAAGAGCTTTCTGAATGCCCCTTCTTCACCCCCTTGAAAACGGAGCATCAACTGCACATTGGGGTCATCATGAGTCTGTTTTTCTATATTTTCTAACACTGCGCCCACTGATAAAGTTGTAAAAATTTCACACAGCAACGGTCTTTTCGAGAAAAGATAATTCTATATAATTATACAAAAAACTACAGCTAATTGCCAAACAAATAACTGATGCCGAACAAAAACTCGGTTGACATATGCGTGCGGTATCGGTGAGTCGCTTGAAATAATTGCCCGGGCTGAACAGGTTTATTTCCGTAAAAAACTGAAGGTTTTCATTGATGCTGTAGGAGCCCATGCAGTCGGTTTCCCAGCCATAGACCCTGCCCAGCCCCCGGGGCCCGCGCTGCGTAAAAAGATAGGCTCCTATCAGTTTCAGCTCAATGCGGCTTATTGACGCGTATGTCAAGGCTCACGCCGGGTGTTGCCACGCCCGCAAGCTGCATGCCCCCGATGCCGACATGGTCGGTTGAATATTCGCTGTCAATGCCGCCGTTGAAAAATATATTGGTCTTGTCGATATAGGGATTGATTGCAAAAATGAGGTAAATGTGCCCTTGCGCGGAGTGCCGTCGCCGCTTGCCATGAAAAAAAAGGCTGTCATGGTGCAGCGGTCCGTAAGGACATAGTCGAAATTGACATCAAGCAAATAGCCTCTCGTGCGCATGCTGCGCGAAGCCGCAAGCAGCGATTTGCCGCGCAGCTGAGCCGAGCCGGTTTCATACAGCGCCGTTGTGCGCATAAGGACATTGCCGAGAAACTTTCGCAGCGACAGCCCGAACCACTGCGTCCGGCTCCTGCCGCTATAGAGACTGCTGTAGTCAAGAGAATTGTAAATGCGCGCCAGGCCATTGTGGGTGTCCCGGTAATGGCCATACATGATGCTGCCGCACTCAAGCAGCGAAAAACAGTACCGCAGCTCGGCATGCACATAGGGGCAATCCTGATCGACGCGGGTTACAAGCGCGTCGAGCTTAAGCGGCAGGTCAAAGCCCTTTTCCAGATCGGCTCGCAGCCGCAGCGTCGGCGACTCGTCATCATAAATAAACCCTCCGGCCGTGCTCAAAGACTGCTGCCCGACCGCCAGCGTGCTCCACCGGGCTCCCGGAATATATGCCTTGAGATACGCATTGCGCAAATCGATATCCTGATCGGTACTGCTGTCATCCATCTCATAGGTAAACTGCCCCTCGGCCTCGACAACGGCCTGCAGGGAGGAGCCGATCTGCAGCGTGGCCGCCGGCGCGACATACAGCACATGCAGGCTGCGGTCCTGATCAAAAGAGCGCCTGCCGCTGTCATAGAAATCGTTCATGAAATCAAAGCGGTCATTGATAAAAAGCGAATAGCTCAGCTTGTCGGAGGAAAGCATCTGGGCAAACCCCTGCCGGGGCATGACGCAGACGAAGGCTGCAAGTATAATAATCAGGAGAAGTGTGGTCTTCATGAAATTACAGCAACAGCCGCGTCAGAACATCTTCGGTTTTGTAGCCGCGCTCACGGGCAATAATATCAAGATGCAGGGTTGCGGGATGTTCGACCTCGGGAACAAGGGCATCGGAGAATTCACGAAAATCTGCTGTTTTTATATAGCGCTTGCAGGCGCGGCAGAGCATGACCCGGTACTCGGGCGCAGCATCGGGTTTAAAATATTCGAGTTTCTCATGCTCGTCAATGCCGCAAAACGGGCACTGCAGCCGCGGAAACTGCCACGCGGTGCCGCAGTCCTGACAAAAAAGGCGGCGCTGGTTCTCCTGGCCGAAAATTTCGGCAAAACAGGGGAATCCGCCGCAGACCGGGCAGCAGCCTTCATGCCACTGCTCTTCTCCCACCTTCGGGCTCAGCAGCCCGGCATACCGTTCAAGCCACGGCCGCATGCATTCCTTAAGAAGAAACAGCATCAAATCGCTTCCATCGCCGAAAGGGGCAAGCGCTTTGACGATATCATCCGGAGGCAGGTTTTTCAGCAGTTCCCCTGCTGCATCAGACCGCAGCCGTATGGCCGCTGCACCTGCCGGGTTACGCTGGGCCACTATATCAAGGAGCGTGTAAAAATAGCTCGCAAGCACGTCAGCATCATACATGAAATGCCTCTTTTCAAGCAGCGGGAAACCCTCCTGCAGCCGCAGGGCAATGCCGTGGCCGTCGGGATACGGGTCGGCCACTGCTAGGTTCTGCAGCACGGCGTCGCGTGCGATAAATACCTGTTCAAAAAAATCCAGAACATCATTAAACCCGGGCCTGCCCTCCCTGATCTGATCAATCCGCTTCAGCTTTTCCTGCAAGGTGCTCATTAATCTCTTTATCTCCGGCCATTCATCGTTCATGTTTTTGACTCCGAATTCACATAATCCCAAATCCTCCGAATTACGCCTCCTTCGTGTACCACAGATCCCCTGTCAAATCTACTGTTTCTTTCCCCCTTGACTTCACCGGCAGGTGCATGTATCTATGTAATACCTTACTTTTTTAAAAAATAGCTCATGATGACTGCCCGTACAATCATCCCGGCCCGGGAGGAATGCCTGAGGCTCATGGAAGCCCATGGCATGCTTCCCAATATCAGGGCCCACAGCATCACTGTCTGCCGCTTTGCTGTTGCCATTGCGCAGGCTGCAAACGATGGCGGCTGCGATTTTCATCTTCCCGCCATTGAGGCCGCGGCCCTCCTTCACGATATCACAAAAACCCGCAGCCTCGAGACCGGCGAAAATCATGCCCGCACCGGCGCCGACCTGCTGCGGGAGCTGGGATACGGCGCAGTTGCAGACATGGTGGAGGAGCATGTCACCCCGACGGACCTTGGAGGGGATCTTACCGCCGGAGAACTTATCAGCTATGCCGACAAAAGGGTGCTTCATGACCGCGTTGTGAGCATTGATGAGCGGTTCGGCTATCTGTATGAGCGCTATGGCCGGGACGAGCATGCTGTGCAGCGCATCAGCAGGGCCCGTGTCCGCACGCAGGAAATCGAAAACAAGCTGCGGGCGCGTCTCAACGGCAGCGCGCAGGCCATTATCCGCGACTTCACCTGACAGGAAAAAATCATGCCTCATACTATCACCGCAAGCACAACCCTGTGCGCCGTCATCGGCAACCCTGTCGGGCATTCGCTCTCACCGGAAATCCACAATGCCGCCTTCCGCCATCTTGGCCTCGACTGGGTCTACACGGCCTTCCGCGTTGAGGATCTGCCGCATGCCATTGCAGGCATGAGGGCCCTGGGCATAAGGGGCGTGAGCATAACCATTCCGCATAAGGTTGCGGCACTGCCGCTGCTTGACAGCCTGGATGAAACAGCAGCCAAAATCGGCGCCGTAAATACCATCGTCAATACCGGCGGCCGCCTGCACGGGGTCAATACCGACGGCGCCGGTGCGCTCAGGGCGCTGACTGACGCAGGACATACTCCGGCAGGCTCAAGCCTGCTCATTGTGGGATCGGGCGGCGCAGCGAGGGCCATCGCATTCACCATCGCCGCGCACGCTGCTCCTGCGCGCCTTGCCATAGCCGGCATCGTTCCCGGCGAGCTTGCAGCCCTCTGCGCTGATGTGGCTGCCGCCACGTCTGTCTCGCCTGTGCCCGTTGCCATGACCGGAGATACTCTCCGGGCAGCAGTTGCAGGCGCCCGCATCATCATCAACTGCACGCCCCTGGGCATGAGCCCGCAGGCAGACGCCTCACCCCTGCCCGAGGGACTGCTGGGCAGCGGGCATGTAGTGTTTGATATCGTGTACAATCCGCTCACGACAAAGCTGCTCAAAGATGCGCAGTGCTCAAGGGGCAACTGTCATCTGCGGAATAGAAATGTTTCTCAATCAGGCCTGCCTGCAGTTCGAGCTCTGGACCGGCAGGCCCGCACCAGCTGAGATTATGCGCGAGGTGCTTGTGAAAAAATTCTCCGCGTGAGGGGCTCGCCATCATGAATATCGTTCTTACCGGCTATCGCGGCACGGGCAAATCGGCAGTGGCCAGGCTGCTTGCAAAAAAACTCGGCTGGCAGAGCCTGAGCCTTGATGCCATGATCGCTCAGCAGGAGGGCCGCACGATTTCTGAAATAGTGGCTGCCAGCGGCTGGGAGTATTTCCGTGATGTCGAAGCAGCCCTTATAGCAGCTGTTGCGGGCCGGGACGAGGTGATACTGGACACCGGCGGCGGCGCAATTCTCCGGCCGCAGAATGTGCAGGCCCTGCGGGAAAACGGCCTTGTGTTCTGGCTGAAGGCCTGCCCTGAAACAATAGCGGCACGCATCAAAGACAGCGCCGGCAGACCCGCCCTCACGCAGGGCAAAACATTTCTTGAAGAAATCGACGAGGTGCTGGCCGAGCGCACGCCCCTCTATCAGGCTGCTGCGGATTTTGAAATCGCTACCGGCGGCAAAGCACTTGAGAAAATAGCAGACGATATACTCTATTACTTTGCCCGCATCGCAGCGCCTGCAGCGCCCGGGCTGGCCGTGCCTGAGCGCAGCCGCTACCTGCGGCAAATGCTTATAAGCGGCTGGGGCATGCAGGGGCAGCAGCGCCTGCGCTCGGCCACCGTCTTCATCGCAGGCGCCGGCGGGCTTGGCTGCCCGGCAGCGCTCTACCTTGCAGCCGCAGGCGTGGGCACAATCCGCCTGTGCGACTTCGGGCTCGTGGAGGCTTCAAATCTCAACAGGCAGATACTCTATACCGAAGCGGATATCGGCAAAGAAAAAGCGCTGCAGGCTGCCGGGGCTCTCCGGCGGGCAAACCCCCATGTTACCATTGAGCCGCTGTTTGAAAAAATCGATGACGCCTCCATAGAGCGCCTTGCGGGCAAGTGCCGATATCATGCTGGACTGCCTGGACAATTTCGACACCCGCCATGTGCTCAACCGCTTTGCCGTGCGCGCAGGCATACCGCTGGTGCATGCCGGCATCGAGGGCCTTGCGGGGCAGCTGTCTTTTATTCATCCGCCGCACACGCCCTGCCTGTTCTGCATGTTTGCGGGCTCGCCGCCCGCGGGCCGCGTATTCCCGGTTGTCGGGGTCACTCCCGGCATCATCGGCACTGCGCAGGCCGCAGAGGCGCTCAAGTGGCTGACCGGCATCGGCAGCACCCTGCAGGGAGAGCTGCTTGTCTGGGACGGCACGATTATGGAATTCCAGAAAATCCCTATCGCCAAAGATAAAAACTGCCCGGTCTGCTCGCATGCGGCCTGAAAAAATAGAAGTCAGAATTCAGAAGCCAGGAGTCAGCAGGGGCGAAAAAAGTTCGAAGTAAAAAGATTCAAGATTAAAATCAACAATTAACAAAAACAGAATTCGGAGTTCGAACTATGTGTCTTCCATTCTGGATTCTGGCTACTGAATTCTGGCTTCTTTTCTAAAAACTCCTGAAAACGTGAAAGGATCCATCCATGACCTATGATGTAGCAATAATCGGCGCGGGACCCGCCGGGCCTTATGGCGGCGCTGCAGGGCCGCGCAGCTTGGATTAAAAGTGCTGCTGCTTGAAAAGTTTGATGATATTTCCCGCATCAGGCGCGCCTGCTGCCAGCAGTTTGTCATGGATGAAAACTATGAAAGCGAAAATATCCGGGTAGAGGCAGGCCGTGTTGTTTTCCCGGCCAACGGCTTTGAGGTTGCCTACGGCGGCCCGACCCATCCGATCACCGACACGTATTTCACCTCTCCCGGGGGGCATGCCGTGCACTTCTCCTATCCCGACAAACGGCCCATAGCCATTAAATTCGATAAGGGGCTGCTGCTGCAGGGGCTGCTTGAAAAATGCCTGAAGGCAGGGGTCGAGTTCCGGCCGGAAACCCTTGTCACCAATGCCGCAGACCGCGGGAGCCATGTTGAGCTCTCGGTGTCGCGGCACCGGGCAAAAGAAACCATGACGGCAAAAAAAATCATCGCCGCCGACGGCGTCAACTCCCGCACGGTGCAGAGCTTGGGAATGAATGAGGGCAGGCCCTGCTTTGCAACAGCGCTCTGCATCATCTACTCGCTTGAACATGTGCGCGAATTTGATCCTACGGCCATGCGGTGGCACATGGGCCGCGCCTACCACTCCTTCGGCCCGGTCATTCTCGACCCCTCGCTGCGCGGAGACGCCATTGCCGACCTTGTGGTCATGGGCAGCGCGCTGCTCCGGCCCGGACAGATTTTTAAAGATTTCACCACCCGCGGCCCCTGCGCCCGCATGTATGAGCAGTCACGGGTTGTGGACAAGACCGGCTGCACGGTCAAGGCCTACCCCTCCCTCATGACGCCCCATAAGGGCAACTGCCTTGCCATCGGCGATGCCGCAGCCTATGTGGAGGTGGAGGTGCAGGGCGGCCTCATGTGCGGCTATCATGCAGCAGCAGCTGTTGCCGACGAGCTTGAAGGCCGCGGCGGTTTTAGCCGCTACACGCAGTGGTGGCAGAAGTCATTTGAGTTCAACAGCGAGCAGGCCCTGCGGGTGGCACAAGGGTATGCCCTGGTGCCCGCCTATGAGGACGATGAAATCGATTATCTGTTCGGCCTTGTGGAGGGCCGCGTGCTTGACGGCGCCTATGGCCAGTACAAGGCCCCGCGGCTTATGTGGGACGCCATATGTGAACACAGAGACCGCATCGCCCGCGAGCGGCCCGGCCTGCATAAAAAAATAAACAGCATTTCTCACATAACGCTGGCAGACACGTTTAAAGGATGAAAAGAATCCAGAAGCAGAAGCAGAAGTCAGAAGGGTAGACACGTGGGCAAAAGGATTATTGTTTGTTGCTTGATCACAAACAGTACCTGTAATGGTTCTATGTATTCCCTGTTTTTTTCTGATACTGACTTCTGGATTCTGGCTTCTGGCTTCTGTTTTTCCTAAAAACAATAAAAAGAAAGGATTCCCATGAAACTGGATGTGTATGCTTTCGGCAGCGCGCTGGTGGATATTCAGCTGCCGGTTTCCGACAAAGTGCTGGAAGATATCGGCGCGGCAAAAGGCAATATGGCCCTCACCGAGCGCGCGCAGCAGGAGGCTGTGCTCAGGCGCCTGATGGGAGCTGACCTCTCCTGCCTTGACAGCCTTGCAGGCAGAGCCAATATGGCCGCCGGCGGAAGTGCTGCCAATACGGTTTTCGGCGTGGCGCAGCTTGGCGGCTCGGCAGGCCTCTGCGGCAAGGTGGCACGTGATGCTTTCGGCGATTTTTACATTAAGAACATGGGGCAAAGCGGCGTTGTCTTCACCGGGCGCAAGGTCGAAGGCATGACCGGGACCTGCATTATTCTTATATCCGACGATGCCCAGCGCACCATGCTCACCTGCCTGGGCGTATCCAGTGAAATCGACTACGGCGACATTGATGAAGCGCAGCTGAAAAACAGCCGGTACCTGTATCTTGAAGGCTATCTTTTCGACAGCGCCAGAGCCACACAGACCATGCTGCATGCCATAGATACCGCAAAAAAGCATGGTGTGAAAATCGCTTTCACGGCTTCGGATGCCTTCTGCATCGCCCGGCACAAAGACACATTCCTGAAGCTGCTGCGCGATGTTGATCTGCTGTTTTGCAATGCCCAGGAGGCATGCGCCCTGAGCGATACGGGCACAAATGATGAGGCTCTCAAAGCTCTTTCTGCCATGTGCCCGGCAATAGCGCTCACCGACGGCGGCAGCGGCTCGCTGCTCTGCTTTAGCGGAGAGACCCTGCACGGTGAACCCCTGCACCGTAGCACCTGTTGATACGACCGGCGCCGGCGACTCCTATGCCGCAGGCCTTCTGTACGGCCTCACCAACGGCCGTTCGCTTGCATCAAGCGGCGCTCTTGCAAGCCTGTTCTCTTCGCGGGTGGTTGCGCAGCTTGGCCCCCGGTTCGCGGGCGACATCCGCAGCGAGATTGCCGGACTGGAAAAGCAATAAACAATTGATTAGCAGTGTTGGCGAGGGGTGAGGCCATATGAGGACAGACGGCCCAAAAGCAATCAGATTTTGAGAGGGCCTTTTAAAAATTGCGGGTACTATATCCGTAATTTTTGCATGATGTCAAAGCTAGAGCATTTTTCTACATTCTGCAGCCGTGTCCACAGTAAAAATAAACATGCTCTAACATGGCACTATTGCTATTTTAACATAGAGACGTCGTGTGGACTTTTATAAAAATGCCCCGACCGCCATATCTATCAGTTAGGTTAGGCCTTTTTTATGCTTGATAGGATTAATCCGCTATCACCATACTATAGGGTACAAGCCTTCTCACAGGAAACCTGCCCTCAGCCGCCGCAGCCGGGGTCTGCGTCACAACAACCTCCTATTCCTTTACCCTTGGCATCAGGCTGACAAGGATTGCAGGCATTCGAACAGTTTTCAATTGCATCTCTAAAACAGTCTCAGTCTGTATCAGCAAGACCCTCGCATACCGGCTGCCCGCAGCCGCCACAGCCTGGCATTGTATCACATTTATTTCCTATGCCGTCACCATCGGCATCAAACTGCACGGGATTGTAGACGTTAGGGCAATTATCAACGGCATCGGAAACGCCATCACCATCGGCATCAATAACCTGAGGCACTGTTGTTGTAGTTGTTGTTGGTTCTATGCTTGTCGTAGTCGTTGTCGCAGGCGGTGAAAACACCGCATTCGGGTAGCCATACCACGGGTTTGTAAACCCAGTGCTTCCTGAAGTTGAGAAAACGGTAAAGCCGCTTGCGCAGTTTAAAAAAACATTGGTTCCCATCGCTGGCGCATTTCCATAAAAATATGCGGCGGTTAACCCGGTGCAACCATCAAAAGCCCACCAACCAATGCTCTCAACACTCTCCGGAATGGCCATACTGGTAAGCCCGGTACAATGATAAAACGCATAATGCCCAATGCTTGTAACACTTCCAGGAATGCTCACACTGGCCAAACCGGTGCAACCATCAAAAGCCCACCGCCCAATGCTCCTAACACTATCCGGAAGGGTCACACTGGTCAGCCCGGTGCAGCCATAAAACATGCTATCCCCAATGCTCGTAATACTACCCGGAATAGTCACGCTGGTCAGCCCGGTGCACCATGGAAACGCATTATCTCCGATACTGGTAATACTGCCAGGTATAATGAAGCCACCATATTTTCCGCCAGGATACGCAACAAGCGTTGTTTTAGCCTTGTTATACAGAACCCCATCCTGGCTGCTAAAGTTGGGATTATTCGCGTCAACCTCTATGCTGGTCAAATCAGCGCACCCCACAAACGCAGCATACTCAATGCTCGTAACACTGGGAGGAATGGTTACGCTGGTCAAACTCGTGCAGCCATAAAACGCTGCGGGCCCAATGCTCGTTATGACGCCCGGCATGATGAACACACCAGACTTACCGCCGGGATATTGAATAATTGTTGACTTGTCTTCATTATAAAGCACCCCATCCTGACTGCTATAGTTGGGATTGTTCGCCTCAACCTCTATGCTGGTCAAACCGGAGCAACCCACAAAAGCAGCATACCCGGTAAACGCAACACTTTCAGGAATGGTCACGCTGATCAAACTCGTGCAGCCATAAAACGCAAAATCCCCAATACTCACAACACTGTTTCCTATTGTCACGGCGGTTAAACCGCTGCAATCTTCAAATGCAGAATCCTCTATAGTTGTAACGCTGTCAGGAATGGCAAACATACCGGACCTGCCGCCAGGATATTGAATAATTGCTGTCTTGTCTTTATTATAAAGCACCCCATCCTGACTGCTATAGTTGGGATTGTTTGCCTCAACATCTATACTGGTCAAAACAGGACAATTATTAAACGCGGAATCCCCAATGCTCGTAACACTCGCGGGAAGAGTCGCGCTGACCAGACTCGTGCAGCCATAAAACGCTAAATCCCCAATGCTCGCAACACTGCTTCCTACGGTCACGCTGGTCAGACCGATGCATTCTTCAAACGCAGAATCCTCTATGGTTGTAACGCTGCCAGAAATGGCGAACACACCAGGCTTACCACCAGGATATTGAACAATTGTGGTCTTATTTTTATTATAAAGCACCCCATCCTGACTGCTATAGTTGGGATTGTTTGCCTCAACATCTATACTGGTCAAAACAGGACAATAACTCAATACATAATCCCCAATGCTCGTAACACTGGCAGGAATGGTAACGCTGGTTAAATTCTTACAACCTTGAAATGCAGAATCATCAATGCTTGTAACGCTATTTGGAATGAGGATACTCAGCAAACTGGTGCAATCGAAAAATGCAGCATACCCAATGCTTACTACTGGCTTATCTTCGATGACCGAAGGGATGACAACAAAACCCCCGGGGCCTGCGTATCCGGTGATTGTGATAGCGCCGTCTGATTCTGTATATGCAAAATCCTCCCACCTTGTTGCAGCTGGTGTTGTCGTAGTCGCTGGCTGTGTCGTTGTGGTCGTCGTATCACAGCCGGCGCCGGGATGCACTGATGCTTTCGTATCGTCACAATCCGTGGAGTCTGCCACATACCCGGCTGGCACACTGCAGGCTTGTGTAATAACTGCAGCATTACCGTAACCATCACCGTCTGCGTCTGCATAATAGGTGTTCATGATGCCTTCATCAGTCCGGCCGTCACAGTTCTCATCTATACCGTTGCACACCTCGATTGATGGCGTGCCTGTCTGGCAGGCCGTCTCTACACCTGCTGTACAGCTTGATGCCACATTGCCGGCTGCACATGCTCCCGGCAGAAAGCAGCTTGTTATCGCCACATAGCCTTCATCCGTCTGACCGTTGCAGTTATTGTCTGTGCCGTCGCAGGTCTCATCACTTGCCGCAGGCGTTCCTGTCTGGCAGGCCGTCTCTACACCTGCTGTACAGCTTGATGCCACATTCCCCGCTGCACACGCTCCCGGCAGAAAGCAGCTTGTTACCGCCACATAACCTTCATCGGTTTCTCCGTTGCAGTTATTGTCTGTGCCGTCGCAGGTCTCATCACTTGCCGCAGGCGTGCCTGTCTGGCAGGCCGTCTCTACACCTGCTGTACAGCTCGATGCCGCATTCCCCGCTGCACACGCACCCGGCAGAAAGCAGCTTGTTACCGCCACATAACCTTCATCGGTTTCTCCGTTGCAGTTATTGTCTGTGCCGTCGCAGGTGTCGTCAACGCCTGTCGGGGCGCCCGGCGAACATATCTGCGGCACACCTCCCACGCAATTCTGAACCGTAACCTGACATGCGCCAACGCCGCAGGTCGTAGCGCCTAAATTTTCATCTATACCGCCAATGCAATTATCGTCTATGCCATTACAGACTTCCATCGCGCCAGGATGAACAGCTGCACTGCTATCATTACAGTCTTCCCCCGTTTGCATGGCGCGGTAACCTGTAGTCAGGCTTGCGCCTGAACACACCGTCTGCGCACCGCCCGCAGTGTATGTATCGCCATCGGCATCGGCATACCCGGTCAAGTTCTGATATCTGGTAGTGTCGGCGTCATTGCAATCTGTGCTGTTGGCTACATAGCCGGCAGGCGGGGTTGCAAAGCAGGTCTGCGTTGTTACCGCCGCATTGCCGTAGGTATCACCGTCGCTGTCACGATAATACGTATTCAGAGGCATTCCTTCATCTATACCGCCGGCGCAGTTGTCATCAATACCATTGCAGACTTCCGCGACACCAGGATGTACCGAGGCATTCGTATCCTCGCAGTCTGTGCTGTTGGAGGAATACCCCGTTGGGACTGATCCCCCGGAACACACCACCTGCAACGTGCCAGTGCCGTAACCGTCGTGATCGGCATCAACATACCCGTTCAGATTCTGATACCTGGTATTGTCGCTATCGTTGCAGTCATTGCCGTTTTGCGCTGCACGATAACCCGAAGGCAGGCTCGCGCCAGAGCACACCGTCTGCACGCCGCCCGCAGTATATGTATCGCCATCGGCATCCGCATATCCGGTCCGGTTCTGATATTTGGTATTGTCCGCATCATTACAATCCGTGCTGTTGATTACATAACCTGCAGACGGAGTTGCGGAGCAGGTTTGTGTAAACTGCAATGAATTGCCGTAGCCGTCGCCATCGGCATCACGGTAATACGAATTGAGCGGCAGATACTCATCTATCTGGCCGTCGCAATTATTATCGATGCCGTCGCATATTTCAGTTGCGCCCGGCTTAATAGCTGCATTGGCATCATTGCAGTCCAGACTGTTGGCAACATAGCCCGCAGGCGCCGCGCATGCCAGCACAGTATTGGCCGGATCGCCGAAACCGTCGCCGTCGGCATCACGATAAAATACGGCCCTGGTAAACCCCTCATCAATTTGGCCGTCACAGTCATTATCAATGCCGTCGCATACTTCGGTTGTCGGGTTACTGCAGGTGGCGCAGGTATTGGTTGCGAGGACACAGTAGGGCGTCGGGTTCGAGCAATCTGAGTTTGCAAGGCACTGCACGCATGCTTTTGGCGATGCGCCGGCATTGCATAATGGCTCGGGAGATGAGCAGTTAGCATCCGTGACGCATTCATCGATAATGGCTTCCGTAGGGGGTGCACCAGGGTCACCGCCATTTCCATCGGTGGGCGTCTGGTCTTGCGGAGCGCCAAGCTCGCCGCTTGCTCCAATGGTAGCCTGTATATCCAAAATTCCGGAAAATCCGGGCATCACCTGCACGCGGAAACGCACGACAGCGGTATCGCCAATGGCCATGCGGCCGCCCTGTGAGCCGGTGGCGCCGGTGCCAAGATTAAAGTATATCGTGCGCGTCGCTGAGTCGTATTGGCCCTGATCAGTGTCGTTTGCATCCGTCTTTGCTCCGGTATTGGCGCCGGACACGATCTGCAAACTGCCCGAGACATCGTTGACCATGGCAGGCAGGGGGATGCGCAGCACGGTACCTAGAGAGGCGTCATTGCCGTTATTGACAATAGTGCTGGTGTATTCGAGTATATCGCCTGCCAGCAGCGGGGGGCCATTCACGTCAACAGCGGTTAAGGTTGAACTGGCAAAATTAGGACGATAGGTTGCTATAGACGTAACAAAACAGCCAAGCCAGAAACGATCCTGGGTACTTGCGGCCTGAATCTGGGCAGAAGTCTGGCCTGCAGTAAGATACGGCTTAATATTAACAAGGTCGAAGTCCATTCCGGACTGGCTGTTTATGGCTCCGGTAAGCCGCGGCAGGTCACCTGTCACCTGCACGGCAGAGCCGAAATAGGAGCGCGTGGAGTTAAAAAAATTGTCAGAAGGATTTAAAGCATTGCTCAGCGTAGTACCCCCGAATGAAAGACTATCGCCGGTGATTGCACTGTCACCTTCATACGTAACAACACCCAGTTTTCCGTCGAAACCGGCATTCGGGACCTCAAAACCGGTCAAATTCGCTGTCACGGGGGTATGGGTGGCATCAACCATATCGAGGCCGTCGAACACAACGAGATTGCGCAGCGGTTCGGTAGCAAGTTCGTAAAAAACAACCATCCACCAGCCGGAAACATTGTTTTGCTGGTTTTGATTAGCAGGAAAATTATAAACGGCGAATTTGCTTGCGCGATATGCGCCAGCGCCATAATCCCGAACATTGTTGGCGATTATGGTAGTCACATCGGCCACCGCCTGGTAGAAGAAGACACCGGAAAGATTCGATGTCCAATACTGACTGGCCGTGACATTTGATGTAAACGCGCCCGTGCCCGTGCGGGAAATGGTTGCTGTATTGTCGTAGAATCCGTCGTTTTGGCCGGTTCCACCCCAGTAGAGATATGCTTTATTAACGACGGCACCCGCAGGGAGTGTGAGCTGTAAAGTTGTATTCGCCTGGGCTATGGTATAGGAGTTTCTCGTTCTGGGAGGAGTGACATCCGAGCGCCAGAAATTATTGGCAGAACCGGCCACAGCGTCAGTTCCACCGCAATCTGAAACTGTGCCAGAGGCCGGGGCGACAGCGCTGCAGTCATGAGCAGTTGGCCCGCCGATCATCACAAAATCGCCGTGGATATCGGCCTGATAACGCATGATCGGGGCTGCTTCGGCCGCTAGCGGCCAGAACACACAAGCACAGAGCACTATTGCTATATATCGTTTCAGCATGGGGCACCTCCCTGTAATCTTTGAATCTCTTAAGCCAGGCAACCTGCCTGTAATGGCAACGCTCTCAACATATATGGGCGCTGTAATCTTCGGCCATACCACAAGGCATTCAATAAACATTTCGCACAAATTTTTCATTACTTGTTCAACCAGCATATATGCTCCAAAGAGGAATTTATTTTTAAGAATAACCTTCATGTCCAAACCCATTCGAAGTATCTTTCCGACCTAAAAAATTCTTTCGTATTCAACAATATGCACTTAAGATGCCAAACTCTATCTATAATCAATTTTTGGGCCTAAAAAGTTATAAAATAAGTATACTATATATTTTTTACTAATTTTTTATTAAAATTTTAAAGAAATTGTTTCAGTTTTTTTTCTTAAAAATTTTTCTTCATACTCTATTAAATGCTGGGAATATGTACCGTCATACACTTTTGCAGTTTTCATTTATGCTCCAATACACTTGTTTTCAAAATAATCGTAATCCTCTAGTTGGGTAAAAATCCAGAAACTGTGGCGGCAAGAATTGTTATGATGGGAAAATTGTTCTTGCTGCAGTACAGAAATCCATAGGCTCATACGCTCTTATGTAATTAAAAAATCCCCTGCCGGCGTTTGAATAAAAAGTGGATAGTTGCTGGTGGCCGATTTGCTGCTATTTGAAGTTAACCAAAAAACTCTTTGCTGAAACGTGCATTGCCTGAGACACGAGGGGAAAAATGCAAGGGGGCGTGCGGAACGGAGTGATGCAACTCCTTATTTTGAATTCTCTGTATCGCAATAGCTCCTTCTCTTGTTGGCGCCTGAAAATCCACATTGCGGCTCTCAATGCAGACTGTGGACCCTTTCATAATTATTCCACAGTATCAGAAGAACTCTTTGCTCTGTCAGCTTGCAATAATATCTTTGATCAAAAGGGGAGCCCCCGGGGCGAAAGAGAAAACGGACAGGGCTATGCTGGAGGGAAGTGAGCAGTGACGTCTTAATCCAAATCTATTGATCACAAAATCCTGGATACAGGCGGGCTGCTGCCAAAATTCCATATTAGCGGCTCTAAAATTGCACAGATAGAGCCGCTTTAATTGCTATCAGGGCTGATACAGAGTATTCAATCCGAAGCTTACAACATGCAATTGTGCTCGACATTGAAGCGAACCTTGCCGCGCATTTTTGCATATATAGATTCTTCCATGTTCTGCATGTACCCCTGCCCTGGCTTAAAGTTATCCGAAACACACCTGTATTACGCGGTCATGATTGCCTGATTACTCAATCCCGTTTGAGTATCCACGAGTGGTTTAGATAGTATAGTGGGCAAGCACTGCATGGTCGCTTCAATCAGCTCTGCCTGCTGAAAAGGTTTACTCAGATATCCGTCATACATACCGCTTATCCGTTCAGTAACATCACCAAAGGCCTGACCAGTCATGACAAGTAACGGTATGTCTTTCAGAGCTTTATCGTTTTTTAAAATAACAGCTGCCTCGTAGCCGTTCATCACCGGCATCTGTATATCAAGCAGAATCATGTCGGGTGTGCATAAACGGGCCATTTCAACCGCGTCCCGCCCGTTAACCGCCTCGATCAGATCAAAGTCGTACTCATCGTAAAACAACTTGATCAAATCACGAATATGAGGAGTGTCATCAACAACCAATATGCGCGGCTTTGCAAAAGGTACAGTCATATTGAGCCTTATGTCAGGGGGTTTCTGTAGGAGTAAAGCCTTCTCCTTCTTAGAGTAAAAAAACTCCTGGCTGAAAGCAGGGGCCGGATTGATCTGCATCATTCCCATATCCGGCCACCCCGCTATCCTTTCTTATATAAGAACCGATGGTTTTGTCCCAATCTTACGACTGGTTTGCCTTTTTCGGTTTGCTGTAGATTTACTTTTCTATGCCTTTTTTTTAATAAAAGCGAAACGATTGTCATGCAGTATATTTTACTGTTTTCCATTGCACATACTGCGCCAAAAATAATACCGGCTTTGTTTGTCGCCAGCATTAAATATGAAATATTTAAAATTATTAAAAATAAAAGCTAATTTTTTTCGGGGCATATATTGAAATTTTTTTTAAATCCTGACAAACCTGATTTTTAAGCTTGTATGTATTCAAAATGAGCAACAATTGTAAAATAAACTTACTCACAATGAGCATAAAAGTTCTCGGGCGATATTCAGGATAGAACAAATTTATGCCCATATTGTGTGGCGCCTTACGAAGTAATCTCTGCCCTTCATGACGTTTCGATCCCCTCATCCCCGCACCACTCGACAGCTTTTTTCGTCCGCCTTCAGTGGCAATCAGGGCTTTTTTTGCAAAACAATTCTTATTGACTTGAACTGCTATTGCTTGTATTTGAAATGACATAAAAAAATGTGGGTGTTTTTTATAAAGTGGCTGCGATACAGGTATCAGTTCTGCAGGTGCTCCGATTGGCGCTTGGTGGGCAGAAGACGATAAAAAAATTTTCTTCGGCGCAATGTATGCAATGCTGATGATTGTCAGTTGGCGAATAACGATTACTGGTATTGAGCAGTGAATTACTCGTGGCATATACTAAAACTTAAGCTAATAAGGAGAGTTTGATGCAATCATGTATTCTTGCTTGTATGCTTCTTGGAGGAATTATAATGGGCACGCCACTCAAGGAACTAATGGTTTTTGATTTTAAAAATCCGGACAGCTTCAAGGCCTGGCAGACAGTAAACGATACGGTTATGGGCGGTGTTTCTGAAAGCAGCCTGCAGCCGGGCGGCAAGGGCACAGCCATTTTCAAGGGCACGGTGTCGCTTAAGAATAATGGAGGCTTTTGCACCGCCAGCTCCCGGGGGAATAAAAAATATGATCTCAGCAGTTTTCAGGGTATTGGCGTGCGCTTAAAGGGAGACGGGAAGACATATATGCTCACTGTAAAAACAGATGCCGCCTTCAACGGCTATGCCTATCAGTTTCCATTCGCGACCCAAAAAGATCAGTGGCTGACGGTTATGGCTCCGTTTAAAGATTTTGTAGCCCGATTCCGCGGCGAGGCAGTGCCGAATGCGCCACCGGTGAAAAGCTCTGATATTACTTCCTTCGGCTTTCTCATCGCCGACAGGCAGGAAGGCCCTTTTTCCCTTGAGGTTGAATGGATTAAAGGCATGGACGCAGCAGGTGTAAAGCCTTAGAAGTGCAGCATAAAAAAATACACCTGCACAGCCCGTACCAGGGCTGGCTTTGTCGCCCGCAGAGTGCGGATGCTGTTCGAAGCAGATTTTCAGGTCGACGGATTGTGCCGCTCATCAGCCGGGTGAATAAAAAGTTCGCTTGCCGGGCGGAAAACGCAAAAAGCCTCTGATGAATGCCCCTCTGAAGCTTGTCTTCCGGGGCGTTTTTTTATCGGCATACTGCCTTTCCTTGTTAGCGGGAAGCATCACTCTGTGCCGCCAACATGCATGATAGTGCCGGGCACAATAAAATCGGGCGAGCGTATTTCAGGCTGTGCCTGCAGGATGATGCGCACATGCTCCATGTTGATTTCTTTCATCTGCCACTGCTTTTTTTTTGCAACAGACCGTGCCAGGCGTGTGCCCTCCTGCGAATCTCTCTCCAGCGCTTTTAAGCCCTGTGCAATGCACGTGTCCGGGATACTGCAGTAGCTGAACAGCTGAGAAACCAGCGCTTGCGGGGATTTGATGATATCTTCGTAGAGCACCGCTTGTACATCGATGCCCTTGCGGTACAGTGCGACATAGGCCTTCATAATGGAAAGCCAGGCAATGCACAGAAAGCCGGTCCAGCCGGCTTTAAAAATTGTTGCAAGGGAATACTCGTTGAGGATGGGAAAGTAGTCCAGCAATACTGTTTTATAGCTTGTAATGAAACAGGTCAGGAGCATTCGGCTGAGCACGGTATCTCGCAGCAGGCTCAGAACACCTGCAATGGAAAATGCCCTGATATAAGATTCAATCACCGGCTTGGCATTGCGGTATAAAAAGATTCCCCTGGCATCCGGAAGCACGGTGTGGATCATCCCGCCCATTTCAATACAGTACCCGCGCGGCTTTATTAAAATCCTCTGCTTCCCTGCTGTTGCCGTGCTTGAGGAAAACAGCTTGAAGCTGGACAGGAGCAGTTTTTCAACAGACGCCTTTTGCAGCGGATATTTCTGAACCAGCAGTGAGAAATCCGACAGAATATCGGGCTCGGAAATAGCAATCGTATCCGGATCGCCTGCAAATATTTTTGTCAGCAGTGTTGAGCCGGCACGGCCGACCGTGTACAGAAAAAGGAATTTTTTATCAGGATAGGGAAGAGCCTCCGTGAGCCTGATAAAATCATCAAAGGGCAGCGTTAGCACTTTTGTTGCATGCTCATATTGGGCAAGGTAATAAAAGGGCGCTGCCGGCAAATCCACACCCGGCGGGGTTTCAACAAAGACTATATTTTTGTTTTTGACATCAGCGCAGTACATGCTTACCTGCGGACTTTGCAGTATGAGCTGCGCAGCAACAGGCGAGCTTTCACTGAGGATAAAGTCGTTGATCGATGCAGGCTGTTCAGGGAGCCATCGCCGCTTTTTGCGGATGATGGTGTGAGCGTATGCTGTCATTGTTCTTCGGTGCTCCTGGTCATGGATAAAATAAACAATAGCAGGGGCTGAAAGTTTCACGTTCACTGCTCTGCGTCGCCATATTTATAAAGCTCGGCCTGCCACGTATCAAGTTTTAATTTGTCTGCTGCAGAGCGCGGAATATGCGCGTAGACAAGCATGCCGCCGCTTGCATCGGGAGAGGGAAACACCTGCAGCACCCACGGAATTGGTATAACGGGAACCTCGGCGCGAAAAGGCATGGCGCCCTCAAACTGCGCGCCATAGAGCGGCAGCCGGCTCAGGTTGCTGATCATGCAGTCGCCGGCATACGGGTCGACATCAGCATATACCCTGAACAGCTGTTTGCGTTTCTCGATCCCCCCAAGCCACAGCATTTGCTGCCGAAGGTGCTCGCTGTCCAGGGCTGCAATCCGCTGCCTGCATGCAAATGCAAGCGTTGAAAGATCTGCGCCTGCAAGCACGGCCTGCTGTGCTGCAAGCTCAACATGGGCAATGGCGTTGCCGAAATACTGGTCAGCGCAGGGATGATCGATTTTAGGCCGCATGTTGGCCGGCATCAGAAGCTTGCGCATGGCTTTAGTGTCGGCAGCCGGGTTGAGCTGTCCGCAGAACTGCCACAGGTGAGCGCACAGCGCATCATTGAGCGATACCGGGCCGAGCTTTTGAGCAGCTTTTTTAATGGCCATAACCTGGCTGCGGGTAAAGGGCAGCACGCGGCACACCGTCGAGCTTTGCCGCAGTAAAAACCGGGTGAATAATGCGCACAATTGCCAAGCTGTCAGGCGGCGGAATCCCCTGCATGCTGCAGGAGGTGCACTATGGTTACGAGGCGGTTCGGCGGCTGCATCAGCGGCACAGGCAAGCAGGCTGCGGTCATGCAAAGGCGGGCTCACCGGTCGGCCTTCATGAACCCGGGACCAGTGATTGATAAAAGAGTAAAAGCTGAGCCCGTCTGTCAGCGCATGAGAGAAAGAAATGCCCAGGGCGCAGCCGCCCCCCCTGAACCGGGTAATCCTGAAGGTTGCCAGCGGCCTGTTTGTAAGAGGCAGCAGCAGAGGATTAATCCTTTCGATGAAATCATAGACCGCGAAGGTTTCGTGGAGGCCGCCGCGCACTTCAAGCAGGGTCCTGTCGCTTTCGCAGACGCTGAACAGCGGGCCTTCATGAGGATAGTCAATGTCAAGGGAGCCGCAAAATGTCATGCGGAGCCGGCCGCAGAGCAGGGGAAAAGCAGATAAGGCTTGCTCCAGGGATTCCTCCAGGCGGGCAGCATTGAGCGTCTGCTCATAAAAATAGACCACTTCGAGAAGGAACCAGGATTCAAAATGGTCAAGAGCATTGAGAGCGATGCGCGCGCCGGTATCCGGTGCCGGCTTGAGCCTGATCTTTTTAATCGTTCGGAGGCGGAGAGCTTTTGCCATCACATCTGTTCCTGCCGGGCTGTGGCGCTGTATTATGCTGCATGAGCGGATAAATCCGGGTTGTGAGTAAAGTATATTTTTTTAGAGCTCGCTTATTGTTTTATCTACTCTTATAGTATAGAATTATATTTTTTTGCAACACTGTTCGGAGAAAAAATACACTCATATGAAAATTCTTGTTATTGCCGTAGGCAGCCGCGGTGATGTGAATCCATTTCTGGTGCTGGCGCTCAAGCTCATGCGCAAAGGGCATGAGGTGGTTTTTTGTGCCTCTGAAAATTTCAGACAGCTTATTGAGGGGCAGGGGCTCAGATTTATTCCGCATTTCACCCTGCAGGAGTACGAAGAGGTAGCGCAGGATCCGGATCTGTGGCATTACCGGAAAGCGTTGCCCACGTACATAAAAAAAGGGTTGCTGCCGCTTATGCGGCAGACTCTATCCCGTTATTATGCAGGAGCGCACGAAAAATTTTCTGGTTATTGCCCCCCTGTTTGCCCTGGCTGCAAAGCTTGCAGAGGAGGCATCGGGGATAAATCTGGTGCAGCTGCATCTTGCGCCGAGCATGTTTAGATCCCTTCGGGACGCGGCCCAGATCGGCACCGTGCCCATGGGCGATACACTGCCTGCATGGTATAAAAAACTGATGTGGTGGATAGCTGATTCTTGTTTTATCGACCCCTGCATTAAAAAAGAGTTAAACAGCTTCAGACATGAGCTTGGCCTGAAGCCGGTCAGCCGGATTCTGAATACTTGCATGTTTTCCTCCTGCCTGAACGCGGCGGTATTTTCCAGACATTTTTGGCCAGCAGCAGCCGGATTGGCCCATGCCGTCAGAGGTTTTTGATTTTCTCCTCTATGATGGCAATGAACAGGTTCCGCCTGAAGCCGAAGATTTTTTAAGCCGTGGCGCCCCCCCCATAGTTTTTACCTTCGGGACAGCTTTTCGTTTCGGGAAAAGCGATTTTGAAGAATCGGTTAAAGCCCTGGAGATGCTTGATGCGCGGGGTATTTTTCTGACCTCGAAAAAGGAGGATATTCCTGATGGATTGCCGGATACGATCAAGGCTTTTTCTTTTCTGCCCCTTGGTAAAATACTTTCTTCCTGTAGAGCCATTGTCCACCATGGCGGCATAGGAACCCTCGGCCAGGCTCTCAATGCAGGCATCCCTCAGTTGATCCGGCCGATGGCATATGATCAGTTTGATAATGCCTACCGGATAACGATACGCAAGCTGGGAAGTTATATTCTTGCACGGCAGTACAAAGCAGCCAGGTTGTATCAAAAACTCCACAGGATCCTTGATGATAAAGAAATTGCAGCCAACTGCAGTGACGGTTGCCGGACATATCGATTCAGACAAGGCGCTGGAAGCGCTCGTTCGGAGAATTGAGGAGCTTGGCGCAGGCGGGGGCATGAGCATCACCAGGTGAAATGGCCATGCGCATATGTGCAGTGAACGTCAGGGCCTGATGAATATCAGGCCTTTTTTATTGGGGTAGAGCTCCTGAACTGACCGGCTTTTCCGGCATCTCGGCCCGCCGGGCAACCACCAGATAATTGTTCGACATGTTGAACATCTTAAAAAGCGGCAGCAGAAGCATATCCGCCAGAAACCCTGCAGCAATCAGGGGGCTGCCAAGCGTGAAAACGGCACAGCGCCACAGCGCATAGGCCCAGCCTTTTTTCTGATGCCAGGGGTAGTGGGACGGCGGCGCAAGAAGGCGCAGCAGAAAAATTGCCGCCATCACATAATCAATGGGAATGTGCGACTCGCGGACATGCCGGGCAAGTGGGGTAAAGCCGCATTCCAGCAGCAGCTTCTCCATAGTGGCGATGCTGAAAAAGTGTATGTGCTGGGGCTGCAGCCACTGGAACCAGAACCGCCCCAGCATGCGCCCGGGCAGAAAATCGGGGTTAGGGACTTCCACAAACAACAGGCCGCCCTCAGCCAAAGCTATGTGTGCTGCGCGCAGGTTTTCCTCAGGCTTGACCGTATGCTCAAGAAATTGAATCATGCTGATACCATCATATGTTCCGGCCAGGTCGCCGGCATATGCAGGGAAAAACCCCCGGTATCCATGATCAATCCATCCCTGCTCCTTTGCTTCCTGGATGCCGCGAGACAGGTCAAGGCCGTCGAATTGCGCCCGGGGCCACTGACCGCGGGCGACACAGCATAAATAGCCATTGCCGCCGCCCACGTCAAGCCAGCGGCCAGGCGTGCAGTAGCGGGCAAACAGGTTGACGCGCCTGCGGTAAACGCTGTCATCGCTTCCCAGTATAAGCTCGGTTAATGGCGCGCCCAGGCCGTCGTACAAATCGCGATAATAAAAGGAGAGCCCTGTGCCGTTGAGCGGCGGGTTCTGAAAAATATGCCCGCAGTCACGGCACTTCTCAAGGGAAAAGGTCCCCGGCTTGTGCATGACCGGCTCATGCGCTTGTATCAGCCGGGTCAGACTGCCCCTTCCGCACAGCGGGCAGGTTTCGATTCGCGGGTCAAAAAAGCGCTCGGTTCCTGCGGCAAGAAGCTCCGCATACTCTGCTCGCGCCTGCATGCGATCCGGATGCGCCCCTCTGCGCTTGAGCATATTGGCTATGCCGGCAAGGCAGGAAATCATCATCATGAGCGAGCGCAGCAGTGTTGCCGAAAAAAGATCTCTGGGCCTGGCCGGTGTGCCCAGGGATGCGACAAGGGGCTGCGCGTGCAGCGCAAGCAATGCCGGCAGGGCCGCATAAGGCGCTGCAAAAAGCCCCAGCAGTATAATCGCGACAGTTGCGAGATTGATCGAAATAATCACCGGAGCAATACTGCCATATATGAGCTGTATGCCTTCGTGCTGCTGCCCTGCCGGGAATTCCGGCGCCATGGCAATGCCGGCACGGCCGGGAGCGAATTTTTTGAGGCGCCGTGCCAGGTTGAAAAAGTCCTCTGCAGACACTGCTCTGTCTTCGCTGATCCCTGCCCGGTTCGCAATGGTTTCCGAAATGAGCATCGCGTGGCCGGCACTGACGGCGCCCGCAATCCGGTTGGTGCGGTAGCGTGCAGGGTTATACATCTGCATGAGAGCAAGCAGCTTGTCTGCGGGAAGGTCTGTCGGCACGAGGTCGAGCAGGTCCAGATCGCAGATGTAGGCGCAGTTGCAGGCGGCCCGCTTAAGCGATTCATCGACGGCACTCCCGTCGGCAGTTATGAAACGGTAAGATGCTGCCGGGACATGTATGGCCTCGTGTATGATGCTGCACTGCATGATTCGTCTGCGGCTTGCCAGCGCAGACACAATCAGCCCAATGGCTATGAGAGCGTAAAAAATAGTTGCCATACATATACCCTTCAACTTTAATAATGGGGCGAATATAAAACGAGGGCGATTGCGTGTCAAGGCAATACCTGTGTAAAGAGGCGCTCTGTCGCACACAGAACCATAGCAGCTCTGATGCTGCCATGCCGCAGCTTTTCCGCCTGCTGCTGCAAGGGCTGTTTCTGCAAGAAATATGTTTGAAATACATCGCTACTCTGTATATAGTTATAAATATTGACGGGCGGGAAACAGCCATACGGCATGCTGTAACGGCAGTGGATTGTATGGCGCACCGGCTCATGAGTTTTGAAGAGTTGTGTCATGCTTCAAGAAGCCTGTTTATGTCTGCTGGTTTTATTGTGTTGTTGCACGCATGCGTTCAGCGTTTGCTGCACCGCAACCAATAAACGGTAACGGGGGTATCATGGGTGTTAAACATATTCATTTCGAGTCTTTGACACCGGCCATTGCCCGGCTCAAATCCATGAAACTCAAGGTGGCCCTGCTGCATTCCGGAGGCCCGGCACCCGGGGCCAACCGGGTGCTGTCGGGAGGAGCCAAGCAGTTTCTGGACCGCGGCATAGAGGTGATCGGCTTTACTAATGGCTATGAGTATCTGCAGGATCTGCCCCCACAGGACCTGCAGCCGGGCAAGCATTTCATATATATCGATAAGACGGTTGCATCTGATGCCATTGAAGCCAACTGCTTTATCCTGCGTACATCACGGGCAAATCCCGGCAAGGATATCAAAAACCCTCTGGATCTTGATAACCCGAAAAAAATCGAGGCGCTCAGCCGCATCATCGACACATTCAAATATCTGAAGGTCGGCGCCCTTATTTCCATCGGCGGTGATGACACGCTTAAAACAGCCAATTTTATTCATGAGCTGACCCGCAGGCGTCGTGAGCAGGATGAGATGTTTCCCTTTCAGGGCGTTGTGCATGTTCCTAAGACTATCGATAATGACTACTACGGCATTCCCTGGACATTCGGCTACTTCACCGCTGCCGAGGCTGCTGGCCGTATAGTCCGGGGCCTGTATGATGACGCCAAGGCGACCAACTGCTATCATGTGGTTGAACTGATGGGCCGCAAGGCAGGCTGGTACACCGCAGCCGCCAGCATTTACGGCCGCGGCACCAAGGCCATCATTCCCGAGGACTATGAGAACAAACCTTTCAGCCTTGAGGAGCTTGCCCGGGATTTGGTCGATATAGTCATCCGGCGCGAACAGCGCGGCCGCGGCTATGGCGTTTTCTGCATTGCCGAGGGAATAGCCGACATGCTGACCGAGGATGCAAAGGCCATAATGGAGAAGGACCGCTTCGGCAACCTGCGCCTGGCCGAGGCAAAAATCGGCGAGCACCTGGCAAAAGAGCTTGAGCATATGTATAAGGAAAAAACCGGCACCAATAAGAGCTTCAAGCCGCAGATAGCCGGCTATGAGACACGGCAGCTGACGCCGTCGCTCTATGATGCCCTGCTGACATCGCAGCTCGGTGTGGGGGCCTACCGGCTGATTGAACAGAGCAGGCTGGGTGAAATGGTTACGGTGCGGGACAATCTCGAGATCGACGGTATTGCCTTCAGCTCACTGATCAATGCGGAAACGCTGAAAGTGAAAAATCGCAGCATTGACCCGCAAGGTGATTTCTATAACCTGCTGCGCTCTCTTGAAGAGAATTTTTCACAGTAGCGCTTTTATATTTGCAGCCGGAAACAATCAATGGTATATAGAAAAATATTTTTATTTTAGAAAGGAGATACACCTATGGCAGCAAAAACTGATACTGCAAAATGCACGGGCTGTGGAAACTGCGTTGAAGTATGCCCGGTTGAGGCAATCGTGCTGAAAGACGATAAGGCCGTTATCGATGCCGACACCTGCGTCGATTGCGGTACCTGCGTTGACGAGTGTCCGGTTGAAGCTATTTCGATGGACTGAGTGCAGCTGGTACTGGTTGACCATCATGCAGGGGATTTGTACGCAGGCGTACAAATCCCCTGCTGTTTTTTCCATGGCGACAGCTTCCAGGAAGCAGGTCCCCCCAAATGTTGATTTTTTACTTGAGCAGGGAGGGTGCATATGCCCATTTATGAATATCGGTGTAAAAAATGCGGCGCAGTGAGTGAGTTTCTGGTGTATGGCAGTCAGGCCGAAGGCCTTGCCTGCACTTCCTGCGGCGAAGCCGGACTTGAGAAAATACTGTCGGCTCCCAATGTCCACACAACTGCGGCCAGCAGCGCCTGCCAGTCCCTGGGCTGCCAGACAGGGCCGCAATGCGGCTCATCGCCCTGCGCTTCCGGCGGCTGCTGCCCCAAAGCCTTGTAACATTATGCCGCCGGGTTTCCCATGTCATCTTCATGGATGGCGGCATGCCGGCATGGCCCTTCGAGGCGGTCACTGAATAAAAAAAATATCTGCCGCAGCTGAACCATGCAGATATTCCTTGCAGGAGCTGCCGTGAGGGCAGGCTGATACATGCGCTTGCAACTCTGGACTACCCGGTTGTTGCGGTAGGATTTTTTTTAGGTAGCATATTTCATCAACAAACCAGGAGAAGGTCATGGCCATTTCGAAAAAAGTGCAGAACTTCATGGAGAATGCGTCCTGGATACGCAAGATGTTCGAGCAGGGCGCAATTCTTAAAAAACAGTATGGCGACGATAAAGTCTATGACTTCAGCCTCGGCAATCCCAATATCGAGCCGCCGGAAAAATTTTTTGATCTGCTCAAAGATGCGATCCATAACCGCATTCCCCTGCAGCACGGCTATATGTCAAACGCCGGGTACATGGAGACGCGGCAGGCCGTTGCCGAATACATGTCCGAAGAACACGGCATTGAGATGTTCGGCGACCATATTGTCATGACCTGCGGCGCAGGCGGGGCGCTCAACGTTGTGCTCAAGACCATCCTTGATCCGGGCGATGAAGTCATTGTGCCGGTGCCGTATTTTGTTGAGTATAATTTCTATATCGACAATGCCGGCGGCGTATCGAAGCTGGTGAAAACAACAGAAGATTTCAACCTTGATGTGGCGGCCATCGAGACGGCCATCACCGACCGCACAAAAGCCGTTCTCATAAATTCTCCCAACAACCCGACGGGCCGTGTCTATGATGCCAAAACCATCAAATCCCTGGGCGACATGCTCGACCGCGCATGCGCAAAACTGGGCCGCGAGATCTATCTTATTTCCGATGAGCCGTATTCGAAAATCGTCTATGACGGGGTGAAGGTCCCGAGCATCCTGCAGGCCTACCGGCACAGCCTTATCGTCACGTCCTATTCAAAGGATTTATCGCTGCCCGGCGAGCGGCTCGGGTATATCGCCGTGAACCCGGCTCTTGCGCCCCTTGACAAGATGATGGGAGGCCTTATTTTCTGCAACCGCACGCTCGGGTTTGTGAACGCTCCGGCCACCATGCAGCGCATCGTGCGGCATCTGCAGGGCCTGTCGGTCGACATGACATTTTACAAGCGCAAGCGCGACCGGCTCTGCGACCTGCTCGGGGGCATGGGCTATCAGTTCCACAAGCCCGAAGGCGCATTCTATCTGTTCCCGAAGGCGCCGGTCGATGATGTGCAGTTCGTCATGGAACTGCAGCAGGAGCGCATACTGGTGGTGCCGGGCAGCGGCTTCGGGTGCCCGGGCTATTTCCGCATCGCCTACTGCGTTGATGACCGCATGATCGAGGGTGCGGCTGAAGGCTTTGCCAGGGTTGCAAAGAAATATTTTAAGTAGCGCTGCTTTGTTGTTTGTCTCATGCGGCGCTGGTCTTTGACTGTGAGCAGCGCCCGTTTTTCTGCTGGTATTTTATATGTCCTTGAAAAGCGACGATCAAAGACTGCTTCAAGAGCTTGAGCGGCTGCAGCAGTCCTCAAACCTGCTTGCAGGGCTTATGGATGACCCTGGCCGCGGCATCGCCATTCTCACCCCCGACAGGCGTATTGTCTGTGCAAATGCGACGCTGCAGGAATGGTTCCCCTGGCTGCAGCGCCGGGCAGTCCCCCCCCTGCCACAGCGTGCTGCATGCCGGCTCGGATACGAATTGCCCCACCTGTCCTGCCCTGCGGTGCATGGAGACGGGCAGCAAACAAACGGTGATGCTTGACCTGGCGAGCTCCGGCGGCAAGGACCTCTACCGGGTTTCATGCACGCCGCTGATCAGCGCCGACGGCATGCTGATGGGGGTTTGTGAAACCTACGAGGATACAGCCGGAAACGCCCTGGCCGAAGAAGCCATGCAGCAGTATACCTTGCGGCTTGAGGAGAAGGTTCATGAGCGCACTTCCGAGCTGACCGCTTCCCAGCAGACCCTGCAGCAGAAAATCAGCGAGCTTGATGCAGCCAACCGTGAGCTGAAAGTAAACCGCGACCGCCTCATTCGATCGGAAAAACTTGCCGCCGTGGGCGAAATGTCGGCAACTGTTGCCCATGGGCTGCGAAACCCCCTGGTGTCCATAGGCGGCTTTGCCAGAAGGCTTCTGAAAAAAGAGCAGGCCGATGAAGCAAGCGCAAAGTATCTCCGGATTATCGTCGACGAAACAGACCGCCTGGAACTGATTCTGTCGGAGCTGCTGGATTTTGTGCGGCCCAGAAAGCTTGAGCTCACAAGCGTGTATCTGGGCAGCGTTATCGAGGACGCGCTCAAGGGATGTGCGCAGGAGTTCGCCCGCCACGGCATACGGATTGAGACGAGCCTCCATCCCGGCATCCCGGCCATGGAGCTTGATACGGGCCAGTTCCGCCATGTGCTGCAGAACCTTTTTCATAACTCCATCGACGCCATGCAAAAGGGCGGTGTGCTGCACATCTCAACTGCTCTTGAAGACGGGCAGGCTAAAATTTCAATAGCAGATACGGGCTCCGGAATCGATGACGGGGATGTGGAAAAGGTGTTCCATCCTTTCTACACCAGCAAACCAAGCAGCACGGGCCTGGGGCTTGCCGTGTGCAATCAGATCATAGCGATACACGGGGGGCATATAAAACTGCAGCGCCGCCTGCCCCTCGGCGTTGTTTTCGATATTTACCTGCCTCTTGCCCGTCCCGAAGCTGATTTGCAATAAACAGCTATTGGCCAGTTGCAAAACAACTAAACAAACAGCAGCCAGAGCATTTTTCTAAATGGTGTAGCTCCATTGTCAGTTCGAATCTGCCATAGCGGATCGAGTCCAAAGGTTGTGCTCTTGCGCATCAATCTTAGTGCAGCGCCCCATTTAATCCCCCTTTGAAAAAGGGGGATACAGGGGGATTTATTGCAATCTGACAAATCCCCCTAACCCCCTTTGCTAAAGGGGGAATTTTTAGCCCCCTCTTTTGTGGGGCTTTGTACTTAACACTGGGGTTGTACTTCAGCCAAAGATATCTTCCTGCGGTCGAGAGGACAGAATAGATAAACCGTCTATAGTAAAAAGAAAAATGCTCTAAATATAATACATGTAGACGTCATCGCGCGGCGAGGGCTCTTTTCCCTTGAAGAAAAGCTTGGGGGGCTGATGGGTTACGGTAGTATTGGAGGGCACGGACTCGAGCAGCCAGACATTGCCGCCGACGATGGAGTTTCTGCCGACAACCGTATCCCCTCCGAGGATGGTGGCGCCGGCATAGATGACGACATTATCCTCAATGGTCGGGTGGCGCTTGCCGCCTTTCATGATGCGGCCTTCGGCGTCTTTTTTGAAGGTAAGCGCCCCCAGTGTAACGCCCTGATAAATGCGCACATTGTCGCCGATCTCGGTTGTTTCGCCGATGACGACGCCCGTGCCGTGATCGATAAAAAAGTTGTCGCCGATATGGGCGCCGGGGTGAATGTCGATGCCGGTGGAGCGGTGGGCATATTCGCTCATGATACGGGGAATGAGCGCCACATCGAGATGATAGAGCTCATGGGCCACGCGGTAGATGGCAATGGCGAACAGCCCGGGATAGCTTAAAATTATTTCGCCGAAGGTTTTTGCAGCAGGGTCGCCTTCATAGGCCGCGCGCAGATCACCGGACAGTTTTTCCCGTACATGGGGCAGGCGCGACAGCAGTTGCACGGTCTTGTCCACGGCCAGCAGAGATATTTCCTTATCCGTCCTTTCCGGCTGCCCATTTGCAGCGCGAAGGCTTTTGGCGATTTCGTTTGAAAGGCCGTGGTAGATGGTAACGACGCGCTCCCAGACAAAAAGGCTCACATCGCTCAAGCGCAGCTCCTGCTTTTCATAGTAGCCGGGAAACAGCACATTGAGCATGGTGACGGCGATCTCCTCCACAGCTCCGCGCGAGGGCAGCAGCGAGCCCTCCATGTGGTTGATGCCGCTGTGGGTACTGTAGCTGTCCAGAATCCCTTCAATGATGTCGGGCAGTTTAGTGTGCATTAATTTCATCCCTGCCGAAGGGGGAGATATCCCGCAGGCGCTTTTCGATGCGCAGCATATGCTGAACAATGCTGTGAATATCCTCCTCGGTGTTGTACCGGCTGAGGCTGAAGCGGACCGAGCCGTGGACGCGGGTGAAGGGTATGCCCATGGCCCGCAGCACATGGGACGGCTCAAGGGAGCCCGAGGTGCAGGCCGAGCCTGATGAGGCCGCTATGCCAACCTCGCTCAGCAGCATCAGTATCGACTCGCCTTCAATATACTTGAAGCTGATATTGGTCGTGTTGGGCAGCCGGTGCTCGGTATCGCCGTTCACGGTGGCGTCGATGGCCTTTTCCGTAAGTTCCTTTTCCAGCAGATCCCGCAGGCGAGCCACCTCCCGCTGCTCAACGCTCATAAACTGATGCGCAAGCTCGCATGCCCTTCCAAGGCCGACAATATAGGGCACGTTTTCTGTGCCTGCGCGGCGGCCGCTTTCCTGATGCCCGCCCATCATGAAGGGAACGCAGTGGACGCCTTTGCGCAGGTACAGCACGCCGATGCCTTTGGGTGCATGCAGCTTGTGGCCGGATATGGACAAAAGATCAACGGGCGTCTTTTTCATATCGATAACCACCTTGCCTGCGGCCTGTACCGCGTCGGTATGGAAGAGCGCACCCCTGCTTTTGACCAGCTCTGCTATTTCCTGAATGGGGAATATGACGCCGGTCTCATTATTGGCCCACATGATGCTTACCAGCGCCGTTTCATGATCAAGCTTTTCACGCAGCTCGTCCAGGTCGATGCGCCCGAGCCGGTCAACCGATATTTCGCTCACGCGGTAGCCGTTTTTCCCCAGATGCTGAAAGACGTTTTTCACCGCAGGATGCTCGACTCGCGATGTGATGATATGGCGTTTTTCAGGCTGCGCGGCCAGGATGCCGCGAATGGCGGCATTATCGCTTTCGGTGCCGCAGGAGGTAAAAATAATTTCAGCAGGATCGGCGTTGATGAGCGCGGCAACTTTCGCCCGGGCCTCATCAACATGCCTTTTTATCTGGCCCCCGAAAAAATGCATGCTTGAAGCATTGCCGTAGAGCTGTGAAAAAAACGGCATCATGGCCTCCACGACTTCCGGGGCAACCATGGTTGTGGCATTGTTGTCGGTATAGACTACGTTCTGGCTCACGGCTTCACCTCTTCCACAGTAATATCGTCGCTGACAAATTCGCGCAGCTTGGGCTCGATATATTTTTTAATCGTAAAGCTCGCGCTCGTGCAGGAGGAGCACATGCCCCGCAGCGACACGGTTACGCGGCTGCCCTCAATGTCGATCAGCTCGATGTCGCCGCCGTCGGCGCGCAGCATGGGCCGGATTTCTTTTTCAAAGGTTTCCTCGATGAGTTTCACCTTCTGCAGATTGGTGAGCTTTTTTGCTTCCGGTTTTGGCGGTGCGGCTTTTTCAGACTCGCCGGCCACGCGGGCGATGATCGCGCTGATTTTGTCATGGCATGACATGCAGCCCCCGCCCGCTTTGGTGTAATGGGTAACATCCTCAACCGTCAGGAGTTTGTTGTCGCGCACGACGCGGATGATCTCATCGTCGGTAACGCCGAAGCACTCGCACACGACATGCTTTTTTTTGGCCTCAAGCGTTTCGGGGCTTTCGCCATAGTAGTTGCTCACGGCCGCTTCCAGCGCCTCATGGCCCATTACCGAGCAGTGCATTTTTTCAACCGGCAGCCCTCCAAGATAGTCCACGATGTCCTTGTTTGATATTTTCGCCACATCGTCCATGCTTTTGCCGACAATCATTTCAGTGAGCGCCGAGGCTGAGGCAATGGCGCTGCCGCAGCCGAAAGTCTGGAACTTGGCATCGGTGATAATGCCTTTATCGTCAACTTTCAGCATAAGTTTCAGCTGATCGCCGCAGGCAAGCGAGCCAGCCTCTCCCACGGCATCGGCATTCTTTATTTCGCCTACATTGCGCGGGTTGAGAAAATGCTCTTTTACTTTTTCACTGTAGTCCCACATGATGGTCTCCTCTGCTTCTTCGTTAGAAAAATGCCTGTATGTTCTTTGTATATACCTCGAAATCATGGCCGCTGAAAAGCACAAATACGACTTTTTTAATGCCTATTTGGCCCGTTTAGATGCTCGACAACGGCGTGAGATGGCGATTTTTGACGCCTTCTGCAATCGGATAGCCGTACACTCCCGTGCTGATGGAGGGGAAGGCTATCGACTTCAGGCCATGTTTTTCAGCAAGTCCGAGGCTGTTTGCATAGGCATTTTGCAGCAGTTTCGCCTCGCCGCTCGCTCCCCCGCGGTACACCGGGCCTACGGTGTGAATTACATACTTTGCCGGCAGATTGCCTGCCGTGGTTATAACCGCCTCGCCTGTTGGGCAGCTGCCGATTGTGCGGCACTCCGCCATGATGGCAGGACCGCCAGCGCGATGAATGGCGCCGTCGACCCCGCCGCCGCCGGCAAGCCGCGAATTGGCGGCATTCACAATGGCATCAACCTCCAGTTTGGTGATGTCGCCCTGAAAAAGCTCGATAATTGACATTGTTTACCCTGTAGTCCATGGCTTCCTTGATGCTTGAGTAATGAAAAGTATATAGCATAAATTAAAGGTAATTCAAATCGACTGTGTGCTTTAATTGTTTTCCAGAAACGATTGCTGTTGACAGGGCGCTGCCTGGCAGTATATCACTCGATACGAGTATTGATTTTTTTTACAGCATCAGGGAGTCAATGGATAGCCTTCGCATCGTTTTTTTCGGCACGCCTGAATTTGCCGTTCCGTCGCTGCAGGAGCTGATTGACCCGCAATGAAGATATCATTGCCGTGGTCACGCAGCCCGACAGGCCCGTGGGCCGCGGCCAGCAGGTAAAGCCATCGCCCGTCAAGGAGCTTGCGCTCAAACACATCCTGCCCGTACTGCAGCCCGAGCGGGTCCGCGCGCCTGAGTTTCTGGAAACCTTCCGGCAGCCTTAAGCCCGACCTTGCCGTGGTGGTTGCCTTCGGCCAGATATTCCCCCTGGCGCTGCTTGATATACCCCCGAACGGGTTTATAAATGTGCATTCATCGCTGCTGCCTGCCTACCGGGGCGCAGCGCCCATAAACCGGGCCATTATAAACGGTGAAGCAGAGACCGGCGTCACCATCATGCAGCTTGACGAGGGCATGGACACGGGCCCCATTCTGCTGCAGGCGCCTACGCCCATACTGCCGCAGGACACGGCCGCAACCCTGCATGACCGGCTAGCCGTGCTGGGCGCGAAGCTTCTTGGTAAAGCCCTTGACCAGCTGAGCGGCGGAGCATGGGAGCCAGCGGCACAGGATGAGGCCAGGGCAACCTATGCCGCCATGATGAAAAAAGAAGACGGCTGTATCGACTGGAGCAGGGATGCCCGCAGCCTTGTCAACCAGGTGCGCGGCATGACGCCCTGGCCGGGATGCTTTACGTATCTTGACGATAAAATGCTCAAAATACATCGCGCCGAGGCGATTGAAAAAAGCCATCGTGAACAGCCCGGCACGGTTATAGCCGCAGAACCGGACGGCATCGAGGTGGCTGCGGGCAGGGGTTCGGTCCTTCTTCAAGAAGTGCAGCTTGAGGGGAAAAAGCGCATGCCGGCAGGCGATTTTTTAAAAGGATACCGCCTTGCAGCAGGAATGCGTTTTGCAGAAGGACTAAGCGTTCATGAGAAAAAAATCCCGGCTGACAACGCTGGACAGCGTGCTCAGAGAGGTTGCCCATGAGCTGAATTTTGAAGACAAAATGGAGCAGGTTATGCTGTACCGGCTCTGGACTGCAGCCGTGGGTGACCATATAGGGCGCAATGCAAGCCCGGTGCTGGTGCGCGGCGGCGTGCTGCATGTCAATGTCACAAGCTCGGTATGGGTGCAGGAGCTGCATTTTCTGCGCGCCATGCTGCTTGAAAAACTCAATGCCGGACTTAGCGGACAAAAAATTACCGATATCCGTTTTAAAGTGGGGCCGGTTGCCTCGCTCGGGCGCCAGCATGATGAGGTTCGCCCGCTGCCCGAGCTTGACGATGACGAAAAGCTGGCCACGCAGGTACAGTCGTCACATATCAGCGATCCGGAAGTGCGCCAGGCCTTTCAAGAATTAATGGCAGCATATTTAAAAAACCGCAAACCGGTTGCCTAGCAGCCCTTGTTGCATGCCTCTGTATGAATAAATCTCTTTTCCTTGTCAATCCCGTATCCGGTGGCCGCGCAGGCGAAAGCCTCAAGGAAAGCCTTGACTCCATCCTGGATGATCTGGGAGCACAGAACGCCTGCGACACAGCTTTTACCCTGGCCGACGGGCCGTCGATTTTTCAGGGGAATGTTGCCGCCTATGACAGCATTATTGCCGCAGGCGGCGACGGCACCGCAGCCCGCATCGTGCAGGAGCTTGCGCGGCGGAGAAAAAGCCCGCCTGGGCATTATACCCATCGGCACGGGCAATGACCTTGCCCGCGTATCAGGCGCTTACCGGCTGTATAAACAAAAAGGCCTGAGAGCGCTCGTGGAGGCCCTTCTGGAAGGAAGCACGCGACGCCTCGATGTATTCAGCGTCAACGACGAGCTTTTTTTCACCAACTACTGCGGCATCGGCCTCGACGCAAAAATTTCAAATGATTACAACCGCCTGCGGCATTCGCCGTTCATGCGGGCAGCAGCCGCTTTTTTTGGCGCTAGAGCTGCCTATGCCTGGTTTTCAGGCAGGAATCTGCTGTATCACATGCCGTTTGCCCTGGACCTTCACTTTGCCGATACAGGCACTCGGCCCTCCACGCTGCAGATAGGGCAAGGTGCGCGACAGGTGCTCGTGACGAGCATACCGAGCTATGCCGCAGGCGCCCGGCCTTCGGACAGATGCTGCATGGACGACGGACTTTTCGAGGTTACGGTTATTGAAACGCTGTGGCAGTGGTTCATGCTGCACATGACACGATTTGTGCCTCTGCCCCTTCCACGCCTGCTGCCATCGCTGAGGCGGCTTCAGACAGAGCAGCCTTACGATACACTTTTCAGGCGCCACCTGCTTTCAAGCAGACGGGGAACTCTACGAAGGACTGCCTGCTCCCGGCAGCAGTCTTAGCATACAGGCTGCCGCGCAGCTTGACCTTATTTTTGTTTGACAAGATGTGCGGCAGATGCTCAAATATTGCGAAATCATAAAATTTAAAAGGAGGCATGCCATGAAAACAGTCGTCACCGTTGTCACTGCCATTATTCTTGTCGGGGTCTCTGCATCTTTTGCCGCAGGGCCCGACCCGGTCATGCAGCAGGCGCAGGCCCTGTTCAAACCGATCCCCAAAGCGCCTCCGGCCATCGACCATAATCCCGTGACGCCGGAAAAAATTGCCCTTGGCACCATGCTGTACTTCGACCCGCGGCTTTCACGCAGCGGCCTTATCAGCTGCAACACCTGCCATAATCTGGGCCTTGGCGGCGCCGATTTTCAGGAAACCTCGATAGGGCATAAATGGCAGAAGGGCGGCCGCAATTCTCCGACCGTGCTCAACTCGGTATTCAACATCGCCCAGTTCTGGGACGGCCGCGCCACCGATCTGATGCAGCAGGCCAAAGGGCCGGTGCAGGCATCGGTCGAGATGAGCAATACTCCCGAGCAGGTGGTAAAGACCCTTGAAAGCATGCCCGGGTATGTTTCTGCCTTCAAAAAAGCCTTCAGCGCCGAGAAAACCCCCTTGACATTCGACACCATGGCAAAGGCAATCGAGGCGTTCGAGGCGACGCTCCTAACGCCCGATTCCCCTTTTGACAAGTTCCTGAAGGGCGACGGGAAAGCCCTGACGGCCCGCGAGCAGGACGGGCTGCAGCTGTTCATGAACAAGGGCTGCGCATCCTGCCATGGCGGTATCAATATGGGCGGCACGGGCTATTTCCCTTTTGGAGTTATGGAAAAGCCAAAAACGGAAATCACCGCAGGCGACACGGGACGCTTCAAGCTCACGGGCTCGGAGTCGGATCAGTATGTGTTCAAATCCCCATCGCTTCGCAATATCGAGCTCACCACCCCCTATTTCCATTCAGGCAAAGTCTGGTGCCTGAAGGAGGCTGTGGGCATCATGAGCGCGGCTCAGCTGGGCATCAAGCTGTCGCAGGACGAGATTGAAAAAATTGCCGACTTTTTGAAAACAACCACGGGCGTGCAGCCCAAGGTAGAGTACCCGATTCTTCCGGTGCCGACCAAGGACACGCCGCTGCCGAAACTTGATTAAGTACAACTTCCTGCTAAAAAGGGCGCGAAAATAATTCCCCCTTTAGCAAAGGGTGTTAGGGGGATTTGTCCGGCTTCAAAAAAAAACCCATGTATCCCCCTTTTTCTAAGGGGGATGGAACAGGCATATTTTTCATGTATAATTTTTAATATTGCCCACTTGTTTGTGGGGAAACTTTACTAAGGGAGCAACATCATGAAACGAAAATTGTTATTATCTGTTGCCGCCTGCACCCTGGCCCTGTGCTTTGCCGCCTGTACGCAGGAGTCGCAGAACCGCATCAGCCGCAGCATACAGAACTGGACCGGCACCGACGGCGTGCTGGACATCTATGCCGGCGACAAGCTCGTGAAGCGGTTTATCAAAATCGATAAAATGTCGACAGCCCTCGGAACCGGCGACCGCGAAGCCCGTGCATACCGCTATGGCTACGGGTATATCGACGCGAATTTCAACTATCAGGTGGATCAGGGCGAGAAAAAGGTCTATTTCGAGGTCAGCAATTTTTCAACCTATGTATTTCATGAAAACCCGACATGATCTGCAGAACCGTCCGCCTTTATTTTGAATAAAGGGGCGTAGTTTTGCAGGCTTGTGCTTTAGCAGTAGCAGGTCAGGATGAGGTCTTGCCCTGTTTCACCCATTATCCGGCAGAGATATGGCATTGCTGGCATATAAATAGTGTCTGAACGAAAAGTCATGTATTTGCAGGTTGGGTTAAGCCCGGAAGAAACCGTTGGGTTTCGTACCTCAAACCAACAACGCAAAAACAATTGCTTACGAAGAAGTACAGGCATAAGGGCGAACCCAACAAATGTATGGTTCCGGGTTTTCGTTCAGCCACTAAATATGAAGCAGTGGAACTTTTTTAAATAAAAAGGCCTAACCACTATATCTAGCAGTTAGACCTTTATGCCGCACAGGATTGAAAAACTATCCAGGCACGTCTTGTTTCAGCATATCCATTTTCTACATTTCATCTACAACGGCGTGCAAGCCGTCTCACACGCAGGCTGTCCGTTGCCGCCACAATTGGGCGTTGGGTCACACACATCGCCTGTGCCATCATTGTCGGCATCAAGCTGATAGTAATTACAAATGGTCGGGCAGTTATCATGTGCACTATCATGGAAGTCATAGTCGGAATCAGTCTGCCCCTCACAGGTTGACTGGCCGCACCCGTCGCCGCAACCGGGTGTCGAGTCACACACATCACCAATCCCGTCACTATCGGCATCAAGCTGAAGTGGGTTGGCATTGCTCTGGCAATTATCCACATAATCTTGAATCCCGTCGTTGTCACTATCAAAATACTCACATTCACTTTGGCCGCAGCCGCCGCAGCCCGGTGACGGATCGCACACGTCGCCTATGCCGTCCCCATCGGCATCACGCTGCAGTGGATTATACGCGTTCGGGCAGTTGTCAACTGGATCAGAAACGCCATCAGCATCTGTATCATAGGGGTTGTATGCAAGGAGGCTATCAATAGAGGCGGCAAGCACATTTCTGACATAGGCGCTATTATGGGCAAACCCGCCCGGATCATTCTTGCTCACAAGGAGGTTGTAGCATGCCCTTGCAAGCCGTGGGGTAAACGACTTATACCCGCCGCCGTCGGCTACGCCGTCGCAGTTGGTGTCGGAGAACCAGTACGGATTAACAGCATTAAATGCGATGCATGCCTTAGCCTTGGTTTTACCGGCTGCGTCAAGGGTCGTGTCGTCTGCTGCATAGAGCTGAATTATTGCTAAAAGCGCAGACTCAAGTGCTGGAATATCGAAATTCTTAGCAGCCTTGACATCCGCAACTGAGTTGAAGACATGACAGGGCTGGCAGTTCGAACCGACTTTGACCTCTGTTGAATGCTGGTTGTGGCAGACCATGCAGTCTGTGCCGCCCGGATGGGTGGAATCGACAGCAATCGTCAGATCACCATAATCATAGCCGATCCGCGACTTGCTTGCCTTAGAAGTTGCAAAGGCTGCCGCGTAATGCGGGTTGGTTGAGGTGATCTTTGAAGATATTTTATCGATCGTGGTAGCATTATCCCCTGCCGGATAGCCTTTTTTTATATTGATATCAACGGTGCCCTGCCATGCGCGTCCCTGATGGCACTGGCCACAGATAACAGAAGCTGTACCGGGGGTGTTAACCGTTTCCCCGGATGAGGTAAACATTACTGAAGTCTTGGCTTCTGCTCTATCGGAATGGCATGTTGCGCACCCCAGGTTATGATTATCTACAGACAGGGGAGGATTCTGGATGGTTCTGTTTTCTGTCAGTAAGTATTCATAAAAACCCTGTGTCGAATGGCAGCTTGCACAAGCACCGCTAACCGTTTCAATACTGTCCCAGACTCTGAAGGCTGTTGACGAGTTATCAGCATGACCGGATGCCGCCCAATCTGCCGTAGCTGACTCTGGAGTCAGCGTAGTCCAGCCACCGTTTGGTGCAGATGTCACATTTTGAAGGGCATAACACTGCTGTGCCACGGCTAGAAACAATGCCGCCATCAAAACCATCTCTCTGATTGCAGGCTTTTTCATGCTTTTCTCCCTCTGTAAATATTTCAATATTTCAATATTTGAATATTTTATTTTAACATATAATATTCTTTTTCTCCAGTCAAGAAATTTATTTCAAGAATTTAATTATTCGGGGACCTTGGCTGCAACTGCCGCTGATCTTATTTTGAGATGCATCAGTAGAGTCGAAAAAGGGCGCTGTAGTTACAGCTGATCGGTTGATATGGCAATCTTTTCAAATTGCCGCCTCAATCCGACTTTCCACGACTCCGTTTTCCATCTCCGCTCATCAAACCGAGCGTCCACATCTTTACTTTCGAGGCCTGCTCAAGGTTCACTCGCGTTACGGCCTGCCGGTTTGCAGCCGCCCTTATGGTGTACTTCTGTCTCCAGAGCTTCAGCCGGGAGGTCTCCCTCTCCGTCTTTCTGGATAGCTACCGGGTTGAACCGATAATTACTCGGGCGGAACTTTCATCCGCTAGCGCTTTATACCTTCGTGGCGCACCAATATATTGCGGGTGGCTGATGCTCAACAATACTCCACATTACGGCTCTCTCACTGGACAAATAAAAACCCGGAAACTTACAGATTAGTGACCATAAGATGTGATAACTGGCATTTACCTTGACACACAGTCTACCCCATTTTATATTCTGCCCATCCCAAAGTGAGTTCTTATCAATAAGCTGCTCGGCAAGATAAAGTTTACCGCCAAGAAGGGCACAACGTGCGAGTCGTAAAGGAGTCTTTGGAGCAGAGCCTTACAATGAAAGCTGAAGCATGGATTCTACTTTTTTTATCGGTGCTTATTTGCATGACCGCGCTGTACGTGAGGCATCCTTATGCTTTCTCAAATCCACAGTTTTATGCGGAGGACGGGATATGTTTTTTTGCCGATGCCTACAACGAAGGCTGGCGCAGCCTTTTTTATAGAGTAAACGGCTACTTCCATCTTTTCCCGCGAATGATGGCAAATGTGTCATTAATTTTGGGACTTCCCTATCAAATCATTCCAGCACTATTCACCTACTCCTGCCTGTTGGTTTATCTTTTGCTCTGGTATTACATATTCGCCCGTCTGCCGCTGAACGCGACGGCAAAATTTTTCGTCGTGCTCTCGACAATCCTGGTCCCACTGGGAAATGAAATATTGATGAATCAGACCAACATCCAGTGGGTGATGACGTTTTTCCCCGTGGTTATCTTCTGCGCGCCTAAAAGTGAACGGAAATGGAAGGAGCTATTGGATTGGACAATTCTCATCCTCTGCGTGTTTACGGGTCCATTTATTCTGCTGCTATGCCCCCTGTTTTTGCTGACGGCTCTCTGGGAGAAGCGCATTCGGGAATGTTCTGTGTTCCTTGGCATCTCACTGGCCGCCGCGACAGCCTGTATGATTTCACTGATTGCTTTCGGAAGCGTGTATCGCCTCCAGGGTGACTCCAGCGCTTCACTTTTTGGCTTTGTTCAGCTCTTTTTCTACCAATACTGTTTTCCTATTCTTTCGTTCTATATTCGTAAAGCTCCAGATATTTCAGTAATCGCCATTTCGGTGGGCCTTCTCGTTTTTCTTATCGTTTTGTCAGTAAAAATTTTTCACTCAGGAAGCAGGCTGGCCCTGGTTTCACTTGTTTCCGGATTTATTTTTTTGCTTGCCACGGCTATCAGCTACGGTCACAACCCTTCCCTGCTCGATCCGTTTGCCTTTGGCACAAGAAATTTTTATTTACCCATGGTATTTCTGCTTTGGGCAAGTATCGCGGTGACGACTTTTCATAAGCTTGAAACAATTGTGTGGACAATTATTTTTTGTTTTTTTGCTTTGCAGACGGTTGTTTTCGTCAAAGACAGCGGAGGTTTTTCGGATATGAAATGGAAAGAGTATGCACAACAAATTGACACCAGAGATTTCCTCACAATACCCATCAATCCTCCCGGTTGGACAATAACGCTCAAAAGACAAAGAGCCCAATAGTCAATCAGCTTTATAGACCAGCCCAAAGCAGTAAAACTGCTATTCCAGCACAGGTTTTAGATTTTTAGATCCGTACCGCTTTCAATCTGTAGTGGTTGCGGGATATTCAATAAAATTCCGCAGTACCACATGCATACTGTGCATTACCTCTCCGGCCGATCCCGTAGTACAGCCATGATGGGGGCCAACCCATCATGGCATAAAAAAGGCGCCGGCAAGACAATTCCATGTGTCTTGCCGGCGCCATCAAAATACTGTAGTACGGAAACGCTACCGGTTTTTCTTCTCAAGCTCGGGATGCTTTGCCAGCACATTATCAAGCACGCCGTTGATGAAGGAGCCTGACTTTTCCGTGCCGAATTTCTTCCCCAGCTCTATGGCTTCGTTCAGGGTTACTTTATAGGGAATATCAGTGCAGTGGATAATCTCAAAGACCGCCGCACGCAAAATACAGCGGTCAACCGGCGTTATGCGCGTGAGCGACCAGTTTGTTGCGGTCTTGCCGATCAGCCCGTCAATTTCCTTGCGGTGCTCGCAGGTGCCCCTGACAAGCATTTCGGCAAAAGCGCGATATTCATCAGGCGGGCTGAAATTATTCAGATGCAACGCCAGCGCCTCATCAGGTTTATACCCGGTCATTTCAACCTGGTAGAGAATCTGAACGGCCAGTTCGCGCGATTTTCTTCGTGACAAAGCAGTCACCCTTTCCGGATGTAAAAGAACAGTGTAAAATAAAAAACTACTAGAAAGCCTTGAGCAAACTCACCATCTCGATAGCCGATACGGCGGCATCCCAGCCCTTATTGCCCGACTTGCTGCCGGCGCGCTCGATAGCCTGCTCGATATTGTCGGTCGTCAAAACGCCGAATGTAACGGGTATCTCTGTCTCAAGTCCCACGGTTGCTATGCCCTTTGATACTTCTGCCGCCACATAGTCGAAATGGGGCGTTGCACCGCGGATAACAGCGCCAAGGCAGATCACCGCATCATACTTTCCTGATTTTGCCGCTTTTTTTGCAATCAGCGGTATTTCGAATGCTCCGGGCACTTTAATGATTTCGATGTTTTTTTCATCGCCGCCGTGCCGGACTATGGCGTCTATGGCGCCTTCCTGCAAACGGCCGGCGACAAAATCATTAAAGCGGCTCACAATAACTGCAAACCGCAGGCCGGCAGCGGATAGCTTTCCCTCGAGAATCTTGGCCATGGCAATCCCTTTCTTTGTCTGGGGGTTATTCAGGCTTTTTATCGGTCATGTTGAGCATATGCCCGAACCGCGCTTTCTTGGTAGAAAGGTAGCGAAGGTTCTGCGGTTTCGGGGGCACTTCTATGGAAATGCGCTCCACGATTTCAAGGCCATAGGCTTCAAGCCCGATAATTTTTTTAGGATTATTGGTCAAAAGCTTTATTTTTGCAATGCCCAAATCCCGCAGAATCTGCGCCCCGATGCCGTAATCGCGCAAATCAGCGGCAAAACCGAGATCTTCATTTGCTTCAACCGTATCCCGTCCTTTATCCTGCAGGGCATAGGCGCGCATTTTATTGAGAAAGCCGATGCCCCTGCCCTCCTGCCGCATATAGACAATGACGCCCTTGCCGACCTTCTGAATCATGCGCATGGCATTCTCGAGCTGCTCACCGCAGTCGCAGCGCGCCGACCCCAGCGCATCGCCGGTCAGGCATTCGGAATGGGCCCGCACAAGCACAACATCTTCAGGCTCCCAATCGCCCTTTACCAGGGCGATATGGTGATGAATGTCCATAATGTTCTCGTAAATGATCATCTTGAAATCGCCGCCGAAGCGGGTCGGCAGATTGGTTTCAACGACGCGGCGCACCAGCGACTCCTTGGACAGCCGGTATTTAATGATATCGGCAACCGTGACGATATGAATATTGTGCTCGGCTGCGAACTTTTCAAGCTCCGGCATGCGCGACATGGTGCCGTCTTCATTCATGATCTCACATATCACGCCGGCGGGCTTCAGCCCCGCCAGACGGCACAGATCAACCGAGCCTTCCGTCTGCCCGGCGCGCCGCAGCACGCCGCCCTTCATGGCCTGCAGTGGAAAAATATGGCCGGGCCGGCACAGATCTTCCGGCTGTGCTGCATCATCAACGCACACCTGTATGGTATTTGCGCGGTCTGATGCCGATATGCCTGTTGTCGCGCCCTTGCGCGCGTCAACCGATACGGTAAAGGCCGTCTGAAACTGCGCCGTATTGTCAGTGACCATGAGCGGCAGATTGAGCTGCTTGCAGCGCTCTTCAGTCAGCGACACGCAGATCAACCCGCGGCCATACTTGGCCATGAAATTAATGGTCTCAGGGGTTGCCATCTCGGCAGCCATGGTCAGATCGCCTTCGTTTTCCCGGCTCTCATCATCTGTTAAGATGACCATTCTGCCGCTTCTGATCTCTTCGATAGCCTTTTTTACTCGTTCAATTTGTACCGACATCTTTTGTCCTTCAGGTAAAATTATGTTTTGCCAGAAAATCCAGCGTTATGCCTGTGTCGGCGTCCCGCTTGCCCAAAAGTTTTTCAACGTATTTTCCAATCAGGTCATTTTCGACATTCACCTGGTCGCCAGAGCCCTTGCCGGCAAGGGTTGTTTTCTCAAGCGTATGCGGAATGATCATGACGCTGAAGTCGCGGCCGGTGACCGAATTGACCGTGAGGCTGATGCCGTCAATAGCAACAGAACCCTTTTCGATAATATATTTAAGCAGCTGCTCAGGCGCGCCAAACACCAGCCTGATGAATTCGCCCGATTTTTCCCGGGTGCCGAGCACGCCGAGGCCGTCAATATGGCCCGATACCAAATGCCCGCCGAGCCGGTCGCCGAGCCGCAGCGCCCGCTCGAGATTCACCCGGTCGCCTGCTCGTTTCCTTCCCAGCGTGGTGCGCTGGAGGGTCTCGGAAGATACGTCGACACTGAAGCCCTGGGGCTGAATGCTGGTAACCGTGAGGCATGCGCCATCAACGGCTATGCTGTCGCCGGGCTTTATTTCGTCTGTCGGCAGGCCGCACGATATGGAAAGCTCCATGCCGCTGCGTCGGGGAGCAATTCTTTGTATCTTTCCAACATCCTCGATAAGGCCTGTAAACACGTATTAGCGTCTTTTCTCTGCTGTGAAAAAAATTTAAAGGTGTAGAAGTATAGGCCCAAAGCACGGTGGGTGTCAATACATAAATCAATAAAAGACCTTCACTTTTATGGAAAACCGGTGGCCGGGATGCGTTGCGGCGGTGGGTTATTGTAAAAAAATGTCAGGGTGGACGCAGCCCACCCTGTAAAGTCAGGCAAACCGGAAAGAGTATTTCTCAAGACACATATCTATGTATAAATTTGGATGTAAACTAACAGTTTTCATAAAATAATTTTGATTTCATCAGACAATGGCAATGTTACCAGAAGTATCATGTAATAAATCCAGAGTTGCTCTGATGTCAAAACGCTGACGCAGTGTGGACTTTTAGAGAAACAGCCTGACCACTGCATATAGTGGCCAGGCTGTTTGTTGTGTTCTCGGATTAACCAGCTAAATTCTTTTTTAAGGCGAGTATACATCATCCGTTATTTATATTTATCAATGCGGCGGTATCTATTTCCCTGCTCTACAGGTAGCATTATCGCAATACGGCACAGGGTCAAAGTGCAGATAGGCATCGTAGGTCCCGTCCATGACCCCCTCGCTGCACTTTATCAGGTCATCTTCTTCAAATACCTGCGTTATGCTTTTGGCATTTTTAAAATAGTCCTCTGAGAGCCGTGCGGAAAGCTGCCCCACGCATATGTCAGCGGTCGTGTCCGCCACGACATCATCGAATGTTTTGTATGTTGAATCATTTCTTACATGAATGTACCACGGGGTGCCAAAGGCTGTGCAGGTGAAACGTGCCAGTTTCCTTCGTCTCGCCTCTACCCCGTTGACTGACGCCGTTGCTCCCAGCGCCCCGAGAAAGTCGGTAATGTCATAGTCGCCGTTATTCAATCCGGTAAAAACTAAACTGCTGCTCGGCGGGTATATGAGGACCGGGACTATCTGGAGTGCGCCCGGGTCGGGAGAGGCTGGAAGGCCGTAGCCCTTGCCAAGCTCATCGATAATTGCCTGCATAAGAGCGGGGTTGAAATCATCAAAGACATGAAAAGTGCCCGGCGGCATATTGGCCACATCGAACAGCCCCAATCTGATCCTTTTGCCGGCCAGTATGGTTGCAAGAACCCCTGTCGGATTTTCAGGAAACGGGTAAATTTCGTCCCCGTCATCCGTTATTCTTGGATAGCAGTCCCCGATATTGATAACAAGAGGCCCGGCAACCGGATCGCTGTTAATGATCTCCCTGAATTTTCCGCTGTCCAGAACGCGGGCAAAGGCTGCATCCAGAGCGTCAACAAGCTGATCCCTGCCTTTGATGGTCTCCGGGCTTGCGGTATCATTGTCCCCGGCAACCCAGATGGGAATCCCGGAAACGATCTGCATGGGGATTGACTTTAATGGCGGCTCTTTTGGCTTGCATTGCTGAAAAGTCACAACCATAACGCAGAGCAGCGCAGCAAACGATATGACCCGGAGTATCCGTACCTTTTCCATAATGCTCTCCTCAAATACAGTGTTGTTTTATTACAAACCGGAAACGACAAACCCTTTCCAGATAACCTCGCCGGTATGTGTTTTAGAATCGGTCACCTTGCACCGAATTGCATATGTTCCGGCTGCACCTGAAGCAGGGGTCCATATCCAGGACGCACTATTGTCACCCGCTGCTGTCCAGTCTGCTGCACCATCCTTCTTTATGAACCATTCGTATTGGTAATCCGGGTACCCGCCTGCCACGTTCGCCTGCCAGGTTATGCTCTGCTTATCCGTAATTTTTTCAATTTCGCCGTTGGTAATATATACCATGGGATTAATCGCCGCTTTGAGCACATGTTTTGCAAGCAGCTTCCCCATCTTCGGATCATCGCCGGGCGGAACATACATCGACCAGGTTCCCGTATACTGCTCCTGAACCGGAGCGTTCGGGTCGGGCGGTCCTATTACCGGGTCATAGCCGAGATGGCCATAATCGCTGAGATCATAGGCAAGAGAAGGGTCCATGTCCTGCCGGGCCTGAGTTATGGGCTGCTGGCGCGGCGGAGGATAGGGCCTGCCGTCGTCGCATCCACCCATTTCAAAACAGCATGCTTCACCTCCGCAGTCCGTATCCACCCAGTTTCCCCAGTAATCAGCAAAAGGATGCCCCACCCCTGGATAGGTCTCGAAATTACCTGTGCCGGAGTAGAGCCACGTCTTTGTCCCGATCTCTTTTCCGATCTGATTATAGTACTCAACTGTTGTAAGAACGGAATCGGTGACAACCTGCGGAAAGCTGACCACAATGTGCTTAATGCCCCGGTTCTTCAGATATTCAAGGGCATCCCAGTACCGGTAGCCCCATTCGTCGCCCGGCATGTCCTGTTCGGATTCATGCAGGTAGCTGTGCGCGAGGTCTTCACCGCGCATTTCCCGTGTGCGCTCATAGATTTTGTTTACAGGGTTTATCTCCCTGACGCCGCCGAAGGCCCCTATGATATTATTAGGATTTATTCCAGGATGCCGCTCAAGCATCAGGGCCTTGATGTTTTTGTTCAGCGCCACGGTGTCATCTATCTTTGGATCAAAATAGCGGCGGGCCGCACGGAACAGACCGTGGTTAAACAAAAGTACGGCGGTGTCCTCGTCATTAACAGCACCAGACATCCCTGCTTCTATGCCCTCCACATGCAGAAGCGCCAAATCAGGGTCTTCGGCAACAGGATTTGGGCACCCGTTTAATACAACGTGGCTGTCAAGTGTGGGCGGAGCAGGCGAAAAAGCGGTCCAGCCCTCCGGCTCCAGGGGATAGGAGCGCTCCATTACATTGCCGTAATCGTTAACCCACAGGAGCGGCACCGTTGTGCCCCTGCCGTTGTCATAGTCCTGCATGGCCCGTTTTGTCATCTGGACAACATCAAAGGGCTTGTAAAAGCGCACTCCTCCCACGGCCATGTCAATGGCAATAATGCGGGACACCCCTTTTTTCAAGAGCCGCTCTACCGGTCCGTCAATATTGAAGCGCTCCGGATCGCAGCCAGCCCACGGCCCGCCAGCTTCGCCTTCGCCGCAGTAGGTGCATTTATCAGGTTTGCCCCCGGGGCCGTTGTACAGAAACCGTGGATAAGGATAGTTGCCCGGGCGGTCTCCTGCCATCCATGAGGCGAACTCAACTTCAAATTTAAGGCCCTCCTTGTTCTTGTTCAGGGCGGCTTTCATATCGGACAGTTGTTTATCGGAAAGCTTCTGAAAGGGATCGGTTCCGCCAATGCGCTCGTATTCAAACGCATACTTCCTGATAAACTTAACAGACTCCTCAGATGTCAACACCGTTGGCCACCAGGCTGAATTCCAGATTATCGACGTATATACGGGGTGGTTATGGTCGAAGGAAAACTGATGGACCGAAGCATCCCACAAAAACTGCGGCTTATACTCATCCATGCCGCCATGAAGAATATAGATAACCCCTATCTTTTCCTTCTTTTCGCATGCCAGCGGTATGCAGAGTATGGCCATAATCAGTAGCAGCAATAAGCCCGAGATCCTTTGGTGCTTTTTCATGCGCCCTCCTAAATTGGTGTGTAGGGTACCTCAGTCTATCGATGATCTTGCCCCGAAAAAAAAGGACAACCAGTTAGGCGGCTTTTGGAAGCAGTTCAAAAGGAATAGGTGATAAACAGTTCACAGCAGAGGGCCTGAGCTCCTGGTTGTAAAACACCTCAATATATTCAAAGTTGCATTCTCTGGCGTCAGCCCTGGTTTGATAAAACCTGAAAACACACCAAATTGATCTGTACTATACGGTAAAATAATTCAGCCGGTGCAGAGCGGTCGTTCCCTGACCGCTCATGCTCTGCATTAACCGATTCTACTGTTTGAATATCATATTAAGAAAGACTGCGCAATTTAATTGCATTTAAAAATGAAAAATTATATAACCAAACTATAAAGAAATATAACCACTTTTTACGGGAGAGCAGCTATGGCACGGGTCGACTTCAAGGACATGATCCATTTTGCTGATGAAATAACGGGCCGCCACAAGCTTTTTGAAGGCCTTGAGCTTATACCCCTTGAAACCTATCAGGGCATGGATACAAAGCCGGCTGCTGAATTTAAAACCGCACTGTCAAGCGGCTTTTATAAAGCCTACCAGATTAAAGGTTCTGACAAGATAGAAAAAATAACCATCGGGGAACTCGGCTACATGAACCGGGCAAAATACTGTGCGCTGAACCTCACCGCCAGTGATGATTATGATCTTCCTGTGCTTGCCTGCGAGTTTGACGAATTTGCGACCCGGCTCGGCATCACCCTTGACATGATGCCGCTGGTCGATGTTACCGTGCATCCTGAGTACCGGAAAAAATATCTTGATCCGCTTGCGGACATCTGGCGCGAATTCCGCACCATCCCCGGTCTGACAAAAGAGGGCCGCTGTCTCGTACAAAGACGCTACGGGCCCTGGCCCTGGGCCCGGGCCTCCCTTTCCCCCTATCCCCTTGATGGCAATATAGAGGAAACTGATAACCGCTATAAAATTGTTGACGCAATCGTTGCCTATGCCCGGCTGTGGCTTGAGATGCTGAGCAATGCTGAGCCCATGCGTGATAGCGGCTATAAGCGGGAAGTCTTGAAACGAAAAAAAATGCTTCAGAAAATCTACCGCGATCGCGATCCGGGCGGAGAGGTGATAAAAAAAATATTCGGCGAAGAAAAGCATCTGCTTTTTGTCAGCCTTATCTTTTAAAGGGAGATGGACGCTATGGCATGGGCACCGTATTTTGAAAAAATGACCTTACAGATCAGTCAGCTTGGCGCTTCTGAAATAAAAAACTGGCAAGGCAGGGAAATATCTGATGTTCTCAATCTTAGCGTTTCCGGGTGCAGTGGAAATTTTCAACTCTTCAGCATGGAAAAAATTGAAAAAATCTGTATTGCAAACCTCTGCATCAATGACCGTCTCCAGTATGGCATGTGTATTATAATCCCGGGCCGCAAATATGCATTACCGATATTTTTTTCGCGCTGGGAGGAGCGGGAGAGAGAAATTACGCATCTTGTCGATTTTTTGCCCACCGTAGACTCTTTTGTTGATGAAGAGTACCGCATCAGGTTTTTAGAGCTCATGGGCCCGGAATGGGAAAAGTTTGCCAGTCTTGCCGGTATCTGCCCGGAGGAAGATGACGAACTGCGGTCAGCATGCTCTATAATTTATACTGGGGCAAAAACATTGATAGAAAAAGATGGGCTACGCCTGGCAGCGCTTGCCCCTCATCTTGACTATTTGAAACAGTATTGCGAATTCATTCCGGCTGCCGAAGCAGTATCAGATCAGGAAAAGCAAACGGAAATCGATAGGAAGGTGCCGGCTGTCAGGAAAATACTTCGCAGCCACTTTCAAAAAGCTCTAGCAGGCCCGCTTAAACCCGTTGCTGAAAAAAATAACACTGAAACAATTCTTGACCTTTTTTTCTAAAATGCGGAAGGGGGTTATGTCATGACTCTAGAAGAAATTTTTAAGCAGGGTGCGGAATTTGCCAATGTTGACGAAGCCGCGCAGGAAATGCTTACTGACTTTAAAGATCACAAGGTCGGCATGATGCTTGGCGCTGAAGAGCTTACCGTTTGGTAAAAGACAGCAAAGTATTTTATGAATGCGGCATTCGCGATGACTGCCATGCCGTCATGAAAATGAGTCCTGCCGATATGTGCAGTGCAATTGACGGCGGCATTGATCTTATGGATATCAGGGAAAAGGGGGAGATCGTCAAAGGCGACAGAGCCGATCCCGAGCTGCCTGT
>CAVRBJ010000029.1:0-123978 GCA_963718965.1 uncultured delta proteobacterium | reverse complement strand
ACAGCGCAGGTTGAACGGATGTTTCTGATTATAGCATACTTGAGGGTTTTTTTACCAGGCTTTAGTGCGCAACACAGAGGTATCGGAAGCCTGCCTTGAAAGCCCTGCTACGCGGGGGGGCATCACATGCTTTTAATATCCCGAAGATTGAGCTGAACGAGCTTCTGGCCATTGTAGCTATTGAACTGCGGGACAAAGGCCAGGCGGATCGCCGCGTTGCTCAGACTGTAGCGTGCTCCCATATTGAAGCCGATAGCGTCGAAGAACTGGCCGTCTTCCTTAATTTTCAGCTTCAGGTGGCCATTGCCTACAACCATGGAGCTGTAGGATTTTAATCTCGCGGCTGGAAAAAACAGGCTCGGCATTGCCGGCGCCGAACGGCGCAAGCGATTCTATCTGTTCGAGCATGGTGTGGGAAAGCTCGCCCAGGGGTATCTCTGCGTCGATGGCCAGCATGGGGCTGTAGTCATTGGCGGCGAACTGTTCGCGCACAATGGTATTGAATGCCTGCATGAAGAGGACATGTTGTCCATATGAACCGTCAGGCCAGCCGCGTCGCGATGGCCGCCGAATGCCTTGAGCATTGAGGAGCACTTCTTGATGGCGCCGTAGAGGTCGAAGCCTTTGACCGTGCGTGCCGACCCTTTGCATTCGCCGCTTTTTTCGTCGACGGCAAAAAGAATGGCAGGGCAGCTGAATTCTTCGCTCAAGCGCGAAGCGCACAGGCCGATGACGCCGGGATGCCAGCCCGGAGATGAAAGAATAAGGGAATCGGGCAGCTCATCATACTGTTTGACCATGTTCCTGGCTTCGGAAAGTATGCTGCGCTCGCGCTGCTGGCGCCGCGTATTCTCTTCATCGATTTTGCGGGCCATGGCCATGGCTTCATCCTCATTACCGGTGCGCAGCAGCCGAACCGACAGGTCGGCTTCAGCCATGCGGCCCGCGGCATTGAGCCGGGGGGCAAGGCGAAAGCCTATCATGTTGGCAGCAACAGGCCCGTCGGGGATTCCGCACACGTTTTTAAGTGCCTTTATGCCGGGCCTGCATCCCTGCCCCAGTATTTCAAGCCCGTTGCGAACAAAAATACGGTTCTCATCAAGCATGGGCACCATATCGGCAATGGTACCGAGGGCTACAAGATCAAGATAGTTCTTAAGATTGGGCTCCCGGCCGTTTTGCCAGAACCGGTTGTCGCGCAACTTTGTTCGCAGGGCCATCACCAGGTTAAACGCTACGCCCACGCCCGCCAGCCCCTTGAAGGGAAACGGGCAGTCAAGCTGCTTCGGGTTTATGATGGCATAGGCCTCGGGCAGCTGGTCGGGGGGCTCATGGTGGTCGGTGACGATGACATCAATGCCATGGGCCCGGGCGCAGGCCACCTCATCAAAGGCTGAAACGCCGCAGTCGACCGTGATGATGAGAGATATGCCGTCTGCATGCAGTTTTTTTACCGTGGCCATGCTCATGCCATAGCCTTCGGTCAGGCGGCTGGGGATATGAAATGCAACCTGTGCCCCGGCGCTTTCAAGAAAAAGCAAAATAACCGTTGTAGCAGTGATGCCGTCTACATCATAGTCGCCGCAGATGCAGATTTTTTCTTTTCTGGCCAGAGCAACTGCAATGCGCTCTGTTGCCCGGCCCATATCTTTCATGAGCAGGGGGGAGTGCAGGTCTGTCAGGCGTGCAGAAAGAAAGGAATGAGCCGCTTCGGGCGTTTCAATGCCGCGGTTTATCAGTACCTGCGCGACAAGCGGTGAGATATTGAGGCAACTGGCAAGGGCCAGACCCAGATCCTGCCGCAGTTCACGCATATCCCATCGTTTTTCTTGTGTCTTGCTGGTTTCAGCCATGGAAATATTTATTTTAATATTTTTAATAAATTTTAGATTAAAACAAAGTTAAAAGGCGCGCATAAAAAGCAATTGCTTTGTTAGGCCCGCTTTGGCACAATGAAGTATAACAGGTTTTCATCCTTTAAGGAAAGGTAAATGTATGCAAACCACAACAGCGCCTTTGTGGCAGGCTCTTGCCTTTCACGCACAGGAGCTTAACAACACAACCATAAAAGAACTTTTTGTCCGGGATGCGCACCGCTTTGAGACGATGAGCATAGAGGGTGCAGGCATATTGTGTGATTTTTCAAAAAATCTGATGACGGAGAAAACCCTTGATTTGCTTCTGCAGCTTGCCCGGGAGTGCGATCTTGCAGGCTGGATCGAGCGGATGTTTTCAGGGGAACACATCAACATCACCGAGAATCGCCCGGTGCTGCACACGGCCCTGCGCAAGCGCTCGAAAAGCGCCCTGCTGGTAGACGGCAGGGATGTGATGCCGGGGGTGCTGACCGTGCTTGCTAACATGCGCAGGTTTTCCGAAGCGGTGCGCAGCGGCGCCTGGACGGGCCATACGGGCAAGGCCCATTACCGATATCGTAAATATCGGTATCGGCGGGTCGAATCTCGGACCGGCCATGGTCACCGAGGCCCTCACGCCCTATGGCAGGCGCGATCTTGCCATGCATTTTGTATCCAATATCGACGGCACGCATATGGCCGAAACCCTGCGCCGGGTGAATCCCGAGACCGTGCTGTTCATTGTCGCCTCCAAGACCTTCACCACCCTTGAAACCATGACAAATGCCCGCACGGCGCGGCAGTGGTTTATGGAAAAAACCGGCAATGAGGCTGCGGTAGCACGGCATTTCGTGGCTGTTTCCACCAACACGGCCGAGGTGGCGGCGGTTCGGCATCGACACGGAGAATATGTTCGAGTTCTGGGACTGGGTGGGCGGCCGGTACTCGGTCTGGTCTGCTATCGGGCTGCCGGTGGCGCTTGCCGTGGGCATGGATAATTTCGAGCAGTTTCTGGCCGGCGCCTATGCCATGGACTGCCACTTCCGCGAAGCCGACCTGCGGCGCAACATTCCCGTTATTCTTGCCCTCACGGGCATTCTCTACAGCAATTTTTTCGGCTGCGATACGCATGCCATACTGCCCTATGACCAGTACCTGCGGCGGCTGCCGGCCTATATTCAGCAGCTCGACATGGAGTCAAACGGCAAAAGCGTGACGCGCGGCGGCGACCCTGTTTCATGCTCAACGGGCCCGATCATCTGGGGCGAGCCCGGCACCGACGGCCAGCATGCTTTTTACCAGCTCCTGCACCAGGGCACCAGGATCGTGCCCTGCGATTTTCTTGCCCCTGCCGTGTCGCACAATCCCGTTGGCGGGCACCACGGCCTGCTGCTGTCGAATTTTTTCGCCCAGACCGAGGCGCTCATGAACGGGAAGACCGGCGAGCAGGTGCGCGCGGAGCTTGCAGCTCAGGGGATGGCCCAAGAACAGATCGACCGGCTTGCCCCCCACCGCGTTTTTGAAGGCAACCGGCCCAGCAATTCCATCATGTTTGCAAAGCTCGACCCCCACACGCTGGGGGCGCTTATCGCCATGTACGAGCACAAGGTTTTCGTGCAGGGCATCATCTGGGGCATCTGCTCGTTTGATCAGTGGGGCGTGCAGCTGGGGAAAGAGCTTGCTACAAAAATTCTGCCCGAGCTTGAAGGCGACGGGCCTGTCACCAGCCACGACTCCTCCACCAACGGGCTGATCGGGTATTATAAAAAACACCGGCGCAACTAGTAATGAAGCGTTGACGCCGATTCCGGTCGAAAAATACGCTTGTGAACATGCGCAATATGTACTACATGTAGGCATGTAACTACATTTGAGGAGGATATGCCATGCAGGTAGGACTGCGGGAAGCGAATATGCATTTTTCTAAATATATTAAGCTCGTGAAAAAAGGCCGGGAGATCGTGCTCACCGAGCGCGGCGTACCGATTGCGGCAATACGCCCGGTTACTCCTAAAGAGGATACCATGGAAGAGCGGCTGAACGCACTGGAAGATAGGGGCGTTCTCAAGCGCGGCACAGGGCAACCCAAACCGCCCACGCCGGTTGCCCTGCCGGGCAAGGCCGTTTCCAGCCTTATTATCGACGAGCGCACTGAAAGGCTGTGATGGTGCAACACTGGGTCTATTTCGATACAAGCACGTATCTGAAAATTTTCGTGAAGGAATCAGGATCGGTTCAGGCGCGGGAGTTAGTTAAAAAGCACCGGATTATTGCATCGGCGTTAGTGTCGGTTGAATGTTTTTCAGCACTGTCCAGGAAAAAGCATGCCGGTGAGCTGAAAACCCGTGAATTTGAGATGCTGATTAATAAAATTCGTGAAAGCCTTGCCCATATTGAAATTATCCGGCTGACCGATGATGTGCTTGCAAAGGCCGAGCAGATCGTCGCAGGCTTTCCCATCCGATCGCTTGATGCCCTGCATATTGCCTCGGCGCTGATATTTCCAGGAAGCCATGCAGCTTTCCCTCCCATTTGTTACCTCCGACCGCAGGCAGCTTGAAACAGCCCATGGGAACGGGTTCAAGACAGTGTTTGTTGAATGACAAAGACTACCTAAGTACCGCTTCACAGAAAAGAGGGAGGGGCTGGTTAAAATCCCCTTTAATTTCGCTTTAAAAAAGGAGGGGGGGGCAAAAAAATCCTCCCCTTTGATTTGCCTTTGGCAAAGGCTGCGCAGCAAAGGGGGGTTAGCGGGGATTTTGATCTAAAATAGCCGCCCTTATTGCGTTTGCCTTAAAGAATCAGCATGGCATCGCCATAGCTGAAGAAGCGGTAGCGCTGCTCCACGGCCTCTGCGTAAGCGCGCAGAATGAAGTCGCGGCCCGCGAAGGCTGATACGAGCAGCAGCAGGCTTGATTTGGGCACATGAAAATTGGTGATAAGGCCGTCCAGGGCCTTGAAGCGGTAGCCGGGATAGATAAAAATACCGGTTTCGCCTTCACCGCTTCGGAGCAAGCCCTTTTCATCGGTCATGCTTTCAAGCACGCGCGTGCTTGTGGTCCCGACAGCGATAATCCGCCGCTTTTCAGCCCTGGCCCGGTTGACAGCTTCGGCTGTTTCCGGCGATACGGAAAGAGCCTCGGTATGCATGGTGTGGCGCTCCACAATATCCTCCCGTATGGGCTGAAACGTGCCATAGCCCACATGCAGGGTTACAAATACGGTCTCGATTCCCGCCTGCCGCAGCTTTTCGATCAGCTCCGGTGTGAAATGAAAGCCTGCGGTGGGGGCGGCAACAGCGCCGTCGCGGGCGGCATACACGGTCTGGTAGCGCTGCCGGTCGCCGCTGGCCTCAGTGCCGCGCTGCCGCCGTATATAGGGCGGCAGGGGCGTTATGCCGATGCGCTGCAGTACCCCGTACAGATCACCGGTGCAGGCGAGGCTCACGCGCCATGCCTCATCACTGGCGCGGTCAAGCACCCGGGCGCTTAAGTTGTCATCGAACAGTATGCGCATGCCGGGCTCGATACGGCGCTTGCTCTTTATGAGGCATTCCCAGATATGTCCGCCTTCCTGCTCCGGCGGCAGGGCCTTGAGCAGAAATACTTCCACCCAGCCGCCCGTTTCCTTACGGCCGTACAGACGCGCCGGGATCACGCGCGTGTCATTTGCCACCAGCACATCGCCCGGCCGCAGGTATGCGGGCAGATCTGAGAAAGACCGGTGCTCGACCGTCTGCCTGTCGCGCCTGAGCACCATCAAACGCGAGGTGTCGCGCCGGTCCAGAGGCTGCTGGGCTATCAGCTCTTTGGGCAGGTTGTAATCGAAGTCATTGAGTTCCATGGCAGCTCTTTTTGTAACTGTTCAAAGTTCGGATTCTAAATTCTGCCCGCCGCAGCCGACTGGCTTCTGTCTTGCGCCTTTGCACCTGCTACAGCCTGCAATGCCTACAGGCTGTTCCCCTGACTCCTGAACCCTCGTCCCTGAGTAATCTTTTTACTGTACAGCCGGGCCATTATACTGTACTTTTTTCGATTACGGCAACCGGAGTTTCGCGCTATTGACACTCAGCCAAAATAGATTATGTTATAAGTAGTATGACAAGTACATTGAAACCGAAACTGAAGATTGAGCCATGGGCACCGGAAAGACCCCGGAATTTCAAGATCGCGTCGAGGACACAACCGAGCTTAACGAGCCGCCGCAGTTTCGCGTGCTGCTGCATAATGATGATTACACGACCATGGATTTTGTCGTGCAGATTCTCGAGGTTGTTTTCAGCAAGCCGCCTGCCGAAGCCATGCAGATAATGCTCAATGTGCATCGCAACGGCATGGGGGTGTGCGGCGTGTATACCGCAGAAGTTGCGGAAACCAAAGTGGCAATGGTGCACCATCTGGCTCATGAACACAATTATCCGCTGAAATGCAGTATGGAAGAAGTCTGATATGATTAAAAAAGAACTGGAAATGGCTTTTGCCGCTGCTGTGCGTGAAGCGCAGAAGCGCCGGCATGAAATGCTCACCGTCGAGCACCTGCTGTATGCACTGCTCTATGACGACATGGGGAGCCGCATACTGCGCAGCTGCGGAGCCGATATCAACGAGCTGAAAACTCAGCTTGAGGAGTTTTTTTCCGATAAGATCGAAAAATTTGCCGAAGGCGCCGCCAAGGAGATCATTCAGTCCATCGGCGTGCAGCGGGTGCTGCAGCGCGCCATGATGCATGTGCAGGCCGCGGAAAAAATCGAGATGGACGCAGGAGATGTGCTTGCCTCGATTTTCGAGGAGGAGGGCTCCTATGCCGTGTATTTTTTAAAATCTCATGGCCTGTCGCGGCTCGATATTCTCAACTATATTTCTCATGGCGTGTCGCAGTCCGTCGAGTCAGAGGATGAGCCGCAGTGCGCGCTGGAGCGGCGCGAAGCACAGGACGATACCGCCGATGACAAGAAAAAGGCCAAGCCGGGCCAGAGCGCCCTTGAGCGCTATACCGTAAACCTTATTGAAAAGGCCCGCTCCGGGCATATTGATCCGCTCATCGGCCGGGCCCCCGAGCTTGAGCGCACGCTGCAGGTGCTGCACCGCCGCGTAAAAAACAATCCGCTCTATGTCGGGGATGCGGGCGTGGGGAAAACAGCCCTTGCCGAGGGACTGGCGCTCAAGGTCGTGCAGGGCGATGTGCCCAAACCCTTTCTCGGCGCTGAAATCTACTCCCTTGATATGGGCACCCTGCTTGCGGGAACCAAGTTTCGGGGCGACTTCGAGGCGCGTCTCAAAGCGGTGATCAAGGAGCTTGAAGCCAAAAAGGGCGTCATACTGTTTATCGATGAAATTCACACGGTCGTGGGCGCCGGCGCCACCAGCGGCGGCTCCATGGACGCGTCAAATATTTTGAAGCCCGTCATCGCTTCTGGCGATCTGCGCTGCATCGGCTCGACGACCTACGAGGAATACAAAAACCATTTCGAAAAAGACCGGGCCCTGGCGCGCCGCTTCCAGAAGATCGAAGTAATGGAGCCCTCCGTTGACGAAACCATTGAGATTCTGAAAGGGCTTAAGCCTTATTATGAAAAGCATCATGGCGTGAGCTACAGCCCCGGCGCTCTGAAGGCAGCAGCCGAGCTGTCGGCCAAGCATATCAATGACTGTTTTCTGCCCGACAAGGCCATCGACGTGATTGATGAGACCGGCGCTATTTTCAACCTGCGCCATGAAGGCAAGTCGCATAAGGTGATCGGACCCAAAGATATTGAAAAGGTCGTGGCGCGCATGGCAAAAATTCCAACCCGCAGCGTCACCTCGTCTGACAAAATCGCAATACAGAATATCGAGCAGGAGCTCTGCGCCCGGGTTTTCTGGCCAGGAGCCTGCCATCAAAAGCCTTGCCAAGGCAATCAAGCGCTCCCGGGCGGGTTTGGGGCTTCCGGACAAGCCCATCGGGTCATTCCTGCTCATGGGCCCCACGGGCGTGGGGAAAACCGAGGCGGCAAAGCAGCTGGCGCAGGTGCTCGGGATTCATTTCGTGCGCTTCGACATGAGCGAGTACATGGAAAAGCATACCGTGGCGCGGCTGATCGGCGCGCCTCCGGGCTATGTGGGTTTCGAGCAGGCAGGCATGCTCACCGACGATATACGCAAGCACCCGCACAGCGTGCTGCTGCTGGACGAGATCGAGAAGGCGCATCCCGATATTTTCAATATTCTTCTCCAGATCATGGACTATGCGACGCTGACCGACAATAACGGCAAAAAGGCCGATTTCCGGCATGTGGTGCTGCTGATGACGACCAATGCCGGTGCCCGGGAAATGGCAACGGCCAATATCGGCTTTGGCGGCAGCATGCGGGATGTGAGCGCCGACAAGGGCAAAAAAGCCATTGAAAAGCTGTTCAGCCCCGAGTTTCGAAACCGTCTCGATGAGATGATCACCTTCAATCCTCTCTCCATCGAGATCATGGAGCAGATAGTGGATAAGTTTTTCAGCGAAGTGCAGGCTCAGGTGACGGCAAAAAAAGTGACCGCGCAGCTCAGCCCTGCGGCCCGCAACTGGCTTGCCCGCAACGGCTTCAGCCCGGAATACGGCGCCCGGCCCCTGGCGCGGCTCATGCAGGTTGAGATAAAGGACGCGCTGTCAAATGAGATACTGTTCGGCGCATTGGCCGCCGGCGGTACGGTGACCATAGACCTTGCGCCCGATGCTGATGAGCCTGCACCTGCGGGAGCCGAAAAGCGGCATCTGGTTTTCGCCTATGCTGATAAATCTTTTGATATTTTGGATTGCGGATTTTGGATTGTCCGGAATTCTCCGTGTTTTAAATCCGAAATCCGCAATCAGAAATCCAAAATTCCAACATGCCCGTCTATCAACTTCCCGAAGAACTTGTGTTTCCGGCTCCTGATGAGGCCGAGCCCAGCGGCCTTTTGGCCGTGGGGGGCGATTTGAGCCTGCGGCGGCTGCTGCTTGCCTACTGCATGGGAATTTTCCCCTGGTACAGCCAGGGAGAGCCGATACTGTGGTGGTCGCCCGATCCGCGCCTGATTCTTGAGCCCGCCCATATCAAGATTTCCCGCAGCCTTCGCCGCGTGCTCAAAAAAGGCGTATTTCAGATAACCATGGACAGGGATTTTGCCGCTGTCATCCAGGGCTGCGCCGCAGCCAGCCGCAGAGGTGAACCGGGCACCTGGATTGTCGATGACATGATTACCGCCTACACGCGGCTGCATGAGGCGGGCTTTGCGCACTCGGTTGAGGCCTGGCATGAAGGAAAGCTCGCGGGCGGGCTCTACGGCGTGAGCATCGGGAGCGCTTTTTTCGGAGAGTCCATGTTCAGCCTGGCAAGCGACGCTTCGAAGGCGGCGCTTGCCTATCTTGCCGCTGCGCTGCGGGAGTGGGGCATGGGCCTTATCGACTGCCAGGTAACCACTGAACATCTGCTCAGCATGGGCGCCCGCGAGATGCCTCGATCTGAATTTCTCGAGCGCCTGGCGCAAGCCCTGCGGGCTGAAACGCGCACCGGCCGCTGGTCGCTGCCTGAGGGGCTGAAGATTTTTTGATGGCGCAGGGGCTGATAATAGAGCGTTAAGGAAACCTGAAAGGCTGTTTTTGGGTGCATCTTGTCCATTTCGCAGGGGCTCAAAATTTTGAGCCCCTACATTCAGATTACAGATATGCCTATCAACAAATACCCGGAAAAAATTTCTGCATCTCCCGCATAAAGCTTTGCTCATCCTCATATACAATGGCGGCAAAGCCCCGCTGCCGGGCCTTCTCGATATTGCCGGCATTATCGTCCACAAGCAGTATGCTTTCAGGGGGGATGCCCAGCTGTGTTGCCACAACATCAAACAAATCGCCACGGTATTTGCTGGCGTGCATATGGAAGCTGTTGAAGACGGGATCAAAGAGCGCAAAGAAACCGTCGCGCCGGTCAAGCTCGTCGAGCCAGTTGGTCTGATCGCTGATGATGCCCACCCGAATGCCGCCCCGTCGCAGGCGTTTTGCGGCGTCAATCATTCCCGGCCGCAGTATGAATCGGTCGAGTATTTCGGCCCGCAGCTCAGCGTCGGGCTGGGCAAGGCCGAATTCCCTGCGCAGGTGCGCCCAGAATGCAGCCTCATTGCTGCTCCCGGTCAGATAGCCCGAATCGGCTATGATGCGGCATACGTCATGTAAAAGGCCTCGGGATCAAGCCCGTTATTCCGGGCGATGGCAAGGAGCCCCGCACGGAAGCCCTCCTCGGCAATAACGCCGCCGTAGTCGAACAGAACGTATTAATAAGGGTATTCATTCAATGCCAATCCCTGTAAAGATGCCGTGCTTATCTCTGGACGAAGGGCAGGGGGTATTTCTCCATATTTGTGTAATAAGTAAAAAACCTCCTCGCCCCCGGCAGGGGGAGAGGATCGAGGTGAGGGGGCTTTTTGAATTTTCAACTAAAGTGGTCCCCATTATTTAAGAGCATATCACCCCTCATCCTGACCTTCTTCCCTCAAGGGGAGAAGGAACTGTACTTCGCAAATAGTGGGCTTTTGTGTTTTGGAGTTGAGTTTTAGTCCGCCGCAGCGGAGAACCCAACAAATCAATTGATTTAAATCTTAAACTTCCCCTTTTCGTAGATGACGGTCTTTTTTTCCGTTTGCAAGAATTGCCGTCACCACCTTGTCCTCCGTGTTCACCAGGTCCCAGTGCAGGGCCGAGTCATTGAAACCGAGAGCAATTTTTTTTCTGCGGCTTCAGTTCGGCAGGGTTGCCTGCATAGGTGTCGGAATAGGATGAGCCAACAGCAATGTGGCAGTTACCGTATGCGCCGCCGTAGTTTTCATCATAAAGGGTATCTGCCATGAAGCGGTCGATTTTCGAAAACCTGATATCGGTCAGGGAGAATTCGCCCACCCGGCAGGCGCCCGTGTCCATGGCCAGCTGCTTTTTTACAAAGTCGGGGTTCATCCGGGCATCGATTGTAACGGCAGAGCCTTTTTTGAACTCGAGCCGAACGCCCTTCACAAGATTTCCGCTGCGGTAGGACGGCTGGTTGGCGTAGTAGACGCCCTCGGTGCCTCGCCAGTCGGGCGAGATGAACAGCTCGAAGCTCGGTATATTATGGCCTGATATGCCGATCCAGCGGCGCCGCTCACCGTGGGCGATGGTTAGGTCTATGTTTTTGGACTCGATGCGGTAGGCCTTGATCTTCATGCTGTTGAGCCATTTCTTTATCGTCTGCGCGTTTTTAAAAATTTCCTCCCATGCGGCAACGGGGTTTTTCGCATTGAGGTAGCAGGCCTTGACGACCTGGTCGGTATACTGCCGCAGCGACATGCCCGCATGCTTTGCCACCTGAGGCGTGGGAAGTGTGCACAGGGTCCAGCCCAACTTTCCCTCTTCCTCGCGCTTGAACATGATGTCTTTGAGGGGTTTGCGGGCTATCATCGTCTTTGCAATGCGGGCTGAATCGATGTCCTGCAGATGGGTGAGCGATTCCGGCGCGTACAGAAAAATGCTGCCGTTTAAATTGGCATACAGCTCGCGCTCGCCCGGAGCTTCAAACACCAGCTGTTTGTCATTGGCCATTTTATAAAACGTGCGCTCCATGGTTGCCGTGGCAAGCAGCCGTGTGACCGGGTGCATGCCCATGCAGAGCAGCCGCTGCTGCAGGATTTCGGCCAGCCGCAGCGCCGGCAGATTATAGCGCACCAGCACGACATCGTTTTTTTTGTATGTCTGCGTCCGGGCGGTCTTCAGGCCCCAGATGAGCACATCGGCATAGTTGTTGAGCTGTTTTTCGGTAAGCATGGTGTTTTCTCCTTTTGTTCATGTATTAAAATTAATTCAAGATACCTGATTTAAGATTTAAAATTGAAGAAACAAAGCCCCCTCCCTTTCATTTCCTCCCACGAGGGGAGGGAAAAAGAAAAGGCGTCCGCGGTTAAAATCATTCATCGTCTTTATACAAAACTGTTATTATCCGAACCTTTTTATTTCCATCTTCCCTCCCTTGGTGGGAGGGATTGAGGGAGGGGGCCAATAATTTTCTCTGCCGCTTGTTTATTCCTCAAATACCGGGCAGGTGTAAAACCTGCCCCTACAATACATTTTTAATTTTGAACCATGAACCCTGAAAATAGGTAACTATCCCCTGCTTGTCAACGCAAAAACAGGTGGATGAAAAATTCCGGTACAGTCATGTCTCCCGGAGCATTGCGTTTCCGCCATCATAATGGTATTCTCTAACATTGCCGGGAACCTTGTTCCGGCAGCGGCCTTAAAGTTTTTCAGGGGGTACTGCATGATTTCCAAACCGTCCGACAGTCTGGCTCTGGCCTTTAAAAATAAGACTATCACCTACCGGCAGTTGCATGAAAATATCGCCGGCTTCAGCAGCATTTTTTCCCTTGCTCCGGGAGAGCGGGCCGTCATATTCGCCGAAAACAGGCCCGAATGGGTGTATGCCCTGTACAGCCTGTGGCTGCATAAAGGCATTGCTGTGCCGGTGGACTGTTTTTCGGCTGCCGCCGATATCTGCCTACATTCTTAACGACTGCCGCCCTGACCTCGTATTTTATTCAGCTCAGACCGCATGCCGTACTTCATGAAGCGCTGCAGCAGACCGGCTGCACGCCGCTGATGATCAATATTGATGAGATGGAAGCGCCTGCGGCATCGCCCCCGGAGACTGCCATTGAGGCAGATGACCAGGCCACGGCCGTCATTATCTATACATCGGGAACAACCGGCTCACCCAAGGGCGTTATGCTGTCGCATGCCAACCTGAAGGCCGTGCAGAACCTCTATCTTGATCCGGCCTATTACGGCCCATCCGACAAGGTTATTGCAATTCTCCCTTTTCACCACATATTCCCCCTGCAGGGTACTATCCTGATCCCCCTGCGGGCGGGCGCGGCAACCGTCATCGTCGACCGCTGAATTCCGAGGCCATACTTCAGGCTTTGCAGAAATACAAGGTGACTATGTTCATCGGCGTGCCGCGGCTGTACCGCATGCTCTATGACGGCATAACGGCAAAAATCAAAAAAAGCCCGGTCGCTGCAGCTCTTTTCGTGCTTTCAAAAGCCATCGGCAGCTACGGCTTCGGGCGGATCCTGTTCGGAAAAGTGCAGGCAGCCTTCGGCGGCTGCATCAGATTCATGGTCTGCGGCGGCTCGGCTCTGGACATTGAACTTCAGACCGGCTTCCGGGCCATGGGCTTTAAAATGCTCGACGGCTATGGCCTTACGGAGACCTCCCCGACGATTTCAAACAATGCCCCCGATGATATAAAGATCGGGAGCGTGGGCAAAACGCATCCCTGGGTCGAGGTGAAAATCATCGGCGGCGAGATCGTTGTCCGCGGGCCCCGTAGTCATGCAGGGCTATTACAATGACCCTGCGGCAACCGCCGCCGTGCTGCAGGGCGGCTGGTTTCACACGGGCGATAAAGGGTATCTGGATGACAAGGGCTATGTGTATGTGTCGGGCCGCATCAAGGAAATCATCGTCCTGCCGAACGGCAAAAACATAAACCCTGAAGAGGTCGAGCAGGCCATCGTAGCGGCAAGCCCGCTGGTAAAAGAAATCGGCGTGTATCAGGACGGCGACGTGCTCGGCTCCATACTGGTGCCTGATTTTGCGCAGGCCATACAAGAGAAAATAGTGAATCTCCAGGAAACGCTGCGCTGGACGGTTATCGATGCCTACAACACCAGCGTGCCGTCATACAGAAAAATTCGCGGCCTCACCGTGCAGCGCGATCTGCTTCCCCGTACAAAGCTCGGGAAGCTGAAGCGGTTTCTGCTGCCGGCACTGGCGCAGCGTGCCGCAGCGGGCGCAGCCGATAGTAAGCAGCCTGATTTTGAAGAATACGGCATTATGAAGGCGTATCTGGAGTCAAACGGCAAAGGCGCTTTTCAGCCCTGGCATCACCTTGATCTGGACCTTGGCCTTGACTCTCTTGATAAGATCGAGCTTCTGGTTTTCATCGAGAAAACCTTCGGCGTGCAGCTCGACGATGCCCGGCTTGCCGAATTTCCGAATATTCTGGCGCTGTGCGAGCATCTGCGCGATGCCAAGGTGCGCATCAGCCGGGAAGACATCAACTGGAAGGAAATACTGCGGGAGGAGATACATCTCGCGCTCCCGAAGCGCATTATAGTCCTCAGCCTGTGCCGGTGGATATTCAAGCCCCTTTCGCGGCTCTATTTCAAATTTGAAGTGCAGGGCCTTGAAAACATTCCGGCCAATGTCGCCTGCATCTTTTCCCCCAACCACCAGAGCTTTATGGACGCCCTGATCGTAGCAAGCTCGATCAAGGGCAGCATCTTGAAGAAAACATTCTTTATCGCCAAGGAAAAACATTTTCATTCTGCTTTCAAGCGGCTCATGGCGGAAAACAGCAATGTGATTGTCGCCAATATCAACAGCGGCCTGAAGTTTGCCATACAGCAGACGGCCGCCGTTCTTAAAAGCGGCAGAAACATGGTCATATTTCCCGAAGGCGCCCGCAGCCGTGACGGCAGCCTCATGCCGTTTAAAAAAAGCTTTGCCATTCTCAGCAAAGAGCTCAATGTGCCCATTGTGCCCGTTGCCATCAAGGGCGCTTTTGAATCCCTGTCGATCGGCAGCCGCTTCCCCCGGCCCGGCAAGATAACCCTGCGGTTTTTAAAGCCGATATACCCGGAAGGCCGCGACTATGAGGCTCTGCTGGAGCAGACGCAGAACACCATACGCCAGAGCTTGTGAGAAGATTTTTAAGGCAGCAGAGGGGCCGCATGCATCAGGAGTGATAAAACTTTTTTGGTTTTGAATTTTTATCCCTGAAGACCGGAGTTTTTTTCGCTTCAGCCTGTTTTTTTAATTCAGGGTTTTCCCAGGTTCGCACCGGAGCATGATCCCGCGGGCCGCGCATTTTTATGATGAGGCCGTCAAGAAAACGCCTGAGCACCTGGTCGCCGCATTCTTTATAGTTCCGGTGGTCGGGTGTCCTGAAGAAAGCGCCGAGCTCTGTAGCGCTCAGCTCCAGCCCCGTGAGTTTCAGGATTTCAAGGATGTCGGTGTCTTTGAGCTTTAATGCAATTCTCAGTTTTTTTAAAATATCATTGTTAACCATGGCGAGCCTCTTTGTGAAATCACTTCGTTCATTAACAAAGGATGATTTGTTTTCATCTAGCCTTATAGTATAGACTGACTGTTGATGGCGACTGTTTTTTTCAGGCGTCTGCCGTATAAAAAATTTTCAGGAAAGGCGGTGTGCTTCCATGAAAGTCATAAGCCTCAGTGATATCAAAAAAATTCCCGTAACAATGGACGGCGCTGCTGGCGTATGCAAGCAGCTCCCCCTGGCCGCAGCCGACGGCTCTCCCGGTTTTTCTTTCCGCGTTTTTACTATTGAGCCCGGCGGCCATACACCGTACCACACCCATCCTTTTGAGCATCTCAACTATGTTATTGAAGGCTCGGGCGCGCTGGTTCAGGAAAGCGGCGATAAAGTTGCGCTTAAAAAAGGCGACTTTGCCTTGGTGCTGCCCAATGAGAAGCATCAATACCGCAACAGCTCCGCAAGCGAGCCGTTTGTCATGATCTGCGCGGTTCCCAAGGAGTATGAGTAGCTGAGTAGAGAGCTGCCGCGGCGAAAGAATAAACCAAAGCCATTGTGCTTTAAATCGTCATTTGTGATTATATAGCGGCGCAAGCGGCATATCGCTCATGCACGGTCCGGCTCACGGGGTGCAATAAGATCAGGTTGAGGGTATGATATAAAGCACGGGCGGACAAACCCGTGCTTTTTTATTGGTGCTCTGACAGTAATCAGCAAGCTTGCACAACAGGCTGAAAATCCGAAAAATTAACACTGCCTTAACAGAAAATTTATCAGGTCTTAATAAAATGCCGATAAAAAGACTATGAACGCCACGGTATCAGTATGGGAACAGCCGGGCTTTTATGGTATGAACTAGTATACGCTCGTTTAAACCGTGCCAGGCAGCATGAAATGAAAAAGCCTATTGTCATAGTCGAAGATGAACCCGACATTGTCGAGCTCATGACCATCCACCTTGAAAAAGTAGGCTTTGCCGTAAAGAGCTTTTCAGGCGGCGCGGGGTTTCTGCGCTTTATTGAGAAGACGGCGCCGGCCCTGGTAGTGCTCGACCTGATGCTTCCCGATATCGACGGGCTTGAAATCTGCAAAGCCCTGCGACGCCATGAAACCCTTGCTGCGGTGCCCATCATCATGGTAACGGCCAAAGGCGAGGAGATGGACAAGGTGCTGGGCCTGGAGCTGGGGGCCGACGACTATATGGCCAAGCCGTTTTCGCCCAAGGAGCTGGTGGCGCGGGTCAAGGCGCTGCTGCGGCGGCACGGGACGTCTGAACAGGCTAGCAAACTGGTTGAGATCGGCGGTATGCTGACCCTTGACCTTACAAAATACGAGGTGATGCTGCAGGGCAGCAGAATTGAACTCACTTCGACGGAGTTTAAAATTCTTGAGCTGCTGTCGTCGAAAAAGGGGTGGGTTTTTTCGCGGGATAAAATTCTCAATTATCTCTGGGGCGATGAGAAGGCAGTTATCGACCGCACGGTTGATGTGCATATCAGGCATCTACGGGAAAAATTGGGCGAGGCCGCTCATTTTATTAAAAACATTCGCGGTGTGGGGTACAAGCTGGAAGAATGAAACGCTCGGTTTTTGCAAAAATATTTGCCGGATATTTTCTCCTGACCTGTGTGCTTGCGGGCGCGGTTTTCTTTTTTTCCTACCGCATTTCGCGCCACTACTATGAAAAAACGCTCACCGACGATCTCGAAAAATTATGCACGGTGCTCCTGGTTACTGCTTCGCCCCTCATGGAGCAGCAGCGCTTCAGCGAGCTTGACGCTGCGGTGAAACGCATCGGCCCCGCCATCGGCACGCGCATCACCATCATCGGCCCCAAGGGAGCGGTTCTGGCGGATTCTGAAAAGAATCCCGCCACAATGGAGAACCACCTGTCGCGGCCCGAGATGATCATGGCCCTGCACGGCGGCACCGGGTCGTCGATGCGCTACAGCACAACGGTTCAGGAAAATATGCTCTATGTGGCCGTGCCCATGCGCAAAGACGGCGCTGTTACGGGTGTGCTGCGGGTCAGTCTCTTTATGCATACGATCAACCGTATGGTCGATGATTTTACGGGAGCCATGGCCTCGACAGCCTTTGCCATTATGGTGCTCGGACTGATCGTGTCGCTTATCCTGTCGCGCCGTCTCACCCGGCCCATCCGCAAGCTCAGCCGGGCCTCAAAACTTATAGCCGCAGGCGATTTCAATGTGCGCGTGTTTCTCGACAATAATGACGAACTCAGGGAATTCGCCGACAGCTTTAACGCCATGACTGAGAAGATACGGGGCCTTTTTGACGAGGTTTCTCTGCAGAAGCAGGAGCTTGACAGCATCATAGCCTCCATGAACGAGGCTCTGCTGGTGCTGGACCGCGACGGCCGCATTGTGCTTGCCAATGATGCCTTCAAGCGCATGGCCCATGAGCAGCCCCTTGAGGGGCGGTTTTTTTGGGAGATCATCCGCGTGCCCGAGCTCGGAGACATCGTCAAGCAGGTGCGCTCCGGCCATGACCGGAATGTCGGGGAGGTGACCATTGACGGCAGCACCTTTCTGTGCAGCGCATCATTTATGGCTCAGAAAGAGGAAATCCTGCTGGTGCTGCTTGACATCACGCAAATCAGAAATATTGAGCGCATGAAGAAAGATTTCGTCGTGAATGTATCTCACGAGCTGCGCACTCCCCTGACAGCCATCAAGGGATTTGTGGAAACCATGCTCGACGACACCTCAGGGGCTTCCAGCCGCCACTATCTTGAAATCATCAAACGCCATACCGACCGGCTTATAAACATCACCAAAGACCTTATGGCCCTTGCCCGGCTCGAGCGTGAAGAGCAGCTTGAAACCGGGCCCCTTGATCTAAAGGCCCTCATCGATCAGGTGCTGATCATCTATGAGGCGCGCCTGAGGGAGAAACAGCTGACCCTGCAGCTTGATATCGACAGCTCCCTGTCGGTCATGTGCGCCGACGCATTCACCATTGAGCAGATGTTCATCAACCTGCTTGACAATGCCATCACCTATACCGAGCAGGGCGGCATCACCATCACGGCCCGCCGCGAGCAGAGCCAGGCCATTATAACCGTCAGCGACACGGGCATCGGCATTGCCGCAGACCAGCTTCCGCGCATTTTCGAGCGATTTTATGTAACGGATAAATCCCGCTCGCGAAAGCTCGGCGGCACAGGCCTGGGGCTCTCCATCGTCAAGCATATCGTGCTGCTGCACGGCGGCACAATCGAGGTTGAGAGCTCGCCCGGCGCGGGCACCACATTTACCATTCGCCTGCCGCAATGAGTGACGCCCCCGCCTGGCTGTATAGCTATTTGCAAACCTTTTAACCATCCAACCTTTTGTTATTGATTTTAAGCCTTGCCCTCCGACCATTTGAACCTTGAACATTTCAATATTGATGGCTTTGTAAAAAGCCGTCACACCGGTGAAAACCGGTGTCCAGTGCTTTGTAACTATCTAAATTTTCTGGATACCGGCTTTCGCCGGTATGATGATTTTGTTGAATTTTTGACTTTTTACGACCTCAGCAATATTAATCAAAATTTAACCATTTCCTTATGCAGCCTTAATACAGCTCGGCTATACTTACATGCAATAGAAGAATAAAAAGGAGATGGACAGATGAGTACAGATTCCAACACAGCTCGCAGCATGGAAGCCCCCCTGAACGTAGTGTATATGCGCGGCATTCGCGAGCGGATTTTTGGTGAGCTTGCCAGGATGGCGCAGCAGCTTGGCATGCGGATGGGTGATGAGCCGTTTGCCGCAATCTACCGCACTGGGGCCTTGGATCTCTTTGCCATTGAAAATCTCTGCTGCGACGGCGACATCGATCCGCGCGCCTGGGTGCGCACCTGCGATGGCGATGATGCCTGCCTGCCCTATCCGCGTCGTCTGCGGGTAGGCTTTTACCCGATTGCTGCAAACCCCCTGCACTGGGGCCATCTGCTCATCGGCCTTCGGGCCATGGCACAGCTCCAGCTTGATAAGGTAGTGTATGTCATCTCCGGCCGTGATCCCCGCAAGCCCGACATGGGTTGTGCCGACCAGAGGTATATAATGGCAAAGGATACGCTGAAGCTGTTCGGGCCGCTGTTTGCCTGTAGCTCCCTTGCCCGGTACAGCGGCTGCGACGGCGAGACAAATCTCTTCCGGTTTCTCAAGCTCAACCGGCAGCAGCAGATGGATATGTTTTATATCGCGGGCGGCGACCATTACCGCAGGTTTTATCCCGGAACCGACTACCCTGATACGCTCGCGAAACTGGAGCTGCATATGGATGCGCGGATATTTTCATATAAGCCCTCAATGCACCGGATAAGCGCGGCTCTCATCGAGCGAGGAAGTCATGCCGGGCATATGGAAACCTGTCTTGATGTGGAGTTTTTGCCGGCCCTGCCCTTTGCCGCTTCATCTACCATGATCAGGGACGCCCTTGCGGGTACAGGCCCCCGCAGCGATCTTGCCCTCCTTCCCTATAGCGCCTATGTTGATATCCGTGCTCTGAAGCTCTATGGCTCGCAGTCTGCTGCCACGGGCATGCGCCGCAGCAGAGTGGTAATGCACACCGATGCCGCCATGGCTGTGGCCTGCTGACGGCTGTTAATTCATTAATTTTGTGCAGCTTACCGCTTGCGTTTTTTGCTTCCTCCTTCTTCAGATCTCATATACTTCTTTATGCGGCTCACGGTATCGTTATGATTTTTGCTGGTTGATAAATTGTTACGATCATTTCCGTTTCGAGCAAAATTTTCTACCGCTTTTTTATCAAGCGCAACAATCCCCCGTTTCAGCCAGGCTCCCGGATCAAAGGCCTGCACAGCCTGTGTCGTCAGTGCGAAGCCTGCAATAATAATCAGTACGAGATAAAGTTTGCCTTTCATGGCCTGCCTCCACCTTGATTTAAAAACAGCAGTTGTTCTGCTCTCTGCAGACAGTATGGGCTCGTTGTATTAAGTTAATATGAAAACAGGGTTAAGAATGTGTTAAACTATGAGAGCTAAGGAAGGACTGCTAGGCACTCACGGCGGCAGTGAAGTATTAAAAAATAACGAAGGGGGAAGAAGGATAGACATCCTCGGCTGCGGCAGACCGGCGTGTGTGCCCCTACAAAAGATCGTCAAATTAACTTTTGTTGTGATGCTTAATCACCCGGCCCTGGAGCATGAAAATGGTGTCTTCTGCGATATTGGTGGCAAGGTCGGCGATGCGTTCGAGGTTTTCCGCAATCCGCAGGATATTGATGCAGTGGCTTATGATGGAAGGATGCTCGGTCATATAGGTCATAAGTTCACGCAGAATCTGGTCGCGTAAGTCATCGATGACGCTGTCTCGGCGGCAGACCTCCATGGCAAGCTGCGGGTCTTCATTGATAAACGAATCAATGACATCGGAAAGCATGCTCCGCACCAGCTCATTCAAGCGCGGTATGTCGATGAAGGGCTTGATAGGCGGCACCTGTATGAGCTCTAAGGCATTTTTTGAAATATTGACGGCATGGTCTCCCATGCGCTCTAAGGCTGCGTTCATATCATAGACCACCAGAATCGTGCGCAGGTCCCTGGCCATGGGCTGAAACTGCGCAATCAGGTTGGTGCAGGCCTCATCGATATCCAGCTCGAAGCGGTTGGCCTTTGGCTCGTCCTGATCGATCAGTTCCCGCAGCAGCGCTTCATTTCGGCTGACAAGCCCCTTGACGCTTTTATCGATCATTCGTTCGATATGTGCGGTGAACTGAATAATTTCGCCTTTGAGTTCGTTTAATCGTTCCGGCTGCATGTTCTTCCCTTTAATTATTAGTTTCAGTAGGGAACGAGTCGCGACCGTTCCGCTACGATTGCAAATCATGTCAATTAACCAAATTTACCCGACAGGTATTCCTCTGTCCGCTTGTCATCGGGCACGGTGAAGAGCTTTTCCGTGGTGCCGAACTCGACGAGATCGCCCAGATACAAAAATGCGGTAAAGTCGGACACGCGGGCGGCCTGGGCAATATTGTGCGTGACAAGCAGTATGGTTACATTGTTTTTCAGCTCGCAGATAAGCTGCTCGATATGGGCTGTGGCTTTGGGGTCCAGTGCCGATGTGGGCTCATCCATGAGCAGAATATCGGGGTTCATGGCAAGGGCACGGGCGATGCACAGACGCTGCTGCTGGCCGCCGGAGAGAAATGATCCCTTGCGGTGCAGCCGGTCGCGAACCTCTTCCCACAGAGCGGCTTTGCGCAGAGACTCCTCGACAATGCGGTCGCGCTCATCTCTGCGGATTTTTATGCCGTTGAGATTGTACCCGGCAACCACATTGTCATAAATGCTCATGGTCGGAAAAGGATTGGGCCGCTGAAACACCATGCCGATCTTTTTTCGCACCATGATAGCGTTCATTTTATACAGATCCTCATCATGCAGGTAGATGCTCCCCGCAACCCCGGCATCGACGATAAGTTCATGCATGCGGTTGATGCAGCGGATGAGGGTTGTCTTTCCGCAGCCTGAAGGGCCCATGAGCGCCGTTACCCTGTTATGCCGCACCGACAGGTTAATGTCTTTGAGCACAGGGTTATCGCCGAAATGGGCGGAAAAATTCTCGACTCTTAAAACCGGACTTTCCATCGCTTTGCTATCACCTTTGCAATAAAGTTCATTCCCAGCACAAAAACCACGAGCACAAGGGATGCGCCCCAGGCTTTGGCATGCCACTCCGGATAGGGGCTGGTGGCAAAGTTAAAAATCATGAGCGGCAGGCTGTCGACAGGCTTCAGTACGTTCAGGCTCATGAACGGGTTTCCGAAGGCCGTAAACAGCAGCGGCGCTGTCTCGCCGGTTATGCGCGCTATGGCAAGCAGAATGCCGCTCAGAATGCCCGTGAGGCCCGACGGCACGACGATTTTAAGCACCGTGCGGGAATAGGAAACGCCCAGGGCAAGGGATGCCTCCCTGAGAATATCGGGAACAAGCCTCAGTGTTTCCTCTGTGGAGCGCACGATTACCGGCAGCATCATGATGGCAAGGGCCACGCTGCCCGACAGGGCCGAGAAGGTTCCCATGCTGAGCACGACCCAGGCATAGGCCACAATACCGATAACTATGGAGGGTATGCCCTGCAGCACTTCCATGCACAGCCGCACCCCGGTCGCTATGGCGCCTTTTTTCTGCTCCACAAGATAGATGCCTGCAAGCACGCCAAGGGGGATGGCAATGAGGCTTGCAATCATGATAAGCATCATTGTTCCGGCAAGGGCATTGGCTATGCCGCCGCCGGCTTCGCCCATGGGCCGGGGCATGCTCGTGAGAAATTCCCAGCTGATGACTGCTATGCCGTTCTTAACGATATGGAAAATAATCAGCAGCAGCGGCACGATCATGACAAAAGAAAACAGCACGACCATGGCCAGAAACAGGCGGTCTTTGAAGATGCGCAGCGGTATGTTTGAATTTTGCATGAGCAATTATTTTTCAGTTTTTATAGAGTGCCGCACAGGCGTCCTGTCGGGCGTCTCTACGTTTTCATTCTGTGCATGATATACCGGCCGATCAGGCTGATAACCAGTGTCACCATCATCAGCAGAAGCCCCACCTCGATGAGACAGGACACATAGACCGCGTCTGTGGCTTCGGCGAATTCATTGGCGATGATGCTTGCCATGGTGTTGGCCGGGCTGAAAATGCTGGTGGGCAGTATATTGGCATTGCCGATTACCATGGTGACGGCCATGGTCTCGCCGATGGCGCGGCCGAGCGACAAAAGAACACCGGCGAAAATGCCCGACCGGGCAGAGGGCAGCACCACTTTTTTTATCATTTCATAGCGCGTGGCCCCCAGCGACAGAGCAGCCTCTTTGAGATCTGCCGGAACGAGGTTCACCACATCGCTGCTGATTGAAGCCGAGTAGGGGATAATCATCACCGCAAGGATGAGGGACGCTGTCAGTATGCCGATGCCATAGGGTATCACACCGAACTGCATCTCCACCTGGCGCACCAGGGGCACAAGAACAAACAGGCCCCACATGCCGAAAATAACCGAGGGTATTCCCGCCAGCAACTCAACGGCGCTTTTCAGAAATGAAGACACAATGCCTTCACGGAAATACTCACCGAGAAAAATGGCGATGGCAAGGGAAAAGGGCAGTGATATGGCAAGGGCCAAAAACGAGGTGAGGAGCGTACCGACCAGAAAAACCAGGGACCCGTACTCTTTGAAGACCGGGTCCCAGGTGGTGCCGGTAAAAAAAGTAAATCCTGTCGCCTTCATGGCCGGCAGCGAATCGACCACCAGGGTCACGAAAATGCCGGCAAGCAGCAGGAGCATAAGAACGCCCACGGTTTTTAAAATTGTTTTAAAAATCAGGTCAGAGGATATTTTAAACATAGGCCTGTCTGCAGTTTGCAACGGTATATCCCGAATCAAAAGTTCCGCCATCTCAGGCGGTGAGGTTGCTTCAGCTGTTGTCCGGACCATTGTTGTTCGCCGTTCATGATTGTTGCGTCTTGTTGAAAGCAATGCCTGAACGAAAAGTAGTTTTTTTGTAGGTTGGGTTAAGCCCGGAAGAAACCGTTGGGTTTCGTACCTCAACCCAACCTACGCAAAACAAATGCTTTCGAAAACGTACTGGCATAAGGGCGAACCCAACAAATGTATGGCTCGGGTTTTCGTTCAGCCACTAATTGAATTTTCACAGAGACATCTTGAGTCGTTTTTTTCAGTTGAAATCTGCTGCATCAAAACGCAAGACTCCGGAGCGCGGCCCGGCACAAAAGGGGGGGTGTGCCGTACCGCTCTCCGGCATGCCCGCGTATTACTGCACTATCGCAGCTCCGTCATAGGTGGCTGACTTCAAAACCATTTCAGCCTTTTTTACGGCATCAGCCGGCAGCGGTGCATAGTCAAGGCCCTCTGCAAGCTGCTGACCCTCATGCAGAATCCATCCCAGGAGATTTACAAGATCCGCTGCCTTTTCTTTTGAGCGGCCGCTGTACTTCTGTTCTTTATAAAAAACCAGCCAGGTAAATCCCGAAATCGGGTAGCCGTCTTTGGCTGCAGTATCGACGATGCTCACGCGCGTGTCATCGGGAATGGCCATACCTGCGGCTGCGGTGACCGATTTCATGGAGGGCTTAATGAAAACGCCCGACTTGTTCTTTACATCGGCATAGGGCATTTTGTTCTGCACAGCATAAATAAGCTCAACATAGCCGATAGCGCCGGGCACCTGCTTCACAAGGCCTGCTACACCGGGGTTGCCTTTGGCGCCAAGGCCGTTTGGCCAGTTCAGCGACTTGCCCGCGCCCACGCGCTCTTTCCACTCGGCGCTGACCTTGCTTAAATAATCGCTGAAAATCGCCGTAGTGCCGCTGCCGTCCGAGCGGTGCACGGTTGCGATATTCATGTCGGGCAGTTGCGCGCCGGGGTTGACATCCAGTATCCTTTTGTCATTCCATTTTTCAATCCGGCCAAGAAAAATATCGATAATGAGGCTGGGAGTCAGCTTGATTGCCGGGTCGCCCGGCACATTATAGGTTATTACCACGGCGCCAAGGCATGTGGGTACATGCAGAATGGGGGCGCCGGCCTCCGTAATTTCTTTGTCGTCCATGAAGGCATCGGTGCCGCCGAAATCAACGGTCTTGGCCTTGAGCTGCTGAATGCCGCCGCCGGAGCCGATGGCCTGGTAATTGACCTTAACGCCTTTTTCCTGGTTGTAGGTGTCAAACAGCTTGGAATAGAACGGGAACGGGAAGGTTGCACCCGCGCCCAGCAGCTCTTTGCCGCCTGCCTGCGCAGGCTGGCTGAAAAGCACTGCAGCCGCGCACAGAATTGCTAGATGACCCATGTTTTTTTCATATGCTTCTCCTTTATTGTGAGTAATAACGTGACTACCACTTCCAGTTCAGATCAAACTGGATCCTTTTGTCTGTCTGTGCGCCGCCGCTGAGCATTTTTGAATCAAAATACGTTGTAGTGGCCCAGACATTTTTCATCAGACCATACTGAAGCTGAAATTTTGTTCCCCGGATATTTGTCCTGCCGTCATAGGTATCGCTGTCGGGGAGGAAATCAAGCCAGGCATCCCGCTCGAGTTTAGCATACCGTGCGCTGAACAGCCAGTCATTGAGTTTGGCGACCTTTTCATGCCCGAACTTGATACCATAGACATAGCCGGTATCTTCCCCGCTGGGGGCGTCCGTGTTCTTTTCATATTCGCCGAATATGGCGGCAAAGGGCATATACTCAAGGGGCAGCTTGGTTCCCAGTTCGCCGCTAACCTGCGCGCAATTATAATTATTTTCCAGCGTACCCGGATTTTTTTCATTTATCTGATTCAAGGTATTGGTTTTGCTCGACCAGTCGGTAAAAAGATGGTTTTTCACATTATTTGACTGAAACCAGGTAAGGGCATTCTTAAAGTAGGAATTGCCGAACTTGATCTTGCTTCCCGGCTGAATGACGAACATGGAGGGGTCGTTTTCGTCATTGGGCAGCTCATCGATAATAAACCAGCCCGTGTTCAGGAAAAGATCCATCGTCGGCGAATAGGCATAGGTGAACTGCGCCGCCACGCCATCGGGGTTAATATCGGAATCCCAGAAAGAGTCCGTCGGCCGCCAGAGGGGGTTTTCAAATTTACCGCCGAGCAGCGTTACCCAGCTGAACGGTTTATAGCGGGCATAGGCATAATCTATGCGTACTGCGCTTTTTGAAAACTCTTTTCCGTAGGTCTGGTTGCTTGAGCGCGGATCATCACTGCCGCTTGTAAAACCGAACCCGACATCCATATTCTCCGCAACTTTGGTAACCACGCCCAGCCGCAGACGATACCGGTAGCGCTCCCGGTCCTTGAAATCATCCACATCCCGGTCAATACTTTCATAGCGGAGCCGCAAATCGCCTTTAAGCTGCATCTTACGTACCCATTCCGGTATTTCTCCGGCGAACAGGGTCGGATTATCTTTCTTTATAGCATCTTTTGTGCCTTTTATGACCTCGGCGCGCTCCTGATCTTTTTCCTTCCAGCTGGCTTCGCTGACTTCCTGCAGACACCTCGGTTGCCTCCTGTTTATTGAGGATGCCCTTTTTCACCAGCTTATCCACTAAAATATCAATATCGGCTGCGCGGGCAGAGACAAAGCTTCCCAAAACAATCAGCCCGCAGGCCACTCCCAGTAAAAGTAGTTTTTTCATACTATACGCCTCCTTTCGGCATTACTTTTTTGCTTTTGCTTCAAGTTTAAAGTTAATGCTGAGCGGAGTCGGCTGTGTGACCACGCCTTCTATGTTTCTGATCAGCGCGCTCACCCACCCAAAGCCATACACCGAGTTCAAGGTGATGACTTTCGTGGCCTTTTGCGGCGTTGTAAAATTTGCGCTGATAATAAACTTTTTGTCGAACTTTTCGCCGACGGGGTAGGCAAACCCGATAAGCGAGTAATCTATGTACGAGCCGAAGGTAATTGTGGCAGACGTGCTCAGCGTTACTGTCAGATTGCCGCACTTTGTCGTATTGTCGCCGATAGCCACAAACAGATACGACTCGTAATTGTTGAAACCGCTGGGATCAAACTCATCATTGAGATAGAATTGCCGCGTCTGCTCAATGCCCGGCTTCAACATAATCACTTCCGGCAGACCGTTGAATCCCGCCTGCGCTGAACCGGCCGCAACCAGAAGGGCCAATGCAACACAGACTGCCGTAAAAATTTTTACTGCTTTACTGTTTCCCATAACCTTTTCCTCCCTTTCTTCTCCATTAAAAAAGTTTTGCTGTACTGTTGCCTTTGTGGCACTTTATGGCGAAATTGTATCCCTGCTTTGTTAACTTCTTTTAAGTTTTCAGTTAATAGTATGTTAAATATCGGTTAAGCCTGATGAAGCTTTGTGTTAAGATTCGGTTAATTTTTAAAAGACAAAAAACATAAAGCTTGACTTAGCAGGCAATAAAAATGCAGAATAACTGGCAGTTTAGACGGTTTCCACACATGACTTCACGGCCTACAGAGTGCATGTTGTTAATTTAACCCAGTAACATTCTAACCCAGGGAGAACCGGCGTATGGACGGTCATATTTACAAATCATTCGACAAAGAACTGCATGATTTAAAGGAGCGGTTGCTGCTGGTGGGCGGTCGCGTAGAGCGATCCATCCGCGATGCGATGAAGGCCCTGGAGGAGCGCAATTCAGATATTGCCCAGCAGGTCATCGTCGACGATGATGTGGTTGATGCAGAAGAGCTTGAAATTGACGAGTTCTGTCTGCGCCTGCTGGCGCTGCGGCAGCCCGCCGCGCGCGACCTGCGGTTCATCACTACGGCCATAAAAATCAACTACGATCTCGAACGCATCGGCGATATGGCCGTTAATATTTCCGAGAGGGTGCTTGAATTAAATAAAGAGCCCCAGCTGAAGCCCTATATTACGCTGCCGCAGATGGCGCTGAGCGTCCAGCAGATGCTGCGCGACAGCCTCAACGCTTTTGTCAACGAAGACCCCGCAGCAGCCCTCGCCGTTGTGGATGAGGATGAAAAGGTCGACCACGCCCTCAAGCAGATTTATCACGAGCTGGTGAACTATATGGCCAAAGACTACGGCTCAGTGCCCCGGGCCACCAGGCTGCTGTTCATCTCAAAATATCTCGAGCGCATCGCCGACCATGCCGTCAACATAGCCGAGCTGGTCGTGTTCATGGTTGAAGGCAAAATTCTGCGGCACCGCAAGCATCATGAGGGAGAAAGCGACTGATGCCGGGGCTCGCACCATTTCTGCTGGCGGCTTTGTGCCTGTGGGCAGCCGGGTGCGGCGGGGAATCGTCATCCCGGGCGATTTATGAGAAGCATATTGTCAATATCGCCGGGTCGACCTCGGTCATGCCGTTCACGGAAAAGCTTGCCGAGCATTTCATGGTCGAGCAGCCGACCTTTATCGTCAACGTGCAGTCCGGGGGTTCGACGGCAGGCATACAGGCCTGCATGAACAAAACCGTTGAGATCGGAATGAGCTCCCGCGAGCTGAAGCCCGACGAGAAAAAGCTCAATGAAATTACGATCTGCCTTGACGGTATCGCCATGATCGTGCATCCGGAAAATCCCGTGACCAGAATGAAGCTTTCCCAGGTGCGCGATATTTTCAGCGGAAAAATAAAAAACTGGAAGGATCTGGGATGGCTCGACCGCCGCATCGATGCGGTGACGCGCGAGGAAGGCTCGGGCACGCGCGGCGCCTTTGAAGAGCTGGTGATGCACAAGGATCAAATCGATGACGGCATCATGGTGCAGGACTCTAATGGCTCCGTGAAGGAAGTGGTGGCGACCGACCCCTATGCCATCGGCTATGTGTCGCTCGGCATGGTCGATACGCGCGTGTCGGCGGTCACCATCGATGACGTGAAACCAACGGTCGATGCCATTAAAAAAAAGAAGTATAAAATCGTTCGGCCGTTTCTCTATCTCACCATGGGCACGCCCACCGGCGATGCACTGGCATTTATCAACTACGTGCTGTCAAAAGACGGCCAGGTGCTTTTGAGAAAAGAAGGGCTGATACCGGTTCATGAGTTCTAATAAAGCAGTGTTCAAAGAGCGTATTATCAAGCAGATACTTACGGCGTGTGCCTTCTCGTCGCTGCTGTTCCTGTTTCTTATTTTTGCCTTCATCCTGGTCGAAGGTCTGCCGCTGTTTTACAAAGTGGGCGTAAAAAATATCGTTTTCGGCATGAAGTGGGCGCCCACCAAGGGTTTTTTCGGCATATTCCCCATGATTGTTTCATCATTCCTGGTAACTTTCGGAGCGCTGGTTATCGGCGGGCCGCTGGGTCTGGGATGCGCGGTCTATCTTGCTGAATACGCCGGCCGGCAGCAGAAAATGTTTCTCAAGCCCGCTTTGGAACTGCTGGCGGGCATTCCATCGGTCGTGTACGGCTTTCTCGGGGTGCTCTACATAGTGCCCTTTATCCGGCAGGTTGTCGGCGGCTCGGGCTTCTCGCTGCTTGCCACCTCCATCGTGCTTGGTGTCATGATCCTCCCGACGGTCATCAGCATATCCTATGACTCGCTTATGAGCGTGCCCCGCAGCTACCGGGAAGGCGCCCTTGCCATGGGCTCAACCAAATGGCAGTCGACCTGGCGCGTGGTCATCCCGGCGGCAAAGTCGGGCATCCTTGCAAGCTGCATTCTCGGGATGGGACGGGCGGTCGGAGAAACCATGGCCGTCATCATGGTTGCCGGCAATGCGCTGAAAATTCCCGGGGGGCTTCTGGACCCGCTGCGCACGCTTACCAGCAACATCGCCCTTGAGCTTTCCTACGCCAGCGGCGATCACCGTATGGGGCTTTTTTCAACCGGTGTGGTGCTGCTTTTGATCATCATGGTGCTCAACTATTTTGCCAATTTCGTCATCAGGAGGACAGTGATTAAATGAGGGTCAATCCGCGCCTTACCGACGCACTGGTCAGACATTTACTCAACATGCAGGCATACTTCACGGTCGGCATCCTGGTGATCATCGTGTTCATCATTTTCATCAAGGGTATCTCCAACTGCAGCCTGAGCTTTATGCTGACCTACCCCGAGGATATGGGCCGCCACGGCGGTGTTTTCCCCGCCATCGTCGGTACGATTTTTCTGGTGGTGCTGTCCATACTTTTCGCAACGCCTCTGGGGCTGGGCACGGCCATCTTCCTTACGGAATACACGAAGGAGTCGCGCCTCACGACCATCATTCGCTTCGGCGTAGAGTCGCTGGCCGGCATCCCCTCCATCATTTACGGGCTTTTCGGCTTTATCTTTTTTGTCATCAAGCTCGAGATGGGCTGGTCGCTGCTTGCGGGCGCGCTGACCATGACCATCATGATTCTGCCCACCATTATACGCACCAGCGAAGAGGCCATTAAAGCGGTGCCGAAAAATCTGCGCATCGTCAGCCATTCGCTCGGGGCAACCAAGTGGGAAACAACCGTGAAGGTGGTGCTGCCGTCGGCGGCGCCCGGTATTCTCACGGGCATCATGCTCAGCATCGGCAGAGCGGTCGGCGAGACCGCAGCTGTCATTTTCACCATGGGCAGCTCTCTGCGCCTGCCCACGTCGCTGATGGAGTCGGGCCGCACCATGGCGGTTCACTTCTATATTCTGGCTCGCGAGGGCATATCAATGGAAAAAGCCTATGCAACAGCCCTTGTGCTGGTGATGAGCATTCTGGCAATCAATATTTTCGCCTATTACATGATGAACAAAGTTACGGCGAAGTATTCGTAAAAGGCAGGAGTCAGAATTCAGAAGCCAGGAGCCAGAATGAAAGGCATATAGGCTTTCAGGCAAGCAGATAGTAAAATATTTTTGCTGGTTTTTTATGCTGGATTCTGACTTCTGGATTCTGGCTCCTTTTTTTCTAAAAGGTTTTTTCGAATGGAAGCTAAAATACGCGCGCATAATCTCACGGTCCGGTTCGGCCCTGCCGAGGTGCTCAAGGGCATTGACCTCGAAGTTTATAAAAATATGATCACGGGCTTTATGGGGCCGGCGGGCAGCGGCAAGTCAACGCTCATATCGCTTGTGAACCGGATGATCGATTTCGAAGACGGGGTACATATTCAGGGCAGCCTGTCCATCGACGGCGAGGATATCCTGGCAAAATCGGTGGATGTGGTCGGGCTGCGGCGCCGCGTGGGCACCGTGTTTGCCGTGCCGCTGCCCCTGCCGCGCTCGATTTTTGAAAATATAGCCTATGGCCCCCGACTGAAGGGCATAACCAAAAAGGCCGACTTGGAGGATATAATTGAGGAAAGCCTTAAAAAAGCCGTGCTGTGGGAGGAGGTGCGCGACCGCCTGCAGGTCTCAGCGCTGAAACTTTCGGGCGGCCAGCAGCAGCGGCTCTGCCTTGCGCGCACTCTGGCGCTGCGGCCCGAGATCATTCTGCTGGACGAGCCATGCTCAGGCCTTGATCCCATCTCGACGGCGAAAATCGAAGAAGCCCTCAACGAGCTGAAAAAAGACTACACCATCATCCTGGTGTCCAACAACACCAAGCAGATCGCCCGCGCCACGGATTTTTCCGCCTTTTTTTATATGGGCACGCTGGTTGAGTTCGACGCAACGGAGAAAATTTTCACCAATCCATCCGTCAAGCAGACGGAAGATTATATTCAGGGGAAATTCGGATAATGCTCGACTGCGCCCTCAAAACTGAAAAGCTGAATCTCTACTATGGCACCTTTCACGGACTCAAGGATGTCGATTTTTGCGTGTACCGCAATGCCATCACCGCGCTTATCGGGCCATCGGGCTGCGGCAAGTCAACGCTGCTGCGCTGCTTTAACCGCATGAACGACCTGATCGACGACGTGACGGTGCAGGGAACGATACTGGTCAACGACGAGCCTCTGGACGGCATCGATATCATCGAGCTGCGTAAAAAAATCGGCATGGTCTTTCAGCGGCCAAACCCCTTTCCCTTTCACCGTGCGGGAAAATCTTGTCTACGGCCTCAAGGTGCACGGATACAATAAAAGGCAGTATGATGAAATCCTTGAGCGCTGCCTCAAGGCGGTGGGCCTGTGGGACGATATCAAAGACAGGCTGAACACCCCGGCCATGAACCTTTCCGAGGAAATGAAGCAGCGGCTTTGCGTGGCGCGGGTGCTGACGGTCGAGCCCGAGATCATATTGCTCGATGAGCCCTGTTCGGCGCTGGACCCAATAGCCACCTTGAAGATTGAGGAACTGATGATAGAGCTCAAGCGCAACTACACGATCCTTATTGTCACGCATAACATGCAGCAGGCCGCCCGCGTATCGGACCATACGGGATTCATGCTGCTGGGCGATCTCATTGAGTTCGGCGAAACCTCCAAAATATTTACCGCGCCCTCCGATGATCGGACCGACGGCTATATTACCGGCCGCTTCGGCTAAGCTTTCAGTCAAACCAGACGCTGCCCGTTTTCCTGTATCTCAAAGCCCGATTGACAAACCCTATGTAATATGCGCTTTTGTGGCAGGCACTGACACATCCGTTTGCAGGAGAGAACCCATGAAAACTTCAGGTGCTGTTTCTACCATCATAGCCTTTGCATTGATGCTCACAGCAGGCTTCTCGTCCGTTGCATGTTCGCAGGACTGGCAGGCGCTGAACCCCGGCGGCGTGCAGGAATATTCCTATAACGCCATCAGCGGCACCGCAGACGGCACTATCTATGCCGTTGGCAGCGGCGGCATCATATGGTGCCTGCAAAATAACAACTGGGCCCAAATGTCAGTCGGCACGACGGTAAACCTCAACGGCGTCTGGTGCAGCTCCGAGGGAACCGCGTATGCCGTGGGCAATGGCGGCACCATACTGCGTCTGCAGGCCGGTATCTGGGCAGCCATGCCCAGCGGCACAACGGCCAATCTCATGGGGATTTATGGCAGCCCGGACGGCGGCAGTATTTATCGTCGGCAACGGGGGCACGATACTGCGGCTGCAAGGGGGGAACTGGGTCCCCATGCAAAGCGGCACCTCTGCCAATCTTAATGCTGTGTGGGGCTGTGCCTGCACCGGATTGTATGTTGTGGGCAATGGCGGCACCATATTGCGCATGAAGGGCGGGAGCTGGGCTGCCATGCTGAGCGGCACAAAGGCGAATCTCAAGGGAATCTGGGGCGCCGCCGATACAGGTGTTTTTGCCGTGGGCAATGGGGGCACCATTCTCCGGCTGCAGGGGAAAACCTGGTCTCCCATGATAATTGGGCCGAGCACAAATCTCTGCTCAATAGGGAGCGGCGCTGATGCCGGTATATTCGCCGTCGGCGACGGCGGCACTATTCTGTCTCTGCAGGGCGACAAATGGATTGCAATGAACACCGGCACGACGGCAAATATAAATGCCATATGGGGCAGCCCGGAGGGAAGCGTTTTTGCCGCAGGCAGTAAAGCCTATATTCTGCGCTTGATTGAAGCAAAATCATTAAATTGAAGTCGACCACCACCCGCATTGGCGATTTTTTCCTGAAGACAATGCGCATGAACTGAGAAGGAATGATGGCCAAAGGTATCGGACTACTTTCAGGCGGGCTTGACAGCATGCTTGCAGTCAAGGTGCTGCAGGCGCAGGGCATTCAGGTCGAATGCGTGTGCTTCGTGACCCCGTTCTTCGGCCCGGATAAGGCCAATCTTGCAAATCGGCAGCTCCGTATCCCGCTGCACATTGTCGATATCACTGACCCGCATCTTGAAATGCTTAAAAATCCGCGCTACGGCTACGGGAAAAACATGAACCCCTGCATCGACTGCCACGGCCTGATGCTGCGGGAGGCAGGCTCGCTTATGGGCAAACTCGGCGCACAGTTTCTTTTCACGGGCGAAGTTCTGGGAGAGCGGCCAATGTCGCAGAACAGAAACGCGCTGCGAAGCGTTGAGAAGCTCGCAGGCCTTCAGGGCCGCATCCTGCGACCGCTGAGTGCGCAGCTGCTGCCGGAAACCATACCTGAGCAGGAAGGCCTTGTTGACCGCTCGCGGCTGCTCGGCATTGAGGGCCGTTCCCGGAAGCCCCAGCTTGAGCTGGTTGCACGATACGGCATCACGGAATTTCCCGAGCCTGCGGGCGGCTGCCTGCTCACTGATCCGGGCTACAGCAGGCGGCTGCGCGATCTCATGCAGCGCGGTGTGGAGCTCTCGCGCCGCAACCTTGAATTATTAAAAGTGGGGCGGCATGTGCTGCTTGATGACGGAACCAAAATCATCGTCGGCCGCAATGAGGGGGAAAATGAAAAGATCGAGCGGCTGCGGGAGCCTGGCGATGTCACCATCGTTATGAATAATGATATGCCCGGCACCACTATACTCATACCGGGGGGCGGCGATGCGGCAGCCATCGGGTTTGCAGCCGCAGTCTGCGTGCGCTACAGCAATGCGCAGCAGGCTGGTCCTGCCGCTGTTGATGTGCTGCTGGCCGATGGAACAAAAACAGCCCTGAGCGCAGCTGCCTGCTCTCAGGAAGAGATTGCCAGGCGCCTCTTGTAAGGCACAATAAAAAACAGGGGGCACCTTATTGCCTGTTGATCGTTATAAAGAGACAACAAATAATCGCCAAAAAATTCAGCCGGGTGCTGCAGCTTTTTTACTCGCGCAGGGTGCTGTTTCGTGCGATATAAATGGGTTAAAACGTCAGGTCGGGTGTATTGAAATTCATAGTGTAACGGCGCAATAGAGGTCATAGAGGTTGGAAGAGTTTTTTCTTACTATTATAAAATCCATCAGCGGGCCCTATGGCTATCTGCTGCTTGCTGTCAGCGCTTTTTTCGAGAACATTGTACCGCCCATACCCGGCGATACGGTCACCGTGTTCGGAGGCTATCTTGTGGGTATCGGCCGGCTGACCCTTGCGGGAACAGTGCTTGCAACAACCGCGGGCAGCTTTGCAGGTTTTATGGCCATGTATGCCGTGGGCCGCTTTTTAGGGCTTGAGCTTTTAAGGCACGGGGGAAAGGTGTTTGCCCCTGCGACAATCGATAAAGTACATGGCTGGTTTGCGCGCTACGGCGTCGGGGTGGTGCTTGCCAACCGGTTTCTCTCGGGAGCGCGCTCGGTTATTTCCATCTGTGCGGGCATTGCGCGGCTGAATACGTGGCTTGTGGCCGGGTGCTGCCTGGTGTCATGCCTTGCCTGGAACTGGCTGCTCATCTGGGCGGGCAGCAAGGTAGGGGAAAATTGGGGCATGATTATCGAGATGCTGAAAAAATATAATGCCGCCATGGCCGTTGCGCTGGCTCTTGGCGTGGCTGTGTGGATAGCCGGAAGCATCATGCAGAGCCGTGCACAACGAGCGCGGGAAAAAAAGCATTGAAGATTTTTACCGCTTAGGTATTATAGATAGTTGGAGTTTTGCTCGGGGATCGTCCAACGGCAGGACTCGGGAATTTGGATCCCGCTACGAAGGTTCGAATCCTTCTCCCCGAGCCATTTTCGAAAAACGGCTTAACTGCGCGCTTGGCTCAAGGCGCAAACAACGCAGAGACCCGCTTATCTTTTTTCTTGTCCGGTGAGAGGCCGGAAAGAAAAAGCCTGAACGAATTGCCTGCTCTGCCGAATTGGTTTCCGGTGAAGCATCAACTGTAGAAACGGGTTTTTCAACCTGTCTCTATGCTCAGTTTGCGAGTTTTTTATGAAGATTACAATCAAGGATGCGGCGCATGTGGCCGGTCTTGCGCGCCTTCGGTTCAAAGATGATGAGCTTGAGGCCATGACCGCGCAGCTCAACAGCATACTGGAGTCTTTCGAGAAACTGCAGGCCGTCGATACGGCCGGCATTGAGCCCTCGACGCATGCCGTTGACGTGAGCAATGCCTTTCGCAACGACAAGGTAAGGCCCTCGCTTGCTCCCGCAGCAGCCCTTGCCAATGCGCCCGAGGCCGAAGAGGGCTGCTTTAAAGTGCCCCGGATTATCGAGGTATAAGCGCACATGGCCCGTGAACTCTTCAGTCTTACCATACATGAACTAAGCTCGCTTCTGCAGGCCCGAACGGTGAGCGCAGTTGAGGCCGCAGAATCGGTCATCTCCCGCATCCGGGCTGTTGACGGCCGCGTGCATGCCTATATCAGCCCAACCTTTGACCTTGCCCTTAGCCAGGCGCAGGCCGCAGACAAGCGCATTGCCCGCGGGGATGCAGGCCCTTTGACCGGAGTACCTCTTGCCATAAAGGACATACTCTGCACTGAAGGCATACGCACAACCTGCGGGTCGCGCATTCTTGAAAACTTCGTACCGCCCTATGATGCCGCAGTCATCTCCAGGCTCAAGGCCGGCGGCGCGGTATTTACCGGCAAGACCAGCATGGACGAATTTGCCATGGGCTCGTCAAATGAAACAGCATATTTCGGCGCTGTGCATAATCCCTGGGACCTTGACCGTGTGCCTGGCGGCTCAAGCGGCGGATCGGCCGCGGCAGTTGCAGCCGACGAATGCATAGCAGCCCTTGGCACCGACACGGGCGGCTCCATCAGGCAGCCCGCTTCCCTGTGCGGCGTTGTGGGATTAAAGCCCACATATGGCCGTGTCTCGCGGTTCGGGCTTATCGCTTTTGCATCATCGCTTGACCAGGTCGGCCCCATCACCAAGGATGTTGAGGACGCGGCCATCCTTCTTTCCTGCATCAGCGGCCATGACCCCAAAGACTCAACATCAATCAAGCGCGAGGTGCCCGACTACGCAAAAGCATTAAAAAAAGATGTAGCGGGACTGCGCCTGGGTATCCCGAAAGAATATTTTATTGAAGGGCTTGACCCGCAGGTCGAGAAGGCCGTGCGCGAGGCCATTGACCTTCTCAAATCCCAGGGCGCTGACATTGTGGAGGTGAGCCTGCCGCACACCGACTATGCCGTAGCGGTCTATTACCTGATAGCTCCTGCCGAGGCATGCTCGAATCTTGCGCGCTACGATGGCGTGAAATACGGCTATCGCAGCTCCAGGCCCGGCACCCTCCTGGAGATGTATGAGCAGAGCCGCTCCGAGGGCTTCGGCCCAGAGGTAAAGCGGCGCATCATGCTCGGAACCTACGCTCTTTCGGCGGGCTATTATGATGCGTATTACAAAAAAGCCTCGCAGGTGCGCACACTCATCAGGCGGGATTTTGCGGAAGCTTTTAAGGCCTGCGATCTGATCGTGACGCCAACGGCTCCGGCGCCCGCGTTCAGGCTGGGCGAGAAGCTGAGCGATCCTTTAAGCATGTATCTTTCAGACATTTTCACCATACCTGCAAACCTTGCCGGCCTGCCGGGCATATCTCTGCCCTGCGGTTTTTCAGGCGGCGGGCTGCCCATCGGCCTGCAGATTATCGGCAACCTGTTTGCCGAAGAACAGGTGCTCCACTGCGCCTACTGCTACGAACAGAGCACGCAGTGGCACCGTAGGAAACCGTCACTTGCTTGACAGGCTTTGCACCATGCGCTACCACCTGCCTCGGGCTGCTTGTGCCGCGGCGCTGTGCCTTCTGTGCGCTTCGGCTGCTCTTGCCGCCGCCGGGCAAAATCGCCTTACCGACATACGCTACTGGAGCTCCCCGACATATACCCGCCTGGTGTTTGATCTCAAGACCGAAACCACCTGGGAGACGCAGGAGCTTAAGGACTCCAATCGCATTGTGGTGGAACTGGACGGGTTTGACGGCTTTATGCCCAGAGAGCTGCTTGCAATAAACGACACCATCATAAAAAAGGTGAGGACCCTGCAGAGCAATGGTAAAGTGCGAATTCTGATCGAGCTTGAAAAGTCAGCCGAGTATAAGATTTTCGCCCTGAAGCGGGTTGATGAAAAGCCCCCCCGCCTGGTCATTGATGTGACGCGCGCCGATCTTGAGCAGGCGGCCCGTGTGCAGCGCGAGGAAACGCGCAAGAAGAAAAAGAAGGGCGATTACATCGTTGTGATCGATCCTGGCCATGGCGGCGAAGACCCCGGCGCGGTCAGCCCAAACGGCACCTATGAAAAAAATCTGGTGCTGTCAATCGGCAGACAGCTTGCAGCAAAGCTTGCGGCAATGCCCGGCATCAAAGCCTATATGACCCGCAGGGGTGATTATTTTATACCGCTTGGCAAACGCATTGAGATCGCCAAAGAATACGGCGCTGATTTGTTTCTGAGCGTTCATGTCAATGCGGGCTTCAGCACCAAAGCCGCCGGCAGCTCTGTGTACTGCCTCTCTTTTAAAGGCGCATCAAACAATGTCGCCCGCGTGGCCGAGGAGCGAGAGAACGCCTCAGACAGCATCGGCGGCGTACCCCTCGAGCAGCAGAAATCAAATCTCAATGTGATCCTGTGCGATCTGGTGCAGACCCATACCATCAATTCCAGCGTGCAGCTGGCCGGGCTGGTGCTTGACGATGTGGGGAAATTTAACAAGCTCTATCTGAATTCGCCGCAGGAGGCAAATTTCGCCGTGCTCCGGGCCCCCGATATTCCATCTGTGCTTATCGAGACCGACTTTATCAGCAGCCCTGACCGGGAAAAGATGCTCAAAAGCAGGGATTTTCAGAACCGTTTTACCGAGACCGTGGCCGGCACCGTTGCTGCATACCTTGCAGCACAGCCCCAGCAGGATGCAGCCCCGGCTTCAAAAAATGCAAAGCGCCAGCCTGCTTCGCCGTCTGCACAGCCTGCAACGGCAAAGCAGGCTCAGCCTCAGGACCTTGAAAAAAGCAGCGGGGCAGAAGCAGTTTCGACCGAAAAACAGGCGCGCGCTGCAAAGCCTGCCAGTGCTTCACCGCTGCAGGCGCCGCCCGGCGGCAAATACCGCATAGTAAAGAAAAGCGACACCGAATATGCCCTGGTGCCGGTTGACGAGCTGCCAGTCAAGCGTTCAGTCAAAGCCGTCGACGCAGCCCGCGCCCGTTGCACCTGCAAAGCCGCAGGCAAAAGAAAAGGTTCAGGCAGCGCCAAAGCTGCAGGCAAAAACAAAGCCCGAGACTACTGCGCCCGCTATCGCGGTGATCTGGCATGTCGTGAAAAAAGGTGAAAATCTTTCATCAATTGCGCATAAGTACCAGATGCCGCTCAAGGACCTGTGCCGGCAGAACGGCCTGTCGCTCACGACAAAGGTCGAGGCCGGCGTGAAGCTTAAAATTACGAAACAGAAATCGCAGCAGCGCTGAGGGGAAGATGGCACTACGGGCAGTGATTTTCGATCTTGACGGCACGCTGCTTGATACGCTTGACGACATTGCCTGCGCCATGAACAGGGTGCTTGCGGGCCGTGGCCTCACGGAATATCCTTTAAGCGAGTATCGCTGGTTTGTGGGGGACGGCGCAGAGATGCTGGTGCGCAAAACGCTGTCCGGGCATGCCGCCGGCGAAGAGATGATCCGGCAGTGCCTTGCCGAGTTTAAATCGGCATATTCTGAAAACTGGAATGTTCTGACAAAACCCTATCCGGGCATACCCGAACTGCTTGATGCTCTGGAAAAGAAGGGCTTGCAGATGGCGGTTCTTTCAAATAAACCACATGAGTTAACGGTCCGCTGCGTAAAGGCATTCCTGCCCCGGTGGCGCTTTGCTGCGGTCCTGGGTGAGCAGTCCGGCAGGACCCGCAAACCGGATCCTGCCGGCGCATTTGAAGCTGCCGGACTTTTGCATGTGCCGCCGCAGGACATTATCTATCTTGGCGATACGGCTACCGATATGCAGACCGCAATAGCTGCTGGCATGCTGCCGGTGGGTGCGCTCTGGGGGTTCAGGCCTGCAGCAGAGCTTCTTGCAAGCGGCGCACGGCATCTTATTGAAACGCCGTCCGGGCTTATGGATATAGTGGGCCGCGGTAGTGACAGAAATTCGCTTTGGGATGAGCGGAAAATAAAATGAAGGCGGCTATGCAGCTCACAAGACTGTTTTGTAGGATAGCCGCATTGCGAGGTTCTCCATTCTCTCTGCGGTTTTCGGCTATCAGAAGTACTGGCGCGGCTTTCTCCCTGACACCGTAGACACCTGGGATCTGCTCAACGGGCTTCCGAAAAAGTGCGGGATGGCCCTTCACGTCCAGCGATTTACCGAACTTCCATATGCTTTGCCCTGCCCTGACTTTGATTTTGAGTGCGAATGGATTCCGCCGGTAGATGGATTTATTACACAAGTGGATTTGTCTGCCGACCCATGGGAGCCGCATCTGTGCAATGGCGAGAACTGCGGCGTGCGGGAAAAGGCCTTTGTATAACTACGGCCTGTATGAAGGGCCGAAGCAAGATGGCATCAGGAATAATATTCTGCTTGACCCCTCAGGCTTTGTCACGTCCGGTGCGGACAATGATGCAGGCAGGGCATTAATCCGGCAGTATCTGGATGAGTTTTTTGCCCAGTTCCCCCTTGATTGAGCCCTTCCATTCCCCCCCCCTTTTTTGTCCGGTTTTGCAGCTGAGTCCTTGTGAGGGGTGCATATTGGCACTTCCCCTATGAAAAATTCAATGTGCATGCAGCTGCAGCCCCGAACATTCCGCCCTGTTTGGATTTAGGCAGATACGGCTCATGCCACGGATTACAATAAAAGCCGCTGCGTCCTTCCTTAATGCCGTATCAATAAAGTGCATAAAAATTTTATTTAAAACCGGTTCTTGACAAAGCATGTATAAAGGTATACATGTGTATAGTAAATGTGCATATACTAAATTGAGGGGCAGGCGGCTATGCAGGCAAAGAAGAAAAAAACAGATACTGACATGCTGACTAAAGAGCTTTTTATCAAATTCCAGAAGCTGTTTCGCTGTATGGATTTCGGTCGCGGCATGCGGAGCCCTGTGCCCGTGCTGACCGTGCGGCAGATGCAGGTGCTCTCATTTTTTAATGAAAGCGATGTGGTGCACATATCCGAGGTGAGCCGCAAGCTTAACATGTCGATGCAGAGCGTCAATAATCTGGTGAAGCGGATGGAGGTTCTGGGTTATGTGGAGCGCACGCAGAATGAGCAGGACAAGCGCCTGTCCGATATCCGGTTTACGCAAAAAGGCCGCGCCGGGTTTGAGATGTTCCGCGCTGCGCAGATCGGCTTTTTGTCCCTGCTGCTCAAGCAGCTTGATGAGCGCGACCGGCTGGCTGTGCTTCAGTCTGTGACATGCGCAGCAGAGCTTTTTCAAAAGGCCGTGATGGGAGCTTCGCAGGAGGATATATCGTTTTCCGGACATTGACAGCTCGGTGCGCAGTCCGGGCAGCGACAGATAAAAACCCTAAACAGACTGGGGGAGACCAGCTATGAAAACAATGCAGGGCCTTGATTTCTGGACAAAAGCGGCTGTCTGGCTCGAACTGATGATACCGGGGTATTTTTTCGGAAAAACCTTCGGCACCTCGGATGCCAAGTACCGCGCTCTTGATCAGTATATGTACCCCGAGGCATTCATCAAACTGACCGGCATTTTCCGGGACATGCTGCCGCATGATTTTTATTACACGAGCAGGTTTCTGGGTGTTTCTTCAGGCGCCATGATCGGCATTATGTGGGCACTGCTGCTTGGCGTTTTCTATAAATGGGTCATGAAGGACTGGTCCTATGCCAAGGCAGCCCGCATCGGCTCCATGGCTTTTATTCTCATTGCGCTGCTGACCGGATTCATGGCGGATTTTTTTAATGAGAACATCGGCATGTCACTGCGCATGCAGCAGAAACCGCCGGACGAGATGATCGGCCGCTGCCTTGTGGAGGACTACGGCGGATTTGAAAAAGGCACGAGAATCACCGAGGAGAACGCCCCCATGCTTGCTGCCTACGGCACGGTGAAAACAACCAACCCGTCAGGGGCCAAGGGCTGGTGGTACGGCTCCATCGCCTTCATGTACACCTGGTTCATTCTTTATTTTCTCTGCGCCTGGAAGCTCTATGTGCGCAACAAGGTGCCGAAAAAATACTGGTTCAAGCTGCAGATGGTCAACTTCACCTTTCTGCTCATTTATCTGCGCATGGGGTTCGGCATTTCAGCATCGGAGTTCCATTTTATAGTCAGCAGGGCACCATTTCTTTTCGGAGGGCACTGATATGAAGCTTGCAATGGGCGCTTTTACCTCGAAGGACGAGTTCACACGCCATGTGCGCAATATGGCGGGCCTGGGCCTGATTCTGTATGTCTGGGGCATCCTGACCGGCTATGTGCCCAACTGGGTCAGCGTCATGATCGCCATCGGGGGCATGACCCTGCAGTTTTCCGACTTTTACTGGGGCCGGACCAAGGGCGGCGGCTATTTCTGGATATACCTGGCGGTGCAGGGGTTCTCGAACTTCATGCCCTTCCAGTTTCCTGTTGATGCCGAGGCATGGAAGGTTATGACCAACGAGCATCATCGCCTGGGAGTTCGGCGGACAGGGCATGCCCCTGTTCAAGGGCGCAGGGCTTCTCATAGCGCTTGCCGGTGGTGCTCTATACAACTCTATATAGCCATTACGACTGGTGAAAACGCCGCCTGATCCGGCGTCGCGCGCGCGGATAACCGTCAAAAGCAAAAGATGGCGCATTTTGTTTCCAGAGCATCATGTTTGCCTGGTATCTGGTGCTGTTTGCCACGGGCATGACCTCGCGGCCCGTGTCAAACCCAGAGCTTTTTTTCTGGTTTCTTGCCATGCTGCTGGGCTCACTGTTTCTGCCCTTTTTTATCGGCCGGTGGTTCTGCGGCTGGATGTGCCCGGTCGGGGTTTTTCAGGACAGCATCTGGCGGTATTATAACTTTAAGGGGCTGATTAAAATTTCAGACACATTCAAATCCCAGATCAACCGGATTTATGTGCCGGCTACCATGGTAGCATTTATTATCGTTATCTATACCTTCGAGCGCGTGTTTCAGCTTGCCTCATCGGCCGAGATGATGCGCGACCCGGACTGGACATCGCTGTGGAAACCCATGATCTGGACCAAGGTGCTCACCAACGGCATGTTTATCGGCTCCATGCTGTTTGCCTACCGCGTCTACTGCCGGTATTTTTGCTGGTATATCGGCTACCGCGTTACCCTCGGGCAGCCGTCGCTGTACCGCGTGCCGTTTATGACCGACCGGTGCCGCGTCTGCCCGGACTGCAAGCCGGAGAAGAACTGCGTCATGGGATTTGAGTTTCAGTCAGTGCCAGAGGGCGAGGCTGAGCTTTCCATTCGCTCTATCGGCGAGGTTCCCGCCAACTGCAATCTCTGCTATGAGTGCCGCGACCTGTGTCCGCATGGCGTTTTTAAGAAAAAAATTGAGCGCATCAATGTCATGCCCGAGCGCTGCATCGGCTGCAGGCTCTGCGAGCTTGCCTGCTCGGGCGGCCGCCTCGGGGTGTTTGATCCTGCCCGCTCAAATATTCAGATCGAGATGGAAGGAACTCCTGAGCTGCCGGTGCCAAAGATTCTTAATACCTGCGACGGCTGCAATGGCGATCCTAAATGCATAAAGGTGTGCCCGGCCCGCGTCATCATCTGGGACAAGGCCGGGGCGCGCAAAGGGCTTGAACCCAGGCGGCCCGGCCTTGTGCTGCAGCTGGTGACAAGGCTTAACCCGTTCAGGAAAACACCGCCGCCATGCCCAACGCCCTGCGCAGCCTATCCGGCAGGGTGCCCGACATGCGAGATCAACACGGCCCGCCAGGCCGCTCAGGTGAAAGGAGATGCAGCATGAGCCGCGCAAAACTCTATAAGGGCTATACCCGTAAAATTATCCGGGTCAATCTAGCCGACGGCAGAACTGCGATTGAGGAGATGCCCAATGGGCAGCTTATGAAATATATAGGCGGGGCGGGCCTTGCTGCCCGCATGCTCTATGATGAACTTGAGCCGGGGCTTGACCCTCTGTCATACCGCAACAAGGTGATATTTCTCGCAGGCCCCCTTGCCGGCACCAGCGCCCCAACCGGGAGCCGCATCGGCGCGTATACGAAATCGCCCATGACAAATGGTTTTTTTCATTCATCAGCAGGCGGCAGCTTTGCCGCAGAGCTGAAATTTGCCGGTTTTGACGGCGTGGTGATTGAAGGCAGGAGCGAAAAACCCGTCTACCTGTTTATCACCAATGACCTTGTGGAGCTTCGTGATGCCGCTCACCTGTGGGGCGAGCGCACCTACCGGGCCCATGAGCTTATGAAAAACGACATAGGCGATGAGGCTGCCCAGATCGCCGTCATCGGCCCTGCAGGCGAGCGGCTCGTACGGTTTGCCTCGGTTATCGTGCGGCGGCCGTGCCCTCGGGCGCGGCGGTTTGGGTGCGGTGCTGGGGTCGAAAAAGTTCAAAGGCATTGCCGTGCGCGGCAAAGGAGGCATAGAGGTCGATAATATGGATGCGACCCTGCAAAAGACAGCCGAGCTTTTGCGGATCATGCGCGGCAATCCGTCCACAGGCCAGATACTGCCGCGCTTCGGAACGCCGGTGCTGGTGAATGCCAATAATGCCCTTGGCGTTTTCGGTTCGCGCAACTGGCAGCGCGAAACATTTGATGGAGCAGAGGGGCTTTCGGCCGAAACCATGCGCGAGAAAATCTTTGTGCGCGACAAGTCATGCTTTGCCTGCCCCATCGGCTGCAGCAAGTACACGACGGTGCAGCAGGGCGAGTATAAAGGCTCAACAGTGGAGGGGCCGGAGTATGAAAATATTTATGCCCTGGGCTCAATGCTTGAAAATTCCTCTATCGAGATAGTGGCGGCTGCCGAGCGCGAGTGTGATGAGTTTGGCATGGATGCCGTGGAGACGGGCGTTGCCATTGCCTTTGCCATGGAGGCCCGCGAAAAGGGCTTGCTGTCGCTTGAGGATGTGGACGGCCTTGACCTGAGGTTTGGCAATGCCGCGGTCATCATGCCCATGGTGCAGAAGATCGGCATGCGCCAGGGCTTCGGCGACGTGCTTGCCGAAAGCGTGAAGCGCGCGGCCGAGAAGATCGGCAAAGGGGCTGAAGATTTTGCCATGCAGAACAAGGGCATGACCTTTCCGGGTCATTCGGCGCGCGGGCTGCCGGGCTTTGCCCTTGGGTATGCCACGGGGCCGCGGGGCGCTTCGCATCACGACGGCAGGCCGACGGGCGAGCGTTCGGGCGTGGTGCCCCGCGACACCATTGAAGGCAAGGGCCGGTATGTGATGGGGGTGAATCATCTCAACATCTCTCACCGACTCCATGATCGTCTGCCACCTTGCCGAGTCGGTCTGGGGCCTTACCGGAATCGGGCAGAATGTGGTGGATATATTTAATGTCGTTACGGGCATGGATTTGACCGTTGCGCAGGCAGAGGAAACCGCCGAGCGCATCTGGAATGTGATCCGGGCCTTCAATGTGCGCGAGGGCATGCGCCGGGCCGATGATACGCTCCCCAAACGTTTTCTTGAAGAGCCCATACCCGACGGCCCGTCCAAGGGCATGGTTGTGAGCCGGCATATGCTTGAAACCATGAAAGATGATTACTACACGGTGCGGGGATGGGACCTGCAGACTGGCATACCGCTGCCCGAGCGCCTGCTGAAGCTTGATCTGCCCGACATTGCAGAAGACATGCGCAAACTACTGGCCGCTGAAAGGAGGGCCTGAGCATGAAAACGCGCTATAAAATAGCCATCGCTGTCGTGCTGTTTATCGCGATTTCAGCGGCATTCTCAAACAAGCAGGACGATACGGGCTACCGCCGCTACCTGCTGCAGATGCTTGACAAAAAGGGCGTTGAAGGCAAGCCCGGCGTTCTGCTTACGGCTCTGGGGCAGCCCGAAGAATATGATTTTAAATTTTTCGACCGGTACCTGCAGCAGATTTTCAACGCAGCATTCCCCCCGGCCTTGAAGCCCCTCATTCTGGGGGATAAAGGCGTTGTGCTCATGGACCCTGACAATATGAATGCAAGCGGTGAGTTTGCCCCGAAAAAGCTCATTGATTGCTTCGGCCATGAGGCAAATGCAGAGGGCGAGCCCTATGTTGAGCTCAAATACGACTGGGTTCCTCCGCGCGAAAAGGGATCACCTGGCCACTTTATCTGGGAGGAACATAAGAACGGATATATCGATCTTGTGGAAAAGGTCTCCCTGAAAATACTGGTGACCTACTATGGCATTATGCCGGGAAAAAAAATTCCCTATATGCAGCAGCACAAGGCGATATTCGCAGACTTTGAAAAAATGCTGAAGGATGAGTTTCCTGGTGTGCCCATGCGCTGGGGCCTTGCCATGTATCCCGAAACTATTGAAGCAGCGGTCAATGAGCTCATAGAGAAGGAAAAAGTAAAAACAATTGTAGTTGTCGATTTTTTCCATGTCTATTCATCCCTTGAGGAATTCAACGGGCTGTTTCCCGAGATCAAGGATGCGGTGGCCGAGCGCGCCAAGATCATCTATGCTCCATTTCCCGGCGCATATGAGTCCTACCGCAGGGCCTATGTGGCCATGGCGCAGGATGAAATGGCCCGGCTGCCCAAAAACAGCCGCAAGCTTATCGTTCTCACTCGTCATGGTTTTCCTGATCTTGCCGGAGACCCCTATCCGGTGCTTGCCAAGGTCTTTTACGTTAACCTGAAAAAAGAAATCGAGGCGGCAGTAGAGGGTGCTAATGCGCATGTGGTCTATGCTGACACGGATTTTGCCGGCGAAAAAGATGACAAGAATAAAAATAAACTCGCAAGTTTCGAGGCCTTGGAGATGGGCCTTGAAGACAAATATGACGATATTGTTTTTATCCTGGTTGATTTTTTGAGCGAGAACACGGATACGCTATTTGCCATGCGCCTTGAGACTTTTGAAAAGCTGCATTTTAAATATGGCAGCCAGGTGCCGTACCCTGACTTCAGCCAGCCCTATCGAACCGAGCTGCAGTCTGGCAAAACGAAAATAAAGGTTGCGGGCACGCCGGTTGGCGACCGTTACCGGCCCCATATTGCACGGGGCATTTTTGACGCTGCAGCAACCGTGCTGCAGCGGCAAAGAATGGCCGCTGCTGCTGCTGGAAGAGAAGAAAAAGAAGCAGGGTATGTTTTAGCGCTGCCTTTGGGGGCGCGGAATAAGAATGCTAAAAAAGGAGGGCATGTATGAAAAGAGCAGTTTTGTTTCTATGCAGTATCATCTGTGCTTTTGCCTGCGCAGGCGCACCCGCCACGCGGGACGCGGAGGCCGATGTTCGCCTAGACAATGCCACCAAGCCTATTGTGCTGTACTATTCGCGCCTGGGCCATGCCGAAATGGTTGCCACGGCATTTAAAAATCAGCTCGGGTGCGATATGGAAAAAATCGCTTCAAAGAAAGATCGGGGGATGTTAACGCTTATGGCCGAACAGACCTTTAATTTGAGCGATGACCAGGATGCCCCGGTACAAGATCTAACGGTATATAATCCGATTATAATCGTTTCCCCCATTTATTTCATGCGCATCTCGGCTCCTGCGCGAACGCTTATTGACAAATACATCCCTAAAGGCAAGCGGGTGTATGTGTTCACTACATCGGGCGGGCCGCTGGCGGGATTTACCGGCAGGGGCATACGAGCCCTTGCCGAAGAAAGCGGTCTTGCAGTACAAGGCGTCCACGGCTTTCAAATAGGGAAGAAAAAGCAGGCTGATTTCAACACGGAGATTCAGCAGTTTTTGTCTAAAACGCCGGTCAAGTAACACACAACAGGAGAAGGTTTGATGAGAAAGATAACCGGTTCTATTTGTGTATGTTTGTTAATTATACAATTAAGCGCTTCTTTGGCTGGCTCTCAAGAGCTCGCTGGGGACAAGACCCTGATTCTCTATTATTCTCGAACAGGCAATACAAAGCTTGCCTGCGAGGCCCTTGCACAAGAGCTCAGCGCCGATCTTCTTGAAATAAAGGATGGCGCTGACCGCAGCGGCGGCTGGGGCTTTTTTACCGGGGCCATGAGCGCGGTTTTTAATATGCAGACTTCAATCCAGCCCGAGCATCCAAACCTTGCTCCCTATTCCCGAATTATACTTGCTGCGCCTATCTGGTCTGGCAGGCTTGCAACAGCCACGCGCACCCTGATAGCAAAAAACCGTTTTGACGGCAAAAAGGTCGGCCTTTTTACAACGACCAATGCGCTGGAGAAGGAGTCAAATCGCGATAAAGGCAAAGCCACTGTTGCCGAGGCGGGCGGCATTGCCGTCGGCTACTGGCAGGTTGCGGTACGGGAAAAAATAGACGGCAAAAAGATTGAAAAAAAGCCCGGGCAGATAGTCAAAGAAACGCTGGCTTTAGTACCGGATATTAAAGCGGCTTTCGAAAAGGCGCGCTGAACTTCTCGCAACTGACAAATTAATGCAAGGAGGAATCTTGATCATGAAGAAATTATTTTTACTTTTTTTTGCCGCTGCGTTTGTTTTCGTATCATTTGCCCCGGCGAGCGTACAGGAATCTGCCGCGGGAAAAACCCTTCTGCTGTACTATTCCAAGACGGGCAATACACAGGCAGCCTGTGAGGCTCTTCAGAAGGCGCTGGGGGCTGATATACAGGAAATCAAAGACCTGAACAGCCGGGATACAAAGTTTGGCGCGATCGGCGGTATGCTGAAGACGCTATTGGGCATGCACACAGCTATTGAGCCGAAGAAGGTTGATCTGTCACCGTATACAACAGTTATTATCAGTGCACCTATATGGGCAGCAAAGTTCGGCCTGGCCATGCGTACCTTTATAGAAACAAACAGGTTTGACGGAAAAAATATTATTATATTTATTACCGCCGATTCATTCATTGAAGAAAAATATCAGGAAAAGCATAAAGCTCTGCTTGCTGAGACGGGCGGCAACGTGACTGGCTATTTTCAGGTTCAGGCCACCGACCTTGTGAACAAGGAAAAGGTTCCCCGCACGAAAGAGAAAATTGCAGAAGAAGCTCTGAAGCTCGCTCCCGAGATGCAGAAGGCGCTTGCCGGGGCTAAGTACAAAGCTCCACAAAAAAGGGGGCAATGGTATTTTAAACGAAAAAATATGCCTGTTTCAACCTCCTTTGAAAAAGGGGTGATACAGGGGGATTTTTTGTAGCCTGACAAATCCCCCTAACCCCCTTTGCTAAAGGGGGAATTTTTTCGCCCCCTTGTTTGCGAGGCGCTGTACTAAGCTGCCTGCGCAGGATGAACATGAAGCCGCTGCCGGCAGTGCCCGGCAAGCGGCTTTTTTCTGGCCGCCCCTGCCGCTTGTGGGTCACCGCTACAGACAGTAAAGTATGGTTGACATTGTGGGCAAGTGCATGTAATGATAATTTGGTAAAAATAAATAAAAAAACTGCCCATAAAACTGCAATATTTTCTTTAGAACCACTGAGGCTGGCGAGGGCAGGATGAAACCGGAGGGTAAAGCTGTGTTCTGCAGCGCAGACAGCAGGTGCGGTTCAAAAGAGCATGCTTTTTTGAAGGCACTTAATAATTCGGTGGATACTATGTAGAGGGGGTGCTATGTTTTTCAGAAACACGGCTGTACAGGGATGAAAACGACAACAAAGCTGTCATTACTCCTTGTTTCTATCGTCCTGTTTTTTGTCTGCTGGTTTCTGTATGTGCAGCGATCCGAAGAGCAGCAGCTGAAACTGCTGCTGGGCTCCAGTATCGACAGTAAAAATACCATATTCGACCGCGTCCTCAAACTTGAAGCAGCCCCCTTTGAAACTTTTATTTTTGACTACTCCCACGATAACGCCCCGATAGATTTTTTGCAGCACTCTGCCGGGCAGCCCTTTTCCGACAATCCTGAAAAGCTGCTCAAGGCCTTCAACCTGAGCGCCATCTGGCTGCTGCGTCCTGATATGTCTCAGGGCTTTGCCCTGTGCTCACCTGCATCGCCTGAACTCGCAACAATTCCTCTGTCGACGATACAGCTGCAGAAAATGCTCCGCCAAAGATATTTTCACCATTTTTTTATCAGCACGTCAAAAGGAGTTCTTGAAATGCGGTGCGCGCCCCTGCAGCCGGCATCAGACCGGGATCGGGAAAGTCTGCCGCAGGGCTTTCTGTGTGCCGGACGTCTCTGGAGTCCCTCCTATCTTGACATGCTGGCGAGCCTGACAGAGAGCAGCATACGCATCGAAGACATCCAGACCGAGACCTCGATCCCCGCGACAGCCTATGCCTTTGATACGGGCACGATCAGCTTTTCCCGCGTGTTGCGCTCCTGGGATAACCGGCCCCTTGTTTGCATGCTGATTACCAGCGATGCGCCAGTGCTGCGTGAATTCTCCAATGCTTCAGATGCCAAGATTTTTCAGTTTGTGCTTTTTTTTGCAGCCATTCAGCTGCTTCTGTATGTCGCACTGCTGCTTTTTGTGAGCTTGCCATTGCGGCGCATTTTCCAGAGCCTTGAAACGGCTAATCCCCGGCCTCTTGCACGCCTGGCGCAGGCAAACAATGAATTCGGGAAAATTGCCCGGCTCATCGTGAATGCCTTTGCCCAGCAGCAGAAGCTTACCGGCGAGATTGCCGAGCGGACCAGGGCGGAGGAGCGCCTGCTTGCGGCCAACCAGCTCCTCAAGGCCCGTGATCAGGAACTGAATGCCAGCAATATGCAGTTTCTTGCAGCAAACCAGCAGCTTCAGGCAAATCTGCAGCAGCTCAGGGAAAGCGATCAGCAGCTGCGGGCGCAGGAGGCCTATCTGAGCCTTGCCCTCGACATTGCTCAGGAAACCGTTTGGGAACTGGATGTGCTCACGGGAAGGATGAAGATCGTTAAAATGTCCGATACGGCAAGCCGGGATTCGGGTTATGCGCGGGAAGATTTGTATATGAACTGGGACCAGCATATGGCTCTGACAGAGTCTGAATCCCGGGAACGGATGCAGCGGGCAATCAATGATCATGTGCAGGGCAAAACAGAGCGCTTTGCCTATGAGTCGCGCGTACAGAAAAAAACAGGCGAGTGGGTCTGGCTCTACTCAATCGGGAGGGTCTCCGAGCACGATGGCGAGGGCAATCCGCTGACACTGCTGGGCACCTCCATTGATATAACCCAGATAAAGCAGGCGCAGGAAGAGCTGAACCTGCTGGCAACAGCCCTTGAGCAGGCCTGGGAATGTATTATCATTACCGACCGTCACGCGAATATCCTGTATGCAAATCCGGCATTTGAGCGCACATCCGGCTACAGTATTGCCGAGGTTTTGGGGAAAAACCCCCGTATGCTGAAAAGCGGCAAGCATGAGGAAGACCACTATACGAACATGTGGGAAGCCCTGAGCAAAGGGCAGGTGTGGCGCGGCCATTTCATCAATAAGCGCAAGGATGGCAGCCTGATCGAGGAGGATTCTACGATTACGCCGCTGTGCAATGGAGCAGGCAGCATCACGAATTTTATTGCTGTGAAGCGCGACGTGACCGACACAATGCGCATGGAGCGCCAGCTGCGGCAGTCGCAGAAGATGGAAGCCATCGGCACGCTGGCTGGCGGCATCGCCCACGATTTTAACAATATTCTCACTGCCATTATCGGGTATACGGAGCTGAGCCTGCTGCCGGGCACGGACCAGAAGCGCCTGCGCAGCAATCTGGAGCAGGTGCTGCGCGCGGGAGGGCGCGCCCGGGATCTCGTGTCGCAGATTCTGGCGTTCAGCCGCCAGACCGAGCAGGAAATGCGGCCTGTCAGCATTACACCCATCATTAAAGAGGCCCTGCGGTTTTTGCGTGCGTCGCTTCCCGCGACAATTGAAATACGCCAGCGCATCGATGCTGCGACAGATGTTGTCATGGCTGATCCAACCCAACTGCACCAGGTGCTTATGAACCTGTGCACCAATGCGGGTCATGCCATGAGAGACTGCGGGGGCATGCTTGACATCGGGCTGAGCAGGATCACCTGCGACGGCACTGGCACCTGCGGCCATGCGGCATTGAAACCGGGTGCGTATCTTCGCCTGAGCGTCAGCGACACGGGCCATGGCATGGAGCGGGACGTTCTCGACCACATTTTTGAGCCCTATTTTACCACGAAGGGCAGGAGCGACGGCACCGGCCTCGGTCTTGCCGTGGTTCATGGCATTGTGCAGACACATGGGGGTGATATTGTTGCCTGCAGCGAACCGGGCAAGGGCTCCACGTTTGAAGTGCTGCTGCCTGCGGCTGATGTTGGCCAGGATGCGGCAGAGACGGTATCGAAAAACCCTTCCAGGGGTAAGGAGTCGATTCTTATAGTCGATGATGAAAAATCGCTGGTGCATATGGCTGTGCAGATACTTGAGCCGCTCGGCTACAGGGTTCGCACGGCGTATGTGCCTGAAGAGGCCCTGGCTCTTTTTGAAGGCAGCCCCCATTATTTTGATCTGATCATCACCGATAAAATTATGCCCCGCATGACGGGCTTTATTTTTGCCGACCGAATCAGGCGCATACGGCCCGGCATGCCCGTTCTTATGTGCACGGGTTTTGCTGAAAAATCCGATGCGGAAAAGGCGCGGGATGCAGGCATACGGAAAGTGCTGAGCAAACCCTATAATGTGAACGATATTGCAGCAGCCGTTCGCGAGGCCCTTGATAAACCCTGATCACTCCGGCACAGCAGCCCTCTGCACACCTTCCCTTGAGCTGCAAGCCCACTGGGCACATCAGCATCCCCCCGGCCGTTTGTTCTGAGCCGCAGGTTCCTACTGGCCCCGTTTTTTACAATTTGCTCTCCTTGCGCACTTCATAGTATATAGAATACAGAATCGTACACAGTATCCGGAGCAATTTGTGCCGCAGCCTGATCATTTGCACATCAACCGTATCGCCATCGTGGGCAGCCCCAATGTGGGCAAGAGCTCGCTGTTCAACGGGCTCACGCGCTCCTATTCGCTTGTTGCCAATGTGCCCCACACCACCATGGAGGTGAGCCGCGCGCCGGTGCGCATTGACGGTAAAGAATATGAAGTGATCGACACGCCGGGCATTCTTTCTCTCGACCTGCCTGCCGAAGACGGTCTGGTCACCCGGGCAATACTGCTGGAGGAGCATCCCGAGGTCATCATTCTGTGCCTCGACTCCAATAATTTCAAGCGCTCACTGCTGCTTGCCGCGCAGGTGATGGAGCTTGAAATACCGCTGGTTGTGTGCCTGAACTTCATGGATGAGTCGCGGCTGAAAGGTATTGAGCTCAGCCGCAAAAAGCTTGAAACCCTTTTGGGTGTTCCCGTGGTAGAAACCGTGGCGTCCGAGGGCCATGGCGTGCGGGAGCTTCTGAAGGCTATTCCCCGCGCCGCGGTTGCTGAGAGGGCAAAAGTGCCGTATCCGCAGTTCATTGAGGCTGTTCTTGATGAACTATCAGCCTGCTTCCCGGAAGAGGCCATGCCTGCAGACGGGGTTTTGCTGCTGCTGCTCTCGCAGGCCCCGGGCATCGAGCGCTATCTGAAGTCAAAATACGGCGCTGCACTCCTCGCGCAGGCAAAGGCCGTCGGGGCCAGGTCAATTGGCCGCTCAAAAAAAGACATTGCAAATATCCTGTTCGAAGAGCGCAGCCGGTGGGCTGAAAAAACCGAGCAGCATATACTCCAGCTGACGCCGACGCGCATGGGCAGATTCGGCGAGGCTCTGGGGGCTCTTTCGCGCCATCCCGTATGGGGCTGGGCTGTGCTGCTGCTGGTCGTGTACTGCACCTATATGCTTGTCGGCCGTGTCGGCATCGATGTTCTCGTTCCGCTGTTTGAAAACAAACTTTTTGCGCCCTTTAATGAATATATCGCTTCCTTTATTCCCTGGCAGTTCATGCGCGACTTTCTCTTCGGCGATTACGGCATTTTAACCACGGGCCTTGAAAACGCCATCGGCACGGTGCTGCCCATACTGGCCATGTTTTTTCTCGTTTTAAACTTCCTTGAAGATACGGGCTATATCGCCAATCTGTGCGTGTTCAGCAACCGGCTTTTCAAACCTCTGGGCCTGAGCGGCAAATCGGTGCTCCCTCTCGTGCTCGGCTTCGGATGCCGCACCATGGCAACCCTTACCACCCGCATTCTTGAATCGAAAAAAGAGCGCATCATCGCCGTCTTTCTCATTTCATTTGCCATCCCCTGCGCGCCCCTGCTGGGCGTCACCCTGGCTATCCTTGCGCTGCTGCCTTTCAAGGCATTCATCCTGGTGTTCGGCATACTGATTGTGATGGAGCTCGCGGCGGGCATCGCTCTCAACAGATTTCTCAAGACCGATCTTGTGCCGGACTTCATCATGGAGATTCCGCCGGTGCGGCTGCCGAATCTGAAAAATCTGCTGGTGAAAACCTACTACCGGCTCAAGTGGTTTGCCATTGAGGCTGTGCCGCTGTTCATGATCGGCGCACTCTGCTGTTTATTATCGACAAAATAGCGCTGCTGTGCCGTGATTAAGAAGATGATATGCGCCGGTTATTGTCACCTATCTGCACCTGCCAACGGCCATGGTCGATGCGTTCCTGTTGTGCCTGCTGCGGCTTGAGGCGGGCGCGGTGGTGGTGCTGAAGCTCGCGCAGACAGGAGAGCTTGATTATATCCAGACTATAGTGGCCGTCATTGTCATGACCGGCTTTGTGCCCTGCTTTGCAAACACCATGGCAATCGTGAAGGAGCTTGGGATTAAAACAGCCCTGTGGATGGTTGCTTCCATAACCGCCACGGCATTTATTGTCGGCGGGCTGGTGAATTTTGTTTTGAGGATGTAGGGGATCAGCCGCTGCGAGTTCCGTTTTCCTGCAAGCCCGGCGATGATGCTCTGGCGAAGAAGCGGAAAGAGCAGGGCAGCAGACCGGGACTCGCCTTTGCCGGAAGGCCAAGATCAAAATCAATTATAAGCCCAGGCATCACCGTTATCGGTACGGAGTGCAGACCTCTCCCGGTGAGGGTGGAGAGGGCCGGTTTGCGCTCAGAGTTATGCAGCAGGTCACGGCTTGTCGGCATATTCAATATTTGACCAGGCCGCATAGTCGCCCAAATCGTTGAAAAAAATGCCGTCCCAGTCGCCGTCGGCAGGTGAACTGAGCGCGCCGTCGCCATTGGTATCGCCCTTGCGTGCGTCGTCCTTGTATGAGGAGAACCAGACGCCGCTGCCGTCGTGGTTCTGTATAGTTGCCGCCATAGGCTATATTCAGGCCGCTGCCGTCGGTAAACTTTATCACCACGGAGTCCGCACAGCGTCAGGGTGATGTTTTCTTCGACCCAGAAGTCGACGTCGTCGATGACAAAGGCGACCTCGGTTTCTGAAAGAGAAAGCGCATCCTTCACAGCATTGGCAAGCCAGATGCCGTTGCGGGCGTTTGTCTCTCCGGGGTCGTCAGGGTTTGTAAAAGAGTTGGAGGCTCCTATATCTATGATGCCGTTAACGGCAAGGGGTTGGCCATTGCGGTAAAAAACGTTGCCAGACACGACCGTTTCGGCCTCGGCATAGCTCAGGTCAAGAGCCAGGGCCTTGTGGTCGGCAAAAGTGCACTGCTGAAATGTTACTTTACCGTAGGCTGCCTCCACAGTTGTGCCATAGAAAAAACTGCAGTGCAGGAATTCGGAGCCGCCCGTTCTGCACAAGAATCTTTCCCCAGTCGCCGGCTGCTGGAGCTGTGGCAAGGCCGTCACGGTTGGAGTCGCCGCCCTGTGCGTCATCGCGGCTGGAGGTGAACATGATGGGCTTGTCGGCTGTGCCCCGGGCCAGCACGACGCCTTTGACAGACATCCCCGGACCGTTTTGGGGGTCGAATTTCACAATGACACCCGGCTCTATTTCCAGTGTCGAATTCACCCAGAAATCAAATGTCTTGATTACATAAATCTTGCCGGTCCGCCAGGTGGTCGGATTTTCAATATTTTCGGTTACCTCGACTACGAGGCCGGGCCTGATGCATGCGGCAGCGGCTGCAATCGCTGCTGCCAGCGCAAGCAGAAGGCATGTTGTCAGGGCGCGCTGTGCCATGAGTTTCTCCTTTCGGGCTGATTGGTTTGATGAAAGTTTTAAAAATATCCGGCCTGACCGGAAACAATAAAGGTGGTCTTATGGATAAACGAGAGCTTGATGAATACATAGAATCGCTGTGGTATTTAACCGAAGAGGGCGAGCCGTGCACCGGAGACGAGCGGCACCATGGCAGGGAGATTTTTACCGAGCCCGTGCTTGACGAGCTCAGGCAGCAGGCCCTCATCACCACCGACAGCGCCGGCAAAATTACGCTAACGAAAAAAGGCTATGATGCTTCGCGGCAGATCGTGCGGTGCCACCGGCTGGCAGAGCGGCTGCTGACCGACGTGCTCGGCATGCAGCCCAAAGAAACGGAAGAAGGCGCCTGCGATTTCGAGCATGTCATAGCTCCTGAAATCGCCGACAGCATCTGCACCCTGCTGGGGCATCCCGGGGAATGCCCGCACGGGCTGAAAATACCCGAGGGCAAATGCTGCAGGGGCGAGCGCGATACGCTTGCAAGCGCCATTGTGTCGCTTGACCGGGTGCGCGTGGGTGAGCCGGTCAAGATATCCTATATCAACACGCTGTCCAATACGCGCATGCATAAGCTTGCCCATTTCGGCATTATACCCGGCGCCGAGATAAAGGTGCATCAGAAAACCCCGGCCTTTGTTCTGCAGTGCGGCAATACGCAGGTGGCCATGGAGGAGGATGTGGCAAAAGAGGTGTATGTTATTGCGCCGCCCTCGGAGGACGAGCCGGAGCCGCAGCGCCGCCGCCGGTGGGGCAGGCGGGGCAGACAATAAGAAGGCTGGCAGGCCTATTTATATAATTGTAGGGGCGGGCTTTATTACCGCACCATGAGACCGTGTCGCAATTCAAAATTCTGTCATCTCGACCGTAGAAAGATAGTCTTTGGTTGAAGTACAACCACAGTGTTAAGTACAAAGCCTCACAAAAGAGGGGGCGAAAAATTCCCCCTTTAGCAAAGGGGGTTAGGGGGATTTGTCAGACTGCAATAAATCCCCCTTTTTCAAAGGGGGATTAAATGGGGCGCTATACTAAGATTGATGCGCAAGGGCGCAACCTGCGGACTCACATTCGTTCGAAATGACAGCAAGGCCTATTATGATCCTCTACAGAGAAAAATATTTTATCATATAAAAAAAAGGAGGAACTAATTGATGGAGCTTAAAACCGTAACACTGAACATCCCCGAGGGGGCGAATCTGATTCTCGGGCAGGCGCATTTCATTAAAACCGTTGAGGACCTGTTTGAAATCATGATTACAACAGTGCCGGGCGTGAAGTTCGGCGTGGCGTTCAGCGAAGCATCGGGCCCCTGCCTTATCCGCACCGAGGGCAATGACGAGGAGCTCATTAAAGTTGCTGCTGAAAACGCGCAGGCTCTGGCAGCAGGGCATACCTTCAACATCGTCATGAAGAACGCTTATCCCATCAATATGCTCAATGCCGTTAAGCAGTGCCAGGAAGTATGCACCATTTTCTGCGCCACGGCAAACCCCGTTGAGGTCATTGTTGCAAAGAGCGATCAGGGCTGCGGCGTGCTCGGCGTGGTGGACGGTTTTTCGCCCAAAGGAGTTGAGGGAGCAAAGGACAAGGAAGACAGAAGCAATCTTCTGCGTAAAATCATAGGGTATAAGAAGTAGGCGGCAGGCAATTAGGCTGTAGGCTGACAGGCTTAATAGGTTTATTTAGACTGGGATTAAATTGTAGGGTGGATTAAGCGGAGCGAATCCACCAAATAGATTAAAACATGAGCGATTACAAAAGGCTTTACAGAAAAGCCGGGTTTTATTTTTTTACGGTCGTGACCCATAACCGTCAGAGGTTGCTGACTGGGCCAAAAAATATTGAAAGGCTCAGAGTTGCATTCCGTCTGACCCAGACCCGGTATCCGTTTATTTTTGATGCGGTGGTTGTGCTGCCAGAACATATACACTGCATATGGCAGATGCCTGAAGGCGATGAAGATTTCTCGACGCGATGGAGATTGATAAAACGTTATTTTTCTATTGGAATTGATAGCCCGTTAAATGAAAGAAAAGAAAAGCAGGTGTGGCAGAGAAGGTTTTGGGAGCATCTGCTTCGTGATGAAGATGATTGGCGCAGGCATATGGATTACATTCATTACAACCCGGTAAAGCATGGATACGTCCAACGGCCAGCTGATTGGCCGCACAGTTCTTTCACGCGAGCGGTAGAACGCGGGTATTATTCGGCAGACTGGGGTGCTTTTGAACCGCAAAACATAAGGGGCTTGCAGGTAGCATAGTTTTGGTGGATTCGTCCGCCATCCGGCGGACTTAATCCACCCTACGAGCAGCTTTGAAAAAATTATTTATTCATTTCGCGATATGGGATACGCAGGAAGATTGTTGACATTTGCCTTGACACCCCTAGGCGCACCGGCCTATACAACCCTTTATATACAATTTGGATTATTTAACAACGGGGCTTCCATGCAAACAAACGATAAAACCATAATCTCTGATTTGAAATTACGTCTGAGTTTTCAGCTGGGAAACCATAAAAACCAGTGTCCCTAATTTCTCGAATTGAATATTCAGGCACAGCGTTTTATACACGATGCCCAAAAGTACTAATGGCAGGTTTTTGCCATGCAGGTCACCGAAATTTGCTCAAAGAAATGACAAACGGGTTCAACGGTTAGAGCTTTTGGATCCTAGTATATCAAAAGATTTTCTTGTGTTCATACTCCTGATTAAATCTACAGTAGTGCTCTGCCGACGGCAATCATGTTGTTACTCATGCGATTAAAAGTCGAAGGCGTGTTTTTTATGAGCGCGCCTAATCAGGCATCAGGATGCTGAGCCCTGGCTCGCAAAGGAATAAAGTGGGCGCTTATCGGCAGCCTTGAGCGCGTCGCAGAGAAATATTCGGCTTTCATGCCGCAGGCAGTGGAAAAATCCTTGAAAGCATGGCTTGCTGCTGCAGGCGGCGAATATGGCCGAACACATGACCTTCAGCAACTGTTTTTGCTGCTACAGGATACCGGTCACAGCATCGATCAGTTTGAAGATCTTATCGAGCTTAATCCTTTTGCCGTGCAGATGCGCTATGATCTGTTTGATGACGATGAGCCGGTCATCGACCGTCAAACAATGCTGCGCCGTGTCGTTGAATTTTTTGCACATGTTCAACGGTTAATAAGCCCCTAAGTTGCTTCTGCGTTTAAGGTTGTAGGGTAGGCAAACAAAGGGCGCTGGCCCCTTTTTTCCTTCAAGCACCTGCCGTGTAATGATAAAAAAGGTCGGCCTGCCGTGGGGGCAGACAGGGGGTTTTCTGCTGCGCCAAGGCGCTTTACCAGATGCTCCATTTCGGGCAAACTCAAAGCCTTGCCCGCCCTTGCCCGTTTAGGTTAAACCGCCTTTGCTGCACTTTCTTAGCCGCGCAGAACCCATCGGAGTAAGGTTTTTCTAAACAGTTGACGCAGTGGCTCGATTCCCGCATTCAGATACGGGAACGGTTTTGCGGGAACCGGAACCTGGAGGAACCGGCATAACGGCGCCCAGCCCTGTTGTACGTCAAACTCCAGGAGCCGTTCCTGGGGAACGGCAGCACGAACTTCCTCATTGTGCCGTTTATAGACCTCTATGCAGTTTTCTTTTTCCAGCCGGCCTCCAAAAACATCCTGTATTATGATCTTGTCAGTGAATTGAGCGATTGTGCGCAGCTTCGGGACACAAAAACACAGAAGGCGTGTTTTGTTTATCAGACCCTGCATCCGGCTGAAGCTTTCCCACCACTGCAGCGGGTCTTTGAGCGTCAACACAACCTTGGCATCGGGGAATTTTTCCATGATTCCGCTGTAATATATACAAACGGGGAAATCAACGGCTGCAACGTAACCATGAAATAAATGCTCCCAGTCCATTTCTGCTGTTTTGCCTGTAGCAAAATTGTGCCATGCCTGCAGGTGATCATCTTGCAGCAGTACGGACTTCATATGGTAACAGGGCCCGCCGAGCAGCTCTTCAAGCGCTGCCTGCAGGGATGATGTGCCTGTTCTTCCAAAACCTGCGCCGATCACCTTCATGTTGTTATCTCCGCTCTCAAACAACCGGGAAGTAGGTGAACACCGGCATTGATGCATCGAACGAATCGGAGGGTTCTCCGCCGAGGCGGCCTGCGCCGACCCGTGTTTATCGCATAATGCTCATGTCCTTTTAAACCGCCGCTCAAGCTCCTGCCGTGTAATGATAAAGAAGGTGGGCCTGCCATGGGGGCAGACATGGGGGTTTTCAGCGGCGCCGAGCCGCTTTACCAGATGCTCCATTTCGGGCAAACTCAAAGCCTTGCCCGCCTTGACCGCGTAGGTCTTGCAGGCAAGAATTGCGGCAAGCTCCTGCAGGCGGCTTTCGAATGCTTTTGCCGCATGGCCCTCCATCAGCTCATGGAGCGTATCCCGCACCACAGCCGCCGGATCAATGCCCGTCATGCAGGCAGGCACGGCATCGATTGAATAGCTGCAGCCCCCGAGATTGTTAATGCCGAAGCCGAGCTGCTGAAAGTAGTCAACGCTGCCTTCCATGATCGGCCCTTCATGTATGCCCAGATGCAGCGTCACCGGGAAAATCATTTTCTGCGACGCGCCCGTACTCTGCACCAGCGAGGCCAGCAGCTCTTCGTACAAAATCCGCTCATGGGCCGCATGCTGGTCAAACACGGCAATCTCTCCGTCTTTTTCCGCAATAATATACATGCCCAGCACCTGGCCGGTCACCCTGACCGAGTCGAACGGATGCGCATCAGCGCGCTGACGGCTGATTGCCTCTTCGAGCAGGATGGCAGCAGGCGGCCTGCTGCTCCAGGCACCTTCTCCTGCGGGAACAGATTGTTGTATCCTGCGTCTGCCAGGCCGCCGCTTCCTCCCGCAGCGATTTGAAACTTAAAGGAGGCCTGCTGTCGAAGGCGCGTTCCCGCGGCATATCCTGCGGTATGCGGCTGGAGGGTTCTTCAAGAAAGAAGCCTTTGCCCTGCAGCTCCTTTTTTATTGCCTGCGCAATAAGGTCCTGAAAATAGCTTTCCGTGCGCAGCCGCACCTCGCGCTTGGCCGGATGCACATTCACATCGACAAAATCGTGCGGGATGTCGAGAAACAGAAAAGCAACAGGAAAACGGCCGCGGGGCAGAAACTCGCTATAGGCGCGGGAAAGGGCCATGCTGAGCCCTGCCGACTGAACGGGCCTGCCATTGATGAAGAACTTCTGCCCGGTGCGGTTTACGCGCGTTGTGTCGGGGGCGCTTACATAGCCATCAAGTTTGAAATCGGTTTTTTCGATGGCGACGCGGTACAGCTTTTCGGAAAAGTCGGGCGAATACAGCTGGCCGATGCGCTCAAGAAGGCCCGCGCATGCCGGGTAGTCGGCAACAAGGTCATTGTTGCGGCGCAGGGTAAAGGAGACGGCGCTGCGGGAAAGGCAGATGGTCATGAATATCTCGGCAAGGGCATTGTATTCTGCCGGGTCGGATTTTAAAAATTTCCGGCGGGCAGGCGTATTGAAAAAAAGATCCGCAACCTCCAGTGTGGTGCCCGGCTCCGCCACGCACTGGCTGATCGACTCGACAATGCCGCCTGCTGTTTTAATAATGGTTGCTGCATCATCGCAGGGCCTGCGGGTGATGAGCGTGAGGCGCGATACCGAAGCGATGCTCGGCAGGGCTTCGCCCCGGAAGCCCAGTGTGGCGATGCGCTCAATATCCTCGGCATCGGTGATTTTGCTGGTGGCATGCCGCAGCAGGCAGGTTCGGGCATCGTCGGCGTCCATGCCGCAGCCATCGTCTTTTACCCGGATAAGCCCCTTGCCGCCATAGCCCGCCCATACGGCTATGGACCGCGCTCCGGCGTCAAGCGAGTTTTCCATCAGCTCTTTCACTATGGACGCAGGGCGCTCCACAACTTCGCCCGCGGCAATTTTATTGGCAACAATTTCTGAAAGGACCTGTATAGTGCCCATAGAGAAGCTCTACAAAAATATTTTATGGAGAAAAAGTCAGTAGTCAGAATCCAGAATCCAGAATGGAAATACAGAGGCTTCCAGCATTGAAAGTAAACGTGCATTTTTTTATATCCCAAATCAGCTCCTGGAATCAAAGAGCGAAAGCGTGCTTGTTGTTAATCATCTTACCCGGCTGTTGTCCAAAACCTTCTGCGAAGGGCTACGCTGCGCCGCAGCTGCTGCCTGCAGGTAAGCACAAACTGCCCGTCGTCGCTATAGGCGCGCAGGAACAGGTCAGTGTCTTCTTCATACACGGGCACACCTTTGCCTGCAAGCTTTATCATGGACCTGCAGAAGCGCACCAGGTTTGCCATTCGCCGGTTATCGCTTAACAGATCAAGGCGCTGCGACTTGTCCCAGTCGATAATAGAGAGGCTTTCGGGCCTGGCGGTATCGACGAGTATGTTTTTCATATTCAGATCAGCATGAAAAAATCCACGGTCGTGCATGAGCCTGACTGCAGCAGCTGCGCGTTCAAGCACAGCCTGCTTATCCGCCGAAAAACTGTCTGCTGCTGCGCGCCGCTCAGATAGGCGGGCAGATCGATGCAGCCGGGCAGCTCTCTGGTAAAAAGAAAGCAGCGGTAGAGCGGGCCTGCCGCTTTGATGCTGACTGCGGCAAGAATCTCCACTGTGGGAATGCCGCTGCGCGCGGCTGCGGACGTTATGGCAAGTTCGCGAAATGAGCGCTTTGCGTCAAGATAGAGGTCGCGGTTTATGAACCGCATGAGGCCCCCGCGCAGATATTGCCGCGCCATCATGCGCTCTGCGGGAAAACCGCTTACGGGCAGTGATGGCACAGCACCTCTGCCGCAGGGCGACTGCTGCGGATCGGCAGAACGCAGCAGTCGTTCAGGATCGCCGATGCCCTGGCTGAGCAGGCAGTCGCGGTAGCCCTCGTGCAGGGCGATAACAGCGCGGCCTTTTGTGATGAGCTCATATCCCGTAGGCAGGGTAAACATTGCATGTATCCTTACAGTTCAATCATGTCAGCCACCATGTTTCCGATGGCAAGGCATGAGGTGAGGCCCGGCGACTCGATGCCGATGAGGTTAATGAAGCCCGGCAGTCCCTTATCAGCCTCATGGCGGATGACAAAATCCCGTGCCGGCGTACCCGGCGCCTGCAGCTTGGGGCGTATGCCGGCTGTATCCGGCTGCAGGTCATCGCATGAGAGAAACGGCAGATAGTCCTGTACGCCGTTGTAAAATTCCCGGGCATGGCCCGGGTCGACATCATAGTCAAGCCCGTCAACATAGAAGGCATTGGGCCCGAGCTTTGTCATGCCGTCAAGTGATTTTGTCACATGAATGCCAAGGCCCAGCAGATCCTTGTAGGGCGGCGGGTAGACAAGGTGCTCGACAAGCCTCCCCTTTGACGGCGGTATGCGAAAATATTCACCTTTGCAGTAATAGAGCCGGTAGCCTGCCGCAGCACTATCAATGCCGGCACATGCGGCAATGCTTTCGGCGCCGAGGCCTGCGCAGTTGACCACCCAGGAGCAGCGCAGGAGGTCCTGCGTCGAATCGGGGCAGAGAAAGCGCACGTCATAACCACCGGCAGCCTTGTCGATGCCGGTAACCTCATGGCGGCAGGCAACAGTCGCACCCTGCTCTGCAGCGCACCAGGCAAGCCGGGCCGTAAGGGCATGGGAGTCGATAATGCCGGTGGAGGGTGACCAGACAGCGCTTATGGCCTCCACATGGGGCTCCAGGGCCTTCACCTGCCTGCGGTCAAGCAGCTCCAGATCGTCAACGCCATTGAGCCTGCCGCAGTTCATCAGGCCATCAAGGGTCGCGGCCTCATCAGGGCTTTTAGCGACAATCAGTTTGCCGATACGGCGGTGGGGAATATCCCAGCGCCGGCAGAAATGATAGAGCAGGTTTTTGCCCTCCACACAGAGCCTCGCCCTGAGAGAGCCGCCTTCATAGTAGATGCCGGCATGGATTACTTCGCTGGAGCGGCTCGATGTTTCCTGACCGCATGTTGCGTTGCGCTCAAGCAGCGCAATTGACCGGCCCGGAAACCTCCGGGCCAGTTCAGCGGCAACGGCAAGCCCTACGACGCCGCCGCCGATAATAACGCTGTCTACGGTCTGCATACCTATACCCCCTGCCCTGGAAACACCTGAGAAGAGGCTATCACAGAAGCCTGCTGCGGGGCAACAGGAAGATAGACAAGGCGCTGCCGGACAATGGCTGACCGGCTCTTTTGTCTGTTAAAAGCCTTGAATGATTATTTGTTGTTATATATACTTACTATGTAAATCGAAATAAAACCTTTCAGGGAGCCTGGCATGCTGCAGAAAAAAATCTTATAGCGCTGAGTGTCGGCATAGCCGCCGTGCTGCTGTATATGCTGAATATGCTCTATTTTTCGCTGCTGCCCGATTTTTTTACTGTTGAGAAAAAGACCGATGCGATCCGGGGCACGGCTTTTACCGATACGACGATAAGCCTGATGGAGAATGAGCTGAGCGGCAGCGGCGGCTGGCTGCCCAATGATACGGCCCTGTCGCCCACGTGGCAGCTCGACAATAAGCAGAATTTCCAGCTCGGCATACTTGAAGTGGTGCGCTACAATACCCGCGTGCTTCGCGACGGCCTGTCTCGCCAGCGCAGCACAGACTCCATCGATGCCGATTGCGACAAGGCCTTCACCAGTTTCAGCAATGATCCTCTCAAATGGATATTCCCCAGCGCCGAGGGCAAATACCAGGAAGGCGTCGACCGCCTTGAAAGTTACCGGCAGCGCATGGCATCCGGCAGCGCATATTTTTATCCGCGCAGCGACAATCTCATCCAGCTGCTGGAGCAGTATGCCTCGCTGCTCGGGGGAGTCAATACGCGCCTTCTGAACGCCTCGCGCACGCGATTCACCGCACACGATAATGCCTCTACTGCTTCTGATCTGCCGCAGTATACCCGGGTGCCATGGCTGAAAATCGACGACAATTTTTACTTTGCCCGCGGCGTCGGCTACGGCTTATATCACATGTTCAAAGCGATTCGGATTGATTTTGCGCAGGTGCTGAGAGATAAAAACGCCGATATCATTGTAGATGAAATTATTGCCTCCCTTGAAGAAAGCGCTTTTGAACCCCTGGTGGTTACCAATGGCGGCAAAAAAGGCATATTTGCCAGCCACAGCAGCAACTTGCGCGTCTTTTTGGACGATGCGCGGCAGAAGATCAATTCTCTTGTCAACATCCTTGCGCAGGGCTGACGGCCTGCCGGGCATTTCCGTTGACACCCTGGCCGGTCTTCGCCTATACTTTATCCCTTACTGAAAACCCCCACAGTATAGCAGTGTGCAGCCATGACTGAAAAAAAAGGACATGAAGACCCTCTGCAATTTGCCGCACTGGTGGCACACCAGCTTCGCTCTCCTGTTGGCGCTGCGGCATCGCTGCTCAAGACGATACTGGGCGAGTATGCAGGCCGCCTCAATTCCAAGCAGAAAGATCTGGTGTCACGGGCAGACAGGCGCATCGAGGAGGCCCTTGATGCCGTGACCAGGATGCTGGCCATCGTGCGGCCTGAAACAAGCGGCAGCGACGGCAATTCCATCTGCGAAGCCGCAGCCGTGGTTCGCCGCGTGCAGCATCAGCTGACGGAGGACGCCCGAAGCCGCCATATAGCCTTGAACCTTGATATTTTGATAGAGCCTGCCTACATCCGTATAGCAGAATCAGCTTTTGCCGAAGCTCTCAATGCCCTGCTTAACAATGCCCTGAAATATACCCCCGATAATGGTAAAGTGCGCCTGACAGTTGCTTGCTTCGGGCGAGCAATCCATATGCATTTCAGTGGCTGATTCGGGCATCGGCGTGGCCCAGGACCAGTGCGAAAGGATATTCGAGCCCTTCTACCGCTCGGCAAGCGCGCAGAATACCACCCTGCCGGGCGTGGGCCTCGGGCTTGCCTTTGTCAAGGCCCTGGTTGATGCCGCCGGCGGCAGCATCTCGGTGCAGAAGGCCGATCTCGGCGGGGCTGAGTTCTCCATGGTGCTGCCCCGTGTCGCAGATGACCAGATTCCCGGGGAGTCGCAGCTGTTTGACCAGGACCGCATGAAGGTCGTCATCATCGGCGGCGTTGCCGCTGGGCCCAAGGTTGCGTCAAAGGTCATTCGCCTTCAGCCTGAAACCGCCGTTACCATTATCGAGCGGGGCGAGTTTCTCTCCTATGCGGGCTGCGGCCTTCCCTACTATGTTTCGGGCATCGTGAAAGACCAGAAGGAGCTCATGAGCACGCCTCTCGGGTGCGTGCGCGACCCTGTTTTTTTTCAGAACCTTAAAAACGTGCATGTTTTGAACCGCACCGAGGCCCTTGAAATTGACCGCGCGTCCAAGCGCGTGCGCATCAAAGATCTTATTTCATCCAGGGAAAGCTGGATCAGCTATGACAAGCTTGTGATGGCTACCGGCGCCACGCCCATCATACCGCCTCTGCCCGGCGCGCATTTAAACAATATCTATACCCTGCACGGCGTGCGCGATGCCGAAGGCGTGCGCACCCATCTTGCCAGCCGCAAGGCGCGCGACGTGGTCATCGTCGGCGGCGGCCTTATCGGTGTTGAAATGACCGAAGCGCTGGTGGCCCGCGGCTGCCGCGTGACCATCGTTGAGGCCCTGAATCAGATCATGCGCACCCTTGACTGGGAAATGGCGCAGCTGCTTGAGCTGCACATGGAGGCAAATGGCGTGCGCGTCATGACCGATACCCGCGTCATATCATTTGCAGGCGCAGAGTTTGTTGAGGGCGTGGTGACTGACAAGGGAACGCTGACGGCCGATATGGTGATACTGGGCGTGGGCGTAAGCCCCCAGGTCGAACTTGCACGCAATTCGGGCCTTGAAATCGGCCCCATGCAGGCCATCAGAGTCGACAACCGCATGATGACCTCCGACCCCGATATCTATGCCGCAGGCGACTGCGTGGAAAATGTTGATATCCTTACGGGGCTGCCCATATACGTGCCCATGGGCTCAACAGCCAATAAGCAGGGCCGCATTGCTGCCATCAATATTTGCGGCGGCAATGAAACTTTTCCCGGCGTGCTCGGCACCGTGGTCTGCAAGGTTTTTGATTATTGTATCGCGCGTACCGGGCTTACCGAAGCCGATGCCCGCGATGCCGGATTTGATGTGGTGACGGTGCTTACCGGCGCTCCCGACCGCGAGCATTTTATGCCCAATGCAAAACCTCTGATGCTGAAACTGATTGTCGATGCGGTATCGCGGCGGCTCCTGGGCGTGCAGGCGGCAGGCCCGGGGCAGGGCGACAAGCGCGTTGATGTGGCCACGACCGCAATCACTGCAGGCATGACGGTGGATCAGATTGCCAATCTTGATCTCTGCTATGCTCCGCCGTATTCACTTGCCATGGACAATCTTATCACCGGCGCCAATATTGCCAAAAACAAGCTTGCCGGCGTTTTTGAAAGTATCAGTCCCATGGAAGTGTATGCCAAGCTGCAGCGCCATGAAAATTTTGTGCTGCTGGACGTGAGCTCGCCGCAGGAGTACGAAGAAGTGCGGCTGCCCGGCTCGATGCATATTCCGTCGGGCGCCCTGCGCTCCCGGTTTTCGGAAATCCCGAAAGATAAAGAAATAGTCACGTTTTGCCGCCTGTCAATTCGCGGCTATGAGGCCGCACTCATGCTTAAAGCGGCAGGATTTTCTCGGGTATCCGTCATGGACGGCGGTATTGTGATGTGGCCCTATGAGAAGGTGCACGGGATGAAATGAAGCCGGAAGTCAGGAGTCAGAATCCACCATGCAAATCCCACCCCGGCTTCCAGCAGTGAAGAGCAAATTGAAAATTTTCCCTACCATGCAGACAATTCTTTCACCAGCTATAGTCGCAGACAACATGTACCTGTAACCACAAAGGAGGGTGTGTTTGATGAAAACCAAATTGAGCTGCTGCATTCTCGTTGCCGCGCTATTTGTTTTTTCACAGCCTGTTGCCGCTCATATGCCCAGTATAGAGCGCTGGGACTTCAATAAACTATGGCCGTTTCAGATCAGGGGGACCATTGAAAAGGGGCTGGCAGTGTACGCATATCTCAACTCCGGCAGCGATGTTGATGTGTACCGGTTTGCCGTCAGCCAGAAAGAAATCAGCGAAAAAGGCGGCGTGCGCCTGCGCGTCCGGGCAAACATGCCTGCCTGTAAAGACGCCCCGGAATTTTTACCCTGGCTGGCTGTTGCCGGCCCGGGGCTGCCTCAGCCGACGGAAGATATCCCCTTTACCCTGCGAGCAGGGTATGGCGCCGTTGTCGTGAAAAATACGGAGCCGGGAGCGGAAAGGAATTATTTTTATGAGCAGTACAGCAAGAAATCATATTATATCATGGACAACTATGAATACACGATTACCGAGCCGGGAATCTGGTATTTATACTACTGGGACCCCTATAAAACGGGCGGCGATTACCTTGCCGTCTGGGGCGTCTATGATGAATTCAGCCCCCGCGACCAGCGCAAAATGAGCAGTATCCTTCCGGACATTTTGAGTGACGCCATTATGCATTCTGAATGCGATTGGATTATGCCGGAAGACATCGCCGGCAGCGCGGCATCAAGCAGCTGTCTGCAATAGCTGTTTGAGGATTAGATCGCATATCTTCTTAATACAGATCCCCACAAACAATGGGGCACTAGTGGTTTATGACATTTAAAATTATCAGTTGAGATCACCCTCCCTTAATTCCCTCCCCCAAGGGCCCTCTCCCCTTGTGGGAGAGGGTTGGGGTGAGGGGGCATCAATTGTGCAATTCTGTTTTTGACAGTATGGCCACCTCATGCTTAATTTGCTCTAGTAATTTTATACGAAAAAATAAGCCTGTTTCATCCCCCTTTGCTAAAGGGAAAAATTTTTAGCCCCCTCTTTTTGTGGGGCTTTATTGCGGGTTGAAAAAAAAGATCGGAGGATTTTATGCTGGAGCTGCTCACAAGCCCAGAAGCCTGGATCGCCCTCGGCACGCTAACCGCGCTGGAGATTGTACTGGGCATAGACAATATTATTTTTATCTCAATTCTGGTGGGCCGCCTTCCCGAGAAACAGCGTGCTGTTGCCCGGCGTATGGGGCTCGGGCTGGCTATGATCAGCCGACTGGCCCTGCTGTTTTCTATTGCCTGGGTTTTGAAGCTGACCGCACCGTGGTTTATGATCTTCAACCAGGAGATTTCAGGGCGCGATATCATTCTTATCGGGGGCGGCCTCTTTCTTCTTGCCAAGGCGACGCATGAAATACACAACAGCCTGGAAGGCATAGAGGATACTGCCGGCATGGCTGCGGCAGCCAGCATGGGCATGGTGCTGGTGCAGATCACTGTTCTGGATATTGTTTTTTCGCTGGACTCAGTGATAACGGCTGTCGGCCTGGGCGGGCATTTTGCCGTTATGGCTACAGCCATCATTCTGGCGGTAGGGGTTATGCTGTTTGCGGCAAAGTCCATCGGAGATTTTGTTGATGAGCACCCGACGGTCAAGGTTCTGGCGCTCTCGTTTCTTATTTTAGTGGGCGTCACGCTGATGGTGGAAGGCTTTGATGTGCATGTTCCGAAGGGCTATATCTATTTTGCCATGGCGTTTTCAGTGGTCGTGGAGATGCTCAATATTCGCATGCGCAACAAACGGGCTGAGCCGGTCAGGCTGCACAAGCAGATGCACGATAGTGACGCAGGGGAATAGAAATGTCGGAGGAAAACCGGGTTCTCCGCCATGGGAGAACCCAGCCTGCTCCACTAAAACATCCTAACCGGCAATTCTCCCGTGCAGTCGCCTACGGTAACCTCATAGATATCGCCAACCGACTGATTGTTTCCGTTTACCAGCACCAGCGCGATGATGAGTCTTTTGTTTAAAGCCGCCTGCATCAGTGTCTCTACACTGGAGGTGCCCCAAGTCGATTGTCGGTTGCCTTTGAAAAAGAAGAGTTTTCATCTCCCCGGATAATAAAAGCCTGCAACTGCATGACGGTATTCATAACCTTGCTGAGCCTGCGGGGGAAGAATTCTACCGTGCAGGTTTCTGCAGGTATTGTTGTGGTCGTAGTTGTTGTTATGGAGCATGGAGCAGTGAAAACTGCAGTAGGGTATCCATGCCATAGATTGTTAAAGCCTGTGCTGCAATTAGCATTATAATAAACTGTAAATCCGGCTGGTTGAGCAGCTGGAGAACCAAAAGGACCATACAATCGTACACAAAGGTCAGATGGGCAATCACACACATATACGATATCCGTCGGCGCATTTCCTTCAAAATATACACTTGCCAAATTATCGCAATCTTGAAATGAACCATCAATCTTATTATACACAACATAACAATAATTAAAAATTACATGAGAATCTTTTTCACAAACCCAATGGCCATTTAGCGAATAACCATACATGCTTGTAACGTTGCCGGGTATTGTCACGCTGGTCAATCCGGGGCAGCGATAAAAAGCACGGGCCTTGCGGGAGGGGACGGGGTTTCTGTAACGAAAAAAGCCGGTGCGCACCGGCTTCATGGCGAACGGTATAGCCTTCTTTTTTTTGTCTTTATGGATTAAGCCTACGCTGTTGGCGTGCAGCAGGTGAGGCGGAGCGTTTGGCCGGGGTGGCGTTCAACCCGTATTTTTGCTTAATTTCATCCAAATCTTTTAATAAAACATCGGGATGGTCATAATAGCGCTTTCCCAATTTATCGCGGATTTTTCTCATCATGGCAACAGCATCAAATGTTTTATGCTTCATTCAGCACCTCCATGGGGCTTCTTATTTCTATGAGAGAATAGCCCCTTTTTAAATTGACGGAATTGTATAATCTGATGCGATTGAGGTTGACGATATGTTTGAAGTTCCAACTCACCAATACATCAACCTTATTGATAGTTGCAATAGCAATATGAAGAGCATCGTTGTAAAATCTTGCGGTAATAGCGCCCTCGTGTATATATGCGTTTGCCAGCGCTATGTCTTCAGCCCCTGCAAAAACGATTTTTCGGTGCTTATCGGGGAGAATATCCAGTAGTTTTTTAACCTTTTGCGGAGCATTCTCAAGCTCTTTGATTGTGATATCGGAAATAATGGCGTGCTTGGCCCCTTGCCGCAATTCCCTAAAAAGACGAGTTGACCATTTTCGGTATTCATCGTCAAAACACCCGCCAAAGACTGAAGTGTCAACATAAACCTCCATTGGTATTGACTCAAGGAGCATGCAGTACCTCAAAATTTTTATTGATCGTATGAAGGGAATAAAAATGTTTCATGGCTTGGAAGCACTTTTTTATAATCCGAAATAAATTGTATCATAATTGAGGAAATGTATTCAATATTTTGATTATGGGCCTTTTTGCAGGGCTGTTTATTGTTATGTTGTTTTTGTTTTAAAGTGGTTCCGTATTTTGGGCACCACATCGGAAATTTTATCCATAAACTCTTCTTCAACCTCCTGCTTTTCCTCGTCGGATTTTTCCTCCATCCCCTCATACACTTCATCGGGATCGGAGAGAAAGACGATGGGCGCAAGCAGTTCGAGAAGCGCTGCATCGGTTTCGTCATGCCATGCCTCGGGAGCAAACCGCGCCCCCACCATAAACCCGGAGCACCAGTAGCCGGGATCGAGAAAATCCTCCTCTTCTTCTTCAACAGCGGCAATGAGCGGCGCGAATTCATTGGCATCAAGGTCTTTGACGACATCTGCATAGAGATCGGCGAGACTTTTCTTTAGCTCTTTGAGCTGCGCGGGGGAAGAAAAGGGCGGCAGATCGTCTTCGCGCAGGAAAACCAGCGGCAGCCACTCCTCGGGCTTTACGTCAACCGGGCCGCAGGCTATGGCGGTCAGCAGCCCGTGCAGCTCTTCAACATTCATGGTTTCATGGCCGGATTTTTCCAGCAGTTCATCGATATGATTTATTTTTTCAATTGACAGCATACGGCACTATCCTTTCCGTAAAAAATATTTGTGCGCCCGGAGCTCAGTAAAGCGCGTCGGGAAATTGGAGCCTGACAAATCCCCCTAACCCCCTTTGCTAAAGGGGGAACTTTTTCGCCCCCAATTTTGTGGAGTTTGTTACTTAGAATGTACACGTATGTGCCGCGGTTTGCAAGGTCTTGTACATGCTGCGGCCATGCTATACGACTGATGCAGGGCTGCATGTTTTTGTGATTTTTAGAGGGCGATTGCAATCCTGCCGTACATGGCATACACTGCAAAACGCTCCGTGCATGTCGTGTGAAGTGCCCGTGTTCCGGAGCCCTCAACCGTATATAATGGATTGGTATGCCCCTTATTGACATGAAAAATATCAGCCTGAGCTTTGGCGGGCCGCAGCTTCTTGATAGCGTCGACCTGGTGATCGAGCCGGGTGAGCGCATCTGCCTGCTGGGCCGCAATGGCGAAGGCAAATCAAGCCTCATAAAGATTATTAACGGCGATTTGCAGCCCGACCGGGGCGATATAGCTTGCCGGCAGGGCCTGCGGGTGGGGCTGCTGGAGCAGGAAGTGCCGGGCGGCATGCCGGGCACGGTCTATGATGCTGTGGCAGGCGGCATCAGCGGCCTTGGCGAGCTGGTGGCGCAGTATCATGGCCTGAGCCGCCGCATGGAGTCTGAGCATGACGAAAATCTGACGCGCCGCCTTGGCGACCTGCAGCACCGGCTGGAGCTTGAAGGGGGCTGGCAGATCGAGCAGAAGGTTTCATCCGTTATTTCGCGCCTTGAGCTTCCGCCTGACACATCCTTTGCCACGTTGTCTGCCGGGCTCAAGCGCCGCACCATGCTGGGCCGGGCCCTGGTGCGGCAGCCCGAGCTGCTGCTGCTTGACGAGCCCACCAATCATCTCGACATCGACTCTATCGGCTGGATGGAAGATTTTCTGCTGCGCTTTGAAGGCAGCATTCTGTTTGTCACCCATGACCGCATGTTTCTGCGCCGTCTTGCCACGCGTATCGTTGAGCTTGACCGCGGCAGTCTCATAAGCATGCCCGGTAATTATGACGCCTATCTCAGGCGCAGGGAGGCAGAGCTTGCGGCTGAAGAAAACCAGCGTGAGGTGTTTGACAAAAAGCTCGCTCAGGAGGAAATCTGGATCAGGCAGGGCATCAGGGCGCGCCGCACGCGCAATGAGGGCCGCGTGCGTGAGCTTGAGCAGCTGCGCCAGCAGCGGCGCAGCCGCAGGCTCGTGCCGGGCAGGGTTCAGATGAGCGCTGCGGATGCCGGCATGAGCGGAAAAATAGTCTGCGAGGTGATCGGCTGCAACCTTCGGCTACGGCGGCAAGCCCGTTATCAGGGATTTTTCAACCCTTATCATGCGCGGGGACCGCATCGGCATTATCGGCCCGAACGGCGCAGGCAAGACAACACTCATCGGGCTGCTGCTGGGGCAGATACAGCCGCAGGCAGGCGAGGTTCGGCCGGGCACCAATCTCGAGATCGCCTACTTTGATCAGCTGCGCAGCCAGCTTGATGAAGATAAAACCGTTTTTGACAATATCGCCGGCGGCAATCCCATGGTGACCATAGCCGGCAGGACCCGGCATGTGCATGGCTATCTGCAGGACTTTCTGTTCGCGCCCGAGCGGGCCAGAAGCCCGGTCAGGAGCCTGTCGGGCGGCGAGCGCAACCGGCTGCTGCTTGCCCGGCTTTTCACGAAGCCCTCGAACCTGCTGGTGCTCGACGAGCCGACCAATGACCTTGATGTGGAGACCCTGGAGCTTCTTGAAGAGCTGCTTTTGCAGTATGCGGGCACGGTGCTGCTGGTGAGCCACGACCGCGACTTTCTCAATAATGTCGTCACCAGCACCATTGCCTTTGAAGGCGACGGCCGCATTGGCGAGTATGTGGGCGGCTATGACGACTGGCTGCGGCAGCGGCCGCAGCCGGCGCAGGCCCAGCATCAGGAGAAAACCGCTGCCAAACCCCGGCGCGAAAAACAGCCAGGCCCGCGAAAGCTTACGTTCAAGGAGCAGCGCGAGCTTGAGGCCCTGCCGGCGCTGATCGAGCAGCTGGAAGCCGAGCACCGGGCCCTGCAAGACCGGCTTGCCAGCCCCGAGCTCTACCGGCAGGACGGTGCTGCCGTAGCGCAGGTTACAGCGCGCTATCAACAGATCGAGCAGGAGCTGCCGCTTGTCTATGCCCGGTGGGAAGAGCTGGAAGAGATTTTAAAAAATGCATGACACCATGCGGCCGGTATATACGGCGGCCTGTTTCTGAACTAGAGGATAATTTTTACCCAGGTTCAGCCAGGGTTCTGGAGTCAGCGTGCTATATTTCAGGATAGCAGTATGTTGGAACAAGGCGTCGAACGCCTGGCTGACCAAAACTCGGGGTTCAGAAGTCGGGAGATGCACAGATGGGTATCGTCAGGTCGTGAATTCAGAGTTAGGCGAGAGATATAGGAGTATCGCGGGTTGGCATTCGGACGTAGCCCAAACTCTGAATGCTCTGCCCGAACTTTTGAGTACTCTGAGTTCCTGAAGCCCTATGACCTGAACAGTTACCTAAAAGGCTATTTCCCCGGAGGTTTGGCAGTGCTTTTTTCGCGGATGAAGAATTCGGCAAGCAGCAGGAGCACGGCCACGGCAAGGAACCACTGAAAACGCTCTTCCCAGCGCTTCTTGCGCGTTGAGGTCAGCTCCTTCTGCTCCATGCTTTTTCGAATCTCATTTTTGTATATCGCCTCAAGGTCCATGTCGCCCGTGACCGAGCGCACATAGCTGCCGCCTGTTTCAAGGGCTATTTTCTGCAGGGTCTTTTCATCAAGTTTGCTCATGATCATATTGCCCTGCCGGTCTTTCATGAAACCCCCCGGAGCCGTCGCCTGCGGGGATAGGCGCGCCGGCGTCCTCCTTGCCGATGCCGATGGTAAATATCCGCACGCCCTCTTTTTTGGCAAGCTCGGCAGCTTCAAGGGGCTTGCTGTCATGGTCTTCGCCGTCGGTGATGAGGATGAGCGCTTTTGCAGTGCGCTCCTGCCGGCTGAAGGATTCAACGGCTTTTTTGATCGCATCGCCGATGGCCGTGCCGGGTACGGGAATCAGATCGGGCGAGAGATAGTCAAGGAACATGCTGAACGCGCCGTAGTCAAGCGTGAGCGGGCACTGCACGAAACTGGCCCCTGCAAAGGCTATGAGGCCGATGCGGTCGCCCTCAAGCATTTTCACAAGGTCCTGCACCTTGCGCTTGGCGCGCTCGAGGCGGCTGGGCTCTATGTCCCGGGCGAGCATGCTTTTGGATACGTCGACCGCCACCATGACATCAATGCCCGTGCGCTTGATATCTTCCCAGTGAAAGCCCCAGCGCGGGCGAACCAGCGCCATGATAAGAAACAGAACGGCAAGAATGACCAGAAGAGCCTTCAGCTTCTGGCGGCCCCGCTGCACCTGCGGAAGCAGTTTCCGGCTCAGGTCCGGCCCGCAGAATTCCTGAATGCAGCGCTGCTTCTTCATGAACGAATACATGAAGAAGAATACCAGCGCCGGTATGAGCCAGAGCAGAAACAGATATGAAAGATTTCCGAAGTCCATATAAAAATAGTTAATTAGTTAGTTAGATTGGTTTAATTGGTTCTATCTGAGTTAGTATTGTATTGGTTGAGGCACTGTTTACTTTTAACGGTTTCCTAATTCAACCAAATCAAACCAATTCAACCATTCAAGTGTTTTATGGTATTGTTCTGAGCCGCGTGTTTGCCAGCAGTATTTCTAAAAGCAGCAGCACAAGCCCCGGAATGAGAAACCAGCCGAACAGCTCTTCGTATTCCATGTACTCCTTGAGCTTTACCTCGGTTTTTTCCATGGCGTCGATCTGCTTGTAAATATTTTCAAGGGCTTCCGTGTTTGTTGCCCTGAAGTATTTTCCATCTGTGCGGTTTGCCACATCCTTGAGCGTGTCTTCATCCAGGTCGACTTTCTGATAGACATACTGCTTGCCGAAAAATGAATCCACAAGAAACGGAGCTTCGCCTTCCGTGCCCACGCCGATGGTGTAAATTTTGATGTTGAAGGATTTTGCAATATCTGCTGCCGTGGAGGGCGTGATGCTGCCGGCATTGTGGCGGCCATCGGTGAGCAGAATAATGACCTTTGATTTCGACTGAAGATCTTTAAGCCTTTTGACGCAAACGGCCAGGGCTGAGCCGATTGCCGTTGAGTCGCCCGCCATGCCGATTTGGACTTTTTCAAGAAAGCTCAAGAGAACGCCGTAGTCGAGCGTGAGCGGGCACTGGGTGAAGGCCTCCTGTCCGAATACCACCATGCCGATGCGGTCATTCTTGCGGCCCTTGATGAAATCGTCCACAACGCGCTTCACCACCTGCAGGCGCGGCACGCGGTTGCCGTCTTCCTTGAAATCCAGGGCCTGCATGCTCCCTGAGGTGTCGAGGCACAGCATGATATCGACGCCCTCGGTCGAGATCTCGGTTGATTTTATGCCCGACTGGGGCCGGGCAAGGGCCAGGATAAGCAGTGCCATTGCCGCGCAGCGCACAAACACAAGCCCTCTGCGCCACATGAGGGTCTTCGGAGTTTTCAGCTGCCCGAGCACGTGCAGCGATGAAAACCGTATCTGCGCGCTTGCAAAACGCCGCAGCCCGTACCATCCCATGAGCGGGATGACGGCAAGCAGCAGAAGCAGCCATGGTGATTGGAAGCGGAGCATAAAAACTGTTAGTTGGTTTTATGGGTTCTGTTTTTTTAATTGGTGCTTAAGGGAAATCGAGCGCCATACATTTGTTGGGTTCGCCCTTATGCGCGTGCTTCTTCGTAAAAAAATAACTCATGTTAACAAGTAAACTATCATTTTGAAAGCTCTGCCTGCGGCAGAACCTCTTCCATTTTTGTTTCGTCGATTATCCGGACAACATTCTGCTCGTTGAGTGTTACTTCATCTTCAGCCGGCACGTACTTTGCAAACTTCACCATGTCTGAATGGTGCAGGAAATCCCGGGCGCCTGATTTGGCGGTTGTGTGCATGGCATCAAGGCGCATGATTTCGGGCAGCAGCTCCTGCGTGGTCTGCTCAACTGCCGGGATGGAAAACCTGTTCTCGATATAGTGCCTGAAAATATCCGAGAGCCTGAAATAGTACTCGCGCACAATGCCTTTTTCAATGAGATGCTCGCTTTTGAGTTTTTCAATTTCCTCAAGGGCGATTATGTGTGCGGGCTTTTTCAGCACGGCGGTTTCTTTTTGCGCTTCCGGTAATACATGAATCCGCCGGCGCCGAGACAGATCATCACCAGTGCGGCGCAGCCTGCCCAGATATAGGGCCGCCAGTTGAACGGCACTTCTTCGAGCGGTTTGATATCGATAATGTCCTTCGGGGCATCGGGGCCGGGCTTGAGCGACGACTTCACCTCAATGAATATCTGCGGCGTCTTGAGCTCCCGTGTGCCGTTATCTCCGGCATACGATACGGCCTGTGCGGGTATAATGTAGGAGCCCGCAATATCGGCCTGAAGCTTATACCATTTTTTATGCACAAGCCGGTTGTCGACTTCTTTGGGGCCCTCTTCGCCAAAGTCGGTTATGCGCAGGCCCGCAATCTGCGTGCCCACCTCGGGCAGCTTAACCGTGAGGCCCTTGTCATACTGGGCGCTGAGGGTAAAGGTGACGGATTCTGAGAGGGTAGCCGTGGTGCGGTCGGTCTGGGCGCTGATCTCCACCGGCGGGAGCATGGGTTTTTTCTGTGCGTCCTGTTTATTGCCGCTACAGGCAGAACAGCAGAGCAAAATGAAAATTGCCATGTAGGGTGCGCAGTGCGCACCGAATAATAAATGGTGCGCACTGCGCACCCTACGGAGCCGGGCTGAAATGCCAAAATGCATGTATGGGTATATGTTTAACATTAATAGTTCTATTGTTTGTGACGGACTGACGACAGCGTTTTACTTCTTCTGCTCACCAGTCACCGCCTCGAGGTGCAGCTTCACATCCGAGCTTTTGAGGGTCTGCTCAAGCAGGCTCTGGTATGAGCTTTTGAGCTTCTGCATGGAGTAGTCGTTCTTCACCCGCTCTTTTGCTTCATCATAGGTTGTGGGCTGGGCAGTCCGCGTGTCTTCGATCCGGAAGACAAACCAGGATTCCCCGGCCTGCACGGGTTCAAGCAGCTCTCCCTTTTTTAGCTGAAAATAGAACCTTTGCAACAGCTTCGGCATTTCCGATGCCGAGGTCGTCCTCGCCCTTGCGTACCCAATTGGGAAAGCGGCCGCCGTCTTTTGCCGTATTTTTGTTAAGGGATATTTCTTTGGCATAGGCGGCAAAATCCCGGCCCCCCTTGATCTCTTTGTATATTTTATCCGCCGCTTCCCGGTTCACCGCTTCGATCAGGCTTACTTTTACAGCTTCCTTCTGCCCGTAGTCAGCTTTATGAGCTTCATAAAAATTTTTCAAATCATCTTCTTCAACCTTCATCTTGTCTTTCAGCTCGGTCTCAAGCACGCGGTTGACCATGAGCTCGCGCTGAGCCATTTTCATTTTTTTGCGGATGTCGGCATCCTTATCAAGCTCCAATTTCAGCGCTTTGCGAAAAAGCAGCTCATCGGCAATGTATTTTTTTGCAAATTCAGCTTTTGACTGTTTCCCTTCAAACTGTTTGCGCATCCAGTCAGGCAGGCTGTCAAAGGATTCATTGATATCCTCCAGATACACTTTATCACTGCCTATTTCTGCTACCACTGTGCCGCTTGTGCGGGTGGCGTTGTCCGCGGCAGAGGTGCGTTTTGCCAGGGCATACTCGGCGGCGCTGTGGCGGCCCGTGCGCTCAAGGCAGTTGATGATGCTTGATCCCAGCTCGGCTTTGAGCTTTGTCTGCGGATCTGCAAGCTCAACGCGGTAGAGCCAGGCCAGGGCCTTTTCATAGTCGCCGGCCTCCATGCACATTTTGCCGATGGTGTAGCACAGGCCTGCAAGCTGCCCTGGCTCGAGCCGTGCACTTTGAATATACTGCTCATATTCCTGTACAGCCTGCCGCGTCAGTCCCGCGCTTTTAAGTTTGTTTGCAAGCTCGCGCTGGTTCTCGGCTGTCCAGGCCTGGCCCGTAGCTGTCCGGCTGCCGGTTGTGTACACCATCAGCATCGCTGCTATCGCCACGCACAGGCTTGCCATGCTTATAATCAGGGATGATCTGTTCATAGCCGTTTCTCCCGCATTCTGAAGAATTTCATGATCGGATCGATATAGGGCACATTCGTGCGGATGTCGATGGCATCGATGCCGGAGGCGCGAAAGAGGTCGAAGCGGTCCTGCAGGCGCTTGCGGGCAAGAAGCCCGTAGCCGGTGCGGAAATCGGCATCAGAGGAGTCGATGAGGATGGTCTCCCCGCTTTCTGCATCCTGCAGCTCAACCAGGCCCACTTTGGGAAGATCAAGCTCGCGCGGGTCGGTGATGCATATGGGGATGAGATCATGCTTTTTGCCGGCCACCCGCAGGGGCTTGTCATAATCGGCGGCGATGAAATCGGAGATGAGAAAGGCGACTGCCTTGCGCCGCGCCACGCGGTTGAGATAGGTGAGGGCGCCGGCGATATCGGTTTTGCGGGACACGGGCTGATGCTCAAGCACGCTTTTGATGACCGCCCAGACATGGTTCTTGCCCTTCTTTGGGCGGGATGAATTTTTCGATATGGTCGCTGAAGATGATAAGGCCGACCTTGTCATTGCTTTTGGTTGCGGCAAATGCCAGCACCGAGGCGATCTCTGCGGCAAGCTCCTGCTTGAGCTGCCTGTGCGTGCCGAAAAAGCAGGATGAGCTTACATCCACCAGCAGCATGATCGTCAGCTCGCGCTCTTCGCGGTAGACCTTGACAAAGGGATGGCCGAAGCGGGCCGTGACATTCCAGTCGATGTCGCGCACATCGTCGCCGGGGGCGTATTCGCGCACCTCCTCAAACTCCATGCCGCGGCCGCGAAACGCGCTTTCGTATTCGCCGGCAAAAATATCATTGACGATATGGTTGGTGCGGATATGAATGCGGCGGATATTTTTTAAGACGTCTTTTGAAATCATAAAATTGTTACATTGGTTCAATTTGTTCTATTGGTTCAATTGGTTTAACGCAATCTGTTGTAAGCGAATCGGGTTTGTACTCAACAACAGACAACGCAAGTCAATACCAACCTACAACTCAATACAACCGTTTTAAGGCACTTCCACATTGTCAAATATTCTGGTGATGATGTCATCCGAGGTCAGGTCTTCGGCCTCGGCCTCATAGCTCAAGATAACCCGGTGCCGCAGCACGTCCGGGCCGATGGTCTTGATGTCCTGCGGGATCACATACCCGCGGCCCTGCAGGAAAGCATAGGCTTTTGCCGCCTGAGCAAGATAGATGCGATGCCCGCGGCGAGGCGCCGTACTGAATGAGCGACTCGATATCAATGCCGAACACCTTTGGCTCCCGGGTGGCAAAGACGATCTCCACGATATAGTCCAGAAGCTTTTCGTCCATGTAGATTTTGCCCACCACCTCGCGGGCCTGGCGGATCTGCTCGGGGTTTGCCACTTTGCTGATGCGCTTCATCGGCCCTGCCGGAAACGCGCTTGATAATTTCTTTTTCCTCGGCCTTGTTGGGGTAGTTGATGCGCAGCTTCAGCATGAAGCGGTCAACCTGCGCCTCGGGCAGCGGATAGGTGCCTTCCTGCTCGATGGGGTTCTGCGTGGCCATGACAAGAAACGGGTCCTGAAGGGGAAAGGTCGTCTCGCCGATTGTCACCTGGCGCTCCTGCATGGCCTCCAGAAGCGCGCTTTGCACCTTTGGCCGGCGCCCGGTTGATTTCATCTGCCAGGATGATGTTGGAGAACAGAGGGCCTTTTTTGATATTGAAGTTTCCGGTTTTGGGCTCGTAAATCTGCGTGCCGATGAGGTCTGCCGGGAGCAGATCCGGGGTGAACTGGATGCGCTGGAAGCTCGTGTCGACGCTGCGGGCAAGGGTCTTTACGGCTGTGGTTTTTGCCAGCCCCGGCACGCCCTCCACGAGAATGTGGCCATTGGCCAGAAGCCCGATCAGCAGGCGCTCGATCAGATAGTCCTGCCCGACGATGACCTTTTTGACCTCGGCGCTGATGGCTGCGGTGAGCTGGCCGTACTTTTCAACCTCTTTGGTTATTTCCTGAATATTGGGCTGCATTGAAAATCTCCAAACAGTATTCAGTTTGTTCATGCGTTTAATTTGTTGTATTGGTTTAATTTAAGCAGAGGGGTTTTTCAAACGGCCAATAATACTAAAACCAATTAAGCAATCAAATTAAAAAACTCTAATCAAACCATTCACACGAAGGGTTTACTTGCAGTATTTCTGATAATCAGGCTCGTTTTTTTTGTCCCCGGCGATGAGCCCATCCCGCGCTTTTTTCAAGCTGCCGCAGCAGGCGCTCAATTTCTTCAGCCGGAGGCCGAAACCCGCCGAACTGCACTTTTTCAAACATGGCGGCAAGGCTGTCGGTAAGCGCAGTGTCCTGCGGGGCAACCATGCGCGCAAGGTCGAGAGCTGCCTGTGCAAAATCCTGCATAATCGCCCCTGAGCTTGCTCTGGCGGCAGATCTGCAGCAGGTCTGCAGCCTGCTTGTCGCGCCGATGTCTCGCCGCCTGCAGCCTGTTTTTTGCCTCCGGGCCTTTTTTCTTCTGAGCACGACAAAGCCCATGCCGGCAACCGCACCGGCCAGCAGCACCAAGCAGATAATGAGCAATAAGTGCAGTATTGATTTTCTACCAGCGCAAACCGCACGGCTTTGAAGGTGATTTCTCCGCTTTCGGTGGTGCTTTCTTTTTCTTCTCCCCGCGCCCAGTATTTCACTTGCAGCAGGCTTGTATGGTGTAGTCGCCGTTTTTCAGTGCGCGCAGAAAAAATAGCTGTAGTGCATGGCTGCATATCGGCGCTTGCCGAAGAGACAAAGGAGGAGGAAAGTTTTTCCACGCCTTCGGGAAGCTCGGGCTCCGGAGGTACGATTACATACTGGTCGGCATCGCCCTGCCACGAGACGGTAATAGACAGCGTGAATGGCGCGCCGGTTGAAACCGTTGCAGCGGCAAGCGTGGCTTCGACCTGCGGAGCAGCATGGGCCTGGGCTGTCGGGATAAAAAGGAGCAGCAGGCTGCTAATTGAACAGATTTTGGATAAAACCCTTCTTGTCGTCATCGTTTCCCTGATCAAGCTCCGCAAGCTGCCGGAAAAGTTCTTCCTGTTTCCGGGTGAGTTTACCGGGGGTTTTGACCAGTACCTGCACGATCTGGTCGCCTTTGCCGCGGCCGTTGATGTGGGGGATGCCTTTGTCGGGGATAGAAAGCAGATCTCCGGACTGGATGCCCTTGGGGATGCGCAGTTTTTCTGATCCGTACAGCGTGGGCACCTCGATTTCAGCACCGAGGGCCGCCTGAGAAAACGATATGGGTATCTGGCAGACGATATCATTGTTGTGCCGCTGGAAGAAGGAATCTTCGGCCACATGGAGAAAAACATACAGGTCGCCCTGCGGCCCGCTCCGTTCGCCGGGCTCCCCCTCATTGGTGAGCTTGAGCTTCATGCCCGTTTCAACGCCCGGGGGGATTTTTACTTTCAGCGTTTTGGTTTCAAGCGTTTTTCCCGTTCCGCGGCAGACTTTGCACGGGCTTGCGATGGTCGTGCCCGTTCCGCGGCAGCGGGGGCAGGTGGTGGCAACATTGAAAAAGCCCTGCTGCTGCATGACGCGGCCCTGCCCCTTGCAGGTGGCGCAGGTTTGCGGGGTTGTGCCGGGCTCTGCGCCGGAACCGCTGCATGTGCCGCAGGCAATATTTTTTTTGACCTCAATGTCTTTTTCAAGACCGAAGGCAGCGTCCTTGAGCGTAATTTCAAGATCGTAGCGAAGGTCTGCGCCGCGGCGTGAGCTGGAGCGGTTTCTCCGCCTGCCCCCCAGACCGCCCATGCCGAAGAAATCCTCGAAAATGTCCCCGAATGACGAGAATATATCCTCAAAGCCCGAGAATCCCGAGAAGCCGGAATTTTTCAAGCCGTCATGGCCGTAGCGGTCATAAAGCTCCCGCTTCTGGCTGTCCCGCAGAACTTCATAGGCTTCACTTGCTTCCTTGAAGTTCTCTTCGCATTCAGCATCACCCGGATTGCGGTCGGGATGGTATTTGAGAGCCATCTGGCGGTACGATTTTTTTATTTCATCGTCAGAGGCGCTGCGGCTGATACACAGGATTTCATAATAGTCACGTTTTGTCATTGCTGCATCACACATTAAAGAGGGGCAATTTCAGTATCCAGTTGATTTTAAACAACTCTCCTATGGCGCCAAGACCAAGAAGCAGCATATAAATAAAAATAATGGATAAAACCATTATGTTTCGATTTTTTTTTAAAAAATTTTTAATTTTTTGCATAACATTTAACTGATTATGGAATAGATTGACATTTTAAACTAAGCACTCAGGACGCAATGGTCAAGCAATATGCTCTAATTTATAGGATAAACCGCAGGAATAATTTCTCGCCTGTTACTGAGCAAACTATCTGCCGGGTAGTGCTCATGACGGCAGGAGGGGCGCGGGCGAAATATCAGCCGACAGGTGCAAAATGCACCACTCCTGCTATATAAACCATTTGGATTGCCGTTGCGTATTGCATGCAGGCTGTGAAAGGAGTATATGAGTGTGACGCCACGAGTCTCAGAAAGTTTATTGTGAGACCGGCTGTTTTTTACGTATTTTTTGTGATGCCGCTCGTAAAAAATTGTCACCCCGGTGAAAATCCAGGTGTCCAGAAAACCCCTGATTCTGACAAAAGGCCTGGATACCGCTTTCGGTATCGACTAGCATAATGAAGTCATTGTTTACTGACTTTTGTACAGAGACCTGTCAAATTTGTCTCAAATACCAGAACATGAGTGCGCTCCACTGTGTCAGAACTCGACATCAACCTGCAGTTTCAGACCGCATTTAACCTTATTGTTGAAAGCGGGGGCAATGTTTTTATAACGGGTAAGGCCGGCACGGGCAAGTCGACATTTCTTGCCTGGCTGCGCGACACAACAGCAAAATCCCTTGCCGTGCTTGCCCCCACGGGCGTTGCCGCTCTGAATGTGCAGGGCCAGACCATCCATTCTTTTTTCCGCTTCATGCCGGGCATAACCGTCGAGGATGCGAAAAAACGCGCAGCCCAGATCAAGAATGATACCTTTTACAAGCATATTAAGACCATAGTCATCGACGAAGTATCCATGGTGCGGGCCGATCTGCTGGACTGCATCGACGTGTTTCTCCGTACGGTTTTGAAAAAAAGAAGCCTTTCGGCGGCGTACAGATGATCTTTATCGGCGATCTCTACCAGCTGCCGCCCGTTGTCACCTCGCATGACCGCGAGCACTTCAAGGCAGCCTATGATTCGCCCTACTTTTTTTCTTCGCAGGTCATGACAGGAGGCGATTTTAAGCTGGAGTACGTGGAGCTTGAAAAAGTGTACCGCCAGAAGGATGAACGCTTCATCGACATTCTGAATGCCGTGCGCAGAAATGAAGTGACAGAGGATGTGGTAGAAGCCCTCAATGAATGCGTGACCGGCTCGGCAGAAGGCGGCACCCCCGGCTGCATTCATCTGACAACCACCAATGAGGCCGCAGGCAGGGTCAATGAGGAGATGCTGGGCCGGCTGAAAAAGAAGGTGCGCAGCTTTACCGCTCAGGTGCGGGGCGATTTTGACCTGAAGCAGGCGCCTGCCGATGTTGAGCTGCGGCTTAAAGAGGGCGCGCAGGTGATGCTGCTTACCAATAATTCAGACGGGCTCTGGGTGAATGGCACCATCGGAAGGGTCGAACATATTGATGAGGCCGGTGTTGATGTACGCCTGCCTGATGGGGGCACTGTTGCGGTTGAACGCTACAAGTGGACTCTCTACCGCTACGTCTATGATAAAGAAAAAAAGAGTCTTTCGCAAGAAAGCGTCGGCACCTTTATGCAGTATCCGCTCACACTTGCCTGGGCAGTGACCATTCATAAAAGCCAGGGCAAAACTTTTGACCGCGTAGTTGTTGACTTTGGCCGCGGAACCTTCGCCCACGGCCAGGCCTATGTTGCCCTGAGCCGCTGCCGCACCCTTGAGGGCATGACGCTCAGGCAGCCCCTCAAAAAAAGCCATATCATCATGGACTGGCGCGTTATCAAATTTCTTACGCAGTTCCAGTACGCCGTGGCGGATAAAGAATGCTCTATAGATGATAAAGTCGCCCTGATTGAGCAGGCCATACAAAACGACGGGAAGCTTGCCATAACCTACCTCAAGCCCAATGATCAGAAATCACGGCGCACGGTGCGGCCACGGTATGTGGGAGAGCTTGAGTATCAGGGCAAGCTGTATCTTGGCATGCAGGCCTTCTGCCTGCAGCGGCAGGAAAACCGCACCTTCCGCGTCGACCGGATTCTGGAAATGGACCTGCTGCAGAAGTAGAGAGCTATTATTTTGCAAAGGGCAGGGGGGGCGATTGCTGCTGATAAAGCGCGGCCTGCATAAAATACAGGTCGCGCTTTGGTCCTTGCAGAAGGGATACCCCTCCAGCCCACAGAAACGCAGGCTCACTTCAAAACATGCCAGGGGCTTTATTTTTTTCTTACACTGATGCCAAAATCCCTGAAAAGCGCTCCGCTCCTGATATCCTTCTTTAAGCGTAACAGGCTTTGTTGTACACCGGGGTTTTTATAGCCGGCTACCGCATCCAGCAGCCGGACTGCATCCTCAATAACAGCTTCATCCACCACTGCCCTGCCCGAGTCAACCATAGAGCGGCAGGCCGGGAGCACGTTCATCAAAAGCTGCGCAGCCTGAGCCTTAAGCTCCGGATGCTCATTCAGGAGGTTGACAACCACAGGAGCGATTGAGTAATAGGCGTCAATATACTTTTTCCCGCGTGCCTGCTTTGCCAGCACCGTGTCCCGCAGGGCATATAGGGTTTGCAGCTCAGCACCTGAACCTGCCACGGCTTTGGCCGGACAGAGGGGGGGCTCAGCAAGGGCAAAAATGCCCAGCACCTGCGCATCAAAAGAGACCGTACGGGCGATGCGATTTACCTCTATCCCCTGGCCTCCCGGCGCCGGATAGACCATGTCCCAGCCTTTGGTCAGTTCATTATAGATATAGGGCCTGATGTTTTTCGGGTTTATTACCCGAAGCCTTTTGTAGGGCAGGGTAATTCGAGCCGGCTTATTGAAGAAGGTGCGGTACGGGCCGAAAAACACCGCGGGGCCCACGCTGCCGGCAAGTTCAGGAAGCTCTTCGCCGGGGGCTGCATACTGCTGCTGGCCCACATAGGCCGTGAAGTCAGACCATGCAGCCTGTTTCAAGTCTGTTTCCGGATTATTAATGGTTTCATACACAATGGCATGGCCAGCCGTGGGATAATAACCTTCAGGCAGGCTGGGGTCGGGGTCGGGGGGGGCCAGAATTTTTGCTCTGGCACGGGGGCCCCTCTTGATCTCGGCAGTGCCGCCAGTGGTTTTGCTGATTTCCCCTTGCGCTTCGATGGTGATCCCCAGATCAGGGAAAACCCCGTACCGCTCAACCCCGCCCCGAATGATATTGGCATAGTTGAGAATGAACTCATCTGAGACATTGTCAAAGGTTTCCGTCAGCACGATATGCACATCATCGGGATTGGAGCATTCGTAGTTCGGCGGATCAACTTCGGTCCACGGCGCGTTGGAATTCGAAACAGCTGCGCTTTCGCACCAGTCTATCCAGAACTTGTCGTTTGCAAGGTCCTCTTTGGTGTTTATGGGCAGCCTGTTGACATCCCTGATCGCCAGGCCATTGTCTATGCTGTCATAGTACCAGTGGGAGAGCAGCACGACGACCTCTTTTCTGCCATCCTGTTTGGCCAGGTCAATGTTTTCACGGATATTTTTAAATTCGCTTTGCGTCTGCCCGGGCACGGTATAAAATTCAGGCTGAAACATGCCGTAGGTATAATAGTTGTCTGTCCTGTTATCCCCGGACTTGTCCTTGCGTGTATAGATCAGGTTATAGTGGCTCCCGAGGGCATCTTCGGCATAGCGCTTGAAGCTCACATAGTTTAGATACGCGTTTTCCATATAGACATCGCTCACCCAGGGATGATACACGCCAAACGGGTTGACAGTAGATGCGTTCGGGCTTGACCCGGGCCAGGGATTGCCATAGGTGGTGTAGAGAATCGCCACCGGGTCTGTTCCCGGATTCAGCCGCTGCAGATGCTCGCGCAGAATGAGCAGCACGGTTGTGTTGTATTCGGGCGTGCGGCCCACCTGCTTGATCTGCTCAACGGCCACATCGCTGAAGCCGCCTCTGCACAGGGCCAGGTCAATATAGCTGCGGGTCATGAACATATTGGCATAATTGTTGTTGTCGGTGGTTTCCCGCGTGAGCACCATTTTTTTGAAACCCTCTCTGGCAAAGTCAAGGGCTACATCTTCATGCCTTCGTGTCAGGTTTGCTGTAGCCTCATACATGCCGAAGCGTATGTCAACGCTATCGCCGAAATGGGTTGCGAAGTACTCGGTGAGATCTTCTTCAATTTGTTTGGTAAAGGGATGAATGCGGGGCCCGTCTGCATACTGGGGTATCTGCATGATGCCGACCACCCGTGTCCAGTAGGCCAGATCAAGCTCGCTTGCATCGTGAATGCCGTTGGGATAACCGGAATATTGGACTTTGCCGGTTGCCGGATTCAGTGCAGGCTTGCCGATAATGTAGAGTCCGTCGACATAATCAATGCCGTCGCGGGGGTTCGGGGTAAAGATAACCCGGCCGCGACCGAAAGTGATGTCCCGTGCAGGGTCTGCCACAATGCCCTGGCCTGTCAGTTCCTGTGGCAGGGGATTTGCGACGGTAACGGCGGGATCAATAATATTAGTAAAAGTAGTATTGTTGTCAGTCAGCCAGTAGATGCCGTAGCCATCATAGCCGCTTTCATACCCCGGCGTGTTGAAGGCAATAATATAAGGGAAAACGCCGAACTGTGAGAGATATGGCCAGACGCCGACAAAATTTTCCGTGCACGGCTGGTCCTGCGATGTTGCGGCTTCACCGATTCTTGAACGTTTGCCGATGTTTACGTAATAGTTGAAATCATAGCCATCCGGTGTGCCCCAGTCAGTGACGAGAACGGCAATTTTATCTTCCACGGGAACTTCTGCACCGTCACCCCCCCGGGGGGACATCAAAACAAACATTGCTGCAATAATTCCCCAGGCCATGGCGCTGAATGCGGTTTTTGGTTGCATATACTATCTCCTTTCTCGGTTAAACATCATTCTGTCAAAAAAAGGGTCGCTATGATTCGCCAGCCTCGTCCTGAACCCTTTGACCCTGCGGTTTCCCTGCAAAATTAGTACAAACTACAAACGCCCTATGTTATTTATACAGTGGCCGGAGTCGGAACGCAATGATGGAAAAAACAGGGATAAATCAGGTAGTATAAATACCCATTTCAGGGGTTGCTTAAAAAGGTCCGGAGGTTTTTTTCTTGTGGCTGAGGTCGAGTTTGCTGCGGATATGTTTGCGGTGAGTATCGATGGTTTGCGCAGAAAGGTGAAGCAGTGCCGCTATTTCCTTGGTGGTTTTTCCCTGCTGTATGAGGTTTGCCACCTGGATTTCTGCCGGAGTGAGCATTTTCATCTGCACGCCTGCCTGCTCGGTAAACGGCGCCGTGATTTCCCGGAGGTTTGTCGCGGCAATTTCAAGATAGGTGCGCTGCGGCTCGGCAAGCCCTGCAGAGCGGATTTTTTCAAGGTAGGGCACAACCAGGTTATTGATGTGGGAGAGCAGCCTGCTGCCCATTTCGGACCGGTCATCACTGCGTGCCTCCAAAAGCACCTTCAGGGCGATATTGCTTTCCTCCAGCGAGGTGGTTCGATCATGCACCTTGCGCTCAAGCTCATCATGAGCCAGCTGCAGCTCGCGGAGCGTCCGCTTGTGCTCGGTGATATCACGGCAGATAGAGATAGTGCCGCGGGGCCTGCCCCGTCTGTCCTTGAGCAGCGAGAGCGTGACCTCCATGGGGACGGCATTCCCGTCTGAGCGGATGAAATACATTTCGCTGTGCACCATACCCCGTGCATACAGCTCTTTGGTATAGGCTATTTGTTTTTTACCCCAGGCTTCGTCGAAGGTGATGGTTTCTCCTGTCGTGCACGGGAATGTTCCCCGGAAAGGGGCAAAGTCAAGCAGTGATTTTCCCAAGATGTCTTCGGTATTGACATAGCCCAGCAGCAGCAGACCGGCATTGTTTACCGTGACGATGCGCGTATTGAAGTCGGCCAGAAAAATAGCGTCGCCAGAGTATGCGAGGATATTCTTGTAATTGTCCTTTGTCTCCCACAGTTTCCAGTCGGGGCCGCCATTCAGCGGGGTGCCGATGGGCATCCGACCCTCGGACCATTGCTCGATCAGGCCGAGCCACTCGATGACGGCACCGTCGCTGTTGCGCGTCACAACGCAGCTCATCCGCACCGGAACAGCATGACCCTTTTTGTGGCGGAGTATGAGCGGTATGGGCTGCTCTTCGGCCTGTTGCAGCAGAAAGAGTCCGAAGCTGCCGATGAACTCGTCCTGCCTGTCGCCTTTCTGGGAGATGTTATAGCGCAGCTGCGCGAAATGTTTGCCCGCGATATCCTGCCCGCGGTAGCCCAGCAGGTCGGTGAAGGTGCGATTGATGTCAATGATGCAGCCCTGCCCGTCAATAAGAAAAAGCCCCTGGTTTCGATTATCCTCAAGGGGGAGAGGCTTTTTTTCGATGAGGCTGCCTGTTTTCTGCGGCATTGCTTTATCCCGCTGCATCGTTTTCATACGGCAACAACCATGCGTATCGCGGTGGGTTGCTGTATGCCCTCACGGGCGTGAATTAAAAAACATGAAGTGCTTAGTCGCCTTTTTCGGGCAACCATCGACCACAGGTGCTTGCTGTGCTGAAGATAAAAAATAACCGGACTTCAAAAGCATTGGGAATGTTCAAAAAAGATCCTTTTGAAGGAAGTTAAGGATGTTTTGTGCCATAGACTCTAAAAAAATCATATATGAGTAAATTTTCGCTGGCTTTTGGTCCCGTGAAGATATTGAAATAACTTCCGCATTGTCCATTTTTTATTTTTTTTTCAAGAGCAAAATATCCTCCTTTGAGGAAAGGCGTAATTTTTGAAAAAACTTTAGCATTAAAGTAATAATATATGTATAATTAAATTTGAATCAAAACCCTTACAGGAAAAATTTTTTCAGGAGTTAAAGCCGTGCCCCAGGACATAACCGGATTTCTGGCAGATGTACAAAAATCTTTTGAGCAGTTCTGCACGCGCTGGAACGGCCACGGCGATTTCGAGCGCAATTCGTGGGACTGCCCGCTGGGCAAGATAAACGCGGTCGTGCAGCGCGGCGAAGTATTCGAAAAAGCAAGCACCGTGTACTGCGATCTTGAAATCGACACGCCTCCCGTGCTTGCAAAAACGATGAGCCTCACGGCGCCGAAGATGCAGGCGCTTGTGCTCGAAATCCATTTCTACCCCGTGAACCCCCACCTGCCCAAGCCCTACATGGAGCTGCGGGCAAACATTGTGGGCAAGACAATTTTTGCCGGCGGCTCTGATATTTTCCCCTATTACCCTGACCCCGAAGCGCATAATCTGTTTGCCGACTCCATTAAGCGCATCTGCAAGAACCATAATGTGGACTATGAGGCCCTTCGAAAAGTGCGGGCTGATTTTTTCAAATCAAAATACACGAGCGCGCAGGTTGGCAGCCACGCAGGCATTTATTTTTTTCAGCTTGATGAAGCCCAGTTTCCGTTTTTCAAAGATATGGCTGAAGGTTTCTTCACTTCATACGGTGAACTTGTGGAGAAATATAAGGACACGCCATGCACGCCCGAGCAACTGCAGCACCGGCTTAAAGTCCATGGCCAGCTCGCCCAGTGGGTGCTGCTTGAAGATGAGGGCACGCGCTTCGGCCTTGACAAGGGCATACCGCCTGAAGCGCTGCTGGGGCCCATCCTTCCGCCGCTGGCGGCGTTTTGATAAAACAGCATAATGCGCTATTGTAGGGGCGGTTCGCGAACCGCCCCTACGACTCCCTCCCACGACCTGTGCTCTTGACAATTACTCCAATACTCATTACATATAATAATTATATTTTGTTATAATGCTACCCATGAAAGGACATGCCATGGCAAACACCTACGGATGGACAGGCACGATACTTCGCATCAACCTCTCAAACAATGAGGTGCAGACGCAATCGATAGAGCCGTATGTCGAGCGCTTCATCGGCGGCAGGGGCATTATTGCAAAGCTCTACTGGGACGAAGTGAGTGAAAAAACCGATGCCCTGCATCCCGACAGCCCGCTCATGTTCATGACCGGCCCGCTGGTGGGCAGCGGCGCCATAGCCTGCAGCCGGTGGTTTGTGGCTGGCAAGTCGCCGCTGCAGTACCCGGACCAGTTCGGCCTTGCGAATGTTGGCGGCAGCTTCGGCATCAAGCTTAAGAATGCCGGTTTTGACGGCATCATCGTCACCGGCAAAGCCGCGGGGCCAGTCTATCTCTATATTCATGACGGCAAGGTTGAAGTAAAGGACGCGAAAGGCCTGTGGGGGCTTGCAACCGATGATTCGCTGCAGCGCCTTGCCGCAGCCCATGGCGATGCGGCGGGCCTGGCCTGCATCGGGCCTGCGGGTGAGCGCCTGGTGCGGCTTGCGGGAATTATGAGCGATATCGGCTCATGCGGCGGCAGCGGCTTTGGCGCGGTCATGGGGTCGAAAAATCTCAAGGCTATTGTAGCTGATGGCAGCCGGAAAATAACCATTGCCCGGCCCGATGATTTGAAGGCGGTCAACAGCCGCATCCGCTCGCTCATGGAAGGCAAGAACCTGATGGACCCCAATGTTGACGGCATCGACCTTGTGCGGCGCGCATCCTGCCCGGGCTGCCCGGCAGGCTGCCCGCGCGGCCTGTACAAACATGTGTCGGGCCGCGAGGAGTTTCGCAAAAACTGCCAGTCGGTCTATATGTATTATCTCTGGGACATGAAGCATCATGGCGGTGAGTCAACGGCAGACCCGTTTATCGCCACATCGCTGTGCGACAAGCTCGGCCTGTGCACGCAGGAGGCGGGAAATCTTCTCTACCTTCTTGACCTGTGCGCCAAAAACGGCGTGCTCGATGATGCTGCCGCAGGCATAACCCTTTCGCAGATCGGCAGCCTGCCAGTTTTTCGAGCAGCTGGTTGACATGATGCTTACGGGCAAGGGCATCGGCGCAGCGCTTGCCCAGGGCACGATCAGGGCGGCCCATGCCATCGGAAGCGGCGCGGTAGAGCTTCTGCCAAGGCGCATGACACCCAGCGGCTTTAATGCCGATGCCTACAACCCGCGCTATTTTATCCCCCATGCCGTCTACTATGCCACCGAGGCAACAAGCACCATGAACCAGCTGCATGAAATGGCCTTCCCCATCATGAAATGGACTATGTGGTATGCAACCGACGGGGCCATGTCGCCCTTCGGAACGGACGTGATGCTTGGCATTGCCCGGCGGTTCTGGAAGGATGAGCGGGCGATGGACTTCTCAACCTATGACGGCAAGGCCGCAGTGGCTGCCATCATTCAGAACCGGCAGTATGCCAAGGAGACGCTCATCGCCTGTGATTTTCTTTTTCCCCTCACAACCGCCGACGGCGCCGAAGACCATGTGGGCGACCCGGACCTGGAAAGCAGGATGCTGTCTGCCGTTACCGGCATGAATATTTCCGAGGACGAGTATTATAAAATCGGCGAGCGCGTTTTCAATCTGCAGCGCGCTATCCAGACCGTGGAAGGCCGCGTGGGCAGAAAAGATGACCGGCCCAATGAGTTCTATTTCACCGAACCCATGATGGATGAGCCGGGTTTTCTCGGGATATTCAACCCCGATTTCATGCTGCCGGGCCCCGGCGGCGAGCTCATCACGCGCAAAGGCGCGGTGCTTGAGCGCGATAAATTCGAGGCCATGATGGATGAGTATTATGCCATTCGCGGCTGGGACGCGGGCAGCGGGCTCCAGAAGAGCTCCCTGCTGGAAGAGCTCGGTCTCGGGGATTGCATAGCACGGCTTCAGGGAAAAGGAGCGCTTGCATAAGCCGGCCCTTTTCCCGTGGGCCGCACGCAAGGTCTTAGTTCAGCTCCGAATAAACAAAAGGTAATATTTTTATTTAAACAAAAAATATGCCCTTTTCATCCCCCTTTGAAAAAGGGGGATACAGGGGGATTTTTCGCCCCCTCTTTCAGGGCTTTGTACTTTAGGTGCGACGCGGCTGCGCCTGCTGAGCCAAATCAGAATTTGACAAGGCTCTCCTCTCATGTTATTACCTTTCCTGTTTAAATTCCTTGTGAATTTCCTTTAGAAAGAGACATGTGCGCCATGAGCAAAAACTCCGGCAAAGTCATTTATCCCGGGTCCTTCGACCCCATCACCAACGGCCATCTTGACATGATTGAGCGTAGTTTGCATATATTTGACAGCGTTATCGTGGGCGTTGCCAACAACCCCGACAAGGTCGCGCTGTTCAGCGTTGAGGAGCGCAAGGAAATGATCCGCGCCGCGGTAAACTACAACGAACGCGTGATCGTGGATACTATCGATGGCCTGCTTGTAGACTACTGCCGCAAGGTGGGCGTGCATGTGGTGCTGCGGGGCATGCGGGCGGTTGCGGATTTCGAGTACGAGTTTCAGATGACGTTCATGAACCGCAAGCTTGACCGCGAGATAGAGACCATTTTTATGATGACGGGCCTTCGCTGGCTGTTCGTCAATTCAAAGATCATCAAGTCGGCAGTGAAAGCCGGTGCCTGCGTTGAGGGGCTCGTGCCCGACATCGTCTGTGAAAAACTGCAGGAAAAGCTGAACGTAAAACATCTATAGGAGCAAGAACTGATGAAACTTGCAAAACGTATGGCAATGATCAAGCCCTCGCCCACCCTGGCCGTTGATGCCAAAGCAAAGGCCATGAAGGCCCAGGGTATTGATGTGATCGGGTTTGGCGTCGGTGAGCCTGATTTCGATACGCCGGACAATATCAAGAATGCTGCAATAAAGGCTTTAAAAGCAGGGTTTACCAAGTACACGCCCGCCGGCGGCACAGACGAGCTCAAGTCTGCCGTCTGCGACAAGTTCAAGAACGAAAACGGCATCGAGTACGCGCTGGCAAATATCCTTATTTCCTGCGGCGCAAAACACAGCCTGTATAATATTTTTCAGGCACTGCTGGACGATGGCGACGAGGTTATCATCCCTGCGCCCTACTGGGTGTCATATCCCGATATGGCATATCTTGCAGGGGCCGTACCCGTGCCCATCTCCACCACCGAGCAAAGCGGCTTTAAGATAACGCCCGGGCAGCTGAAGAAGGCCATCACGCCGAAAACAAAGATGCTTATTCTCAATTCGCCGTCAAACCCCACGGGCGCATCCTATTCCCGTGATGATCTGGCCGGTTTGGCGCAGGTGCTGCTGGGAACCGATATTATTGTGGTGAGCGATGAGATTTATGAAAAATTAGTCTATGACGGGTTCACCTCCACAAGCATCGTCACGGTCGAGCCCAGGCTCAAGGCGCAGACCATCATCGTCAATGGCGTTTCAAAAACCTACTCCATGACCGGCTGGCGCATCGGCTATGCCGCAGGGCCTGCCGATGCCATAAAGGCCATGGCCAATATTCAGAGCCAGAGCACCTCGAACCCGACCTCATTCGCGCAGAAAGGCGCGGTTGAGGCCATGCAGGGGCCGCAGGGCTTCATAGCCGAGATGGTTGAGGAGTTTGACAGCAGGCGCACCTATATGGTCAGCCGCTTGAACGGTATCGCGGGGGTTTCATGCCTTACGCCCAATGGCGCTTTCTACGCCTTCCCCAATGTGTCGGGAGTCTACGGTACACAGGCAGAGGGCATGGCCATCAACAATTCAAACGACTTTGCCACCTATCTGCTTGAGAAAGCCAATGTGGCCGTGGTTGCGGGCGGAGCCTTCGGCGCCGACAACAATATACGCCTGTCCTATGCCACGTCGATGGCAAATATTGAGAAGGGCCTTGACCGCATTGAGAAAGCGGTCAAGGCCCTGAAATAAGAGTATAAACAATAACAGGGCGGGGCATGTCCATCGACATGCGCAGTAGAAACACTGCTGACCCGCTAAAAGAAGGTGTGCCGACATGCTTGATTCATTATTTCAGTCTATCATTCCCATGCAGATTACCACCTCCGCTGCGGCCCCGGGCCTGCAGGGCGAGGTCTGGGAGCTGGTGCTCAATGCCGGGCCGGTGGCAAAGTTTGTTTTGCTGCTGCTTGTGCTGCTGTCGGTAGCCTGCTGGGGCATAGCGCTTTTCAAATACCTCTCGGTTCGGGCGGCCATCAATGAGTCTATTGAATTTTTGAATATTTTCTGGGATACGCCGCAGTTTGCAAAGACCTATCAGGCTGCGCAGGAATTTCAGCAGAGCCCATTGGCCGAAATTTTCCGCTGCGGCTATATGGAGCTTGAGCGCTTCAAGAAAATGCGCAGGCGGCAGACCACTGATGAGGCCGGCTCCGATGCCGAACCTCAGCATGCGCAGTTTTTCGGAGCGGGAAATCTCAAGCGCACCCTTGATCAGGCTTTTACCGCCGAGCTTGCCCGCCTTGAAAAGAACCTGGGGCTGCTTGCCACGACGGGCAGCACAGCGCCCTTCATCGGCCTTTTCGGCACCGTCTGGGGCATCATGGACTCGTTCCGTATGATCGGGCTCAAGGGCTCGGCAAACCTTGCAACCGTTGCCCCGGGCATTTCCGAAGCCCTCATCGCAACGGCCTTCGGCCTGGTGGCGGCCATACCGGCAGTGGTTGCCTACAACTACTTCATGGGCAAAATCAAAATGATTTCCTCGGAGATGGAAAATTTTTCGGCGGAGTTTCTCAATATTATCGAACGGCAGTTTGAAAGCGGCAGACACCATGGCAATGACCAGCGGCAATAAAAGATCGGGCCTCGTCTCCGAGATCAATGTCACCCCCCTTGTTGACGTTATGCTGGTGCTGCTGATCATTTTTATGGTCACGGCGCCGCTGGTGCAGCAGGGCGTTGACGTTGATCTGCCCAAGGCTAAAACCGACAAGCATATCGAGGCCAAGGAAGACCACCTTTCCATAACGCTCACGAAAGACAAAAAGATATTCATCAACAGTATGCCCGTTGAGCTTTCCGAGGTGCGGGATCGCATATCCCGTATCTTCAAGCAGCGCACCGACAATCAGCTTTTTTTCAAGGCAGACCAGACGCTGCCCTATGGTTTTGTCACGCAGGTCATGGCCGAGATAAAAAATGCCGGCATCGACCGGCTGGGGCTTGTAACCATGCCGCCTGAGGAAAAATGACCCCCCATCACTCCATACTGCAGACCCAGCTGCCCGACAAAAGACTCCGCTGGATGCTTGCGGTATCGCTTGTCATTCATCTGATCGTTTTTGGCATCTGTTTTTTCAAAGCTCCCGGTGACCGGGTATATTTTAATCCCTATGCCAACAGCATCAGCGTTGATCTGCTTGCGGCCCCGGGCCCGCCCGGCCCCAGGACCGACAGCCCCCCGACGGTGCAGCAGCAGCCCGTGAAGCTGTGGAAAGGCCCTGCCAAGGTTGAAGCCGACACGAAGGTATCGGTCGAGCGCTCTCATAATGTCATCACCGTTCAGAAAAAAGAAGAGAATGTGTATGACCCCACCGCCGAAAAGCGGTCAAGCGAAAAGGAGGGCCCGCAGAAGCCCGCGGCAGCGGCAGCCCAGTCTCCGGCAGGCGTAGACACGAATGAGTTCGCCGAGCCTGACAAACTGCCCCTCCTGCAGGCGGCGGCGGGGGTGGCGGCGGTGGCGGTCAAAGCGATTTGCGGCTTGCGGCATATTATACCGCCATTAACAGCAAGGTGCAGCAGGCATGGGTGCTGCCGCCCTATGACAAGCGCAATGGCAAGCTCGAGGCTATCGTGGTGCTTAAAATAGCCCGCAATGGGCATATTCTGGGGTTTGAGTTTGAAAAGAAATCGGGGGATGCCAATCTTGACGAGTCCGTGGCGCGCGCCATCCGCAAAGCAGACCCGCTGCCGCCGCTGCCGGATTTTTTCAGGGAAAGCGTGCTTGAGGTTGGCATCAGGTTTATTCCCGATGAAAAATCGTTTTAGTGCTTGTTTTATTTGCCGGGCAGGTTCTTGATGTTTTCAATAAACATTTTTGCGGAAAAACTGAGATAGGTTCCCACCAGCACCACGCGCTTGCGCTCCACGTCCAGCCCGTACATGCTTACCCCTGAAGGCGATTTTTTTCCAAGCTTCAGCGTTGTGCTCTTTGCCCGCATTGACGGCTATCGTTAGCTCCGGAGCATCAAGGCCGTACTGCCCCAGCTGAACCGGGTTTTCTTCCACAATGCTCAGCACCACGGTGTCGAGCACGGCACGACACCATGCTTTCGCACTGTTCAGGGAGGGCTTCCGCGCCGGGAGGATCAGTTATATGCCATTTGAGGTTTTTACGGCCAAGGGTGATGCTTTTGCCGGCTATAGGTAATGCTTACGGATTCTATGTCGCTCTGGGCAAGGTCGAACAGCTTTTCATAATCGCCCCGCTGAGCAGGCGGCTGTATTTTGAGGGCAGGCTTTTCAACTGCCAGCACGTATATGAGCAGGCCCGAGAAAATGAGTGCCCATGCCGCAAGGCGCCGGAATTCATCGCTTGAAACGCCTCCATGCAACAACCATGATGCCGAGAAGGAGCACCAGCGAGGGCTCAATCACCACGGCCGACCAGAAAACAAGCTTGCTTTGCAGCTCGGTGAGGAAGAACATGGAAACAGGAGCCCCGCCCGATTTTGACCGCGCCGAAAGCATGCCGCTTTTTTCGGCAAGCCAGTTCACCGTGTTGAGGAAAAAATCTTTGTTGCCAAGAACATTCAGATAGTGATTGGTGGCGAAAGCCGAGTTGCCCATGGCAATGAGAAGGCCCTGCGGCGGCGCCTGGCCCTCGGCAGCACTGCCGTCCACAGGAGTGATAACGGCAACCGGAACCGGGCCGCGCATGTCCTGGCCGGGGTTGAAGGTAACGGTGTTTGAGCGCACGCTCTGGGTATCGGTCTCGGCCCAGCTTTCCTGGCTTGACAGTGCAAGCACGTCGACTGCTGTCTGATCCAGGGGTATAACCGACCGGCACAACGGGAATACGATAGCTTCGTTCATGTTGCGGGCTATGGGGTGGCGCTTGTCGGGTATGATAATGGGCGTGAGATGGTCAAAGGCCATGAGCTTGCTTTGCGTATCGATGAGAAAGTCGCGGGAAAGCTGGATCTGTTTTTCTTTAAGATAGTTTTCAAGAGCAGGCAGCGGAAACGGATCGCAGAGCATAAGCACCCTGCCGCCGCTTTTGAGATAGGTGTCGATCATGTCAATTTCCCGGGGCAGGAAGTCTTTTTCGGGCCCGGCGATAATCAGCACCTGCGTATCAGCAGGCACTGTCTGCGCCTGCATCAGCAGCAGCTCTTCAACCCGGTAATTCTCCGCCTGCAAAGCCTTGCAGATCATGGAGTAGCTGTTTTTTGCGTCCGTACCGTAAATGTCCTTTTCGCCGTGGCCCTTTACGAAACGGACTGTTTTTTCCGTTTTTTCGGTGAGCTTGAGCAGTGCGGTCAGCAGGCCGTCTTCCGAGACGGCAGAACATTTTTTCCCGCCGGCCCTCATATTCCACGATGCCTGCGCCGTAGCCTTTCACGCTAAGAGCTTCGGCCCGGGCCGGATTTTTTTCGAGATCCAGCAGCTCATAGGTGAATTTGTCTGATGCGCGCGAAAAAAGTTCCAGCACATCCTTTATCTCCTGCTTTTCCTGCGGGCGATAAAAAACCGTGACGCGAAGCGGGCCTGCAAGCTTGCCCAGCACCTGCACGGTCTGCTCCGCAAGCGTATAGCGCTTTTCCGGCGTGAGATCGATGCGGTGGTTGTGCCGCAGTGCGATATAGTTTACCAGCACGAGCGAGCCGGTTACAAAAAAGACCATCAGCGAAAGCTCGATCCAGTGCGCAATGGCCTGTTTCCTGAAGACGTCAAAAAACTTCACTTTATGCCCCTCCATTTCCGGGATTCGAGGGAGCATTTTGTCAGGAACAGGAAAAACGCTGTGACGCTCAGGTAATAGACAATATCGTTAATATCGATGACGCCGCGGATGAAATTTAAAAAGTGTTCCGAGAACGACAGCTGGTGCAGCACCTTGACGACCGCTGATCCTGCAATGCCTTCGTTCCAGTCAAGGAACCACATGAGCAGCAGCACGCCGATTGTGGACATGGCGGCCACAACCTGGTTTTCGGTGAGCGAGGACAGGAAAATGCCGCAGGCGATGCAGGCCCCGCCCATAAGGAAAAGCCCGAGATAGCAGGCCGCCAGCGGCGCCGGCTCGAGCTGGTAGACGATTTTCAGAAGCGCCGGGTACAGCAGCGTCAGAGCCAGCATGAGGGCAAAGACCGCAAGGCAGGCAAGATATTTGCCCATGATGATCTGCCGGTCGCGAAGCGGGCTTGTGAACAGAAGCTCGATGGTGCCCATTTTTTTTTCTTCGGCAAACAGGCGCATGGTCAAAAGCGGCAGCACCGATACGGCAACAAAGCGGATATCGTAGAAAGTCTGCTGCCAGAGCCCGAGCTTGACGTCCGAGCCAACGAACATGACGAACATGACCATATTGGTATAGTAAAAGTAGCCCGACATGACCAGAAAGACCGTGGTCACCACATAGGCGATGAGCGATGTGAAGTATGACCCCATTTCGCGCTTGGCGATTGTCAGCGTGTTCATCGGCGGCGTGCCTCCGTGTCGTCGGCAACAAGCTGAATAAATATTTCCTCAAGCGTCATATCCACGGGCCGTATTTCCGCTATGCTCCAGTTTCGGGCGCAGAGGGCCTGCGCAATGCTGTTGATGACCGGCAGGCCTTCTTCCGCCTCGACGATGAAAGCATCGGGGCCCTCAATGCCGGGCTTAACGGATAAAACGCCAGGTATGCTGCGCAAAGCCTCAGTGATGGCATCGGGTGGGCCCTGGGCGCGCACGAGAATTTTGGGCGTCTGCTGCAGGCGGCGGGTGAGGTTGTGCGGCGTGTCTACCGCTACCAGCTTTCCCTCGTGAATGATGATAACGCGATCGCAGACAGCGCTCACCTCGGAGAGAATATGCGAGCTTAAAATCACGGTGCGTGCGGCGCCAAGGCCTTTGATGAGGCTGCGGATTTCGATGATCTGCTTCGGGTCAAGGCCGATGGTGGGCTCATCAAGAATCAGAACTTCAGGATCATGCAGCAGGGCCTGGGCAATGCCCACGCGCTGGCGGTAGCCCTTTGAGAGCTTGCCGATGAGGCGGTGTGCCACATGGGTAAGGCTGCATTTGTCAAGCACCTCGTCGATCCGGGCAGTGCGCTGCCGGCCGGCGATGCCCCGCACCTCGGCGAAGAAGCGCAGATAGCTGCGCACGGGCATGTCGAGATACAGGGGCACGCTTTCCGGAAGGTAGCCGAGCTTACGGCGCACTTCCAGGGGCTCTTTTAAAATATCATGGCCGCAGATGCGCGCCGTGCCGCTGGTGGGCGGGAAGAAGCAGGTGAGCATGCGCATGGTCGTGGTTTTGCCCGAGCCGTTGGGCCCGAGAAAGCCCATGATCTCACCCTTGTTCACCTCAAACGACAGGTCGATGACGCCGCGGGCAGTTGCTGTAGTATTTGGTCAGGTGGTCGACTTCAATGGCGTGCATAATCAATTGTCGTTGCTTCTAGTATTGTTGAATAAGCAGGAAAGCGGATTCAATATGTTCAACAAAGAGTATAAATTGTATTGGTTAAGCCCGGATGAAACCGTTGTTTCTACCGCAACCAACTACGTAAACTAATACTTGAAGAAGCACTGTATCGCCAAAATCATGTCTTTTTATTACCATCAAAGCCCTGTGCTGTCAAACTTCCTTACTCATCGTCAAGGTCGGCAATGAGGGGCAGGGGCGCGCCGGCAGGCAGTTCCTGCACGCCTTTCAGCTTGCGCTCGATGGTGCGGGATTTGCGTGAGGCGTCCTCGATGGTATTGCTGGCTTCCTGCAGTTTTTTGTGGGTTTTGTCCAGCAGATCACCGAAATTGCCGAACTCTTTTTTTACCGTTCCTAAAAGCGACCACACCTCGCTTGACCGCTTTTCAATCGTGAGCGTGCGGAAGCCCATCTGCAGGCTGTTGAGAAGCGCGGCAAGCGTTGTGGGGCCCGTTACCACGATGCGGTGATCATGCTGCAGAGCTTCGCACAGCCCGGGCCGCCGGAGCACCTCGGCATAGAGGCTTTCCACCGGCAGATACATGATGCCGAAGTCGGTCGTGTGCGGCGGGTCGATATATTTCTCCTGAATCTTTTTTGCCTCGTTCTTTATAAACCGCTCAAGGCTTTTTGACGCCTCTTCCATAAGAGCCGGGTCGGCTTTTTCCTGTGCCTCAAGAAGCTTCTGGTAATCGGCATCGGGAAACTTGGCATCAATCGGGAGCCACACTTCGCTGTCGTTCTGCTCGCGCCCCGGAAGGCGTATGGCAAACTCAACCCGGTCGCTGCTGCCTTTTTTAGTGGCCACATTGCTGGCATACTGATCTTTTGTAAAAAGCTCCTCAAGCAGGAAACCCAGGCTCATCTCGCCCCAGGTTCCCCGTGTTTTTACATTGGTGAGCACTTTTTTAAGATCCCCTACGCCGGCGGCTAAGCTTTGCATTTCCCCCAGCCCGCGGTGCACCTGCTCGAGCCGCTCGCCGACGAGCTTGAACGACTCGCCCAGCCGCTGCTCAAGCGTTGCGTGCAGCTTTTCATCAACCGTCTGGCGCATAGACTCAAGCTTGCGGCTGTTGTCCTCCTGCAGCAGCTGGAGCCGCTGCTCCACGGTCAGCCGCACAGCCTCGAGCTTTTCTTCATTGACTTTGGTGAGGGCGGTGAGCTGGTTTGAAAACGTGTCCAGCTGCTGCTTCTGCAGCGTTGCAATATCGGTCATGCGCGACAGCAGCGAATCGCCAAGCGTTTTAAACCCGGCCGCAAGCTCCTGCCGGGCAAGCTGGGCAGTGTGCCCGGCCTCGCTGCGGCCCTGCGCCATCTCGGCTTTGAGCGCAGCCTCTATCCGCTGCTGGTTTTTTTCGTAATTTTCAAGCAGGGTTTCGATTTTCAGAAGCTCTTTGCCCTTTTTGGCAAAGAGCAGCAGTATCCCTGCCACAGCCCCGGCCGCGGCACAGATGAGAATACTAACAAGAAGAATATCTGTCATAGCCATAGTCTTATGATTTCATGAATGAAAGGCTTTCCAGAGCCTTTCTGGTTTCCTGCTGAAGCTGGCCCCTGGTTTTTCGCATCGTTTTTAGAACAAACGCTATGCGCACCTGCGCTCCCCGGGCAGACAGCTTTTGGGCATAGGCGTCGATTTTTTCCTGTTTGAACTTTCCCGACAACAACGGCAAAAAGCACGATTTTTTTGCCCTTGAAATCAAAGCGCTCAAGCACGGTGGTAATGGCGGGGGCAAAGCGCATGCCCCAGATGGGCGAGCCGAGAAAGATCGTATCGCAGGCCGACAGATCAACCGCTCTGGGCTCGATGTCGGTGACCGGCCTTTTGCGGATATCGATCATGCCGCTTATGAATCCCCAAAAACCCGCCACGGTTTTTTAAATCTTTTATTTCCTGCACAGGGCAGTGCATTGTTTCACCGATGGCCTCTGCCACGGCCCTGCAGTTGCCGGTCCGGCTGTAGTAGAGAACCAAAGCGTTTTTTGATGCTTCCATAGCTGCTCCTGGATCGTGCGATTTGCAGAACGGGACAGTATTTCAGTGCCGGCAATTTTTATAACAATATTTTTTCCAGACAGGCACACACTATCGAATACCAGAACCGGACGTAAGTGTATATAATTTTTGACAAAAAAATTTATTATGGTATAGTTTTCAACTCGGCGATGCGCCTGTAGCTCAGCCGGATAGAGCAACGGCCTTCTAAGCCGTGGGTCGGGGGTTCGAGTCCCTCCAGGCGCGCCATATGCGCCCTGGGAGTTCCGCCGAAGCAGTGCTCAATAGTAGAAACAAAATCAGTGGTGGGTGTAGCTCAGTGGTTAGAGCACCAGGTTGTGGCCCTGGGGGCCGAGGGTTCAAGTCCCTTCATCCACCCTCTTTCTTTTTTCTGGGAATAAAAAAAGCCGATGCTTTATGCATCGGCTTTTATACAATGGCCGATTCCTGACGGAACCGGCCATTGTTATTCTGATTTACTGAACCGTAAAACTTTTTTCTTCACCGACCGTCTGCAGCTGGTAGCGGCACTGCGTGCTCCAGCTATTGACCCACCACCAGGGTGTGCCTTTCGGAAAAGATTTTATTGCGGGCACGGTGCAGAAGCCTACGTAGAAAGCTCTATATTTTAAGAAACTTATGCATTTTAAGAATGTTTAAAAAAGTAAAATCCCGCAATCTCAAAGATCTACAGCGGGGGCAGAGCAGCGCTGCGGGCACAAGGCGTAGAAAAAGCCTGCCGAGAGCAATTCAGACAGGGTGTTTTTTATAATGAATAAGAATGCAGTGGGGCATTAACATGCGGCGTGGAAAACTGGCAGGCATACTGTCTGCAGGGGCACTTCTGTTTTTTGCTCTGCCGGCCTTTGCGCTGGAATCGAATAATGCTGCGTATACGGTATCAGGCCTCGATACGCTCACCATCACCGGCTATGCCGGTCCCGGCGGGGCAGTCGTCATTCCATCGATACTGGACGGCAGGCCGGTTGTCGGCATCGGGGCAGGGGCCTTTCTCAATCGCAGCAGCCTGACCAGCGTGACCATTCCGTCCGGCGTGACGGTTATCGGTCCTTTAGCGTTCTCCGGGTGCAGCGGCCTGCGCTACGCTTTTTTTCAAGGGCATGCGCCGGTGATGGGGCCTTCTGTTTTTGCCGGCTGCGCAGGCGACTTTACTGTATATGCTGATTCCGGCAAAGCTGGGTTTGCTTACCCTGCATGGGATGGCTACCGGGCAGCCGCGTGCACTGACGCTGATCATGACGGGTATTACAGCCAGGGCGGCGCATGCGGCCGGGTGGACTGCAATGACAATAATTCAGCCGCAAAGCCGGGTGCTGCCGAAGCGTGCAACGGCATGGACGATGACTGCGACGGCGCGGCTGATAACGGGCTGCCGTTTGCCTATTATTACCGGGACGGCGATGCCGACGGGTATGGCGATCCTGACAGGGCCGGGCGTGTGCTTGCCTGTGAGCAGCCGGAGGGTTATGCTGATAACAGCACAGGCTTTGACTGCAATGACAATGATTCTGACGTGCATCCCGGCGCGCCGGATGAAAAATGCAACGGCGTGAATGAAGACTGCGACAATGCAACCGATGAAGGCTACGAAAGTGTTGCGACCAGCTGCGGCATTGGCGCATGCGCACGGACTGGCAGCACTGCATGTCCGGCCGGGGCTGTGGAGCCTGTTGACAGCTGCGTTGCCGGCATGCCGGATGCAAGCGATGTCACCTGCAACGGCATCGATGAAAATTGCGATGGCACGGCAGACGAGGGCTACGTGCCCGAGCAGACCAGCTGCGGCGTTGGCGCATGCGCATCCGCAGGTTTTACCCTGTGCGTGAACGGCGGGGTTCAGAACACCTGCTCAGCCCGCAGGCCGTCAAGCGACGCCAACTGCAACGGCATCGATGAGGACTGCGATGGCGCGGCAGATGATGACTACGTGGCCGAGCAGACAAGCTGCGGCGCCGGCATATGCGCGGGCACTACCGGCAGCACGGCCTGCGTGGCCGGCACTGTGGAGGACAGCTGCGATCCTCTGGCCGGAGCACTGGCGGACACGGCCTGCAACGGAATAGATGAAGACTGCGACGGCACGGCAGATGAGGACTATGTGCCCGTACCAAGCACCTGCGGCGTCGGCGCATGCATATCCGAAGGTTTAACCCGTTGCGTGAACGGCGGGGTGCAGGACACCTGCTCAGCCCGCAGGCCGTCAAGCGACGCCAACTGCAACGGCATCGATGATGACTGCGACGGCAAAGCAGATGACGACTATGTGGCCAAGTCGACCACCTGCGGCCTGGGCTCATGCGCAGCCAAAGGTGCTGCCCTGTGCGTGAACGGCGCGGTGCAGGACAACTGCACAGCCGGCAGCCCCTCCGGAGAGATGTGCAACGGCATCGACGATGACTGCGACGGCGCTGCTGACAACGGGCTTGAGTTTATCACCTATTACCGCGATGGCGATGCCGACACGTATGGCAATAAGTATAAATATGTTGCCGCCTGTGACGGGCCGCCGGAGGGATATGTCGACAGCCTGACCGACAACAAAACAGAGGCTGCTTTTGACTGCGATGACAGCGATGCATCGCTGCATGACGGATGCCCGGCTTCAGCCTGCAGCCTGCAGGTCGCTCCGCGGCGAATTTTTAAACTGCTTGCCTTCTTTGATCCGTTCATCCCCTTTGTTGTGAGCCTCGACCGGGATAGCGAAGCGGCCTTTGCCCCTCCCCTTGCCATTGACTGGGGAACTGCAGCCATCAACGACATCATCCGGTCGAAAATCGGCCCGAAAAGCGTGGTCGGTTTTCTGCTGGTGTGGCCGTTCCGGCTTGAGCCCGGGGAGTTTGATGTGACCGTCAGCTTTGGCGCCGACGGCAGCAGCTGCGCGGGAACGATTGCGGTAGAGTAGCCCGCAGGACCATGCTTGATCGTTATTGTGCGCAGCTTGTCATTATTCCTGCTGCACCGCGCACCCTGCGCGCTCTGGTCATGTTTTGTTGTTACTGCTTGTATCTGCGGGATGGCTTTTCTTCATCAGGAAATAGCCGGCCGTCAGGGCCACGATGATGGCGGCGATGCCGAGCAGGCTCAGGCTGTCAACCTCCTTTACATCAAGAATAATGACCTTGCGGGCTATTGCAATTATGGCAACGGAAAGAACCACTTCATAGTGGGGCTGATCCTGGGTTATGTAGGTCTTCATGATGGTTTCCAGCAGCTCAATGCCGATAATGACTAGCATGAAGAGGCCGAAAATCTCAAGCAGCTGATTGACGCTCAGCAGAAGAAACGGCGGATTTATAATGTCCTTGATGATGAGCCAGCCGAGATCTATCGTGGCAATTCCCATAACGAGCGCCATCATCACCATCAGCGCCTGAATCATCAGCTTTTCGTATTTTTTCAATACGGCAAACATTGATTTTTCTCCCCAGCAGTTTTGTTTTGCTTTGTGTATCGGCATGTTCTGTTGTTTTATTAAGAGAGAATTTTAAGGAAGAACCGGTGGCAGGCGGGCCTGCTGATACCCTCCCGCGCCTGAGCGATTGAGGTAGAGTAGCCTGCCGGAGCATTATGGAAGGAATCGTGAGGCTCCATTTTTGCTCTGATGCGGCCTTGAAATTTTACAACCCGGCAGTTTGCCCCCCTTCAGGCCTTGTTTCACTTCCCGTTTGACCGGATCGAAAGCTCCTTATCGTATTTTTTTGGTAGTGTGTTGAGCAAACAATCAGCCGCCTGCGCGCGCTTTTTTAAATCGCGCGAGAAATGCATGGAAATAAAGTTCCAGGTTGCCAGTGCCGTCAGATCATGCTGCCGCTGCGGATCCATTCCGGCTGGCAGGGGCATATCGCACATATCCAGCCCCGCCATTGCAAGGGCAGCGCAGCCGATAGTGTCGGCATTGTCCGCCCAGAAGAACAATGTGGCCGCATTGGAAAAACCGGTATGCGTCCCTCCGACCAGGGTCAGCAGATATGCCGGGCCGGGGGCTGCACTGAGCAGCACGGGAGCATTGCCATCGTAGGGGATAATGGCATCGCTGTCGCCGTGGATAAGCAGCAGGGGAACGGCACGGTCCGGATTGTCAAATATGGTCTGGCCATCATAAGCGCCGGCAGCACAGGTAACCACCAGCGACAGGCGCGAATCCCGAAGGCCCGATTTGAAGCCGGCCATCAGGCTCACCCCGGCTCCCAGCGATGTACCTGCAGCTGCGATGCAAGTCTGGTCGATCTTTGCATAAAACGGGCTGGAAGGATCAGAGCTGCGCTTGAGTATTTCATCAATCAAAAAGCTGACATCGCCGGGAATGTTGACAATATCGGTATAGTTCAGCTTGAGAGCATCGTACAGGCTGGTTGCGGGTGCGGTGAAAGACATGACGACAACCCCCTGGGTGGCAAGGTAGCGCGCCAGATATGCAGGCTCCATCCTTTCCGACATAATACCGTGGCTGTACACTATCAGCGGGAAAGGCCCGGGCGATGCGGTGAACGGCGCGTTCCGGCCCGAAATGGTCCGCCTGATATCATCGGACGGGTACCATATCTCGGTGACCAGCTTCCGGGTGTCCGAGCCCCTGCTGTTTTTATACGGCGCAACACCCCGGCTGGCATCCTCCAGTGTCCAGGTCCGGTGCCCTGCCTGGTAAGGGCCGGGCTCAAGGACTGAATCGCCGGCCAGGGCGGAATAAAAAGGAAGGCATGACATCAGTACAATGATTATAAGCTTTTCCACGGCAGCCCCTTGTGACAGTCATGAAACGTAAGCACGGTTTTTCGGGCGTCAGGGAGTAAGCGGCGCAGTTCTGTTTGCGTGACCGAACGTAAAGAGAGGTTTGAGCTTTCTTCCTTTATACGCCAAGCTGCGCTTTAATGTCATCAATGATATCAACCCCCTCGGCTATGAGCTTGAGGTTCTCCGGAGACAGCCAGGGAGAATGCACCTCCACACCCCGCCTGATGGTGGGATTGCTCCACACTGCGAGACCTGCTGCACCCGATGCCTGCAGCAGCGCAAGGCCCACCGTATCGGCAGCTACCAGGTCCGTGCTTGCCAGAACAATGCCCGGGTTTATGAGATTTCCCGAATCCGGCCCGCCGGAGTTGAACCCCTGCCGCGCATCAAGCACAGACATGCGGATTTTATCCGTGCAAAGCGCTATTTCCGCAATCGCTTTGTGAAAATTTAGTGAGCCGTGCATGACACTGCGGTCGTCCTGGGGCAGGGCGCCCACAAAAATTTTCATGCCCATGGTGAAACCTGCCCCGCTGTGCGTCCTCAGGGTAGGCAGAACAATGATATGGTCCACCTGATCAAACAGCGCCGGCACGGAAAAGCCCCGCGGCCAGTGGGCTGCGCCGGCCGGCTGTACGTGCATCAGCTCTCCATCCTGAAATATGACCGGCACGGCACCGGCGTCAAGGATAGCCTGGTATATGCCGGTCTGCTCCAGGCATTGCCGGGTATCCTGCCAGGTCGGGGACTGGTCCCCGACAAAAACCTCTCCCGCCCCGTGCTCTTTCAGAAGGGAAACAATCCTGCTCACCATGAACGGGCTGGTCGTGGCAGGGAACGGGTTTGGAGAATTGAGGGCAACCTTTATGAGCACGCTGTCGCCCGATGACAGGAAGCCGAAGCCTCCGGCCAGCTCAACGGCGCGCGCGATTGCAGCGGCATCATCAGCATTTTTTATCAGCGATACGGAACTGGTCGTGCCGGGGCGGGGCTTGCATCCCAGGCTCAGGGGAAGCCCGCACAGCAGGGGGGCGCAGCCGAGAAGTTTTAAAAATTCTCTTCTTTTAAAAGTGCCGGAGTTCATGAGCAGCTCTTTACCTTTGAGGGGTGCAGCATTGATTGCCTAGTGTAGTTATAGCGTCAGCGAAGGGGTTTTGCAATGCCGTGCAGCAGGAAAAACCAGGAACCCGGGGGGCGCGCCTGCAGGATGCGCAGGGCGAGCCCTGCAGGTAAAAAGATTTTGGACAGGGAATGACGTTTGAAATCTCTATCAGCTATTTAAATTCCGGGTATACAACCATGCTTCATTGCAGGTGCCGGGCAGTTCGGCAGCGTCAGTTTCGGTCATGGTGTCGAGCAGATTGACGGTGACCGCACGGTCGCTGAGAGCGTAAATATAGTCTCCCATGAACATGCTGCGGCGGATATCCTGGCTGGTCCAGTAACAGTCCGGGTCGCTGTTGAAATACTTTGAATGGTCAATAGTTCCATGGATGGTAAAGCCCGCAGCAGGATCGACCTTGATAAGCATAAGCCTGCTTATGTAGCTGTAGCTCCAGTTGCCCGAGCCGTCCCATGAGGAACTTGAAGCGCTCAGGGGCACGGCAAGCATCTGTTCCGGCGCCCAGTACTGGAATGCCTTGTGCTCATAGGCAGCCTCGCTTGATCCCCAGGTGGAGGTGTTATTATCGCTCTGATTCACAAGCAGCGTCATGTTGTCGATCATGACGGGGTTGCCGAAATCCGAGACATCAAAAAGCGACACCATAATCGACCAGTCAAGGCCGTTTTCGTCACCGCCAAAACCGATTGTCAGCAGGCGGTCTTCAGAAATCGGGTGAATATAGGTGGAGACGCCGGGCACCTGGATTTCGCCGATGACCGCAGGATCTGACGGGTTGCTGAGGTCAATTGTCCACAGGGGATCTATATTGCGGAAGGTGACCAGATATCCTTTTGTGCCGATAAACCGTGCCGCCCAGATGCGCTCGCCTTCGGCAATACCGCCAAGGTGGCCTGTGATGCCGAGGCTTCCATTGTCGGCAGGGGTGAGCACGTAGACATGATTTTCAGGCTCTGCCGGAGTCTGGCTCCACCAGCGGCCCCATGCATGTGTGGTGGCGGCAACACGCACAGCCCCGTCATACTCGGAAAGGCAGAACTGGCTGCCGACAGTGCCTTCAACCCTTCCGCTGCCCGTATAGCGGGCGGTTGCGTTATCGAGGATAAATTTATGAATGTTGGTTGCTTCCTCAAATCCGCTGCTGCCCGGGTACCACCATGACGCATTTGACGGCTCGGCAAGCAGCATGGTGTCTGTGCTGGCATAGACCGTTGCCCAGTTGCTGACAATATGGGCCTCGGCAAGCTGCATGTTTTCAGCCAGCAGGTCAAGGCTCAGGATGGAAGTATAGCCGCGGCTGACTCCATCGTCTGCAATGCTGAAATCCGCACAGGCCTCAGCAGCACTGTCATGCGGGACCAGCGTTGAGCCCGAAAGCTCATAATAGCGCGGTACGAGGTCCTGAAGCGGCAGCGCGTCAATGACAGCATCGTTTGCAGCGATGGCCCTCGCGACAGCCTGGTTCCAGACAAGCCTGCGTACGGCCTGGCTGCTGATAGTGTAATACAGTGCCGGCAGGTCGGGCCAGTAGATCAGGCCCGGCACATCCATCCATGAATAGGCCGCCATATGCATGAAGCTTTTAATCAAACGTGCTGTCTGGTATGCGCCTTCCACATAAAACTGCCTGCGCACCTGCGGAGCACCCGCACCTTTCAAGTCCAGTACGGTGATTTTTGTCAGTACCGATGTGCGGTAGAGCGGACTGCTGCCGTTTGCCGCCGGGTCTGCTGCAGCGCCGATAAAGGGGCTCAGGGGATGCTCTGCGGGAAGCGTGTACGGATAGAGCGATGAAAAAACAATCGCTATGTCAGCTTTGCCGCCGGGGGATTCTTTATGAATAAGCATCTCCAGGGCAGAGCCCTCAATCTGCGTTGACGTTCCCTCATTGATACTGCCGAATGCCGGAAGGGCAAGCATCATGAACGTATTATTGTCCAGCACATAGATAGAATACCCGTCGGTTTTGGTGAAATCGGCTTCATCAACACCCGGCTCCTGATTGTTGGTGCCCGAGTAGTCAATACCTTCAGCAGGACCTTTGCCGCCATCGAAGGCGCTGTCGCCGCCTGTCCCGTTCGGGGGTAATCCTCCGGTGTCAGGGGCGTATATCATGGCATCATTATAGGAAAGGAGGCTGGCGCGCATCTCCTGCCGGAGGTTGTCTTTGAGCCTTTGCTCAAGATCGCTGCAGGCAGTAAAGCTGACCAGATCGGGTGCTGTGCGCCGGTGTGTTTTTTTACACCCGGCAGCAAGACAGAAAAGTGCCGCCAGCACAAAACAGCAGAGGACTGTTATGATTGATCGAAACATGGCAGGGCCCTTTTTTTATTGAGCATTTCGTATGGAGCACGGTGCGCCAATATATATAAGAGTATAGCATAGTTTGTCAGGGTGTATGGAGAAGTTTAGAGGGGAAAGGAAAAGACGAGGGGGCGCATCTTTCTCTGTCAGAGCAGCCGGCAGCGACTGTATTAACAAGCAATACAGCCGCTGCGCGCAGAAAGGATTCCGGCCAAGCCGGAATGACGTTTGCATTCACCTGTGACGCTCCGCCAGGAGAGCATCTGCAGCTCTTCGTTGGCGTGAATGAGGCGGCCCGCCCTGAAGCCCGAAAACAGATTGGGCGCGATGTCGCGGGGGCGGCAGGCTTCCTGAAAAGCAGGCATGATGCGCATGGGGTTCACGACTGCGGCCTCGTGCAGGGTAGGTATACAGCTTTATTCTATCAGAACAGGCCGGGGCGTGGTGATAAAAATGCGCGGGGGCCTTGTGTGCCAGGCGTGCCGAATCAGCGTTTGCAGGCATGTACGGGCTGACATTTTTATTGACACCACAGCCCTCCGTGCCTATACTTTTCACATCCGGATAAAGTCGGTTCGCAGTAATGCTTCATACACCCCTTTTATAAAGGAGAAACGAGCATGCAGGATCAAGCACAGGAACCCAAAAAAAAATCCTCGACCGGGCTTGACGAAAATATCGCCGGAGTGCTCTGCTATGTCCTGGGCTGGATTACGGGCATCATTTTTTTTCTGATTGAAAAAGAGAGCAGATTCGTTAAATTTCATGCAATGCAGTCGATCGTCGTTTCGGGCGCCCTTACCCTTATCAATATCGCCGTTTCTATTTTCACCCCTTCCCTGCGGCTTGTCATATCGCCTCTTGTCTCGATTTTTTCCATCGTGATTCTTATCGTTATGATTATTAAGGCCTATAATGGCGAGATGTACAAGCTGCCCATAGCCGGAGATATTGCCGAAAAACAGTCGGAGACGCTTTAAAGCTCAACAAAAACAGCAGGCGCTGCACCAAAAACGCGGAAGTTCAAGGGGGTGGTTGTCCCCTTTTTTTGACTTATCTCATATGGTGCACTTTGAAATTGAATTCGCCTTTCGCGTTGACACACAATCACCCCCGTTCTATATTCTGCCCATCCCAAAGCGAGATCTTATCAATAATGAAGGCTTTGAATAAGTTGGTTGGACAACAAAGGGCGCTGTCCCCTTTTTGTGTACTCTTTGCAGCTAAAAATTTGTCCGAATTTCCAATCAAATTCGTAATCGTCGGAGATGCATGCACGCCGGATAATGATAACGATCAGGTGCAAGGTTCGCAGCAGGTGGGAAATTCGCCGAACAACACCAAACGTTTAAGCAAACGTGGGGGGCGGGTTCTATCAACAGCAAAATGGCCGCAGTATAATTGATTAAAATCAAATTAATTTGCGGCTTTTGTTTCCCTCTTGACAGGAGGAATATAGGATGTTCCTCAGATTCCTCCCACTAATTATCGGGCGAGGAACAGAGATGTTCTGATACCGCACATGGATGTCTGGTCGCGAATTGCCGTCGACCGAAAAAAAATTGAAAGGCCGAACTGATAACTGAAAATAGAAGGTGGGTCTTTTTTGAAAGCCACGGGGGAAGGTGCGTCCAAAAAACTAACTTTGGGAGAAATCTCCTATTTCTCCCTTGACTTCAACGTATCATGGATGTCCCGATTTCTGTCTCCACGCAAAAAGGGTATTTGCAAAGGTTCACTTGACATAGGCTTTACTAAATGCTATAATAATTTATCAACCGGATGGCCGGTCTAAAAATTATCGGTAGTCATGGATATAAAAACAAAAAAGAAAAGAAGAAATTTTTAATGCGGCCCTTCTGTGCTTCAACGAGCATGGGTATGCTGAAACCAGCATCGGCATGATTGCTCAAAAAGCCGGTATCAGCAAAGGCGGTATGTATCATTATTTTACCGCCAATCTATAGTTTTTTTAGAACTTTTCCTGTATAAAGTAAAACAATACCACTCGGAAAAAAGAACCGAAAGCGTATTTATTCAAAATAGACGACCCAGAGAAACGGCTTCGGGTGCTTTTAAATGAAACAAGCCATGTGCTTAAAAAAAATGAGGGCTTTTACTGGTTCTGCCTGGAATTCCTTTCAATGGGAGCTAGAGACAAGGAAATTCGCAAGGTGATGACAGAGTTTTACCATGGAACTGTCGAAATATTTCAGCATATGGTCAACGAGGGAGTCGACGCAGGCAAGTTCACCACTATTGACGCACAAAAAATCGCCCGTGTTCTATATATCTTGGTGATGGGCACCTTTTTTACGTACTTTTCCATTGATATTGATTTTGACATTGCTGATCAGGTTTCTTTTCAGACAAATTTTGTAATGAAGGCAATATAGTTTTTTTTGCAAATATTTCGACCGGATATCCGGTCGGTTAAATTATTTATAAACTCTTTTGGAGAACAACCATGAAAAAAAAGGGATGATTCTTGTTTTACTGGCAGCTGCAGGTTGTCTTGCAGCTTTAAGCAGCACGGCTTCAGCTGAAAATGCTGCCGGTCAGCAGGAAAAGGCAAAGCAGGCAAAGAGTATCGATACCTCGGCAGCGGTCGGAAGCACCCATCCGCAAATCCCCTAAGAAGATCCTGCGGTACCGCCATGAGATGAAACTCGATGCCAATACCACGGCAACACAGATGTGGCTGAGTGGTGAATCTCTGGGCAAAGAAAGGCGAAGGCGTCATGACAGAAGATCAGCTGTGGGTGGAAATCGGCAAGCTGATCGGTGGCGTTAAAAAAGACACTAAGACCTATTCCTGGCCACCAGCATGAACAGCCGGCCCCTGTCAACCACTGCCGAGTTCACCTTTGATCCGAAAAAGAAAGTCCTGTACGGCATGCATGAGATGAACACGGAGAAGCTGGCCGATATCAAGGCCAACCCCTGGGTGAGCCTGAACTGGCATGATGAATTTGTGGGCATCGAAGGCCCCTACCGCTGCTGCCAGATAAAGGGCCGATGCCAGCTGCTTGAGGGCACTGACCCGGAATCGAAAAAGTTCTGATTGATCTAGCCCCCGATGAAGACGTGGGACTCCGCATGAGTTGCCCCCTAATTCCACTCCTGAGCAGCGCGAGCAGGTACTGAAAAACCTCCGGGACTAGGTGTTCAGAAAAAGATTCCTCATGAGCAAGATCACCATAGACCGCATTACGGTGGTGAATAAGGATTTCATGAAGCAGGGCTTCAGGAATGTCCAGCGCTGGGAGCGCAAAGACGCTGCAGCGGCTAAGTAGGGGGCTGCCGAATGGGCGCAAACAGAGGGCCATTGGTGCATGCCAGATGAGGATCATCGAGTGATGAAAAAAATAAGGCTTGGGAAAACAGAACTCGTGGTTTCAGAAATAGGCTTTGGCGGTATTCCTATCCAGACACCGCCAGGGAAGCAGCAGTTGCCTTGGTGCGGGAAAGCCTCGACCTGGGAGTAAACTTTATCGATACCTCACGCATGTACACTGCACCGAATAGGCATCGGCAAGGCCATTAAGGGCAGGCGCTCTGAAGTGGTGCCGGCCACCAAAATCAGCATCGCGCACAGGCGCCAAAGTACAGGAAGATCTTGAGCAGAGCCTTAAAAACTTGCAAACCGATTACGTTGACCTGTATCAGTTTCAGAATGTCAGCACGGCGCAAGACCTTCAGGCTGTGCTTGTGCCCGGCGGGCCGCTTGAGGTGGTGGGAAGGCCAGGCAGGCCGGAGCGGTGCGCCATATCGGCATTACGTCGCACCGGCTGGCCGTGGCCCGAGATGCTATTGCGACGGACCTTTTTGAAACCGTCATGATCGGGCTGAACTTTGTCAATACGGAAGCAGCAGAAGAAATTCTGCCCCTTGCCCAGGAGCATGATACGGGCGTTATAGTCATGAAGCCCATGGCGGGCGGCATGCTGGAAAAGCCTGTTCTCGGGTTCAAGTATCTGCTGCAGTTTTCAGGCCTTCTCACGCTGATCGGTATCGCCCGGCCGGGAGATATGGCCGAGATCATAAAAATCGTTGAGGCCTGCGGCAGCCTCACGGAAGCTGACCTGAACGACATGGACCGGATCCGCGCCGAACTCGGCAACGGATTCTGCCGCATGTGCAACTACTGCCAGCCCTGTCCGCAGCAGATCATGATCTCAGCCATCATGTACACGCAGGTGGCCCTTACCCGCTTTGCCCCCGAGCGCATCTTCAAAGGGGAGTGGGATAAATTCATGGCGAAAATCGACTCCTGCATCGATTGCGCGAGTGCGAAAATCGCTGCCCCGAACGGCTGCCGATACGAACCGCATCCGAGAAGCTGGAGAGCAGTACGCCGCCGCTAAAAATAAATACCTTGGCCTAAGTGGGCAAAGGCAAACCGATTAACCGCTGATTGAAAAACAAAACATATTCATGGGGAGACTATGAAAACAGTTGTTGTTACCGGCAGTTCAAAAGGCATAGGCCTGGGTCTTGCCAGCGAATTCTTAAAAAAAGGCTGCAATGTCGTGCTCAGCAGCTTTGCAAAAGAGGAAATGGAGCGAGGAGTACCGGAAAGCCTGCGAGATCTACGGAAAAGACCATGTGGCGGCACGGGCTTGCGACGTCAGCAGCATAGAACAGCTCAAACAATTGTGGCAGACGGTGCAAAGGAGGCCTTCGGATCGGTTGATATCTGGATGAACAACGCCGGGATTGCCAATACCACCAGGGCGCTATGGGAGCTGGATGGGAGCAAGAAATTCCCGCGTTGTCAGAGAAACCTTACCGGTGTTATCTATGGAACACAGGTGGCACTGCAGGGCATGCTCAAGCAGGGCAGCGGGCAAATATATAACTCCGAGGGCTTCGGCAGCGATGATATGGTCTGATGGGTTTGAGCATCTATGGCGCGACCAAGCGGGCTGGCCGCGATTTTACAGAATCCGTGGCCGCCGAGGTTGACGGAAACCGGTCCAGATCGGCACCATAAGCCCCGGGATCGTTCTGACGGATTTTTTGCTGGATGATGTCCGGAAGATGTCTCCCGAGAGCGAGAGCAGGCAAAGACGGTCTACAACATTATGGCCGACGATGGAAACGGTGACCCCGTGGCTGATTGAAGAAGTGCTGAAAACACTGAAAACGGCAAACGCATTCTCTGGCTGACACAGGAAAGAGTTGATGCCTACATGCAGGATGAGCAGCGCATGACTCGTGATGTCTTCAGCAAACATGGTTTGTAAAAAGCACATTCATTATTGGATATGAAGGGAGAGGTATGAAATCAGCCGTTATAACCGGAAGTACAAAAGGCATAGGCCTTGGCTTGAGCCAGTGAGTCTTAAAGAAGGGTTGTTCGGTCGCCATAAGCTCACGCAGCAGCGCTGCCGTTGTACCGGAAGCGAAGACTTTGAGGCGCGAGTTCGGCGCCCATAAAGTTGTGGGCCTACCCTGCGACGTAACCGACTACAGCCAGGTGCAGGCGCTGTGGGATACCGCCAAAGCGGTTTTCGGCAAGGTCGATATATGGATCAACAATGCAGGCATTTCCCTTTCGAAAATCATGCTCTGGGATCTGCCGCCGGACTCAATTGCTTCGGTTGTCGACACGAACATGATCGGCCTTATGTTCGGCTGCCAGGTGGCGGTGCGCGGGATTATCGAGCAGGGCAGCGGCCAGTTTGACAACATGGAAGGCCATGGCAGCAATGACATGACGGTGCCCGGGCTGAGCGTGTACGGCGCAACAAAGCGCGGCGTGACCTACTTTACCGACGCCCTTGAAGAGGAGCTGAAAACAACGCCCGTGCAGGTCGGGAAAATCGGGCCGGGTATCGTTATCACCTATTTGGTCATTGCGGATCTGCGCGGAATGAGCCCGAGTACTTTGAGCAGTCCGAGATGATCATCAACATGCTTGCAGACACCGTTGAGACCGTGACGCCGTTTCTTGCCGAAGAAATATTTAAAAACGATAAAAAAAGGGCGAGCATTCAGTGGATGACCGAAGAAAAGGCAAACGAGCGCATGAATTCAGAGGAGTACTTCAGCCGCGACCTGCGGAGCCCATACGGCCTGTAAATGGCGAACGAACTGCTGCTGTTTATTCTACAATTAGATAAAGTATCGACAGCCTGTTTACATATTCGATGGATATTAACCTTGTTGATTGAGATGGTATTATGATCATTACAGGAATTCTCGGAAGTCGCGGCTTAAAGGCAAATGCAGCAAGCTTCTTCAGGAGGTTTTAGCGGAGCAGAAAGCCAGGGGGCAAGCACTCAGCGTATCGATATTATCAAATATGATATAAGGCATTGTATGGGCTGCTGCTGGTGCATGACTATGGAACCGGAGCTGGCAATAGGCAAATGCCCGCTAAAAGATGATATGGCAAAACTTTTGGAGCTGTATGCAAAAGCAGATGGTTATGTGCTGGCAAGCCCGGTATATGATGTATCAATAACATCTCTGATGAAAAAATTTCTTGAGCGAAAGTTCCCTCTTTTCTACCGCCCGCGAGAGGCTTATGCCACTATCAGCGGGCCGAGAAGGCCGTGCGATTTTAAGAAAAAAACTGTTTTGATAGTGACTGGAAACTGCGCAGATGAGTATCGCGAGCTCATGGGCGACCCCTGCTTTGAAATGCTGGAAAGCCAGCTCATGGTTGAGCAGATTGAGACTGTTGAAAAGCTGTATGTCGGGGGTGTTGAAAATATGACGGAAGAAACGTTCAAGGAGAGATTGCACACAGCTTTTCACGCGGGAAAAACCTTAGTCGAACGTATAAAAGCAGAAGGCCTTTAGTCTCTCATCGGGTCTTTAATCGAAAACAAGTTAAAAACATGTGCTCCAGACTCTGCTTGAATGAGCTCATTGGAGCAGTGTCGTGAAACCTTTTTTATAAACAATCCGGAGATAACTTTGCCGCAACTGATTATACCCAGCGCAACTGAGCAGCAAAAGGCCCTGTTTGCACGCTTCAATATTCCTGTGATCGAAGCCATGGATGTCGGCGAGTTTGAACAGGCCGTGGCTGCCTATTTAAGCGGTCATAATGTTTTAAGCCTTGCTACCTGCCGTGATAACAGCCCCCGCTGCACAACCCTGGAATATTTCAACAATGGGCTGACGGTCTACCTTTTTTCCGAGGGCGGCGGAAAAATCGCCAATATACTGGGCAACCCCCGGGTTTCTTTCACCGTCCGTGGCCCCTATGATTCCGGAAAGGATTACTTCGGCGCCTCCGGAGTACAGGTGTGGGGAACGGCCACCCTGTTCAAGCGCCGGGACAATCCGGAAAGGCTACAGACATACAGGCCTTTTACCGTCATACCGAGAGCCTGAAGCAGCAGGGTCTTTACGAGGCGGTAAGCGGCATTAATTTTAATGTCATAACCATTGAGCCGGAAAAGATCGTCTATCTTGATCTGCGCAGGGGTTTTAGAACTTTTGTCTGGAAAAAAGAAACTGCGAGCCTGGCTGAACAACAGTAACTAAAGGAGGTCACTTATGTTTCCCTATAACTCACTTCGCGATTACGTCGCTGCGCTTGAGTCTCAGGGCGAGCTGCTCAGAATCAAGGAAATGGATCAGGACAGCTATGAAATCACCGGCTTTTTCCTACAAGCTGGATGACCGCATGAAGGAAAAAGCTCCGGCCTTTCTCGTGGAGCGGACAAAAGCTAATGGCAGGTGGTACGACTCTCCTGTCATTGCCAATATATTCAACGGCTATGGACGGGTGGCGCAGTGCTTCGGAGCCGCCGTTGAAAAAGTCAACGATAACAAGTGCGAGATGCACGAGCTGGCATCCGGACTCATACTCAACGGCCTTGACGAAAATTTTAAATGGAAGTCCATTGATCCGGTAGTTATTGATAAAAAAGATGCCCCCTGCAAAGAAGTTATCTGTACCGGGGATGACGTTGATATTTTTCGTTTCCCCTGGATCAAAAACAATCCCGCTGACGGGGGCCAGTTTGTCAGCTCCGGCTGTGCGGTGATGCAGGACCCGGAACTCGGGCGCAATGTTGGAACGTACCGCCTGCATGTCAAGGGGCCCAAAAAGTGGGGATCTGCCTGACGCAGCCCAGTCACGGATTCCAGTTTGTTATGCGGGCTGCTGAGCGCGCGAAGAGCGGATTCCTGTATTGGTGGCTGTCGGTGTCGATCCCCTGACCTTTATGATGAGCGGAACCCGGCTGGCCGACCTCGGCGAGGACGAGTTTGCCATTGCCGGGGGGTTCGCGGCAAGCCGGTTGAACTGGTAAAGAGCGAGACCAATGACATTCTTGTCCCCGCCCATGCAGAGATCATTATTGAAGGTGAAATTCCCATCATGGAGGGCGAAGAAGACGGCCCGTATGGTGAAATGTTTGGCTATATCGGCAAAAAGCACCAGGCGTTTTACATCGATATTAAGAAAATAACCCATCGCAGAAACCCATGGGTCTATAACATCTGGCCTGGCATCGGCGGCGCCTATCTGATGCTGCCTTGGGATGTGGCGCATTTTGCACGGCTAAAAAAAATTATGCGCAACCTTGTCAAACTGTATACGCCTGTCGAAACCCCTTCCATGGTTATTGTGAGCATTGATAAAAAGTTGCCAGGTGAAGGGATCGAAGCCGGCATGACGATTCGGGATACCGGATGATCGGGTTCAGCAAAAGAATTGTTGTCGTTGTAGATAGCGATATCGACCCCACGGATACCTCTCGGGTGATGCATGCCGGTCGGCACCCGCTGGCAGCCTGATCCGGCAAGCCTTATAATCAAACAGTCAATTCACATACCGGTTGATCCCAGCTGCAAAGAGATGTTCTCAGCAGCAAAATCGTCATTGACGCTACCAGGCAGATATCTTCGGAAGGCGGACCTGAGTCCTTTCCTCTGGATAATCGAACTGTTGTTGAAGAAAGAGCGCCGGAAGCTTTTAAGCTTGTTGAAAAAAAATGGGCCGAATATTCAGGGAACTGATGCGACGGTACAATATGCGGGCGCTGCACACGATAAAAAGGGGAAGGCATGTTTAAAAAAATACTGAAATATATATTTCTGGCCCTGCTGGGCATCGCGCTGATTGCCATGCTCGTGGCGGTGCCGCTGTTGATCAAGGCCCGCAGCGAGGGCTACTGGCTTTTCGCGCAGTATGAATCCTATACCAACACCGTCCTGAATCAGCGCTTTCATCTGCGCGAGTTCCCGGTCAAGCCGGAGTATAAAAAACTCCACCCTGCCAAGTTCCTCAAGATGATGAAGATTGGTGTCAAGCCTGCAGGCAGAGCGCCTTGCCCGGGTGAACTCGCTTGACGTGACCATGTTTTACTTTATGAAGATGTACACGCTGATGATCCGGCCCGATTACGCCTATAATCTGCCGGTTTTATCGATTGATTTCATCTTCATCGGCGACACGCGCGTCTATGTTATCGAAATCATTGACCCCGCCAAAATTGATGACCCCAACAAGGACCGCTGTTATGCCGAGATGAGAAGATGGTCGCCCCGGGTGGCGCATTTCAAACAGTCCAAAGTCAGCGATTGGTTCTTCAGTTTTATAACTGATTTCAGCATCCACGTTACAGCGGATCGCAATGATGACGTAGTGCTTTTTGAAATATACAAAACATATCTCAACAGCTATCTCGATATGGTCGAACGGGCTGAAAAAGTGACACCTGACCAGAGCAGGAAGCTCGAAGACGGACTTGAACTATTTGTCACGACCCTGCTCGATAAAGGCGGACCCGCGGTTAATGTTTTTAAGGCATTCATGGGTCCCGAAAAGCAGCGCGATTATATCCGGACAGTTATGTTCGGCCTTGAGCAATAGCAACTCAACCTGGTTTATTCTGATAACGTATATACAGGAGAAAACGTATGAATGTAAAAACTGGTTTTTCCTTCCCTCGGCCCGAGCAGCTGGAGGCTATTAAGACCTTTTATGCCGGGATAAACGGGGCCGATTCGTTTGAGCCGAAAGAGCGGCACTCTGGTGTCTGGTGCGCCGAAATACACTGCCCGCGGGTGAGCCACCTGCCCTCGGAAGATGCGGAATGCTGTTTTAAAATTACACCATGGAATAAACAAACAAAAGGAGTCTCCTTATGAAAAGAACTATCCTGATTGCCCTCTCCGGCATTGGTTTTTTTATTCCGTCCATCATACTGTTTCTGCCGTTTCGCATGATGCCGGTGGAAAACTACAATCTCCTGGCTCTGCCGCTGTTTGCATCCGCATGCTTTTTTCTGCTTTACAAGGCCTGCACCGTTGCAAGCGACAGCCGCGGCTACCTGTTCGGCTTCTTTGCAGGCATGGTCATGTGGCAGCTGGTGGGCGAAATCCCTTCCATACTGGTGCCCTCAGGGGCCGTGCTCCAGTTCAGCGATATGAACATAAAAGTAACCGGCGGCTATTATTACGCGCTGCTGGGCTGGATACTGCTGTACATGTTCTGGAAAATGAAAATGATCAGCAATCGCGTAGCATTCGTATTTCTGATCTTTTTCGGGATATGGTCGTTTGAGCTTTATATGGACAACTACTCTGCAAAAGTGCCAATGTTCATGATGGGCATCATCGCAAATGCCGTCCTGTGGCTGTTTCTGATTATCAGTGTTTTCGTTCTCTATCTTGCAAAAAAAACATCCTCCCTTGAGCGCAAAACCGTGCTGGGCGGTATTCTCTATTTAACGCTTTCGATCGTGCTGTCGGCTGCCGGGTGGAAGCAGCCCCAGAGCTTTTATCTGAAATACGGTGTTGCCGAACTAAAGGCCGAGTTGCAGGATGTACAGGCGGAGCTTGCTCACATCGAGCGGCTAAAAAAACAAATGGTGTATGCAAAGTAAAGGAGGTCTCATGTATAAAAATGGACTGACACAGAAAGTTTTATTCGCCGCGATACTGGCAGCAATAACTCTATTAATCCCGGTTACAAGCGAGGCAACCATGAAAAAAGGACTTCTTATCTACGACTCGAATTACGGCTCCACACCAGAAGTGGCTTACTGGATCAAAGCTATTATCGGCGTCGAGCAGCCCCTGGATGTTAAAAAAATTGATCAGGTTATAACGGTTGCTCCGTATGACTATGTCATTATCGGCAGCAGCACCAAAAACGAAAAGCCGCTCCCGAGAATATATAAATTTGTCGAAGCGAATAAGGATGAACTGGCAAAAAAAGAGGTCCGTATTTCCTTGTCTGCGGCGACTGGGATGAAACCATGGTGCTCAATGTGCCGGGCAAAAAGCCGCATCTGATTGCGGGCAGAAATTACCTCTACGATATCCAGGAAAAATTTCCGGAAATAAAGCCCGTTGTCATCGGCGGCTTCGGCGGCAGGCAGGTCATGCCCGCATTGGGCGGTTTTGATGCTTTTACGATCTGGATTCTGGAGAAGCTTGCAAAGGAAGGATGCGGATGGGTCGGGCTTGATATCTGGGAATCCCTGGTGCCTGAGCGTGTCGAGGTGTTCGGCAATGAAGTGCGCCAGAAGATGCTCGGCCTTGAGCCTCTTGCCGATGTGCAGCAATACCGGGGCTTCTGGACCTCCCTGCAGCCCGGCTCATTGCAGGACCCGGGCAAAGCGAAATATCCGTTTCGACCCTACACGATCAAGTCATCGACCGATAAGATATTTTTCTCGCGGTTCCGGATTAAAAGCAGTCTTGATGGTACGGTCGCGACTGCTGAAAACATGGGCACAGCAGGAAGGGCTTGAGTTACAAGAGCAGCGCAAATCATTTTTCAATATCTATTATCATGCAGTCAAAAATATCGATGGCAAAGATAAAACGATCCATGTCGTGGCGGCCGTCATGCCGGATGATCCCGCCAATGTACATGTATCACTCAGGTCGTGGGACAAGCCCGATGCGCGCAAGCCGCTTGAAGCCGCCATTGGCAAGGCCGAGCAGCTGCTCTGGGCCGACGGAAGAAAAGTTGAGGGGCGATAACAGCGACAATAATTTACGGAGGATAAACGATGGGTAAAAACAATTTTCTTTTTCCGCAACAGAGTCATCTGGAGATGATTAAAGGCGCTCTGGCTGAACTCGGCGCTGCGGGCGCCTTTAAGCCGCCAGTAACCAGGCAGGAGGGCGTCTGGGAAGCAGAGATATACAGCTCTTCCGGCGCAATCTTTGAGAAAGCAACCGTAGCGCGGGTTGATTTGTGCGGCGGCTTGGTTGAAGAAGTACCTACGGATATTACCCTGCTGCAGGCATTTGCCTGGCCCGCCAACCCGCACCTGCCGGGCATGATTATCATGGCAAGCGCCAGCAGCACTGAAGGAGCTGATCCGATCATCACGTTTTTCACTGACCTGATCATGCAAAACGGCGCCGCCCGGCAGGCTGACAAAGACGCTTTTACCGCCGCGCTGTCAGCTGCATGCCAGCGGCACGGTCAGGACATTGTCGAGTACCAGTCCCTCATGGCGGGCCGGGGAATGCTCGGGGAATGCTCGGCTGAATGCGGCATGCTGTATTTTTTTGAACAGAGCGATGCCGCGCTGCTTGCAGATATTATAGAGGCTCCGCTGAAGGCCTATGCCGGAATTATAGGCGCAGCAGCGCCAGCCCCTGCACCGGATGATATTGCAGCAATGAAAAATAATCGCAAAAAAATCATCGACTGGATGCTTACACAGGATTACGGAGTGAAGGTTTCACGGCAAAACAATATCCCCATGGAGGTAATAGAGGCTTACGGCTTTCCGCCCAGTCGTTAATAAGGGCCTTCTCTTATCACAACGCTGATCCCGATTACCCCTTTGAAGCCTATTTGTAATTTAAAAATCAGGCTTGTTAAGAGGGCTGCGCACAAGAGCAGTCTTTCAGGTTTACATAACACCTCATATCAGAGGCGCTCGCCATGCCGCAAGATTTTTTATAGCGCAACGCAGGCCGCACCCAAAACCCCATCCCATATCTTGCGCCCACATTTACATTGACACACAATTGCCCTCGTCCTATATTCTGCCCATCCCAAAGCGAGTTCTTATCAAACAAAAAAAAGTTCTTATCAAATCAAAAAACAAATTTATTCCAGCACCTGCCTGCCGGTGCCGAACAGATCCACACAATGACTGCCAGCACCATAATGCCTGCGGCGCTGTAAAAAACAAGGTCCCACCGGCTGGTGAGCGAAACGACAACGCCGACAAACACCGGCACGATGGCGCCCGCGATATTGCCCGCTGTGGTCTGCATGCCCATGATAATGCCTGCATAGCGGGGGGCTATGTCCATGGCATTGGGCCCGGTGGTGCTGCCGGTCATGGACATCATGCCCAGGGCCAGCGTAATGAGCAGGATAACCTCGGTCTTGGTTCCGGCATGGGCCAGCAGCACCAGGAACAGGCTTGCGGAAAGCAGACTTACCGTATGCAGGCACTTGCGCACCAGGGTTATGCTGCCCGTGCGCCTGATCCACCAGTCGGCAAACCACCCCGTGGCATTGCTGCCGACGACCATGGCTATGTAGGGCAGCATTGAGTAGATGCCCATTTCCTTGATGGAAAACCCGTGGGCTTTAACCAGGTATGTGGGCAGCCATGTCAGAAACATGAAGAAGCCCCAGCTGGTGCAGAAATGGTTGGTCACCAGCGCCCACACCGGCGCCTGTGACATAATCTGCTTCCAGGGCGTTTTTTGCAGGCCGGCAGCTCCGGCGTGTGTGCTTTGATATATGCAAGCTCTTCGGCGCTGATCCGGCTGTGCTCTTCGGGCCTGTCGGTCGCA
>CAVRBJ010000028.1:0-36643 GCA_963718965.1 uncultured delta proteobacterium | reverse complement strand
TCTGGTAGCTAACCACCGCGGTGAGCCTCAGCCATTTCTTGATCCGGACTCTGTGTTACAAGCACCTTCGCCGACGCAGCTCTCGATCCGGGCTATCCGAGGAAGTCATTGAGTTCGGTCCTGCTGCCGGGCTCGCAGATGACGAACTCTTCCTATTACCAAGGCCCCTGGAGCAGCTTGCGAAGAAGGACTGTGCTTCCTCGGATTTCTTCAAAACACAACCCGAATTCCCTCGCCATGTTTACGGCGTAGTAGCGCACGTCGTCGAGTTCGTAGCTGCCGGTATCAATCAAGGCGAGACGCTTGTACTCGGCGAACATCACGCGGTAAAGATCATCAGCACGCTCGCTGCCGTATCGTTGCACCACTTGGTCGAACTGGGTCGTGTCCATCTTCATCCATCCCCTGGTCACGTAGTAGGACCCAGGATGCTGTCCTGCTTCCGCGCGGTGGGCGCTCTTGGAGCCAAACAGATGCCTATGCAGTCGTCGACCCGCGGAATGACCAGTCGGCAGCGTCCAGAGCTCAGCCCGACGACGCCGTTTCCGCAGAGTCCATAGCCGATAAGAACCGTTAGCGGATCGGCGCCTCCATCCCCGCACGACTCTGTCACCTCGTCGATCTCTTTCTGGAGCGCGGCTCGCAGGCGGGTTGGGCCGCATGAACCCGACCCAAGCACACGCACGGTGACCTCCGCCGGCAAGAGCGACTCAACTCCTCGAGCACTGTCGCGCACGTGATCAGGTGGATCTTCTCGCTGCTGGGGCTCATTTGGCCACACACTGCCCCCCGGCCTCCCGGAGACCCAGCATCCGGCTTGCCTCTGGCGGGGGCGCCGCAAGCGGGGCCGCGCCGGCCGGTCGGCCAGCAGCGCTCCGCACTCGCCGCAGAACTTCATGTCGGTCGGGTTCTCCGTGCCGCAATCCATGCATCTCATGGCTGGGCCTCCGCGCATGGGGCCGCACTCGGCCGCACGTCACCCTACATTCCGCAGGAATCCGGGACTTCCGGCGAAGGTGGCGCGCATTTCAACCAAAAGGCGCCCCAGATCACGGCGACTCACCTCCGGCCCACTCCGCGCGCATGGCCTCGAGCGGGGATGAGCCCCGTCTTCCCGCCGAGCATCAAGCAGCCGGCAGGCCTCCCCCAGGAGCCCTCCAGCCTCCTCTTCTCGGCTTTGCAGACGACGGAGCTTGGCTTTGCGGAAGAGAAAGACTCGGGCCGCGACTCCTCATAGTTGATCGCGTCCAAATCCACAGCCTCAGCCTCTGAAAGGAGCCGGTCCGCCTCTGCCAGTTGGCCGCGGGCGAGCGCGAGACCGGCGAGCGCGAGAGACACGTCAAAACCCACGTGCTCGAGCTTGGCCGATCCTCCGACGCGGCGGCCACGCGGGTGGCCGCCCGATCTGCTTCCTCCAGCAGGTCCGCCCGCACAAGCGCTTCGACGAGATCGGCGAGGTATCGCATGCTGTTATCGTCCACCTCACAGAAGAAATCAAGGTACTTCTCCGCACCTTCCTTGATCAGCTCGATCGCCTCCAAGGGACGACCCTGGGAGAGGCGGGTGCACCCCAGGGTTTCGAGCGCGACTGCGGTGTAGAAGGGCACCGCGCGCTCGTTCTCCAGAACCGCCTGCAGGGAGCGCTCGGCCTCCACGTAGTCCCCTAGCAGCAGATAGAGCCCCGAGAGGTTCACGAGTATCCCGTCGCGCATATACACGGGCCTAAGCCCGGGCCTCGCCAGGCCTTCGGTCATCACGGTCCACGCTTCGGCCCAGCGGCCGGCATGAATGTACGTGTACCCGAGGTGAAATAGGGGTCGATGCTCTCCGGACACGTGGCCGGATCGGCGAGGCTTCTGGCAGAGTCGAGGGCCCTGAGCAGGTAGGCTCCGCCTGCGCCACGCCTTGCCGGACCTTGGCCCTGCCCAGGCAGGAATAGACGCTGAGACGGTCGGCGTCGCTCCAGCCGTCGAGGTCGCCCTGGGCAGGGACGGCCTCCATGAGGACCTGGGCCTCACGGTCCGCGTCGCCTTGGAGATAGGCATTGGCGAGCACGATGGCGATAGATCGAACCTGGGGGTCCTGAGGTCCGAGTCTGGCCCTCACCTCCCCGTAGAACTGCTTATCGGGCTCACGAGGGGGCGAAGCGAGTGCCTCGCCGATAGACACCCGCGTCCACTCCAGGAACCAGTCGATCCCCTCGTCCGAGATCAGCTCCCCCCAGGTGCCCCCGTGGGCCCGCAGGTGGGCCTCGAGGGCCTGCTCGAAGTGGGCGAGGGTCTCCGGGTCGGCGGCGATCCTCCCCGCCTGCCGACCGGCCTCGAGGAGATACTCTTGGGCCTTCTCCCAGGCCTCGGCCTTCGTGTAGTGGTAGGCGAGGAGACCCAGGAACTCCTCCAGGCGGTCGGGGAAGAGGGTCTCGATGGCCTGAGCCACCGCGCATGGAGCTCCCGGCGGCGGCGCAGGAGGATGCTCTCGTAGGTCGCCTCCTGCACCAGGGCGTGCTTGAAGATGTACTCGAGTTCCGGGATCGCGGGCCTTCTCCCGGATGAACTCCCGGGCCTCGAGGGCGGCGAGGCTCGGTCGAGCTCCCGCTCCGCTTCGGCCATGCTCGCGAGCACCCGGTAGAAGAAGCTCCGCCCGACGACCGAGGCCAGGCGGAGCACCTGCTTCAGGTCCTCGTCCAGGCGGTCGATGCGGGCCATGATGACGCCCTGCAGGGTGTCGGGGATGGTGATGCTCGCGGCCTTCTCGGTCACCCGCCAAGCCCCGGTCGCTCGTCCCGCACCAGGCCCCCGAGATCGATGAGGCTGCGGACCACCTCCTCCACGAAGAAGGGGTTGCCCTCGGCTTTGGCGAGGATGGCGTCCCGCAGGCGGGCCGGGAAGCTCCTCCAGGTGCACCAGGTTGCGGACCAGGGCCGCGCTCTCCTCGGGGGAGAGGGGCCGAGGGCGATCTCGGTCAGGCGGTCGGCGTAGTCTCCCTGGCAAGCTCTGCAGCCGGGTGAGGGCGGTGTCCGGCCCCGGGCGGCCGACCAGACAGAAGAGGATGGGCACCTCCGGGTGAGAGGAAGGAGATGCTCGAGCAGGGCGGCGGAGGAGCCGTCCAGCCAGTGGACGTCCTCGAACACCACCACCGTGGGGCGCTCCCGGGCCAGGCGGGTGAAGTAGCGGCGGGTGGCCCTGTAGATCTGGCGGCCCATGGCCTCGCCGTCCAGGTACCTGACCTTGTGGGCGAGGTCCTCGGGCACAGGGAGGCTAAGGAGGGTCGCGAGGTAGGGGAGGATCTCGGCGTCTCCTCCCCGAAGAGGGCCGTCAGCCGGCCGGCCAAGCTTGGCCCAGCGTTCCGCTTCGGGATCGTCGCTGTCGATGCCGGCGTCCTGCTGGATGATCTCAAGGACCGGCCAGTAGCTGAAGGTGCGGCCGAAGGAGAGGGTGCGGCCTTCGCGCCAGGAGATCCCTTCTTGCTCGGGTCTCGGCCGCGCTTCGGCGATAAGGCGGGATTTCCCCAGCCCGGCCTCGCCGGTGATCACCACCACCCCGCCCTCACCGTCGCGAAGGCGGTCGAGGCGCTGCCTGATCATGGCCAGTTCCTCCTCCCGGCCGACCAGGGGGGAAGAGAGGCCCGGTCTCGACGCGCGGCCGACGTGGCGGTCCGGGCGTCGAGGAGCCGATAGGCGGTCACGGGTTCGGACTTGCCCTTGGGCTCACAGTTCGACCGTCTGCCAGAAAAGAGGCTGCCGCGTTCTGACGGTAGGTGTCGGCTCCCACCAGGATCTCGCCGGGCTTGGCCGCCGCCTTCAGACGGGCGGCCACGTTCACCGCGTCCCCAATGACCGAGTAGTCCTGGCGGTCCCGCCCCCCACGCCACCCGCGTAGACCAGACCGGTGTTCACCCCGAAGTGGATGCCGAGGCCGCGCCGTGCTCCCGGTTGAAGGCAGCAGGCTCGCGCATCTCAAGAGCGGCGTAAAGCGCCCGCTCGGGGTCGTTCTCGTGGGCTGGGGGCTCCGAAGAGTGCCATCACCTCGTCGCCGATGAACTTGTCGATGGTGCCGCCGTAGCGCTGGATACAGGGGACCAAGCGGTCGAAGCAGGCGGTGATGAGGTCGCGCACGGCCTCGGGGTCGAGCTTCTCGGAGAGCGTGGTGAATCCGGAGACATCGGCGAAGAGGATGGTGACCAGGCGGCGGTCGCCATCGGGAAGGGCATCGACGGCGCCGTCGCCTCGCGGCGCGGTGGGTAGGGCGGATGGCGCAGGTTCGGTCAGCGGCGCCGCGCATCCCCCGCAGAACCGCATCCCCGCAGGATTCTCCGTTCCACACGACGGGCACTTCATAGCCTGACCCCCCGACCCCCGGGCGCGTGGCGAACTCTGCAAGACTACATCGCGGGGGGAGGCAACGCCAGGGGTGTCGCGTACACGACCCGTTCAGAGTGTTGTTCTCCGATGGGAAGCCTCGCACGAGAAGTCGCGCCATCGAGAACGGCTGCTATGTGGCCGCCTGCGGCCAGTGGGGCCCGTACGCGCGCGGCAGGCAGAACTATGGCCACAGCATGGTGGTCGAACCGTGGGGGGTCGTGGTGGCTCAGTGTCGTGAAGGAGTGGACACCGTCAGCGTCGAGCTGGACATCGAGTATCTCGACTCGGTGCACACCCTGTATGACATCTGGGCCTCGTATCTGTTTGATTCAAATGACCTTGAATTTTATCTGCGCAAGCTTGATCCGCAGTACACGGTGCCGCCAACCTTCGCCCGCGCTCCGGCCACGGGGGCATGGGACACCGCTGCCCCCCGCGGCGACCGCATAGGGCTCCTCACCTTTCTGTGCATGTACACGCTGCTCAGCACGGGCGCCGATGCGCAAACCGTGAACCAGATACTTGAGGTCGATGGCGTTCAGAATGACGGCCTGGTATTATCGGAAGACGAGCAGGAACTCCTCCACGAACGCACTGCTGCGTATAATGACGCCATCAGGAAGGCTGTGCAGAAACGGGCGGGCAAGGTCCATCTGATTGATATCGGACCCTGGCTTACTGATATATTAACCGACAACGAATCGTATAAAGCAGGGGAAAAGAGCATCACCAGCAAATGGGGTCGCGGCGGCTGGTTCAGCCTTGACGGCGTGCATCCCGGCTATACCGGTCAGGTGCTTATTGCCAATAAAATTATTGAGAACATAAACGGGGCCCTGGGCTGGCATGCGCCCCCTGGCGATATGAGTGCCGTTGCTGCAGATGATCCCTATATTGATAATGACGGTGACGGCTGGCCAGCCGGTCCGGATTATGATTCCATCGGTCCCACCGGCATGTTCTTCCTCTTCAAAGATCCCGATGACACTGACCCTGCTGTGCAGCCCCAGCTTACTGCTGATTTCTGGAGCAGGCTTTCCGACGTCATCACGCTGATCGCTTTTAAGCAATATCCGTAAGCGCTCCCATCATAGCTGTCTTTTAAGGCCGTTGCACAGTAAGCTGGACGCTGGAATCCCTAGCACGTCAACAGAAGCTATCGTAGAATGTGCGAATTTTGTTTTTAAAAGTACCTTCCTTCAGGTAATATCCTGATGTTCGCTTGCAGCTCTTGATTATTGGTCAAGCCGATTATGACCTGAACTGCCGGTCGAGGCTGCGGTACTGCACGGCCTCCGATATATGCTCGGCGCGGATATTCTCCGAGCCGTCAAGGTCGGCAATGGTGCGGGCGACTTTCAGGATGCGGCTGTAGGCGCGTGCGGACAGGCCCAGCTTGTCGATGGCGCGCTCAAGTAAGGCATGGCTCTTTTCATCAACCTGGCACCACGTGCGCAAATGGCGCGAGGCCATCTGGCTATTGCAGTAAATTTTGGTGCGGTTGAATCGCTGGTGCTGCAAGGTCCGGGCGCGGTTCACGCGCTCCTGTATGACGGCTGAGGATTCCGACGGTGTGGAGTTGGCAAGCTCTTTATAGCTGAGCGACGGCACTTCGATCTGCAGGTCGATGCGGTCCAGAAGCGGCCCGGAAATTTTTGCCATATAGCGCTGCACCTGCAGGGGAGAGCAGGTGCAGTCGTGCTTGGCATCGCCGTAATAGCCGCACATGCAGGGGTTCATGGCTGCAACCAGCATAAAGCGGGACGGATAGGTTATGGATGTGAGTGCCCGCGAAATGGTGACCCTTCCGTCCTCCAGGGGCTGGCGCATGACTTCAAGAGCGTTCTTTTTGAATTCCGTAAGCTCGTCGAGAAACAGTACGCCGTTGTGAGACAGGCTCACCTCTCCGGGCCGGGGCGACGCGCCGCCGCCGATGAGGCCTGCATCTGAAATCGTATGATGGGGAGAGCGGAAAGGCCGGTTAACTATCAGCGGCGAGCCGGGCTCGATGGTGCCTGCAACGCTGTGAATTTTTGTGGTTTCGATGGCCTCTTCGAACGAGAGGCGCGGCAGTATGGTCGGGATGCGTTTGGCAAGCATGGTTTTGCCCGAACCCGGCGGGCCAACCATCATGAGATTATGCCCGCCGGCGGCAGCCACTTCAATGGCCCGCTTTGCATGCTCCTGACCTTTGACATCGGAGAAATCAATCGTCGAGTCAATGCTTGTGCGGAATATTTCCTCGAGATTGGTTTTTGTCGGCGAGATATGCACGCTTCCCGACATAAACTCCACGACCTGCGAAAGGGTTTCAACCCCGATAACCTCAACCCCATCAACAAGAGCCGCCTCCTGAGCATTTTCTTTTGGAACAATCATTCCCGGCATGCCCTGCTCCCGGCAGGCAACGGCCATCGGCAGCACGCCGTGCACGGGCTTAACCCTTCCGTCGAGGGAAAGCTCACCGAGCAGAATATATTTTTTTGTCATGTCGCCGTCGTTCAGGCAGTCGCCGGCGGCAAGAATGCCGATGGCAATGGGCAGGTCGAATGAGGAGCCTTCTTTTTTGATGTCTGCTGGTGCCAGGTTCACCGTGATGCGGGTGCCGGGAAAGTTGTACCCCATATTTTTGATGGCTGATTTTACCCGGTCCTTGCTTTCCTTGACTGCGCCGTCCGGCAGACCCGACGGTTGCAAAGTAGGGCAGGCCCGGATGAACGTCAACCTCAACCTCTACGCGATAGGCATCAATGCCGAGCAAGGCGCTGCTGAATGTTTTGGCAAGCATATTAAAAGCCTGAATATATAGTTAGCATTAATAAATAAAAAAGATATAACCGAATTGTCATCAAGATGTCAAACGCAAATGGCTATTGAACTAAAAAAGTGTTAAAAAGCCTTATATAAAGGCCGGCTCATTACGTACCGGTTTGATCAATGCAATTAAGGCCGCTGCAAGTGGCGTATCTGGTGAGTTAGCCCTGAACCGTGTTTTTGACCTGAGTCCTTAAATCGCCATGTCTCTGCTTTTATCAAAATTTTTCAGCACCGGACAGCCCGGAAGGCTTTTGCTTGATGCAATCCAGTCTGGCACGGGCGAGGTGTATGCCGTGGGGCTCAAGGGCTCGGCGCCGGCGCTTGTCACCTCGCTGCTGTTTGATATGCTGAAAAAACATATTCTCTTTGTCACTGCCTCTGTCGAGCAGGCGCAGGAGCTGTTTGATGAGCTGCTTTTTTACCGCAACCGCGCGGCAAACTCAGATGACATGCGCGCATCCGAGGTGCTCCTGTTTCCCCCCCTTGAAACGCAGGCATACGAAGAGGTCCTCAGCCACTGCGACGTGAATGCCCAGCGGCTCTGGACCCTCTACCGCCTGTGCGACTCCGACACCCCCTGTATCGTCGTCACAACGGCGCGGGCCCTGCTGCAGAAAATTCTGCCTGCTGAAACGCTCATCAGCGGCTGCCATACCGTCAGGCAGGGTGAAGAGATCGACCGCGACGGCCTGTGCTCAAGCCTTATACAGTGCGGCTACACGCGCGTGAGCGTGGTCGAAGACCGGGGCGATATCTCCATTCGCGGCGAGGTGATGGACATATTCCCTCCGGGCTGTCCCCGGCCCGTGCGCCTTGATTTTTTCGGCGATATGATCGAGTCGATGAAGTTTTTCGACCCCCAGACGCAGCGCTCAAAAGACGAGCTGCGGCAGGTAACGCTCGTGCCCGTGCGCGAGGTGCTGCTGACCAGGGAGGTTCTCGACGATCTGGCTCTTCGCGCCATGGAGCCGCCCCTTGCCGATATTTTTTCCCGCAGCAAAGGCCGGACTTTTTTCGACAATATCCAGAACGGCCTTTTGCCGGCAGGGGTTGAGTACTGCCTCTCCTTTGTGTACCCGCAGCTTGCAACCCTTTTTGATTACCTGCCTTCCTCTGTTGTCACCTTCTGGGGAGAGTGCAGGGAGATCGAAGACACCATGGCAGAGCTTGCCGCCGAGGCGGCAGCGCATTATGAGGCCGCGCGCGAGGAGAGGAGGGTAGCTGCGCCGCCGGAAGAGCTTTTTGTGCAGGCTGCTGCGCCCGGCAGTCTGCCCGTTGCCGTGCAAAAAGTGTTTCTGCAGGGCTGGGACATCGAGCGCCGGGACCAGCACCGCGTGAGCTTCAGCGCCCGGTCAAACGAAGATATCCGCAAGGAGATGCTCTCGTTCGATACGCAGTCCGGCGCGCTTTCATCGCTTGCGCAGAAGATTGAAAAATGGCTTGGCGACGGCGTGCAGGTGGTGCTGCTGTGCCACACCAAGAGCCAGTGCGAGCGCTTGGGAAGCCTGCTTGCGGACTATGAGCTTGAGACTTCCATCACCCTTGACCGGACATTTGCCGAGGTGGCGGGTGAGGCCATGGGCGGGCGCGTGGAAATCTGTATTGGCAGGCTGTCGCGCGGTTTCCGCTATGAAGACGGCCTGCTGGTTCTGATAACCGAAGAGGAGATCTTCGGCCAGAAGCGCAAGCGCGTGGCAGTGAAGCGCTACAAGGAAGGCACGGCCATATCCGACTTCAGCGATTTGAAGCAAGGAGATCTTATTGTCCACCGCGACAATGGCATCGGCGTATATATAGGGTTTAAAAGCTTAGAGGCCGGCGGCATGCGCGCCGATTATCTGCAGCTTGAGTATCAGGGCGGAGACAAGCTGTACCTGCCCGTTGACCGCATAAACCTTATCAATAAGTATGAAAACGCCGACGATGGCCAGCCCCGGCTTGACAGGCTCGGTGGCACGACCTGGGCACGCACTACGCGCAAGGTTCGCGAGTCCATAGAAAAAATCGCCCGCGACCTGATCGAGCTCTATTCGGCTCGCAAGGTTTTCAAGGGGCATGCGTTCAACCCGCCCGATCATACCTGTCGCGAGTTTGAGGCAGCTTTTCCCTATGAGGAAACACCCGACCAGCTTGCGGCCATCGGCGATGTCATGGACGATATGACCCGCCCCATGCCCATGGACCGCCTCATTTGCGGCGATGTGGGCTACGGCAAAACAGAGGTGGCCCTGCGCGCGGCCTTTCGCTGCGCCATGGAGGGCAAGCAGGTGGCGGTGCTTGTGCCAACGACCGTGCTTGCCCAGCAGCACTATCAGAACTTTTGCGAGCGCTTCCGGCAGTATCCCATTAAGGTCGATATACTGAGCCGTTTCCGCTCAGCGCGCGATCAGAAGCTGATTATCCAGGACCTTGCCGCCGGCAAGGTCGATGTGATCATCGGCACGCACCGCATCGTGCAGAAGGATATTGTGTTCCGCGATCTGGGGCTTATCGTCATCGACGAGGAGCACCGCTTCGGCGTGAAGCACAAGGAGCAGTTGAAGAAGCTGCGCTCGTCGGTCGACGTGCTGACGCTCACGGCAACGCCCATACCGCGCACGCTCCAAATGTCCTTGTTTGGCATACGCGACTTCTCCATCATCGAAACGCCGCCCGAAGACCGGCTCTCCATCCGCACCACCATTACGCATTTCGACGAGATGATCATCCGCGACGCCATCCTGCGGGAGCTCAAGCGCGGGGGCCAGACATTTTTCGTCCATGACCGGGTGCGCTCCATTCATGCCATGGCCGGCTATCTGCGCAAGCTCCTGCCCGAGGCGCGCCTCGGCGTGGCCCATGGCCAGATGCACGAGCACGAGCTTGAAAGTGTCATGATGCAATTCATCCGCAAGGAGATTGATCTGCTCGTGTGCACAACTATTATCGAATCGGGCCTTGATTTTCCCGACGGCAAACACCATTATCATCAATAATGCGCACCGCTTAGGTCTTGCCCAGATGTATCAGCTGCGGGGCCGCGTGGGCCGCGGCAAGATCAGGGCCTATGCCTATATGCTTGTTCCCGGCTCCAATACCATGAGCCCCCTTGCGCAGAAGCGGCTTGAGGCTCTGTCCGAGTTTACCGAGCTGGGGTCCGGCTACCGCCTTGCCACGCGCGACCTGCAGATACGCGGCGCCGGCAATATACTGGGGCATTCGCAGTCGGGCCAGATTGAATCGGTGGGCATGGATATGTATCTTGACCTGCTCAGCCAGGCCATTGCCGCGCAGCGGGGCGAGAAGCTGGCCCCGAAGGTGGAGCCCGAGGTGAATATCAATCTCCAGGCCTATCTGCCCGAGGACTATGTCGAAGATGTGAATCAGCGTCTGGTTCTCTACCGCCGCATAGCATCGGTTATGACCGATGCCGATGCCGACGATATCGAGCTTGAGCTTGCCGACCGGTTCGGCAGGCTGCCGCCGCAGGTGGAGCTGCTGCTGGATGTGGCGCGCACCAAAAACGTGCTGCGCGAGAACCTGATCCTCTCGGTTGACTTTGCCGACCGGCAGCTCGTGTTTGCTTTCCACGAAGATGCTGAAAAGTCTCTGGAAAAGATTCTCGGCATTGTTGCAGCCGATACCAGGCGCTTCCGCTTCACGCCCGATCTCAAGCTCTATGCCCGGTGCCCGACGCCGCCCGGCCGCGAGCTTCTGCAGGAGATCAGGCAGATTTTTGCATGATGCGACCTGCGGCAGGAGGGGTGATTCGTCCTGTGCCTGCCGGGTAAACTGCGTCTTGACAGGCAAGTGAATCAAGCATTATATAGAGGGCAGAAACACGGCAGCTTACTCCAGCAATGAGGCGTATCCATGACATATATCAACCAGGGGAAAACAGGCTGCGGCATCCTGCTGCTTATGGCTGCGCTGCTGCTCGGCGCCGGGTGCGGCAACCCGGAAAAAGAGTACTATGTCGGCGGCGGGTTGAAGACAGAGTTTACCTATAACAGCCGCGGACAGGTGCACGGCGCAATCAAACACTATACGTCACGAGGCAAGCTGTTGAGGGTTGAAACATGGCAGGACGGCAGGAAGGATGGCGTTACCATGACCTATGGCGATCAAGGCCAGATTCTGAGCACTGCTATCTTTAAAGACGGCAGGGAAAACGATCTTTTTACAAGCTATTACGATAATGGCAGCATTGAAGTTGAGTGCATGTATAATAACGGCCTTCTTGAAGGCCCCTATAAAAAGCGGCACCAAAACGGCGTCAAGGCTGCGGAGGTTGTGTACGTGCATGATGAAAAAGAGGGCCCTGAAACCCTGTATTACAAAAGCGGCTCGCCCAAAAGGAGCGCTTACTACAGGGAGGGGCTGCTGGAGGCCGCGGTCATAGAGTTTTATGCAAGCGGCGCGGTGCGGTTGGTGGAAAATTACCGCAAGGACAAAAAGGACGGCATTGCCAAAGAATACTTCGAGAGCGGACGGCTGAAAGCCCAGCTGCTATACCGCAGGGGGGAGAATGCCGCTTCCATATATTATGATGAATCCGGCAGAGTTGTCAGCAGCACGGAAGAGGAAAAAGATTTCAATTTTCTTAAGGACATACCGCGCCTGGCGCCTTTGCTGGAATGGGCGAATTAGAGAATCTGCCAGGCGCAACAGCATTGTGATGGATTTCGTCCGTCGCAGCGGACTGCACCCATTTAAAAGTCTGTGCCGATATGGATTTTGAAGTAGGGGTTCAAAATTTTGAACCCCTACGTGCATTTTAAGCCCTTACAAAGGCCATTGTAAAAAACCGCGTGTCATCTCGCAGCGGCAGCGGGGATAAGGGCTGAACTTTGGGCTTCGGGCTCGATGCCGTTGATAAGCGGCATGAGCTTGGGGGCAAGGCTTTTCAGCACCTGCACGGGAAGGGAGCTGGTGAAGGAATAGTCTGCTGCCTGCTGCCCCGGCACATAGGCCGTGAGCGTGCCGAAAAACCGCTCGCCGATGAAGAAAACAAAGGTGGCTGTCCGGTTGATGGCGGTTGAGCGCACGAGGTCGCCTGCGGCATTATACACGTCGAAGCGGTTGTCGCCCGTGCCGGTTTTGCCGCCTATATCGATAGTGGTTCCGTCGGGCCGCGTGAAGGCTTTGGCGATGCGCGTTGCCGTGCCGTGTTCGACCACGCCGAGCAGTTCCCTGCGGGCGACCTGGGCCACCTCGGGCTTCATGACCTGTTCGGCCCGGCTGGGCGCGGGCCTGAGAACGGTTTCATAGGGCGTGCCCGCGGCAAAGTGCATTTTTTCTATGCGCAGGCCGGGGGCGTAGACGCCGTTGTTTACCAGAATGCCCACCAGCTCGGCAAGGGCTGCCGGGCGGTCGGCAGAGCTGCCGATGGCTGTGGCATAGGAGGGCACAAGCGAGTCGAACGGATAACCCAGCCTCTTCCACATGCGGTGTATTTCCTGGAACGCCTCGTTTTCCATCACCATCTGTATGCGCGAGTCCTGGGCGGACTTGTGCTGTGTTTTGAACAGCCAGGTGTATACCTGCTGACGCTCCTTCGCGCTGTCGCGGATGGTTTCGGCCTGCGTTGCTGCGGGATGGTCACGCAGATAGGCAACGGTCCAGAGCTCCAGCGGGTGAACATGGGCCAGAAACCCGCGGTCGACAAGCGAAAAGGAGCTGACTGCATATTTGTCGTAGAGCCTGCGCAGCGTCTGGCCCGACAGCTCCGAGCTGGGCAGATTGCTTTTGACAAAGGCGCTGAATTCCTTCAGCCCTTTTTCCGGCATGATGGAGCGGTAGATAACGGCAAGCCGAACGGGCGCCGGCACAATGCCGCCCACCAGCGTTTTGAGGGCTTCATCGGCGCTCTTGCCCTTGTATTTCCCGTAAAAGCGCGACAGGTATTTCTGGCCCTCCGTGTCGGCGAATTTGGCAAGATACTGCTTGCGGGAAGGGCCGGCATCGGCGCCGCGGGGCCCCCAGGTGGACTCATGGCGCTGGACGATGAAGTAGCGCACGACATCGCGCATGATGCGGATAAAAACAAGGTTTACCGACTGCCGCAGCGCGTCTCGCACGGTCATTATTTTGTCGTTGTCTTCGGGCTTGAAGTTTGAAAACGTGTGCAGGCCGCCGCCGGTAAAAAACGACTCTCCGGGATCGGCTGAATACGTGCGCTCCATGGCGGCATCGAGCATGGCCGGCAGCGAGCGGTCGGACGTGCCGGCAAGATAGAGTATGGCCCACCGCGAAAGAGGATCAAGGGGGTATATGTCAAGCGCTTCAAGGTCCTGCACGGTGCGGGCCGCATGCTGCTCGTGCAGCTCGCCGACTATTTCCAGGTAGGTTGCCAGGGTGCGCAGCTTTGCCGTTGAGCCCAGCTCGAGCTTGATGCCCTCATTGATGTTCAGGGGCTGGTCATTGGTGTCGGTCATGATGCGCAAAAGGTTTGCCTGCTCGCCGCGCTCGTACAGGGTGAAGCTGTAGACTATTTTTGAGGGGTCTTCATTGGTGAGCAAATGAAACCCGTACAGGCCCGACTGACGGGCGAAGGCCGGCTCCTTCAGCTTATGAAGTGCCCAGGTGATCTCTTCCTGAACCTTTGCGTCAAGGGTGCCTGAAACGTTCAGGTCGAGGCGGTCAAGCTCATAGAGCTTCGGTACATCAAGCATTGCCATGAGCTTGGTGCGCACGGCGTTTGCCGGCTTGCGCTCCAGAAACGATCCCTCGTACTGTACGGGCATGGTCCGCCGGATGCGCAGGGGCGCAAGCAGGGCCGCATCGCGCTCAAACGGCGTGATGATGCCCTGCGCCGCAAGCACCCGCACATAGCCGCAGGTCTGCTCCTCAAGCGAGTCAAGGCGCTCAAGCAGATAGCGGCCGGGCCTTCGCTGGGCGATGAACAGGCTGAGCAGCTGCTTGAACGCCCGGGCCCACGGGCCCAGGTTTTTGTCATCGGCTGACCGGGGCCGCCGGGCAAGCGTGCTGTTCACAGCATCGAAATCCGCGCCGTACCATGCCCACAGCCCGTCGCCGATGCCGATGATTTCGCCATAGCCGGGATAGGCACCCAGGGGGATTGAATTGACATAGTCCAGTATAATGCCCGTCTGCGCGTCAAGCGTGTTCGGGCCGTCCATGTAGGATTGCAGGGAGGCCGAGGCCATTTGCACGACCTTGTCACGGGTCGAGCTGGTGCGGCCTTCGGGCGAGTGGCGGTACTTTTCAATCTGTGTTGCAAGGGTGCTGCCGCCGGGGCCGCGGCCGCCGCCCGTGGCCTTGTTGATGCCGCGCTCGATCAGGGCCCTTCCCAGGCGCGTCCAGTCGACAGCCGGGTTTTTGCAGGGGTAGCGCGGGTCAAGCAGGTCGCGGTTTTCGATAAACAAAAGGCTCTTGACGATGATTCCCGGGATAGCATCAAAGTTTGCATAGGCATGCACAGGGTAGGTCATGTCAAAAAGCGTCTGGCCGCGGCGGTCATAAATCTCCAGGCCGGCCTGTGTTTTTTCACGATAGGGCGGGAAAATGCCCAGGTCGCAGAGCCGCAGAAGCTCCGGGGAAAAGCGCGCCTGGGTCTCCACTGCATAGCCTTTTTCTTCAGCGCGTTTGATGAAGGCGGGAAGATCGACATAGCCGCGCCGCTGGTCAGAAGGCCCGGCTTTGGGATAGCTGATGGCGTCGCTCGGTCCGGGTGCCGTCCAGAAGGTGAGCTTCTGTACAATGGCAGAAAAATACTGTGCCTGCAGCTCGGACGACCGCTCCTCGAAGGCCACAAGCAGAATGACGCACAGCCACACGGCAAGAAGCAGTACGTTCATAATAAAACGCAGCAGCCATGGCTGCCGCGAGGGTTTTTTTATTGTTTCCTTGCTCTTCTGCTCCATGCCCTTGTAATATGGTAGGGGCCTAATGAAGTCAAGAGTATTTTAGATTTTGGATTTTGAATTATTGATGCCATCGTAAAAAGGCATTCCCCTGTCGAAAACCTGGGTCCGGTAGGGGCAGACCTGCGTGTCTGCCCCTACCCTGGTGGGCGCACACACAGGTGCACCCCTACTATAATTTGGATTTTATATCCAAAATCTAAAATGGAATCCTCCAGAGCCCCGCCTTGAGATAGGGCTCACCGCCACAGGGGAAATCATCCGGCTCATGCTCAAGCCATTTAAGCCGCCACGATGCCGGGTGCCAGTCGCGATACTGCTGCTCGGTAATTGTCGGAGAATTGATGACGGTGAGCGCCAGTCCACCGGGCGCAAGGCTTTGCACCAGTTCAAGACAGCGGGGAAAATCTTTTTTTACGGAAAACGAGCCCTGCTTGCTGCGGGCAAATGTTGGCGGGTCCAGCACCACGCAGTCAAAGCGCCGGCCTTTTTTTGCAAAGGCTTTCATCCAGGTAAGGGCGTCGCCGTACATGAAGTCGCGCTCATCGCAGGCAAGGCCGTTGAGCCCGTAGTTGCTCCGGGCGCGCTCCAGGGCTGTTTTGGCCAGGTCCAGGTTGAGCACGCTGCTTAAGCCGTTTTTCAGGCCATGCACCGAGAACATGCCGCTGTAGCAGAAGAGGTTGAGCATGGTTCCGGCTTTTTTGTAGTGCGGGGCAAGCAGGCCGCGTATGGTGCGCATATCGAGAAACAGGCCCGTGTGCCTGCCGAGCATCAAATCCACGCCAACCCTGACGCCGTTCTGCACCACGATGAGCTCTTCCGGCGGGGCATGACCGTCCATGATGCTGCTGCGGCATGGGTAATCCCGCCACGTCGCTGCGCTGTCGCTAATGTCCTTCCAGAGAATGCCACGGGGCTTGCAGGGAAGGCAGCGGCCAGCTTGTATAATGGCCGGGAACAGGGTCTTTTGTTTTTCAAGGAGGGAGGCTTTTTCAACCTGCACCAGCAGCCAGGCTGCGTAGCGGTCAATCGTGATGCCGTCCATGCCGTCGCCTGCGCCGTTGAACAGGCGGCAGCAGTCATGCGCCGGGTCGGCAAAAAGCCGGGCGCGCCGGGCAAAGGCTTTATCAAGAATCAGGGGTATTTTTTGTTTGTCCATTGATAGATTCTGTTTAACTGATCAGGTCTCAGGGTTCAGTGTTTAGGGCTCAGGGAGTCTGCGAGGGCAGGAGCCATAGCCTTCGGCACCGTCCCGCACAGACAAATTGGGCCAGCGGCGATCAGCCTCCGGCAGCTGCTTCTCAAGGCTCTCCTGAACCCTGCATCCTGGCTACCCGAGCAGATGCAATTTTATTTCTACAGGCAGCTGGCATACCGTTTTCAATGCCATGATATGATAGCCGCTTACGGGGTCAGGTTCTTGATAATGCCGGCCAGACGGTAAAATTCTTCAACGGTGAAGGTTTCCGCGCGGCGCGTGAGGGCCATATCCTCTTTGTCTGCGGCAGCCTTGAGCGCTTCGGCGTCGATGCCGCGCTGCCCGATATATCCCTTGAGGCAGTTCTGAAAGGTTTTGCGGCGCTGCGAGAAGCCCGTGCGCACAAGCATGCGAAACAGCTCTTCGTCCGGGCCATACCAGTTTTTTTCGGCAAGGGGCGTGAGCTCTATAACAGCGGAATCAACTTTCGGCTCAGGGTAGAAGCATGCTGCCGGTATGATCATTCGAATGGCAGCGGCAAGATATGCCCGGCAGTAGACGGTAAGAATGCCGTAGTCTTTGCAGCCTTCCGGGGCGCAGAGCCGCTCGGCCACCTCCTTTTGAACGATAAAAACGGCACGCTTTAAAAAGCGGCTGTCTTCGAGGATCTTTATGATAATGGGCGAGGTTATGGCATAGGGAATGCTGCCGAAAATAACGGCCTGTTCATCGCCGAGCACGCTGCCGAAGTCTGCCGTGAGGATATCCTGAAAGTGCAGGGTGACGGAGCCGTCTTGCGGAAGTTGCCTCTCCAGTATGCCGTAGAGGTTTCTGTCGATTTCATAGCAGATGACGCGTGCGCCGGTTTCATGCAGAAAAAGCGTCAGCGAGCCCGGGCCCGGCCCGATTTCTATGACCGTGTCATCGGTGGTAAGGCGGGCAAACGAAACGGCCTTCTGAGCGCTGTTGCGGTCGATAAGAAAATTCTGACTGCGCTGCTTGCTTGGGCGTATGCCGAGTTTTTTTATGATGTTTTGAGTTGGGAAGATTATGGGCATGGGGGTTTTTTTAAATTTTGGAAGTTAAATTTTGGAATTGGAGCAGAAGCGGGGTTACCGCCTTTTATTTTTTGCCTGAGAAATACGGCAGCAGCCGTTTATAGGTCGTCTCCAGAGCCTCGGGCATTACCATGGTGCTGCTCATGATTGGCATGAAATTATGATCGCCGCTCCACCGGGCAACGATATGCACATGCAGATGATCCTCTGCTCCTGCGCCTGCAACCTTGCCTAAATTCATGCCGATATTGAGGCCGCCCGGGCCGTGACGGCTTTGCGCAGCCTTTTGGCTGCGCTGCGCACAAGTTCAAATAAATCGGCCAGTTCCTCTGCGGTCAGGCCGTCAAGATCAGCCACATGGCGCCACGGCACCACCATGAGGTGGCCTGCAGTATAGGGGTATTTGTTTAAAATCACAAAAGCATGCTCGGTTTCCGCCAGTATGAAACAGCGCTCCCGATAGCCCCTGGTTTTTTTGATGCACAGGAAGCAGCCTTTCGGCTTTTTGCCGAGTATGTAGTCGATCCTCCAGGGTGCCCAGACATTTTTCATACAGACTTCTCAACCGGGTAGATTTGTTTTTTTAGCAGTGTAACACAAAACCCCGCAGGCATTCAAGAAAGTTGCAAGGTGCCGAAAAGAAGCCAGAATTCAGTAGCCAGAATTCAGAATAAAAAACATAGAGGCTCCGAACTCCTGTCTTAGGGCCAATGCTGTTCATTTAAGAGGTTCCTTCTCCCCTTGAGGAGAGAAGGTCAGGATGAGGGGTGTTGAAAACACAGCAAAAAACACGGCCCCCTCACCTCGATCCTCTCCCCCGTGCCGGGGGCGAGGAGGTTTTTGTTAAATGAGCAGTATTGGTCTTAGGGCAGTCAATCCAAACTCAGGGCAGGTTTGAAACCTGCCCCTACAGGAATTGTTTCAATTTTGACATTTTGAAATCGGAATCTTGAATCTCTTTACTCCTGGCTTCTGAATTCTGACTTCTGACTCCTGTTTTTCAAATTCCCGTCAGCTCCATATTCCCCCATACGCCCAGCTTGTCGTTCTTTATGATGATAATCCCGTCGATGCAGCCCAGGCTTTGCCCCAGGTCTAAGGCTTTTTGAATATCATCTGCGGTTTTTACGGCATTGCCGACGGCGCTTGCCGCGGCATCGGCAAGCGCTGCGGATTTTGCCCTGATGGTCGCGGCATCGGCCGTGCCGAAGCTCAGCGACGGGCCCACCGTGCCCGACGAGGTGCATATGCCGAAGGGTTCATTCGATGGCTCGATCTTTATGCCGATGCGCTCGCTCAACGGCGAAGCGCCTGCAAATATTCCTACCGTGATGGGCCTGCTGATTTTAAAGAATATATCGCCGCCGTTTTCAACGATGACCTCACGGGAGTATTTCAGAAGTTCAGTGCCCACAAAGTCTGCCACAGCGCCTGCTACCGCTGCCATGGGCCCAACATTGCAGGCGGCTGCAGCCTGCAGCATGGCCTGCACCAGCGGCGGCGCAAACGGATCGTCAGCAATGGGGACAAGGGATGTTTGGAATTCAGGCCTGCCCTGAATATAGGTTTCAAGAATATAGCGCGCCTGCACCGCAGCATCGAGAGCCTCTTTCTCAAGTTTGCGCTCTGCGCTGATGAAGAGGTCCGTATCCTTCACCGCAACCGTGAAAGAGACAAGGCCCTCACTTGCTGAGTAATCCCGGTAGTTTCGGTGCTCGTAGGGCATGATGTCTATCCGTCTATGAATCTGATATTTGGCATCAGAGTGTGGTTATGCAGCGGCACCGTCGTGACCGTTGCCTTCGATGGTCGCAACCGCCCTGGTCGATGCTCCGTCGCAGAGGATGGCAGCCCGTAGGCCATGGGGTTTTCGTGAAGTCTGAAATTTAGATAAGAGTTGTAGGGTGCGCTGCGCGCACCGCCCGTGCATTTTTCAGTGAAAGCTCACGCTGTGCTTGCCCATGATGGACTCAACCTCGGTGATGAGCAGGGGCGAGGCCATGGTCTTGAACCCGTCGCCAAAGCTGATGACCGTTTCGCCCGAGCCGGGGATGATCACATGCATATACACCTTTGACTTGCCGGGGCTGCTTTTCAGTATCCCCTTCATTTTGGAAAGCCCGATGTCGTTCACCTTATGGATGTGGCACTTCACGTGAATATCGGGGGTTGCTATTTCATAGGCTTTTTCAATGGGAACGATTTCAGTTGCCAGAATGCTGTTGCCTTCGGCTTCGATTTTGAGATCTCCCTTGACGATGATCGGGTGTTCGCTTTTGAGCAGGTTTTCATACTGCGCATACTGCTTCGGGAAAACCACCACCTTGATGGTCCCCAGCACGTCTTCGAGGGTGGCATGGGCCATGAGCTTGCCGCCTTTTTTCGTGGTGAGGCTTCTCAGGGCGCTTACCACGCCGCCGATAGTGATGGCCCGTTCTTTCGTTTCAGCGGCAGCGCTTGCTGTTGTCGAGCTGGTGCAGGCCCGCAGAATGGGCATGTAGTGGTCAAGGGGATGGCCGGTCACGTAGAAGCCCAGACACTCCTTTTCGTAATTGAGCCGCTCCTTCTGGTCCCAGTCGGGCAGGTCGGGGTAGACCATGGTGTCGTCGCCGGCTGTGCCGGTTTTCTCCGAGATGGCGGCAAACATGCTCATCTGGTTTTTCGCCTTTTCCTTCTGCTCGCGCTGCACCAGGGCTGTCACGTCGTCGGCCACGGCCATGAGCTGCGAGCGCTTCGCGTCGAAAGAGTCCATGGCGCCGCACTTGATAAGGCTTTCCACAACCTTCTTATTTACCTTCCGCAGATCGATGCGACGGCAGAAATCAAGCAGCGACCTGAACGGCCCGTCCTTTTCCCGCGCCGCGATGATAGACTCGATGGCTGCTGATCCCACGTTTTTAACCGCTGCGAGCCCGAACCGGATCTTGTTGCCCACAACCTTGAAGCCCTCAATGCTGTCGTTGACATCCGGCGGCAGCACGTCAATATGCTTTTCGCGGCATTCGCTGATGTAGTTGACCACCTTATCGGTATTGCCCATTTCCGAGCTCAGCAGAGCTGCCATGAATTCAACCGGAAAGTGAGCCTTCAGATAGGCGGTCTGGTAGGTTATGGAGGCATAGGCTGCGCTGTGGGACTTGTTGAAACCGTATTCGGCGAATTTTTCCATAAGGGCGAAGATGTCTGCGGCTTTGTCCTGGTTTACTTTGTTTTTTTTCGCGCCTTCAAGGAACTTTTCCTTTTGCTTGAGCATCTCTTCTTTTTTCTTTTTGCCCATGGCGCGGCGCAGCAGGTCGGCATCCGCAAGCGAGAAGCCGGCAAGCGTGCTGGCGATGCGCATGACCTGCTCCTGATAGAGGATGATGCCATAGGTCTCTTTGAGAACATCCTCAAGCTGGGGAAGGGGATAGGCTATGGGCTTCCTGCCGTGCTTGCACGCTACGAAATCATCGACCATGCCGCTGCCGAGGGGGCCCGGCCGGTACAGGGCCAGCAGTGCTGTGAGGTCTTCAATATTGCCCGGCCGGATGCGCGTCAGAAGCTCCTTCATCCCGGAGCTTTCAAGCTGGAACACGCCGTCGGTTTCCCCTGAGGACAGAAGCTCATAGCTTTTCGGGTCATTCAGCGGCAGGTTGTTGATGTCGGGCAGATCGTTTGCGGGATTAGCCCTGACAAACTCAACGCTTTTTTCAATCACGGTGAGGGTCTTCAGACCCAGAAAGTCAAACTTGATAAGGCCGATTGCCTCAACGCCCTTCATTTCAAACTGCGTCATGACAACGCCATCGCTTGATTTGCACAGGGGCAGATAATTATCAAGGGGAGCATCGGCAATTACGACTCCTGCGGCATGGGTCGAAGCATGGCGGGCAAGCCCCTCAAGGGATTTTGAAATGGAGATAAGCTTTTGTATCTGCTCATCGGTGTCGATCAGGTCCTTAAGGCGCGGCTCCTGCAGAATGGCAAGATCGATGGTCATTTTCGGATCTGTCGGCACGAGCTTGGCGATGGTGTCGACCTCCTTGTAGGGCATGTCAAGCGCCCTCCCCACATCCCGTATGACGCCCTTTGCATTCATGCGGCCGAAGGTGATGATCTGGGCCACATTTTCCTTGCCGTACTTTTCGGTCACGTACTTGATGATGCGGTCCCGGTTCTCCTGGCAGAAGTCGACGTCGATATCAGGAGGGCTTATGCGCTCGGGGTTCAGGAAGCGCTCGAAGAGCAGGTTGTTTTCAATCGGATCAATCTCGGTAATGCCAAGGGCGTAGGCCACAAGGCTTCCTGCGGCCGAGCCGCGCCCCGGCCCGACAGGGCAGCCATTGTTTTTTGCATACTTGATGAAGTCGGCAACGATGAGAAAATAGGTCGTGAATTTCATCTGCGTGATCATCTTGATTTCGTCTTCAAGCCTTTTGCGGTAGACCGCGGCGCGCTTGTCGAAATCCCCGGGGCTGTTCTGCCTGATTTTTGCAAGCCGCTCTTCAAGGCCGGCGCGGCTCATCTCCTCGAAATAGCTCTGGTTGATTTTGCCTTCGGGCGGGGTGAAGTGGGGGAACTTGTATTCACCCAGCGCTATTTCAAGATTGCAGCGCTCGGCAATGGCTATGGTGTTTTTGAGCGCTTCGGGCACAGAGGAGAAAGCCAGCTGCATTTCCTCGGGCGACTTGAAGTAAAACTCCTGCGTGGTGAAGCGCATGCGGTCGGGCATGGTGATGGTTTTGCCGGTCTGGATGCACAGCAGCACTTCGTGGGCAAAGGCGTCGCCGGCGTTCAGATAGTGGCAGTCATTGGTTGCCACCAGAGGGATGCCGGTTTTTTTCGCTATTTCAATCAGCCCATCGTTTACCCTGCGCTGGTCGTCGAGCTTGTTTTCCTGAAGCTCGAGGTAAAAGCGCTCATTGTCAAAAAGCTGGCGGTATTCGTCGGCCAGGGCCAGGGCCTGCTTCATGTCGCCTGCAAGTATCGCATGAGGAATTTCGCCGTGCAGGCAGGCCGAGAGGGCTATAAGCCCGTCGTGATGCTCTCTTAAAATCTGTTTGTCGATGCGGGGCTTATAGTACAGGCCTTCAATGTAGGCTGACGAGACAAGCTTGAGCAGGTTGTGATACCCGGTCTTGTTTGTCGCCAGCAGAATGATGTGGTTATTGGAGCCCCTGTTGCTTGCGGCTTCCCTGTCGAGCCGGCTGCCCGGCGCCAGATACATTTCACAGCCGATGATGGGCTTGAGGCCGCTTTTGGTGGCTTTTTCATAAAAATCGATGGTGCCGAACATATTGCCGTGGTCGGTCATGGTAATGGCCGGCATGTGATACTCTTTGGCCTTGTGCATCAGGTCATCAAGCCGGATGGCGCCGTCAAGCAGGCTGTACTGCGTATGCACGTGGAGATGGACAAATTCTGCGTGTTTCATCGATGAGGTTTCCTTACTGGAGTTCAAAAAAGTCGTTAGCGGTGTATAGCCACAATAAAGCACTCGCCGTAAATATTCAATAGATGTTTTTGGCGCAGCAAGAGGGGTATGCTGCTAAACAAGCTTAAAAGAAAGCCATTAAAAATTAAGCTTCTGAATATATACCGGCATTCATTTCGTGATGCAGCTGTTTAAGCCATCCTGCGATTTATAAATCCTTCCTTCTGGGTGTATGGTTGTCGCATTCCTTACATTACCAGAAGTCCTGCTATGTCCTGTAGTTATCTCATATGGTGCACTTTGAAATGGAATTCGCCGTGCTTAATGCTGATGGCCATCTTCAAGTCAGTACCTAGCCGTACAAGATTGCCTTTTCGTACAAGCTCCGAGTAGCAAGTTTGTAAGATGCATCTAGCAAAAACACTAGACTTGTCTAGCAAATAACGCATAATGCATCCACGTAAATACGGGACGTCCATGAATAAATCAATAACTGTCTTGCGGTTGAAGATTTTCTCTCCAACTGCTTTGCATCCGACTGCCCGCCACGCCGCAAGATATTTGATACCGGCATCGCAGGCCACCGCAAAAACCCATCCCCCACATCTTGCGCCCACATTAACCTTGACACACAATTGCCCTCGTCTTATATTCGCCCCATCTCAAAGCAATTTTCTATCAGTAGTGAATGACTTAACAGATATGCATAGATGAAGCATACATAGGCATCATAATTGTATAAGGTGAAACCATGAGAACAACTTTGAATATCGAAGATAACCTGATTGCCAAAGCATCCAAAATGACGGGAATCAAGGAAAAAACAGCCCTCGTTAAGCTTGGGCTTGAGGCTCTTATTGCCAGAGAAAGCGGTAAGAGGCTTGCAAGGCTGGGCGGGACTCAAAAGCAGCTGCAGGCGATACCACGAAGAAGAGGGGCATTATAAGCAATGGTTCTTGTGGATACATCGGTTTGGGTTTCGCATTTGAGGGATGGGAATGCAGAGCTTGCAAACCTGCTCAATGATGGAAGGGTTTTGTGCCATCCATTGATTGTCGGCGAACTTGAGATGAGACTACAGCACAGGAATTGACAGAGTTGCGGGCCTTTCTTGTATTCACCCGGCCTTTCAAAACAGACCAATAAAAACGGCGACGGTTCCTGATTTTTTCAAATTTCGGAAGATGTACCAGCATTCTTTTATGATGTGCAGATGATGATTGAGAAAAAAGATTTGCTGAAGGAAGTGCAGGCGCTGCTTGATTTGGAAGAGGAGCTGCTTTCTCTCTGCCAGCGGCAGGTCGGCAGCATTACGTTTTTTTCCGGTCTTCCCCTGCAGAGCCGCCCCGACGTTCGCGCAGGGCTGGAAGCATTTTGTGCCCGGTCGCAGCAGCACAGGCAGGCCCTTCAAAATCTTATGGCCGGCATTCTAGCAGGGGGGCAGGATGTTTACTAAGGCCGACTATCTGAACTATGTCTACTCGCTGGCGGAAAAAGAGCGCGACATGATGTTCGGCCTGCACCGCCTGCTTGACCAGGTATCGGACGAAGCTGTTGCGGGGCAGCTGCAAGCCCTGCTGCGGGAAAAGCAGGAGGCTTCCGAAGAGGTCACCCGGCTTTTTGGCAGGCTGTTCGGGCTGGCTGCCGAGCAGCGCCGCTATAAGCGCGAACCCTCCCTGGGCGAGGCAAAGCTGCGCAATCTCGAAAGCGGGGCAATGACCTCATGCCGCTGTCTTGATATATCGCTGGGAGGGCTGTGCGTCCAGCTGGCAACCGAACTGCCGCAGGGGCTGCTGCTGGCCCTGGAAGTCAGGTTTTTTGAATCGCGCCGTCCCGTTGTGCGCAGGGCCACGGTCAGGTGGTGCCGCCGGACTGAAGACGGCCAGTACAGGGCGGGCCTTCAGTTCGAAGCGTCCCATGCTACGCATTCAGGCGAAGCGATCTGCGAAGACGGCTGAGACGGCAGGCGGGGGAGAGCTGAACCTCTGGCTGCCTTTGATTAATCTAAAAAGGAAAAAGCCGGACAAAGACCCGATGTGGCCCCTGTCCGGCATTTTGTTTGAAGTGCAGTGGCTGTAAGCAGCTTACCTCGCGGGACCGCTGAATTTGGGCTTCCAATGGTCATTTCCGCTGCCGTAATAGTAGTTATTGACGACCACAGTTTTTTCAACCACAACCGGCCGTTCCACAACCGCAGGCGCTGAATAATAAACCGGTGCCGGCGCATAAACAACTGGTGGGGCATAAACCACCGGGGGAGCACAATAGCCGCCTCCATAGTACCCGTAACCTCTGCCCCAATACCCTGGGTAATAACCGCCGCCATATCCGCCATAATACCCCCAGCCGCCAAGACCAATGGAAACAGAAGTAAAACTGCCGTGGTGACTGCCGCCATAGTAATTGTGTCCGCCATACCCACCATGACCGCTGTATCCGCCATGGCCACCGTGGTGTCCGCCATGACCACCGCCAGCTATGGCTTGAACACCTGTTATCAAGAAAACAGCCAATGCAATTATGAAAGCTTTCATAGTGTCACCTGTTTGTTGCGTCAACGGTTTTTTATTATACAACGGCTGAAAGAGTGCCATCAGCATGCATTCTTATTAAAGTATATCATGGGTTACTGCAAATTGCGACAGTTGAAAACGTCATGAGGGCTCAGTGTTTCGCTTTGATCGTTGGCGATACCGCCCGCTACAATCGAGGTGCCGAAAACGAAGAGCAGGAAAATTTTCCACCTCCGTTCACTCTGTGACCATGTGGTTAAATTTCTGGATTTCGACTCTTTTATTTTGTTTTCCTTTGACAATTTTTAATAATTTTATTAGATTTTTCTTACAGATATTCATACCTAGTCAAGGGGTGACTCAAAGCCATACAAAATTCAAACAATATTAAAAATTCGGAAATTGTTTGCATTACAACTTGCCAGCTAAGAATAATTTTTTTGGAGACAGCCATGAAAAACAAAACCATTGAAATTTCCAGAAATGATCTTCGAAAGTCGCTGCCAGATGTGGCCTGCAATGAAGCAGAGGATGCTTTTTTTGCCGTCTGGGCCGCAGCCCCCGGCATGGAAAGTCAAAGTGCGGACTATTTTATTTTCGGCCAGAGAATTTCGAGTGCGGGCGAGGCGCTGGGCGCACCTGTCGAGGTGCTGAAAACCGAAGACATCCTGATGCTGCCCCGCGTGCTGTATAACCCCAACAAAAATCAGTACCTGGTCATCTACTGCCGGGGGGAGAACTATTTCAATATCCGGGGCGTCATCCTGGATGCCGGCGGCAGGGCTGTGGGGGAGCAGTTCAAGGTAACCGATGTGCCGGCAAACCAGTTTCATTACACCATGGCATTCAATTCCAGAAGAAATCAGTTTCTCATAACCTATAACGACTTCAGAGACGACGTTGGTACTGCCTACGGTGTTATCATAGATGATACAGGCAGGGTAGTGAAGGGAGAATTCGCCATCAGCAATGCCCCGGGCCATCAGGTGAACCCCGTGGTCTGCTACAACCCGGCTGATGATACCTATCTTGTCAACTGGGAGGATTTCAGGGCCCACGGCAACGGCCTGGAGCCCCTTGGAACGCTGGAGGTCATGACCGATATCTACGGCGCGCTGCTCTCAGCAGACGGCGCCATTCTGGTCAATGATATCCCCATGTGCGCCGATGCCGGCGGCATTAATGCCGATCAGCGCTTTAACGGCATAGCCTATAACCCGAAGAAAAATGAGTATCTGGCCAGCTGGACCGATACCCGCGACAGCCTGCACAATGTGGGGGTTATGGGCAGAATCGTGAAAGCCGACGGCTCCATGCCGGCGCCGGATTTTCCCCTGGTTGACGGGCCCGGCGCGCAGATGATAAGCCATACCCTGTATGTGCCGCAGGACGATGCCTACTTTACAACCTTTGAGCGCGACCGCAATGATGTTGACAAGTTTTATTTCAAGGACATTAAAGCACATCTTGATATAGCTGCCCTGTGGCTTGATGGCAGCGGACGGCCCACGGGCGACATGATCGACATTTTCAGCGGTGACGGAAATATGCGCTTTGTGCGCTTTGCCCACAGCCCTGCAAGCAACTCTTTTTTACTGGTCTGGCAGAGCGATTTTCCGGGCGTGTCCGATTCGGTTGAGGGCCATATCATGAGCGCCGGCGGCAATATTATGGGCGCTCTTTACAAAAAGTAATTTTTCCGGGTTCAGTCAGCTGGCGGGCGAACCCCATCATTGATGCGGAGGCGCAATATGAAATCGATACTGGGTCGCAGAAGCATCCGCAAATATACATCTCAGGCTGTGACGGACAGCCAGATACAGCAGCTTGTACAGGCTGCCATGGCTGCACCGTCAGCCGGCAATGAGCAGCCCTGGGAATTTGTTGTTATACGGGATCGCACGACCCTCAACGCAATTCCAAAGTTTCATCCTTATTCACTGATGCTGTATGAGGCTTCAGTGGCCATTCTTGTGTGCGGTGATCTGAGCCGGGAAAAATACAGCGGCTACTGGGTGCAGGATTGTGCGGCGGCAACTGAAAACATGCTTCTTGCGGCAGTTGAGCTGGGGCTTGGCGCGGTATGGCTGGGGGTGTACCCCACAGAAGAGCGTGTCACTGCACTGCGCAAGCTTCTGAGGATTCCTGAAACAGTCGTGCCCTTTTCTTTAGTGTCCATCGGGTATCCTGCTGAGCAGCAAAAACCCTCTGATAGATTTGATGCAGCGCGCATTCATTACGACACGTGGTAAGCTTGCAGGGTTGGCAGGCACCCGCTTTGCAAATTTTGATACTATCACCGGGGAATCCATGACCCTGAAAAAAGATTTTATTGCCTTTGTCAAAGAGGAGCTTTCGATACCTCTTGCGGGTATAGCATCTGCTGATGACTTTGCCGGGGAGGATGTAAAAAGGATTAACCGGGTTCTGCAGCTTTTTTCGCACTCAACGCCCCTTGCTGAGGGAATGGATACGGTTTTGCAACCCCATGATTTTATGCCCGAAGCCAGAGCGGTTATCGTTACCGGAACACCGGGATATTTCGGCAGGATGAAGAGCTTTGAGGACTGCCGGCAGGGGCTTCTGGGCAGAGCTGAACCTTCCCATGTCAACATCCGCCACATGCAGCACAGCCAGGAGAAACAATACCGCATTGCCGATTTTTTTAAGCGCAGGGGATACCAGTGCTGTACAACAGGGGGAATGCAGTTTCCCGTAAAGCTTGCTGCCGCACGGTGCGGCGTAGGCTTTTACGGAAAGAATGCTGTTATCCAGCACCCCGGCTACGGGGCGTGGATCGGGCTGATGGCCTATGTTACCGATGCCCCCCTTGAGCCCGACCAACCGCTGACCGAAACATGCAGCGACCGGTGCACGCTTTGCCTTGACGCCTGTCCCACCGGCGCTCTCTCTGCCCCGTATCGCTGTGATGCCGCGCTGTGCATTGATTTTAACCTCGGGCACAACAAGAAAAATATTGACCCTGCCATCAGGGAAAAGTGCGGCAATCTGCTTGGCGAGGGCTGCACAGCCTGCAGGGATGTCTGCCCCAATAACCGAAATATAAAAAAGCTGGAGGGGTTTTACCCGCCTGAAGAGCTACTGCACCCATCTCTGCTTGCTTATTTGACATGACGGACGAAGAATGGGACAGCGGGTATGCCCTGACCATGATGGGGTTTTTTCTCACTGAGAAAAAATATCTCCAGCGCAATGCGATCATAGGCCTGGGAAACTTCAGGGATGAGCGGGCTGTCTCTGTGCTTGCGCGGATACTGTCCGAAGGTGGTGCTGAATTGCGCGGCTATGCAGCCTGGGCTCTGGGCATGATCGGAGGGAATGCCGCAAAAAAACATTTGGAGTCAGCTCTGAGCAGAGAAAAGAATGGAAATGTTATAGCCGAAATACGCCGGGCGCTTGAGACGGGATAGCCCAGATTCCGCCTCCCTTATCTGCCGGAAGCGAGCTTCCTGCCCAACAGCCGGGCTTTTTTCAATGCCCGTTCGCTTATGCCCTGCTTTTGGGCCCTGGCTGCAATGCCAATGGTAAGCACGCCTATGGTTTCGGCGCCGAGCATCCCGGCAGCGGTTTTCATAAGGCCGATAATGCCTGTCCGGAGCCGGATCATGATCGAGGGGGCAGCAGAGGAAATGACCACAACAGCGCGCCTTCTTTTTTCTTTTTCTCTCACCTTCGGGCTGAGCATGCCCCAGGGCCACCAGGCAAAGCACACCAGCCGCTCGACAAATTTTTTCATAACAGCCGTGACCGTATAAAAATTGACGGAAGAACCCAGCACAATGCCCTCTGAGCTTTCTATTTCCTCCAGAATGCTCTGCATATCATCGGCCAGAGGACAGGAGCCACGCCGCGGGCCTTTCTCCTGCGTGCATGACCGGCAGTTGGTGCAGAATTCGATATGCCTGTCAATCAGGTAGATTTTTGCAGTTTCAGCTCCCGACTGCCGTGCCGAAGATAGAATGGCATCGATCGCCGTGTCAACGGCGCCCTGTTTGCGGTAGCTTCCGACAATGGCCGTTACTTTCATCTGTCTGCCATATGCGCGTAATGATACAGTTTAGATGATTGTTGGGCACGTTTCACTTTGCCCCACCGACTACCTGTCTTTTCCTATTTTTACATATTCCGAGGCAGCCATTCCGCAGAAAGGGCATTTGTTTTCCGGCAGCCCCGCAACAGTTGAGCCGCATACCCTGCAGACATAATATTCAGCCCGCGTTGCCTCAATCTTTTTTGCAAGCCACCCGAATAGCATCCCTGTGCCGGACTGAATCTGCGTCAGCAGCTCCCGGTGCTGTTGTTCGGATTTCCAGGCATAGGTAATGCTCCGGATAGCCTCTTCATGATTCTCTGGTTTGATGCTTGCGATAAATTGCGGATATTTGCTGTCAATTTCTTCAAGCTCCCAGTCTGAGGCATTGGAGAGATTTTCCCTGGTGCCTGCAATCTTAAATTCAGGCACTGCCGGCGCATGCTGCTTGCTGTCCAAATCCGTTAATATCTTCAAAAAATTGCGGGCATGGATGCTTTCGGAGTAGGAAAGTGCCGAAAAAGATACGCGATGTTGGGGTAGTGCTCCTCACGGGCTTTTTTTGCAAAGGCGGCGTAGGCAGAGTGTACGCGAAGCTCTCCACTGTATGCTTTCTGTAAAATCAGCAGGGTCTCGGGAAAGGCTGCCCTGGCAGATGGGGCCGGCAGGAATAACAAAAAAGCCAGGGTGCAGTACAACGGCACAGGAAAAAATTTAACCATGGCTGCCTCCCTCTGATATCCGGAACCCGTTTTCGCGCCGGCAATGAAAACCTTAATCGGGTGCATAAGCATGTTTGACAAGGGCGGAAAAAATTTGACAACTTCTTCTTTCAGAGGATACGGCAGACGCTATAAAAATTCAATACCTGTTTTTACCGAAGGGAGGGTCGGGGCTAATCATGAACGCTTCCCTGTTTTGTTTCTGCTTCGCAAGTCCACCTTGCTGGATTATTCGAAAAGCTGCCCGGGTGTTGACGGCATCGGTTGTATTGCTTTTACCGTCGGCAGAAATCATTTTCAGTTGTCTACAAATTGCAGGCAACTGAAATCCGCTTGTTGCTTGCTCACGCCGTTTCATTGCCGACCCGTATTTACTTGGCGCATCGCTGTCGGTCAGGGCGGCGATAATGTCAACAACGGAGAAAAAAAGGACAGTTGTAGCTGCTCACGAATAAGGCATCTATTTTAGGCTTGCTGAATTGAGCTATTGATTTATTTATGTACGCCCCCCCCCGGCTACCTCTTTGTGTGTTGCGCGGCATTCAGCAAGTATGCTATTCTTTCCGGAATTTTTGATGCATGCGTGGATGCCCCGTATGGGCTTCCACATATGCAGTGCTGTCAGGAGAAAGTCAATTGATCAATTTCTATTAACGAAAAGGAACGCTCAATGCTGTATTCGAAAAACAAACTTGAACATGGCTATGCCAATAAGATACTCAGTATCGATCTGGGCAAGGATGCTGTCCGCGTAGAAGATCTCGATCCGGTTGTCAGGGATTATTTTCTTGGCGGGCGCGGGCTGGGGCTGTACCTGCTCTATCGCCATATTGGCCCCGCAACCCGGGCCACTGATCCTGAAAACCCGCTGATCTCTCGCCCGGTCCTCTGGGCGGTATACCGCAGTTCCCAGGCACGGCCAAATGCATGGCCATCTCCCTTTCTCCCCTGACCGGGATTCCCGGCGTTTCCAATTTCGGCGGACATTTCGGGGCCTACCTGAAATATGCCGGGTTTGATGCCCTGGAAATCACCGGCAAAGCCAGCCGTGACATCATGATTGTCATTAACGCCTATCAAGGGTGAAATCACCATAGAGCCGGCCCCGGCCGAAGATCAGGTATTCGACCTGGAACATGCTGGTTTCACGGTTTACCGGGCAGGCTATGACAAGCAAAGACATTGTCTTTCTCACCACCGGCATTGGCGCGGCCAATACGAATTATGGCTGCATCAATAGCCATTATTATGATGCCGACCAAACCCGTGGACGGCACGAAAGGCCTATTCCGCGTCAAGCAGGCGGGCCGCACCGGCCTTGGTACCGTCATGATCGATAAGCGCGTCCGCAGCCATTGTCATTCTGGCCGAACTATCCCAACGGCGAAAACCCCTATGGCGCAGCGGACTGGGAAAGGTCAAGCAGGCCGGGGCAAACTCCACAAGGTCGTCAAGGACGTTGACCCCATTCATCTGCAATGCACCGCAAGGGCAGCGCCGGCCTGATCACCTTTCATGAACAAAACGAATATCAGTCGCTGCCGGTCCGCAACTTTCAGGGGGATCCGACCCGCGGGCTGAGCAGATCTGCGGCACGTACTACGCGGAGCACCTGTTCGAGCATCGCGGCAATGGACGGCTGTTTCCCGGGCTGCAACCTGCAGTGCACCAAGGGCGGCTGGGTGACCCTGAATCCGGCGCAGCATAAGGGCGCAAGGTCTGGGTGGATGGCCCGGAATACGAAACTGCCGCAGGCTTCGGCTCCAACCTGGGCATATGGAATCCCGAGTTCATCATGGAAGCCAACTGGCACTGCGACAACTACGGCATCGATACCATCACCCTGGCGGTGATCATGGCCTTTTTAATGGAATGTTTCCAGCGTGGCTACCTGACCAGAGATGACGGCGAAGGGCTGGAGCTCACCTGGGGTGACGAAGCATCGGCGCTGGAGTTCATCCACCAGCTTGCACAGCGGGAGACCGAGATGGCCCGCCGCGGGCAAAGGGTATGACGCACCTGATCGGTGGGTTGCCGAGCGGTACCGAGCCGAACCGGCAGGCCCGGATCCCCGGCCGGAACTGGCCACTTTGCCATGCAGACCAAAGGGCTGCCGTTCTCCCTCTACCGCACCCACCGCTCGCTTTCCATGCAGGGCTCCTATGCCGCAGCGAGCGACATCGGCGCGCACCATGCCGCGGCCTGGCTCATCAAGGCGGACCTGCTGGGGGCTTTCCCGACTTTCGAGGACAAAGCCAGGGCCCTTATCACCTATCCGCGGGTGCGGCTGGGAAATGACAACCTGGGGCTCTGCAAGCTGCCGTGGGTCGATGTCTTCAATCCGGAATCAGCACACGCAGGACACGGATATCTATATCAATCCGGCTTCTCAGGAAATTTATGCCGATTTCTACAACGGCATGCTGGGCACGGACCTGACCTGGGAGCAGATTTTTGAACAGACCGACCGCGATATCAACCTGCAGCGAGTCATGAATGTCATGATCTACGGCAAGGATACGGCGTGCCACGACTGGATTCCGGACCGGGCCATCGGGCCCACCGACGATGCGCTCTACGAATCGGAGGCTGCCTATAGTGATGCTGACCTGGGCCGTCTGGCAGGGCTGTCTGCAGAGGAGATCGGGCGCATGCCGGTCACCGAGCGGCGCGCGCGGCTGATGAGCAGCCGCAAGGCCGCGCTAACCGAGCTGATCCAGGCCTACTACGGCGAACGGGGATGGACTGAAACGGCATTCCCCGACCTGCCGTTCTCAAGGAACCCGGCCTCTGGGAATTTCTCAGAGAAGACACCCGGTCAAGGATTTCCGATTTGGCAGGCTGATGTGCGGGATCTGTGAATATGCAGATTTGACCCGATGGGCGCACGTGGCAATAAAAGCCGGAAGCCTGTTTTAGCAGGTGATGGGCTTGGTACGTTTGGAGCAGGGATGGCCAGTAAAGGGCGTTGTTGACCCCTTTTCCCCAATAATAAACGATAAATTTATTTCTAAAAATGTGCTAACCTCTTGAAACAAAAATAGTGGAAAGGAGTTTCCTTTGCTAAACGCCATTAAAGTCAATTTATCACGACAAGAAATTATTGGCGCCGTAAAGTCCATGAGCAAAAAGGACCGGGATGATTTCCTGGAGGAACTGCTTGCGGCAACCTCCCCCGAGTACTTGAAAAGCATCAAGGATGCCCGGGCGGATTATAAAGCAGGTCGTGTTAAAACGCATGATGAGGTTTTCGGGCATTGAGCTATCGGCTGGTATATACACAGAAAGCCGTCAGAGATATTGCCAGACTTGATGCCGGTGTCAAAAAGCGCATTGGCATGACCCTCCTTCGTTTTATAGACAATCCTCTCCAATACGCCGAACCGCTGACCAACACGGATCTCGGCGGCTACCGGTTCCGTATCGGTGATTATCGCGTGATCTTCGACATGGAGGGCAACGACATTGTCGTGCTTCGCGCCGGTCATCGCAAAGAAATCTATAAAAAAAAATAATGCAGGTCGGGTTCATTTAATTGTCCCCGATTTCCCCAATTACTGAGCATTAACAAGCTGAACCCAATAATTCATTCAAGAAACCAGTGGCTGCTGTCCATCTTTTATCAAGTTTAACGATACACCTCGTCATGGCTGCCGATAAGCAGAATGATCTCTTTTTCAAGCAGTGCAAGAGTAATGGTGATGCGATAACTGTAGGTGAGACGCACGGCATAACACCCATCGAGCCTTCCCTGCAGGGGGTGAAATTCCAGATGCTGCGCAAACGGGTCCTGCTGCAGATCGGAAATAACCCGGCTGAATCGGGCCTTGAGATCGGGATGGCGTTTAAAAAATTTACGTGCCTGCCGCAAAAACTGCTCCGGAGCGACAATGCTGTACATTAGCCGTTCTCGCCTGCTTCAATGGACTTCAACAGGTCGCCGGAGGTTTTGAATTTTTTCACCTTCCCGGCTTTAACTTCTTTCAGCGATGCCAGTACACGGCCGTGGTATGCCTCCTGTTCGGCTGCAATGAGCGCCTCGTAACGCTCTTCACTCATCACCACATACTGCGGCTGATTGTTCCTGATCACATGCACATCGCCCTTGTCGATAAATCATCAACAGCGGCAATACCTCTGCGCTTGATTTCCTGTGCTGGTAGGGCATTCATGTTCGAAGTCCTTTTTGATTTCATTTAGTACTTAATTTAGTACCATATAAAATACCGTTTTGCAAACTTTAATCGTACACTGTAAACAATAGGTGACTGTTCCTCTTTCCCCGCTTCCCTCCAATGGTGGGGTTGCACCCACCCGCTTACCTCATCGCAGATGCAAAGCGACGGGCCATACCCGCAAGGGCCAGCCAGTCCTCGGGCAAAGCCTGTGACCAGTTCAGAATGACCGCACCACCTGGCCCCAGCGCAATTTCAAAATTTCCGATAAAGCCAGGCGAATTTTTGTATTCGCCAAGCATCGGCTGCATTGACTCGTTGATAACCCGCTGCGCATCAGCAGGGTCTTGCGAGGAGACGATGTAGCCCCGCGGAAATTCCGTGTCGCCCATGTCAACCTTGTTAAATGTTAAAGCGCTGTCAAGCGCGTTGTGCGGAAAAATTTCCACATGGGTCGCATACCGCGAAGCGGTCCGATTCGATCAGGCAGGCTGATCCGGGGCTGCTGTTTTTTTTTGAGTTTCGCGAATTGTACATGCAGGGAAAAAGATAGAATTTCCCTTTTTCAGAAGGCACTGTCAAAATGGAGCCTGTTAGAGCAAATTTTTTTTCCGGTGACACCGTTTCAAGGATGGCCGAGATTTTCGGTATCAGCCCTTGCGTATCATCTGCCCTGTGGCTGTATCCCCAGCCCTGGGCCAGGGCAAGTTCCCTTTCAGCTTTCTCGTTTTTTAGCGTGATGCGATAATTAACATACAGCAACACGGCCACGACCCAAAACCACCGCAAAAACAATCAGCGGTATTTTCCAGGCATTCCAGATCGGTGAGTTCCAAATTGATAAATCGCTGAAATGCTCAGGAGGTAGGCAATAACTGCCGCCCCGATAAACAGAATAGAGAACGCAATCAGTAGTCCTGTTAGCAGGCGCATATCAATTATCTCCAATGGTGTTTTTATGGCAGCAATCAATATCCTGTGATTTTGTTGTCACTTCTCGATGTCGCGGCGCAGCATCTCGAGGGCCTTCTGCATTGCCGTCACATCGTTGTGGTCATCTTCATCGCTGAGCATCTCAAACACCTGCTCCATTATTTTCACCTCGCCATTTAATTTCCCATAGGCAAGGTCGGCCTCATCCCGCGCCTCAAACGATACCTCCTGCGAGTCAGCTGTCGCCTCGATAGCTTGAAGGCGAATCCTGGCCTGCCGGATCTGTTCCTCCAGTACGCGAATCGCTTCACCCCGTTCGGGCCCATAGTTCCAGACCATAAATGTCTTCTCCTTTAAAAGCAGCAGCAGCCTATACCGGCTCTGTCACTTAACCCCTTCTCTACAGTTCCACTGCTGGAAGCGAATCAGTCAAAAAAGCCCTCCTTTAGTGAACCAGGCAGGGCAATACACAAACCAATGAATAACATGCACCAGACAAAGTAGATGAAGGCCTTTTCGTTCGACTGAAGAAATTTAACCAGCGGAAGCTCGGCATTGCCAATTTTGATCTGCAGGAAAAGAAAAAGCCTTAACACGGGCGGCCATATGGAAAAACCCATCACCAAAAACATCGCAAATTGAAATATTGTGCAGAGAGATACGTCTCTTGAGTCTATTGTTATTTTGGTCACTACTGCCTTTGATTCAAGGCTGTTAAAGATGGGATCGCTGAGAGGTATTAATGCGAACGCTGAAACGCAAATTATAAGAAACAGTTTTGCATTCATAAGCTTTGCCCTCCGATAAAAGTTGGGAAAGTCTCTAGCGACTGTATTATCCCGATTCCAATCGATTTGCAAAACCAAAATTTTGTCATTCCGGCATGTCCGGAATCATTCCCCGAAGAGTTATTCATTTATTCATGGATGTCCCCTAGTCGGACTCAAGCAGCATGCGAAAAAATTTATCTAACGCAACAGAACGCATGCATAATGTATAAATGCCTTTTTTATGGTAGAGTGCGAAAAAGCATCGCTCGGATCTGGAGGGCTTCTTATGACCACAGCCTGCGCGATCTGCTGTGCGGAAAAATTCCCGAAACACCATCAAGGTGCGGATTATGATTGCCGGCATGATAATAATAACTTTAGCTCTGGTTTTTTATTCGATCGGTGTATGGTCTGAGCGGTTTGGAGGCATATTGAAGCCCCGGCATCTCGCATTTTTCTGGCTGGGTTTGGTATTCGATACCTGAGGCGCGGGACTCATGTTTGAAGGAGCCGGGGGAATGGTATTTGATGTGCATGGAATTTCAGGCCTGCTTGCGATCATTCTGATGCTCATACACGCTGTCTGGGCTACGATCGTGCTGCTGCGCAAAGACGAGCGCTGGATCACGAGCTTCCTACATTCAGCCTGGCGGTCTGGATCATCTAACTCATACCGTATTTCAGCCCGATGTTTTTCCAATTGGGAGAACGTGCCTGACGGCAATTTCGGAAATCGGCTATAAACAGGTGCCTGTTCCTCCTATGCGA
>CAVRBJ010000027.1:0-149722 GCA_963718965.1 uncultured delta proteobacterium | reverse complement strand
GGAGAAGTGGCAGGAGATGCTTACAGACTACTACCGCCTCCGCGGGGCTGGGACATTGAACCGGGCAACCCGACACGGCAGACGCTTGAAAGTTGGGGCTTAGGACCTGATGCGGTAGGATTAAAATTGAAATGATGGGTAGGCAGTAGCTGTAGGCGGATTAATACATGCCACCTCACCCCGACCCTCTCCCCCATCCTGGCGGAGAGGGAGTAATCCACTTGCAGCAGCAGGTAGGGTGGGTGAAACCCACCATTATATGATTTAAAAAGATTTAAAAGTAATCGGTGGGTTCCGCTATGCTGCACCCACCCTGCGGACTGCGCCCCCTTTTTTAATCGGGGGGGCATAGCCCACCCTGCAAATCTAACCCTATATCCAGCAGCCAAGCCCCTTTCGATGCATGACTGATTATTTATTGCCCCAGTATGGTAATCGGCGTTGCAAAACTATAGGAAGCTCCTTTTTCAGTATCTTTATACATGAGTTCAATATAAAAGGCTCTATAGCCTGATTCCGGCGGCAGCACCGTTCCCGTATATGAGCCATTGGCTTCTTCTTCAATGTCGGTTGAAGTCCAGGTTTCATTATCCGTTGTCTGCCTGAAATCCCGGTTAACCGGATTGGTGGCACTCCACAGTTTGACGGCAACGGGTTTTTCTGCCCCGGCGTTACGGTAAACGATCCTTCCTGCAAACCAGCCCAGGTAAACTCAGGCAGGGGCCTGCTGTTAATGATGTGCCGGTAAAAATTTACAGTGGCGTTCTCCACCGCAGGAAGCTCCCTGATGTCATGCCCTTTATTAGGAGTATACAAAATCCGGGTATCTTTCGACATGTTATCGAAATAGAGGTTCATCGCGTCAGAGCAGGAGTAGGGATCACCGGTGCCGACCAGTATCAGGCCCGGGATATTGAGGCGATCGCGATATGCATATGCGTCCAGATCGGCCATCAGTTGTAAGCCAATAGCTGTTTTATACCGGGTATACAGGTCAAACTCCATATTGGGATCCTGTTCCTGGCTGCGGGCAGGCCAGGAAGCATCCTGCAGGGCAATCTGCTCCCCGAAATTCAGCAGATCGTAGCTGACCGGCGCCACCCCTACAACACGATCATCAAGCGCAGCGGCCAGCCAGACGATATGGCCGCGCTTGGAATGCCCGGTGAGGACAAACTCTTTGACTACCTGGCGCCCCGGATACCGCTGCTGCAAAAATTCCTGAATGACATCCATGCCCCGGACAACCGCTTTTGTCATGGGCGCCATGATCGCCCAGCTAAAATCTCCTGTGCTCAGCGCCAGATCAAAAGAGCGAGCCTGCAGCGAATCTTCACTGCGGAGAAGTTCGCAGTCATCATCGTCTTTAAAAGGATTGAAATCATTGCACTCCCATGTGTCTTGATCCGGCTGTTCGTCAAGAAAAGCTACCGGGCCGATGGGTATGCCATGCAGCTCCGCAACTATTGAACGGGATGTGAGCGCCGGTAGAGCTTCCTCAAATGTCGCACCGGAGGGTGCAGCCTCATGCTCGGCATCGCCCCCAGCAAATACAGCAATGCCTTGTCGGATTTGACCAGGAAAAAAACGGTAGTTCTGCGTGTATTTGCCAAGCAGGCGCGGCTCCATTATCCGGAGCCAGTGTTTCCATTTGCCGTCAGTCTCCCCCTCGGAGTGCCATGCCCAATCGCCGGGTGCCATTTCTGGGAGGTGAATTTAAAAATATAGGTTGTGTACAGAAAAGAGTACGCTGTTTTAACAAGGTTATATTCGAAGGCATCGTCCGGCGCGCTTACATATTGCTCCAGGCTCATAGCAAAACAGTTTTTTGCCAGTGCCAGGATAAGGATGATAAAAATGATGCTGCTTTTTGCAGCCCGCTTTTTTAATGACATATAAGTCCCCGGTTTTTTTTAGTTATCCGTTCTATAAGCACGGATCTGCACAGTTGAGCTTTGCTCTCTAAAAAAATAGAACAAAATGGCGCATGGTGCAATGGAAGGTGTTTTCTCTGCTTTCCCCCTGAACTTGCTTCTAATAATTCCTGTGTTATATATTATTAGAAAGGACAATGCACAGCGGTTCGTGCAGTCTCTTTTCGATAAAATGTGTTCATAGGGTGCAGAGAGGGTGTTTCTCCTCCTCCAATATTCTCTCTGCGCCCCTTCTCCTATTTAAGCGGCTACGGTCCTGCATGCAGGACCGTAGCCGCTTTTTGCTTTAATTATTTTCTGTAATTTACTCCAGAAGCATTTCTATTGCCGGGGCTGCTTTTTCAAGAAGCACGGCTGCGGCTTTTTTGAGATAGGGCCTGTTGTTCAGAAGCCCCGTTATCGTCTCGCCATGGTCATAATACAGCCGTATGCAGAACTCCCCAAGAGCGCTTTGTTCCAGCGTCTCGTCCCGGAACCGGCGAGTATTTCAAGCTCCCGCGCGCTTCCTTCAAGAACCCTCTGCGCCGGGCAGACGCCTTTGCGCCTCGGGTCGGTTCTGGGCCGGACCGGCATGGTTCCGGTGATGTCAAAATCATGTTCGCGGTAAAACCCCTGTGTGATGATCGTTGCATAGCTGCTGATAAATTCCTGGTTCGTAAAGCTGAGCGGGTTGCCGGTGGTGATGCCATCACCGGAGCCTTCTATTTTTATGTTTGCCTGGTATATCTCCGGCGGCACGGGCACATAAATAAGCCCGTCCTGCTGCTCCTGATACAGGTCATAGTCAAGATAGGGATGCTCAGGGAACGTGAAGGTCACTTTAAAAAACGGATAGGCGTCGCCTGTCTTTATAAAATGGCCGGGCCAGGGCTCCTGGCTGTGGCGCTCCGGCCTCTGATAGTTGGTGGCCTGGCCTATGGTTTCGCCGGCATCAAACTTTACGGGCTCTGCAAGATCAATGTAGGGGTCGCCACGCAACTCAGGGTCTCCCCAGGTGGGCTCCCTGAAGTCATATTTTTTATTCCCCTCATTCTTGTCGGCAAAAAAACCATGATTGATAAAAATCCGGTCAATATCCGTTTTTTTCTCAGGGTAGGCCGCTATAAATCCCTTATACACCTCATGCATGTTGGCGCGATAGTCTTTGAGCACTGCCCATATCTCGTCAAGCGTCAGCTGCAGGCTGTCATTGTCCAGAGGGTCTATGCCGTCATGCAGGTCCCAGAACACCCCGTCAACCGCGTCTTCCTCTGCATAACCGAAGCTGTCCCATGCGCGCTCATTAACATCCCCGGCACCGGAGGGGAGACCGCTGTATGAGGCTATCATTACCCGGGTCATAAACTGGGCAAAGCCCTCGACAAAGCTGTCTGAAGTGGAGGGGTTCATGTACCCGCCATGATTTTTTTCTTCGGGCGTTGCGCCTGCGGGCGGCGCGGGGAATTTACTGCCATACAGGCAATACATGATATGGTGGGAATATTCATGAAACACAATAAGAGGAGAGCGCATGTCTTCATTGTAGCCCTTGTAAATAGTTTCTACATCCCTGATCTGAAAGCCCTTTCCCGACGGGATATATTTTGTCTTGCCGTTTGAGAAGGGTAGAACCATACAGGGCTCGGGCTGAACTTTCAGCACTTCCTTATAGAAGGCAAGCGCCTCCAGCATATCTCTGTAGACGTCTCCCAGATACTCCGTGCCCCTTTGTTTGTCCTGAACGACGGCATCATGCTTCAGGTCAGCCGCCGTGCGTATGGTGAAGGTTTCCCGCACAACATGGGGAGTAAGGGGGCTGAGTTTGTCTGCAAGGGTAAAATACGTGGTCTGCCCGTCACGGCACTGCATGACAAGGCTCAGCCGGGCCTGCCTGCCGAAGGCATCGTTAAACGGGAACTTGTAGATGCCGTTTTCATCGGTTGTGGTCTCTATGCTCTTTGCCATTATAGGTCAGCTGCACCACCATGCCCGGCAGTATCTCTCCCCATGCATTAGTTACCGTTCCCGTAAGAGAGCCATTATCGGAGCCGCCGTTCTCCTGATAGTGCAAGATGCATCCGGAACTGGTGGAAACATACACATTCTCACCCGAACTGCCCCAGATACAATACTTGGTGGCACCCTGGAGCGAAGGTACCGGGGCCCAGCTGCTCCCGTCATAGTGCAGGATAATTGAATTGGTTGCAGCATAGATATCAGAGGGTGAGCTGCCCCACACGCTTTGGAACGGCTCTGCAATATCGCCGATGGCCACCTGAGTCCATGAGCTGCCGTCATAGTGAAAAACAACTCCCGTGATTGTGCCTGATGTGCCGCCCACGGCATATATATCTGTTGCAGAACTTCCCCATATATTCTGCAAATATACGCCTTCTTCAAGATCATGCATCAGGCGCCATTTGCTGCCGTCATAGCTGTAAATATCCGTGCCAACAGCAATAATGTTTGAACCAGATGTTCCCCAGATTGCACGGGGGGACATTATCAGTTCCGTATATGGAGACCCCGGCAGCGGCTCCGAGGGCATTCTTGCTATCGTGCTGCCATTAAAAAAATAAATAGCCCGGCCCATAACCAGGTATATCTGCGAGTCGGACACGCCCCAGATGTCATTGAATCCGAAATCTTTAATTTCGTCATCATAGGGGGGCTCATCTGGAATGGTGATATTCAAAGCTGATAATGTGGTTCCATTATAATGAAGAATTTTCTCAGCACCATAACCAAAACACACCGCGTAGACGTCAGAGCCTGACGTGCCCCAGAAGGCTTTGATATCATTGTTTGTTAGTGCTTTATATTCTGATATATTGCTCCAGGCTGTGCCGTTGTAATGATACAGCACACCGTCTTGAGCGCCGGCGAACACATCCGATGCCGAACTGCCCCAAATGGCATAAAAATCGATGCCGCTTGTGGCAACAACCTCAGTTTTAAAGTCGATGGCAGCCCCGGCGACCGGAATGCCGTCATTGCGAAAGATGAACACTGAGAAAAAAACCATAAGGAGCAGGGTAATGTTTGTTTTTTTCATCATTCTTGATCCTTTCTGCAGAAAAAAATGCATTGAAAGAGAGAGGGGTGGCAGGGCGTTTGTTTATACTGTAATTACTTTACAGCTTGATTTTTATCGTGGTTTTTACTGCAAGCCCCCTTACCCCCGGTACTTTTTTATGTCAACCCATGCTTGTATAATATAGCATACAAACGCAGGGGTGCCGGGGGCGGTTTTTTTCATACCTGAAACAAAGTCATTTTTTATGCGCCCAGGAAAGACTGCCGGCGTGTCGGCAGTGCAATTGCTCAACAACAGGCCGGCAGAAAGTAGCCTTAAACGTCGGTTGACTCCTGCCTTGCTACCTGCTACTGCATGAATGAATACAGGAAAAATTTTACGGGGGTAATGAAAGATGAATTCCCAAATTCAAGGATTGCGAGTAGCAAGCGCCTTGTTCGGGCTGATGGCCATAGCGCATTTGGTGCGGCTTTTGATACGCCTGGAAGTGCTTGTGGCTGGTCATCTCATGCCGTTATGGCCAAGCGCGCTGGTTCTTGTTATCCTGGGTGGCCTGAGCCTCTGGCTGTGGAAACTCTCCAGCTCGCAGACCGGCTGAGCAGGGCCAGCTCCCGAAAGCCCAAGCAGTGCTTACCCTGATTTGCTGTGAAACAGGGCGGGCGAAACCCGTCAATAAAAACGATGGGTGTCGCCCGCCTTTCTCCTATGCCGGTTCTGCTTTACAGCAGCGGCATTTACAGCGACTTCAGTTGTTTCATCACCGTTTCCACGATGCTGTCTTTGAAAAGGGCATACGCCTCCTGTATAAAGGGGGATTGCCCCTCTTTTTCATACCTTCCCAGCAGCGAGCCGGTTATGATGATCCTCGCACCCCGGAAGTCAAAATCGCTTCTGTAGTTGTGCCCTATCTCATGGCCTCCATGGAACTCGTGCTCGGCAATGCCGTCGACCTCAAAGGCCCAGTGCCGCAGGTGCTCAAAAAGATCTATCGTTTCATTGATGAAATAGTAGGGCTGAAAGATGATGACGTCAAAGCCGCGGTGCAGGTAGTCGACCATGCACTCCATCGAAGACACATGCCAGGAATCGGGATGGTTGTTGAACTCGTTCATCCCGAAGCAGAACTCGGTAACCCCGGCCCTGAGCTTCGGCACCTCCCGCTCGTACACGAGGCGCATATTTTGCCGCACTTTTTCCATATTCAGGTCAATAACATCGTCCTCCTCGTTGCCCGGCGGGAAGCCGTGCTCGCCCAGGATGATGCCCACCTTTGCCGTGTCGGGGATGCCGCAGGAGTTGATCTCATGTTGCGTAAGCCTGAAGGCCGCTTCGGCAAACGCGGGCTTGGTGCCCATCAGATCCCCCTGCGTTGTATAGAGGATTGACAGCGGCAGCCGCTTGCCGGTTTCCTGCTCCGCCAGATCAATGGCCTCCTGCGCGTCTTCCCACATGCCCTTGGTATCTTCAAAATCGCTCAGGTCGGTTATGAAATCACAGAGGAGCACTCCCGTAATATTGTTTTCTGCAATTTGCCTCTTGATAATTTCCTTGAGGTGCGTGGGTTTTTCCCCTACAAGCAGTGAATGCCTCTCCCAGGGAATCTGCGCGCCATGCCGCTTCAGGCCGTCCATGATATCGTTGAAAACAATTTGGGTCTGGTCCCATGCCCGCATGCCGCCCTGAGGCTCAAAACGCCAGTAGTTGCCTATTATGTGGGCGGCAAACACTTCATAAATATCGGGTATGTCATTGGGCAGCCCCATCTCCGGGATATGATACCCTCGCAGTACCGTGCCGAGCTTGGTCTTGGTCTTTTCCATCCACAGGGTGGCATCGATCATTTCGGAATAGGTTTTGCCGTCGCAGCCAGGGCCGGTTTCCCGGCCCTGGACGTCGACAAGCCTGTTAGGTTTATATTCTTCAAATCCCTTGTGAAGCTGCGTCGGATCGATGAGCGAGGTCATCATGTCCACTTCCTTTAAAAAATCGGGGATATAGCCGTAGTGCATCAAATGGTTCATAATGTTTTTTGAGAACGTAAAAGCGGCCTCGAACATGGCCGGCGTCCACTCGCCCCGGGTATTTTCGATTTTGGGCTCAAAAACACCGGCAAAGAGAAGAAGGGGCTTTGAGGTGTCAAATGTCCCGTTTTCAGCCAGCACATTGGTATAGAAGGACGCCAGCACCGCGTCGTCCTGGTCTTCGCTGGTGCCGATGGCCTTTGCGGCTATTTTTATGAGCCGTTGGCTGGCAGGGGATGTGTCAAACTGCACAACGCACGGGTGCTTGTCAAATTCAAACTGTCTGCCGTCAATGGTCAAGACGATCTTCTTCAGGTTCTTTTCCAATTCTTCATTGCCCTCCCGTATGCGCAGCTCAACTTCCATCATCCCGCTTACCCGTGAAGCGCTTACCGGCTTTACCAGTTGCAGAGGGTTGGGCTTCCAAATGATCAGGGGCGCTATGACGCCAGGGTGTTTTCCAATGATTTCGGGGATGCGAGAAGTAAGGGTATTGTAGCTTTCGCTGGCGACATCGATTTTTCTTTCGTACATAAGCAGCTCCTCAAACTTGGGTTAATGGTTTAAAAACAGCCCCTGCATTCAAAAAAGCACAGCCCGTGGCGACCAGCATGCAACGGCCTATGCCGCTGGTTGATCTTTGACAAGCGTCACATCGAACTTGCCCAGAGATTGCACCTTGCGCAGCTTATAGCCGTTGACAAGCATGGCATAAAAAGTGAGCCGGTTTTTTTTCGGCCGCGTAATCATCCCCAGGGCGAGATTGTCATCGCACACATGGATTTCATCGGCCTTCTGCATTATTGCCTGTATGAGGTCCTGTTTTGTCTTTACTTGCGTTATCATAAAGCTTTCTCCTTTATTTCATAAGTGTGCTGTCTGAAGAGTCTGACAGGGGATTGTGCGGCAGCCCTCGCAGCGCTAGCTGAGTGGCCAGCACATCTGCAAATCCGTTTGCGGCAGCCCTGATTTCCTCAAGGGGTTTTTCCTGTGTCGCGACATGGTGATGCGCGATGACCCGGGCTTCGGCGTTGAGAACTATCTGCTGCATCCCCGTTTTTTTGTCCCGAATGTAGTCCCTGAAGAACCGCTTCAAAAACGGGGCATCGTCACCGTACTGTGAATATTTGTTCACCTCGTTATTGCCGGTTGTAACAACCGCGACGCTTTTGCCGTTAAAACCGCCCTGGCGGATCAGCGTGCGGATGGGAACGCTCAGCTTCCAGTTCCAAATGGGGGAGACGAGAATGATCGCGTCATGGCCTGAGAGGTCGGGGCGGGCAGGTTCAATGACGGTATCCCGGTCGAAAAAGGAATCAATTCCGGCACTCATATACCCGAGCGGGCCCGACCGGTCCCTGGTATCTTTGATTTCAAGGACGTCGGCATCGATATGTTTTCTAATCGTATCAACAATAAGCCGGCAGTGGCCAGTGCGCGAATAATAGATGATCAGGGGTTTGTCCGGGCCGGCCTGTTCTGCGGCCATGCCGTCAGGACAGAACGCGCTGAACATCAGAAGCAAAGCGCCGCATATCCCGACTGCCTTTACCGCAGCCAAAAAAACAGTTGTGTATGATAATTTGTGCTTCATTGCTGTGCCCTCCTTGTACATGTCTACGGAGTGCGGGAGTCATCATGCTGATGGCTTTGTCCGCGAGTTTTATCCCTGCATGCAGGGCCCGCAGCGCGCACCGCTGATGCTGTGCGCAGTAGATGTCTCATATATGCTGGGAAACGACAGCTTTCAGGAGGGCACTATCATAGCCTGAGTTTGATGCTTACAAGCTGGTTGGCCTTGATTTTTTGGGGGTTTTCATATGCACGGCAAAGCATGTGCGCTGATTCCACGGCTTCAGTATTTCCGCTGAAGGCAAGCTCTGCCATGGTATGGGGCATTTTGTCATGGGCATCCCTGTGGTTCTTCTGGTCCAGGCGTTCTATTCTGCTGCCGATCGCGCTGTACTCAAATACTCCTGCGGTCACCTCATAAGAATGAGGGCACATGGTGAGATACACCAAGCCTATGACCAGAAACAACCTGTGGTGTTTAGAATGCAGCTTCATGCGATGTTTGTCCATCACGTATTGTTTGATATTCTAACTAAATTATAGACCTTTCTTTTTTCTTGTCAAGAAACTTTCAACAATTTATTGAAGCGGCGGATTGACAGCATCACGGAGAAAAATTACAATGCAATAATGGAAATAAAATTTAACCGGTTATCATAATTCTTTAAAAAGGAGATCGCATTGAAACGCACATGTATCAATTTTCTTTCAGTCATCGTTTTCGTTGCATTGACATGTCCGGCTTTTGCCTCGCACTCAGGCCCCGGCATTTCTCCTGACGAGGCCATAAAAAAATTGGCCGACGGCAACAATCGCTATGCCGCAGGCACCTGCCTGCACGCCGGCATCAACCAGGCGCGCCGCACCGAGACGGCGGACAAAGGACAGAAACCCTTTGCAACCATTCTTTCATGCTCGGATTCGCGCGTGCCGCCGGAATATATTTTTGATCAGGGCATCGGCGACCTTTTTGTCGTCCGCGTGGCCGGAAATGTGGCTGATACCGACGAAATCGGCTCTGCCGAATACGGCGTTGATCATTTGGGTACGCAGGTGCTGATGGTGCTGGGGCACAGCAAATGCGGGGCGGTGACTGCGGTTGCAACCGGCGCCGAGGTTCACGGCAGCATCCCCGCTCTTGTGGACAATATCAAGCCCGCCGTTGACAAGGCAAAGAAGAACAATCCTTCAGCGCAGGGCGACGCACTGGTAAGCAGTGCCATCACACAGAATGTCTGGCAGTCGATTGAAGACCTGCTGAAAAAGAGCGCCATGATCCGCGACCGCGCCAAGGAGGGCAAGGTGAAAATCGTTGGCGCCCTGTATGATATCGAGACCGGAAAGATAACCGTTCTCGGGCCCCACCCGCAGGAACAGCAGCTGCTGGCTGTTTCTGCGCCTGCCGCAGGTAAGCATTAACCGGCCATACAGCGCTGCGCAGCAATTAATCTATTGTCAAACGCCAATTGTACTACCTATACTATAAAGACGGGCTAACCCCCCGTCTTTACTTTTTTTAGGAGGAAGCGGCATGGCTTTTGAGCTTGAAAAGATCGACAATAACCGCTGGCGCATCGGCAGGCAGGGACCCATGCGCACCAGCGGCATTATCTACGCAAGCGCCGCCATGCTCGACACGATTCGAAGCGATCAGAGCCTGGCGCAGGTGGCAAACGTGGCCTGCCTGCCGGGCATTGTCGGCAGCTCCATGGCCATGCCCGACATACACTGGGGCTACGGCTTCCCCATCGGCGGCGTGGCGGCCTTCGACATGGACGAGGGCGTGGTGTCGCCGGGCGGCGTGGGGTACGACATCAACTGCGGCGTGCGCCTCATGAGCACCGCCATACCCAGGGGCGACATCACCGGCAAGATGCAGGCCCTGGTTGAAGGGCTGTTTGCAAATATTCCCTCGGGCGTGGGCTCGCACAGAAAAGACCTGAAGCTCAAAAACCGCGAGCACCGCGATGTGCTGCACCGGGGCGCGGCCTGGGCGGTTGAGCACGGGTACGGCACAGCGCAGGACCTGCGGCATATCGAGGACCAGGGCTGCATTGCCGGGGGCGATCCCGAGGGCATATCCGACAAAGCCTATGAGCGGGGCAGCCCGCAGCTGGGAACTCTGGGTTCGGGCAATCACTTTGTTGAGATCGACTGGGTTGATGAGGTGTATGACGAGAAGCGTCGCGGCAAAGTTCGGCCTGCGCAAGGACTTCATCGCCGTGACCGTGCACACAGGCTCCCGCGGTTTCGGCTATCAGGTGTGCGATGATTCTCTGAAGGAAATGCTCCGCGCATCGCAGAAATACGGCATAGAGCTTCCGGACAAGCAACTCTGCTGCGCGCCTTTAAGCTCGCCCGAGGGCAAGCGCTATCTGGCTGCCATGGCCTGCGCGGCAAATTATGCATTTACCAACCGCCAGATCATCGGCCACTGGGTGCGCGAAACTTTTGAGACAGTGCTCGGGCGCAACCAGCGGGAGCTGCACATGGAGCTTGTCTATGATGTGTGCCACAACATAGCAAAAATCGAGGAGCATTGTGTCGACGGCAAGCCCCGCCGCGTCTGCGTGCACCGCAAGGGCGCCACGCGCGCCTTCGCGCCCGGCCATGCCCAGCTGCCCGATGACTACCGCGATACGGGCCAGCCAGTGCTGATTCCCGGCGACATGGGCCGCTGCTCCTACGTGCTTGCCGGCACGCAGCGCGCCATGGAAGAAACATTCGGCAGCACCTGCCACGGCGCGGGCCGCCTGATGAGCCGGCATCAGGCCATCAAGGCTGCTCATGGGCGGTCAATTTCACGGGAGCTGCAGGACCGGGGCATTATCGTGCGCGCAGCGGCAAAGGGAACGCTGGCGGAGGAAATGCCCGAGGCATACAAGGACGTGAATATGGTGGTGGATGTGGTTGATGCCGCGGGCGTGGGCAGAAAGATCGCCCGCCTGCGGCCCCTGGGTGTTATTAAGGGATAACGTTCACGTACAGCATCGCCCTGTACGGTCATATCATGAAGCAGTAGTTGTTTTTTTCAATCCCCCTTTAGCAAAGGGGGCATGGGGGATTTATAAAAAATATAAAATTCCTCCTGACATCCCTTTTTGAAAAGGGAGGAACACGCTCCTGCAATACAACCGAATGAAGGTTTTCTCATAAAACCGCACACGGATATTTTGCATTTACACCCCCTGCCGTTTCCTATAGAATGAGCCGATTTTAAAGGGTTTTTACTCTATGGATATTTCTTTCATCGTCGTCAACTGGAACACCCGGCGCTGCTGCTTGACTGCCTGGCCTCCATCCGCGATACGGTTAAGGGCTATGACTATGAAGTGTTCGTGGTGGACAATGGCTCTACCGACGGCAGCCAGCAGGCCGTGCGCGAGCAGTTCGGCGCCATGGTGCGCCTCATCGAAAATACCGAGAACCAGGGCTTTGCCCGCGCCAACAACCAGGCCATAAAGCTCGCTGCAGGCCGCTATGTGCTACTGCTCAACAGTGATACGGTGCTGCGGGATACCACCGTAAGCGGCCTCATTCAGTTTCTTGAGGATAATCCCGACACTGCCATGGCAGGGCCCCGCATGGTCGGGGCCGACGGCAAAGCGCAGAACAGCTTTGATAATTTCCCGACCCTTGCAACGGAGCTTCTGAACAAGAGCCTGCTGCGCCGGCTCTTTCCTGAACAGTATGCGGGCAAAGCAATACGGGAGACCGAGCCCTTTGAGGTCGAATCTCTCATCGGCGCCTGTATAGCTGTCAGGTTTACCGCCATTCGGCGTGTCGGAATGCTTGATGAAGACTATTTTTTCTTTCTCGAGGAGACCGACTGGTGTCTGCGCATGCGCCGGGCCGGCTTCAAAATACATCATCTCCCGCAGGTCGAAATCGTGCACCTGCAGGGCCGGAGCAAACGGCACAGGCCCGCGCTGTCATGGATCGAGTATTACCGCTCCCTGTATCATTTTTTCAAGAAAAACCGCCACACCTCCACCTATTATACACTTCGGGTTTGCCGCTTCGTAAAGCTCTTTCTGAATCTTACCCTTACCCTGCTCGGACTGTGTCTGACCCTGGGCGCCAAGGCGCGCTACCGGGAAAAGACCATCGTCTACAGCCGCCTTCTCTGGTGGCATCTGTGCCTGTGCCCTGCGGATGTGGGTCTGAGGAAAACCAAACCGTAGGGAACGGTCGTGACCGTTGCCTACCTGTCGATTTAATGAAATAAAATTCATGAAAATAGCCCTCATCAGAAAAGAATATGATCACCTGCGCGGCGGGGCTGAGCGCTATGCGGTGAACCTGGCGCGAGGGCTGGCCGATGCCGGGAACGACGTGCATGTTTTTGCGGGTAGATGGGAGTATGAACCCCGCAGCATAACCATGCACCGTGTACCATTTATCAAAAGGCCGTCGCCCCTTAAAAATATTTCTTTTCAGCGCAACTCCCGCCGGCTCGTTGCCGAACAATCCTTTGACATTGTTCAGGGCCTTTCGCAGGTGTTTCCCTCGGATGTGTACCGCGTGGCCGAGCCTCTGCATGTTCACTGGCTGCGCCTGAACTATGTCAATCCCGTTAAGCGTTGGCTCAAACACCTGAGCCCGCGGCATATGGCGATTCTTGGCATCGAGGCCGCTATTTTCAAGCCCGGCAACTATCGCCGCATTATAGCCATTTCAAAGCTGTGCCGGCTGCAGCTTATGCACTATTACGGCGTGCCGGAAAAAGCCATCAGGCTTATATACAATGGCGTTGATCTGCAGCAGTTCACCATGGCTGAGCACGGCCCCATGCGACGAGCTGCGCGTTCCCGATTAAGCATTCGCGAATCAGACCCGGTGCTGCTGTTCGCAGGCAATGATTTTAAGCGCAAGGGCCTGCAGTTCGCCCTGCAGTATGCCATAGAGCTGTGCGGCAGGGGGTATAAACCGTGGCTGCTGGTCGCGGGCCGGGGAAATCAGGCCCCCTATATGCGCATGGCGAGCCAAAAACGCTTTGCCGGACGGCTGGTGTTTCTCGGAAGCCTGCCTGACATGCGCGAGGCCTATCACTGCGCCGACCTGCTCGTGCATCCGGCTCTCTACGAGCCTTTCGGCAATGTCTGCCTCGAGGCTATGGCCTGCGGCCTGCCCGTTGCCACGTCGCTCCTGACGGGAGCTGCCGATATCATCGACAGCGGTGCAAGCGGCATTGTTGCAGACAGGCCCTGGAATATAGAGGCGATAGTCTCGCCTATTGCCGCGGCGCTGGAGAACAACCACGCCGGGCTCAAAGATATGGCTGTGCGGGCTGCGCAGCGCGCCGCAGAATTTACGCTTGAGCGCAATGTGCATGAGACGCTGGCACTGTATCGCGAAATAGTGTCTGAAAAGGGTGTGTCGCCATGAGCAGCCCTCTTCCCTGCATTTGCTACAAACCCGACGGCACAGCCTTCAACGAAGCCTTTGAAACAGCCATCCGCGACAACGGCCTTCTTGATTATGACGCCATGATGGGGCTTGAGCGGGGAGAGGTTGTCAAACATGCCATTCCGCAGCGCAAAACCGTGGTATTCACGCTTCGCGACGGCAGCCGGGCCTATCTCAAACGGCACTTCCCCGCAGGATTTTTTACCGCTCTTAAAATGCTGCTCTTGCTGTCACCCGAGCCGACGGCTTTTGATGAATTTGAAAATATCATAGCCTTTCACCGCGCCGGCCTGCCCACAGTTGTGCCGATTGCTGCGGGCCGGAAGCACGGGTCGTTTCTTGTAACGCAAGCCCTGGAAGGCTGCACGCGGCTTGCTGACTATCTCGGGCAGACACAGCTCGCCGCGCGCAGCTAAAGTGGAACTGATTTCCCGCCTTGCCGGCCTGATACAGAAGATGCATGCCTGCGGATTCAATCACCGCGACCTGTACCTGTGCCATATTCTCAGGGATGGCCGGGGGAATCTGTACATTGTTGACCTGCACCGCGTGCAGCGCCGGGCCGCAGTGCCGGAGCGCTGGCTGGTGAAAGACATTGCCGCGCTCAATTACTCCGCTCCGGCAGACATCATCTCCCGCACGAACCGCCTGCGGTTTTTAAAAACCTATCTCGGCACGGATCGCCTCACGGCCCGCGACAAGCGCTTTGCATTAAAGGTTTTGAAAAAGACGCAAAAGATGGTAGAACACAACAAAAGGTCGCGAGATACAGTGTCAAGATGTTGCAGTGCAATTCATACGATAACAAGCAACAATCAGCACCATTATCAAACCCTAGAGGTTTACATGCGCGATTCATTTTTGGTATTCGGAAGCCCCATCATTGAAGAGCCCGAGATTCAGGAAGTTGTCGACTGCCTGCGCTCGGGCTGGATTCAACCGGCCCCCGCGTGGGGAAATTCCAGGAGCTGTTCAAGGCCTATATCGGCACGAAATACGCCTTTGCCCTCAACTCCTGCACCGCAGGGCTGCACCTCTCCATGATAGCCGCGGGCTTGAAACCAGGCGATGAGGTCATCACCACGCCCATGACCTTTGCCGCTACCGGCAAACTCGGTGGTGCACACGGGCGCAACGCCCGTATTTGCCGATGTCGACCGCGCCACCATGAACATCGACCCGAAGGAAATTGAAAAAAAAATTACCGAAAAGACAAGGGCTATCATCCCCGTGCATCTGTGCGGCAGGCCCTGCGACATGGACCCCATCATGGACATAGCCCGGCGGCATAACCTGCTGGTCATCGAAGACGCGGCCCATGCCATCGAGTCTGAATACAAGGGCAGAAAGATCGGCGCCATCGGGCACATCGGCGTTTTCAGCTTTTATGTGACCAAAAATATCGTGACCGGCGAAGGCGGCATGGTCACGACAAGTGTTGACGAGTATGCCGAAAAGATCGAGACCTACGGCCTGCACGGTATGAGCCGCGGGGCCTGGAAGCGCTTTTCCGACGAGGGCTATAAGCACTACCAGATCGTGTTCCCCGGCTTCAAATACAATATGATGGACATTCAGGCCGCCATGGGCATTCACCAGATGGGCCGCATCAATGCCTACTACGCCCGCCGCCAGGAAATATGGAAGCGCTATGATGAGGCATTCAAAAATCTTCCCGTTGAAATTCCGGCGCCTGCCCAGCCCGATACCAAACATGCGCTGCACCTGTATACGATTCTTGTAAAGCTTGAAGACCTCACCTGCGACCGCGACACTATCCAGCAGGCCCTGCACGAGGAAAAAATCGGCACGGGCATTCACTATATTGCTCTGCACACGCATCCCTATTACCGGGACACCTACGGCTATAAGCGCGATGATTTTCCCCATGCGCTCTACATATCAGACCGGACCATATCGCTGCCCCTGTCGGCAAAGCTCACCGACCGGGATGTGCAGGATGTGATCGATGCCGTAACGCGCGTTCTTAACAGGTATGCAAAATAACATGTCCGGCAAACAGCCAACTGGATACTGGCCGACGATTTTAAAAATCAGTTTACCCCCTCAGCTCTTTCCGCCCTCATCGCCCGCGACGGCACGCCTGTGGCAGGCACTGCCGATATGGAGGTGCGCAGCAGCTCAGGGTTTCGCGCCGGCGCCTGCGCAGACCGCTTTTTAAAATACTGGGAAACAGCCCGTGCCGTGCAGGCCCGCGGCATTGCGCTGCGGCGGCCCATAGCCATTGGCTGCCGCAAGAGCATGGGCTTTATCCGCGCAGCATATCTGGTTGTTGAAACCATACCCGGCAGCATGCCGCTCAAAGACTTTCTGGACCGGCATGGTCCCCGGCCGGACTCTCTCAATCTCCCCGCCAACACGGATCTGATAGATGTATTTGCCGCCTTTGCCGCGCAGCTGCGGAAAGTCTGCCTCCTGTCAACAAGTTTCCATCTGGGCGATGTGCTCATACGGGTAGCTGCCGACGGCATTCCCTGCCTGTACCTTGCAGATGTGGACAAGCTGGAGCTGAAGCGCCCCGGCGCAGGCCGCCGGCGCATCGATAACCTGCGCATGCTTGATGCCGTGCTGTGGGGCCGGGCGCCATCACGGGCGCAGCTGCTTTTCATGCGGATGTATGTGCGCAGGCTGGCCGATTGGCGCGAAACACTGCTGCGGGCTGGCAGGCGATTGGCCGATATGCGCGAAGAGCTGCAGTTTTTTCCCTGCGGCAATGTGCATGATGCAGACATGCGTGAGCTGGTCACGCACGGCCTGCGCGGCTGCATGAAGCTCGGGGCACATGAGGCTGCATTGCTCAAGCTGCTTGAAGCGCCTGATGCTCTTTTCAATCGCCCTGATGCAGTGGTTCTTAAAAACTCGCCGACCACCTCGGCGCTGCTGCTGCAGGCGCCGGAGCTGCCCTGGCCGGTGTATGTGAAACGCTATAATCCAAAGGGCTGTTTTTTCGCCGTCAGGTATCTGCTGCGCAGGTCCCGGGCGCGGCGTGCATGGCAGACGGCCCGGGATCTTCGTGCCCGGCATGTTCCTACTCCCGAGCCGCTGGCATTTTTTGAGCGCCGCCGGTTCGGCTTCCTGCAGGCTTCGTATCTGGTGACACGGGCGCTGGCCGGAGCCGACGGCCTTGACCGGTATGTGGAAAAATATTTTACCGCATGGCCCATTGATGAAAAGCGCGCATTCATAGGCCGTCTGGCCGTGCTGCTTAAAGCAGCCCATGATCAGGGCATGGTGCATGGCGACCTTAAGGCAAAAAACATCCTGGTTGCAGCAGACAGCGGTGGGCGGCGAACAAATCTGGTTTATCGACCTTGATGCAACCCGGCTGCGGCCCTGCAGCTCCTCTTTCTGAAAGATGCCGCGATCTTGCGCGGCTTAACTGCTCATTTCTCAATACAGCCCTGGTCTCCCGCACGCATCGTCTGTTTTTTCTACAACGCTATCTTGAAGGTGATCCGCAGGCCGGGCTTCAGGATGCATGGAAAACGGTGCTGGAGTTTTCATGGCGCAAGCTGCTGAAATCAGGACGGGAATTCAATTGCTAGGAACTCGCTTTGGGATGGGCAGAATATAAAATGAGGGCTGTTGCGTGTCAATGTAAATGTGGGCGCAAGATATGGGCAGGGCCGGTCGGGCCAAAAATAAGCGGCGTGATTAAATATCTTGCGGCGCGGCGGGCGGGCTGCTAAGAGGTGGTATGTCAACCGCAAAGTCAGGAGCAGATTCATCAGCTGAACTTGCTCAGAGTATGGATAAATACACGAAAGCCCCTGAGAACACCCTAACAATATCCTCTGATAAAAACGTTAAAGCAACCGGGGAAAATTCTGAGGCGTTAAGAGACCTCATAGAACAACAAAAAAATATTCTTGCAGAATTAAAAGCCATCAAAAACAGTCTTGAAGCAAAGCCACCAGAAAAAAACGTTACATCCAAAAAGTCATCCAAAAAACCGGTGAAAATAAAATGGCCATTTCGGAATTAGGATTATCTAAAATTCAAGCTTGCCGTCAAAAGCTTCCCGAGCAATCTTGCTTTTTTGAAATCACAATTTTTCTGAAATCTCCCGTTCCAGGATCGCCTTCATATTCCGGCTCAAATTATTAACGAAATTGGCATCGGCAATGAGCGCTTCAAGATCAAGCTGGATGCTCTGGCTGTCAATCTTTGAAACTATCGCCAAGAATTTTTCTTTAAGCTCATCCATGGTATTAGCGTCTTCGATGCAGTCCAGATTTGGCTTCATCCCCTTCTGCAGATACCACAGGAGATCAAAATAGTCCCGGCCTTTAACTTTTACGATGGTCTGGCCCTGTTTATCAGTTTTTTCCCACTTTCGGTAAAGGATCGCCCTGATCTTAGTGGACATAAGCGTCGCCGTATCCAGCGTTTTAATCAGCACCGACCGGTTATACTTAAAAACAGGCCGGATATCGGTTGAATAATGCTCACAGAAGTCAAACTCGGAATACACCTCAACCTTTAAAAATAAATCATCGGATTCAGCCCTTCCGGAAATATCCAGTTCCCGAAGAATGGGAAATTTCAGATAGATACGGAATTTCTGAACAGTGGCTTTGACCGGAAGATCGGTGCGGGTGGTAAAATAGTTTTCCAGGTCTTTAGCCAGTTCCGAAACTTTAATCTTTTTTGACTCATCAATGAAATCCAAGTCTTCAGAAAGACGCTGAAGATCAAAACAATGCGCCAGCGCCGAACCGCCGTAAAAAAGAAGTTGGCTGTAAACCGGATGGGAATATATAAAATCCAAAACGACAATCTGAAGATACTCTTTCAAGAGATTCCGTTTAAAAAGATTGTTCCGGGACGGAGAGTCCTGCACAATATTAACAAGAACCGGTTTGATCGCTTCCATAATCGTATTTACTTTAGCCAATTAATAATCTCCTTCATTTTGGCTGATCCTTCTTTGGCAACGTAGCCTTCCAACTCTTTGAAATCATTTTTATTGAATTCATCAAGATTGAGCCTCAGAGCTTCGATAGCCTTCCGGTCCACCAGCAGCCTTTTCCGAAAATAAAGAAAATCAAAAAGCGCCTTGGCCTTGGTGGCTTTAAGAATGGAAAAGTTTCCCTTCTTAATGACCTTGAAACCGCAGAACAAATCTTCTTTGATTGTATGGTAAATAAAATTGCCAAGCTCATTGGAAAAATGATCGGTCTTTCGCATACCCACGGAAGTGATGTTCCGGGGCAAGTCCGTCAGCAAGTTATGCTCATGAAGGACATACTCAAGGCTAAGATATGAAGGCGCGTAAAGCTTATTGGCAGTAAACTCAACGTAATCAGAAAAGATTCCTTTGCGCTCGGCCTGGTCCAGATAGCTTTTGGCAACATACAGGTTTTTCCGCAAACGAAGCAGAATTCCCCGTTTTACATAGCGGGACAGAACAATATTCAAATACTGCCTTTTTTCCCCTAAAGGAGCCAGATCGGCAGCACTAAAAGACGGGAGGGTTCCCGCCAGTTCAAGTATTCGTTTTGATTTACAGTTTTCGTTTCTCATAATATACTATTATTGTATATTTTAAGAAATGGCTTGTCAAGCGGCATAATCCCAGTGCGGTTTCCCCCTTCTATATTCTTGTCTCCTTGCGCAAAAAAACAGACCACCTGGAACTATTGTGTGATATGTCAAAAATCAAAATACGTGACCGCTTTGCATAAATGATGGTATTTACATAAATAGCTTGGAGACAATAATTGATATTGATTGATAATTATTGATAAATTGATAGGAACTTGCTTTGTATATTGGCAGACTATAAAATGAGGGCGATTGTGTGTCAATGTAAATGTGGGCGCAAGATGTGGGCAGGGCCGGTCGGGCCAAAAATAAGCGGCGTGATTAAATATCTTGCGGCGCGGCGGGCGGCTGCTATGAGGTGTTATGTCAACCGGCAAGGCTGTTTTTGTGCGCAGCTTGATCGTTTCGTAGGGGTTCAAAATTTTGAACCCCTACAATGTACCCATCAAATATAGGCTTCAAAAGGCTAATCTGGGTCAACATTGTCATATGTGGGGATTTGTTCATCGGCATAATATGCCGATGGCGGCAATTTGATCTTCGGCGGTGGTTTTTTTTGCATCTCCCACAGCCCAAGGTGCTGCAATATGTGTTTTACTACTTCGGGCTGGTCTATGACGCTGATGATCTTCATTGCTCCCTTGCACTGAGGGCAGGTGAGCGGATCGACCTCGTAAATCTTCTGTATCAGCCGGGCCCAGGCTTTGCGTTTTGCCGGTGACGTAGTATCGGATTCAATGATGCAGGGTATCGCAGCATCATAGAGGATTAAATTCCTTGATGCATGCCCGATTTCTGAAAATGAGATCACCTGCGCATGCCCATACCGATGCAGACACGTAGTTTGAAAGATCAACAGGGTTATGCTACGTTCTTATATGGAAAAAGAACCGCACGTGGCTGTTGGACGCATGTGGAGATCGGATGTATTTCTATGAACCGTAAACCCCGCCTTATCATGCTCCTGATCCTTCTCTTTTCAGCACCCCTGCATGCAGCAGCCACCGAGCGCAGCACATCAGCGCCGTTTTCAGCCCTCAATCACAGCTCTGTTCTCATCGGTCTTGGCGACAGCCTGACCCAGGGCACCATGGATGCCGCTGACAACAGCCTCAATACGCACAACGCCTATCTTCAGAAAATTTACGAATCATTGTCGCAGGTGCAGGACACCGGTTTCATACAGCCGCTGCTGAACGTGCATGAGAAGCGCATAGCCCCTTTCACCCTGCCCACAAATCTCGGCATTGACGGCTCCGATATCTTTCATATCGAAGGGCTTACCTATTACAAACGGGAGGGAGCCGCTCAGACCACAAGCAGCAGAGAGTACCTCTGCAACGGGATGCTGCCCTGGGCACTGCAAGACATTTATGATAATTCGCTCTATCCATATAATTTACTTACCGGCAAACCGGCATCCCAGATCGACAGCGCCATCTGGCTGCTCAACTTCCTGCATCGCAGGGAAACTGCACGTGCGATCTTTATACTGTGGATCGGCAATAATGATTCCTCAAGTGCGGCTCTGGGCTATGGTACGAACAATCCCGTATTTGCGCCGCTGCCGTTTCAGCTCATTGAAAATGAGCTCAAACCGGGTGTAGCCGCACTGCTGCGCTGGGCTCAGGAAAACGGCATAGTTTCCTTTGAACCCTATACTGAAGCTTCAATCAAGCGCAATCTCACGGAGCTTGCCGACTTTGCAGCCCAGTATGAGCATGCTCTAGCCCGTCTTGAGACCGGTGTCGCCGGCCTGTATGAAACAACCGATATGTTTCTCTGCACCCTGCCCTATTACAGTTCGGTAGGTTTTCTTTTTGATTCCGATGATCTCGAATTCTATCTGCGCAAGCTTGCTCCGCAGTACACCGTGCCTGCATCATTTGCCCGCGCGGCGGAGCCGGAAGGGCCGGTCATCGATTTTACGCGCGGCGACCGCATTAACCTTATCACCTTCATGTGCATGTATGCCCTGCTCAGCACCGGCGCTGACGGACAAACGGTGAACCGGGTGCTGGAGACCGACGGCGTGCAGAATGACGGGCTGGTGCTGTCGGAGTACGAGCAGGGGCTCATACGCAGCCGCATTGACAGCTTCAATGCCGCCATCAGGCAGGCTGCTCAGAAACGGGCGGAAAACGTTCACCTGATTGATATCGGCCCGTGGCTCAATGATATTCTTACCGGGGTCACGCCTTTTGAAATCGGGGGCAGGAGGCTCACCCGCAAGTGGATTCGCGGAGGCTGCTTCACTTTTGACGGCGTGCACCCTGGGTATACGGGGCAGGCGGTCATCGCAAACCGCATGATTGAAAATATAAATACCGCTCTTGGCCTGCAGGCCCCGCTGCACGATCCGGGGCCGATTATGGAAAGTGATCCCTATATCGACAATGACGGCGACGGATGGGCTCCCGGGCCGGATTATAAAAGTTCAGGAGTGCCCGGCATGCTTTTTCTTTTCAAGGACCCCGATGACAAAAACCCTGCTGTGGAGCCCGAACTCCCCCATGATATATGGATGAGGCTTTCAGAGGCTCTTCTTAAAATGATCTAAGGTTTTGAATGCACAATAAGGCCTACGCATCTGTATTGTCGGCCTATCATGTCTGCTCGCTCAAAAGCTCCTTGTTACAGCTTGTAATAGCACGCGTCATTTTGTAAAATGCGCGAAAACACATAGAGCAGTTTTCATTCCATCATTTCGGGGGATTGGCTTATGAAAAAGAGTCTGCTGGCAATTTTACTTGTACTGCTTCCCTTAAACAGCGATTGCTGTGCCGCGTATCAGAATATTTGCACAGTCACCGGCTGTGCGGACATAGATTTTGCACGGGACAGCGGCGCCCTGCAATTCAGCTGCACTGCTACAAAGGGCCTCTTTCTTTTTTCCACCCGCAATGTGAAGATTGTCCAGGGCTCCAACACCCTGAGGCTGCACCCTTTTTTTGCCGGGGGCAATCTGAATGCGCCCCTTGTAGAGTGTGATAATGACTCCCTGTGTTTGAAAATACTAAAAAAAGATGCTGCCATCAGCGGCACAATACGCTGCCTGCCCAAGTGGTTTGCCGTTGATCAGCAGTTTACCATCTCCTACAAAGGGACGGATTTTTTGTTTGAAGCGCTTCCTTCACCCCCGGCAGATAAGCCCTTTACCGTCATTGCTCATGTAACGGCTAAAGACATTGACAGTGTTTCCTGCTCGATACCGGTTTCCGTTGACAGCTTCAGCACGGCAGATGCCGTCTTCCACAGCTGGCTGAGCTTTAAAAACGCCAAAATCAATGATGTGCTGGAATGGAAATTCTATGGGCCGAACTCGGCAAGATATCACTGTCATTACCGTGTCCTTGAGTATGAGGAGGGATGCCTCTATTGGGGCGTTCGCATACAAGGCAGCCGCGTGCAATATATGCCCGGCAGATGGTCTGTAGATGTGTATCACAATGGCATTTTTCAATTCACTGATACCTTCACTCTAACGAAAGAATAAGAAACAGGTGTGAAACGTACGCTGCATGGGGTGCTGCTTCTTGCTCTCGGCAGGCCTGGAGGGCCGCCTCTTGCTGTATGGCCGCAATGAGATAATCGACGGCATCGACTATAAAAAGGGCTGCAGGATGATCCTGCAGCCCTTTGAGAAAAAAATGGCCGTTTAGTTACGGCGAAGAAATTTTAGCGCCAGATTATTTGCGGTTTCGTTATCGCCGGGAAAATTAGGGACATCCACCAATTTTATTTGTCCGTACGTGTGCACGAGTTGGTGTTGCGTGCTTTTTGGGAGCGTCCCGGACGATCTTATGGCCGGATTTAAGTTCTATTCGCACCAAATCTTCGCAGATGGTTGAAAGGTTCCCTTTAAATTTACGGGTATGTGCAAGACGATGTTTGCGCACTTCCTCAACAATCTGATCTTTCATATTTCCGCCTGCAATAATTCTTCCGGTGAACAAATTTCCGGACAAACACAGACCTCTTTTTCGACTATCTGCCGCACTCTTCTGCGAATAAACGGATTGTTTAAGTACGTAAAATTCCAGGTAACGAAATATCAGCTCCGTTTATTGCTGCAAGTGCAATATGCAGAGCATCTTCGGGATATTGCTCAGGTACAGCCTTTTTGATAATAATCTTTTCTGCAAGCCTTCGAGCCTCGTCAGTAATCTGAAACATTGCAAAAGGCCCTATTGCGGCAATCCGAAGCCGCGCTTGTTCGGCATCACCCTTGCCGGCCTCATCGTATACAAGCGCAGAGATAAACGCTTCATACTTTTCAACAAACTGAGGCCAGGCTTCGCGGGTGGCTTCCTGATGGCCTGCAATCATGATATCACGGCTTGGCCGAGATACAAAATAACTTACCACTGTTGTTTCAAGGTACAGTTTTTTTTCATGTTAAATACCGGATTTAATGGGCGGCAGCCACCGGTTGCAATCCCCCTGCTGCTGTCTTCCTGTGCGGCTGCACCGCATATAAGAAAACATGAATTCAACTGATAGGAACTTGCTTTGAGATTGGCAGACTATAAAATGAGGGCGATTGTGTATCAATGTAAATGTGGGCGCAAGATGTGGGCAGGGCCGGTCGGGCCAAAAATAAGCGGCGTGATTAAATATCTTGCGGCGCGGCGGGCGGTCAGATATGAGGTGTTATGTCAACCGGCAAGGCTGTTTTTGTGCGCAGTTCTCATGGGCCGAAAAAAGGACAGCGCCCTCTTCGATATTCAGCAGAGAGGGTCTCTCTATTGCGCTTGCAACAGAGCGCCTCTCCGTGGAATAATAGAATGTATGAGCACCTGCAGGCACGAAATACTGACCCTGGTCCCGCCGCCGAGCGCAAAGCTGCGGTGCAGGCATTGCCATTTGACCATTTCCGAGAGCGAGCTGGATGCAGATTGCTGCCCTGAGTGCCTCGATGCTCACAAAGTGCGGCGCAGGGATTTTGACAAAGTAATCGCTGCCGAGACACACGCAGCTCGGTACCGTTGTGAAAGCTGCGGTATGATAGTAGAAAGCAGTTAAGATAGAAGCCAGAATTTAGTAGTCAGAATTCAGAAGAGAAAACAAGCTGGCTTTAAGGAGTTTATTTTTTTTCTACTGGCTACTGAATTCCGGCTTCTGACTTCTAGTTTGAAAAACAATGCAACACAGAGAACCAAATACCAGTACAACGGATTACAACATGCGCCCCCGAGTCGGACATATTCAGTTTCTCAACTGCCTGCCTCTGTACCACATGCTGGTGCGCAGCGGCGCAGTTCTTGACATGGATTTATATAAAGATACGCCCATAGCCCTGTGCCGGCAACTTCTCAGCGGCAAGCTTGACATAAGCCCGGTGCCCGCTATCGAATACGCCCGCCATGCCCGCGACCTGCTGCTGCTTCCGGATCTGACCGTAAGCTCAAACGGCAGGGTCATGAGCATACTGCTGGTGAGCAAGGTACCGGCGGAAAAACTTGCGGGCAGGCCCGTGGCGCTCACCAATACGTCTGCCACGTCTCAGGTGCTGGCAAAAATTATTTTGCGCGAAAAGTTCGGCGCTGAGCCCGTGTGTTTTGAGTGCCCGCCCGATTTGCCCGAGATGTTCCGCGAGGCCGACGCAGCCCTTCTTATCGGCGATGATGCCCTGCGGGCATGCGCCCGTCCCGGCAGGTATCTTCAGTATGATCTCGGGGCGGAGTGGAAAGAGCTGACGGGCAAGGCTATGGTATATGCGGTCTGGGCCGTGCGCCGAAGCTATGCCGAAAAGCATCCTGACCGGGTTGCCATGGTGTATGAAGCATTCAAGCGTTCCATCATTGAAAGCTTTGAGCAGGTGGATGCCATCTCCCGCGAAATCGCGCGCTGGGAGCCCTTTACGGCAGCATTTCTCAGGAAGTATTTTACTGGCCTGCGGTACAGCTTTGGGCCCGAGTATCGCGCGGGGTTTAAAGCCTATCTTTCCAAAGCCAAAAAAATCGGCGCCCTGGACCGGATACCGAAGCTCGAGTTTGTGCGCTGCGATGCAAAGCAATTGTCGTGACGGCGGGCCCTGAGCATTTTCGAAAGCCATGTGATGACACTGCAAAAACTGTTTACAAAAATCGATGACGGCGGCCGCATAGATGAGGATGAAGCCCTGCGGCTGTTTCTTGAGGCGGGCCTTCTGGAGATTGGACAGCTTGCCCAAAAGCGGGCAGCGCGCCTGCATGCGCCCGGCCAGGCGACATTTCTTATCGACCGCAATATCAACTATACCAATATCTGCATAAGCCGCTGCCGGTTCTGCGCTTTTTATCGCAACTGCAGATTCCCCCGACGCCTACGAGCTCACACCGGAAGAGATACTGGAAAAAGTCGCGGAAGCCGTGGAACTGGGGGCAACGCAGATTATGCTGCAGGGCGGGCTGAATCCCGGCCTGGGGCTTGTCGTGGTTTGAGGATGTGGTTCGGCGCATTAAGCAGCGCTTCACTGTTTTTGTCCATTCATTTTCACCTCCTGAAATTCATCATCTGGCAAAAAAGGAACAGCTTTCCTATGAGGCGGTCATCATGCGGCTGCGGGACGCGGGCCTTGACTCCATTCCCGGCGCAGGCGCCGAGATACTCACCGACGGCGTGCGGGCCCGAATCAGCCCGGAAAAAATTTCAGGCGGCACCTGGCTGGCCGTCATGGAGGCGGCCCACCGCGTCGGCCTCAAGACCACTGCCACCATGATGCTGGGAAGCGTCGAGACGCCGCAGGACCGCATTGAGCATCTCCGCCTGCTGCGCTGCCTGCAGGATAAAACAGGCGGCTTCAGGGCTTTTATCCCCTGGACCTTCAAGGCGGGCAATACTGAACTCGGCGGCACGGAAACCTCCTCCCTTGACTACCTGCGCACCCTGGCCCTGTCGCGCATCTATCTGGACAATATCGACAATATTCAGGGCTCCTGGGTCACGCAGGGCAAGGATATCGGCCAAATGACGCTTTTTTTCGGGGCAAATGATCTTGGGAGCATTATGCTTGAGGAAAACGTGGTGCGCGCTGCAGGCTCGTCAAACTGCATCACCGAGGCTGAAATGGCAGAGCTTATCAGGCGGGCTGGCAAGGAGCCTGCGCAGCGAAATACGCAATATGCTATAGTTAAAACATATTGATTTTTAAAACAGCTCAACTGTCCGATTTTTTGAAAATGCGTATGAAAAATCAGACGGCAAGATAAGGAGTTTTTTTTTGCAGTGTAAATTTAAAGCATTTCCGGACAATTGCGCATCACCTGGTCTTGGCATGCACTTTGAATATCTATTCTTTCTAGAGAGGTTTATGTCTTCATGAGGAAACCAATATCCAGAGAAGGTTTCTAGAAGAAAGCAAAGGAGCTAACTATGAAAAAAAATATCAGTTTTCTGGCGATATCTTTTGTTGTCTTTGCGGGCGGCCTTTTCTCTGCGCCAACGGCAGAAGCCAACGGCTGGGCAACGGCAGGTAAAATACTTGCCGGCGTGGCCGGTGCAGACCTGCTCTTTAACGGAAGTAATTCAATGGCCGGCAGGACCGTTGCAGGCGTAGGAAACATCTTCACCGGTGGCGGCTATTACAGCCGGCCCCAAACCTGCGGCTATGGTTATGCTCAACCTGCTCCTGTGGCATATGGCGGCTACAGCCAGCCTGCATCCCGCCGGTGCTGGGAGGAGGTCAGGCGCATACCGGGGTATGACGCCTATGGAAATTTTCTGGGATACTTTGACAAAAGGGTGTCTGTCTGCACCGAGCCTTGATTTTTGTGCATGCGTGATAAACAAACAATGCATCCGGCTTGAACCAGTTGCTGTTTCTGCAAAAATGACAGGTACAGAAAACTTGTTTTGCCGGAAGCAGGGTGCTATATATTTCTTAAGATAGGGGTTCAACTACTCGGAACAGGGAAATGGCTTGCTGAATAAGCTGAAAAAAATAAATCTATTACAAAAGGAGTAAAGTATGAAAAAAATGATCGCGGGACTTATCATTGTTGCTTTTCTTGCTTCCGGTTGCGCCGAGGCCACCAAAACCCAGAAGGGCGCTGGCATAGGGGCTGCCGTCGGCACGCTGGCAGGCGCTGGTCTGGGCGCTGCAATAGGCGGCAAAAAGGGTGCTTTGATCGGGGCTGGTGCAGGTCTTGTGGTTGGCGGCCTGGCCGGTGGCGCCATCGGCCGGTATATGGACAACCAGGAGCGTGACCTGAGAGACGCCATGAGTCAGGTCGAGGGCGCCAGCATCAAGCGCGACCAGGATATTCTTGAGCTCACCTTCAAGGCCGACATGATGTTTGATACCAATTCCTCTGTTTTGAAGCCGGGCGCCTACGGCGAGCTTGACCGCGTCTGCCAGGTTCTGAATAAATACCCCCAGTGCCGCATCCGCATTGAGGGGCATACGGACAGCCAGGGCGATGAAAACTACAACCAGCAGCTGTCGCTGCGCCGTGCCGAGGCGGTTAAAAGTGCGCTTGGTGACAAGAAATGTCGACCCGTCGCGCCTTGAAACCATCGGCATGGGCGAGGGCATGCCTATTGCCGGCAATGACAATGAGGGCGGCCGCCAGATGAACCGTCGCGTTACCATGAAAATTATCCCGATCCAGGGACAGGGCTGAGATGCATTGACAACCTGAATGCACCTGGTTGCGCAGACAGAATATCAAAAAGAGCAGGGGCACAAGCCCCTGCTCTTTTTTTATATTCCGGACGGGCTTTTTAATTGTACCTGCTAATCGCCATCATAGAGCTCATCGGCTGAAAGCTCCCCAATGAGATGCTTAAATCCGTACTGCTCAGCCCAGGCGCAGGTTGCGGCCCAGCGCTGCTGCTTGTGGGCGAAAGTTGACAGCGACCAGCTTTGCATATTGAATACCGGCGGGGGCGGCGGCATGCCGAGAACACCGGCCTGCAGAAAGGCTTCTTCCAGAACGGTATATAGTTGCCGCCATACCAGCAGCTGCGGACAAAGGGGTTGCGTTTCCATATACTCAAGTTACTCCGTTCTCTAGTGTGCAATTAGGGGATAGTGTTTGTAGTATGAAGCTCTCTATGTATCATACAATCATTTTTCTGCACGCCCTACCGGATATATTACTACCTGCTGCTTTTGTGGAAAAGCTTAAAGCCGTGCAGTATGACGGAAGCCGCCTCGTCTGCCGCTATGCGGTCGGTGTTGATGAGCAGATCGAACTCATTGCGGTACTTTTTAGCATTGATCGAATGGGCGAACTCTTTCAGGAAAGTTTCGCGCTGATGGTCCGACTCCTTGATCCTTTCCTCGGCCGCCGCCCGGTCTAAGCTTCTCCCTGGCCATTATGCGGAGTATGCGGTTTTCCATCGATGCCGTGATGCGCACATGGAAGGCCTGGGGAAGTATGAGGTTGGCCCCGCGGCCAAGAAAAATGGCGTCGCTCTGGGCGATGGTGAATATGGCCCTGGGCAGCAGATAGTGATAGGTATGCGTGGCGACCTGACCGAAAAAATCGCTCACCAGCTCGTCGATGGCTCCCTGCTTTTTTTCATCGAGGGACTCGAACATGCGGGCCCGATAGTCACCGCCCGACTGACTGGCCAGCACGTCAAGTATCTCGCGGCCCCACACCGTGCAGCCCAGCCCAGAGCCCAGTTTTTCAGCTATTTCGCGGCCGCCTGAGCCGATCTGACGCGAAATGGTGATAACTTTCAGGGGCTCTTTTGCAGCATATTTAGGCTGAAGCTTCACGGCCATTTCATATCTGGCGACAGCGCTTTCGATATACTTTCTGGCATGGCCTGTTTCCATATGCCGTTCCTTCCTGTGCAATTGTATATGACGTTGCTTTAACCGGGTGCTCTTAATTAATTCATAGCATGTTTATCCGATGCGGAAAAACCTAAAATCATACCTTGCATCACGCATGGGTCAAGAGCGGAGTTTATCCCACATGACGAACCAGCTGTCTCTGCATGTGGAGCAAAGGGGCCGGTAAAAAAATAACTCCAAAAAAGCATGGCTTTTATGGTATCAGTTTAATCCATGACGCTCAATCTGCATACCAGCAACCGGCTTGACATTACTGGCCGACAGGCTTGCCGCTATCATGGCCGGCCGCTTGCCAACCCCCTTGCGCCCGAGGTGATCGTGGTGCAGAGCCGGGGCATGCAGCGGTGGCTGTCTCTGCAGCTGGCCCGGCAGCTTGGGCATTTGCGCAAACTGCACCTTCCCCTTCCCCAATGCATTTTTTACGCAGACCGTGCAGGCAAGCCTGCCGGACCTGCCCGACACCGGGGCTTTCGAGCGCGAAGCGCTTGCCTGGCGCATTATGGGCCTGCTGCCCGGCATCGACAAACCAAGCCCGAAAGCCTATCTGCAGGGCGACACAGGCCTTAAGCTCTATCAGCTTTCCTGCCGCGTGGCAGACCTTTTTGACCAGTATGCCATTTACCGGCCCGAGATGCTTGCGGCCTGGGAGAAGGGAAAGCTCTGCTATGAAAACGATGGCGAAGAGCTTGGCAGGCGCAGCTGTGGCGCGACCTATGCCGGCCAGAACCGCGGCGCTCACCGCGGCAGGCTTCTTGATGATTTTCTGACCGCCCTTAAAATAAGACCCGGCCCTTGCCAGCCATATACCCGAGCGCATTTCCGTGTTCGGCATAGCCGTGCTGCCGCCCTATCATATCCGGTTTTTTGAGGCCCTTGCCGAACATTGCGATGTGCATCTGTTTCTTCTCAATCCCTGCCGCGAATACTGGGGCGATATTGTAACCGAGAAGCAGGCCAGCCGCCTTGCCCGGCGCCGGGGCAGGACTGGAGTCCAAGCCTGATGAAGCGCTGCATTTGAGCCGCGGCAACAGCCTGCTTGCCGGCCTCGGGGCCTATGGCCGGGAGTTCTACGAGCTGCTGCTTGAAAGCCCGTGCAGCGAGCATGAGCTGTTTGCTGAAGAAACAGAGTGTAAGCCTTCTTGCCTGCATAAAGGACGATATTCTTAACCTGCGTGACCGCGGCGCAGCAGGTGAGCAGAAAACCACACTGGCTGCCGCAGACCGCTCCGTGCAGATTCATTCATGCCACAGCCCCATGCGCGAGGTTGAGGTGCTGCATGACACGCTGCTCGGGTTTTTCGAGGCCGATCCTGATCTTGCGCCCCATGACATACTGGTGATGACCCCGGATATTGAAACCTACGGCCCCTTTGTGCAGGCCGTGTTCGGCGCGCCGGAAAGCGAAGCCCTGCGCATACCCTTCAGCATGGCCGACCGCAGCTTTCTGCATGCCTATCCCCTCTATGAAGCGGTGCTGCATCTGCTCAGCCTCAGCCAGAGCCGCTTCGGCGCGCCGCAGGTGCTGCAGGTGCTGGAATCACGGGCTGTGCAGCGGCGGTTCGGCCTATCCGAAGGCGACCTTGAGCTTGTGCGGCTCTGGATTACAACAAACCCGCATTCGCTGGGGCAAAGATGCTGCCTCGCGCTCGCAGGACGGGCTGCCCGCCTGCGGCGAAAACACCTGGGAGGCGGGCCTTGAGCGGCTGCTGCTGGGGTATGCCATGCCCGGCGATGAAGGCGCGCTGTTTGAGGGCGTGCTGCCCTATGGCCCCATGGAGGGCGGAGCTGCGCAGGCGCTGGGCAGGTTTGCCCAGTTCATGAGCGTTCTTTTCACACTTTCCGACCGGCTGCGGGGCGACAAAAATCTTGCCGGCTGGTCCCGTCTTTTGCAGGACATGCTTGCCGACTTTTTTGATCCCGACTCAGAAGATGAAACCCATACCCTTGACACAGCGCGGGAGGCTTGCGCAAGCCTTGGCCGCATGCAGGAGATTTCGGGCTTTGAACGGGAGCTTTCTCTTGAGGTGGTGCGCGAGCATCTTGAAAAGGCCTTTTCCCAGCAGGTGACAGGCGCGGGCTTTCTCACGGGCGCGGTGACGGTATGCGCCATGCTGCCCATGCGCAGCATACCGTTTAAAATAATCTGCCTGCTTGGCATGAACGACGGCCTGTTTCCCCGCGTGGCGCGGCCGCCAGCTTTCGACCTCATCGCGCGCCACAGCCGTGCCTGCGACCGCTCGGTGAAAAAAGACGACCGCTACCTGTTTCTCGAAACCCTGCTCTCGGCGCAGCAGCAGCTCTTCATAAGCTATACGGGCCAGAACATGAGCGACAACTCGGTCATACCGCCCTCAACCGTGGTGAGCCAGCTTCTGGATTATATCGAGCAGGGTTTCACCTGCCCGGACCCGGAGCAAGCCCTTGCGGGAGTATATGATTACCAAACACCGGCTGCAGCCGTTCAGCCCCGGCTATTTTGAAGGCAAAGATTTGCGCAGCTATTCGCTGCGGGATTTTCACTGCGCACAGGCCATCAGGCAGGGCGCTGCCGCTGAAATGCCGCCGTTTTTTACCGGTGCGCTGCCGGCAGCAGAAGATGCTTTCAGAACGCTTACCCTTGATGACCTGTGCCGCTTTCTGGAAAATCCCTGCCGGTATATTCTGCAGAAGCGGCTGGGGATTTATTTTGATGCTGCTGAAGACCTGATCGAAGACCGCGAGCCTTTTGCCCTTGCCGGGCTTGAGCGCTACACGGTCGAGCAGGAGCTGCTGGATCGCAGGCTTGCAGGCGCGGACACTGAAGAGCTCTATCCATCCGTGCGCGCCCAGGGGCTGCTGCCCCATGGCATGGTGGGAGAGCTGGTATATGATGCCTCCGTCGGCAAAATTGATGATTTTATAGAGCAACTAGACGCCCTACCGTGCCCATGCTTCGGCAGAGCCTGTGGCCCTTGTTCTGCCACTGGGGCAGTTTACTTTGACCGGCACCTTAAGCGCCGTTCACAGCCGCACGCTGGTTGTGTATCGCTATGCGCGGGCAAAAGCCAAAGATTTCCTGCGGGCATGGATATATCACCTTGCCCTGTGCGCCTCCGGCACGGGCGACAGGACATTGCTCTTTGCCCTTGACGGTAAAGACCCACAGCCCACAGGGCTGGCAGTTTCCGCATATAGATAATGCCGGGCTGCTTCTTGGCAGCCTTCTTGACCTCTACTGGCAGGGCCTGCACCGGCCTTTGCCGCTTTTTCCGAAAGCGTCGTTTGCATTTGCAGACAAGCTGTTCAAGAAAAATAGCGACGAACAAAAAGCCCTGCTGGCCGCGTTTGATTCTTTTGAGGGCAGCGACTTCACCGGTGGGGGCGATGCCGATGATCCCTATATAAATATATGCTTCCCGGACGGCGAATTTGATGAGCAGGAATTCATGAATCTTGCCCGGTCCGTATATGTGACGATGATGGAGCACAGGGAGAATATATAAAAACGCTGGCAGGCGAGTAGGCTTGCAAGTCGGCAGGCAAAAAACGAAGGCCTTCAAGCTTGTCAGCTATTTCAAAGGAGCCTTTATGAATTATCGTGATTTAAAAATTTGGCAGGCCGCAGATGAATTTGCTTTTGAAATATACAAGACTACAAAACATTTCCCCAAGGATGAACTCTACGGGATCACTTCGCAGTTAAGAAGAGCGGCGCTTTCGGTTCCCTTAAACATTGTTGAAGGCTATGCTCGAAAAGGGGACAAAGAGCTTGCCCGCTTTATTAATATTTCGCTTGGCTCATTTGCAGAAGTTGAATACTTGCTCGATTTTTCTAAAAGGCTCGGCTTATTGCAGGCTGAAGAATATAAGCATTTGATTGCACTGAAAGAAATGCTGGGAAAGCTTCTCTGGAGCTTTTATAAAAAGGTGACTCAATAAAAAAAGCTTGCGGGCCTGCTGGCTTGCAAGCCTGCCAGCAGCTCGTTCAGCATGCATAACAGCTAAAAGATATCATGAAAGATACAAAACATTTCTCACCATTTGCCGTCCCCCTTGAAGGCTCGCAGCTTATCGAGGCCAGCGCGGGCACGGGCAAGACCTATACCATCACAAGTCTTTTCCTGCGCCTGATACTGGAACGGCCCGACCTGGACGTGCGCCGCATTCTGGTTGTCACCTTCACCGAGGCAGCAACGGGCGAGCTGCGCGACCGCGTGCGCACCCGGCTTCGCGGGGCGCTCGATGCATTTCAAGCAGGCTGCGCACCCGCAGACGATGCGTTTCTGCAGGAGCTGCTCAGCCGGCATACCCGGGAGCATGCCGTGCCCCTGCTTACCGCTGCTATTGCCGACTTTGACGAGGCAGCCATTTTCACCATACACGGCTTCTGCCAGCGGGTGCTGCGTGATCTGGCCTTCGAGGCCGGGGGGTTATTCGACACGGAGCTTATTTCTTCGCAGGACGATCTCGTGCGCCGCGCTGTTGATGACTTCTGGCGCAAAAACATCTACAGCCAGAGCCGCCTGTTTACGGCCTATTGCCTGCAGACAAACCTTACCGCCGACAGCCTCTACAGCCTTGTGAGCCGCCATGTCAGCAAGCCCGAGCTGGTCATCGTGCCGCTGGAGGCTATGGTTGACTATGGGACAGCCGAAGAAATTTTGCTGCAGGCTATACCCGGCATTCGCAGCGCTCTGGGAGACGAACAAAGACGAAATTTGCCGCCTTCTCACGGACAACAAAATGCTCGACGGCAGAAAGTATCAGCAACGCTATGTCACCGGCTGGGCCAGCCAGCTTGACGCCTGGCTTGCCGCCGACAGCCCACAACTGCCGCTTTTTGAAAATGCCTCCCGCTTCACCAATGACGATCTGCAGACAGGCTGCAAAAAAAGACGGGCCGCCCGTGCATCCCTTCTTCGATGCCTTCAGCGATTTTTATAGAAACGCGCAGGAGCTTGAGAATCTCTACAGCCGGCAGGTGCTGGCTATAAAAGCCGCGGCTTTCGAGCAGGTGCGCCAGGAGCTTGAGCTTCGCAAGCAGGCGCAGAATATTCAGTATTTCGACGACCTGCTGCTGCGCGTCTACCGGGGCCTTATAGGGCCCGAGGGCAGCCGCCTTGCCGCTGCCGTACGCGCCAGATTTGCCGCTGCCCTGATTGACGAATTTCAGGATACGGACCCGGTGCAGTACGCGATTTTTGAAAAAATATTCCGGCATCCCGACGCGGCCCTTTTTCTCATCGGCGATCCCAAGCAGGCCATCTACAGCTTCCGCAGCGCTGATATCTTTACCTATCTGGACGCTGTCGGGCAGGTAAAAAAGCGGCACCTCCTTGGCACCAACTGGCGCTCCGACCCGCAGCTGATAAGCGCTGTCAATGCGCTGTTTGGCCGCCATGCTAATCCGTTTCTCTTTGAGCAGATCACGTTTCACCGATGCTGTGTCGGAGCGCGTAGCAGCAGGCAGCCAACCGCGCCGCCCTTTGAGCTCTGGTTTGTGCCTGAAGCCGAGCATGCAGAGCTGCGCGTAACAAAGCTTCGCCGGGGCATTGCCCGCTGCGTGGCGGCTGAAATTGTGACTCTTATCGCAGCCGGCGAGCAGCCCGGGCATATGGCAGTGCTGGTTCGCACGCACCATGAAGCAGCCATTGTGCAGCGTGAGCTTGCGCTTCGCCGGGTGCCCTCCATACGCCAGAGCACGGAAACTATTTTTGACACGACCGAGGCAGCCGAGCTTGAGCTTGTGCTGCGCGCTGTTGCCGCTCCCGGCTCTGAAGGGTGCCTGCGGGCCGCGCTTGCTACTGTGCTGCTGGGCTATGACGCTGAAAAGCTTGCGCAGCTTCTGCAGGACAGCCCGAGCCATGAAGCCGAGCTCACGGGCTTTAACAGCCTGCATGATCTATGGCTGCAGCAGGGCTGCTTTGCCATGCTGCGCCGGCTGCTCGTGGAGCGCTCAGTTCTTGAGCGCCTGATTGTCGAGCCTGAAGGTGAGCGCCGGGTAACAAATATTTTGCACCTTGCCGAAGTGCTGCACCGCCAGGAGCTGCAAACAGCTCCGGGCATTGACGGCCTTGTGCAGTGGCTTGCCTGCCAGCGCAATCCCGGCACGCCCCGCCTCGACGAGCATCAGCTGCGCCTTGAAAGCGATGAAGACGCGGTCAAAATCGTCACCATCCACAAGAGCAAAGGCCTTGAATACCCCATTGTCTTCTGCCCCTATGCCTGGTCCGGCGGCAAAGGAAATAATCAGCAGGTGCTTTTCCATGACCCGGGCAATGGCTTGCGGCTAACCCTTGATATCGGCTCAGAGCAATCTGATGAGCATAAAAAAATTGCAGCCCGCGAAACGCTGGCAGAAGATCTGCGGCTTTTATATGTGGCCCTCACCCGGGCAAAGCGGCGCTGCTATATGGTCTGGGGCAGCTTTGACAAAGCATACACATCGGCGCCTGCATACCTGTTTCACGGCGCAGGTATTGACGCAGCAGGTGATATTGCCGCGCAAATGAAAGAAGAGTTTTAAAGCCTTACAGATGAGGACATACGCCAGGAGCTTAAAGCTATTGCCAACAGTTCCGGCGGCGCTATTGCCATACGCGATTTGGTTCTTAACGCTTCTGACCGTCAAGTGTCTCCTGCAGCAGAGCAAAAGCAGCCGCAGCTTGTCGAACCGAAATTTTTCGGCAGCATCAGCCGCCAGTGGCGCATTGCAAGTTTCTCATCCCTTATCGCGGGCAGGCCCCATGAGCAGGAATTCCCCCAGTCAGACGAGTTTTCAGCCCCTCCCGCTTCATCGCCTGCGCAGGAGGCAGGCACCATGTTCACCCTGCCGGGAGGCGCCCGCATCGGCACCATGCTGCATGAAATACTGGAGAACGCACGGATTTTGCTGATCCGGCTGGTGAGGCCACTCAGGGGCTTGTGCAGGAAAAGCTTTGCAATACGGCCTTGAGGCCAAATGGAGAGCTGTTATCAGCCGTATGCTTGCAGATGTTGCCGCCGTAGCGCTTCAGGGTGAAAGCACGGTGTGCAGCCTAAACGCTATTGACCGCTCAGCGCAGCTCCATGAGCTGTGCTTTTATTTCCCCCTGCGCACTCTGTCGAAAAACTCCCTTGCCGGTCTCTTTAAAGAAGCCCGGCAGCCGGCCTTTACCGGCGCCATTGAAGAACTCGTTTTCTCCTCCGTTGCCGGGTATATGAACGGATTTATCGACCTTGTTTTTCGCCATGATGAGCGGTTCTATATCATCGACTGGAAGTCGAACTTTCTCGGCGCAGCCCCTTCCGACTATGCCCCCGGCCGGCTCATGCAGGCCATGCGGGATAATTTCTATTTTCTGCAGTATCACCTGTACACCCTTGCCCTGCACTGCTATCTGCAACTGCGTCTGCCCGGCTATGAATATGAGAAACATTTCGGTGGTGTTTTCTATATTTTTCTCCGGGGGCTTTCAAAAGATGCACCCGAGCAGGGAATTTTCTTCGACCGACCGGTTCGGGAGTTGATACAGGAAATGGAAGAAAGGTTGATTGGGAAAATTTAGCTGGTATTCAAACGCAGGGGAGGGGGTTAGCCCCCCGCGGGCGGGCGTAAAGCCTGCCCCTGCATTGAATAATTTTATCGATTGAAAAACCGGCATCAGGGCTGTTTGATACATTATGAAAACCGATATTCTTAAAACTCTTGAATCCTGCGCCGCTGCAGGTGCTTTCTCGCCCCTTGACCTGCACTTTGCCCGGTTCATGGCAAAGCTTGCGGGCGCGGAGAGCGCCGAGCTTGTGATTGCCGCGGCGCTGGTGAGCCGTCAGACCGGCACGGGCCATATCTGCCTTGACCTTAATGAGGCTGCCGGGAAAAACGCGCCGCAGACTTCTGTTGTCTGCCCCGAGTTTGCGCGGTGGACCGATGTTCTTGCAAAAAGCTCTGTTGTGGCTACAGGAGACAATGAGGCCCGTCCCCTGGTGCTGGACAGCTCGGGAAGGCTGTATCTGTACCGCTACTGGCAGTATGAAAAAAACCTTGCAGCATTTTTTATGAAGCAGGCGGCAGAGCCTGTGGCCTGCGAAGAAAAGCTGCTGGCCGCCCTGCTGAAAGACCTTTTTCCGCCCGACCCCGGCGCAGGGCTGAACCGCCAGAAGCTTGCGGCCTTCACAGCCGCTACCAGGCGTTTTGCCGTTATTTGCGGCGGGCCCGGCACCGGCAAGACCACGACGGTGGCAAAAATTCTGGCGCTGCTCATCGGCCTTGCACCCGCGTCCGCTGCGCATAGCCCTTGCCGCCCCCACGGGCAAGGCCGCAGACCGCGTGCAGCAGGCAATAGGCGCGGCCATTCAGGGGCTGGCCTGCGACGCTGCGGTCAAAGAGGCTCTGCCGCGCGAGGCATCGACCCTGCACCGGCTGCTGGGCCTATCGCCCGATGAAGCCCGGGCCCGCTTTGATGAAAAAAATCCCCTGCCCTATGATGTTGTGGTAGTGGATGAAGCCTCCATGGTCGATCTGCCGCTTATAGCAAAGCTTGTCCGGGCGCTTCCGCCTCATGCGCGCCTGCTGCTGCTTGGGGATAAAGACCAGCTGGCATCGGTAGAGTCGGGAGCAGTGCTCGGGGATGTGTGCGCCGATGGCCGTGTTGAAAATTTTTCCCGCAGCCATCTTGACCGCTATGAAAGCCTGACCGGTGAGCGCGTTGAGGGCGTGCCGCAGCTTGAACAAGCCCCTCCCATTACCGACGGCATTGTGGAGCTTACGCGCAATTACCGCTTCGGGGCAAACAGCGGCATCGGGGCACTGGCCGCAGCCGTCAACCGCTCGGATAGTGCTGCAGCCCTTGAGATCCTAGCCTCAGGCGACCGCAGCGATCTCTCTTGGGAACCGGCACGCGGCCCGCAGAGCCATGCGCCGGCACTTGAAAAAATGGTTCTGGATAATTATGCCGGTATTGCCCGATGCGCAGATGCGCGCAGCGCGCTTGAGATGTTCGGCCGCTTCCGCATCCTCTGCGCTGTGCGCGAGGGGCAGCGGGGCGTTGCGGGAATAAATGACGCGGTTGAGGCTGTGCTTGAGCATCAGCACCGCATACGGCGCACAGGCCGCTGGTATCATGGCAGGCCGGTTATGGTCACGCGCAACGACTATGGCATAAGAATATTCAATGGCGACAACGGCATTATTTTTCAAAGCCCCGACGGGGTTTTGAAAGCCTGCTTTGCCGGGCCCGAGGGGGCTGTTCGCTCTTTTGTTGCAGCGCGCCTGCCCGAGCATGAAACAGCCTACGGCCTGACCGTGCACAAAAGCCAGGGCTCGGAATTCGACCATGTGCTGATAGTGCTGCCCGACCAGCCGTCGCCGGTGCTCACGCGCGAGCTTATCTACACGGCCATTACCCGCGCCCGCAGCAGAGTTACCCTCTGGGCCGACAGCGATATTTTCAAGTCAGCCATTGAGCGCTGCATCATGCGCACCTCGGGACTGCGTGACAGGCTGAAGTAGGGGCGCTTCGCGAACAGCCCCCTGCTTTTTTCAGACGCTCTGCCACTGGACAGGGAAGGCCCGGTGGGGTAGATATATATACATTCAAGCATACATGCCCACTGGCCCTTGAATAAATATTTATGAGGTTGCTATGACGCACAGTATTGCGGTTTTGGCAGGTGACGGTATCGGCCCTGAAATAATGGCAGAGGCGCTCAAGGTTCTTGGCGTTATCGAGGAAAAATTCTCTTTAAGCTTTATCTATACAAAGGCCGATGTCGGCGGCATAGCTATCGACAATCAAGGCAAGGCGCTTCCGGACAGCACCAGGAAGATTTGCGAGCAGGCTGCGGCAATACTGTTCGGCTCTGTCGGGGGGCCAAAGTGGGAAGCCCTGCCCGGAGACCAGCAGCCCGAGCGCGGCGCGCTGCTGCCGCTGCGCAAGCTTTTTAATCTCTATGTAAATCTGCGGCCCGCCATTATTTTTAAACAGCTTGTTGATGCTTCCCCTTTAAAGAGGTCAAGTATCGGCGATGGTTTTGACATTATGATCATTCGCGAACTGACCGGCGGCATATATTTTGGTCAGCCCAGCGGACGGGATGGCGATAAAGGATTTGATACGCTCGTGTACACTGTCCCTGAAATCGAGCGTATTGCCAAAGTCGCCTTTGAGACCGCGCGTCAGCGCAGCAAACGCCTCACCTCAATTGATAAGGCAAATGTGCTTTCGACCATGGTTTTGTGGCGCGAGGTAGTAAATGCTATGGCCAGAAACTATCCGGACATAGAGCTCAGTCATATGTATGTCGACAATGCAGCTATGCAGCTGGTAAAAAATCCGAAACAGTTTGATGTTATGCTCTGCGATAATATGTTCGGCGATATTTTCTCTGATGAAGCAGCCATGATTACCGGCTCTATCGGCATGCTGCCATCGGCGTCTCTGAATGGCACGGGTTTTGGGCTCTATGAACCTGCCGGCGGATCAGCGCCCGATATTGCCGGCCTTGGCATTGCCAACCCAATCGCGCAGATACTTTCGGCTGCCATGATGCTTAAATACTCCTTCAATAATGACGATGCCTATAATGCTATCTTTAAAGCTGTCAGCACAGTTCTGGATGAAGGCTATCGCACCAGGGATATTATGTCGGAAGGGATGATCGAAGTAACGACCGCTGCCATGGGCGACCTGATCGCGCAGCGTATTTAAGGCCTGTCTCAATCGAGTGCTTTCTGAGCATAAAAGCCTAAACTCCTTCTAAATAATTACTTGGAGCCATCCCGGGACAACGGGTGCCTGTTTAGGTGAAAACAGGGGTCCCGCAACTTAACAGGTAACTACATTCAGGCCCATGAGAAGTTTTTATGTTTTCGTTATTTCGATTGCTCTGCAGTAAGCTTTTCTCTATACTCTGCAGAAAAATCAATGGCTCTTCTCCTTGACTGTGCCACTTTTTTTGATCCTGCCATGCGGGTTTTACATAATGGGGCAGACGTGGTGCTCGCGTGCGAAAACTTGAAGTAGTGTATAAAAACCCAGCAGGGAAAGCCTTTTTGCTTTGACAGGCGAGAGTTGCTGCACAATACGAATCGGCATGACAGAGGCCTTTCCCTCCATGCAGTCGGTTCATTTGCAGGTGTGGTTTTAAACTGCTTATACGGCATCATTTTTTAATAAACAGTTTTATCGATATGAACACCTTGAAAAAAGCACATAAAATTATATTCCTGCTTTTGTTGGGCATATATTTTACGTATGCAGGAAGGGTTCTTGTCCATGAAGCCGGTCTGTGTTTTGCTTCTTATAGGGAGATGCGAAATTTCAGTCCGGAAGAGAAACGACGGGCACTGCTGGGCGAGATAGTAGAATTTGCGGCTATATGCAAAAAGATCATCCCTGAAAATGCCCGCGCTCTGCTGCTTACCAACCTTCCAAGCAGCACGAATAATGATGCTTTGCTGCTGAACTATTATGTCTATCCAAGGAAGCTTTATTGGATAAACGTGAAGAACGCCTATCCTGACGACATACCGGTCTTTAATCAAAAAGATTATTGTGCATTACAGAAGCAGGGCATCAATTGGATAATCTATATGTATTCTGCGCCGTTCACGGTGTGTAAAATAGTGCAACTGGAGACATGCGGCATTGCTGCTTCCTATACTATTGACAGGGGAAATGGTCAATATGTTCGTGACAGGTAAGCTCATTTATATAGCCATCGTTGTTTTTTGTGCGGGCGATCTCCTGAGCGCTCTGCTTTTCAAAAAAGCCTTCAGGGAAAACGCGGCCCTGCGTTTCTCCCTTGCTTATGGCCTGGGCGTCGGCACGGTGACGATGCTGCTACTGTATCTTTCCTGTGCCGGGGCAGCGGCTGACCTTCGGCAATGTCGTACTTTTTACCATGCCGGTTATTCCCGTATGCTTGTATTATTGTTGTATGAAGTATCCCGTTGCATCTGTCCGCATACGCGCCGAGGGAAATAATAGCGGCGGTTTATCCAGATGGATAAGCGTCTTCTGCACGGTGTGTATAGCATCTGCTTTGGCAATTATTTTTTTTCGGGCCCTTTTTTTACCGATGCATCTGCCGGACGATATGGTGCAGTGGTGCATACGTGCAAAAATAATTTTTCATACCTCGACCGTCTTTGCGGATGAATTTTTTGAGCCCTGCCGGATAATGTATCATGCCCACTACCCCGTCATGATACCCCTGCTTGAAAGCCTTATTTTTATGGCCCTCGGAGGAGCAGACGATATTTTTGTAAAAATTCCTTTTCCCGTCTTTTTTGCTGCTCTGCTGGCTTTTTTCTATGCGGCCCAGCGGCGATTTGCCCCGCACCGCCACGCACTGCTTTTTACGGCAATGCTTGCCGTTGTGCCGGTTTTTATGCAGGACGGCAGAGGCAATCCGGCATCGGGTTATGCGGATGTGCCCCTCAGCTTTTTCTATTTTATTGCCGTCGTTTCGCTGCATCAGTGGATTGAGTCCCGTGGCCGGAACGATTTGTTCCTTGCGGTTCTGGCCATAAGCTTCGCCATGTTCACCAAAAAAGAGGGTACTGTCCTGTGGCTCATGCTGACAGGGCTTGCTGCGCTTTTGACGGTCATAAAAGACAGAAAAATTTCACGGGATGTTGTCCTGCTTGTCGCCTGTTTCGGCATTGTGCCAGCGCTGGTTAATATGCCGTGGTCATATGTGAAGACATTTTTACTGCCCATCTCAACATGGGAGCAGGATTTCGAGTTGAAAAATTTTACGGCAGGTTTTATTTTTGAAAAGATTCCCAGGATTCCTGTATTGTTTGATTCTCTCTGGCGAACCATGTTTTTATTACGAAGCTACAATGTTCTCTGGCTGCTGTTTTTTTTCAGCCTGGTGCTTGCGTGGCGCCGGGGCGTCGTGCTTGCCCATATGCTGCTTCCCGTATTGATTTTTGTCAATGTTGCCTCGGTTTTTGCCGCTTCTTTTTTATATCCACACTGGTGGTGGCGTAATTTCCCTGGTGATATGCCCCGATTGCTGATGTTCAATACACCTTTACTCGTATACTTTATATCGCTGCAGGCGAATTCTGCAAAAATCCTACGCTTTATAGATGATGGGAAAAGCGGCTCCTGTCCGGAGGGAGATAACACGGGCGGCGGCCATATACCTTGAGAGCAAGCAGACCATAGCCGGGGCTATTGTGCGCATAGGGAAGAGCCCGGCCGCCGCGAACTATACGGCAATGACCATTATGGTACAGCCTGAGGCAGAGATGTAAAATAGCTTGTGGCGGAGCGCGCTATTTGATATTTGTGTAACGTGATCTTACAGAACAGAGCGCGTACGGCTCGCTCTGTATGCCGCCAATATTTTTTAATAGAAACGCACGATGAATAACGATAATCTAAAAAAAGCCCCGCATATAATCGTGGTCATGCCCGCGTATAATGCCGCCCTGACTCTGGAAAAAACATTTCGCGATATACCGGCTGGAAGTGTCGATGAGGTAATACTTGTCGATGATGCCAGCAGCGATGCTACCGTCGAAATTGCACGCAAGCTCGGCATCACCGTCATTTGCCATGATAAAAACAGCGGCTATGGGGCCAATCAGAAAACCTGCTATGCCGAAGCACTGAAAAGGCAGGCTGATATCGTTCTCATGATTCACCCGGATTATCAGTATGACGCCCGCATCATCCCGTATGTCGCCGGCTTTTTAACGACGGGTATATGCGATGTGGTGCTCGGTTCGCGTATCAGAACACGCCGGGAAACTCTTGAGTGCGGCATGCCGGTTTACAAATATATCAGCAACCGTTTTTTGACGCTGATTGAAAATACCATTTTAGGCCAGAACCTGGGAGATTTTCATTCGGGCTTCAGAGCCTATACGCGCCGTGTTTTAGAAACTATCCCCTATCATGAAAATTCGGACGATTTTGTGTTCGATACCGAGTTTCTGGCACAGGCTGCCTTTTACGGCCTTCGTATCGGCGACGTGCCGATTCCCACGCGTTATTTTGAAGAAGCATCATCAATTAATTTTTCGCGCAGCCTTACCTACGGAATGCAGACTTTGTTTGTCATGCTCAAGTATGTGCTCCAGAAAACCGGCCTGTTTAAATTCAGTATTTTTAGCCCTGCCTCGCCACAACCTGCCAGCCGGTCCGCCTCCGGATAATACCCCGGCAGGGTTGCGTGGCAGCCTTTCCGGTTTCTCTTCATCCGCAGCTGCCGCATTTTTTTGACCGGCAGCCCGCGCAACTCTTCCCCGATGACGGCGCAGCTTTGGAAGCCCCGGCTCTTTTGACGCTAAAAGCCGACATGAGGCGCGTCACATCGGTCTTCTTGCATTTCGGGCACTGAACAGCGGCCTCACGGCTCAAAACAAGCTCTTCAAACTTTTTCCTACAGGTGTTACAGCGAAATTCATACATTGGCATGGTAGTGCCTGCTCCTGAATAAGGTTTAGCGCATTCTCTGCGCTGTTGCAGCTCTATCAAAAGTTGTGCATAAACGGCTGGACGCGCCAGTCCCACGGTACTACATAAAGCTATTAGAGGTCAGGCTGGCCTGCTGACCGGAAGCCTGCCTTGAAAGCCCCGCTTTGTAAGCGGGGAGCATCACCAGTATATATTTTACTGTACCTCAATTGCCCGGCCCCACTCCGGCACGAGAAACTGCGACCCTTGCATTGCTGCCTTTTTGATTCCGGCCCTGAGGGCTTCCGTGGCTTCATGCTGGCCATCGTCGCCAAGGGGAAATGTGCCGAAATGCATGGCAATACTGGTGCGGGCTTTGAGCTCAAAATGTGCCTTGAGCGCATCTTCGGGGCTCAGATGGCCGGGCCACATGAACCATTCTGGCTTGTATGCCCCAATGGGCAGGAATGCAAGTTTCAGGGGGCTGAACCGCTGCGTTATTTCAGCAAAGTGCGAACCGTACCCTGTATCGCCGGCAAAATAGATGGGCCCTGCCGTACTTTCCAAAATAAAGCCTCCCCAAAGCGTTTTATAGCTGTCGCGCATGCCGCGGCCTGAAAAATGCTGCGCCGGCACACAGGTGAAGCGTATCCCGCCCGGCAGCGCCGTCTGCTGCCACCAGTCAAGCTCGGTCACATTGTCAAAGCCTGCCTTTTTGATCAGGTCCTTATTGCCGAGCGTCGTCACCACCTGCGACCGGTTAGATAGAGCAAGCTTCCGCAGCGTGGGAAGATCCAGATGATCATAATGATTATGGCTTATGAGAATCAGGTCGATGGGCGGTAGATTTTCAAGCCTGAGCCCCGGTGCCTGCACTCGCCGCGGGCCGGTAAATAAGACCGGGCTTGCCCGCTGCGACCAGATGGGGTCGGTGAGGATATTCACGCCGTCTGTCTGGATGAGAAATGTGCTGTGCCCGACGGGTGTTACCAGGAGCTGTCCGTTTGCAACCCGAACCGGCGGCCTGGGCCACGACCCGTTGTCAGCACCATGCTCCTGCCAGGAGCCCCGGTTGCGGTTGGTAACCCAGGTGAGAAAAGTTTTAAAATCGTGCTGGGCGCTGCGGTTCTGATTATAGAAGCGCGCTCCGTCAAAATGCTCCGATACAGGGCCTGAATAGCCTGGCCCTGAGAATACGAAACTGCCGCCGTACAGGCAGGCAAAAAAAATGCCGCAAGCAAGAAGCACTGTTGTCATATGCGTAACGAAGCCTCTTTGGCTGTTGGTCTGGAAGCCTATAGGGTTTTGGCCCTGCTGCATATCTCCCTGCATTTTTTCTATGATTGCTTCACCAGAACAAAAATGTCAAGCTTCACACGAAAAATTTGCATGTTCCAGGACTTGACAGCCCTGTTTTTTCAGCTCACAATATAATTACCTGAGGGCACCGTGACAACCCCTGCCCCGGGATATTGCTATTGTTTCTTTCTGGCAGTTGAAAAGCTGCTGGACTGCATTCTTTTTTTGTGGCATGGATGTTCTGGATACAGTATAAAAAAGGCTGGCCAACGTGGGACTGATGTCGTTTGAAGAAATGAAGGACAGGTACGAAAAGGGTGAGGAATCCCTTGAGCTGGCTCTTGAAAAATGGCAAAGGATACTGGTTGACAGCCGTACGGTCTTTCACCTGTCGCATTTTCAGCAACTGCTGAAGGCGGCGATCGTACCTCTCATGCTGTGCGTCGAGTATGATAACCAGTGCCACATGTGCCCGATTTTTTCAGTGTGCAGGCGGGGGTATTCAGAGGATTGGAACTGCATGCTGCGAATCATTCAGGCATATGCAATTGCAGGCGATTTGCTGCCCCTGGAGCCCTATGTGGGGCAGCTTGAATCTTTTGTGAAGAAGCTGCGGCTGTGCCGCGACGAGCTTTATATGAAAGCAAACTGATATAAGGATGGCATTCTATGGCAAGCGCCTATTATAATGCATCATTGAGCAAGGCCGAAGATGACGAGTTGGACTTGCTTTTTAAAACCTTTGACAGCCAGTTTCAGGACCTGCAGCAGAAATTCACCGACCTGGAGCGCAATCTGCAGGAAATGCGCAGAGAAAAATCCTTTGATGAAGAAGACAGCTCGCGCTGATTGTACGGTATGCGTGCAATTGTCCCCGCCCCCTCTGATTATGGTCATGGATTCCGAGAAGCAGACGGTGATCAGCCCCCCCCTCCTGTTTGTGTATTAGAACAAAAACGGCAGCATGGTGAAAGCGGTCTGCATCGCCTAAAATCCGCCTCCTTGAGCAGTTCACTGTAGTGGAAAGCCCTGATCAGAAAATTAACTGCAGCGATCTGCAGCCCGGCAGCAGCTGTTAAAGCACCGATCAGAATAGGCACTGTTTTTTCCGTGTGCAATCCTCCGTGGATTTTTCCATGTTGCGCCCGGCGCTTTTTCCGAGCGGACACATGCAGTATAGCCTTTGGATTCCAACAGAAGGCTGTCGCACAGATTACCTGTTGGTAATGTTTTCAAGGGTGGCTGCGGGGAAAATGAGCGATACCGTGGTGCCTTCAAATGGCGCGCTTGTGAGTCTGATGCTGCCGCCATGCAGATCCATGATGGATTTGACAATGGCAAGCCCCAGGCCCGTGCCGCGCGAGACAAGTTTTTTTGCGGCGCTGCCCCGATAAAAGCGGCTGAAAATATGGTCGATATCAGCGGCGGCAATGCCCACGCCGGTATCAGCCACGGTTATGGTGGTTTCTCCCAGAGCGTTCTGCGCAAGGCTTATCGTCACGCGGCCTCCTGCGGGGGTATAGCGGAAGGCGTTTGACAGCACATTGGTCATGATGCGGCGAAACAGCACAGGGTCGGCATGCAGACGGGCAGCTCCATTCAGGGTGAAGGTGATCTTTTTTTCATCAATATAGGCGTCATAATAATCAAGCACGGCAGAAATCTCTCTGTCCGCGGAAAACTCGGCCCGCTGGATAGCGATATCAGTGCTTTCGGCCTTGGCGATAAACAGCAGGCTTTCGATCATGTGAGAGAGATGCTCATACTCCTCGAGGCTCGATTCGATGATCTGACGGTACTCGTCGGCTGAGCGGGCCTTTGACAGTGACACCTCTGCCTCGCCCCGCAAATTATTGATGGGCGTTCGCAACTCATGGGCAAGGTCGGTTGAAAAGCGCGTCAGGCGGTTGAAAGAATCCTCAAGCCGCTCAAGCATATCGTTAAACGATGCGGCAAAAACGGTAAGCTCGCGGGGCAGGCGGCTTGCATCGAGCCGCTTGCTGAGCCGGGTGGCCCGCACGCTCTGGAGCGTGCGGGTAAGCAGGCGCATGGGCCGCATGGACCGGCGCGCGATCCAGAAGCCGACCGCGCCGCAGATGAGAATGCCCGCTATGACCACGAGCTCGACCTTAATGCGATAGCGCTTCAATATGCCCGCCTCATGCGGACAGGTCAAGGGCCGCCTGGATGAGCCAGCGCCGGCCGCCGGGATTGCCGTCATCGGCCCAGGCGCTCATGAGATAGCAGGAGGCGCCGTCTGCAAGGCGCATTTTCTTCCCTGTTTCCGGCAGCCGGTCTGCTGGAAACGGCTCGGGGAATAAATCGGGAGCAGGGGAAAACGCGGTGTTTTTTGTCTGGGCAATAACAGCGCCCTTTTCATCCAGTACGCGGATATAAAAGCGGATGAACTGAAAATCACCCTGCAGCTGTATTTCGCGCTGCACTTCTGCCGCAGCATCGGGGCTGGCCTGCAGGACGCTGCGCACAACCTGTATTTTTTTTATCAGGTACAGGCGGTCCTCCTCCTCGAGGCTCAGCACCAGCGCATAGTACAGGTAGCTGATGGTGGTGAGCAGAATGACAAGTGCCGCCACGATGTTAAAGACTATCAGCCGCCGCGTTATTGAGTATGCCCCGCGCAGCTGGGCCTGCTCGTCATTCGTCGCGCTCTTCCAGAACATAGCCCACTCCCCGGACGGTATGAATAAGTTTTTTTTCAAACGGGTCATCCACCTTGGTGCGCAGCCGGCGGATGGCCACATCCACCACATTGGTGTCGCTGTCGAAATTGATGTCCCAAATCTGCTCTGCAATCAGGGTTCTGGAAAGCACCTGCCCCGAGCGCTGCAGAAGCAGGCTTAAAAGCATGAATTCTTTCTGTGTGAGCTCGATACCAGCGCCTGCCCGTGTCACCTTGTGGGCCAGCAGATCAAGCTCAAGGTCGGCTATGGTAAGCACCTCCTGCTTTTTCTGAGGGCCCCGCCGGATGATGACCCGTATGCGCGCCAAAAGCTCCGAAAAGGCAAAGGGCTTCACGAGATAATCGTCTGCGCCGAGCTCGAGGCCTTTCACGCGGTCCTGCACCTTGTCGCGGGCGGTCAGAAACAGCACAGGCGTCATATTGCTCTGGCTGCGCAGCTGGCTGAGTATGGTCCAGCCGTCCACCTCGGGCAGCATGACGTCAAGGATAATCAGGTCATACTGCATGGTCAGTGCATAGTGCAGCCCGTCGTCGCCTGAGTCTGCAACGTCGACGACAAAACCGTTTTCCGTAAGGCCCTTTTTCAGATAGGCGGCTGTTTTCTGTTCGTCTTCGACAACAAGTATGCGCATGGTGTATCCTGTCTAACAGGGTGTTGAAAAAGTCAATAGGGGAAGGCTGTTCAAAAATGCTCAGATGCAAGGCGTGCTTTTTGTACGCCGCAGTGAAGCACGATAAGCGCAAGCCCGCTCCAGCGGGACAGATGGGCGTTTTTCAACAGCCCGCTAATGCTACATAAGCAGCATGGGATCGATATCCACGATCACCTGCACGCCGCTTCGCTTTATAATCTCCGCATGCTCCTGAATGGCGCCGGCCACGCATGTCTTGAGCGCCTGGCTTCCTGCACCTTTCAGAAGCATCTGGAACCGGTACCGGCCCTTCATCTTCTCCCAGGGCGCTTTGGCGGGGCCAAGCACCTCTATTGTACCGGCATCGGGCCCGGTTTGACATATTTTTTTGCAGTATGCTCCGATTTGCTTTGCCAGGGCCGCAACCTCGCTGCCATTGGTGCCCTCGCAGCGGATATTTATCAGTTTCCCGAAAGGCGGATATTTCAGGTCGCGGCGGAAGCGCACCTCCATATCATAAAATGCGCGGTAGTCGTGGCGGGCCGCGCAGGTAACGCTGTAGTGCTCGGGGTTGTAGGTCTGTATAATAACCTCACCGGCCAGCTCACCCCGGCCCGAGCGGCCCGCCACCTGCGTGAGCAGCTGAAAGGTTCGCTCGGCTGCGCGGTAATCGGGCATGCTGAGCGACTGGTCTGCGCAGACCACGCCCACAAGCGTCACTCCCGGCAGATGATAGCCTTTGACGATCATCTGCGTGCCGATAAGAATGTCGATCCGGCCATGATGCATATCGCCCAAAATCTTATGGGTTGACCCGCGCTGAGAAGTGGTATCGCGGTCCATGCGCGCGATGCGCGCTGCCGGAAAAAGCTCGCGCAGCTCGGATTCAAGCCGTTCCGTGCCCCAGCCCATGGAATCAAGGAAAAGCCCCTGGCAGGCCGGGCACTGCTGCGGCACCGCAATGGTGAAGTCGCAGTAGTGGCAGGTCAGGCTTTTGCTGCTCAGGTGATGGATGAGCGCCACCGAGCAGTTGGGGCAGCGGAAGGTATGGCCGCACTGGCGGCACAGGTGCACCGGGGCAAAACCGCGCCGGTTGAGGAAAAGCAGGCTCTGCTGTCCCCGGTCAAGCCGCTGCACCAGAGCATCTTTGAGTGCTTTTGAAAGAATGCCCGCTTTTTTCCTTCGAAGCGCTGTTTCAACCCGCATATCTATAATAGCGACACGGGGCAGCGTCCGGTCTTCAATACGGGTTTTCAGCTCGGCAAAATGATATTTGCCCGTGCGCGCATTGGTGTAGGTCTCAAGGCAGGGAGTGGCCGACCCCAGCAGCACCATGCAGGCTGCATCGCGGGCCTTCACGATAGCAAGATCCCGGGCATTGTAGCGCAGGCTGTCATCCTGTTTGTAGGAGGAGTCATGCTCTTCATCGACAATGATCGCGCCCAGGTCTTTAAACGAAGCAAAGATCGCCGACCGAGCACCCACCACCACCTGCACCTGGCCGCGCCTGATCATGCGCCAGGCATCATAGCGCTCGGCATCGGTGAGGCTGCTGTGCAGCATGGCTATGGGCACCTGCAGCCGGGAGCTGATGCGGTCATAGAGCTGGGCTGTCAGGGCTATTTCGGGAACCAGATACAGGCACTGGCGGCCTTCGCGCATGACATGGGCCATGACATTGAGATAAATCTCGGTCTTGCCGCTGCCGGTGACGCCGTGCAGCAGCACAGGGTGAAACACCTTCTGCGCAAGGGGCTGCTGCAGCCCTTCGATAACCCGCTTCTGGTCCGGATTAAGCTCATGCACGGGTTCGATAAATACCGGTTCGCACTCAGGCGGCCTTCTTAAGGATTCGCGCTCGACAAAGAGGATGAGGCCTTTTTTTTCAAGTGTCGCAAGCTGGGCGGAACAGGGGGCACACTGCAGCCGGAGGCTGCTCATCGATACGGGCCCGCTGCCGGCAATATGCTCAAACACTTCAAGCTGTTTGCCTTTCAACCCCCCGGACATTGCCCCCTCAGCAAGGGAAAACCATTTTTCCGTTTTTATCCCCACGCCAGTCGCTTTTTTCCTTTGCACCGCCGCGATGAGGCCCTGCTGCTGCAAAAGCCGCAGGCTGTAGGCAAGGCCTTGTAAGCCCGCTTTTTTTTGAAGATTTTTTAATGACAGCGATTTTGCTCCGGTAAGCGCCCGGGCAATGGCCATGCCGTATTCCGGCGAGGATCCCTGCTCAAGAGCCTGACGGCCCGCATCGGTAAGGGCAAATGCATCGATATATTCGATGTTGAGCCCCGCCGGCAGGCCGGTGCGGATGGTAAGACCCAAAGGGTAGAGGTAATAGGCGGCAATCCACTGAAAGAACCGCAGATCAGCCTCATCGAAAAGCGGTTCGGCATCCAGCACATCGGCGATTTCTTTTATCTTTTGTATCGGCGCCGCTGTTGGAAAGCCTATGGCATAGCCCGTTATCAGCCGCCTGCCGAACGGCACCAGCACCCGCATGCCGATGCGCAAACCGCCGGCAAACTGCGGCGGCACGCTATAGGTAAAGGTGGCGTTGAGCGGCAGCGGCACTGCCACGTCGACAAGTTGCAGGGATGATTCGGTCTTTGTCATGGCAATTGATAATACTCAAAGACCGGCATGTATAACAAGCCTAAAATAGGCGGACTTTAAAAGGAGGGAAAATACCACCAGGTATAATCAAAGATGGCCTTTCAGGCATGCATGATGCTGCTACCCCGCCAAATTGAAGGCTTTCAGCAATGTTTTTATGGAAGGGATTTTCTTAGAGCATTCAGTGCCCGCAGCACATAGGTCAGGATACTATCTTCCGGCACTCAAGATAGAAGCGCTTCTCATGAGCCTCGCCCATGGAGAAGGTCTTGCGCGGCAGGGCCCCATCGAGGATGACCGTCCTGAAAAAATCGAACTTTGAAATGACCGGCAGCGCAAAGCCGATATTGCCCGGCTGGGAGCCCAGTTCCGCAACAATGTCCGCGCCGTGGATATAATCGATCTTTGCTTCAGGCCGCTCCTGCATATAGGCATCCAGAAAAGCCTGCAGCGTTGCAACCTCAAGAGTGAGGGCAGGCTTGTCAATGCAGAGCAGGCCCAGGGACTTGCCTGCCACAAAAGGAATCATGTGCCTGCCGGGCCGGGCAAGCTGCGCGGCTTTTTTTCTCATGTCCGCCCTTTCCGCAACATCCTGCCATGAAAATAAAGAATCCTGACTGCTGTAAAAGCTCTCCATCCGGGCAAGCATGTCCTGGAGATCAACATTGAACATCACGCGGTAGATGGGCTCAAATTCAAGGCCTTCGTCATGGATATTCACCAGCTCAACCAGCGCATACCGCGCCGGGTTGTTCATAATGGCTGCTGTATCAGGCGCGGCTTTTTTGAGATTTTCCCAGATGACCTTGGCCGTGGCAAATGAGTGATTGCCGTCGCCCAGGGCATAGAGCAGAACGGGCTTGCCGGCAACGCCATAGCGCGCGCCAAAAGCCTCAGGCGCGGCAAGGCGCTCAAGGGCCTGCGAGACTTCCCGGATATCGGCATCACCCGACACCAGATATCCGCTGACATGGCCGCTGTCCATCATGAGATCGGTATCATAGGTTTTTGGCAATTCTTTTTGAAACAGCGGCTCGATTACCGTTCGGTCAGGATCGTCGATAAGAACCATGATATGGGGCAGTTCGATGGGGGCATGCTCGCGCACTTTGATGCGAGGGGGGAGCCGGTCGATAATAGTGCCCTCAGTGGCGCGGATAAGCGTGGTAGACTCACGGGTGTAGTCGTAGTTCTCAAGGTCAAGGGCGGCAATCAAGCCTTTGCGAACCTTGCCCTGGGCTGTTGTCCGCTCGACAAGCATGAATCCCGGCTGCTGCGCGGCAAGAATGCCCTGCTCGAGACAGGCTTTCATCTCTTTGTTGATTGCGGTGATCATATTGCCCACATCCGGAGATTCAAGATACACCTCAGGAAGGGTAAGCTTGAGGGTCGATGGGCTATCGCCCGCAAACCGCCGCACCCGGTCCCAGTAGTCGGGCTGCGATGTGTATTGGTCGCAGGCAACAACAGCCCATTTGGCAAGATCAACGCCTTCTTTTGGCAGCAGGATGGTCGGCACATGCAAAGCGATTTTTTCAAAATTCATGTCCGCAGTCTCCAGTTCGTAATAAATAAGTATGCAGGGGATTATCTCTAGTAGAGAAATTAGAATATAGTGGCGGGGCGATTATGTGTCAATAAAAATACGGGCGCTGACTATGGAGCCGTTCGCGCTTGAGTGGTACAGCGCCATCAAAATAAAGGAGGCGGCTATTATAAGCCGCCTCCTTTAAAAAAATATTTTCAAAGTTTATCTGTAGCCCAATCGGAATTGCTTTATTTTTTCTTGGCCTTTTTTGAAGCGCAATTCTGGAGCTCGGCCTGCGCCTTGGCCAAATCAGCCTTCAATGTATCCACTTGTGTTGTCAGTAATCCGGCCTGAACCTTGGCTGCGCTCAACTCGGTTCCGGCTATGGCAAGATTACCGCTTGCATTCACAGCGTCTGTCTGCGCCTTTTTTATATCAGCATCTTTTTTAGACAGCGTTGCCGTTAATTCCTGAATTTTCTTATTGAGTTCGACTTTTTCCGTTTCGTATTTTTTTATGGCTGTATTTTTATTTTCGACCTCTTTTTTGAGCTCATCAATACCGCAGCCGGAAATTACCAAGCTTAACCCGCATGCAAGCACAAATACTGTTAATAGTTTCTTCATAGAGCATGCTCCTTTATAATAGGTTTATACTAAGGTGTAAATACAGCACATTTTTCTATACAACCACAAACCGGTTATGCTGTCAATGCATCTCTGCGATGCATCCTCAAGTGCCCCCGATACACACCCTTCCACGGTAGCGTTACTGATGCTCCCCGCCTACAAGGCCGGGTAAAGAGACACAAGCCGGGCAGAAGCTTGACCTGAAACACGGGTAATTAAAAAATGGTTTTTATTTTTACCCCGGGTATAAGCGGCGAGCCTTCGGGCAGGCCGTTCAGCTGGGCCAGTTTTTTTGCCTGTGTCGAGGTTCCCATTGTCTTGCGCGAAATCGTTTCAAAGGTATCGCCGGAAGCCACCGTGTATATCTTGATATGACGGAGCGCATCTCTGGGGCCGTAGGCAAGGCCGTCGATCATGCTTAAATATTTTTCGCCGAACACGTCGCCGTGGACAGCAGTTTTTTCCGGACGGTTCTGCAGCTGTCCCATGGCGCTGTCCATGGCCTGCGAGACTTTTGCCTTCGCCTGAACACGGGAAATACGGTCGAAAATATAGGGGTGAGTGGTCAGGTACTGCTGCACGCCCGTGTATCCCTGGCTTGAGAAGGAAAGCGTGCGAAGAAAAGCCGCCATCTGCATGGGGTCATATCCTGCCTTCATCACATAATCAACCGACTGCTCATCTGCCAGGTTCTCCTTCTGGCGGCTGTAGCCGAGCATGACCGAATTGAAAAGCTGATTGCTGGCCGCCGCAAGCTCCGGAGATCCGCCGCCGGCTGCAGCTCCCGCAGCGCCTGCAAGCACGGCTATCTGGGCGATCATGCTCTGGCTCATGAGCGTGGCGCTGTCGCGCCCCACAACATGGCCGACCTCATGGCCGAGCACTCCGGCAAGCTCGGCCTCGTTGTTCATCATGGCCAGCAGCCCCCGCGTGATATAGATATAGCCGCCCGGCACGGCAAAAGCGTTTTCCATGTCCGTGTCAAGTACGGTGAAGTGATAGGTGATGTCATTGCGCCTGCATACGCGGGCAAGCTTCTGCCCCACGCCGTCAATATAATTTTGCAAAGCCGGGTTGCGGTAATAGCCGAAGCGCTTGATGATCTGGGGATCGGCGCCGCGGCCGATATTTACCTCTTTTGTCTCGCTTACAACATTGAACTCGCTTTCAAATGTTGTGGGATTGATCGAGCATGCCGCTGTGCACAGCAGTATGGCAAAAGTGACCAGTGCACTACCATTTTTTATCATGTTGCATAACTCCCTACAGTAGTCGTTCTTTTTATTACTATTATATAGATATTGCGCCGCCACAAGCAGTTTTTTTAAATTGCAATTATATACCTGTTCATATTATTTTAACATACTTTCAACATAATCGTTACATGAGAATGGCTCCATGATGATCCGCGAACGGCTTGAAGAGATTGAACGAACCACGCTTTCGCCCAGGGCAAAGCTTAGCTGCCAGAGCAGTGGCAGGCTGCAGCGGGAGAAAGAATGCGACCTGAGGCCGGCGTTTCAGCACGACCGCGACCGCATTATCCACTCCAAGGCCTTTCGCCGCCTGAAGCACAAAACGCAGGTATTCCTGTCACCCTCCGGCGATCACTACCGCACACGCCTCACCCATACCCTGGAGGTTGCGCAGATCGGCCGCACAATCGCCAAGTCGCTGTTTCTCAACGAAGACCTGACCGAGGCCATAGCCCTGGCGCATGACCTGGGGCATACGCCTTTCGGGCATGCCGGCGAGGATGTGCTTAACAGAATCGTGCCGGGCGGATTCCGGCATCCCGAGCAAAGCCTGCGGGTGGTTGACGTTCTGGAAAAGCTCAACCTTACCCATGAAGTGCGCGACGGCATTCTCAAGCATTCAAAACGCGGCGGCCCGATTCTGCCCGACAACTTATCCCTAATGCCGGAAACGCTTGAGGGGCAGATCGTGCGCATTGCCGATTCTATTGCCTATCTCAATCACGATCTTGATGATGCGCTGCGAGCCCGTGTCATAGCCGCAAAAGAGCTGCAGGGTGCCGGCGTAGAATTCATGCTGATGCTTGGCTCGACCCATGCCAGGCGCATCGGCAAAATGGTGCATGACGTCATACAGGCCACCATGGACTGCGGCCTTGCAAAAATTTCGGCAAGCCCCGAAATCCTTGATGCCGCGCGGGAGTTGCGGCGCTTTCTTGATGAGCGTGTCTACAGCACAAACGCCGTCTATGATGATTTCAGAAAGGCATCAAAAATTTTGACCGAGCTGTATTATTATTATCTTGAAAAGCCTGACTACTTCTACAAGGAAGCCGGCAGAAACTACAACTCCGGAAGCCTTGCAACCGATGTCTGCGATTTTATATCCGGTATGACAGACCGCTACGCCTTCAGCGCCTATGAAAAAATTTTCCTGCCGCAACCCTGGATTCTCTATTAATGCCAGACGGCACGTTGACACTGCTTCATGCCTCAAAAAATACTTAAAGCATGTGTAGGGTTATACAGACTGCGGCTGTTGTTTTATTTTCATCCCTTTATCCCCTTTTTTGTATGGGGGGCTGCAGAAAAATTTATAGACGTATTCGGAACCGCGGAGCTTCGTCCAAAGCAGAAACGCACCGCCCTATCGAAAAAAATAAAGGCAGAAGGCAGTGTTGTGGCATCAATCCACACCCTTTGTGAGCTTGCTGTGGAAAACCATGTTGAAAAATGCTTCCAGGCCGAAAAAACGGGGCTATTGTTGATTTTGCTCAATAATTGAGCAGAATAATAAACAAGCTATTTCAGATACTTAAAAATAAAAGATTCTGTGCATCGTTCAAAGAGCCCTGCAAAAAAGTTTTCAACAGGATTTTTTTTATTGACCTGAAAACGGCACACTCAATGCATTATCTTTTTGGAATGCAGCTGCTCATTATACCGCGCTTCTAACTCTCCATCTGCAGTCGCCGGGTCCGTTTGACCTGATTATGCCGTTCAAAGTCCGCTTTACAGGCGGGAAGCATCACTTTCTTGCAATGCACAGCGGTTTGAAGTATGCTTTTATTTTTAAAACCAGCCATGCTTGAGGCCTGTGTCGGGGACAGCCACGCCACCGCAGCTCTGGAGCCGGTTGCATGGCTTACGTACCTTTAAACAGCATATCAGGAAACGGACTCTAAACTTGCTATGGAAAAATCTGACAAAATTTATATTGCCGGCCATCTCGGTTTGGTTGGCTCCGCTATAAAAAGACGGCTTGAGGCAGAAGGGTATCACAATCTCATTCTGCGAACCTTTCATGAGCTCGACCTTACCAACCAGCAGGCGGTGCGCGATTTTTTTGCGGCAGAGCAGCCGCAGTATGTGTTTCTCGCAGCTGCAAAAGTAGGCGGCATCCGGGCGAACAATGTCTATTCCGCCCAGTTTATCTACGAAAACCTGATGATCGAGTGCAATGTCATCAACTGCTCCTGGGAGCATAACGTCAAAAAGCTTTTGTTTCTGGGCTCCTCGTGCATCTATCCGAAACTGGCCCCCCAGCCCATGAAGGAGGGCAGTCTGCTCACGGGATCTCTTGAAGTAACCAATGAGGCCTATGCCATAGCAAAAATCGCCGGCATCAAGCTTTGTCAGATGTACCGCAAGCAGTACGGGTGCAATTTCATAGCAGTCATGCCCACCAATCTCTACGGGCCGGGCGACAACTACCATCCCGAGGACACTCATGTCATTCCCGCGCTCATACGCCGGTTTCATGAGGCAAAAACTCAGGGGCTGACGGAAGTGGTCTGTTGGGGCACGGGCAAACCGCGGCGCGAATTTCTCTATGTCGATGACCTTGCCGATGCCTGTTATAGTCTCATGCACACCTATAATGAAGCCGAGCATGTCAATGTCGGCACGGGCAGCGATATGACCATACAAGAACTTGCTGAAATGATCGCTGTCACCACAGGCTATAGCGGCAGTATCGCCTGGGACAGCTCAAAGCCCGATGGCACGCCCCAAAAGCTGCTGGATATGTCAAAGCTGCACAGCCTTGGCTGGCGCCACGGGACAGAGCTGAAAGAAGGGCTGAAAATCGCCTATGAAGATTTCCTGAAGCGCTATCCATAAAGCAGTTTTGCTGATTCTAGAAAAAAAGGCCTTCCCCATCGGGAAGGCCTTTTTTGTCATCAGACACACCACGGAACCTCTGCCTTCATGCATACAACCCCCGTTCACCCTTCGACAAGCTCAGGGCGAACGGTTTTATAACCATGATTACATGAATATTTTGTTTATGGTGAGTCCTGAGTGCGAGCCTGTCGAGCAGTCGAAGGGTCGAACCATGTATGCAAAACAAAGTTGCACAGTACAGATAGAAACATGGGTTTTTATGGTTTATTATGCCGTATAATTCTGTGCAGCCGTCGTCAGCTCCTTTAAACTTTTTTCTACAGCAATGGGTGTGCATCACTGTGGCGGCTGTGCCGAACTGCAGCATACCAGATCTCCTACAGCTCACCTTTTCCTTCAAGATAGCCCCGCACGATGCGGGCTTCCTCATAGGAAACGCGGTCTTCAAGCTCGGCCATGACCGGCGCGAGGCTCAGCGAACCGGATTTCTTGAAAGCCTGCGTGATGGCCTGTCGTTTGGCCTGCGGCACCTGGGGCTCAATTTCCAGCGAGTACTTTTGCCGCAGAAGTTTTTCAAGATGCCCGGCAACAGTTGTTGTGGTAAGCCCGCGGCGGGCGGCGATGTCGCTGTAATGCATGCCCTGGCGGGCAAGCTCGAATGTTGTCTCAAGCGTTGCACCCTTGCGCGCCGGGGTTTCGTCCTGCCGCGGAGGCGGTGGCACGAGGCGCACCGGCGCACAATGGGGATTGTCCGTCAGAAACCGCTTGACCACGGCCATGAAGCGCGGGCCGTAGAGCCGCAGTTTCTGTTCACCAACTCCCGTTACCTGCAGCAACTCCTGTTCCGTCGTGGGGAAGCGGCGGCACATGTCGTGCAGGGTGCTGTCGGAGAAGATGACAAAGGCGGGCACGCCGCGCTCGTCGGCAATGCGCTTGCGAAGGTCCTGCAGACCCCCGAACAAATTTTCGTTATAGGCTTCGAAGGAGGCAATTTTTCGGCGTTTGACGGTTGCTTCCCGTTTGAGCACGGTGAAGGTTTTTGCGCCCCGCAAAATTTCCCGGCCTTTGGGCAGCAGGTGCAAGACGGGGTAATGATCATCGGTGCGCACGATGCATTCCCGCACGATCAGCTCGGCGATGATAGAATGCCAAAAAGGGCTCTCGCGGTCCTTTCCCACGCCGAAAGTCTTTAAGGCGTCGTGCTCAAGCTCAACTATTTTTTTCGTGCGCTCTCCCCTGACAAGCGAAATGATATGGACTGCGCCGAAGCGCTCCTGCGTGCGCGCTATGGCCGACATGATCATCTGGGCTTCCCGCGTGGCATCGACGCGCTCCACATGGTCGGCGCAGATGTCGCAGGCGCCGCAATTTTCATGCTCGTAGCTCTCGCCGAAATAGGCAAGCACCTGGCGCCGCCGGCAGATATTGAAGCCGGCATAGTCGGCCATTGCGCCAAGCTTATCAAGTGCTGCGCGGCGCTGCTGTTCATCGGTCATCTGATCGATGAAATAGCGGATTTTCGCAATGTCGCCCCGGCCGTAGAGCAGCAGGCAGTGGGCGGGCTCTCCGTCGCGGCCCGCGCGGCCCGTCTCCTGATAGTAGCCTTCCATGTTTTTGGGCAGATCGGCGTGGATAATGAACCGGGTGTTTGATTTGTCGATACCCATGCCGAAGGCGATGGTGGCCACCATGACGCGCACCTCGTCGCGGTTAAAGGCATCCTGATGTTTCGTGCGCGTGTGTGCGTCGAGCCCGGCATGGTAGGGCAGGGCCTTGATGCCTGCGCGCATCAGGTGCGCGGCTGTTTCTTCCACGCTTGCCCGTGTTGTACGGTAGACAATGCCTGCTTCGCCGGGCCGCTCGTGCACAAAGGCAAGAACCTGGTCCTCAGGGTTCTGCTTGGCAAGAACCTGATAAAAAAGATTGGGCCGGTTGAACGACGCCCGCACGATAAAGGGCGAGCGCATGCGAAGCCGGGCGATGGTGTCGTCCTGCACCCGGTGGGTGGCCGTGGCAGTGAAGGCTGCAACCGGTACGCTGGTGAAGCGCTGGGCAATGGTTGCAAGGGACAGGTAATCCGGCCTGAAATCATGGCCCCATTCCGAAATGCAGTGGGCCTCGTCGATGGCAAACAGGCACAGGGGAACCGAGTCGAGGGTCGCGATAAAATCGTCCATGGCGAAGCGCTCGGGTGAGACATAGAGCAGATCGATGAACCCCTCCTTGAGCTCGCGGTATACTTCGGCCATTTCCCGCCCGTTCATGGAGCTGTTCAGAAAAGCCGCCCGCAGGCCAGTGTCGCGCGCGGCATCGACCTGGTCTTTCATGAGCGAGATGAGGGGGCTGATGACTACGCAGACGCCTTTAAGGATATGGGCCGGGAGCTGGTAGCACAACGACTTGCCTCCGCCCGTGGGCATGACGGCGAAAACGTCGCGGCCTGCCATGATCTCGCGGATGATGGCTTCCTGATTTTGCCTGAATGCGGAAAAACCGAACACCTTCTGCAGGTGTTCGGGCAGGGACGCAGGGGCTGATTTTTTATCTGCAGCAGCGTTTCGCGCTGCGCTGTGGTTCTGCATGTGATGCGTTTCTATAGAGAAGGCAAATTATGATGTAATGCTGAACAGTCTCAGAGAGAGATCTTGTAGCAGATAGTGATGGTTTTTTACAAGGTTTAAAAATGCTGCTTTATTGCAGGCCCGGCTTACGGCATGACAATAAAGGCGTTGTCAGCCTGTAGGGTGTGCTGTGCGCACCAATAATGAGTGCATTATAGCCGTGATGAAAGGATTGAAACAGTAATTTGGAATTATGAAAAAAATTTTTGATTTTTTTCGGTGCGCACAGCGCACCCTACACCCAGACTCTTAAATCTCTGGATGCCGGCTTTCGCCGGTATGACGGAAAGAAGCCTTGTCGGACTTGGAGTTTGTATTGGGGCAATGGTAAAAAGAAAAATGCTTTACCCTGCCAGCAGCGCTTTAATGTCCGCTTCTATTTTTTCAGGCGGGGTCATGGGCGCGTAGCGCTTCACGGGGGTGCCGCTGCAGTCGATGAGAAATTTTGTGAAATTCCACTTAATGGCCGCAAGCCCTAAAAAGCCCGGGGCTGCTTTAGTGAGATACTGAAACAGGGGGTGGGCGTTTGTGCCGTTTACATCGATTTTTTCAAACATGAGAAATGTCACGCCGAAGTTGCGTTCGCAGAATGCTTGAATTTCGCTGCCCGCGTCAGGCTCCTGGTGGAGAAACTGGTTGCAGGGAAACCCCAGCACTTCAAAGCCCCGGGCGCGGTATTTTTCATACAGCGCTTCGAGCCCCTTATACTGGGGCGTAAATCCACATTTGCTTGCCGTGTTGACAATGAGCAGCACGTTGCCCTTGAAATCGGCAAGCGCTTTTTCATGCCCGCTTAATGTCCAGGCTGAAAAATCATACACATTCATTTTAGGCCTTCATCCTTACGGCAGCCATTGCCTGCTCAGCCTTTTCTCTGAGGCGTTACAATCATCCTGGCCGGATCATAGCCCTGCTCGATGAGCTTTTTCACAATAGCGCTGTAGGTGGCCTCATCAAGACCGGGGGTTCTGCTGAGAATCCAGAGATAGTTTCTCTTCGGATCACCGACCACGGCATAGTTGTAATCTTTATCAAGCTGTATGATCCAGTAGTCGCCCCGGAAAGGCCAGAAAAACTGCACCTTCAGCCTGGCATTGGTTTCCTTGTCAACCGACCAGGCTTTGCCTTCAATCGATTTCTCTTTCCCGTCGACGGTCTCCTCACGGCAGATATTGAGGACCTTCACATTGCCGTCGGGCCGCAGCGAGTACTTGCCTGCGTGGCTACGCAGCCCTCCTGAAACCTGTTGGGATATCTGGCTATCTCATACCAGGTGCCCATGTACTTTTCAATGCTGACCAAAGGCACAACGTCAAGGGGCTTCATCATACCATTCTCCTTTGTGGTTGAGCAGGCGCACAAACAGCACACGCCCGCAAGTGTCAGTGATAGAAGGGTCTTCTTCATGGCAATCTCCCTAATGTGCTAAGTTCTATGAAATGAGTATAGCATATATGGAATTCTGGAACTGTTTTACATGGTGGGGTATTGTGAATAACCCAGCCGGATATTTGTCCGGCAGGATTTTCTGTTTTGGCCTGTGGAGCTATACCACGAAACGCCCTTATATACCCTTATTAATATGCTGAAAAAGCTCCTGTGCCAGTTCGCTGTCCAGGTTTTTTAAAATTTTATATTCTTCGCACGCCGCACTTTTGGCATTAATATCAATGTAGGCTCGCCCGAGTAAATAGTGCGCGCCGGAATCAAAAGGCTTTATTTTAACGGCTTGTTTAAAGGCTTCGACTGCAGCCTGATAGAGGCCGACCCTGCCGTAAGCAAACCCCTGATGCAAGTGTGCATCAGTAAAATCAGGCTTTATTTTGACTGCCTTTTTACAGGCCTCCACGGCTTCCCGGAACTGGCCGTGAGCAGAATATGCCCGCCCGAGGTTTAAATGTGCTTCAGCAAAATCCGGTTTTATGCGGAGCGCCTCTTTACAGGCTTCGATTGCTTTCCGGTACTGGCCAAGCATGCCGTATGCCGTCCCCAGGTTTATGTGCACCTCAGCATTATCCGGCTGTATGCGCAGAGCCTTTTTGTATGCGTCGATTTCTTTCTGGTGCTGACCAATCTTTGAGTATGCAAGCCCCAGTTGTATGTAAGCGTCAGCCCAATCCGGTTGTTTGCGTGTAGCCTCATGACAGGCGTCGACTGCTTCCTGATGGCGGCCAAGCTTAGAGTATGCAAACCCCAGGCTTATGTAAGCGTCAGCCCAATCAGGCTGTATGCGCAGCGACTCTTTAAATGATTCAACCGCTTCCCCGGGCTTGTCAAGCTTGACATAGACACGCCCGAGCAAATAGTGCGTGTCGGCAGAATCCGGCTGTATGCGCAACGCCTCCTGAAAGGCTGCGGCCGCTTCCTTGTAGCGGCCAAGCTTGTCAAGGCAGATTCCATAATGCAGAAATGCTTCTGCGCTGTCAGGGGTGTTTTGTACAGCTGTTTTCAAATAGGGCAGGGCCTTTTTGTCTTCATTATTACAAAGAAGACTTCGACCCTTTGCTAAAAAGTAACCCATTGCTATCCTTTTTATTCAGGCTGCTTTGAGGCCGCGTAATGCTTCTGCTCTTATCGCTCAATTAGTGTGTTGCAGTTGATGGTTTATATTATAGCGCTGCACATCCCCTGTCGTTTATAAAAAACCACTGCCACGTTGAAACGGGCATGCTGTCTTTACCAAAGGGTGGTTTGTCCGCCACTGAAGAGCCCCCTGTTTGAAATGTGTGGAGAGACTGTTTGGGCAGCAGGCGAGACAGGGGATGATTGCAAGTATAAAAAAAGAGCGGCAGCATCACGAAATACGCTTCTCTGTTTCATAGACCCCCCGGTGCATACGAATTATTGAAGCGAAAAAGTATGGCACAGGCAAAAACCTTGAATCCGGGCTGCAAGCCGGCAATAAACTTATACCTTGAAACGGATGTTCAGGATATCGCCTTCCTCGACGATATAGTCCTTGCCCTTGAGGTACAGCTTGCCCGCGGCCTTGAGGCCCGCCTCGTTCTTGTGCGCCATGAGCTCGCCGTATTTGAATACCTCTGCGCGGATGAAGCCCCGCTGCAGGTCTGAGTGAATTGCGCCTGCCGCCTCGGGCGCTGTTGCGTTTCTGCGGATGAGCCACTGCCGCACCTCGTCTTCGCCGACGGTGAAAAACGACATGAGCCCCAGGGCCTTCAGGCACAGACGCGTGAGCTGCCCCAGGGCCGGCTCCTCGATGCCGAGGTCTTTTAAAAACTCCCTGCGCTCGGCCTCCGATTCAAGGGCGGCGATCTCGGCCTCCATTTTGGCCGACACCTGCATGACCTCCATCTTTTCAGCATCGCAGCGGGCGCGCAGCTTTTCGATAATGGCCATGTCAGCCAGCGCATCATCTGCGACATTGAGCACGATGACCATCTGCTTGAGCGTGATGAAAGGATAGCTGCGGATCAGCATGTCCTCGTCGTGGCTGAGCGCAAGCAGCCGCAGGGGCTGCTCTTTTTCCAAATGCTCCCGGAAGCGCACCAGCATCTCATGCTCTTTCTGCTGCTTTTCGTCCTTCTGCTTTTTCATCTGCGCTTCGAGCCGTTCAAGCCGCTTTTCAATGAACAGAAGATCATGCAGGATAAGCTCGCCCCCGACCATATCAATGTCGCGCACGGGGTCGATGGAGCCGTCCACATGGTAGATGGCCTCATCCTCAAAAGCGCGCACCACATGGCAGACGGCATCGACATCGGCAATATCCTTGAAGATATCGCCCCGGGCGATGGACTCTTTTTCAAGCTTGGGCAGCAGCTCTATATCTATCTTGGCATGCATCTGCTTTTTTGGTTTATACATCTGCACAAGCTTTTCAAAACGCTGATCGATAATATCAGCAACTCCCATGGCGGGCTTTTTCTGATCGCTGTGCTCGGTGAACACATGGCCCGTAAGAATTTGAAACAACGTTTTTTTGCCGGTCTGGGGCAGGCCGATAATGCCGATTTTCATGAACGAAATCCTCGTAAATGTTTAGAGAAGTCTAGGCAGACATCAGTCGCCCTACGTCAATTTATCCGGTGCGAGCAGCGTACACTAGGGGGTCTGCCCCTACGATTTCAACTGTTTTGAATCCTCTGGATCTTGACACCCCGAACTCCTGACTCCGGAATTTATTTAACCGGCGCCGCAAGCGGCAGATAATCAACCAGCACATTGGCCGCTTCGGTCAGCACGGGGTCTTTGTCGATGCCGGGCTCGGCAGTCTGATTGTCGTGTCCGGTGGCATTGTCCATGTCGGTAGCATTGTCCGGCAGCTTATCAAGCAGCGGCAGTTTTTTTGCCGCCCGGCGCTTGTTTTCATGATCAAGGCGCCACTTTTTTTCCTGCGCATCCTCCGTGCGGCGGACTTCCTCGGAAAGAGATGCCACCGTCTTGTCGCTAACCGTCCGGATATGGCCCGCCAGTTCATTCAGATAAATATAGTCGGGATTTTGCGCCGACCGCTGCTCATGACTTCTGTTGAGCCCCGCAATTGCGTTCCCCGGATCAGGCCCGGCCTTGTAGTCCACGGCTGCAATTTTATCCCAGGCAAGAGCGTCGGGCAGCGCGCTTTCTCCTATTTTGTTCTTGTCATAAATGCTCGGGCAGGTGATGTCGGGCGAGACGCCCTTGTGCTGCGTGCTTTCTCCTGTTATGCGGTAAAATTTTGCCTGCGTCACTTTCAGCTGCCCTTTGTTCAGCGGCAGCAGGGCCTGCACCGTGCCCTTGCCGAAGGTCTGGTCGCCCATGATGATAGCGCGGTGGTAATCCTGCATGGCACCCACAAGGATTTCAGAGGCGGAGGCGCTTGTGCGGCCCACCAGCACCACCAGAGGCCCGGCATAGGCAATGCCCTTTTCAGGGTCGGACAAGACGGAAACTTTGTCGCGGGAGTCCTTTACCTGCACGATGGGGCCCTTGTCGATGAACAGCCCCGACACGGCAATGGCCTCATTCAGCGCCCCGCCGCCATTGTCCCGCAGGTCAAGCACAATGCCGCAGACTTTTTCCTGCTCGAGCTCGTTTAAAAGCCGGCGCACGTCGGCGGCCGTGCTGCGCAAAGCGCCCGTGCGTGCTTGATCGCCCTTGAAGTCATGATAAAAGGTGGGAACGTCTATCACCCCGACTTTGTAGGTCCTGGCGCCTTTTTCGATCCGGATGATTTTTTTCTTGGCAGCCTGCTCCTCAAGCTTGACCGTATCGCGAACGATGCTGATGATTGTGCTCTGATGCTCATCGGCGGCATGCGCCGGAATGACCTCAAGCCGCACCACGGTTTGCCTGGTCCCGCGAATAAGCTGCACGACGTCATCGATGCGCCACCCGACAACATTGACGATTTCGCCGCCGGCGCCCTGTCCTACGCCGATGATGCGGTCTGCGGGCTTGAGCTGCCCGGCCTTGTCTGCTGGCCCGCCCTTCACAAGGCTCACGACCTTGGTATACTCATTTTCATTCTGCAGTACGGCCCCTATTCCTTCAAGAGACAGGCTCATGGAAATATTGAAATTATCCGACACGCGGGGCGGCAGATATTCCGTATGGGGATCATAGCACCGGGTATAGGAGTTCATAAAAATCTGTACAACGTCTTCGGGCTTTATCAGCTTTATCTGATTGAGCTGATTGCGGTACCGCTTGAGCAGAACGTCGCGCGCCTGATCTGTCGTCTTGCCTGCAAGCTTGAGATTCAAAAGAGACGCCTTGACACGCCGGCGCCACAGGTCCTTCAGCTCGGCGGCATCTGCGGGCCATGGAGCAGTTTTGCGCTCGGTCTCAATCCTTTCATTAATGTCGAACGTGATGGACTGGCTCTTGTTCTCGAGAAGGTCGATGCAGTAGAGGAGTTGCTCGGTAAAGAGCTCCTGATAGCGGTTGTAGATTGTAAAGGCCGGCTTGAGGTTGCCTGAGCCGAGCGCTTCGTCAAGTGTGTAGCGGTAGCGCTCAAAATCCTGGATATCCTTTGCAAAAAAAGCGCTGCGCGTCGGGTCGACATCGGCCAGATAACGGTCGAATACGGCGCTGGAAAAACGGTCATCAAGCTCATGGCGGACATAATGCGTCTGGCCGACCTCCTTAACCACCTCCAGGGCTGTCTGCGAAAGTTCTTTTGTGGGCTCAAGAGTGCCGGAAAAATCTGTTGCCCGTACTGATCCCTGCTGCGCGCAGCCCAGAAACAGACCGTTGACAATGATGCTCCACAGGACAACGGAGCGCGCAAATTTTTTCTTAATCACTGCATTATTCATATAAATTCCCTATAAACCAAATATATTTTTTTGCAGGTATAGCATATTGCACGGTGAAGATAAATTAATATTAGAGGGTGAGCAGCGGCGAAACAGCGCCGCCATGTTTTCAGCAAAGGGCAAAAAGTTCCCAGGTGAAACGAAGCGGGGCATGCGCGGCATATTCTGGGCACTGAAAATCGCCTGTTCACGGCCTGTTGGTGTCTAGCTGCAGGCCAGGGCCCGGCCGGCGTCACACGCTTTTTTGAGCTCTTTCGGATGGCGGGCAATGACCCCTTGCCGCTGATCATCAAGGCCGTGCCGCATACCTTCAAATCCGCAGGCCGACAGGGCCTCGATTGTTTTGACCTTGTGCAGGTTCAGAATGGAGATGATGTTTTCAATCACGTGGTCATAGGTGTCGATGCAGGGATAGCCCCAGGTGCCGATTACCATAGCGGTTCTGCCCGGCTTGAGCAGCGAGCTGAGCATGTAGCGCTCATAGCCGTCCCAGCGGTCAAGAAATGTCGAAAGCTGCGCGCATTCTCGGCCCGTGTAGATGGGGAATCCTATTATCAGGGCATCGGCTGCGATGATTTTTTGATAAACATCTGCCATGTCGTCATTTATGACGCAGATTTTTTCATAGTCCGGCTCCTTGCATTTGCGACAGCCGATGCAGTAGCCCATCTTGATTTTGTGGAGCATGATCTTTTCCGTGCGCGCGCCGGCATCTGCTGCGCCGCGCAGTGCCTCGTCGATGAGCATATCGGTATTGCCACGGGCTCGCGGGCTTGCGCAGACGGCAAGAATAGTTTTCGCCTGTTTGGCAGCCGCTTTATTGCGCGGCCGGGGGGTGGGCCAGCGCCTGACCTTCACAGGGATTTTGTTGTACGCCGCTTCGCTCACAAAGGGATCAAGCATGCGCTTCTTAAACCCCTCCATGTCCTCAAACATATGAAACAGAGGGTCATAGGACTTAGGCACAACCAGGCGCGTGGCCTCGATAACAAGGGCGGCGTCGGCTTTTTTAATCTTTCTGGCGCGGGCAAGCAGGCTGAGCATGAAAAGAATTTTATCTTTTTTGCCCTGCCGTATGATAGGCGGCCAGATGGCGGCTATTTTTTCGAGCATGTCTGCAGCTTCAGGCAAAAAAGCTATTTCTGCGGTTTTCATGATGATTTCTCCCTTTATTCCGGTAGTATGAGTTTTAGCACGCGCGCACCTTTTTCTTCGCCGATGAACTTATTGATGGAGCCGATGCCGGGATCATTTTCAAGATAGAGGTCGTGCAGCACGGCCCGCCGCTCTGCCACAAGCTGCATATGCCGCGACTGCATGTCGCAGGGCCTGGCCTTCTTCCACAGGCCGATCCAGGCCCGCAGATAGTCGAGCGTCGAGTTGAAGAGCCTGCCGATATTTTCGCGGGGCTCTTTTTCGATATGGCCTGTTATCATGTAGGGAGAATTAAGGGCCCGCACCCAGTGCAGCGGAACTGGCCGCAGCCCCGGTATCGTGCTGCTGGCCTGATACAGCTCGTCAAGGGGCTCATATAAATACGAGGCCAGATACTTCTGGTTTCTGCCGGGATCATCGGTGGGGTAGAAGTCGCAGATATAGAAAATTGAGTCGTCGGACTCGGACCAGTCGAACATGAAGATGGGCAGGTCGTATTCGGGCGCGGGCACAAGTCCGAATACATCCACGCACATCTGGCCGAAAAAGGTGAACCGGGACTGATACATTTTCAGAAGTTTGTCAGCGGTGTAGCAGCGCGCAAACCCCTGCGCATCGTTGGTTTCTATGACGTTCAGGTCCGACATGTCCATGCCGTTATAGGAAAATACCTGCCGGGGTTCCATCTCCTTTTCGACAATGGCCATCACAGCGTCAAGCACATGGGTAAACATTACGGGAGCATCTGTCGCCTTCTGGTCCGTCCCGGCATCGGCGTCAGCCCCATCGCCCTTTGCCACGCTGATGGCATGACGGGGGCAGGCCCGCATGCAGGCCCCGCATTCAAGGCACAGGCGGTTTTTGGTCATGGCGCTCAGCCCGTCTCTGACTTCAAGAATGTGCATGGGACATGCCCCGGCGCAGGCCCCGCAGCCGGTGCACAAAGCCGGGTCAACCTGAAAAATTGTTATTTTGCTGGCTGTTGGCATGATTTTCTCCTTATTTTCCCGTACCTTGTTTGAGCACCGAGTCGATGGAGCTGTAGAGCGCATCCACGACATAGTGCTGGTATTTGCCCACGGGCACGCCGTTATAAATGACATGGGTTTTGTCTTGCACAAACTCACGCGTATAGGGCACGGACCAGTCCGGATAGCTGATGGGTTCATAGACATTGTAGCCGTCAAAGCCGTCATAATTTTTAATAGCGTGGTAGTATAACGTATCGGTATTCTCGGCAAAAAACTCTATGGGCAGGCAGATCACATATTCGTAGCCTTCGCGAATGGCTTTCCAGTAGGCCTCGTTGGTTGACAGGTACTTGTCTTTCGGATCGCGCACGGGGTCGGCAAATTCATCCTGGCAGCTCATGACCGTGGTCTTTGAAAAACCGTAGCCGCTTACAAGCTTCTGGATTTCTCCGAGCAGGGGGTCGCGATACTCGGGCGCCATTTCGATCCAGGCCTCCCAGGAGCGCTGGTCCCAGGGCAGCCCGTGCACGGCTGCGGCAACGGCAACCGAGGCGCCTTTGGGCAGGGTGTCAAGCCGGTCTTTCAGCATGGCAAGGTAGGCTTCCCGCAGAGGCTTGAACTTTCCCATGGGCGGCGCCATGATGATTTTGATCTTTTTGCCCGGATGGGCTTTTTCCCATTCTTCAATATATTCGCTGGAGTGGCGGAAGCTTGAGTCGAATTCCTCGAAATGTGAAAAGACGGCCATGGGCGCGGCAAGTACAATTGTCGTGCAGCCTGCGTCAAGCATCTCATGGATCTTTTGTTTCATCCCGTAGAAGTACATGCCGCATTCGGCGCGCCACATGACGCCGGGATACTTTTTGTCAATACCTGCCATGGCCTTATTGATGACATCAAATGTGCCCTTCCAGTGCGGTATTTTTTTCTGCACAATGCCCCGGTCATAGTACCAGAGCCGGGCCTTCCCGATCATTTTGCCAGCCAAGCTCGGCATGCCGCCCTTGCGTTTTGTGTACACAAAATAGCTGGTGTCTTTGTGAAGCATTTTCGCGGGGGGCTGCCAGACAACCTCGCCTCGCCGGTACTTTTCCATATAGGGCTCGCCGTCGATATCCCTGTCGCCGCCCTCGGCATTCACCAGCTGCTTGGGGATAAATTCCGTAAACTCGCAGTACCGCTCCGGATCAAACAGGGCGACGCCCTTGTCCATGCCTGCAAAAATCCTGAACGGCCAGGGAATGATGTTCCTGGTGATTTTCTGCTGGATGTTGTAAAAAAAGACCGGGTCGGGCGTCTCGGGAATTATAAGGCCGGTGACAAAAACGCCCACTTTGCCTTCGGGAACAGTATTTTGAGTTTTATAGTACTGAAAATAGTCGGGGCTGAGCCGCCGGTTTTCGTATTTATACATGCCGAAAAATCCGGCGATTGCAATGACAATAATGAGGGCAAGGCTAGCTGCAACTTTTTTAATCATCTCTGTTCTCCTGTGTGTCGGGCCGAAGGGGCGGCGCCGGTGATAAGGTTACTGGCTGAGAATAGTGCTGTAAACCCGCTGCAGAACATCACGGCAGCTCTTGAGTTTTTTCGGATCCAGATCCTGCAGCACCTGCTGCTGGGCCGCAAGGGCCACGGGCTTTAAAACTGCCAGCACAGCCGTACCCTGCGCTGTAATGACCAGCAGCTTTTGCCGCCGGTCGGCGCTGTGGGACTCGCGGCTGATAAGCCCTTTTTTTTCAAGCCCCGCTGCAAGCCGGGCTATGGTGGTTTTGTCCAGATAGACCAGCTCGGCAAGCTGCTGTTGCGACCGGCTGTCGGCATTGCGGATATTTATGAGCAGGGTCCACTGCTCCACGGTAATGTCGCAGCCTGCCTGCCGGAATTTTTTTTGCAGCATGTTGAGCATGGCGCGCGACGTGCGCCCCAGCATATGCCCGAAATTGCCGTCGTGATCAAAAGCACTCATAGCGCACAGTCCGCAAAAAAGTGAACAAAGGTAGTTGTATATACATCTTTATTAGCGAGAAAACAGTTTTTTGTCAAGGCAGTAAAGAATTTTGCTGTTCAGGCCTCAGGTTGCAGGGTTCAGAAGGCAGGAAAGAAACAGGAAAACATGAACGACGGGTGGAAAATATAGTCGTCTATCGCAATGCTGTGTCAGCAGCACATTGTAAATAGACAAACACACCCTTAGTTGGACGGCTACCGTGAAGCGCAAGTTGGAGGTCGCAGGCCGGCCACTTATCAACCAGTGCTTCTGTCTTCACGGTTTTTATGAACCCAAAAGCTAAACCCGGTGACCTGAATAGTTGCAGAATTTTTAAGGGCACTGAATGATGCGCTGAGCACAGAGGCCGCAGCCGCACATACTCTGCCGATTGCCAGATATCCTGCAGAGGCTGGTCAGCCAGGCTGCCCATCACGCAGCGCTGCATGACCCGCTCGCGGTCTCATTGAGAAAGCTCACATGGCTGTGCATGAGGGGGATGCAGGGGCCACGCTGCCGCCCGGTGCAAGCCCGAGATGATCGGCAAGCTCTTTGGGAATAATGAGCCTTCCCTGATTATCGATTAGAATGTCATTGCAGCGTCCGGGTTTCATATGTCTCACAAGCTGAAGTGGTGGCCCGCTGCGTCCTGCCAGCGGCGTGATTGGAGCTTAGAGATACTACAAAAAGCCCGCCAAGTTTAGCGCAATATTTCTGCTTTTTCGGCAAAATTCAAAAGATGGCGACTGAAGGAGCAGCCGCTACGGCGCCGCTCTGAGCGCTCTGTATCAAAGCTTGCAATAATAAAATTTGACTTGGCAAACCTGAGCGACTCGATTACTGCAGCATCAAAACGCGGTGCTTCAACGATGTGGAAGCAAGGGCTTTTTCGGGCTATTGCCTTTTGGCTGTCGATCCACAGCTGACGTTTCAGGCGCTTGCGGCTCGGTGCTTTGATTAGAAAACAGTTGTATATGGAGCTTGATAAAGCCAACGGAAAACGATGTTAAGCTGCATTTGATGCTTATACGCCATCGGAAAAAAATTTGGTTTTCTTTCAAAATGGGCATGCAAAAGAATTGACTTTTAAAAAAAATCATATTAAATCAATAAGGCGTTTTTATTGCCTACGGCAACAAAAAAAGGTTTCCTAGTTCCCCTTCAGGGGGAGCCGATAAGGACAGATCGGAAATCTGGCCCGCCATGTTTGCGAAGGAAGCCTGAAGGGGTAGTTTTGCGGCCTTCAGGCTTTTCGGTATTCAAAAAAACGCTCTGCTGTCAAAAGTTGCCCTCCAGCCTGAGGGTGAAATAAAGGGATTAAAAAACTTTCGTTAAGCCTGTTCATAGTTAAAGCAACAACATCATTATATGGAGGCCCATTATATGGAAGCATGGAGCGGCAAAATTTTACGAGTGGATTTAACCGCCCGCGAGTTTGCATTTGAAGATATAGACCCTGAAATGGAAAAGAATTTTATCGGCGGCAGAGGCGTGGGAACAAAAATCTACTGCGACGAAGTTGATGCCGACATTGACCCCCTGAGCCCTGACAACAAGCTGATCTTCATGACCGGCCCCCTGACCGGCACGGGCGCACCGTGCAGCGCCCGCTACATGGTCATTACCAAGTCGCCCCTCACCGGCGCCATTGCCTGTTCAAACTCCGGCGGATACTTTCCTGCCGAGCTGCGGTTTGCCGGCATCGACGGCATCATTTTCGAGGGCAAGGCCGACGAGCCCGTGTATCTCTGGATCAATGACGATGAAATCGAAATCCGCACGGCCGATCATCTGTGGGGCAAAACAACGCATGAAACCGAAGATCTGATACGGGCCGAGATCTCCGACCCCTGGATGGCAAAGGAAATTCATATTGCCTCCATCGGCCCAGCGGGCGAAAATCTCGGCAAACTCGCCTGCATTATGAATGACAAGCACCGCGCAGCAGGCCGCTCGGGCGTGGGCGCTGTCATGGGCTCCAAGAACCTGAAGGCGGTTGTGGTTAAAGGATCAAAGGGCATTGGAAAAATAAACCGCGACGCTTTCAAGAAATCCGTGCGCACTGCCATGGATAAGCTGAAGGCCGGGCCGGTTACCTCCCAGGGCCTTCCCAAATACGGCACGGCGATTCTTGTGAACATCATTAATGAATGCGGCATTCTGCCCACCAACAATTTCCAGACAGGCACATTTGCCACGGCGGGCAAAATCAGCGGCGAAACCATTGCCGAAACAACCCTTACCCGCAATAAAGGCTGCTTTGCCTGCACCATCGGCTGCGGCAGAGCCACCAAAATTGATGACCCGAAATTTCAGGGCCACGGCGAAGGCCCCGAGTATGAAACCGTTGAGCTCATGGGCGCTGACTGCGGCATTGATAATCTTGCGGCCATCACCAAGGCAAATTATATCTGCAATGAGCTGGGGATGGACACGATATCGGCGGCCTGCACGGTTGCCACTGCCATGGAGCTCTATGAAAAAGGCTATATGCCGAAAGAGGATGCGGGCATGGATTTAAGCTTCGGCAATGCCGATGCCCTGGTTAAGCTCATTGAGCAGATGGGCCGCAGAGAAGGCCTGGGCGCAGTAGCTGCAGACGGCGGCTATGTGCTGGCGGAAAAATACGGCCACACCGAGCTGTTCATGGGCGTAAAAAAACAGGAAATACCGGCCTATGATCCGCGCGGGGTGCAGGGCATGGGCCTTACCTATGCAACGTCTAACCGCGGGGCCTGCCATGTGCGCGGCTACCTGATTGCCAATGAAGTGCTCGGCGTGCATGCGAAAATGGATCCCCACACAACCAAGGACAAGCCCGCGACGGTGAAGGTTTTTCAGGAGCTTACCGCGGTTGTCGATTCAGCGGGCCTGTGCCTTTTTGTGACCCTGACGCCCGGCATGGGCTATGAGGACATGCGCGACATGCTCAATGCCGTGACCGGTTTTAATTACACCACAGAAGAGGTCATACGGGCCGGCGAGCGCATCTGGAACCTTGAGCGCCAGTTCAACCTCAGGGCGGGCTTTACAAAAGCCGATGACACGCTGCCCGAGCGCCTTCTGAAAGAACCTTTACTGGAAGGCGGGGCCAAGGGCCTTGTGTGCAAGCTTGATGTCATGCTGCCCGAGTATTACCAGCTGCGCGGGTGGGATGAAAACGGCATTCCCACAAGTGAAAAGATTGCCGAACTCGGCCTTGCATAATGCTCAGGCAAACGTTTCTCGGAAAAGCGCTGAGCCATGAACATCGAAGTGCGGACATTTATAAACTTTAAGAGCTATATGCCGCCGGATGCAAAAGACGGCAAGGCAGTTCTTTCCATAAAAGACGGGGCAACATTTTCTGATTTACTGAAAGTTCTGGGCATACCAATGGAAGAGCCAAGGATCGTGGTGCTCAACGGCGTATCCCAGGGTACAACTCCCGAGGTCAATACGCGCGTTTTACAGGAAGGCGATATTGTTGCCATTTTCCCCCCTATCGGGGGGGGGTGAGATTTAGTATATTTGGTGTTATAATAAAACAACTTAAGGGCATCAACGGGGTATACTATGAAAAAAATCAAGATCGACCAGCAGAAATGCACCGGCTGCCGGAACTGCGAGACCGCCTGTTCCCTGAATCATAACGAGGATACGGTCAATCCGCAGAAGTCAAGAATCAGGGTATACATGGATGAGGAAAAGGACATCTACTATCCGCTCATCGCAGGCCCTTTCACTGAAGCCGAGTGCACGTCAAAGCTCATTGTCAACTATCGACGGCAAGGACCATGACGAATGCACCCTGTGCAGGGCTTCATGCCCGGGCAGGCCATGGTTCAAGGAGCCCGACACGCAGGTCGCCCTGAAATGCGATTTCTGCGGTGATCCGCCGGACCCGCAGTGCGTGCTGGCATGCACCAGCGGCGCTTTGACCCTTATTGAAGTTTGATTGCATTGTTGCTCTTTTCCTGTGCTCAAGCTGCAAGCCCACGGGCCAGCTCACGCAGGGAAAACCTTTAATCTTTAGACCGGGAAACGGCAAAAGTTTTTTGCCGGTGCTTCTGGAGGTTTAATCACGGTGTCCAGTCAGTCCGGATGCGGTTGCTGCCCACAGCCCGCTCTACCTATGTCTGATCAGAATCTGAATTGCGTTGCAGGTACCTGTTCAGCTGTAATAAAAGAAGATGGCCCCAAAATCGGGTCCGTGCTTGTTGTCGGCGGCGGCGTCGGCGGCATTCAGGCAGCCCTCGACCTTGCCGAGTCTGGCTACTTTGTCTATCTGGCCGAAGAGACCCCTGCCATCGGCGGGGTCATGGCGCGCCTTGATAAGACCTTCCCCACCAATGACTGCTCCATGTGCATTCTGTCTCCCAAGCTTGTGGAGTGCGGCAGGCATTTAAATATCAAAATCATACCCTACTCTGAAATCCAGAGCGTTGACGGCAGGCCCGGCAATTTTTCAGTAAAGATAAAAAGGCATGCAAGCTTTGTCGATTCTGTAAAATGCACGGGCTGCAGCGAGTGCGCCCAGGCCTGCCCGGTTGAGGTTCCCAATGAGTTCGAAGAAGGCCTCACCAACAGAAAAGCCATTTTCCGGCCCTACCCCCAGGCAGTGCCCGAATGTTTTCACCATTGATAAAATAGCAAAAGCGCCCTGCCGCGACGGCTGCCCCGCAGGCATCAATGTGCAGGGTTATGTCGCCCTGATAGGGCGGGAAAAATACAAGGAAGCGCTCGATCTTATACGGGAAAACCTGCCCCTTCCCGGCGTGATCGGCAGAGTATGCCCGCACCCCTGCGAAACCGTCTGCAACCGCACAAAAATTGATGAGCCCCTTTCCATCTGCAGCCTGAAGCGGTATGCCGCAGACCAGGCAGGCTCTGAATTTGTAGCGCCTGCGATTGAAAAGCGGGAGGAGAAGGTTGCGGTCATTGGCTCGGGGCCTGCTGGCCTTACCTGCGCATACTTTCTTGCCCTCAAGGGCTTTAGCGTCACCATATTTGAAGCCCTTCCTGTTGCCGGAGGCATGCTGCGCGTGGGCATTCCCGACTACCGCCTGCCTCCGGACCATTATCGAGTCTGAAATCGATACTATTAAAAAACTTGGCGTTGAGATAAAGACGAATACTCCGGTAAGCAAAGGCTCAATCGATACGCTTTTATCAGATGGCTATAAAGCCGTTTTCATTGCGGCAGGCAGTCACCGGAGCATGCCGCTTGACATACCGGGAGAGGATACTAAGGGCGTCATTCCCGGCGTTGAATTTCTGCGCACGGTAAGCCTGGGCAGTAAGGTTGCGGTCGGCAAAAAGGTCGCCATTATCGGCGGCGGCGATGTGGCCATTGATGCTGCGCGCACATCACTGCGCATGGGAGCAGAACAGGTTTCAATCATCTACCGCCGCTCCCGCAGGGAAATGCCCGCCAGCGCCGATGAGATTGAAAGCGCCCTCTATGAAGGCATAGCCATTGAATATCTGGCAGCCCCGGTGCGGGTTGTGGCTGAAAACAATATTGTAAAGGGGCTTGCCTGCGTGCGCATGAAGCTCGGGAGCCCCGACATGAGCGGCCGCAGAAGGCCTGTGCCGATCGATGGTTCGGAATTTATCCTTGATGTCGACACGATCATCCCTGCCATCGGGCAGTTGAGCGACCTTTCATTCCTGTCTGATGCCGAAGAGGTGAAATGCTCCAAGCATGACCGCATCATTGCAGATTCGGTAACCCTTGCAACAAGCCGGCCAGGCGTATTTGCCGGCGGCGACTGCGTGTCCGGGCCCTGGATCGCGATCGAGGCGGTTGCGGCAGGCAAGCGCGCAGCCATATCAATTGAGCGGTTTTTAAACGGTCAGGATCTCAAGTCGGGGCGTGAAAAACCTCCGGCGGTGAAGCCGTCTCCCGAGCTTGAAGACCGGTTTATGCACAAGCCCAAGGCTCCGCGCCAGAAAATGGCGCATATTCCCAATGACAAAAGGAAGGGCAATTTCACCGAGGTTGAGCTTGGCTTCACGCGTGAAGAAGCTCTTAAAGAAGCGGAGCGCTGCCTGAACTGCGGCATTTGTTCAGAGTGCATGCAGTGCGTGGCAGCCTGCAAGGCAGGCGCCATAGACCATAGCTTTACCGAAAAGATAGACGAGATCAATGTGGGCTCGGTCATACTCAGCCCGGGCTTTGATGAATTCAGGACCGATGCCGAGTATCTGAGCCAGAGCGGCTATACAAGCCTTATCTCGCAGTACGGCTACAGCAAATACCCCAATGTCCTCACCAGCATCGAGTTTGAGCGGATACTGTCAGCCTCGGGCCCGTATGAGGGGCATCTCTTGCGGCCTTCAGACAAAAAGCCGCCCAAAAAGATAGCCTGGATACAGTGCATCGGCTCCCGCGATGAGGCCTGCGACAGCGGCTACTGCTCCTCGGTCTGCTGCATGTATGCCATCAAAGAGGCGGTCATTGCAAAAGAGCACAGCCCGACGCCCCTTGATGTGACCATTTTTTACATGGACATGCGCACCTACGGCAAGGACTTCGACAAATATTATGAGCGCGCCCGGGATGAGCACGGCATACATTTTGTTCGCTCCAAGGTGTACGGTATCAGCGAGCCGAACGGCAATGGCAACCTTGCAGTCCGGTATGCCGAGGAAAGCGGCGCTGTGCGCACGGATGAATTCGACATGGTCACTCTGTCGGTTGGTTTGAAACCGCGCAAAACCGCTGTTGAGCTTGCCGGCCGGCTTGGCATTGATCTCAATCACTATAACTTCTGCAAGACCGACGGCTTTACGCCCGTCAACACCTCGCGCGAGGGCATTTATGTATGCGGCGCTTTTCAGGGCCCAAAAGACATACCCGAAACCGTCATGCAGGCAAGCGGCGCAGCCGCGGCATCGGCAGCTCTTCTGTCTGAAGCCCGGGGAACCCTTGTTCAGAAAAAAGCCTTCCCCCCGGAAAAGATCATCACCGGCGATCCGCCGCGCATCGGGGTTTTTGTGTGCCACTGCGGCATCAATATCGGCGGCGTGGTGAATGTGGCCGAGGTGAAGAAGTACGCGGCCACGCTTCCCAATGTCGCGTATGTTGAAGAAAACATGTACACCTGCTCGCAGGACACGCAGGAAGCCATCAAGGAAAAAATCGAAAAGCACCGCCTGAACCGCGTGGTGGTTGCCTCATGCTCGCCGCGCACCCATGAGCCGCTTTTTCAGGAAACCATTCAGGAGCAGGGCCTCAATAAGTATCTTTTTGAAATGGCCAATATCCGCGACCAATGCAGCTGGGTGCATCAGAAAGAGCCTGCAAATGCAACGCAGAAGGCAAAGGATCTCGTGCGCATGGCTGTTGCCAAGACGCGCCTGGCCCAGCCCCTGCAGCAGATATCGCTGAAAACAACGCCCGTAGCCCTTGTCATGGGCGGCGGCATCTCGGGTATGGTGAGCGCTGTGAACCTGGCTGATCAGGGCTTTGAGGTGCATCTTGTGGAAAAGGGCATGACCCTTGGCGGCATGGCGAAAAAAATCCACTTCACCCTTGAAGGCGGCGATGTGCAGGCCTATCTCAAGGAGCTGATCGAGAAGGTGACGCATCACCCCAAGATTCAGGTCTATCTGCGCGCCGCCATTGCCGAAACCTCAGGCTATATAGGCAACTTTGTCACCAAAATAAGCTTCGGGACGAAAAAGGAAGTGAAAGAGGTGAAGCACGGCGCAGTGGTTATTGCAACCGGCGCAGACGAGGCAAAGACCGCCGACTTTCTGTATAAAAAACACCGCGGCGTGGTGTCGCTCCTTGAGCTTGAAAGTGAAATTGCAAAGCAGAGCAAAAAAGTTAAAGACTGCCAGACCCTTGTGATGATTCAGTGCGTCGGGTCCCGCGACAAGGACAGGCCTTACTGCAGCCGCGTTTGCTGCAGCGATGCCGTGAAGAATGCATTGCTGCTTAAAGAGCTGAACCCGCAGATGCAGATCTATGTCCTGTACCGGGACATGCGGACCTATGGCCTGAAAGAGGATTTCTACCGCAAGGCCCGGCAGAAGGGCGTACTTTTTATTCATTATGAAGCAGATACAAAGCCAGAGATTGTTCCGGTCAAGGACGGGGCAAAGGAGGTGCTGCGGGTGACGGTTCAGGAGCCCCTGCTCGGGGAAAAAATCGTCATTGATGCTGATCTTGTGTCTCTTGCCCTTGGCACCGAAGCGCCTGCTTTCAATAAAGAGCTGTCGCAGTATTTCAAGGTGCCCCTGAATCAGGACGGCTTTTTTCTTGAAGCCCATATGAAGCTGCGGCCTGTCGAGTTTGCAACCGACGGCGTTTTCATGTGCGGCCTTGCCCACAGCCCCAAGTTCATCGAGGAAAGCATTGCACAGGCCCAGGCCGCGGCCTCGCGCGCAGGGGCCGTGCTTTCGCGTGAAATTGTCGAGCTTCCGGGCACCATCTCATTTGTCAATCCCGGCAGGTGCGCGGGCTGCGGCGTCTGCGTAAGCGTATGCCCGTTTAACGCAATTGCCATGGACACTGAAAAAAATATCGCACAGATTAACGATGCCCTGTGCAAGGGCTGCGGCGCATGCACAAGCTCCTGCAAGTCCGGGGCGATAAATCTGTACGGATTTACCAATACGCAGATTATGACCGTGCTGGATGCGCTGTAATAAATTTTTGATTTTAAAATTCGGATTTTGGAATTTATTTTTTGAATTTTGAATCTGAAATTCTGAATTGTGCAGAGGAGTTTTCGTGGAAGAACAAAAAGATACGGAATGGCAGCCCAAGATCGTCACATTCCTGTGCAACTGGTGCAGCTATGCAGGGGCTGACCTTGCCGGCGTCTCCCGGCTGCAGTATCCGCCCAATACGCGCACCATCCGGGTTCCCTGCTCAGGCCGGGTAAATCCGCTGTTTATTCTGCGGGCTCTGGAGAACGGCGCCGACGGCGTGCTCGTGTCGGGCTGCCATCCCGGCGACTGCCATTATTTGAGCGGCAATTATGTGGCGCGCAGAAAGTTCGCTATTTTCAGCAGCCTGCTGGAGTATCTCGGTATTGAGAAAGGCCGGGTGCAGTATACCTGGGTGTCGGCTGCCGAGGCAGGCAGGTTTGCCGATATGATCACTCAGGTGACCGAAGATGTGCGCAAGCTCGGGCCTGCAAAAAAACTGGTTAAGCAGAAGGTTGAATAGATGGAACACCTGACAACCCAGATACGGGAAGTTGCAAAGAAGCTTTTTGAAGAGAACAAGGTTGACCTGATCATCGGTTTTGAGCAGGGCAGCCTGCCCCTGCGGGCAACCCCCTGCTTCATTCGCAGTGCTGAGGACACCAGGAGACTTGTCTGGAACAGCGGCTGCGGCAATAATTTGGCAGCCTATGTGCCTGACTACAGCACGGAAAGAATCGGCATTATCGTCAAGGGCTGCGACAGCCGCTCTGTGGTCGGGCTCATCAAAGAGCAGCAGATCGAGCGCGACCGGATCGTCATTATCGGCGTTGCCTGCACAGGCATGATCGATTGCAAACTGGTTGAAGAAAAGCTTGCAGGCCGGGAAGCGCTTTCCGCAGAAGACGGCGCCGAGGATATTACCTTTAAGGGCCGCGGCTTTGAAGAGAAGGTGAAGAAGAGCGAGCTTCTTGATGAAAGCTGCAGATTCTGCAAACACCGGAACCCTGCTGTCTGCGATATCATGATCGGTGCTGCTGTTGAAGAAAACAAAGAAGGCGACGAGTTTTTAACCGTAACAGATTTTGAAGCAAAAAGCGCTGAAGAGCGCTGGGAGTATTTTACCCGGCAGAGCCAGAAATGCATCAGGTGCTATGCCTGCCGCAATGCCTGCCCTTTGTGCTATTGCAAGGAATGCTGCGTGGACAGCTCGCAGCCCCAGTGGTTCGGGAAATCAACAGCCCTTTCCGACACGCAGGTGTTTCATATCATGCGCACTTTTCATACCGCGGGCCGCTGCGTTGACTGCGGCGCCTGCATGCGGGCATGCCCCATGGATGTTGACCTGCGGTTTTTAAACAAAAAGATCGATAAAGAGGTGCGCGAGCTGTTTTCATTTGAAGCCGGCATGAGCCTTGATGATGCTCCGCCGCTCAATACGTTTAAGGCCGATGATCCGCAGGAGTTTATAAAGTAGGGGCAGACCTGCGTGTCTGCACTTAACAAGGGCGCACACACAGGCGCTCCCCGGCTTTCGCCGGTATGATAAAAAAAGATGACGCCAATAAAAGAGCAAAAGCTGATTAGTGCCATGGAAATAAAGATACTCGACAAAAAAGATCTGCCCGCATTCGTGAGCGAACTTGCCTCCGGCTTTCAGGTATTTGCGCCGGTGAGAAAAAAGGAGGGCGTCATGTTTGCGGCTGTTTCATCAAGTGATGAAATATGCTTTGATGCCGCCAATACCAGGAAAAGCGTTAAGGAGCATTTTTTCCCTCAGCGCGAGCAGCTTTTTGCCTACAAAGAAGAGGATATCCGCGAGCCGTCTTTCCCCGATACGCCCATGGTGGTTTTGGGCGTCAGGCCCTGCGATGCCCGAAGCCTTGCGATTCTCGATAATGTATTCAACAGCAAAGACTACCCGGACCCCTATTATCTGAACAAGCGGGGCAACACCGTGGTTATCGCCATGGGCTGTGCAGCACCTGAAAGCACCTGCTTTTGTACCTCCATCGGCGGCGACCCGTTTGCAACAGATGGCGCTGATATGCTTATGATTGATGCCGGAGATGCATATGTGCTGCAGCCGGTGACTGAAAAGGGCAACAGCTTTCTTGCCGCCAGGAAAGCACTTAAAACCCCCGCTGATAGCCACGCGCAGGAACAAAAGAAAATCTATGGATGCCGCGCGCGCAGCCTTGAAACCGCAGGTGCAGCCTGCGGAAGTAAAAAAGAAGCTGGATGAAAATTTTGAAAGCCCGATATGGGCGACTTTGCATGAAAAGTGCCTCGGCTGCGGCATATGCACATTTCTGTGCCCGACCTGCCACTGCTTTGATATGCTTGACGAGTCCATCGGCACGGCAGGCGAGCGCATCCGCATCTGGGATTCCTGCATGTTTCCCCTGTTCACCCTCCACGCCTCAGGGTCAAACCCGAGGCCCGGCGCCAAGGAGCGGGTGCGGCAGCGGGTCATGCATAAGTTTAAATATTTTGTCGACAATTTCGGCACGGCAGCCTGCACAGGCTGCGGCAGATGCATCAAGTGCTGCCCGGTAAATCTTGATATCCGGCAGGTGCTCAACCAGATACAGGACCAAAAATAGACAGCTATGAAGAATCCCTACCTACCCGAGCAGGCGCGCATCGAGCGTATCGTCATTGAAACCGATGACAGAAACATCAAGACCTTTGATCTTGCCCTGGTTGATAAAAGCAAAGGCCTTCACTTCGTGCCGGGCCAGTTTGCCGAACTTTCTCTGACCGGAAAAGGAGAAGCGCCCTTCGGCATTGCCTCATCCCCGAGCGAGCAGGGCATGCTCAAGTTCAGCATCAATAAGGCGGGCCTGTTCACTACGGCCCTGCACAATTTGGAAGAAGGGGCGCTTGTGGGCATTCGCGCCCCCCTGGGGAACTATTATCCGGTCAAAGAGCTTGAAGGCAAAAATGTGGTGATCGTGAGCGGCGGCTTTGCCTTTACAACGCTCCGGTCGCTGATCATCTATCTGCTGCAGGAGGATATCCGGCCCAAGTATAAGGATATTACCGTCATTTATGGCGCACGGCGGCCGGGCATGCTCCTGTACCGCGATGAGCTTGAGGCCTGGGCCAAACGCTCAGATATTAAGCTGCATATCACCGTTGATGCTCCGGCTGAGGGGTGGAGCGGCCTGGTTGGGTTTGTGCCTGCAATCACCAAAGAGGTGGCGCCATCCGCCGATAATGCCGCTGCGCTGGTGTGCGGACCGCCTGTTATGATAAAATACACGATTCCTGTTTTAAAGGAGCTGGGATTTTTACCCGAGCAGATCATACTCTCGCTTGAAATGCGCATGAAATGCGGCATCGGCATGTGCGGACGCTGCAATATCGGCGGCAAATACGTGTGCAAGGACGGCCCGGTCTTCACGCTGGCGCAGTTAAACCAGATGCCCGATGAATATTAAATGTTTTTGGAATTTGGATTTTAGAGTATTTTTCAAAATAGTATAGCCATATACGCACAGGGGAGCTTTTGGTGAGTGCAGCCCGTGCGGTTCGAGAGATTGGCTTTGCATCATTAGATGGCTTCACTTTGCGAGAATTTAGCACGGGCAAACGAATCAAAAGTTCACCTGTGCGCACGGCTACAACAAAAAGAAAAATGCTCTAGATTTTGGACTTATAAATCCAAAATATCTCAACACGGAGGTAAAACACTTGGAAGCAATTGAAATAAACAAACTGAATCCTGACTTCAAGCATGAGGTTTCAGAGCATCCCGGCGGCGACGGCATCAAGGCGTGTTTTGCCTGCGGCGCCTGCACCGGCGGCTGCCCGGCATCGGAGGCTGACCCTGCCTATGATCCGCGCAAGATCATCCGGATGATACTGCTCGGGATGAAAGAAAAAGTGCTTTCCTCAGACCTCATCTGGCTGTGCAGCACGTGCTACTCCTGCTCCTTTCATTGCCCGCAGAATGTGCAGTTCGTGAAGGTCATGGGCGTGCTGCGCGACATGGCGGTCAGGGAAGGCTATGCGCTGCCCGGCTTTCTTAAAACCATGGAGTCCATCGACAAATTTTCGCAGACCGTGCGGCATAATATGGTCATGTCGATTGTTGATAAAAAGAAAGAGGATTTCAGCATTAACACCAAAGACCTTTTGAAACAGGTCGCAGACAGACTGTAAGGAAAAGCTATGAGCGTACAGGCAAAAAACACAGGTGCAGTTATGGTGGTCGGGGGCGGCATTGCCGGCATTCAGGCATCCCTTGATCTGGCAGAGCTTGGCTATTTTGTCTATCTGGTGGAGCAGTCCTCCGCAATCGGAGGCACCATGGCCCAGCTGGACAAGACATTTCCAACGCTTGACTGCGCAATGTGAATTTTGTCTCCCAAACTCGTTGAGTCTGGAAGACATGCAAATATAAAGATCATATCCAATGCCCAGGTTGCGTCCATCGCGGGCGAGCCCGGAGCATTCAGAGTCAGTGTGCTCAAAAAGCCGCGCTACGTGGACGAGGAGAAGTGCACGGCCTGCGGCACCTGCACGTCATACTGCCCGGTTGAGATTCCCGATGAGTATAATGAGCGCTTGAGTAAAACCAAGGCACTCTATATTGCCTATCCCCAGGCAGTGCCTGCCTCATTTACCATCGACCCGAAGCACTGCCTTTTTCTGGTGAAAAAGGAATGCCGGCAGTGCGAGCAGGCCTGCAAGGACATTAAGGCAATCCAGCTCAACCAGAAGGACGAAACCATAGAGCTTGACGTTGGCGCACTGATTCTTGCGCCCGGCTTTGACGAGTTTGAAGCCCGAAGAAAGCAGGACTACGGCTATGGCGAGTTTGCCAATGTCGTTACGAGCATTGAGTTTGAACGGATTCAGTCAGCCTCCGGCCCGTTTCAGGGCCATGTTGTGAGGCCCTCGGACAGCAAGCCCCCCAAAAAAATAGCCTTTCTCCAGTGCGTGGGCAGCCGCGACATGGCCACCAACAGCTACTGCTCCTCGGTCTGCTGCACCTATGCGATCAAGGAGGCGATCATTGCAAAAGAGCATGACCCTGACCTTGATGTCGCCATTTTCTATATGGACATACGAACGCAGGGCAAAGGCTTTGAAAGCTTTTTTGAACGGGCTAAAAATCAGTTCGGCATTCGCTTTGTGCGCAGCAAACTGGCTGAGCTTGAAAAGGTTCCGGACACGGAAGATATGCTGCTGAAGTTTGTGACCGAAGAGGGCAGGCATGAGCAGGAAGCCTTTGACCTGGTGGTGCTGTCGGTGGGACTTGAGCCCTCGCGCTCGTCAAAGGACCTTGCGGCCAGGCTCGGCATAAAGCTCAATAAAGAGGGCTTTTGCAGCACGGAGGAATTTTCTTCGACCAGCACAAGCCGCGAAGGCATTTTTGTGGCAGGCGCATTCCAGGCGCCCAAGGACATTCCCGAAAGCGTCATTCAGGCAAGCGGCTCGGTGGCCCTTGCGTCATGCCTTCTGTCTGATGTCCGGGGCACCATGGTGACAAAGCAGGAGTATGTTGCCGAGACTGATGTGTCTGCGGAAAAGCCCCGCATCGGCGTTTTCGTCTGCCACTGCGGCATCAACATTGCCGGCGTTGCCGATGTTGCTGCAGTCAAGCAGTATGCCGCCGCGCTTCCCGATGTCGTGTATGCGGAGAATTCCCTGTATGCCTGCTCGCGTGACTGCCAGGAAAAAATAAAGCAGGTTATTAAAGAGCAGAACCTGAACCGCGTGGTGGTGGCGGCCTGCACGCCGCGCACGCATGAGCCCCTGTTTCAGGAAACATTGCGCGAGGCGGGCTTGAACCGCTGCCTGTTTGAAATGGCCAATATCCGCGACCACTGCACCTGGGTGCATGCCCATGAGCCGCAGGCTGCAACGCAGAAGGCAAAAGACCTCGTGCGCATGGGCGTTGCCAAGGCGCGGCTCCTGTCGGCAATGAAGGAAGAGACCATCGGCGTAGACCCGAAGGGGCTGGTGATCGGCGGCGGGCTTTCCGGCATGACAGCGGCGCTTGCCCTTGCCGACCAGGGCTTTGATTGTTACCTGATTGAAAAGGAGCAGGAGCTTGGCGGCCATCTCCGGGGTCTGTTCTCAACGCTCCATAAAAACGATCCCCAGAAGCTTTTGAGCGAGACCGCTGAAAAAGTAAAAAATCATCCGCGCATAACCCTTTTTACCGGAACTGAAATCAGCAAAATCAGCGGCTATATCGGCAATTTCACCACAACGATCGGGTCAAACGGCACGGCACGGGAGCTTGCTCACGGCATTATTGTCGTGGCCACAGGCGCAGATGAATACCAGCCCGATGAATACCTCTATGGCAAGCATGATGGCGTTGTCACGCAGAAGCAGCTTGGCGCAAAACTTGCCGCCGAATCATATGCGCTCTCCGATATCAAAGACGTGGTCATGATACAGTGCGTCGGCTCTCGCACGAAGCAGCACCCCTACTGCAGCAAGCTGTGCTGCAACACGGCAATTAAAAATGCTTTAAAGATTAAGGAACTGAACCCGTCGGCAAATGTGTATATCCTCTATAAAGACATTCGCTCCTACGGTTTCAATGAAGAATTTTACACCGAGGCCCGCAGAAAAGGCGTCATGTTCCTGCGCTATGATGATGCGGCTAAGCCGGTTGTGCAGGAAGAGGACGGCGGCCTTACCGTATCGGTTCTTGACCCTCTGCTGAATGAGCAGATTATGCTGCGGCCCTCTCTTGTTGCTCTTGCCGCCGCGGTTGTGCCCGCTGGCAATGACAAGATATCAAAGCTTTTGAAGGTGCCGCTCAATGCCGAAGGCTTTTTTCAGGAAGCCCATGTGAAGCTGCGGCCCGTTGACTTTGCAACCGACGGCGTATTTGTCTGCGGGCTTGCGCACTCGCCGAAATCAATGGATGAGGCTATCTCGCAGGCACATGCAGCTGCCGCCCGCGCAGCTATTCCGCTTGCACGCGGCTATGTGCGGGTTGAGCCCGTTGTCAGCTCCGTGAATGAGGATGCGTGTTTCGGCTGCGGCATCTGCGAATACCTGTGCCCCTACGGCTCGATCACGGTGCAGGCGACTGAGAGCGGCGACAAGGCCCGCACTATTTCCGCCTCCTGCAAAGGCTGCGGCGTCTGCGCTTCAAAATGCCCGCGCAAGGCGATCAGTATGGGCAGGTTCACCGATGAGCAGATTCTTTCGCAGATCAGCGCGCTGGTGGAGAATTAAATAAATCAGGGTTTAAAAACAGAGCCACGGAGCGCACCTGTGTGTGCGCCCTGGTTATGGGCAGACACACAGGTCTGCCCCTACAGGAAAACTCGGTCTTAACGGGATGATACATTAATTAATTACCTACAGGGTCACAACATGAGCTTTGAACCGAAAATCCTTGGCATCCTGTGCAACTGGTGCGCCTACGCAGGAGGTGATCTGGCCGGTGTATCGCGGCTGCAGTATCCTCCCAATATGCGGGTGGTGCGCGTCATGTGCAGCGGCAGGGTTGAGCCCTCGTTCATACTGCAGGCGCTCATAGACGGCTGCGACGGCGTCTGGGTGGGTGGCTGACACCCGGGCGAATGTCATTACCAGTCTGGTAATTGCGAAGCAGTCAATATGATAAATGTTGTTAAAAGGATACTGCGCCATAGCGCGGTCAATCCCGAACGGGTGCTCCTTGAATGGGTCTCTGCGGCAGAGGCGGTGCGCTTTGCCGAAGTGGTCACATCATTTACCGGCGCAATCAGGGAGCTTGGCCCGCTCAGCGCTGACGCGCCGCAGAACACCGGTGCCCAGCAGCTTAAATTGCATGCTGCACTAAATGCGTCAAACAGTGAAAAGCTGCGCTGGGTTGCGGCCAAGCAGACCGAGTTCATGAAAGACGGCAACAGGTACGGCGAGGTTTTCACAGCTCATGAAACCGGCCGATTTCTTGACGGCGTGATCATCGAGGAGATGATCATTCAGCAGATACTGCTGCTTCTGCAGCAGGAAGCCCTGTCAGTGGTGGAGATAGCCAAAAAGCTTGCAGTGACGCCGCAGACAATATTTACCTATATAGTGAGTCTGGGGCGGAAAAAAATGGTCGAGGTTGCCCATATTCGCGACCGCGACCCCTTATACACATTGAGCAAACAGGCAGCTTAGCAGGATATAAAAATCGTGGCAGCAAAGAAAGTATTAGTCATAGGAAGCGACTCCGCAGGCCTTCAGTCGGCCCTGGAGCTTGCCAATGCCGGCAATGAGGTGTATCTGGTTGACCATTCACCCGGCATCGGCGGTGAGGGGCTCGGCGCAAGTCATGATGCCGGTTTTTCCTCTTCGCGCTGGCAGGAGGTAAAGAGCCATAAAAACATACGGCTTATCGGCAATGTTGCCTTTGATGATATCAAGAAAGACAATGGCGGCTTCAGGGTTAAGCTCAGAAAAACAGCCGCGCGCATCATCGAAGAAAAGTGCGACAGCTGCGGCGAGTGCATCAAGGTCTGCCCCGTGCACCTCTGGGACGACTGCAGCGCCGGCCTTGCCCTGCGGACCGGCATCGATTTTTTCAACACCGAAACAAAAGCATACAACCTCATTAAAGAGCGCCCGATCTGCGAGGAAACCTGCCCGGTGCATCTGGATGTGCGCGGCTATGTGGGACTGATTGCCGACGGCAGTTTCAAGGAAGCCTTCGAGCTGATCAGGCAGCGGATTATTTTTCCCGCAACACTGGGAAGGGTCTGTCCGCATCCATGCGAGGAAAAATGCAACAGGACCTATAAGGACAAGCCCCTGTGCATCAGGGACCTGAAGCGCTTTGCAGCAGACTTCGGTGATGAAGACGCCATTCCCAAAATCCAGCCCAACGGCAAAAAAGTGGCCGTCATCGGCGCAGGGCCTGCCGGGCTTGCCTGCGCCTATGATCTGGCGTGCGCAGGCTACGGGGTCACGATTTTCGAGGCGCTTCCTGTCGCAGGCGGCATGCTTGCAGTTGGTATTCCAAAGTACCGCCTCCCGCGCGATATCCTCAACCGGGAAATTGATTATGTGAAACAGCTGGGCGTTGAAATTAAAACAGGTGTGCGCATCGGTGCAGACATTGCTTTTGAGGATCTTTTCAAGCAGGGCTATCAGGCGGCCTTCATTGCCGTAGGGTCCCACAGGGATCAAAAGCTGAAAATCCCCAACGAGGAGGCTGACGGTGTTGTGTCCGGCATAGAGTTTCTGCGCGATGCCGCTCTTGGCAATCCCGTGAAGCTGGGCAAACGCGTGGCCATACTCGGAGGCGGCAATGTTGCCATGGATGCAGCCCGCACTTCCCTTCGGCTCGGCGCGCAGGAGGTAATCATCCTCTACCGCAGAACCCGCGATGAGATGCCCGCCATCCCCGAGGAAATAGAGGCTTCGCTGCATGAAGGAATTAAAATTGAATACCTTGTGGCGCCGCTGGAGGTTCTGGTTCAAAACGGAAAAGTTTCCGGGCTGAAATGCAACCGCATGGCCCTTGGCGAGCCTGATGCATCGGGCAGGCGCCGGCCCGTGCCGATTGAGGGTTCGGAATTCGAGCTGGCCCTTGATACGGTAATACCTGCCATCGGCCAGGCCTCGGACATCTCGTTTCTGCCGCAGGACAGCGGCATTGCCGCTACCACCTGGGGCACTATTATTGCCGATCCGAAAACCTGCGCCACAAGCAGGGCAGGCGTATTTTCCGGCGGAGACTGCGTGACCGGGCCATGGATTGCCGTAGGTGCGGTGGCCGCAGGCAAAGACGGAGCAGCAGCAATTCATCAGTATCTTCAAGAGAAATAGGGAACAGTATGCCGGAGCAAGCAGGACGCTATATAATTGATTTTACCGATATCCCGGCCGAGCGGCAGCGCATGCCAGAGCTCGAGGTGGCCGCCCGGATACAGAGCTTTGACGAAGTCGAGGTCGGCTTCAGCCGGGAGGCTGCCCAGCAGGAAGCCCGCCGCTGCCTCAGCTGCAGAAGGTGCCTGGGCTGCGGGCTTTGCCTTGCCGTATGCAAGCCCAGGGCAATAGTGTTTGAGCAGCAGGATGACATTATTGACATCACATTTGATGATGTCGTTATCTCCTCTACCGCAGATGAGCAGATGCCAATCAAAAAAGGCGAATTCGGCTACCGGCAGTATGCCAATGTCGTGAGCGGTCTTGAGTTTGAAAAAATTCTGTCAAGCGACGGCCCCTATGGCGGCCTGGTGCTGCGGCCCTTCGACGGACGAATTCCTCAAAAAATCGCCTTTATTATTGCCGATGCAGATGCAAGCGGCAGCATGGCCTATAGTATGAATCAGGCAGCTCTGCTGCTTGAGAAAGTGAAAGACGCCGGAATTTTTGTATTTTGTCCTGAAGGCCAGTGTGCTGCAGAGTCTTCCGGCCCGTATATCACATTAAAAAAAGCGGCCATAGCCGGTGTCAAAGAAAATGCGGAAAGCGGTAATATCCTCATCGCTTATACGGAAAACGACAGCGCACAGGAAGAAGATTTTTGCATGGTGGTAGTTGTGCGCCCGCCTGAGCCTTCCCGGGCAATACAGGAACTGTGCAGCAAATTCGGCAAGAAGCCCTTAGTAATATAGAGGTTCTTCGGTTATTTAAGCAGCATGTCCCCAAAAGGCCCGATGCCCGGCATCGGGCCTTTTTTTCTTTCAGAAGCAGCCCGCTGTATGATATAGGATATATAAATAGAAGAAAGGGGGATTGCATATGGCCATTAGCGGCAGCCCGAAAATGCTTGCAGGTGATATTGCCAAAGGGGTCACCACTATCACGGTGTCAAATATCAAGCAGTATACGCCTTCTGACCTCAAGACGATTATGGTCAATATCGGCATTGTCCAGCGGGAAATACGGGGCGATCAGGTTCCTATTGACGATGTGATGGCCGTGAAGGCAAAAAACCAGAAGCTGCAGCGCCTGAACCAGGCTATTTCCACCATCTCGAGCTATGCAAAGCAGCGCCGCATACCCCTGTAACCAGAGATTTATTCCGGGTGTTTTTCTTGGCAATTTTTTGAAAATCCATGTAGACTATAGGTATTAAAAAACTTTTAAAAGCTATAGTGCATGTTTGGTATGAAAGGAGACAGGAGCATGGGCTTGATCACGGAAAAAATTGATGCATTGCTGCAGAAAAAAGAAAAAGTACAAAAGATGGGCGGCGCCAAAGGCGTTGAAAGCCAGAAGTCGAAAGGCAAAATGACAGCGCGGGAGCGCCTTAACCACTTGTTTGATCCCGGCACGTTTCAGGAAGTCGATATGTTCGTGCAGCACCGCTGCGGCTATTTCGATATGCCCGAGACCGACATACCAGCCGATGCCGTTATAACGGGCTATGGCAAAGTGAACGGACGCACAGTGTATGCCTATGCTCAGGACTTCACGGCCCGCGGCGGCACGCTCGGGGAAATGCATGCCAAGAAAATAACCAAGGTGATGGACCTTGCCATGAAGGCAGGCGCGCCCTGCGTGGGCCTCAACGATTCTGGCGGCGCCCGCATTCAGGAGGGCATCGATGCTCTGTTCGGCTTCGGTGAAATATTTTTCCGAAACTCGGCCGCATCAGGTGTTATTCCCCAGATCACCTGCATCATGGGCCCCACTGCAGGCGGCGCGGTTTATTCTCCTGCCATGACAGATTTTATCTTCATGGTGAAGAATTCGAGCTACATGTACATAACCGGCCCCGAAGTCATTAAATCGGTGACCGGCGAAGAAACCGACCATGAAGGCCTGGGCGGCGCAATCGTGCATAATACAAAAAGCGGCGTGGCGCAGTTTGCCGCTGAAAGCGATGCGCATGCCCTTGATATGATCAAGGAGCTGCTCTCCTACCTTCCGTCAAACAATATGGAAGATGCGCCCCATGCCGATACCGGCGACAGCCCCGACCGGGAATGCACGGAACTCAACACGCTTATTCCCGATAATCCGAATCAGCCGTATGATATCAAGCGGGTTATCGCCTCCATTGTTGACAATGGTGTCTTCTTCGAGCCCCATGAGCTGTTTGCACAGAATATCGTGGTGTGCTTCGCCCGCCTCAACGGCGATGTGATAGGCATCATCGCCAACCAGCCCATGGTCATGGGCGGCGCTCTTGATGTCCATGCATCGGATAAGGCCTCGCGCTTCATACGCTGTTGCGACGCTTTCAATATTCCGCTGCTCACCCTGGTAGATGTCCCGGCTACCTGCCCGGCACCGATCAGGAGTGGAACGGCATCATCCGTCACGGCGCAAAGCTGCTGTGGAGCTACTCTGAGGCCACCGTTCCCAAGATGACGCTCATCACCCGCAAGGCTTATGGCGGGGCATATATTGCCATGTGCTCCAAGCACCTTGGCGCCGATTTTGTCTATGCCTGGCCGTCGGCCGAAATCGCGGTCATGGGCGCAGAGGGGGCTGCAAATATCATTCACCGCTCGGAGATCAAGGCAGCCGAAGACCCCAAGGCAAAGCGCAGGGAGAAGATCGACGAATACCGCGAACTTTTCAACAACCCCTATATTGCAGCGGCGCGCGGCTATGTCGATGCGGTGCTGGTGCCAGCGGAAACCCGCAAGGTGCTTATCAGCGCTCTTGATGCCATGCGCAACAAGCGCGAATACCGTCCGGCAAAAAAGCACGGCAATATTCCTGTGTAAGAAACAAATAAGTATTATAAAAAAAGCCCTGCAAAAATCCGCAGGGCTTTTTTGTTTTATTTTTTATTGAAATAAAAAATTCATCAGCTATATTCTTAAGAATATATTATTAATCGCTTAGGGTTAATTCCCCGTTGTTTACGGCGTTGAAATTATAGTATGCTAAACGAGATGCCCCGTCCGCTTGCGGCGGGGTAGTTTATTAGATAGAGCTATTTCAGTCTTTCAACAAAAAACACATTAAAAGGAGGGCAGGATGAAAAAAGTATTTTTTTTGATGGTTCTTGCAATATGTTTCTGTTTGGCTTTGAATGCAGGCCCTAGTCTGGCTGGTATGTCTGACGGCACTTCGACAGGATATACACCGCCAACCGGGCCATCTTTTATTGAAGCACCCGTATTTAAAAGTGCATCTACGGAAGGCTCAAATGCCCGTCTCTGGATTTCGGGCACTGGTGTTCCACAATGCCGATCCTACTGTATGGACGGTTATTGGTCCAGTCTCTGCTGTTAAAGGATTCTATGCTGGGGATTTTTTAAATAATGACAACTCAACACTGTATGTCCTCAGCTATAACGAAAACAATCTCTATACCATAGATACGAAAACCGCTGCTGAGACCCTTATCGGCGCTTCAAAGCCACGGGCGGGCGAAGTATGGACAGGCATGACCGCGTCTGTGGACGGCATACTGTATGCCTCATCAACGGATGTTTCCCGATCAACCCTTTATAATATCGACCCTGTGACAGGAACAGCTACCGTGATTGGGGAGATAACCGACGCTCCTGCCATCATCGACATTGCCATTAATGCATCAAATGAGATGTACGGCGTGGAGATCTTCAATGATACCCTCATAAGAATAAACCCGGTAACCGGCGCGGGAAGATATCGGTGATCGCGTGTGCCACTTGCGCACGGGCATGTCATTCGATAGAAATACGGGAGAGCTTTACCTTGCAGCATCTAGTTGCGGTAATGGTGAACTGCTCACGGATAACACCACCACCGGCAGTTCCACACTGGTAGGCGCATTCCCCGGTGGAGCAGTGGCAGACTGCCTCGCTTTTATTCCTAACTGCATTGATAATGACAATGACACCTATGGAGAGAACTGCACAGCTGGGCCAGACTGCAACGATAACGATTCTTTTTATAATGAAATCTGCCCGGACTGCGAGGTGAAAATCATTCCTTCGCAACTAGGCTGGTTTCTGGGTGAAAAAGAGAAGACCCGGCGCCTGCTCGTCATCGGCAAGAAGGGGACGGTGTTTGACGACACCACTCCCGTTAAATGGGAGAACAGTTCCATATCGGTCGTGAGCAAAAATGCATTCTTTAAACGGTTTATGTTTATGGAAGTGAGCATTGACGGAGCTGCCCTTGGCAAAGGTGATTATCGTGCGCTGATAGGAAGCTGCACCGCAACACTGACCTTGGTGAAATAAACACGTACAATAATCTCCGCCTTTGGGAATAGAAAGTTTAAATAGACAGGTGTCAAATCGGCCTAACTACTTAGATAGAGTAGTTAGGCCGATTTATGAAAATCAACCAGAATACCCCGCCCTGCAGGCGGGGATGAATGGCTTAAAATGCAAATAAAGAAATCGTGTTGGCGCAGCCATGAATGCGGCGTAAAGTCCCGCCCGGAAGGGCGGTGGAAGTCGAATTCAAACGATTTTTTTTACTAAAAAGGCCATATATGTGTTTTTCTTAAGCCTTTGCCCCACCCCGGGCTGTTTGGGTTACCCTGCCGGATGTGTTGATAAAGATGCCGCTACTAATACCATCCACACGATCGATCTGGGGGCCTAGATGTCCAATGTCTATGGGCCCTTCCTGGAAGAAGTTTGTAAGCGCAGAGGCTTGTTTGATGTTTGGATGGTGCTGGAACGGTTGTCGGTTTAGTTATTATGGGGCGAGGAGAATGCCTATTTCACAAGGCAAAGCACGCTTGACTGGGGCACGGAGGGTGTGAAAACTCTGATCAAGCTGCTCATCAGCCCGAAGACCATCATTGCTCTGGTGCGGGTGAAGCCGCTGCTGATGCAGAGCGGTGACACCTTTAAGGTGACCGTGGATGACTGCGCCGGCTCGCTGAAGGTGGCGCAGTTCTAAGCCTCGCTCAATGTTAATAACTAAAAGCCTCCCGCGGGTGCACAGCCTGCGGGAGGCTTTTTTGTTTGGCGGCGCGCAGCGCAGCAATAAGTGCTTCTCATCCCTGCCGCCTTGTATTATATAGTGTCTAGATCAAAGTTTTTTTACTGCTCCAGCAGGAAAAGCAGCGCTCGGGCGCATACCATACCACCACAGGGGACAGCACTATAATGACAGGTCAAACCGGGGAAAAAATACTGCTTATCGGCTGGGACGCGGCAGACTGGAAAATAATCAATCCGCTGATGGATGCCGGCAAGATGCCCAACCTGGAGCAGCTGGTGGAGCGGGGCATTATGGGCAATTTGAGCACGCTCTACCCTGAGCTGTCGCCCATGCTCTGGACATCCATAGCCACGGGCAAGCGGCCTTTCAATCACGGCATTCACGGTTTTACCGAGCCCGACCCCGATGGACAGGGCGTGCGGCCGGTGACCAATCTGTCGCGCACGACCAAGGCCCTGTGGAATATCCTGTCGCAGAACAGCATGCCCTGCAATGTCATCGGCTGGTGGCCGTCGCATCCGGCAGAGCCCATCAATGGCGTTATGGTTTCAAACCACTACCAGCGCATAGCCGGCAAAATCGATGAGCCCTGGCCCGTGATGCGCGGCGCCGTGCATCCGGTGCGCATCACCGATAACCTCGCGCGCCTGCGCGTGCACCCGCAGCAGCTCGACGGCGGGCATATTCAGCCCTTTGTTCCGGACATCAGCGGCATCGATCAGGAGAAGGACCACCGGCTGGAGACGCTTGCAAAAATCATTTGCGAAACCCTCACCATACGCAATGCAGCCCTTGCCGTCATGCATCATGAGCCCTGGCGGTTTACGGGCGTGTATTTCGACGGCATCGACCATTTCGGCCATGCCTTTATGCGCTATAATCCGCCCCGGCAGCCCTGGGTTGATGAAAAGGATTTTGAGATTTACTCTCATGTGGTTGAAAGCGGCTATATCCTGCATGATATCATACTGGGTGCTCTGCTTGAAGAAGCAGGCAGGGATACGACCGTTATTATCGTTTCTGATCACGGCTTTCATTCAGATCATCTGCGGCCGCGCCATATCCCGCATGAGCCGGCGGGCCCTGCTGCTCAGCACAGGCCCTACGGCATTTTCGTCATGGCCGGGCCGGGCATAAAAAGAGACGAGCTTATTCACGGCGCGTCGCTGCTGGATATCTGCCCCACGGTGCTCACGCTGCTGGGGCTGCCGGTGGGCGAAGACATGGACGGCAAGCCGCTGGTGCAGGCATTTGAATGCCCGCCCGCAGTAACGGCCATACCCACGTGGGATGCGGTGCCGGGCCCTGATGGCATGCATGATCCGGCAAAGCGCATTGACCCGGTGGAGGCGCAGGAGGCCATACAGCAGCTCGTGGCGCTGGGGTATATTGAAAAACCGCCTGAAAACAAACAGCAGGCCATTGACCAGTGCGTGCGCGAGCTCAACTATAATCTGGCACGGGCCTATATGGACGCCTCCCGGCACGCCGAGGCCGCGGCGCTGCTGGAGGAACTGCTTGAAAAATGGCCCGATCAGTATCGCTTCGGCATACATCTGGTGAGCTGTCTGCAGGCCCTTGACAAAACGCCCGAAGCCAGGCGCGTGCTGGAGGATCTTTTGTCGCGCAAGCAGAAAAACGCCATGGAAGCTCTGCCGAAATTGAAGGAGCTGCGCGAGAAGCTCGGCGACAAAACATTCGAGGATATGACCGACAAGGAAAAAGAGGAGATACAGAACCTGCAGACGGCGGCTTCGCAGAACCCGTATGCCATGGAATATCTCATGGGCCGCCTGCTGTTTGGCGAGGGAAGGCTGAAAGAAGCACTTGAGCATTTGCTTAATGCCGCTCGATCCGATACCGGCCAGCCCGGCCTGTATGCCCAGATCGGCGAGGTGTATCTGCGGCAGCGGCGGTTTTTTGACGCCAATGAAAGTTTCGGCACGGCACTGGAGCTTGACCCCGATCATGCTCCATCGCATCTCGGGCGCTGCCGCAGCCTGCTGGGGCTCAAGAGCAATTTCGAGGCTGTTGATGAAGCACTGGAATCAATCGGGCTCAACTATCACAGCCCGGTAAGCCACTTTCTGCTTGCCGTGGCGCTTCACCGGTTGGGCCGGCTTGAGGAAGCCATCAAGGCACTGCAGGTTGCCGTACAGCAGAACCCGAATTTTCCGGCTGCCTACCGGCGCATGGCCTTCATCTACCGCCGCGGTTTGAAAGACCCGGAGAAGGCAGCCGAGTGCCGCAGCCTGGCCACCGGGGCTGTGCAGCGCATACACGACAGCAGGCAGATCAGGTCGGAAGACCTGCGTCCTCATGCGGTTGCAGGCAGCGCAGGGCTGGGCGTAACCGAGGCGGGTATTTCATCGCCTGTGGAAGGCCCTGTTGATCGCAATGAGATTCTAACCATCGTGTCGGGCCTGCCGCGCTCAGGCACTTCCATGCTCATGCAGATGCTTGCCGCAGGCGGCCTTGCTCCTTTTTCCGATGGAGAAAGAACCGCAGATGAGGACAATCCGAAAGGCTATTATGAGCATGAAAAAGTAAAGGCCCTTGCCCGCGACACTGCCTGGCTCGGCGAGGCTAAAGGCTCCTGCGTGAAGATCGTGTCGCCGCTTCTGAAATTTCTGCCGCCAGGGCTTGCCTGCCGTATCATATTCATGAACCGCAATCTCGACGAGGTGGTCCGCTCGCAGCGCGTGATGATCGAGAGACAGAGCGCAACAGGCGCCAGGCTCACTGATGAGCGCCTCAAGGAGGTATTTCGCAAACAGGTGGAATCGGCAAAAATTTATATGGCGCGCAGCCATATGCATGTGCTGTACCTCAGCTATGATCTGTGCGTTGGCAGTCCTGCCGAGGCGGCCCGGCAGGTAAACGCCTTTCTTGGCGGCGGGCTTGATGAGGCTGCCATGGCTGCAGCGGTGGATGCGGGCCTCAAGCGGCAGAAGGCAACATCATAAGCTTCAGCCCTGTCGTTTTTATAGCAGCTGCCCTCCGGCCAGCCGCTTTGTGATCTTCACCGCTTCGATAATCAGCAGGGGTACGAATGACAGCAGTATGGTGATGCCCAGCTCAGCCCCGGAAAGCGGCTGCGTTTTAAACACCGGCTGCATGACCGGTACGTACACAATCAAAAACTGTAAAGCGCAGGTAAGGATGATTGCCCCGAGCAGCGCCATATTGCCGCGCAACCCCGTGCGGAAAAACGACTCCGTCCCCGAGCGCACCCCGAGGGCCACGGCCATGCGCCCCAGCACAAGGCTGGTAAACAGCATGGTCTGCCAGGGCAAATCCTGGCGCACGGCAAAAAATAGAAAGGCCAGGGCCGCAAGGCCCGACAGCAGGCCTACAACCATCATGAACAGGGCCCTGCCGTTGGCGAAGACGCCCTCTCCGTAGGGCCGCGGCGGCCGCTGCATGACGCGGGGGTCTGCCGGCTCGGCAGTGAGCGCCAGGCCAGGGAAGCTGTCGCACAGCAGGTTCATCCACAGTATCTGTATGGGCACCAGCGGCAGCGGCAGGCCGAGAAACGGCGCCAGAAAGATGAGCCAGATGGTGGCCGCGTTGGAGGTAAGGGAGTACATGATGAACTTGATGATATTATCGTAAATGCGGCGGCCTTCCCTGACCGATTTCACAATGGTTGCAAAATTGTCGTCAAGCAGGATCATGTCGGAGGCTTCCTTGGCCACATCGGTGCCCGTAATGCCCATGGCAATGCCGATATTGGCGCTTTTGAGCGCGGGGGCGTCATTGACGCCGTCGCCTGTCATGGCGGCAAACTGCTGCCGGTCCTGCAGGGCGTGGACGATTTTGAGCTTCTGCTCGGGCGCCACCCGGGCATACACGCCGATATGGTCGACCTTGCGCTCGAACTCTTCAAGGCTCAGTTGCTCGAGCTCACGGCCGGTCAGGACTTCATCATCCCCGTTTATAATGCTCAGCCGCCGTGCAATAGCACGGGCGGTAACGGGGTGATCGCCGGTTATCATAATGGGCCGGATGCCGGCGCTGCGGCACAGCTCGACTGCCTCGCGGGCTTCCTCGCGGGGCGGATCGATAAGGCCCGCAAGCCCGATAAACTCAAGCTGCGTTTCCACGTGTGAGGCCAGCAGCTCCGCAGGCTCGTGCTCCCATCGCCGCATGGCAAAACCGAGCACCCGCAGGCCCTGCCCGGCAAGCCCGTCGGCTGCCGCATGCAGAGCGCTGTGATCGGCGGGGCTGCCCTCGCAGAGGCTGCGGGCAGTGCGCCAGAACAGATTCCAGCGCGCCCTTGGTGAAGGCCACTATGCTGCCGTCAGCGCAGCGGTGAAGCGTGGTCATCATTTTTCGCTCAGAGTCAAAGGGCAGTTCGGCAATGCGCGGAAAAGCCTTTTCAATTGCTGCCTTATCAAAGCCCTTTTCACGGGCAAACTGCCAGAGGGCTGTTTCCGTCGGATCGCCGTAGACCGCGCCCCCGGCATCAACATAGGCATCATTGCTCAGAGCCATGGCGCTGCAGCAGCGTTTCATGCTGCGGGCTGTCAGCGGTAAATCCGGGCAGGCGCTGCCGTCAAACAATGCGGTGCCGTCATGCACGGCCTCGACGGTCATTTTATTCATGGTGAGCGTACCGGTTTTATCAGAGCAGATGCAGGTGACCGATCCCAGGGTCTCGACCGCCGGAAGGTGCCTGATCAAGGCGTTCTGCTTCACCATTTTTTTTGCGCCGAAGGCAAGGGAGATCGTGATAACGGCAGGCAGGGCTTCGGGTATTGCCGCCACCGCCAGGCTCACGGCGGTCAGAAACATGAGCACCAGCGGCTGGCCCTGCATGAGGCCGGTTGCAAAAATAACTGCAACGACAGCAAGTATCACGAAAGCCAGGCGTTTGCTGAACCGGTCGAGCCGGTGCTGCAGGGGCGTGCGCGACACCTTTTCTTCTTCCAGCATATGGGCGATTCTGCCCAGTTCGGTCTGCATGCCGGTTGCCACAACCAGGCCGCTTCCCCGGCCATAGGTTATGGCTGTGCCGCTGTACACCATATTGGCCCTGTCGCCGAGCGGCAGCGATGCGTCCTCAAGTGGCGCGAATATGCTTTTCAACCGGTACGGATTCGCCGGTGAGCGCCGATTCCGCGGCGCGCAGCTGCGCGCTTTCAAGCAGGCGCATATCGGCAGGCACGATTTTTCCGGCCTCCAGCAGCACCACATCGCCGGGCACGATATCGGCAGGCTGCAATATTTTGGGGAGAGCCGTCCCGCAGCACCGCAGCAGATGGCGCTGCCATGCTCCGCAGTGCAGCCATTGCTTTTTCCGCCCTGAATTCCTGAAAAAAACCGATAACGGCGTTGAGCACCACAATGGCAAGAATGGCATAGGCCTCGACCGGATCACCCACCACGCCGGCGATCACGGCAGCTATGAGAAGGATTATGATCAGAAAATCCTTGAACTGATCAACGATCATCATGAGCGGTGAGCGCCGGGCGCCTTCCTTCAGCATATTGGGTCCCGACTGCTCAAGCCGCTGCCCTGCCTCATGAGCGCTCAGGCCTGAGCTGGATGTAGCAAGCTCGCGCATAGTCTCATCAGTTGTTTTGGTGTACCAGGCTAACAGGGTTTTTTCTATGGGGTCGCTCATGAAATTGTCTCAGAAGGAGTTGTCGATTTTTGCTTTTCAGGCGCGAACAGTACCGGCAGCATGGTGCGCTAATGGCTTATGCTGCGGCTGTGCGGAAAATCGTCCGGATATGAAGAGCAGCATTTATTGTTTAAAAACAGAAAACAGCTTGTTAAGAACCGGTGTGCCGAGTTTTGTCACTGCCTCGAGTTCCCCGGCATCAAGCCATATGCCCAGGCATGCCGAGCATCTGTCGACTTTGATTCCCCGGTAATCGATTTCAACAAGGTGCATGCCGCACTTGGGGCAGCACATATAATGCAGTTCCTGCAGCCGCTTTTTTTCTTCTGCTGCAAGCTTGTTCTGCTTCTCCTGCTCTGCTTTTTGCAGGCGCTCGAATTCCATACGGGCAAAATATTCTTCTTCATGGTCGGTCGGTTTGATAGGCATTGCATTTCTCCTTTCCAAGGCAATAATAACTATTGTCGTTTATTGATATCAAAAATCAAAAGATATTTCCACGACAATACTAGTAATAATGTTTTAATACTACTCTTGTCTTGTACCTGCTGTATCGGGCTTTGCATAACTGTGCCGCGATCCCGGAGCGCAACCATAACAGTGTTCGCTTTATGGCCCTCTGATCCTAAACAATGGAAGGCAGACATTAATTCGTGCTTTTGTTTCGCCACTGCCGCAAAATTTCAATCACCCCCGGCAAAACGGAAATCACGATGATGGCCATGATGACCAGGGTGAAATTATTTTTAACAACGGGAATGGTGCCGAAAAAATACCCGGCAAGCGTCAGCGAGACTATCCAGAAAATGCCGCCGATAATATTGTAGGCGATGAATTTTCCGTAGTTCATGCTGCCGATGCCGGCAACAAAAGGAGCAAAGGTGCGGATGATGGGTATGAAGCGGGCAATGATAATGGTTTTGCCGCCGTATTTTTCATAGAACTCATGTGTGCGCTCAAGATGTTTTTTGTTCAGGAAGCGCGATTTCTCTTCATGAAAAACTTTCGGACCCAGATAATGGCCTATCCAGTAATTGACCGTATCGCCGGCAATGGCGGCAATAGCCATGCACACCATGGCTACCGTCAGATCAAGCGATCCGAGGGCGGCAAATGTTCCCACTGCAAACAGCAGGGAATCGCCCGGCAGCACGGGTGTTATCACCAGCCCGGTTTCGCAGAAAATTATCAAAAAAAGAATTGCATACGACCACAACCCCATTGTCTGGATCATCAGATCCAGGTATTTGTCCAGATGCAGAAGTATGTCCATGCCTTTAATTAATAGTTCCATAACAGCTCTTGCACAAATAAAGGGTTTACAGCTGCATCAGTTGTTCATGGGTAAGCCTTTGCAGCCGGGCAATTCTTTCCTCTATCGGGGGGTGGGTGCTGAAAAGCTTTGTAATTCCGCCTCCGGATAGCGGATTAATGATAAACATATGCGCCGTGGCAGGGTTTGCCTGCAGGGGTATGTGCCTGCCTGCATCCTGCAGCTTGTTCAGGGCGCCTGCAAGATACTGTGGGTTGTCTGTTATGCGTGCCGCAGCGGCATCCGCGCCGTATTCGCGGGAACGTGAGATGGCAAGCTGCACAAGCAGGGCTGCAATCGGGGCGATAATCATCATGGCCAGGGCCGCAAGGGGATTGCCGGATTCCTCACCATCATTCTTCCTGCCGCCAAACAGCATCCCCCACTGGGCTATCTGCGCCACATAGCTTATTGCAGCGGCAACCGTTGCTGCAACCGTGCCGATAAGAATATCCCGGTTCTTGATATGGGCAAGCTCGTGGGCAATAACACCCTGAAGCTCTTCGCGCGTCAGCAGTTGCAGTAGTCCGCTTGTGACGGCAACAGCACCATGTTCCGGGTTCCTGCCGGTTGCAAATGCATTGGGCTGGGCCTCATCGATCAGGTACACGCGCGGCATGGGCAGTTGCGCTTTCATGGACAGATTGGTGACTGTATCAAGCAGGCCGGGTTCATCGGCCCTTGTTACCTCGCGTGCCCGGTACATTTTGAGCACGATTTTATCGCTAAACCAGTATGTGACGCCATTGCAGGCGCCAGCCAGCACAAGGGCTGCTGTCATGCCCGAAGTCCCGCCGAACCATCCTCCAACAGCTATAAGCAGCAGGGAAAGTGTCATCAGAAGGAGCGTAGTTTTTAGTGTGTTCATAGACTCTTTCCTTCTCCTTTATAGGTTATACAACGTATCGTCGAGTGTGATTCTGCAATTTTCAGCTTCCTCATAATTCAAAAAGCCGTGCAGATACTTTAGGATCTTACCATCATCAGCGATGAGCGTTTTCATGACATGCACGCCGCACGCCCGCACAAATTCAAAAGGCCCCGACAAATCAAGGGAACCGTTTCAGGCAACATGCTAAAGGCTGTATTCTTTAAGCGATCCGCCGCTGATAACTTCATTTATTTCTTTTTCAAGATCTGCCGGTGTCTTTTTGCCGACCTGCATGCTGTACACTTCCTTCACAGTGAGCCCCTGCTCTGCAGCGAATTCCTTAAAAGCATTTTTCCTTCCCTTGGACAAAGGTCCGCCTGACACCGTCAATATATAAACATCCTTTCCATTCAACTCTCCCTGCTTGACAAATGTCCGGGCAGGCGAAGATAGCCGCATTAGCCATATCGGTGTCACAAGAATGATCGGGTTATACGCACCAAGATTCTGTTTCAGGGGTTCCTGTTCATCAGCCCTGTCAAAAACCTGGTCCATGAATATAGCACCAGTCCCTTTTTTGGATGTTGATACGATTTCTTCCATGCCGCAGCCGAGTTCATTCTGCAGGGCAGATGCTACCTTTTGGGTTCCGCCCGTGCGGGAATAATAAACGATAAAGGGTTTGGCCGCAGAATCCTGCCAGCCGGCGGCAATTCCCTGATTGAGGTCGGCAGCCTCAGCCCGAGCCGCCTCAGGCTGCAGGCACAGTATTCCTGTAATGAGCAATAATGCGGCAATGATGCGATTTGCTTTCATGTATTCTCCTTTACAAAAGTTTTTATGTCTGCGGCAGCAAGCTTTTGCCTGCGTAAGAGGGAGGGGCCGAAATCATGGCATCTGCAGCCAAAAGGGGGAGGAAGGTCACAGAACCATGATTTCGACCAGAGAAGCACGGAAACATTTTTCACCTGAGCTGTTCAAGCATCGTTTTTTTCTTTCCCATGGAAAACCGGAATGTTTTGCGGGCTTTCGTTTTTGTCGATACCGGCAGCCAGTAGCGGCATTTAAGGAGCCCCTTTTGCCAGAGGCCTGAAGAAACGCTGCGGCGCTGCTCTATGATGTGGTTGATATGCTGCGCGATATTAAAATAGACCCTGCGGCTGTAGCTGCGAATATTGTGCGGATGGTCGGCCCTGGTTTGTGCGAACTGCCGGACATCGCAGAGGGCTGCGTGCGGCATAAGAGCCATGACCTCATCAAGTGCGCGGTTCATGTCGCGGTGGCGCAGCCACCTGTCATGTTCTGCTGGCGGTCCGCACTGGACTTCGGAGCCGTTAAGAATGATGAGCAGCCTGTCGCTGTCAATTTGATCGCACAGCCAGGCCATATTCTGCTTGAACCTTTCGCAGTCAAGGGGGCCCAGAAAGACGAAATTATCCCGGAACCATTCCAGAAAGCCTTTCGGGAGGCGGTGCTTGGGGCTCCGGTCAGCGTGATAGCCCCACACGGCCGGGTCCGTCAGATCGGCGGTATAATCCCCGAAGGCAATGATGAAGTCTGAATTGCGGTAGCGATAGAGCCCTTTTGTATAGTTGTCGAGCACGCTGTAGACATACACGTCGTGGCAGCCAGAAAAAAAGTTTGTCCTGAATGCCGACCGGTTCAGAAAGTGCAGTTTATCGATTATGGGGCCGTAGCTGGTCAGCGTATGTAGATTGCATTGTTTCAAGATTTCCGTGTGCGAAACATTCATCCGGTAGCCGGTGGCAGAGACATAGCTTACTTCGCAGTCAAACAGCGATCCCTTCAGCAAATAATTCTGTATTTGCAGCAGGTCGCAGCTTCCTTTGACAATAATGCCGAGAGATTTGCAGCTGGTTTTAGGCGGCTTGCTCACGGGGGCCTCTTCAGCAATCCAGTCGCAGGGACTGTCTGGCAACAGCGGCATGGCAACAGGACCTGCCACGTCGATGCGCGGGCAACCGAGCTTTTTGTACACCCAGTTCTCCACCCCCATGTTCATGATTCTGGAAGAAAACAAAAAATGTTCGAGCCTGCCGTTTCTTTTTGCATAAAAACCGCTGATCCCATAATCGCCGTATGTATCCTGCACCCGGACAAAGCCTGTTTCCATGCCGGGGTCTCGCACTACCTTTTCAAGCTCCCGCAGCGTCAGCCAGCGCTTTGTATAGTTGAGCTGGCTGGTGCGGTTAATAAGCTCAAGAAGCCGTTCTATTCTGGGCCCGCAGTCATGATGCATCCGCACGGTAATGCCGCAGCTTCGCAGGAATTCTTCGTTGCCGCACTGCGTGCTTATCCGGTCGGCATGCTTTTTTTCAAGCAGCTTATAGTGCAGCAGCCGCGACAGGCCGAGGTCGGGGCTGCCGGCGCAGACATCAAGGCTCAAAAGACCGGCAAGTATTTCAGGGGACGACGTCTGCAGGCCCGGGCAGTAAAACAGGGCTTCATTGAGGTTCAGGGGGTTGTCGTCGATAAACAGCACATTTTCAGGCCGCAGATGCATGTCGGCGATAAGCTCCGCCACCATGGCTCCCTTGGGCTGCCAGGCTATTTTCGGGAAAACAAACCAGTCCCAGATGACATGCTGCATCAGGCGCTGCCGCACGTCATCATAATTATTTTTCGAGCAGATGGCGCTCATGATGCCGCGCCGGGTCAAGCTCAATGACCGTTTCATGGTTTTGCTGCACATACTGTATAGTGCCTTCGGAAAGCGTTCCCTTCCAGAAGGTGTCGTCAAGATCCCAAATGACAAGTTTTACTGATTTCATGCTGCTCTCAAATCCATTGCACGAATACTATCGTGTGCTTTGGCTTTAATTATAGCGGGGGATAATTACAGGATTATCTCAGAAGGATTAAAAAACACTAATCACGGACTGTTATGAAGCATGCGGGAATAAAAGAGTGACAGTGGTGCCTTGCAAGGGCTTGCTTTTTATGTCAATCGTGCCCCCGTGAAGGTTCATGATGGACTTGACGATGGCAAGCCCCAGGCCTGACCCCGTTGCATCAAGTGTGCGTGCGGATTCGGCCCGGAAAAAACGGTTGAAAATATTGGGTATATCGTCGGGGTGTATACCGATACCCGTGTCTGAAACGGTAAAGACCGCATTGTTTTGCTCGTCCTGCACAATGCTGATGTCAGCCGACCCTCCGGCTGTCGTGTACCGCAGGGCATTTGAAATAACATTGCTGAGCGCCCGGCGAAACAGCAGCGGATCGGCATGGAGTGCTGCATTTCCCGTGATGGTGAGGCTGATAGTGTTTTCCTGGAACAGCTCGACAAAGTAATCGGCAACAGCGCGAGCCTCCGCCGCACCGTCAAGCAGCGAGGGTTCGACCTTAATATCCGTACTCTCGGCTTTGGCCAAAAACAGCAGGCTGTCTATCATATGCCCCAGGCGCGTAAACTCCTCGAGGCTTGACTCAATATTCTGCTGATATTGCAGCGGTGTTCTGGGCTTGGCCAGCATCACTTCTGCCTCACCGATGAGATTGTTTATCGGCGTGCGCAGCTCATGGGCCAGATCTGCCGAGTAATGCGACAGCCGGGAAAAGGAATCCTGCAGCCGGTCGAGCATGTCGTCAAAGGACGTTGCCAGAACGGTCAATTCCCGTGGCCACTGATCGGGATATACCCGCGCGGTCATCTGGGTTGCCCTGATCCGCTGTATTACCGAAGTGATGCGCGCCAGGGGGCGCATGGCCCTGCGCGCCAGGACCATGCCTGCAGCTGCGGATATAACAATGCTTATCAGCAGGACGCCCTCAGCCATGAAGCGGTATCTGCGCACAATGCCGGCTTCGCGGGAGACGTCAAGGGCCGCCTGAATGAGATATCTGTTGTCATGGCCCGCCCGTGTCGACAGAAGCAGGTATGCCCGGTCGTTGGAGAGACTTTTTTTTATGATGGCCGGCTGCGTGCGCGGATCGGTCGCAATGCCTTCAAAAACCGTAAGAGGAGGGCTCTCTGCGGCACTGCTTGTCAGGGCATATGTCCGGCCCGCGCTGTCAAGCACATGAATATAATATTTAACAAACTGCAGATCCGACCCTTTTTGAATTTCGTTTTCCACCATTTTCCGGTCAACCGTGTCGCTGGCAAGAATCGTCTGCAGCCGCCCGACTTTTTCCGTAAGGAACAGCGTATCTTCTTCTTCGAGACTTTTAAGCAGAGCATAGTAAAGAGCGCTGATGGTGACGACAAGAAGAGCAAACGTAATAAGTGTATAGGTTACTGTCAGGCGGTGGGTAATTGAAATGGACGACCGGGATACCGCACGGGAGGTCTCAGTCGTTGCGCTGTTCCAGGACATAGCCGACTCCGCGTATGGTTTGAATGAGCTTAACCGTGAAGGGATCATCAATTTTTGCCCTGATGCGGCGTATGACAACGTCAACGACATGTGTGTTGCTGTCGAAGTTTATGTCCCAGATATGCTCGGCAATCATGGTCCGGGAAAGCACATGGCCCGCGCGCTCGGCAAGCAGGCTCAGCAGCGAAAATTCCTTTTGCGTGAGCTCAACGGGCTGGCCGGCGCGGGTGACCCTGTGCGCCAGCAGGTCGATTTCAAGGTCTGCGATGACGATCCGGTCCTGCTGCTGCACGGGGCCGCGCCGCCTGATGACATGAATGCGGGCCAGCAGTTCGGAGAAGGCAAAGGGCTTTATCAAATAGTCATCGGCGCCGAGATGGAGCCCCTTGACCCGGTCCTCAACCCTGTCGCGGGCCGTAAGAAATATGACGGGAGTCTGTTTTTTCTCTTTTCTGAACTCGGTGAGAAGCGTTAACCCGTCCATGCCCGGCAGCATGATATCAAGAATCACCAGATCGTAATCTATGCCCAAAGCCATGCTGAGCCCGTCGCGACCGTTGTGAACGGTGTCCACGACAAAACCGTTTTCGGTCAGGCCCCGCTTCAGGTACTGGGCTGTTTTTATTTCATCTTCAACAACGAGAATGCGCATGATACAAAGCTCGCAATGCAGGCAACCCCCTGCAAGGGTTTCTCACCCGGTCAGGGCCGTCCTGCCGGATCCCGGCAGGACAACAAACAAAGTATCCGCATAAGGAATACCAGCCGCATATCTCATTTGCATCACAAAACCATTAAAAATTAAAAATTTCAGACTTCCCCCACCGCTGTAACCGGCAGGGGGGGGCCATGTTCCGCCCGGGATTTTTTAACTTTTTAATGTTCCTGAAACACAACTGTAATTTTCAGGCAGTACTATATTCATATATCCTATTTTCTTGGGCCATTTCAAGACAATCTCATGGCCGTGACGGCTGCCGGAAGAACTATGCGGCGCAACGAAACCCACACAAGGAGGTTATCCATGAAAAGAACCTTTCTCATCGGCCTGTCCGGCCTGGGCTATTTTATCGTCTCGCTGTTTCTGTTCATGCCGTTTCGCATGAAGCCCATTGAAAATTATAACCTCTTTGCGCTTCCCTTCTTCGCCGCGGTCTTTCTTTTTCTGCTGTACAAGGCCTGCACCGTCGAAAAAGACAGCCGGGGATACCTGTTCGGCTATTTTGCAGGCATTGTCATGTGGCAGCTTTTCGGCGAAACAGCCTCCCTGGCCGTGCCCTCGGGGCTCATCCTGCAGTTCAGCGACATGAATATCAAGGTGCTGGGCGGCTATTTCTATGTGCTGGCGGGATGGGCGCTGCTGTATATGCTCTGGAAGCTCAAAATGCTCAACAGCCGCGCAGCCTATGTGTTCGTGATTTTTCTGGGCATCTGGTCCTTTGAAGTTTACATGGACAATTATTCCTCCCGGGTGCCCCTGTTCATGATGGGCATTGTGGCCAATTGCATCATGGTGGTGTTTCTGATCGCGAGCATTGTGGTGCTGGTCATGGCAAAGCGCTCGGCCTCCATCGAGCGCAAAACCATCCTTGGTGGGGTTTTCTATTTAACGCTTAATATCGTATTGATGTCGTCGGGCCAGTGGAAAAAGCCCCAGGACTTCTATCTAAAGTATGAAGTGCCCGCGCTTCAGCAGGAATTGAAGGAAACGCAGGAGAAGCTTGACTATATCCAGTACCAGAAGATGCAAATGATCTATATGCCCTAAACCAGTGTTTGTATACGCATCGTGAAAGGAGACGTTTATGAAAAAGCCAGTAAAAATAATGCTTGCAGTACTAGCGCTGGCCACCGTGTGCCTGCAGCCCGCGCTCGGCCGCGCCGAGGCGAAAAAAGGACTGCTGGTCTATGACTCCATCTACAGCTCAACCGCCGAGGTTGCTTACTGGCTCAAGGCCATTATCGGCAATGAGCAGCAGCTGGATGTTAAAAAAATTGACCAGGTCATAACAGTTAAACCCTACGACTATGTCATTATCGGCAGCTACTCGAAATGGGAAAAGCCCTCGCCGAGGATTTACAAGTTCATAGAGTTCTGGAAGGATGAGCTGGCAAAAAAGCAGGTGTGTTACTTTCTGACCGGCGGCGACTGGGATGAGACAATGCTGCTGAAAGCGCCGGGCGCCCCGATCAAGCTCATTGCGGGTAGAAATTATCTGTTTGATCTAAAGGAAAAATATCCGAATATTAAACCGGTCGTCATCGGCGGCTTCGGCGGCCGGCAGGTCCAGCCCACGCTGCAGGGGACCGACGGTTTCATGATCTGGGTGCTCGAAAAGCTGTCGCGCGAAGGCGCTCACTGGGTCGGCATCGATATCTGGGAGTCGCTGGTGCCGGAGCGCGTTGAGGTGTTCGGCAACGACGTGCGCACCAAAATTCTGGGGCTTGCGCCCCTTGCCGACGTGCAGAAATACCGCGGGTTCTGGAACTCGCTGCAGCCCGCATCGCTTAAGGATCCCGCTAAAGTAAAAACCACGAATCTTATTTCAAAAGACAACGGCGAGACCTGGGTGCCGGTATCGGAGCGGCCCTATACCGTGAAGCTCAGCTCCAAAAAATCCTACTATTCGCGATCGAGGATCAAGACCGATCTACCCGCAACAGCCAGGCTTCTTGCCGAGTGGGCAGGCCAGAACGGCTTTGAGCTGAAGAAGGAACGTGAGACCGACTACATGTCCTGGTTTACTGCCATGAAAAAAGGCGGGGACAAAGAAGAGACCCTCTCTATCGTTATGGCCACCATGCCTGATGACCCGGGCAATGTTCATGTTTCATTCCGCTCCTGGCTCAAGCCCGAAAAGCGCGCGGCGCTTGAAGACTCGGCAGCCAAGGCAGAGCAGCTGCTCTGGGCCGATGGCCGGAAGGTTGCGGGCAGATAACACGGTAGTACGTTGTTTTGAAACGGCATGTGCCAATAACGCAGCTACAGGGAGTAAATATCATGAAATGTCCGATTTGTGAAATTGATCTTCAGATTGCAGAACGGCAGGGCGTTGAAATCGATTACTGCTCCAAGTGCCGCGGCGTGTGGCTGGACAGGGGCGAGCTTGACAAGATCATCGAGCGCTCGGCAGCTGAATTGCAGCCGCAGCAGCCTGCCCCTGGTCAGGGGTATTCGAACACCAGCTACTATGACAAACCTCATGACAGCCATCACGGCGATCAGCAGCATTACAAGCGGAGAAAAAGTTTTCTCGAGCAGCTGTTCGACTAAACACTGCTGCTACAGTGTTATGATTACTGCCTATAATAAAATTATCGCAGATGTGTCAAGCGAGGCAGGCCCGGCATTGTGCCGGGCCTTCACGTTTGCGGTATACTTTTTAGCACCTGTCCGATGTATGGGCACAACGGCTGTTCGAGTATCGGCATGAAAAAATTTTTTTTAATTCTGCTTGTGCTTGCCATCATTGTATCTGGCTGCTTTCTCTTTTTTTATTATGATTTGCCGAGCTTTTTCAGCAGTGAAGAAAAAATGCTTCAAGCGGTCTCTGCGCTCGGGCCACTTTCCATTCTTGCCTTCATGCTGCTGCAGGTTCTGCAGGTCATCATCACGCCCATACCAGGTGAGGTGACCGGGCTTATCGGCGGGTATCTGTATGGCCCGATGCTCGGTACCGTCTACTCAACCATCGGTCTCACCATCGGGTCATGGATTGCCTTCATCCTTGCGAGAACATACGGACTTCCCCTTGTTGAGCGTGTTGCCCCACAGTCGGCCATCAGCCGCTATGACACGTTTATGAAAGGCAGAGGCTGGCTCGTATGCCTCGCCTTTTTTGTGCTGCCCGGCATGCCCAAGGACATGCTGTGCTATATCATGGGGCTTAGCCATATGCCGGCCAGGGAGTTTATGATCATTGCAGCAGCAGGCAGGCTGCTTGGGACTATTCTGCTATCAGTGGCCGGGAGTTCCGTGCGCAGCCATCAAAACAGCATGCTGTTGATTATCGCCGGAATCTGCGCAGCGCTTGCAGTGTTGGCGTATTTCTATAAAAAAAAGTTTCTACGGACATGCAAATAATATTTTTTAAAACTAGTAACGGAGAATGTAATTATGAGTTTATTTGAAGATCTTTTGAGTAACGGCAGCACCCATAGTCGCAATCATGACCGGCATGAAAACCGGCGCTATGGTCACCACGGCTATGACGACCACTTCGATGATCAGCATGGCAACTACGGATACAATAAAAAACAGGCTATTGCTTCGGCCCTGAAACCCCTTCTTTTCAGGCTCCTCAGGAATAAAACATTTCTGATCCTTGCAGGCATAGCCTGCGTGGTTGTTTTGCTGTGCGCGGTGGCATTGGTGGCGGTTCTTGCGCCACTTTTAATGAAGCTGGTGAAACTGATCGAGCAAAACGGCATCAAGGGTATTCTTGATTTAATCAATACATCCGGACTCAAAGGGCTGCTTGATCTTGTTTCGCAGATACTGGGACTTGCCGGCGGGGGCAAGGGATAGTTGCTTTAAGTAACGGTTAGTTTTTAGGATATTTTTTCAGCCGCAACTGTGGTACATATTTCGGCACTGATTAACGTAAAAGGACACACTCATCCATGAGCCGTTCCGCTCTCACCCGCTATGCCTGGCTGTCAATCGCAGCAGCAGTGGCGACTATGGCGCTCAAAGGCGCGGCCTACTGGCTGACCGGATCAGTGGGCCTGCTCTCGGATGCCGTAGAATCAATAGTCAACCTGCTTGGCGCTGTGATAGCCCTTGTCGTATTGACGATTGCAGCGCGCCCGCCGGATGATGACCATGCCTATGGCCACAGCAAAGCCGAGTATTTCGCCAGCGGCGCCGAAGGAACTCTGATACTTATAGCAGCCATCAGCATCGGCGTTGCAGCAGTCAATCGTCTCATTCACCCCCAGCCGCTTGAACAGGCCGGCGCTGGCCTTGCAATTTCAACAGCCGCCTCTCTCATCAACTTTTTCGTAGCGCGCATTCTGCTGCGCGCCGGGAAACAGAACAGATCCATCACCCTTGAGGCTGATGCGCGCCACCTTATGACCGATGTCTGGACATCGGCAGGGGTTGTCGGGGGAATCATCGCCGTGACACTCACGGGCTGGCAGGTTCTTGATCCGCTTGTCGCCCTTGCTGTGGCCGTTAATATCGTGTGGTCAGGCTATTATCTTATCAAACGCTCCACCCTGGGGCTTATGGATTCGGCCCTGCCGCCTGACGAGCTTGCAGAAGTTGTGCGGATTCTTGAAAAATACATGCAGAAGGGAATACAGTGTCATGCCCTGCGCACCCGGCAGGCTGCTTCCCGCCGCTTCGTATCGATGCATGTGCTGGTGCCAGGCTTCTGGACTGTTGATGCAGGCCATGATCTGCTGGAGCACTTGGAGGCTGATATCCGCGCAGCCCTGCCTGAGGTTACCATAACGACCCACCTTGAGCCGCTTGACGACCCGGCCTCCCATCAGGACAAGGAACTCGACCGTTAGCCGTACACATCAGGGAAATTTCATGAGAATGATGATAAAATATTTTGTTGCGGCATTTTGTTTCTGTATGCTTGTGCTGTCGGGCTGTGAGAATACGGACCTGCAGATGGCAACCAATGCGGGGATGGATGCGGTTAAGGCGCTGACCCTTTCTGATAAAAATGTGCAGGCAGATTGCAACGCAGGCAGCACAGGTTTCAGACCAGAAGAACACACTGGCGCCACCTGAAAGCACATACGCAACACGGCTTAATCAGCTGATTGGTCAAAACCTGCAGGATGGTAATCTGAAGTTTAACTATGGTGTTTACCAGTCTGCTGAGGTAAATGCTTTTGCCATGGCAAACGGAACTATCCGCATATATAGCGGCCTTATGGATATGCTGAGTGATGGTGAAGTGCGTTTCGTTATCGGGCATGAAATGGGCCATGTGATGAAAAACCATATCCGAAAGAAAATACAGCTTGCCTATGCCGCCAGTGCAGTGCGCAAAGGTATCGCATCCCAGAATAATGCTGCAGGAGATTTAGCTCAGTCAGTATTGGGAGGTCTTGCAGAATCCCTTATGAATGCGCAGTTTTCGCAACTGGAAGAAAAAGAGGCTGATGATTACGGGTTGGCCTTTCTCAAGCGTGAGAAGTTTGAACCGCAGCATGCTGTCTCAGCACTGAAGAAAATCGCCACATTAAGCAAAGGGCATTCCTTTCTTTCCAGCCACCCTGACCCTGAAAAGAGGGCTGAAAGATTACAGGCTCAATTAGAGGGCAGAGCCTTGCCTATCGAAGAAAATAAGCAAAATATTCTTAGCAGGATCAATACATTTCTTGAGAGCAATTTTCCGTCTCTTTACGAACAACTGCGAACGTGGCTTCCCTGGTTAACTGAAAACACAATTTCAGACTCGCGGGAAAAGGGCCTTTTTTAAAAGAGAATACAAATAAAGTCTGAAATTAAAAACAATTAAGTCGACAATTCAGGTTCCGTAGGGCCACCTGGTTGCGCCCGGAATAAACAGTGAGGCGTTCCTGCTTATCCTTTCAGAATGGTGCCGCAGTGCGGGCACGAGACCGGGTCTTTGATAAGGATGTAGCCGGATTCGGTCGGATCGGGGGCGCGGACACGCAGGCCGCAGCACGGGCAGCGGTACAGGTGCGGTGTGTAGTACGCGCCGAAAACAAAGATGACCAGTGCGGCCACTATGCCGGCAAAGAGCCAATAGGGCGGGTCCTGCAGGTCATGCAGCGACTTCAGGATGAGAATACCTCCGAATACGCCGCCCAATCCGAGCCCCGCCGTCCACTTGCGGATTCTGAAGGTCAGCCGGCGGCGTCGCTGGAAATCGGCGATGATCTGTTCCGGGCTGCGCGCAGGGTGATCCATTGGCAGATCCTTCTATCCTCACACAGTCAGTCTTTAGCAAAAGCACCAGTCGAAAGCAAGGACACGTTTGGCTCTCATGGTATTCTGCGCATCCCACGGGTCGGGGTTTTCTATAACGAATTGACTCATGTGGTCATATCCCCTGCTTATGTGCCTGTATGTGCGGAGGGAGAGTATTGCCTGAACAAACTTATTTCAAATATTATTTAATTTATTAAATGAATTGATTTTTTAAAAATTTTTATGATTGCTGTGGCGAGTGCATACTATTGATAGGCCGTATCGCCGCATTTGTAACCCTTTGGCGGTCCAGCCTGCCGGCATCGAGCAGCATGTCTTGACAAGCTACTGCTTTTTGTAGGATATTCAAAGAAAATAAATACTTTAGAGATTATCTCAATAGCCCGGCTGCTCGTATGAGATCAGCGCACAAGCAATAAGCAGAAACCCGAGATCATTTTCAAATTTATAATCGCAACAAATAAGAGATCGGCTGTCACGATTCAACCAGCTATGGATGCATTCTATTATCCATGATACCAGATTTAAAAAGCCCTCCCCTGCAGGGGTCGCGCCTGATCTGATCAGGGCTTGCAAGCCCTAGCAGATATGCGGCGAGCCCTACGTCCGTAAAATAAATCTTCGGTGATTTCACAAGACGTTTATTTAAGTTCCGGTAATAGGGCCTGAGTTCATAAATAATATATGAAGCTTTCAGGATGGAGCACCAGTTCTTTATGGTAACGGAAGATACCCCCGTATCATTTGCCAGGCTGCTGAAATTGATGAGCTGGCCTATGCGGCCGGCAAGAAGCCTCATGAATTTTTGAAAAGCCGACAAATCCTTAAGGTTTAAAATCTGCCGGACATCGCGCTCGACATAGGTGGCAAAATAATTTTTATAGAACCGCGAAGGGTCAAGACCGTCATTGTATATGCGGGGGTAAAAGCCGCTCAGCATGCACTGAAAGGCATGGGGCCTGATTTTAAAGAGCTTCAGCTCCGCAATCGACAGGGGCATCAGCGTCAGAAGCGCCGTGCGGCCTGCCAGCGACTGGCTGATGCCGCTATGCAGCTGCGGCTGATGGCTGCCGGTAAGAATAAACAGGCCCTTGCGCTTGGGCTGCCGGTCAACAATGGTCTGCAGGTAGGAAAGCAGCTGCGGCGCCCGCTGGATTTCATCAAGAACGGCCCCGTCGGGGAACTGCCCCAGAAAGCCGCGCGGATCGGTTGTTGCAAGCAGCGCCGTGTCGGGATCTTCAAGCGAGCAGTAGGGCTTTTTTTTAAAAACCATCCCGGCAAGCGTCGTTTTCCCCGACTGTCGCGGCCCCACAATCGTCACGACTGGATACTCCAGTGCTACGGCCTTTAACTCGTGTTGTATGTCGCGTTGTATCATGTGTGAGAGTATAGCATGATTTATGAATATTTAAAGTTGTATTTTAAATCAGCCTGATACCTTTGCGGGGCGTCGAATACACCCGGATTAAAACTATCGGGTTTATTAAAATCTGCCCCTGCACACACGGGACCGGGACGTCAGCCTGCCGGGATCGGCAGCATGTCTTGACAAGCTACTGTTTTTGTAGGATATTAAAAGAAAGTAAATACTTCAATAGGCGCCATGATTATATCGGCTTACAGATTGCGTTTTAAAAGGATTGTCATTGCAGTTCTGCTGCTTACTCTTGCGCAATGGTCGCATGAGGGGTTTGTTATATGCTATGGCGCAGATGGCCATGTTGCAATTGAACGGCCAGCCGATAAAGACTGCTGCAAAGCACAGGAAAAATCTGCGCCGGCTACCCTTTTGGAGCGATCTGATTTTGTGCGCTGTGTTGATGTTCCCATCGGGGCTGAAAAATATATCGCTTCGACCAGCCTTGCTGCTTCGTTGCAAAATTATGTTATACCCCTGAGTGTTGTTTCGCCTCTGTTTTTTTCCATGAATCAGCCCTGCCCGGTAATATTTAACCACGATATGCCACCACCTCATAATCCGCTGCTTGCATCTTTAAAAACAGTCATTCTTCTTATTTGAAAATCCCCTGCCTTTTTTCAAAATTTCGCGCCTTTTTAATTCAAATATACTAGCAAAACGTATTCTTAGCGTGAACATCATCATGCCGTGCATGACCGATGCTCCGCTTATGTGCATCTGAGGAGAGTTTTTATGATTATTCGTTTTTATTATCTCATGGCTGTTGTGTATTGCGCCGGTTTTGCAGGTTGTGCGGCGCAACCCCAGGATGTCTTTCTGGCGGATCAGCGCAAGCTGGGCCGGGAGTTCGCAACCTTTGTGCCTCCGGAGAAAATTTCAGACAATAAAACTACAGCTTTAATTGTTCTGCCCGCAGGCACGCTTACCCTGCAGCAGGCGCTTGCCACCGGGCTCATGCACAGTCCTGAGCTTGCATCTTTTGCCTGGGATGTGCGCGCAGCCGAGGCGCGGGAACTTCAGGCAGGGCTTCTGCCGAATCCGGAACTCTCAACGGAAGTTGAAAATTTTGGCGGCAACAATGAGATGCAGGGATTTAAAAGCGCGGAAACCACGGTGCAAGTGAGCCAGCTGTTTGAGACCGGCGGCAAGCGCAGCCACCGCAAGCGGACTGCAGCGCTTGAAAAGAATCTTGCGGGCTGGGAGTATGAAATTAAAAGGCTGGATGTGTTTGAAAAAATTTCCACCACATTCTGGGAAGTGCTGGCGGCTCAGGAGCGCGCAACCATTGCAGAGGCTCTTTTTAAACTGGCTGAGCAGACTTATGCTACGGCAGCTGAAAAAGTTGCCGTTGGCAAGGCGCCGGCAGTTGAAGAGGTTCAGGCAAATATAGCGCTTACGACAACGGAGCTGCAATTCAAAAAAACAAAAAGCGATCTTCAGTCCAGCCGCAGCAGGCTTGCCGCTGCGCTGGGCGCTTCCGCCCCGGCTTTTGAAAAAGCAGAAGGGCAATTTGATGCTATCAGCCCCTTGCCAGACCTTGATAAACTGTATGCAGCCCTTGATGAAAGCCCGGATATGCTGCGGTGGAAAGCCGAGCTTGAGAAACGAAAAGCCGAGGTAAAGCTGAAAGATGCCGGCGCACTGCCCGATATTACCGTCAGCGCGGGCCCCCGGTACTTCAACGCCAATAATGATAAAGCATTTGTCGTTGGTATGTCCGTGCCCATTCCGCTGTTTAACCGAAATCAGGGAGAGCGGCAGGAGGCGCGCTGCAATGTTGCAAAGGCTGAAGAGGAACAAAAGGCCGGTTTTATTAAAACACGAAGCGATCTTACTCAAACCTATCAAAGCTGTTCATCGGCTTTTGCACTTGGCTTCCGCTCTGCGCGACAGGTCGATTTCCGGTGCAGTTCGGGCTTTTGAAGCTGCACAGGAAGGCTACGGGCAGGGGAAATTCAGCTACCTTATGGTGCTTGACGCACAACGCACTCTTTTTGAGCTGAAGCAGCAGTACACTGATACCCTTGCAGACTATCACACAAGCCGTACAGCACTGGAGCGTATGGTGGGTCAGGCAGTGGGGGATTAGGGGTTAGGAGTCGGGGAGGAGATCAAAATTCGGATTCAAAATTCAGAGAAAAGTAGGGCGCGGGAGATAGTTCAGGGATTGGAAGTCGCAGTGGATAGGATAAAAAAATATTTTATGGCTGTGAAGAAACAGGTTTGGAAATACTTACAGAATAGTGCTGGAAAATTTAAATTCTAAGAAGGTAACAATCATGAAAAGAAGAAGCAAATATACTGTGCTTATCGCCTGGTGCGCTTTTGCATGTGTCGCCGGTTGTTTTCTGCAATCATGCTCCAATGCTGAAAAGACTCCCGCTGCGGCAGATAAAGCCATAGAGGTTGATGCTGCGAGTTCCGCTAAAGAACATAAAGAAAGCCCGGACAAACATGCGGCATCAGGCGATGAACATGCAGAACCCGCAGATAAGCATGCGGGGCATAATCATGCACCCAAAGATGCTGGACAAGATGAGCAGAAAAAGGAAGAGGCTAAAGACGGGCATGACAGCGACGCTCACAGTAATGAAGCCGAAGCATCGGATCTTGACCGCTCGATTGATGAAATGTGGGTTGCAAAATGCGAACACGGCATCATCCACTATACCTGCGATGAATGCCGCTATGAACTGGGCGTTGTGAAGCTTGCGCCGACTGTTTTCGGCACAGAGTCTGTGACCGGGGTGATTGCCTCGACAACTGTTGGCAAACAGCAGATGCCGCGCTCCTTTCCCCTTACCGGCGAGGTTAAAGCACATGAGAACATGACCGTTAATATTTCAAGCGCTGTCAGCGGTATTGTGAGTAAAGCAGCGGTTGCGAGCGGTCAGCAGGTTGCCCAGGGTGATGTGCTGCTGCTGATCGACAGCCCTGATATAGCTGCGGCAAAAGGAGACTATAGGAAGCTGCTTGCATCGCTTGAGCTGGCAAAAAAAGCAGTGCAGCGCGAGGAGCGCCTTTTCTCAAAAATGGTGTCCTCCCAGGTTGATGTTGAAACAGCAAAGGCTCAGCTTTCACAAACTGTGATTGAACGGGCAAATGCCAGAACAAAACTGCTGAACCTCGGCCTTTCTGATGAAGACATCGTGGCGCTTGAACAAACCCCCCTGGAGAAAATTACCGGCCTGCTCACAATCCGTGCGCCTTATGCCGGTATCGTGCTTGAAAGGGCTGTCAACAAAGGGGAGCGGATAGAGCCGGGGAAAAACCTGCTGCTGCTGTCGGACCTTTCACAGATTTGCATCTCGGCTGATCTGAAAGAAGATGATTTGACCCGGCTCAACGGCGATAAGCAAAACATTGCTGTTGAGGTTGAAGCAATGGCAAGTCCCGGCAAAGTGTATAAAGGTAAAATCGACAGCATCTCCGGCATCATGGATGAACAGACCCGAACGGCGCGGGCGCGCATCACCCTTGATAACCCAGAAGGGCTTCTTAAACCGGGCATGTTTGTCACTGTACGGCTCATGCTTCCCGGCGGCGGCGATGCACTTGCGGTTCCCAAAGTGGCGGTTCTTGCCGATGCAGGGCGGACTTTTGTTTTTGTTCACAAGGAGGGTGAGTACTGGATTCGCCGGCCCGTGTCACTGGGGGCAAGGTTTAATGACTATGTTGAAATTAAAGACGGGCTGACCGCCGGGCAGAAAATTATTGCTGACGGCTCTTTTCTGCTTAAATCCGATGTTCTGCGCTCGAAAATGGGCGCAGGATGCGCTGATTAGGAGGCTGCCATGCATAAAACCATAGAACTGCTTCTGCGCTCCCGGTTCCTGGTGCTGGCGCTCACCATAGTGACTATTCTGGGCGGCATCATCGCCTGGCTGCGGCTCCCAATAGATGCATTTCCCGATGTGAGTAATGTGCAGGTCATGGTGCTGACCGAAGCGCCGGGCCTTTCCGCCGTTGACATAGAGCAGCAGGTTACCTATCCCATCGAGATGCAGATGGGCGGCGTGCCAAAGGTACTGCAGGTGCGCTCGCTGTCTAAATCAGGGCTTTCACAGGTCATTATCGTTTTTGAAGACAATGTTAATATCTATTTTGCCCGGCAGCAGATATTTGAGCGTCTTCAGGCGGCAAAGGAGAGCCTGCCACCGTCGGTCGAGCCCGAGCTTGGGCCTATCAGCACGGGCCTTGGCGAAATTTTTCAATACACCCTGGAAAGCGAAACACTGTCCCCCATGGAGCTGCGGACAATCCAGGATTTTTTGATCGCTCCGCAACTGAAATCAATCTCCGGCGTTAATGAGGTCAACAGCTTCGGCGGATTTGTGAAGCAGTATCAGGTGCTGGTGCGGCCTGACGGGCTCCTGAAATACGGCCTGACGCTTCGCGATGTGGTGGAAGCTGTTGAAAAAAACAATGCCAATGCCGCAGGCGGATTCATCGTGCGCGGGTGGGAACAGACCTATATCCGGGGGCTTGGGCTTTTAACCGGCATTGACGATATCAACAGTATCGTCCTGAAGGTGAGTGACGGCTCGCCGGTGTACGTGCGGGATATTGCCGAGGTTGTTGTCGGGCCGCAGCCCCGGCAGGGAGCGGTCACCCGTGACGGCAAAGGTGAGGCTGTGGCCGGCATGGTCATCATGCTGCGGGATGAAAACTCAAAAGACGTCGTGGCTCGCGTAAAAGACGTACTTCCAAAAATACAGAACAGCCTGCCGGAAGAAGCACGCATCAATGTGTTTTATGACCGCACGTCTCTCATACAGGCATGCATCAATACGGTGCTCTCTGCTCTGCTTGAAGGCGGCATTTTCGTCATTCTGGTTTTGTTTCTGTTTGTCGCCGAATTCAGAACCGCGCTGACTGTTCTTGTATCGCTGCCAATCACCTTTCTTGCCACCTTTCTTGTCATGGGCTGGACCGGCCTCACGTCAAACCTCATGAGCCTCGGGGGCCTGGCATTCTCCGTGGGTATGATTGTCGATGCCTCCATCGTTATCGTTGAAAATATCCGGCGCCATTTCGCCGAGCACCGCGACCCGGCGCTTCGCCGCCAGATAACCGTGCAGGCTGTCTGGGAGGTTGCCCGTCCTGTGGCTTTTTCAGTCATGATCATCATTATTGTTCTTGTGCCGCTGTTTACCCTGCAGGGGATCGAAGGGAAAATGTTCATGCCCCTGGCCCTGACCATGATCTATGCCCTGCTTGTTTCGCTGATTGTCGCCCTGACGATCGTGCCGGTGCTTTCTGAAATGTTTCTCAAACAGGTTAAAGAGAAAGAGTTCGGCTTTGTACGGCGCTTTCATCACGGGTATCTCAACCTGCTGGCAACTGCGCGCAGGAAAATAAAAGTAACAATCGCCATATCCCTGGTTTCACTTATTGCGGCGGGCCTTCTCGCCCTGACGATCGGCACCGAATTTATGCCGACCCTTGACGAAGGAGCAATCGCCATCAATGTTGTGCGCCTGCCCAATGCCTCGCTTGACGGGTCAAAGGATGTTTCCACCTTTATGGAAAAACGGATTCGGGCGGAATTTCCCGAGGTCAGCGCTGTGGTGAGTAAAACCGGGAGAGCTGAAATTTCAGAAGATCCCATGGGCCCGGAGCAGACAGATGTTTTTATAACGCTCAAGCCGTATAAAGAGTGGACAACAGGACGCAACAAGGCAAGGCTTATAGAAGACCTGCAAAAAGAGCTTTCGGCTATACCCGGCATACGGCTCTCGTTTTCTCAGCCCATTGCCCTGCGCGTCAATGAACTCATTTCCGGCGTCAAAAGCGATCTGGCAGTAAAAGTGTACGGCAGCGATCTTGAGAAACTGAAAGATTATGCAGACAAAGTCGCCGGGAAACTTTCAGCTATTAAAGGAGCCTATGACGTCAGGGTAGAGCAGGTATCGGGCATGGAGCAGATTGAAATAGAGCTTAATCGCCAGGAAATGGCCCGATTCGGCATAAATGTCGCTGATGTGAACGACGTGATCGAGACCGCCATTGCAGGAAAGGAAGCGACCCGGGTTGTTGACGGTCAAATGCGCATTGCCACGGTTGTGCGTTTTCCGGCCTCAGCCAGGTCGGACATTCCCGTTATTGAGCGCCTGATTGTGCGGGGTCCCGCCGGAGAGCTGATACCCCTTGGCCGGATCGCAAAAATAACAACGGTCGAAGGGCCTGCTCAGATTACCCGCGAAAAAAGCATGCGCCGCGTTGCCGCTGAAGTAAATATCCGGGGCAGGGACCTTGGCAGCTTTGTCGCCGAGGCGCAGCAGTCGCTTTCAGATATTGAAAAAGAATTGCCCACAGGCTATTTTCTTGAATATGGAGGGCAGTTTGAAAATCAGCAGCGTGCCATGCGGCAATTATCAATCGTTGTACCCATAGCGCTTTTGATTATTATGCTGCTGCTTTATCTGGCGCTCGGGTCGCTTCGCGACTCACTTCTTGTCGTGCTGAATCTGCCGTTTGCCCTTGTGGGCGGCATTGTCGCGATTAAAATGTTCGGCATGCCTCTGTCGGTATCGGCATCGGTGGCCTTTATCATTCTGCTTGGCATTGCCGTACAAAACGGTGTGGTGCTGATAGCATTCTTCCGCCAGCTCAGAGAAGAGGGAAAAAGCGTTGACGAAACGGTTCACATGGGCTGCAATCTGCGTTTCAGGCCGCTGCTTATGACGGCTCTGACCTCCTTTATCGGACATTTTCCCATGCTCTATGCCACCGGCTCAGGCGCCGACATTCAAAAACCCCTTGCCGTTGTTGTTATGGGCGGGCTGATAACATCAACACTGCTGACACTGCTGGTGCTGCCGACAATCTATGGCTGGCTTGAACAAAGAGCGGAAAATCGAAACAATTGAAAAAAACGTTCAAACATGATGTGCATGCCTGCAAAGGAGAAGAGCATGAAAGAAATTAAAGCCTTTATTAAACCTCATATGCTTTCAAATGTCGTTATGGCGCTCAGCAACCTTGAAGGGCTCTCAGGCCTGAGTGTAACAAAAGTTCAGGGCTTCGGGCGCAGCAGGGCAAAGGGGTCCCGGCATCGAATCGTTGAAGATCTGATCGATTATGTGCCCCATGTGAAGCTTGAAATTGTTTGCAGCGATGCCTTTGTTGACGACATTGTCGCACGTATTGAAAAGACAGCCCGCACCGGCTTGACGGGCGACGGGAAAATTTTTGTGTCCACCATTGAAACCGCGGTCAGGATCAGCACTGGTGAGCGTGATGAGGCAGCCGTGTAACAAGCCTTCGACTGTGCAAGCAACCATATACTCAAACAAAAGGAGTCTTCAAGATGAGGGGTGTATTTCGAAAAAAATTCCTCTGCATGGTGCTTGCTGATGGAAGGTAAAAGTTTCGATCGGGTTTTATCCAAGGCGGACACAGGCAACCCCGGCCCAGCGAACAAACCAGCAGTTGATCAGCCCCGGCACGGAAATTCATTGGCCTGATGTTGATGCGGAGAAATTTTAATGCGCGACTCGTGTCACCTTGCACTGGCAGCACCCGGCATATGGTGCCTGCAGCCGTGAGGCTCGCCTCCCTGTTCAGCGGATAGCGCCCGGGCCTTCCTTCTGAATAATCGTTCTTAACGATTCACCCGGTCGGGCAGTGCGCAGCCTGGCTATGGCCTTTTTCAGCAGTGCAAGCACCCGGTCCTTTGTCGTAAAATTTTCAATCGTAACAGCAATGGTTGGATGGTGTCCGCCGCCGCCCCCTGCAATAACGCGCCATGCCCGTTCGCGGACAGCCAGCCTGCCTGTCGGGCAGTCCCGCGCGCACAGCTCGCACTGCACGCATGCTGTGCGGTCTATAACCGGCCCGTCATCGGTCAATTGAATGGCCTTTTCAATGCACATTTTAAGACATTCCCCGCACTGCGTGCACGCGCTGTCCGTTATGTCGACCCTGTGCTGCATGATAATGCCGAAATCCTTCATATACGGGCTGACGCAGCAGTTGGGGCAGCCCGTCATGCCAATGTTGAACCGGCTGGCGCCATGCAGGGCACCGGTTGTCAGGTCAGCCATAATATCGGTAAGCCTTTCTTCCTCCATAACGGACTTCACGGACCGCAGCATGTCTTTCAATGCGCTGCGGACAAGATCGCTGTTCTCGCCGTACTTGGTAAAACAGGTCTCAATATTGTAGAGGGCTTTTTCATCACTGAAAAAAAGCTCGTCTTCCATCTCGGGCATGGGCCCGGTTCCTGCAATGAAAGCCCTGAGCTGCCCGGTCTTTTCTTTGCCCATAAAATCGGCATACACCTTTTCGGTTTCCTGAACCACCTCGGCAGTAACACAATCCAGCCCCCTGTGGCGCGCAACCTTTTCAGCGTGCAGGCGGGCGTACGCTGTCATGACAGGAGGTATCGGCAGCATTTCAGCCATCTTTTCGGCATCCTTGTTCCACTTCATAGAAATTTCCTTTCACTCAGCGCATATCTTTGAAGGTATGGGGAACGGTACTCTGCACTGCGCGCATTTCAGCAACAAGATATTCCTGCTTGTATGAATTTTTTCAGGCCTCATGGCGGCGTTTTTTAAAGCAGCTTTGCTTATATGTATTTCAAATATATCCATATTGCAACGAATTAGTTGTTGTCTTATGGGTGCGGGCTAGAGGCAACTGCGCCCTTGGCTGAGATAAACGCAGGTTCTAGCCGTGGCATTGGAAAGGATTATATAAACGCACAGCAACTAAAAGAGGCGACCCTTTTGGGGCCTGTACAGTGCGAGCGGAATAAAAAGCCTGCATGACATATCTCTGTCATGCAGGCCTTTTATTAACTATTGCGCATACTCAGAGTGCCCGCATAAAAACGACAAGGTCCTTCTTTTCCTGTCGGAGAGCTTTAAAAGCATGTGCTTAACCAATTTATTTCGGCACCTCGCTCAGCGGTATGCCCAGAGCGTCGGCAACACCCTTGCCGTAGGCGCCCGATCCCTTGGCATGCATGCGCCGCTCAGGGATTACCTCGCGGTCGAAATGGGCCAGCTTCTCCAGAAACCAGACATCCTGCAGCAGGGCAGGGACGCGTGGGCCTGCGGTCATCGTGTTCTGGTTGTCGGCAACAGGTGCGCCCGCATTGGTGGTGAGCTTCTTTTTGTCAGCCATGGCTGGCCCCCTTTTTTTTATGGGTTTATGGTTAGTTTTTTTATTTTTAGGATATATAAAAGTGGGATAGATATCCTTTGCAGTGTAGTTTAGACTTTTTATTTTTTAAGGTTTTTTATCAAAAAGTTATATTATCGTTAAGCATGGGGAGCAGGTTTGGAGGGAAACGCATAATCCAGAAGGAAAAAACAGGAGGTAGAGGCACAATGCACGAGCCCGTTTTCTTAAATACAGATACAAGAACGCAAAAAGGTGCACTTCTTCCACAGAGTGAGCCTTTTTGCGTTTGTATGTATTTGCAGAGTTTCAGCCCTTGAACGCTTTTGCAAGGTCCTCGATGACGGGCTTTGAGCCCACATACAGCGTTGTGCGCTGGTGATGTTTAGAGGGCTTGATATCAAGTATGGGCGTGCCGGTTTCATCAATGGCATCGCCGCCGGCCTCCTTGCACATAAAAGAAACGACATTGGCCTCATACAGGAGCCGCAGCTTGCCCTGGGGCCGATTCTCTTTGGGATCAGGATGATTGACGATGGCCGGATACATGAACAGGCCGCCGTTTGAGAGCAGGCGGTGGAAATCACCTGCCAGGGCGCCGATATAGCGGAACTTGTACTTGTTCATATTTTCATTAATCCATTTCTGCACCGTTTCGCTGAACACGCTCGTATTGCCGGCATTGAAAGACAGCTCCCACTTTTTTGGCACAACAGGCAGGGTCATGCGCACGGGTTTTACATAGGTTGACGTTTCGTCGCAGTGGAAGCGCCAGCAGCCCGCATCGCGCAGCGCCAGCGTGAACATGCCCGTCGGTATCACGAACATGCCCGCGGCGATATATTCGCGGCCCGAGCGCAGGTGAAAATCTTCAGGGCCCTGCAGGTTGCCGTCGAGGTTGCGCTTGGCAATGCCGAACATGAACCCCACCGGCAGGCCGTGGGCCACATTGGATGATCCGTCGAGGGGATCGAAATACACGAAATAGCGGCCGCCATCCTTGTTCATGTCGATGATGTCCTCGCACTCCTCGCTTACCACCTGAATGACGCGCTCACTTGATGCCAGATAGTGGGCCACGATTTCATGGGCGATATCGTCCATCTTCATGACGTCTTCACCCTGCACGTTGATCGAGCCGGCCATGCCGAGATTGCCCTTGAGAGCGCCGGTGCGGTAATAGAGCTCGATGCGCTTGGCGGCGGTCATTATTGCGTCCATGAGAATAAGAAAGTGGTATGTGCGGTTGTGTTTTTCCTGATGATCCATCAGAAAGTTGCGAAATGTCTGTTCAAACTCAATCATGACATCCTCCTGTAAAGTCAGTTAGAGAAATCGTTTTGGCGCCGCGCGCTCATGCCGGCGGGTTTAAAAGATGCAGGGCGCATCTATGAAAACCACGGGGATAGCAAACAGCTTGTTCAGCTGCTCGCCTAATGCCTTCATGCCGAAGGTTTCAGTCTGGTAGTGTCCGCCGTAGAAAATATTAAGGCCGAATTCCTGCGCGAGATGATAGGCGCCGTGTTTGGGCTCGCCGGTTATGAACAGATCAATGCCTGCAATTTTTAATTCCCTGAAAAGCTCGGGGTCGGTGGCCGAACCCGCTACAATGGCGACGGTGTGAATTGTTTCAGGCCCGAATTCCAAAAGCCCCCGGCATGCGCCGATGGCCTTTTCAGCCGAAGCCGCTGCTTCGGCGCATGAACAGGGCACCTGCAGCCGCCCCTTGACGCCGATATGCCTGCCGCGGTACAGGGCGAAGGGTTCTATGCCGGCAAGATTGAGCTTGTCGGCGATAAGGCGGTTGTGGCCGACTTCCGGGTGGGCATCAAGGGGGAGGTGCGCGGCGTAGAGCGCCATATCAGCCATGACAAGGGCGCGGATGCGCTGGAAGTGATTGTCAATAATAAGCTGCTGGCGGCCCCAGAAAAGCCCGTGATGCACGATGAGCAGATCGCATTTGGCATCTCCTGCTTTGCAGATTGCCTCATGGCAGGCATCGACAGCCAGGCCTATTTTCTCTACATTTTCGCTGTTTTCAACCTGCAGGCCATTGGCCGAGTCGTCCTGAAACGATCGGATATCGAGATATGCATCAAGGTAGTCGGTGATGCGTTTGAGTTCCATAGGGCGCGCCATATATAAGTTTATATCAGCAGTAAAAAAATCATAGCAAATGAAAACCGCCTGTCAACTTCAATCTGTTTGACAAATTGTCATTCTTTCGCCTGATGTGCTGTTTCATGCCCGGAGGAAGTCAGGTGTGGTCTGTGAAGTAAAATATATCATTCTGCAGGGACAAAAATGGCAGATCGCCATAGCCACAATGGAAGGGCAGCAAGGTTCTTTAGCAAAGACGTGATTACTATATTACAAAGGAAGATTTGCCCCCCTTTTTTTGTGCCCTGGATGTCCCAAAATCAAAAAAAACGGTTGATGAAAAATCCACCAGCCGCTCGCTACGACAGGGACAGCAGTCCCTGCTCTTTTAACTTATTAACAATTGATAGAATAGAGGAGATCTTCCGCAAAGGAAGATCTCCTCCCGGTATTCAAGCCAACATCGATTTATTGCCAGCTGACAGCCGGATTGAAGCTTGCCGCTGAATTTCCGTTGATGAGGTGGAGGATTGCCGGCACATAGAACTGGGTATCCATTGTGTTCCATTCGGCATCGCCGCCCAGCATCGACTGGGTGAGTCCCGTCCAGCTCAGTATATCAAATAACGGGCCCTGATTTGTAGCCGGCGCCATGTGGTCAGCATCGGGGCTGAGGGCTTCCAGCTTTTTCTTATTGGCAGTATAGGCATTGTCCATAAAAAGGGAAGCCTGATAATCGTCAGCCCATGCATCCTGATTTCCCGTGAGATACAGAAGGGGTACATTGATTTGAGCGCCTGCTGCGGCAACATCGATGAGTTCGATATCAGGCATTTCAATGCCCGGCGGCATGGTGCCTGCGGACAGCGCTGCGGGGTCTTGCACGGCATTGGCAAGGACCATTCCCTTTATCTTTGACTTTAGAGACGAGCTGAGAAGCGGAATGTTATAGCCGATAGCGCCGCCGACTGAATGGGCGAATATATACAGGTTCGTACTCGGTTTTCTGACTACAGGTGTGTACCAGTTATACCAGTAGGGTATGATTGCTGACAGCCCCCAGTTGATACCCGCGATGGCATTTTGGGTCCATTCAATGTGGCTGGGGCTGTCGCCGCCCAGGAGGGCCAGAACTCCCATGCTGGAGATGATGGCAAAACCCGCTTCCTGGTACTGCGGGAAAATGACGTCATAGCCCCTGTTGGTCAGATCTATAATGAGATTCGCATATATCTCAAAATTAACCAGTATCATGCCATGCAGTATGACGACTGTTCCTTTTGGCGTTTTTGTCGCAGTAGAAATAAAGACCTGTGTTTTTTCCGCGTCTTCAAAAAAAGGAGTGTTTGTCCCAGTCACGTATTTAAGGGCATGCGCGTTTACGCTCAGCGCGGTAATGACTAAAAGCATTCCCAAGACGATTGAAAATATTGTTTTTTTCATAACTCCTCCCGAAAATTTTTTGGAAAAATTAGCAGAATGATGGAGACAACTTCAACTTACTCACGAGTAACTTTATCCTACATCTTTAATGATTGACTAATAAGCCAGTCATTAAGCTAACCGACCAACCCGTTTATACTAAAAACACCACTACGGATAATGGCAGGTCATACTATTGGTAAAACACCTCCCTTCTAAGGCTTTAATAAACCTCGCTTGAGTTAAAAAACAAAATACCAGGGCAAATAGTTAACCGACTGGTCAGTATAGAGTTAATTCAAAAAATAATTTAGCCGCTTAGCAGCAAAAAAATTAGGGTGATTGATAAGCTGACTGGTCAGTATAGTTTATTTTAAAAAAAATTTGTTTGTCTGTTTATCTTTAAAATTGAAACAGCCCCCCCTGCTCTCATAAACTTTAGAGGCTCTTTCGTAAGTGCCCTTGAAGTTTCAGCTTTTGAAAATCAAAGTCTTTGAACAGTGCAGCAAGTGTTATTTAATATTTTATGTACAATTTAAAAAATGAACCGTCAAGTTTTTTTATAGTCTTTTTATAGAACCGCGATTTGGGGCGGGAAAAGCATATAATAATTTGACAGGGGTAACTTTTTGAATGGGCAAAATATAAAAATTGGCGGTTTTGCGTCAATAAAAGCAAAAATGGGGCAATCGCCTCCGATTCTGCTGTCACTACCATTTGAAAAGTTAAGGCACGAAACAGCCCCGAATAATAAAAGCCTGTCAATCACTCTGACGGGCTTTTATTATTTTTCGTATTTGGAGGGTCATCCTGAGTGCAAAATGCACTCCGGTCAAGCCGGAGCTGCGACAAACTCTTGCAAATAACCCCAGTATGCCCCCTCACCCCGACCTTGCCCCGGGGAGGGATCGTTTGAATCAAAGCACTTCTCGCCTCAACCCACTCCCTCTGCCGTTTCCGGTGGCGAAGAGGCCTAAACTGATTTAAACATTTAACAAAATTAACCTGTTTCTTGACAGGAGAACTGAAACATAGTAACTTACCTACCGGTAAGTAAACAATGGCCAAATGATGAATTCTAAAGAAAAAATTATTGACGCAGCGATCGGAGTCTTTTTTGAAAAAGGCTTCGATGCCGCATCAATGCGCGAAATAGCTGAAAAGGCCGGACTCACCAAGCCCATGATCTATTATCATTTCAAAAACAAAGAGGCCCTCTACCTTGGGCTGCTTGAAGAAAATCTTGAGCTTTTCTATCAGGGTCTTGAGCTGCTGCTTACCAAAGACAGTAAACCGCAGGCTACGCTGTCGGCTATCATCGACCACTTCGAGCAGACATTCGCTAAAGGCGCCAAGGTCTACAATATCATTCAGCGCGAAATCAGCGGCAACGGCCACTATGTTGCCCTGCTCACGGACAAATATTTTATAAAAGTTTCCCAGCGCATAGCAGGCTTTCTGCAGCAGGGGCAGAAGCTGGGATTTATACGGCCAGATCTTGATGCGCAGCTTGTCGAAATGAGCCTTGTATCGATGCTTCTTTTTTATTTTTCTCAGGAAAATGTTTTTCAGCAGATCGGGCGCTCCTTGAACACGCGGGTCTATGAGCGCACCATTTTTAAAAATCATATTTTTAAACTCTTTACCGTCGGCATGCCGACCAGAGAAACCGGAGAATGAACATGAGCATTTTTAGCAAATGGAAAGCCGCTGACCTGAAGAGCAGAATCACCAATGCCATATGCATTCTTGTGATTATTGCCGGCATACCCTATGGCATGTTCTGGCTCTATTACCGGTTCACCCATGCCATTACCGATGATGCTTTTGTTGAATCCGACCTCATCAACATGACCCCCCGCGTGCCGGGCCATATCAAGGAGCTGCTGGTTGATGAATCCTATGTCATAAAAAAGGACCAACTGCTGGCTATCCTCGACCCGGTTGATTACCAGGCGCAGGTTGAGCTGTCGCAGGCAAAGGCGGAAAAGGCCCTCAAGAATGCCGAGGTTTTAAAAATTACCCTTGAACGGACTACGCAGGTTGTCGATCGAGAAACAAACATTGCGCAAAGCGGCATTGCAAAAGCCGAGGATGATCTGAAAAAAGCGCAGGCGAATTTTGACCGCGTGGAGCGCGATTTCAAGCGCGTTGGAAATCTGTATGAGACCAAAAGCGTTGCCAGGCATCAGTTCGACAACATCAATGCCGAGCGCACGGCAGCTCTGGCAACGCTTAGTTCCGCCAAACTCGGCGTGCATGTGGCCAGAGAGACCTACGAGCGCGTCGTGGCTGAAAAGCTTGTGGTCAAAGAGCTTGAAACAAAGATTATGGCAGCTGAGAAGGAAGCAAAGGAGGCCGCAAAAGGCCTTGAAGTTGCAAAGCTTAATCTTGAACACACCCGGATGAAAAGCCCCATCAACGGCGTGGTGGCAAAAAAGTTCATCCATGCCGGCGACTATGCTACACCGGGTTTCCCCATTTTCAGCATCTATGATATTGACAATGTTTTCGTGCGCGCCCAGCTTGAAGAAACAAAAATGAAGGGCGTGGCCCTGGGGCAACCTGTTAATCTGGAAGTGGATGCCTTTTCAAAACGCACATTTCAGGGCAAGGTCATTAAAATAGGGGATGCCACGGGCTCGCAGTTCATGCTCATACCGCGCGACACCACCACCGGCGAGTTCACCAAAGTCGTGCAGCGCATACCGATAAAAATTCAGATTACCGACGACCCCGATCACTTATTAAAGCCGGGGTATTCGGTAACGGTCGGAATACGGTTGAATTAGTTTGATTAGTTCAATTGGTTTGGTTGGTTAGATTAATAGTAGGGGCGGTTCGCGAACCGCCCCTACGGTAACGCATAACCATCAAGAGTGGATGAACCACCACTATTAATGGGAATACAACAAATGAATCCGGATACTGCACTCCAGCCCGGCTCGAAATGGACCGCCGCCTGCATCGTGATGATCGGCATTTTCATCACCCTGCTTGACGGCACCATCGTCGACGTGGTGCTCCCAAAGATGATGTCCTCGCTCAACACCGACACCTACGGCGTCCAGTGGGTCATCATCTCCTATTTCATAGCAGCCGCCATTGCCATGACCAGCGTGGGCTGGCTGAGCTCGGTGCTGGGGCATCGCAACACCTATCTGCTGGGCCTTGTCATCTTTACCGTCTTTTCGGCCATCTGCGGCCAGGCGACCAGCATCGGCATGATGAATGTAGCCCGTTTTTGTCAGGGCATCGGCGAGGGTATCGTTGTGCCCGTCGGCATGATAATTCTCTGCGAGGTTTTCCCCGAAGAGGAGCGCGGCCTGGCCCTGGGCGTCTACGGCCTGGGGGCAAGCTGCGCGCCTGCGCTGGGGCCAACCCTGGGCGGCATCATAACCGAGCACCTGAGCTGGCGGTGGGTTTTTTATGTAAATCTGCCCATCGGCATCATCGGCGTTTTTCTTACCCTCATGCTGCTCTGGGAAACCGGCAGAAAAGATGCGTCCGCCAAGTCCTTTGATCTGCCGGGGTTTATCACCATGTCTCTGACCTTCGGCTCGCTGATTGCATTCTTAAGCAAGGGGCAGGAAAACGGCTGGCTGCAGTCGGACTTTATCCTTATGCTTGTGTTTATCTTTGCCATTTCACTGCCGCTGTTTATCTGGATAGAACTCAACACGGAGAAGCCGCTTTTTGACCTGCGCATATTCAAATACCGCAATTTCACCATGAGCGTGCTCTGCATGTTTGCCATGAGCGCGGCAATCTACGGCATCTTCATGATGGTGCCCCTGTACCTTGAACGGTTCCGGCAATTCACCACGCTGACGACAGGCCTCACCATGCTTCCTGGCGGCATTATGGCAGGTGTTGGAGTTTTTGTCGCGGGCTACCTCTCGGACAAGTACGATCCCAAAAAAATCTTTTTCATATCATCGGCTTTTATGTTTATCAGCGGTCTTGCGCTGAGCACGGTAGATCTGTACACCGAGCGCAGCACGGTGATGTGGCTGTTTCTGTTCTGGAACATCCCTCTAGCCGCCAACTTCCCGCCGATACAGGCTATCGGCTACAGCGGCGTGCCCCAGGACAAGTTTGATCTTGTTGCCTGCGGACAGAATGTCGCCAGGCTGCTTGCAGGCAGCGTTGGCACGGCTATTTCGGTTACCATCCTTGAGCGCAAGGCCGACACATTTTTTGAGTCATTCGGCAGAACTATAAACTACGGCAATATCGCCGCCATGAACACCCTGCGGTCTCTGGAGGGCTACCTGCACTTTCAGGGCACGCCCGGGCAGCTGCTCGATAAAAAAGCCCTCAAAATGATGGAGCTTTTTATCACGGTCAAGTCCTATATCTATGCTGTTCAAAGCGACATTTTCTGGCTGACGATCATGGGGATGTTTGCCGTCATATTCTGCCTTTTCATAAAAAAACAGGATTCAAAAGATGGAGTAACACATGTGCCGATGCATTAAACTACTGCTCGCCGCAGCATTAGTGCTGTTGCCAGCCTTTGCGGTTGCCGCCGATAACGCCACGCGGCTCACGCTTGAAAAAGCCATTGCCCTTGCCCTTGAGCAGAATCCGGGTTTCAAAACCGCCGGCCTCGGCATTCAGGGTGCCGAGCATCGCCGCAAGGCAGCCGGAGCAGACTTTCTGCCCAAGGTCGGCACCGCCTATACCTATAGCCGCCTCAATGAGCCGCCGCGGCTGAAATTGCCCCCGGGCGACATATACCCGCAAAGCATCAATGCTGTTGTCGGCACACAGAACGTGTACCAGTGGGACCTGCACCTGGTGCAGCCGCTTTTCACTGGCGGTGAAATTTACAATAAATACAAGCTTGAAAAGCTGGGGGTTGATGTGGCGCGGCTCAAAAACGACACAGCCCGCAACGAGCTCATGTACAGCGTCAAGGCGACCTACTTCACCATTCTTAAAGCACAGAAGCTCCGGGAGGTGGCGCGTCAGGCTGTAGCGCAGATCCAGTCGCATGAAAAAACAGCGAGCGCTTTTTTTCAGCAGGAGATGATTGCTAAGAACGATTTGCTGGAAGCGCAGGTGCGTCTTGCGCAGGCCGAGCAGGACCTCGTGCGCGCAGATGAGGGCGTTGAGCTTGCCCGGGCCACGTTCAATACCGTGCTGCACCAGGATATAAACACGCCCGTTGAAATAGCCGACATGAGTGGCGCCGAAAAGCTCTCCCTTTCGCTTACCGAAGGCCAGGCCCTTGCCATGCAGCGCAGGCCAGTCATTCAGCAGATTGACATGTCCATCAAACAGGCCCAAACCGGGGTGAAGCTTGCACAGGGCAGCTATTACCCCAAGGCCTTCCTTATGTCCTCCTACAACCGCCAGGGCAACCAGGCCGATGTGCGCGGCACCCTGTACCAGGATCCGGAATCATGGAACGTATCTGTCAATCTTGACTGGACATTCTGGGAATGGGGCAAAAAGGGCAATGTGGTCGGGGAGCAGAAGGTGAAGCTGCTGGAAGCGCAGGAGACAAAAAAGGAGGTCGTCGACAATGTCATGCTGCAGGTCAAGGCAACCTGGCTGCGGTGCCAGGAGAACTGGAAGAATATTAATGTATCCCGCACCGCCATTGCCACGGGCCGAAGAAAATTTCCGCATCTGCCAGAACCGCTTCGACCAGCAGATGTCAACTACGACCGATGTGCTTGATGCGCAGACGCTTTTGACCCATGCCCGGTCAAACTACAACAACAGCCTGTACGACTATTTCATCTCCCGGGCCATGCTTGAAAATGCCGTGGCAGGTGAGGTGAAATAATACGCGCATTTTTTTCTGAAAAAACGGCAGCCCGGTGCGCCACACCTTTGGCTTTTGAAGCGGAAAAAGAGAGTTAACACCCTCTTTTTTTTGTGCGCAGTTGCATTCCCCCCTATTTTCAGCACCGAAATTTGTCCGCCTTGCTCAGCCTGAAAATGTATCCGTCCCGCAGGAGGAGTAGACCGCAAAAAGCATGTGCCGCACGATGTGCGGACAGTTTAGCGGGCCGGTAACGGGCTGGTAAGCCCACGAAAATTTTGGATGGCATATCGGCTGCTATGATGATAGTGTACAGTATCGAAAAAATTTCGCCGCAGATCATCACCCCCATGCTGCAGAATCTGTTGTATGACTCAGGACGGGTCTACACAACTTATGATACTTTGCTCCTCATGTCGGATTCTGCGGCTTCGTAGAACGCCCCACAAAAGAGGGGGCTAAAAACAAAAACCGTAGGCCGGACAAAGCACCTGATTTCCTGCTCCATGCTTACGCTAGCGCCGGACACGCTGCGCTTTGTCCGGCCTGCATTAACACGTTGCATTCAGGTTCGTGTCCGGCATTTTGCCACCTTGTTTCTGTGGTGCTGTGCTAAAGGATTTAGTATCCTGAAATCATGTTTTAAAATATTGATTGAACATCTATGAGCTACTCACAAGAGACGTTTGAATCATACTTCAGCAAAATGGATAATTTCCAGACAATAGCTGCCAGGAATGGCCTTGCATTAAAAGAGTTGCTCATGAAAAAGGTCGGCATTGATGAAGAGCTTGCAGAGGCCCTTATTCAAGAATGGTCCAGCAAAAAAAACGGCTCTCCCGGCCCTCCGGCTGCTGCCGGCAGTACCGCCTCACAGGAGCTGTTTGAATCGTATATGCGCGACATGGGCTCTTTTGAAAAATTGGCTGATCTTCAGGGCATTCCCCTGCAGGATTGGCTTATTGCGATGTGCGGCGTAGATCGGGCAACGGCAGACGCGCTCATCAAAGCATGGGGGCCGCAGCAACCGAAAAGCGCCGCTCTGCTGGAGTTCGCCCGTGAACCGGAGGAGGAAAAAAATGCGGGGGAAGCAGCCCAGGCAGGCTCAGCGCCAGCAGGAACAGCTGCAAAGAATGCGGCAGGGAAAAGGGCTGGTGAAGATGCAGAAAACGATATGGTCATTACATTCAGCAGGCCGGCAGCTGAACCAGAAGCACCGGCATTGCCACGGCAGGAGACTCATGGTCCGGAATCGCAGATTGATCAGCTGCATGACCTTGCGGATCGTTTGGGCAACAAGGAACCGTTTCAGTTGATAGCTGAGATGAAAGGCTTTGCGTATAAAAAGAATTATTTAACAAACCCTGTTGCGTATGAAGACAAAAGCAGCGCCGACCGCGTTCTGAGCGTACGCGAGGAACAAAACAAAAAACTGTTGCGCCTTGAAAAAAATCTGATTGAAGCAGGGCAGGATCTGGCCGCTCTAAAAGAAAATCCGCCCAAGCTGTTTGGCAGGGAAACGCACAGTCAAAAAACTCAGACAGCTGAGACGGCTATTAAAAAGATAGAAAATGAAATTGCCACGCTCAACACAAAAAAGGCGGAACAGGAAAAAGTCTATCGCGGGGCGCTGGCGCTTATCGAAAAGCACTTTGAAGAAAAGCTGTTAATCGACAGGCAGTATAAAATTGATGAAGAAAAATTTAACCGGGCAAAAGATGTTATTATCAGCGCGCTTTACTGGTCGCTGCTTGATGTCCCGGATGATGTTCTCGCAGGTGCCGTCCTTAACAATATCGAATGGTACACAGTTTTTTTTAAAGTGCTGCCGGAGAAAATCGACCTCCCGCTGCAAGGATGGTTAAAGGCATACCCTATTGCCTGCAAATTAACCTTTGATTACGCCGCATGGCATGAAGAGATTGAAAGCATTCATTTTGTCATTGAAAATGATATTAAAAGCCTGAAAGATTTGATCCGCATTTTTCTGGAGGCCTTTGTTGCGAATCTCAAGGGGCTGTTCCAGCCAGTCGGCCAGCTCTGCATGTTAAGAAACGAGGCGAAGAAAATGCACGGGCGAACAGGACAGGACATGGCTGACAAAATAGAGCATGACTTGCATGCATCTTTCGATTATTCCGTCATTGAATTCTGCACGGCCCAACTACCTTCTTTTTACTTAATTCAGGCCCTGGCTGAGCTTTTAAATTTTGAAGCGCAGGCGAAGGCTTTTTTTGAACAGCTGGAACATGCGGAACACTTCTCCCTTCAAAACCAGGCCAAACGTGATGCTCATAAAAAAAAGTTTTCCGAACTGGCAGAGGCCAGCGCCCGGGTATTAAAAGTTTGTTTTGAAGCTGCGGACGAATTTTCAGCACAAGCGGATCAGGGCATTCCATCGCAGGAGATGCCGGCTTGTAAAAATACTATTTATGCTGATTTTGAAAAATATTTCAAAGCTGCAGATAAAAAAATAACCCCTCTTGTGCAGTAAGCTCCTTACAGGCGTACGGTACCCTCCTGCAATCATGCCCAGCGTACGCATTGATTTTTTAATCTCAAAGCAGACTTTCACAAGCGACCGTCGCACCCTTAAGGGGAGAAGGTCGGGAGTAGGGTATGTACGGCTATAAGCTCCACAGCGTGCTTCGGGATATCCGTTTCTGCTCAAGGGAATATGGTGGTTTTTGTTGTGACGGCAGGACAGGGGGGCCGTATGGAAATATCAGAGCCCGGTGCTCAGGCACAACAAAGCAGCGTGGTGGCAACCGCCAGCGGCCTGCCGGCCGCCGTCAGGCAAAATCGTTGCACCGGGCCGGTTAAAAAGGTATAGCCTAAACCAGACAGTAAAATGGATTATAAAAAACAATTCCCGGCCTTAACCTGTACTGTTTAAAGCCTGAAACCCATGTCCGGATTTTCATGTACGTCTTCATGCCCGCCGTCGCGCCTCACATGGATCGATTCCATGAAGGGCATATGCATTATCTGGGTTGCCTTTTTTCACTGCTTCAGCGTGTATGATACGGGCCGCTATCCCTGGCCGCTATCCCTGGCCGGGTTCCCGGAGTATCTAAACGGCTGTCCGGCGCAATCCATTACCGGATGGCTGAACTGCTTCATTGATGGACTGTTTGCCTCCCTGTTCCAGCGGGGGCCCCAGGCTGTTGGCGTCTTTCTCGCGCTGAGCGGCTTCAGCCTCACGCTGGGCCTGCTGAAAAGCGCACAGGGCTGGCCTGCCTGGTATGGCCGCAGGTTTTTGAGGCTCTTTCCCCTCTACTGGGCTGCGCATCTCATCTATCTTATTTCACCCTGCATCAACCGCACCGAACCCATCGACTTTCGATTCCTGCTCAGCCTGCTCGGCGACCGGGTGTGGCCGGCAGACACCATGTTTTTTTATCTCAATCCCTCCTGGTGGTTTTTCGGCCTGCTGCTTGAGCTGTATCTGGTGTTCCCGGTTCTGTACCGCCTGCTGCAAAGGCTGGGTCCGGCGGTTTTTCTTTGCATCTGCGCTGCCATAACCATCGGCAGCCGCTATCTCATCTTCGGCGTGCTCGAAGCAAACGGCAACTTTCTCATGGGCGCATTCTTCGGCTGCAGGCTCTGGGAGTTTGCAGCGGGCATGGTTCTTGGCGCACTGTTTTCACGGCAGCCGGTCAAGGTTGAAAAGCTGCTTTTTTCATGGCCCATGCTTGCCGCGGGCCTGCTTATCTATATGCTTGGCGGGGCAAGCTACCGGCCGGGATTCACGCTTGCATTTACCGACGGGCTCATCGGCACGGGCCTTTTTATTATCGTGGCGCAGGTCTCCCGGCTCTTTGAGCGCAGGGCAATCATCGGCCCCCTGCTGCCTGCAGCCGGGGTCTATTCCTTCGGCATCTACCTGCTGCACCAGCCCTATGCCGTCTATTTCGGTGAACGTTTGCGGGGCCAGCCCATGATAATTTTTATTTTTGCAACTGTCGGGCTCATTATGATTATTGCAGCAGCCGCCATGCTGATTGAAATTGGTATAAATAAAGCCACACATAAAATTTTCAGATGAAGCGGGCTACCCCCGCTGTTGACACTCGCCTGTGCACGTTCTATAATTGTCTATACCCTTCGTATCGTTTAATCAGGCAAAAAGGAGTCCTTCCATGAAAATCACGCGCAGAGACCTTCTTTGTAAAACAGCTGTTTTTACTGCTGCTGCAACGCTCCCCCCGGCGCTCTTTCATCCCTTGAAATCGTTTGCAGCCCCACAGCCCAAAGCAACCATTGCCGCTGTCACGGGCAACCGCATCGATGCGGTAAAAAAGGCCGTATCGATGATCGGCGGCATGGAGATGTTTGTCAAAAAGGGAAGCCGCGTCTGCCTCAAGCCCAACATGTCATTTCCCCACGGACCCGACCGGGCAACCAATACGCACCCGGAAGTGGTGGCAACCGTGGCACGCCTGTGCATAGACGCAGGAGCAGCCGAGGTTATCATTATTGACTATCCCTTCAACCCGCCTGAAAAATGTCTCGGCTTTTCCGGCATAGCGGATGCCTGCAAAGGAATAAAAAATACGCATGCATTTGTAATTTACGATGAAAAGCTCTTTGAGCCGGTTGCCATTAAAAACGGCAAAGAGCTGAAAGAGGTAAAGCTCATCAAAGACGTGCTGCACAGCGATGTAATCATAAGCCTGCCCACTGCCAAGTCCCACTCCACCACAGGTGTCAGCCTTGGCATGAAAGGGCTCATGGGCCTTATCTGGGACCGCGGTTATTTCCACGCATCGGTTGATATCAACCAAGCCATTGCCGAGCTTGCTGCAACGGTGAAGGTAAATCTGGTCATCCTCGACGGCTCCCGCGCTCTGGTAAACGGCGGGCCTTCAGGCCCGGGTCTCGTCGACTTCCCCAAAACCATTGTCGCAGGCACAGATCAGGTAGCGGTTGATGCCTATGGCGTTACCCTTGCTAAATGGTATGGCCAGGGCTTTGCCCCGGCACAGGTGAAGCATATAGCGGCAGCCCAGAAGCTCGGCCTTGGCACCTGCAATCTTGATGAGATAACTGTTTTGAAGGCGCAGGTATGAGAAGGTGGGTGCAGGGTGCCTTCCTCGGGCTTTTTGCGGTGCTGTTTGCCCTGAACCCTCTGGCCGAAACGCTTTTTCTTCCGCCCGATCTTTTTTTAAAAGCCGATCCACTGCTTTCGCTTTCGGCTTTTCTCGCTTCATGGCGCTTCCACGAAAGCCTTCTCTATGGCCTTCCTGTATTGCTGACGGCACTTGTGGCAGGAAGGTTTTTCTGCGGCTGGCTGTGTCCGCTGGGCACGCTGTTTGACCTGTGCACCGGGAAAAATTCGGCCAAAATGCTGCTTTGTTCGCCCCAGTGGAAGCTGTGCCTGCTGGTGCTGCTTGCTGCTGCAGCCCTCCCGGGCCTCAACCTTGCCGGCCTTGTTGATCCGCTGGCTTTCCTTACACGTGTTTTCACCTTCATAGCCTATCCGCTGGTTATGCTTATCACGGCCACGGGTATTGATCTTCTGAGGCCCCTTGCCGACTACCTGCGACTCATCACGCTTTCGCATGCGCAGGTAGCGCAACCCGTATTTTCACTCATTCTGCTGACCGTCGTGCTGTGCGCAGGGCTTCTTACCCTGAATCACCGGCATTCCCGGTTCTGGTGCCGGAGCTTCTGTCCGCTGGGGGCTCTGCTCGGCGTCTTGTCGCAAGGCTCGGTCTTTTCAGGCGACGGGTAGCAAACACCTGCACCTCCTGCATGAAATGCGCGCTCTACCTGCCCCACCGGCGCCATCTGCGAGGAGCCCCGTGAGTACAGGCCCGAGGAATGCATCTATTGCACCGCATGCACAACCGTCTGCCCGGTTCAGTCCATATCCTTCGGTTATGCCTCTGCTCCGGCGCCGCTGCCTGATATACAGCGCCGGGGGCTTCTGGCTTCGGCAGCAGCCGGGGCTTTTGCCGCCTTTTGCTATCAAAAAAGATGTTCTGGCAAAAAGTCAACCCGAACCGCCTCATCCGGCCGCCGGGGGCCTTGCCCGAGCCGGCATTTCAGGGAGCCTGCGTCCGCTGCGGCCAGTGCATGAAGGTCTGCCCCACCAATACACTGCAGCCCTGCCTGTTTGAAAGCGGTATCGGCGGCATCTGGTCGCCGAGGCTTGATACGCGTCTTGCCGGCTGCGACCAGACCTGCGCCCTGTGCGGAGCGGTCTGCCCCACGGGCGCTATCCGGGAACTTCCGCTGGAGGAAAAGAAACATGCGAAACTGGGCACAGCCGCAATCGACACCGGCCGCTGCCTTGTCTGGGCGCAGGACAGGCTCTGTCTCATTTGTGACGAGCAGTGCCCCTATAATGCAATTGTCTTCAGGTGGAAAGACGGCTCCAGAAAGCCCTTTGTGATCGACACCAGGTGCAATGGCTGCGGCTTCTGCGAGCAGGTGTGCCCGGTGCAGGGCCGCTCCGCCATAGAAGTGTCGCAGCATGGCGAGATACGGCTTTCACAAGGCTCCTATATTGAAAAGGCAAAAGAGCTGAAACTTGATCTGAAAGAAAATGCCGGGGATGATGCTTTCATCCTGCAGGATAGCCCCGCAGAAAAACTTCCCGACGGCGTCATAACAAAATAATCCGCTTGCTTTCGCACATACCAGGCTTTATGCCGCGCCCGCTCAACAAGCTGCATGGACCAGGGCAGGCTCAGCCGCCGCAACTCCTGCGGCGTGAGATCTCCCGATACTATCTTGCGAAGGTAGTCCGGGGAATGGGCCCGAGTAATCTCCTCATCGGTTGCAGCGTGGGGAATGACAAAATCCTCAAGCGGGGCAATGCTTTTCGCAACGAGCCGGTCGCGCAGCAACCGGTATTTCTCCATGGAAAAATGATGCTCCGGCGGCAGGGGCAAAACAAAGATATCCGTATAAAAAATCTTCATAAATTTCTTCTGTGCTTTGGGGTAACACACTTTTGGAACTTTAGCCCAATAGAATTACAGCATAAAGCTTACTTGCTTTCAAATCAATACTGTTTTATATAAGCAGCTTAAACCAGCCCGATTAAAAATGATAATAATGATAGCAATTATTTTAATTTAATATTTTTTATATAAAAAAAGAACTTCAGCATGAGAGCTATCACAATGTATTTAGTACCTGTTTTAAACCAGTATTAAATATGCTATTTTACGTAACTATTTTAAGTCTGTTTTGTTTGAAATCTTAAATTTTATTATCTATACTTCAAAGCAGGTTTTGAGGCAAACAGGGGTTTTGTTTTACAAACAACAAACAAGGGAGGAAAACATGAAAAGAAGTACGCATTTTACAACCGTTCTGGCTATTGTCTGTGTTTCGTTGTTTTTTACTTTACTCGGCTCGGCACAGGCCAACTATTTTGACAAAAACCTGGGCACCGGCCAGGTTCGCGTCTTCTACAAAAGCCCTTCTCCTGCAAACTGCGAAGCATTTATACTGGGCGTGGGAACAGCCATGTCCCGCGACAGCTATGACAATCTTGCCAATCGCTGACAAGCTATGGCTATGTCGTGGTGATTATGGATCATCAGCCCGGCAGCATGACAAAAACGGATGCGGGGAAATTCAGAAATTGTACAATTGAAGTACAGAACAACATCCTTGGCTGGCTGTCAGGCACCGGCTGCACCGGTATTGCTCACTGGATTCTCGGCGGACATTCCGCAGGCGGCCAGGCAGCGCAGAATGCCGTTGGCGGCGATCTCAATCTTGCCGATGCCATGTTCAGCATTGATCCGTATAACATTGAAGGCGCAAGCCGCATAAATCTTCCGGGCCTGTACTGGGGCTTCAACGTAACCACCTGCTTTGTTGAGAAAACCGATGCTGCCATGGCGGCATATTATTATTGCGACGGCCCCCGTGCCTTCTACAGGGTAAAAAAGACCTACTCATGGGGTCCCTGCGGTTATTCACCAAAATATTATCATTGCAGCTTTGCTGACGGCAGCTGCCCTGCATGCACCAACTGCATGTACACCCCGAGCGCATTTTATACGGACGTTGCAAAAAGCGTAAACAAGTTCATCAATGCCGCTTTCTATGGCACATGGTCAAAGGCAAACGTTGCAGTCTCGACCACGACCCCCACAGAGCTTTTTGTTGACAGCGATGCGCCTTAATGTTTTGCAGCATATAAGTTTCGTAACAAGAGCCGCTGATGATACCCTGTCAGCGGCTCTTGTTTGATCTCGTTACAGAGACAGCCTGCTCCAAACTCTCTTCCTTTATATCAAAGGCCATTCGTTACAGTCATTCTGTTGACAAAGTCGGCATTATGGTCTATTTCGATATCATTATTTAAATGTTTCGTGTCCCGCCGCACCTGTGCAACAGCCTGCTGCCGCCGGAAAGGACCTTCATGCCAACGAAAGCCAAAGACAAGACTCACTACGTCATAACCTACCGTGACCCGAAGGATAATAAAATCGTCAACCTCAAGGCGGGCAGTGTCACCGATTCAAGCCTCGGCTTAAGTTTTATTGCCATATCCGATTTCATATTTTCCTCAAGCATGCTGGTCGTAAACCCCGAAGAAGAGGACTTGAAACGGCGCCTGACCGATGTCAAAACGCTGCATATTTCCATCTACACCATCATTTCCATCGAAGAGGTCGGCCCGGCGCACAGGGGCCTGCATTTTAAAAAAGACAGGTCGAACCTGCTCGTTCTGCCGGGAACGGTGCAGCCGCCCAAAGGAAACTGAAATGTTTTATGCAGCCGGTTAGAAAACAATGAGTATTTCACATCTTCCAAAAACGCTGGGTGATCTGAAGCGCTCAGGCTGGCAGAGCCGCAGCATAAAGGCCGAGCTGCAGCAGAACCTTATCGCAAAAATTCGCACCCGCGAGAACCTGTTTCCCGGCGTCATCGGCTATGAAGACACGGTCATACCTGAGCTGGAAAACGCCATCCTGTCGGGCCATGACATTATTTTCCTTGGCGAGCGCGGCCAGGGCAAAACCCGCATCATGCGCAGCCTCACGAACCTTCTGGATGAATGGCTGCCGGTTCTGGAGGGCTGCGAAATAAATGACGATCCGCTGGCGCCCATCTGCTCCCGCTGCAGACAGCAGGTTGCCGGGCTTGGGGACGGGGCACCTGTTTCATGGCTGCACCGCAGCCTTCGCTACGGCGAAAAGCTCGCCACGCCTGATGTGACCATAGCCGATCTTATCGGCGATATCGATCCCATCAAGGTTGCCGAAGGCCGGCATCTCTCCGACGAGGGCGTCATCCACTACGGCCTCATCCCCCGCACCAATCGGGGCATATTTTCCATAAACGAACTGCCCGACCTGCATGAAAAAATCCAGGTGGGGCTTTTTAATCTGCTGGAGGAGCGCGACGTGCAGATCCGGGGCTACAAGTTCAACCTGCCCCTTGATATTTTCATTATCGCAACCGCCAACCCTGAAGACTACACCAGCCGCGGCCGCATCATCACGCCGCTGAAAGACCGTTTCGGCGCACAGGTGCGCACGCACTATCCCCGAACGCTTGAGCAGGAGGTGGCCATTGTGCGACAGGAGATGGCGCCGTTCTGCCATGAGGGGTTGCGGCTTACGATACCGCTGTTCATGGAGCAGGTGGTGGCTGAAATTTCCCAGGCCGCCCGCCGCAGGCATGACATAAATCATTTCTCAGGCGTAAGCGTCCGCATGACGATCCACAATATGGAAACGCTGGTCAGCAATGCCCTGCGCCGCAGCGTGCGGCTGGGAGAAACCGGGGTCGTGCCGCGGGTGACTGATCTTCCGCATCTTACCTCTACCATGAAGGGCAAGGTGGAGTGGAATTTTGCCGAAGCAGCCGAAGAGGATGAAAAGCTCGGGGGCCTGGTGCGCGAGGCCGTGCATGCCATTTTCAGCAAGGCATTTCCCGCAGGCATCTTCGACGATTTCCTGCGAGCCTTTACCGGCGATGCTGCTCTGGAGGTATCTGAGCTGACACCGTCGGGGGTCTACATTGAAATACTCTCGCGCTATCCTCAGTTTCGGCAGCACGCCGAACGTTTGGCTGCGCCGGCTACACCTGCTGCCCTTGCCGCAGCAGCCGAATTCATCCTTGAAGGCCTTGCAACGCAGGGGCGCATCACGAGAACCATGCACGAAGGCCAAGCCCGCTACGCCACAAAGCAATGAAAATCTATACCTATCAGCCCGGCTCCGGCCCCATTGCCGGGGCAGCCTCCGACGGAACCGATCCCCTGGATGCGCTTGCCAAAATCATTTTCCGCCACGGCTCACTTGATACTGCCATAAAAGAGCTGCAGCGCAAAGGCGTGAGAGACGGCGATGGCTCGAAACTTTTTGTGGGCATCAAGGATCTGCTTGAAGAACTGCGGCAAAAAAAGAAGCAGGCCCTGCATGATATGGGACTTGCCGACATGGACAGCGCCGCGCTTGATAAAATTTCTGAATTTGCCGAAGCTCTCCCCTATGGCTCCGATGCCCGGGCAGCATTTCGCGAAAGCTCTTCAGGCTTGCCTGAAGCCACGCTTCCCCTTGCGCAGTATCTGGATGACCGGCTCAACCGCGACGGGCAAAAGCTTTCGGTTCGCGAGGCGCGGCTCATGGCCGGAAAAATAAAAGATATGGACCGCCTTGAAAAATCGCTCCATTCCCTGCGCTGGTCAACGCAGTTCGACGCTCTGGATGAACAGCTGCTTGAACAGGCCATGGGCTCTGAGTCCCTTGCCAAATGGCGCGCCATCAGAAATCTGCCCATGCGTCTTCTTGAGCAGGGCCTTGTCAGCCGCAGCGGCTCCAATTTCATGTTCACGTCTGCGGGCCTGCAGAAAACCGCATGGGGCATGCTGCGCCACATTGTCCAGCCCCGCAAAAACGAGAAGCTTTCCCGCCGCCTGAGTGCAGGGCTCAACACAGAGCCCTATCTTATTCAGGGCACGCGGCCCTACCGGTTCGGCGATTCTCTCCAGATCGATACCAGCGCATCGCTTATGAACACGCTCAAGCGCACGGGCGGCAGGCCGCCGCTGCGCATGGCAGAAGATGATCTTGAGGTGTATGAAAAAGAGCCCGTGCTGCGCACCGCCACCGTGGTGCTGCTTGATTTGAGCAAGTCCATGAATTTTGACGGCCGCTATATTGCCGCTAAAAAGGTGGCCATGGCGCTGATCGGCCTTATCCGCTCGCGCTATGTGCAGGACCGCATCACCGTTGTGGGGTTTTCAACCTCGGCGCGCATCATCCCTGAACATGAAATACCGTTTTTGCCCTGGGATGAAGCAAATCCCTATACCAACTTCGAGGAGGCCTTTGCCATGGGACAGCAGGTGCTTGCGCGCATGAAAGGCTATCGCCGCCAGATATTTCTCATCACCGACGGCGAGCCCACGGCTCACCGTGAAGCGGGAGCCCTGTTTTTCCAGTTTCCGCCCCACCCCGAAACCCTGCGCCGCACGCTGGCCGGCCTTGATGCCCTCACGCGCCAGAAAATCGCCTTAAGCATCTTTCTGTTTTCGCAGGAGCATGAGCGCGTCGATTTTATGCATGAAATGGCCCGCCGGTCTTATGGCCGGATATTTCACCTGCACCCGGCAGACCTGGGGCGCTGCATGCTCATGGATTATCTGGATAAAAAACAGCGGTGGTACTGAAGGGGGTGGGCAAAACTGCGCTATTTCGAGTGGTGATATTTACTTAAGGGGGTATTAAAAGTATATACGATGCCTTTTCTCCCGAAGCAAAGCACCAGGACTCGAGCTTTTTTCTTTATTTTGTAGCCGCATTCTACTGCATGGCAATGCCGTTCGTGGTGAGTCCTGAGCTTGACGAAGGGTCGAACCATGAACGGAAAGTCGCCCTTCGACAGGCTCAGGACGAACGGATAGGGCCATCGTTATCGGAAGATGATTTTTATGAAGGCTACAGAATTTAGAAAAATGTGCTAATTCGGGCTTGTCTATGACGCTCATGATCTTCATTGCCCTGCGTCACTGTGGGCAGGTGAGGGGATCGACCTCATAAATTTTTTGTATCAGACGCGCCCATGCTTTGCTTTTTGCCGGTGAAGCGCCATCGGACTGAATGGTGCATGGTATCGTATTAACTATGCAGGTATAGCGCATATACCCCCCGTTTGCATATTTTTCGGGCACAGGGCAGCACCTGCTGTCATGTCCGCCTTTGTCGCAAACGAGACGTGTGCGCTGCAACAGGCTGCGTAGTTGCTCCATTAATTAAAAATATGTCCGCGAACGCTTGGAGCATCACAGCCGAAAGGATTGTCGTGAGCGGAATGGTCACGAACCGAAAACGGTTATTTTCCATCAGCTCGAAACAATTTCCGACCACAGCGACATACAGGATCGTGAGCACAAGCACCAGGAGCGCCGATTTTTGAGCGTATGAAAGCCTTCGTTTGCCAGCAGGCTGAATGAGAAGCCCCGCCGCAAAGAGTAATGGGAGTAAAAAGTTGAGCACGGTGAGCAAAGGCACTTTGAGCCGCAAATCTTCTCCAAAGAGCAGACGATACATTAAGGGATTTGAATACTGTATTTTCGAACCAAAAATCCGTGTATCTCTTGGTTCATCAGGGTTGAGGCTGCTTCTGAACAACTTTTCATAGAGCGGCTCGACATCAACCCAGCCTTGCAGAAGCGCATCAGACATATTTATGAACGGGGCCAGGGCTTCGCGATTTTTCGCAAGCAGCCAGTAATTTCGAGCCGGTTGGAAATAGACAATCCATGCCAGAAACATCCCTTTTGCATAGCTCTCCGGTTCATGTCTGAGAATAAACAAAGCGTCCTGCATACAGGTTTTTGAGAGGTTGAGATACGCATAATGATTGAAATTCGGGGAATCCGGGAAATAAGGTTTGGACAGTTGCGACAGGGCTGGAATCGAAGCGTATTGCGGAGGGAGTTGCGGTTGCGAACCATAATACGCGATTAACGAAGAGAAGGGCGGAATTGACGCAACAGCAGAAAGCTTGCCGGCCGAATTGAGCGTTTGAATTTCATCGGAAGTAACATAATTGCCCGTGATCCCCCAAAAATTCATGCCCATCCAGGAGCTTGCTCCGAAAAAGCCAAATACGATGAAATTTTTCAGATAGATGGCGATCAGCAAAGTCAGCGGGATTGCGCTCAGTAAGATGGTTTCCTTGCGCCTGCGTCTGTTATAGCCGACAATGACCGCCGCAACCATAAGATAATACAAGAGATGGAAGGTGCTCCATATCGCGCAAATGCCAGCCAGCGTGACAAAACCCGCCAGTCCCTGGAGCCTGCTTTTACCAGAGATATAGTTGGCGAGCAGGAGCGCAGCAAGCGTCAGCAGCGCGGCGACCGGATAGGTATAAAGCAAAAATTTTTCATATAACACGGCGTCAGGGCTCATGATGAAAAGTGTGGACAACGTGACGGCAAAGAGCCGTGAAACGCCTAACTTGATACAGATGCGATACATGCTGTAATAAAGGATCAAGCCAAAGACTGCATAGATTATTTGGAAGACGATCTTAGGCAGGGGGGGCGCGGCCAGTTTCACCACTGCGCCTAAGAATAAATTGAAAAGCGGCGGCTGACTGTGGAGATACCAACAACTTTCCAGCAAGCGCGTTCGGAGAAGTCCGACATCCAAATACTGCATGAAAACGTATAACGGCGTATTATCAAAGTCTACCCCAAGCCGATAATAGCACAGGCGCGATCCGATAAACAGTCCGGCCAAGATGATCAAGATGCGCGTTTCAAGGCCATTTGCCTGCACCTCCTCCGGGTTGACTCTGGCAAGTTTGTCGCTCACGCAAAAAATTCCCCGAAAAAATCTGAAGATCAACTGACTGATAAAACCTTGCTTTAAGATGGGGCGAATATAGGACGAGGGCAATGGTGTGTCAAGGCAAATGAAGGCGCAAGATGCGGGATGGGGTTTTGGGTGCGGCCTGCGATGCTGATCAAAAATAGTTTCATTCGTCGCCATAAAACTGTATGCAGACGAACAAAGTTCCTCATGCGACTGTGTCGCTTTCGATTAGCAGATAAGTAAATTCTTGAATCAAGGCTTTTCCTGGATTCTTTCCTCGCACTTTACGCGGGCTAGTAACTGTTGGGCAATGACCATGTGCCCTTCGGGGTTAGGGTGCCATATATCAAATGCAAAGAATTTTGGTGTTTTACATTGCTCGGTAAATGCTTCAAGAAGATCTAAATGCAGTATGCCGCGCTCCTTAAGAAAAGCATCAATCTCTTTATGGATATCCCTAAGCGGGTAGTTTGTGAAGCTTTCTATATTTGCAAAGAATACAGCAAAGAAAAGAGTAAAATAAATTCCCACATCAGGACAGGGTTTGAGGAACGAACTGTAACTTGGCCGAGCCACCCATCGTCCTCAAAGTTTTTTCTCCAGCTATAATACTGGATGTTGCTGTAGGCCTCGAAGGCACCTATCAATAGCACAATTGATAAAGTCGAGCTCAGCAGAAACAAACCTAGTTTGGTCTTGGCAAAAGGAGATAATCTTCATATTGTATACAGTGGATTTTTTTGCATGAAGAAAACTGAAAACCAACAATTTTCGCGAGCACAGAGAAAAGAAGCAGCAAAGGCCAATTCACCCGGTTCTATCTCCTGCCAAATACACAGAAACGGGTTTGATAAGAAGCTTGCTTAATACTAGAAAAATATAGAACGAGGACGATTGTGTGTCAAGGCAAAAGAAGGCGCAAGATGTGGGATGGAGTTTTGGGTGCAGCCTGCAATGCTGATCAAAAATATCTTGCGGCGCGTTGGGCGACCTGATATAAATTTAATGTCAAACTGGAAGTCGTTTTTATAAGCACCGCTCACAGAAAGCCTTGATTTTACAGATATATATAGCCTTCACAAGGGTAATCGGGATCGGCGTAGTCATATGAGGGTGGATTGATTATAAGGGAGTAGAGCTATACGCCTATTTATAAAATAAATATTTTAGCTAAATCAAAATAAATGCAACTTTTTAAAATTTAGATGTTTATTTTATGAAATTTAAAAATTTAAAAGATAAATTTAAAATAAATTTAGAATTAGATAAAAGAATTTTTGGTTTAGATTTAATGCGTAGTTTTGCAATATTATGGTTATTAAATATACATGGGATTAGAATATTAGAAGAAAAATTTCCCAGATTTTCCAACATTTAGAATTATTGATGGAGTTGTTGTTTTTTTTGTTTTAAGTGGATTTTTAATTGGCACAATTTTATTAAAAACCTACAATAAAGACCAATATAATTTTTCGGAAACAATAAGTTTTTGGAAAAGAAGATGGTTTAGAACATTACCAAATTACTTTTTAGTTTTAATATTAGTTTTAATATATACATACCTAACAACAGGTTCTTTTTCAGATTTTAATTATAAATATTTATTTTTTCTTCAAAATTTTGCTTCACCTCATCCTAATTTTTTTGCAGTAGCATGGACTTTGTGTGTTGAAGAATGGTTTTATTTACTTTTCCCTCTTTTTGTCATCTTTTTTTATAAAATTACATTTAAAATTAATAAGAAATAATAGTTTTAATTTTTGTTACATTTATTTTTATTATAATACCTATGATTATTTAGATTTAAAAGGGCTGTTTTTTGGTTCGTTGACAATGATCCTTACGACATTTTCTGGTGGAACCTTTTTCATAACCAAGTAATAACAAGACTTGATTCTATAATGTTTGGAGTAATTGGATCAATTGTAAAATTCTATTATCCAAAAATCTGGAATTTTAAACCATATATATACTGTTTAATTGGCTGCATAATACTATATATTATAAGTAAATATTTTAATTCAGGATATTTACACTATGTTTTTTATTTTAATTTTATGCCATTTCAATTATGTTTATGCTGCCATTTTTAGATAACTTAAAAAATGCACCAAAAATTATAGCAGTTCCAATTACATTTCTTAGCATAATTTCATATTCGATGTATTTAATTCATGAATCTTTAGTTTTAAATCCAATTCTAAAATTTTTGAAGCCAGAAAATAATATTGCATATATTGGAAATTACATTTTCTATTATTTTATTACAATTGGGGTTTCAACTTTGATTTATATTTTTTACGAAAAAAAATGACCTCTTTAAGAGAGAAAAAACTTTTCAAATAAAATACCCCGCCGCAAGAGAAGGTGTGTTAGAAGAGAGCCAATTGACGGTCTTCATACAGTTTTTGATAGTATTTTCTTGCTTTTTCACGTAACCGCTAATTGTTTCCTCATTGCCCTGCTTCATAACGGTACTTGCGCAATAGCTATCCGTTCAAAATAAATGGCATCGTAAGGTCAAAGCGCTATTTTGGGCTTAAAATCAGCCAACATGAGACCCAACTTAAGAATTGCCCTCAGCGACCACCACGATCAACCTCTTGCCCAAGGCCTTTTTTCTTGCTTATCTAGTTGAAAAAGTATATGTTTTCTCATCTTGCGGCCCGGGAAATGCCCATGCTTGAACACTATATACGCACCTTTGAACAGCACCTGAGCGCCGAGCGCAATGCCTCGGCCCACACAAGCCGCGGCTATCTGCATGACCTGGCTGAGTTCGACCTGTTTCTGCAGGAAAAGGGCTACGCTGCTGCGGGCCTTGCAGACATTGACAATTTCACGGTGCGGGCCTGGCTTGCCTGCCTTGCCAGAAAGAACAAAAAGAGTTCGCAGGCGCGCAAGCTTTCAAGCATCAAGGCTTTTTTCAGGTTTTTAAAGCAGCAGGGCGTCATTGAGCACAACCCGGCCCAGCCCGTGAAGACGCCCCGGCAGGACCAGTACCTGCCCCGTCACCTGAGCGTGGACGAAATGTTTGCCGTGCTCGACAGCATGCCCGAGGATAGCCAGTTGCAGGTGCGCGACAGGGCTATTCTTGAGCTGCTCTACACGAGCGGCATGCGCGTCAGCGAGCTTGTCGGCTTAAACCGCAACGGGTTTGAGCTTGCGGAGGGCGCTGTCAAGGTATTGGGCAAGCGCCGCAAAGAGCGCATTGTGCCTGTTGGGAAAAAGGCTGTGGCATGTATCGAGCGGTATATCGCTGCGAGCTATGATCTGTGCCGTAAAATTTATGGCGACGGGACGCAAAACAAATTGCCACTGTTTCTCAACCGCAATGGGTAG
>CAVRBJ010000026.1:0-60099 GCA_963718965.1 uncultured delta proteobacterium | reverse complement strand
CTCACTCTGTGAAGAAGTGCGCCTTTTTGCGTTCTTGTATCTGTATTTAAGAAAACGGGCTCGTGCATTGTGCCTCTACCTCCTGTTTTTTCCTTCTGGATTATGACGTTTCCCTCCAAACCTGCTCCCCATGCTTAACCATAACTTAACTTGACAGGCATCAACCGCCATTTAATAATCATGCCATCGAAGAAAGCCGCTTCATAGTGACGGTTACAAGGCTGGAAAACCGTATGCCGCATGCCATATTCCTAATAAGAGGCAACAAGGCTTCTGTTGTAGAAGGGAAGAAACATGGTTCATAAGAAGGAGAAGAAGCAGGGTGCTGCACGAGCACATTCAGCCGCGCCCGGCGCGGCAGCACGTAAGGCAGACGGAAAAAAAAGCAAAGCCGCAAAGGCGACAAAGCCATTGAGAAGGCTGCAGAAAAAGCCCCGGCCCCCGCCAATGAAAACGCAGTGAAGGCGCAGGCTTCAGCCGCCGCTGCCGGCCCTGATCTTTCGTCTCCGAAGCTGTATCTGAACCGCGAGCTTACCTGGCTTCGCTTCAACAGCCGCGTGCTCAGCGAGGCCGCCGACAGCCGAACGCCGCTGCTGGAGCGGGTGAAGTTTTTGTCGATTACCGGCTCAAACCTCGATGAATTTTTCATGAAGCGCATCGGCGGCCTCATGCAGCAGGTCGGCGCAGGCGTTACCAAACGCACCACCGACGGGCTCACGCCGCTTGAGCAGATCGACCAGTGCGCCGCCTATGTGCGAACCATGCTGCCCCGTCAGCAGAAAATAGCCATCGATCTTATCAGAGCGCTCAAGAGCAACAAGATATGCATTCTCAGCTATGACGATCTTTCCGCCGCCGAAAAAAAACAGGTACGCAGTCACTATTCGCAGTTTATTTTTCCGCTGGTCACGCCGCAGTCGCATTGACCCGGCGCACCCCTTTCCGTTTATCTCCAACCTGTCGCTGAACCTGCTTGTTACGTTCATGCAGAAAAAAAATAAGCCGCCGATGCTTGCCCGGGTAAAGGTCCCGGTGGGTTACGGAGCGCCGCGTTTTATCCGTCTGAATGGCGGCGACCGCTTCATTCCGCTTGAAGAGGTCATGTGTCACAACCTTGACCTGCTGTTTCCCGGCGTGGCCATACTCAGCTGCGAAGTGTTTCGAACCACGCGCAATTCCAACACGGAAAGCCGCGAAGAAAACGCTGAGGACCTTATGGCGATGATCGAATCCGAATTGCAGGAAAGCCGCTTTGCCCCCATCGTGCGTCTGGAAGTGGCAAAGGGTATGGACCCGCACCACCGGGGGCTGCTGGCGGCAGAGCTCGGGCTGGATCCCGACCGCGACGTTTATGAAAGCGAGTCTCTGCTCGGGCTGCGCGATCTTATGGAGCTTGTCCCCCTTGACAAGCCCCTTCTGAAAGATGCTCCGCATCAGCCCGTGGAGCAAACTGATCTGGCCCAGGAGCGCTCCATCTTCCATGTCCTGCGGGATGACGGGCTCAATTCTTGTGCAGCATCCCTACGAGACCTTCAGTTCCACCATCGAGCGGCTGCTTCGCGAGGCTGCGCGCGACCCCAAGGTTCATGCAATAAAGATGACCCTGTACCGCACGGCGAGCGAATCCAACTTTGTCGAACACCTGATCGAAGCCGCCGTCAACGGCGCGCAGGTTGCGGTGATGGTCGAGCTTAAGGCCAGCTTTGACGAAGCCGCCAACATACGGCTTGCCGAGCGCATGGAAGAGGCCGGTATCCATGTTACCTACGGCGTGCTGGGCCTGAAGACCCACACCAAGATCATACTGGTCGTGCGCCGCGATTATGACGGCCTTCGCCGGTATGTCCATGTGGGCACCGGCAACTATCATCCGATAACCTCCCGGCTGTACACCGATATCGGACTGTTTACGGTTGACCCTGATATCGGCGCCGACGCGACAGAGGTTTTCAATTACCTGACCACCGGCGTCAACCCAAGCCGAAAATACAAAAAGCTTCTGGTCGCCCCCTCGTTTCTTAAAAAAGCGTTCCTCGAAAAAATCGAGCGCGAAGCCGCGCTCCATACCACCGCCAGCCCCGGCCTCATCCAGTTCAAGATGAACGCGCTGGAGGATGTCGATATAACCCGCGCCCTCTACCGCGCCGCCCACCGGGGTGTGCGCATTGATCTTATCGTTCGCGACAGCTGCCGCCTGCGCCCGGGCGTCAAGGGCCTGAGCGAAACTATCCGCGTGATTTCCATTGTCGGGAAGGTTTCTCGAGCACGCACGCATTTATTATTTCCACAACCAGGCGGGCAGGAGGAGTATTATATCGGCTCGGCCGACTGCATGAAGCGCAACCTCGAGCACCGCGTCGAGGCCCTGGCGCCCGTGGAATCAGGGCGGCTCCAGAAACGGCTGCGTGAAATACTTGACATACAGTGCAATGACCGCAGAAGCGCCTGGGACATGCGGCCCGACGGCGAGTACGTGCAGAGGACGCCGCTCAAGAATGAAGAGCAGCTGGGGTCGCAGGACCAGCTGATCGGGCTTGCGGAAAAACGCGGGATAAAGGCCCAGACCGGCAAACGCGGTAAGCACGGCAAAAAGAAAAAGCCGTAGCCCCGGATCGGCGGGCGGAGAGCTATGGAATTCATACTTGAAGGACAGGTCGACAGAAATACGATTTTTGTCGAGCTGGCCCAATGCTTTACGGTTCGCCCCGGCAAGCCGCGCACCATCGTGCGCACGTTTTTCGACACCTTTGACTGGCGGCTGTATGCGGCCGGTCAGAGGGCCGAGGAAGTGCGCGAGGCGCAGAGCGTGCAGGCGGCGTGGATGGAGAACGCCTCCGGCAAAGTGCTGGGCCGTATGAACGGGCCGATGGGCCGCATGGCCCGCGACTGGCATCCGGCGCCGCTGGCGGAAGCGCTGGCGCGGACAATAAAGATGCGCGCCCTTCTGCCGCTGGCGAAGATCGAGACGACCCGGTGGCCTGCCGACCTTTTGGACGAGCGCGAAAAAACAGTTGTTCGCGTTTCGATAGAAATCAGCACCACCGACGGTACCAGCGCAGAGGCCCGGTAAAAGCAATGCCCCCTGCTGTTTTTTGTCGGCGGTACGCGGCTATCACACGGCGTTTGAAAAGGCGACAGCCGTGCTTGCCGGTATCCCCGGGCTTACCAGGGTTCAACACAGCACGCTGGATCAGGTGCTAGCGATAGAGCGGCCGCACGCCGCTTGACTACAGTTCAAAGATCAATGTCAAGCTTGCACCCCGAGCGCCTTGCGAAGAAGCGGTGCGCACGGTGCTTGCACGGCTCGTGGAGATTATGGCAGCCAATCACGATCGGAACGGTGGCGGATATCGATACTGAATTTCTCCATGATTTTCGTGTGGCTGTGCGCCGCACCCGCTCCATGCTGGGCCAGATGAAGGCGTCGATTCCCGCTGCAACCCTGAAGCAGTTTCGGCCGGAGTTCGACTGGCTTGGCGCTGTGACCGGGCCGACGCGCGACCTGGACGTTTATATTTTAAAATTTGACGACTATATAGCCCCGCTTAACGAAGCCGTCAGGCGCGACCTTGCCCCGCTCAGGAAACATATACTCAGGCGGCAGCACCAGGAACAACGCAACCTCAGCCGCGCCATTTCCACCAAGCGTTATCAGGCGCTCATCGCTGACTGGAAAAAGGCATTGCGCTCCTCATGGAAATCCGGAGCGCAAAGCTGGAGGGGCGGCGATCCGGCGGAGGCAGTGGCCGGGCAGAGAATTTAAAAATTTTAAAACGGGCGCTGCGCCAGGGCAAGGCCCTGACGGATGATTCGCCCGCATCCGCCGTACATGAGCTTCGCATTACCTGCAAAAAGCTTCGCTACATGATGGAGTTTTTCAAAAGCCTGTACCCGGCTGCCGAAATCGACGAGCTGACCGGGGCGCTTAAAGAGCTGCAGGACAACCTCGGGGACTTTCAGGATTATGAAGTCCATCGCGTCGAGCTGTATGAATTCGCCGAGGAAATGGCAGCCGCTAAAGACCGCCCGGCCGCGAACGCTCGCTTGCCATCGGGCAGCTTGCGGAAAGCCTTGCCGGGCGCCAGCGGCTGGCGCGAGCTGATCTTGGCCGGCGTTTCGCCGGGTTCGCCGCGAAAAAAAACATAGCGCGCTTTCGCGCCCTTTTTAAGCCGTCGGAAAGGAGCACTCCCGATGAAAGTGGTTGCAACCTATAACATAAAGGGCGGTGTCGGCAAGACGGCCGCTGCCGTAAATCTTGCCTGGCTTGCAGCACGAAGCGGACTGCGCACGCTGGTGTGGGATCTCGACCCGCAGGGCAGCGGCAACCTTTTACTTCCGCGTCAAGCCGAAGGTCAGGGGCGGCGGTAAAAAGCTTATCAAAGGAAGCAGCCGGATCAGTGATTTCATCAAGGGCACTGATTATGAAAATCTCGACCTGATGCCCGCAGACTTTTCCTACCGCAATCTGGATATCCGGCTCGACCAGAAAAAAAATCCGACAAAGCGGCTGAAAAAGCTTCTGATGCCGCTGAAAAAAGACTATGATCTGGTCGTGCTTGACTGCCCGCCTTCGATTTCACTTGTCAGCGAGTCGGTTTTTTTTGCCGCCGATGCGCTGGTGGTGCCCGTGATCCCGACAACGCTTTCGCAGCGGACGCTTGAACAGCTGTACGCGTTCCGCAGTCAGCGGAAACTCGAAGGCCTGAAACTGATGGTATTCTTTTCCCTGGTTGACCGTCGGAAAAAACTTCACCACGAGGTTATGGCTGAGATTGCAGTGCAGCATCCCGAGGTGCTGAAATCCTGCATCCCCAATGCCAGCCAGGTTGAGCGCATGGGTGTTTTCAAAAAGCCGATCAATGATTTTGCCGGCTGCCTGCGCCGCGGCGCAAGCCTACGAAGAACTGTGGTTTGAAATACAGACGATTGTGTGGAGTTAATCTGCGATGGGTGTGGAGATAGAAAGAAAATTTCTGGTGCAGCCGGGCTGGAGGCCGCAGGGTGCGGGCACAGCCCTATATTCAGGGATACCTGCACATAGGCGCGCACCGGGCCTCCGTCGGGTCCGCCTCGCGGGATAAGGGCCTTCCTCACCATCAAGGGCCAGGCCGCAGGGCTTGCGCGTCCGGAATTCGAATACGCCATACCGCCTGATGAATGCCCGGGCACATGCTGGCGAGTTTTGCCGGAGACAGGCTTATCGAGAAAGACCCGCTACCGGATCGAGTATCACGGGCATACGTGGGAGGTGGATGTTTTCCGGGGCATAACAGCGGGCTTATCCTCGCGGAGGTCGAGATCGCCGCATCCTGACGAGCAGGTCGTGCTGCCCGACTGGGTTGCCGGCGAAGTCTCCTATGATCACCGCTACGCAATGCCTACCTTTGCTCCACCCATGGCCTGAATGGTCGGATGACCGGGGAAAAAAGTGAGAACAAAGCCGGACTATTGGTATCGCCAGTCGGCCGCCGCTCCTGTGAGGATCGTTGACGGCCGGATTGAAGTGCTGCTGGTGACTTCCATGCACAGCAGCAGGTGGATTGTGCCAAAGGGCATTGTTGAAAAGGATATGACGCCTTGCAGTCCGCCGCAAAGAAGCCTGGGAAGAGGCGGGCGTGTCAAGGCAGGATGGATGTTCACAGTCTGGGGCTCTTTCAAACCAGCAAATGGGGCGGCGTGTGCAGCGTGGATGTTTTCCGCATGGAGCTGTTACAGAAGCCGCCGACCATGGCCCGAACCGGCAAACGCAAAAGAAAATGGCTTAAGCTTAACGATGCCCGGGAGTGAGTTCACCCCGACGCGCTGCTGAAATGCTGGAAAAAATCAGCCTGCCGCCCTGAGGCTGACCCTGGTCCGCCATGCCAAGTCGAGCTGGGACGATCCCGGCCTGGATGATTTCATGCGGCCTCTTAATGACCGGGGCCGCAAAGATGCCCCTGAAATGGGACGCAGGCTGCGGGAGGGCGGTGTACAGCCCGATCTCATCGTTTCGAGCCCGGCCAAACGGGCAATAAAAACAGCCAGACTTATTGCAGGGGAATTTGATTTTCCCGAAGCCGACATTCTTGAAGCCGCCGGGATTTATGCGGCCGCTGCAGATGAGCTTCTCAAGCTTATACGGCGCCTGCCCGAAGAAAAGCGGGATGTCATGCTGGTCGGGCATAACCCGGGTCTTACGGATTGGCAAACCTTTTTCTCCGGACCGGTGATAGAAAATATTCCCACCTGCGGCGTGGTGCGGCTGGCTTTCGAGCGCGGCGCTGGCGCGATATTTCCCCGCAGCGGGCTTCTTTACTGGTGTTTGATTCTCCCAAGAAAGATAGGGGTGAAATGTAACAGTAAATCTTACATCACGGGGGGATTACGGAGCCTCTCTCTCCGGTTCATTACATGACGCCATGCATCTGCGTATTGGATTCTAAGCGGTTTTGACATTATCGAACCTTAGCTTGCAGGCATTTATAAGTTAAACGTAGACCTAATGATGTGCCCTATATTTTCCAACATATCAAATTTATATTGATTTCTATTTTTTTTGACATATTTATGATTTTGTTATGACAAAGATCATATTACCATTAAAAAATATGTCTGCTCGTCATGTTGGGCTCACTGGCCCTATTTCTGAAAGCTATCTTGAAGCTGCAAGTGTAACTCTTGATCGCCACCATCAACCCCCGCAAGATTTTAAAATTCATAGTTGCGCCGGCAGAAATCGATGAGCCTGTCACGTGAAATCCGCTGATCGATTATGTTCGACATATATGCCTCGCCATTGAATTATTCAGAGGCAGCCACTCGTTTAGCTCTTATCGGTACGCAGTGCGCACCGGTTGAACGGCTTCCGGTTCTATCTGGTAATAGAAAGCTTCCCCTCGTTGTATTTATGGATCAACATTGAAATAAGGGACTGATAGGGAACCCCCTCTTCAATTGCTTTGGCCCGTATCTTTACAAGATCGCGCTCCGACATTCTGATGTTGATTCTTTTTTGTTTGTTGAGACTATAGCGGGCATATTCCTTGTATGTAGCTTTATCCTTTTGAGTCAGGTCGGAAATCCACTCTTCTTGTTCAAGTGATTGAGCCAGTTTTTTTTCATCAGTATCAAGGTATGTTTTCTTAATCATTTTTTTCTCCCACATACTTTTTTGTTGCTTTGCTGTTTGGGATTATAGTTTTCAGGAATATCTTTTCGTCATCCTCAACATACGGTACCGAGTAGATGTAGTCGTCAACTTTTACCAGAAAAACCTTTTGATTCGGATATTTATCAGGATTTGGATGTTTTAAACGGGCGATTAAATCTCCTGATGCTATTGCAAGTTCAATTAACTCAAATGACACGCCCCGTGTCTTTTTGAGCATTTCGTTTTTTTCATTATTCCAGTCAAAGTATTTCATGACCGTGTGCCTATTGTATTCATTTACAGAGTAGCAAGAACTGCCGCCTCTGTCAAATTTCTTTTTAGGTGAATAAAGGTGGCAGCAGCCCCTTTACTACCCCGACTGCTTCACCGCATACGCCGCGCGTTATGGGGCTGGGCACGGACTGAATAAGACGCAGTATCGTTTCGGGATCGGCTACATCCGTAAGGTATTTTTTACCATCCGCCGCCTCTAATTTCAGTCGGTTACATTTTGTAACCGACTCACTTCCTTCTTTATTGAGCCGGTTTTTTAATACCTTCCAGTAATTTCTCGCCGCCTGAAAATCGGGCTGCTGAATCAACACCTGAAGGATATCAATTACGGAGAAATACCGGGTTTCGGAATTCTCATCGTTATGGCGCCGGATTTTATAGCCTTCAAAAATCGCCAGGGAATTTGTCATACGCTGTTCTTTATAATTTTGGAACCAATTGGACGTTGTTGAATTAGTTGAATTACTCCCTCATTAATTCCTGACAACGGCCACCGTATTAGTTCATACCACCCGCAATTTTCTTTCCTGTTTCACCGCATACGCCGCGCGTTTTTCATTTGACGATAAACCGTTTTTGCGTTTCGAAAGTGACTCAACTGTTAGTCATCGGTGAGACCCCTGCAGCCCTTCTCGTATTCGCGTTCTCTGCGCCCACAGCGCGACGACGCCATACAATATAAAATTCTGCGATATCCAAAGTGCAGCCTAGGGCGTTTATTGCAAATTATAATAAATTTGTCACCTGGTTTGTTTTTTAGCTAAATTTGTATTGATAGCGGGTGGTGTGCGGGCTCTATGAATAGTTTGTGGGCTATGCCCATCGATTAAAATGGAAGGCATATTTAAAAAATAACGTGTGTGTTTAAGTTTTCCGGTGCGAAGCAGAGCACCCTTGGCAACCAGGTCTTGCAGATCACGAGTGGCGGTAGTTCTGGTAATAGAAAGATAATTCTCCGCACTGAGTCCGCCCTTAAAACCACGTAAGCCCTCTTTAAACATCCGGGCCAGCGCTTTGTCCTGACGAGGATTTAGTTTCCCTTGCAGGCGATCATGGAGTCTTCTTTTTTCAATTAAAAAGTCGAGATAGTGCTGCGTATACATTTGGGCGGTTAAAACAGTTTTAGAAAAATAAGACAGCCAGTTGGTTATCTCCGTATTTTTATTGTTTTTTTCAAGAGCATCATAATATGATTTTTTATTGTCCTGAATTATTGTTGAAAGCTTTGTCAACAATGGTTCATTTATACTCTGTGATAGAGCTTTTGCGGCCAGGGCGCGCGCAATTCTGCCATTGCCGTCTTCAAAAGGATGGATAGATACAAAATACAGGTGGGCAATGCCGGCTCGTGTTAACGGCGGCAATGGATTTTTCCCCAAAGGGGCGGTGTCATTAAACCATTTGATAAATGCATTCATGAGACCGGGAACTTTTTTTGAGGGCGGAGCCTCAAAATGTATTCTCGGTTCGTACATTTTGCCGGAGACCACCTGCATGGGCTCGCGATGAGTCCGGTAACAGCCAGTCTCTTTCAAATCCTTCCGCCCACTGGCAAGCATTTGCTGCCATGTAAACAAAGTAGCATGACTCAAAGGTTCATGAAAATTTTTATACAAGTCCGTCATTAAATCGGCAATGCCCTGTTCAGAAGGAGGTGTTTTTTTATACTCACCGGCCAGCCCGAAATTGCGCCGCAGAGAAGACTGGACACTATCACGATTGAGAGCTACTCCTTATATCTCAGAAGTTTTTATAGCTTCATCGCCAATTAACTCTATAATGAGTGTTTCTTTGTCGGAACTGCTACAGTGTTTATATGCGCCCAAAAACATGCCGGCATTTTGCAAAAATCTCTTTCAAACTTCTGTAATTCAGCCTGTTTATAATGAAAATCAGGCCAATCCGCTTGCTGCCAATTCCATTTCATGAGTTATACCCTCCTGTTCTTTAACTCACAATATAGCATTTTATTGAGTTATAAGTCCGGTGCTTATAACTCATATTTGTGGCGGGGTGGTTGCACTCCGCTGCCGCGGAGAACCCACCGATTCCGCAACAAAAAAGCACAGGGGCATCCGGTCGGATGCCCCTGTGCTTCATGAATAAAGCTAAACAGCGGCTAAACGTTTCACCGCCGCGGCCCGTCATTATTTTTTCGGCATTTTCTCGGCAATCTTGCACACCAGCTGGCAGATATGGGCTATGTCTTTGAGCTTGCCCTTGTCGGGCTTTACTTTTACCCCGCGCAGTTTTTTGGCCAGCTGCAATGATGCTTTGGCTCCCGGCAGCTCGCCCGGTTCACCCGGCGCCTGCTTTTTTTCCAAAACCCGCAGCGTGTCCGCAATCCGGCCGTCTATACGCAGGCTCACCTGCTTAACAATTTCTTTCAGCGCAGCGCGAATCTGTTTCAATTCAGAAGCCAGCTCGGCGGCGGCCTTTTGTTTTGCTTCCGCTTTGTCCTTGCCTTTGCCCCTGGAGACCTTGGCGCACTCTGTTGCGGTAGGGATTTCTTTCTTTTTTTCTTGCACTGGTTTCTTTTTAGCCGTCATTCCGTGTTCCTCCTTTAATAAATGTTTTTATTTTAAATTCTGCCGTGTACCGCATTGTCAGGATGCGCTTGATGCCTTTACGAAAAATTTCGCCAAGTCAATGGTCAGCCAAACTTGCCGCTCAGATATTCCCGGGTCCTTTTGCGTATGGGCCCCGATGCACTACGGTCATGCCCATGATGCTCCGCCTTTTCATAATCAAACGGCAGGGAATCATTATTATACAGTATCTCGCCGCGCAGTTTAATCAACTTAACGCCGGACACCAGGCCGTCGGAATCTTGAGCATACCAGTAAACGATATTTGTATCCATGTCATTGAGACTGAGATAAAAACTTTTTTCATTTGGCGAGGAGGTAAGGTGCGCATCTATAATCTGGCAAAGGCCGGCATCCATGTAGTGTACTTCAATATCTTCTCCAAGATGTTCCGTCAGCACTTGTACTGGAGGCCTCGCGCTGGCATGCAATGTTTTTTGTTCGGCAGGCGTTTTTTTCTGTTGATGATCAAAGATTTTGTGAAAGATATCGTTAAATAATGCGCCCATGAGATACCCTCCCGTACATGGTTTATGCACATACAGTGTCCAGGCATTTCCCTGTAGGGAAACTTCGGCACCACTATAAACCGTATGGGTTTAGCAGACAGGCATGGCGTGCATAAAAACAGATTTTCTATATAGCATACAAAAGTTAAATTTATGCTGCTGTTTGCCAAAAAAATTTTTGGGGAAGAGTGGCCAGGAAACTTGATTTTAAAACCACCATTTTTTAGTAAAAGCCGCACATTTTTAAAAAAGAATAAAAACAACTTTTTTATCATCATCTTCTGCTGCAAGCGCAATCCCGACTGCGTAAAAGATGACAGCCATCAAAACCACTGAAAAATATGACGGTAGTATTCTGTCTGATTAAACAGTCCCGAAGCTTGCCAAAGGTCAGGCGTTTACAATCCGTACACGCAGGCCGAACAGGTCGGTAAATAATTGCGCCTTGCGCTGGAGCGACCAATGCTCAAGATCGCGGAACCCCTTGCCGGTGATTTTCAAATCCAGATATGGCTGCCGGACGCTGGCTGTAAGGCGTTTGATGGTTTGCGCGTGATCGCGGTCCAGAGCGTCGGCAATCCGCAGCAGAGAAGCCAGCTTGGTAACGCGCAGGCGCTGGGATTTGGTCAAGCGGGCGAACTGGTCGTGATCCGGCTGCGGGCTGTTCTTTCGATGATACCGGGCGATGTTGGCGGCCATCAGCATGTCCTCGGAGCTGAATCCCGGCAGCTCCGATTGCGCAATCAAATACAATGAATGCTTATGGTGCTTTTTATAGCTTATGTAGGCGCCGATATCGTGCAGCAGAGCGGCCACCATTAAAATGCGATGATCGTCGTGGTCGAGACCATGCAGCGTCTGCAGCTGTTCAAACAGCGCAAGCGCCAGCCTGCAGACCTGCTGTCCGTGAGCTTCGTGGAACTGGTAGCGCCGGCCGAGGCTTACGGTTAAGTGCAGCAATTGCTTTTCTTTTCGATGGGTGTAGGTCGAATTAAGCGTCAGGCGATCCACCAAATCAAGAAGTATGCCCTCCTTGGTTCCCACATAGGGTACCAGCATGCTCTTCTGTCCGCTTAATGCAGCCAGGTGAGCATAGACAACGGCGGCGGGCATTACCACATCGGCCCGGTCCTGATACATACCCCAGCGCACCATACGCTGTTTGACCGACAGGCGCGGCAGTTCTTCCATCAGGCTCTTAAGCCCTGAAACGGATAAATCCCGTATGCCCCCGGTTTTCTGGGGAGAGTCCGCCATTTTGGCAAGTTCCTCGATATTGCCGCCCGTGGCAATAAAACCAGCCAGCGGCTCCCGGATGTCTCCCAGTGATAAACGCAGGGTGGCAACATACTCTTTGAGCAGCCGCACGTACTTTTTGGGGCTGTCAGCGGAGGATTTAAATTCTTCCAAAAGCCTGACAGCGCCGATAGTGTGGGTTTCGCTGGCCAGAACCCCGCTTTGATTGACCAGAGCGACTTCAAGGCTCCCTCCGCCCAGATTTGCAAGGAGCCAGGGGGCTTTCCCCAAATGGATAAGGGGCTTGAGCGAGCGGTACACGAGCTGCGTTTCTTCCGAACCGCTCACAATTTCAAGTGGTATGCCCAACTGTTCATGTACCTGCTGGGCGAACTTGTTGCCGTTTGCGCTTTCACGAACCGCACTGGTGGCAATGACGCGATAGTGCTCGATGTTTAAAATGCGAAGCCGCTCCTGAAACCGCGCCAAAGCCTGCAGAGCCGCTTTTATTCCGTCTGAGGCCAACCTGCCATTTGAGAACGCTCCTGCACCCAAACGAATCGGAGCACGCTCTGATTCCAGCACTATGTACCGGGAAGAATTCAAAAATTCAGCGGCTATGAAGCGAATGGCATTGGAGCCGATGTCCACGGCTGCTACTCGCAGAGGAAAGTCTTTTTTGGGATGATGTGCAGGGGAGACGAGCCGGATTTTTTTGTCCGGCGGTGCATGTCGATGCAATGCTATTATTTTTGCGGGCTCCATTTTTTTCATCACCGCAAAGGTGAGTCGGGGTTTTCTCTCATGCATTACAGTATACTCTTTTTTTGTTAGAAATATGTTAAGGCTGAGTTAAAACTGAGTTATATTTTTCATATTCATATTGATTGAATGTCTGAAACTATCACGGGCGCACAGAATCGGGTTTGCGGATTGGACGGCATTTTTTAAAAGGCATTGCAGCCCGGGTACGGCTGCACAAGCAATGGTCTGACCAAATTCATGTTTCGTTTTCAAGCATTTTTCTGGCTTTCAGCAGTTCCTGTCGGTGCTCTTGACTCACGTTGGGATAGGCGAGTTTCAAGCCTTTCAGGGTTTTGCCTATCACTGCAGCCACTGCAATGCGCGTAAACCACTTGTGATCCGCCGGAACAACATACCATGGAGCATGTCGCGTGCTGGTGTTGTTCAGCATGTCTTCATACGCCGCCTGGTACTGGTCCCAGTGCTGGCGTTCATGCGCATCAGCCATTGAAAATTTCCAGTTTTTTTCAGGCAGGTCGATGCGTTCCAGAAAACGTTTCTTCTGTTCGTCTTTTGATACGTTCAGAAAAAACTTTAATATGACCGTTCCGTTGTCGGCCAGATATTTCTCAAAGTTGTTGATTTCCCGAAAACGCCGCTGCCAGATCTTTTTATCTTTCAATTCGGGCGGAAGCTGCTGGCGTTCCAGGATTTCCGGGTGCACGCGCGCTACCAGCACTTCTTCATAATAGGAGCGGTTGAAGATGCCGATATTGCCGCGTTCGGGCAGGGCCTTGAAATTTCGCCACAGGTAGGTGTGATCGAACTCTTCGGCAGACGGGGCTTTAAAGCTGTAGACCTGTGTGCCCTGCGGATTCAAGCCTGACATGACATGCTTTATGGTGCTGTCTTTGCCTGCGGCGTCCATGGCCTGAAAGATGATCAGCAGGCTGTACGTGCTTTGCGCATACAGCTTGCTCTGGTAAGCTGCCAGAAGTTGCACTCCTTCGGCCAGCAGCTTCTGAGCTTCTTTTTTTTGCACAAGCCCGCCGGTATCGCCCGGATCATAGTCTTTTTCGAGTTTTATTTTTTTGCCGGGCGGAACAATGAGCATGTCGATAAGCCGGTCGAGTTTTGCAATCATGATGTCCTCGCGCACGAGATTGTTGTAAAATTTTACAGCCCGGATTAAGAATCCAGTGAAACAGGCTTACACAGCCTTTCCTCATCCTTTGCAGCCCTGCCGCACTTTTTACATACAAAGCGGGCATCGCGCACCAGCTTTTTATACTCCTGCAGGTTTTCTTTTAAATACTCTTTTTTCATTTCGCAGAGAGTTTTTTCTTTTGAACTCATAACACCTCCTTATCGTGAATGTAGTGCCCCTGTTGAGGCGGCAGGGATGATAGTGATGCTCCCCGCCTACAAGGCGGAGCATCCTTTGCCGTACACTTTGAAGCAGTTAATCTAATGTTGATTAAATATCAATACATAGAGAAGTAACAATGTACTGATAGAATGTAGCATTTTCGGTATATATGCGCAATTGCGTCTTTTTTAAAGTTGCCGTCAAACTGGGGTAAATACAGGGTTGCAAATTTTCTAATGGTTTTCGCAGATGCAGGCTCATAACCAGTCCCTGCAAAAACCCTGGCGCATTCAGTGCGCATTCCGGTGCTGTATCAAAATGCAGGGGGCACTGTGTTGTTGCGTCCTGATTCGTTTTAATACAGGCCGGTGACCTTTTTCTGAAGCAACTGATCGAAAATTGCCGGCCCGGTTTTCAACAGTATTTTTGCATCAAGCCAAAGGTTCTTCTTCATGGCATAGGCTATGTCAAACCGCATCATGGCATTGAATGTTGTCCTGTTTTTTCCATTCACCTGCCACAGCCCGGTAATACCGGGCACCGCTTCAAAACGTTTAAGCTGCCAATGCTGGTAGTGCTCTGCCTCATACGGTATGCAGGGCCTTGGCCCTATAAGGCTCATGTCTCCCCAACAGCACATTAAGCAGCTGCGGCAGCTCATCAAGGCCGGATTTTCTCAATAATCTGCCATACGGAATAATTCGAGGATCATCAGTATCTAATTTTTCCATCGGGGTTTCACTGCCCGTCAAGTTCTTGAAATAGGTATTATGGACGGTTGTACTTGCATTGATATGCATGGTTCGGAACTTAAAGCACAGAAAAGGTTTCCCGAGGAAACCAACGCGCTTCTGTTTAAAAAAAACGGGCCCCGGCGATACGCTTTTTATATATGCCGCAATAAGCATACATAGAGGCAGGAGAAGAAACAGGCCTGCAGCAGCACCCACTATATCCATTATCCGTTTCCATGGGGGCATCTGGGCAGCGGGTATGTTCAACTGTTGTAAAAGGCTGCCATACGTGCTTGCCCCTTCCGTTATGTGGAGAATTGTGCCGGAACCCTCGACTGCAGCATGCCGGGCCTGTTCCTTCCTGCCGTGTTCCACGGCGGAGGGATAGGTGAAAACCGAAGCTGTGGGAGTCAGATTTTCAGGTATCATGGCACTGCAAAATTTGTGCGCTACCTTATGCGCTTGCTCCGATGAAGTTTCAGGCAAAAGTATGGCGAAGCAGTGTTTTGCAATAAATCCGATATCGTCATAGTCCCGGGTGTTTCTTATAAAGAGCTCGCACAAATTCCTTTTCTCTCCCTCATTTTTTTTTAATTTATTCATAGTGAAAATTACAACAGAGAAACACCCCCCCATTCGATCTGCACGTGCCCGTTCGCGTTCGACTATGGTAATAAATTCCTGCTTTGAATATATCGTGTCCATTATAACGGCCTCGTTCATTGTTTATTCTATCAACACATTTTGCTATAAGATTTTTTTAAAACACAATACCTGCCTTCCCCTTCACTGCGCGGCATTGGCGGATTGCACATTGATAAAGCTTGTTTCGGAATAATCCGGCTTTGAAAACATGATGGCATATAATGACTTCAACGTCTGCACGTGTATTTATCTGGTTTCCGTAATGCCTGTTTTTTCATTTTTGCAAACAAGGATAGCTGAGCTGGATTAAGAATAAATTAATGTTGCGTAAATTTTTGGTGAATTGCGGACGGAAGAGCTGGTGCTGCGAGAATAAAAAGAAGAGAACTGTGTCGGGGTTTTGCGTACTGCACGGAGAAGAGCTTACACAGGAAATGATCAGCACAGCTGCTTGGCACAATGCTGCTGCATTCCCGGCATATCAAAGATTAACCGCAAGCCGGACCATGTCTTGTTTTATTACCTAAGGGTTGTTTTTATTTTTCTTTAAAGGTGCAAAGCATTTATGTGGTAGTTTCATCATAACGGGTACCTGCATTTCCGGAACTTTTTTTACAAAAATATGCTTCTACAAATTCAACCCTTTTTGTGCTACATACTATTTCGTAACTTTACATTGCTACCGGTACGGGCTAAATGTGTTCTGGTTTTTTCGAAAAAAAAAGTATATATCTTAGCGGCGAATTCGGCCGACAATAGCACCTCACGCGGAATGTGGTTTCAAAAAGCAGTGAAATGGAGTACTTTAGAATGATTGGAACCTTCGGCGTGGTAGTTCTTGCGCGCATGATGAGAAGAACAGGACATGACCAATGAATGATAAAGAGTTGACGCTGATACAGAACGGAAAACTGAACCGCTGGACAATCGAAAATTCGAAAGAATTATACGGTATCCCCAACTGGGGAAAAGGGTTCTTCACTATTTCCGACAAGGGAGAAGTTGTCGCCACTCCTATCAGGGGTCAGGAGCATCAGACTATAAGCCTTATGGAGATCATTTCGGGGCTCAAAGAGCGGGGGCTTGACATGCCGGTGCTCCTGCGGATCGAGAACATGCTTGACTCCCAGCTTTCCATCCTGCATGAGAGCTTCAATGAAGCGATCAAACAGTTCAATTATCGGGGCCAGTACCGCGGGGTGTATCCTATCAAGGTAAACCAGCAGCAGCAGGTTATAGAAGAAATCACCCGTTTCGGCGCGCGGTACCATCACGGCCTTGAGGCCGGGAGCAAGGCCGAGCTCATCATCGCCATATCCATGATCAAGGACCCCGAGGCCTGCATTATCTGCAACGGATACAAGGACGAGAAGTTCATCGATCTCGCCCTCTATTCCATCAAACTTGGCTTCAATTGTTTTATCGTCATCGAGATGCCCTGCGAACTGGATCTCGTGCTGCGAAGGGCCAAGGCCCTCGGGATTAATCCCCGCCTGGGCGTACGGCTTAAGATCTCGTTAAAGGCTGGGGGGCACTGGGCGGAATCCGGGGGCGACAGGAGCCTGTTCGGCCTGAACACCTCTGAAATAATCGCCGTCGTCGACAGGCTGAAACAGGAAAACATGATCGACTGCCTCCAGCTTCTGCATTACCACCTGGGCTCCCAGATCCCCAACATCAGGGACATCCGCGCGGGCGTTGCCGAAGCCTGCCGCTATTACACCGAGCTGGCGATGGAGGGGGCGCCCATGGGGTTTCTGGATCTCGGCGGCGGCCTTGCCGTTGATTATGACGGATCGCAAACCAACTTCCGGTGCAGCCGCAACTATTCGGTGAATGAATACTGCGCCGATATCATCGAGATCGTCATGGCGAACCTTGATGAAAAAAAATTGCCGCACCCGACCATCATTACGGAATCGGGCCGCGCCACTGTTGCCTACTATTCAGTGCTGCTTTTCAACATTCTGGATGTCAGCCGCTTTGATGCTCTCAGCATTCCTGATGTTCTTCCTCCCGATTCGCACGAGATGATGCAGAATCTGCTCGATGTGTACACATCGCTGAACACAAAAAACATTCAGGAGTATTATAATGACGCCCTGTATTACAAGGACGAGATTCAGCGGCTCTTCAGACATGGCGAGATCAGCCTGCGCGAGCGCTCCCTGTGCGAAACAATTTTTTGGAACATCATCAACAAAATCGCCAAAGAAGTGAAAAAAATCAAGCAGGTTCCGGTCGAACTGGAAGGCATAGACATCGCACTGGCCGATATTTATTACTGCAATTTCAGCATATTCCAGTCGCTGCCGGATTCATGGGCCATCGACCAGCTTTTCCCCATCATGCCCGTGCACCGGCTGAATGAATGCCCGGCCCGCAAAGCCATTCTTGCCGATATAACGTGTGATTCCGACGGCAAGATCGACCGGTTTATCGACCTGCATGACGTGCGCAGCACCCTGCCTCTCCACGATATAAAGACCGGCGAGGAATATTTTATGGGCGTATTTCTGGTCGGAGCCTACCAGGAAACCCTGGGGGACCTGCACAACCTCCTGGGCGATACCAATATCGTCAGTGTGCGGATGAATGATGACGGGAGTTTTGATTTTGTCAGGGAACTCGAAGGCGATTCCATCGCAGATGTGCTTACCTATGTTGAATATGACACCAAGGTTTTATTGAACCAGTTCCGGCAGGCCGCTGAAAATGCGGTGCGCGAAGGAAGAATTACAGGCGCTGAAAGGCATAAAATCATGCATGCCTATGAATCCGGTCTTCGCGGCTATACCTATTATGAAATTTGACGGGGCAGCCTAAAGCTGCTGCGTTTCGGGGCGTTCCGCATAAAAAACAAAATATGAGATGTCCGGAAAGGTACAGGGATTCATCGCCTGCGGCGGGGGGATCCTTTTTTTTATGCAGATTTTTTGTTGCAGGCAGGGCACAAGACGTGTTTGTATAGTATGTGTGCCTTACAAAAGTACGCGGCCCGAAGTGAAGGGCTTCCGGAACCACATTTTTATGGAGGTGCAGTCATGCATAAAACCGTTTTTATTATGTGCCTTGCCGTTGCAGGATTTCTTGCTTCCTGCGCGCATGAAAGCAACCTGCGATCGACCAAAGAGCGGGAGATGACGCTCGGGGTTGTGCAGAAGGAAATCAGCACCGGCATGTCGCAGGCAAGCGTTGCCGAAGCCCTCGGCTCGCCCAATATCGTCACGCGCGATGAAGCCGGCATGGAGACCTGGGTCTATGACAAAATAGCCACCGAAGCCTCCTACTCCCAGAGCAAGGGCGATGTAGCGGGTGCTGTGGGCGCCGGCGCTATGATAAGCAAGACCATGATACTGGGCGGTGTCGGCGGCTCCTACGGGGGCGGGTCGGGCGCCTCAAGCTCGACGCAGAAAACCCTTACCGTGGTCATTAAGTTCAATAAAAACAGCGAGGTCAGCACCTTCTCCTATCACATGAGCAAATTTTAGCGGGGATGCGCCGATGACAAAAACAATCCTTGCCTGCTGCGCCCTGTGCCTGCTGGCTGGCTGCGCATCCTCCACCTAGGCGGCGGCATCGATCCCCGCATGTCGCAGCTGCAGATTCGCGAGTTCCAGACCCGCTCCTTTGAAACAGCAGATACGCTGCTTGTTATGAAGGCGCTGCTGAACGTGCTGCAGGACGACTTTTACATTATCAAAAATGCCGATGCCGCCCTGGGCGTGGTCACCGCAGCCAAGGAGGTCGATGTTGATGACCGCGGGTTCTGGAAAAAAGCATTTTCAGATGAAAACGAACGCTGGAAAAAGAACTCGGTTGTTGAATGCTCAGGCACGGTCAGCGGCCACGGGAAGCAGACCCGCGTGCGCATGAATTTCCAGGTAAAGACCTATGACAACACCGGAGCCGTGATGGGGGTTGCGCAGGTGCAGGACCAGAAGTTCTACCAGGAGTTTTTCGCCAAAGTTGACAAGGGCGTCTTTCTGGCCAAAGAAAAGCTGTAATGCCATGCCCCATGAACTTGTCATAGCCCTTACCGCTGTTCTGATGCTGCTTGGCCTGGCCGGTTCGCTGCTGCCCATGCTGCCGGGTTCGCCCCTGATACTGGCAGGTGCGGCGCTGTATGCCTGGCATACACAGCTTCACTGTTGTCGGCTGGACTGATTTAATCGTGCTGGCAGTGCTTGCCCTTGCCGGGCAGGGGCTTGACTATGCAGCAAGCGCCCTTGGAGCAAAAAGGTACGGGGGCAGCACCTGGGGCATGCTCGGCGCCTGCATCGGCGGCACCCTGGGGCTCATAACGGCAAACATTATCGGCCTTATCGCCGGCTCCTTTGCCGGAGCCGTTGTTCTGGAACTTCTCAAGGGCAGTGAGCTTAAAGCCTCTGTCAAGGTCGGCTATGGAACACTGGTCGGCTTTTTATGCGGCGCTGTCGGCAAGGTGATTATAGCCATTACCATGGTCGGTTACTTCATTCTGCAGGTGTGGCAATAAACGCGCAGCACGGGTTCAAGCAAGCTGAACATATACAGACTGACGGGAAACCCCATTTATTTTTAGGGAATGGCTACACCACCATTGGTTCCCTGCTTCTGCATGCTAGTCTGATAGCGGCTATATTTAATTGCGAGTACTGTCCCGGCTTGACAAGGAGCTTGTAAGCTCAAAATTCAAAACCGTAAACTTCTCCATAAACTCCAGTAATCCGCCTTAAAAATAACTGACAACTTGATACAATCGGCCAGATAGTGTAATAGAACAAATATAATTGTCATTATTGGCGGGCTGGCATGCGTCTCGCAGCTAATCCCTGCACTATCTGTTAAAAAGGTAAGAATTCTATAGCCCGATAGCACTATGGTGTCAACAATCATGAAAAAATCATGCGTGGCCCTGGTTGTGGTGTTGACGTTTTTTTTCCTGTGCGCGCAGGCGGTATCCCCCCGCGAGGCTGATGCCGGCCTTTATAAAATTATTATGTATGTGCCGAACAGAGTTCTTGACCTGCTCGATATCTTCAGGGTTAGACTACGGGTTGGTCCTGGCCTGTCCGGAGGTGTTCGAATGACAGCGCCGGCATCGTTCTTTTTGGGAAGCCACCGAACCGTCTATGCCGGGCTGCCTGGTCCGCGCGGCGGGAGCATGCTTCCTGTTCCTGTGGGGTTCGACTCAGCCCGCGGGGTGCGTGTCAGCCTCGCGGACATGGGCGGATCAAATACGCACTATGATTTTTTTGAGGTGGGGTGTGAAATGCAGGTGTTTATTCTCGGTTTCAATGTCGGCATCAGTGGTCTTGAAATAGCGGATTTTGCAACCGGCCTGCTTTGCATAGATATTGTCGGCGACGACTTATAGGAAGCATACAATCTTAAGGTAAAAAAGCGGTCGCAGTTAGTGCCGCAGACTCGCAGGTCGGGTTGAAGAATGAAACCCGCCACCCTGCCGTTCACGACTTTTCTTCACGTGAAAACAGTGCTCCAGCCTTCGAGTAATGCCCCCGTATCTCCCCCCTTGTAATCACAATTGGAATAACCTACATTATACTCTGACGGCAGTCACAGTAATCCCTTCCCCGAATAAACTCTTAACAGCAAGGAGGCATTATGGGAGCTCTAGCCTGGGAAAACGATATGAAGGCAGCGCTGGCAAAGGCGCAGGCGGCGCAAAAGCCCGTTTTGGCTGATTTTTTTAACCCCGGCTGAATCGGCTGCCAGCAGATGGATGCGGTTACGTATCCACAAAAGGCGGTCGAAGCATTCCTTGCCGAAAGCATGGTTGCCCTGCGCATCCCCTTTGATCATCCCCTGGCAAAAGAGTTCAAAGTAACCTGGACGCCGACTCTGGTCACCCTTGACTGGAACGGCCAGGAGCATCACCGCACGGTCGGCTTTCTTTCAGCCGAAGAGCTGGTTGCATCGCTCATGCTGGGCAGCGCAAAAGCCTACAGTGATCTCGATCTTTTTGACAAGGCCTTTGGATCTCTCGGGAAACTGCTGTCGGCATATCCCGCAAGCGATGCAGCGCCTGAGGCCATTTTTGTCCGCGGCGTCTGCGGCTATAAAAGCACGCATAACCCCGCGCCGCTTAAGCAGGCCTATGAGCAGCTGGGAAAGCAATACCCGCAAAGCGAATGGACAAAAAGGGCGTATCCCTACCGGCTGCTGTAATTGATAGCCTTGGGCAGTAATGGAAAAAAGGTAGAATTTACAATTGTTGCTGTGTATAACAGGGGCACGTTCAGGAAACGTGCCCCTGTTTTTTTATTCACTTCGGGTTCAATACCCCAGGGGTTGCCGTGCATACCGTCATTTCGGCGAAAGCCGGAATCCAGAAAAAAAGCAGCCTGGATGCCAAATCAAGTCCGGCATGACGAAACAACTTCAATACCCCGCTGCTTGCGGCGGTGTGGTTTATTGGCTTCTCAAGGATGGTGCAGTGAAGGCGCAGCCGAATGCCACAGTTGTTCTTCGTGACGATACAAGCGGGAGCTGGCTCATATTTTCGCGGCCCCGCAGGCTCTGCATTGCCCGGCATATTGATGAGGTCGTGCCCATCCTCCGCGAGGTTGAGCAGGCAGTCAACGAGAAGGGGCTCTGTGCCGCAGGGTTTGTATCTTACGAGGCTGCGCCTGCCTTCGACCCGTCGCTTGCCGTAAAACCGGACAAAAAATTCCCCGCTTGTCTGGTTTGGGCTCTATGATGCTCCCGCAGAACTTGCCTGCCTGCCCGCCAGTGCTGCCCCTGGCCTGTCGCAGCTGCGCTGGAAGCCGACCGTCACGGCTCCACACTACCGTGCCTGTATTGCGCGCATTAAAAAACATATCAGCTCGGGAGACACCTATCAGGTCAACTTCACCTACCGGCTGCGCTCGACATGCGAGGCTGACCCCTGGAACCTATTCCTTGAGATGGCCGCAGCTCATGATTCGCCCTACGGTGCATTCATCGATACGGGCCAGTGGATTATGTGCAGCGCATCCCCCGAGCTTTTTTTCAAGCTCGAGCACAACCGCCTTGAGTCCCGACCCATGAAGGGAACTGCCAGCCGGGGGCTCTGGTTTGAGCATGATCGCCTGCAGGCTGCAGCCCTTGCCGCATCGGCAAAAGACAGGGCTGAAAACCTTATGATTGCAGACATGGTGAGAAATGACATGGGCCGCGTGGCAGCAACCGGCAGCGTGCATGTCCCCCGCCTGTTCTCTGTCGAGCAGTTTTCCACGGTCTGGCAGATGACATCAACCGTTCGGGCCAGAACCCGCGCCTCCGTAGCCGAGATATTTCAAGCCCTTTTCCCTCCTTCCTCAATAACGGGTGCTCCGAAGACAAGAACCATGAAAATCATCGCAGACCTTGAGTCGTCGCCCCGCCGCATCTATACAGGTGCTATCGGATATATGGCTCCCGGAAGGCATGCGCAGTTCAGCGTTGCCATCCGCACCCTGCTGGTCAACCGGACTGACCGCCGCGGCGAATACGGCATCGGCGGCGGCATTGTCTGGGATTCCCGACCCGAAAGCGAGCTTGAGGAAAGCCGCATCAAAGCCCGCATACTGCACCGCGTGCCTGCTGCATTCGATCTGCTTGAAACGATTTTGTGGACACCCGAGCGCGGCTTCTGGCTGCTGCCGTATCATCAAAAGCGGCTGTTGCAGTCCGCTGCATATTTTGGATTTAAGCTGAATATGGAAGAAATTCGCAGCCAACTCACCCGCAGCGCAGATGGTTTGACCAGAACGCCCCACAGGATTCGTCTGCTTGTCAGCAAGAGCGGAGGAGTTTCGATCACCGCCAACATTCTAACCCCCGACGCATCCTGCTTTCCCGACATCGCCCTTGCAGCGCAACCCGTTGATGCCCTAGACCCCTTTCTCTACCACAAGACCACCTGCCGGCAGGTTTATCAGGATGCGCTCAAACTGGTGCCCGGTGCGGCAGATGTTCTTCTGTATAATCAGAAAGGCGAGATTACCGAATCGACCATAGCCAATATTGTCGTCGACCTGCGCGGCAGGCTCTACACCCCGCCTCTGCGGTGCGGCCTCCTGCCGGGAACGCTGCGTGCTTTTCTTCTTGAGCGGGGGGATATTACAGAAAAGGCCGTTACGGTTAAGCAGCTTTTATCATGCCGCAGGATTTTTCTGCTTAACGCAGTGCGGGGCATGCAGCAGGTGAAGTTGATTCACCCGATTGCGAGCAGCAGCAAAAAATAATCATTGGGCATACCCTTTTAATCTGTAAAAAAATGATTTTCCACCTGTGTGTGTCGATGGCTGTAAGGCTGGTGTATAAAAAATAGATATTTTTTATAAGGCTATAATGCTAAAAATTTGATCCGGGGTTTTTGGGGTAGCAGGGAAGAGAAAAAGAACCGTTGAAAAACTTTGTTGCACAATACCAGAGCTACTATGGCATGATTGACGTTTCTGAACTATATCACGTAATGTTGACTTTTTAGAGAAAAGGCCTGACCACTATATGTTGTAGCCAGGCTTTTTACTGTCTTATAAAATTAACAAGCTAACCCATACTACGGCGTACATTGCGTATCACAAACAGGTTGCCCGCACCCGCCGCAGCCGGGTGTTGGGTCGCAACAATCTCCTGTTCTATCACCATTTGCATCAAGCTGCTGGGGTTGGCAAGGTTAGGGCAGTTGTCGGTTGCATGAGGAATACCGTCACCATCACTGTCCCTAGCGGCTATGCCGCATCCGCATAACCCTGATGCCGACTTCAGAGGATCACTCTTGCAGTTGTCAATTAAACGAGGCAGATCTTATGCGGAGACAAGTGTCGTCTTACGATGCGAAACGCTTAGCCCAAGGGGCTGGGGGGCAGCAGTGCTTGCAATTGTATGATGGTTCTGTATAGTATATTTCAAATACGTGCGCAGGAACCGATCTAAATCAGCTACAGAAGGGGTTCTAAAATGATCAGTATTGTCGTGCCGTGTTATAACGAACTTGAGGTCATTGACGAGCTGTATGAGCGCCTGACAAAAGCAGCTGAAAAGTGGGGCGACCCCTTTGAGGTCATCGTCGTTGATGATGGGTCACAAGAAGCTTTCTGGCGGAAGCTGACCATGATCCATCAGAAGGACAGCCGATGGAAAGCCATGCGCTTTTCAAGAAATTTCGGCCATCAGACAGCGGTATCTGCCGGACTGTACTATGCAGCCGGGGATGCCGTCATTGTAATTGATGCCGACCTGCAGGACCCCCCTGAAGCACTGTACCGCTTTATAGACAAATGGAAAGAGGGCTTTGATGTTGTCTTCGCGATCCGGCAGAAAAGAAAAGAGAATATCTTTAAACGATTCTGCTATAAATCATTTTACCGTATTCTTTCAGGCGCCAGTGAAACAGTAATTCCGGAAAACTCGGGTGATTTTGCTTTGATCGATCGCAAGGTGCTTAATGTTATAAATGCCATGCCTGAAGAAAACCGCTTTGTGCGGGGCCTGCGCGCTTGGAGCGGTTTTCGGCAAACAGGCCTCACCTATGAGCGGCATGCCCGCGCCGGGGGTGAGCCGAAATACTCATTCGGTAAACTCGTGCAGCTTGCCATCGATGGTATTTTCAGCTTTTCAGCCGTACCGCTGCGTCTGGCGACCAAGCTTGGTCTGCTGACGTCAGTCATAGCCCTGGCGGGGGCGATATTCACCTTTTTACAGCGCATATTCGCCGACCAGTTCGCCAAAATCGGTCTGGCCCCGGTTCCCGGCTTTGCCACGATTGTGATTGCCATGCTTTTTTTAGGCGGCGTTCAACTCATCTGCCTTGGCATCCTGGGGGAATATATCGGCCGGATTTACGATGAGGTGAAACAACGCCCTTCTTGGGTTATTCAGGAAGGCCTGGGAATCGAAGCTACCAGCAGAACCGTTAAGGACATGAAGCACTAACCGGTGGGCATTTCAGCATACGCGTGCCGGGCAGTACTCCTTAGTAGGGTTCATATTGGAAACACTGCAAAAAAAAGCAACCGATCTTCTCATTGTCGGCGGAGGCATCACCGGACTTACGGCCGCATATCTTGCAGCTAAAGCAAACCACACGGTCACGCTTATCGAGGCAGGAGACCAGTTCGGTGGTCTGATGCGAACCGCACCTGTTGCCGGCACTGCGCTTGAGTGCTTTTACCATCATTTTTTTACCCACGACCTTGAGCTTCACTGGCTCCTCAGAGAGCTTGGCTTGCAGGATGAAGTCTTTTATTGCCCGAGCACCATGGGCATCTATCGCAACGGTACAATGTTTGATTTTAACAGCCCGCGCGACCTTCTGGCCTTTGATGCGATTCCCTTATGGGACCGCATTAGGTTTGGCACAACCAGCTTAATGATGTGCAAGTGCCTGCGCTGGGAAAACTGGGAAGACGTGCCTGCCGTTGACTGGTTCTACCGGTACGCAGGTAAGCAGAGCACGGATGCAATATGGGCGCCCATGCTCAAGATTAAATTCGGCTCGTATTATGACCGGGTTCCGGTGGCCTGGATGATTGGCCGCCTGCGCCAACGGGTGAACTCCAATGATGGCAGTCAGCAGCGCCTTGGGTATCTCAAGGGCTCACTTGATGTGCTGTGTACAGCATTGGTGAGCCGTCTGACTGCGATGGGGGTAGTGCTGCACGCGAACATGCCCGCCCAAAAACTGGAGGTGCATGCTAACCGGCTGACGGCTGTGCATTCCGGCGACCGGCGCTTTGCCGCTCAAAAATTTCTTTTTTCGATTCCTACCTCTGCTATCCATCCGCTGGTTGAACATGCTGATGCAGCGTTTGCAGGCAGGCTCAGGGACGTTGAATATTTCGGCGCCGTCTGCGTGGTGCTTGTGCTGAAGCGACCCTTAAGCCATATTTACTGGCTGAATGTCGCCGATAGGGGTTTCCCGTTTGGCGGCGTTATCGAGCACACCAACTTTATCGATCCTGCCACATATCAGAATAAGCACATTGTCTATCTTTCCCGCTATTTTGCTGCCCATGAGGAAATCGCATCGCTGGATGAGGAAGCAATAAAGGAACATATGCTCGCCGCGCTGCGCAGGCTTAACCCCCGGATTGATGATACCTGTATGGAGGAGGTGTTTGTTTTCCGGACGCGAACGGCGGCAAATGTCTGCGACCTGAATTTTTCAAAAAAAATACCGAACTGCACATCGCCGATCGGCAACATGTATCTGGCGGGAATGCCCCACATATATCCTGATGAGCGCAGCTGCAACAATGCCATTCGCGTTGTCGCGGAGGCATGCAGGGTTATGGGGCTTGGCTGCGAGGATATTCCCCGCGGGCCGACGCTGGCAGGCAGGATTGCTATGGCGTAGGCTGCGGGCAGCTGTATTCCACAAACATTAACCCCCGTAGGATATTGAGGGCATAGGTGTCGAGCAGCTCGTTTGAAAGAGGGGTCTTTTTGATCGTCACATACCGCAGGGGCTTTTCCTGGCTTTCAAGAAAAGCAGATATATTGCAAAACATCATTGCTGAGCCCGTAGAAAGTGGCCCCGAGCGCCCGGGGGGAAGTCCACATGGGCTTCTGATGCGGGGGATTCGGCAGGCCCGAAAAGCTTGACAAGAGGATGATTGCTTATCTGCCCGGCCCTCTCTTCGGCAACGGACTTCAACTCGATCATGGCGCCCCCGGCACCGGGGGTGATCTTTATTTTTGCACCGATCCACGAGACGTTGCCCCCAAAGACATTTTCTCCGGAAGGAACAAACCAGGTGCCGGCCAAAACCACGTCCCTTGTCTCCTTGATTTTTTGCTCTGCCCGGTCGAATATGATTTTCGTCGATACCATTACCACTGAATGATAAAGCAGCATCGGCACGACAATCAGTACTGTCAGCCGCGCTGGGGGCATGCGCCGTGCAAAAACGGCGGCAAAATAAAATCCGCCTGCGCACAGCGCAGCATACAGTTTTGGCATTGTGCCGTCGCTGCACCAGAACGCTAAAAGTCCCGGACAGCACCAGCGCGCAGCGCAGAAGCACGAGGCTGCCGCCGTGGCGCACATACACGTCAAATGCTATTGAAAAGCCAAGGACAAGGGGCAGATAATAATACACCATATAATCTTCCCAGGTCGCCGACGGCAACACGCCAAGCCCGATAACAACAGCCACCAAGAAAAGCATAATGTTGAGGCGCGGCTTCAGGCTGTGCAGCCTGATGTGTTTATATGCACAGGCAAGGCTTACCAGATAGACAGACGCGATGAATATCAGCAGCGGAGAAAAAACAGGATTGCGGACAAAATTCCTGACCCTGAAATACTCGCCGCGAAGCCCGCTAAACCTGTTGCCGTCAAGGCTAAACAGCGCCAGCGAGCCGGCAAAGCTTGAAATGCCGGGATATATCAGAATAGCAGCTCCTGCCGCAGCAAAGACGCAGGAAAGCGCGCCGAATACAAGCAGTGATTTCCGGGAAAACTGCTCCCGGTTGGCAAGGGTGAAAAGCAGCAGATAGATGCAGGGAATTACCCCGCAGGTATGCATGGGTATTGCCACCAAAAACACTATGGCGCTGGCGCCAACCAAACAGGCCGGAACGGGTTTCTTTAAAGCGTTCGCAGAGCAAGAACGTTGCCAGGCAGCAGAGCACAACCGTGGTTTCCGGGCGCAGGGGCGAGAGCGCCCATTGGGCCACAAGCAAATACAAAAAAACACATGCACCCGGCCTGAGCTGCTTCTTTTGAGGCATAGCGCCGCGCGCAGAGATAGACAAGGCGGATACAGAGCAGAATTTCTGCGCTTAGAACCAGGGCGAGGATACGATAGTTGAGGGCGTCGGAACCGGAAAGCAGAAGCGCGTACAGAAGCATTGTCGGCTTCATGAAGTGGAAATACTGGCCGTAAAAGTCATTGTAAAAGGGGTTGCGAAGGCCAATGGTATTATAGACTGATAAAAATAATTGCCATCGTCATAACTGGGGATCATAAGCAGGCCATACACCAGGCATGCGCAGGATATCGCGATCCAAAAACATCTATCGTAATTCATCGTCTTGGACATGGCTACAACAGCATTTTGATAAACACCCGATTGTGAATGGCGTGACTATAGGATGAGGAAGATTGGGTGTCAAGGTTAATGTGGGCGCAAGATGCGGGGTGGGGTTTAGTATGCCTCACTCCTGACACAAAAAGTTATATCGCTACATCTTGTGCCCTTGGTTATCAGCTAAAACTCTACATTACGGCTTTCTATGTTGGATAAATTAAAACCCTGAAAATTCAAGGTTACCAAACGTAACATATAGGCTTCAAATGGGTGGTTTGGATCGGCGTTGTCATATAAGGGGATTTGGGCAACAGCCCGTCAAGACCCGAACCCTTTTCATTGCTAACTAAAAGTGTACCAGCTGGTGGCTCGATATATAAAGGATTATAGGTGCCAGAAAACCAACCACGGCCAGAATGGTCAGCACAATGGCCCAGACAGCGGCATTACGGTTGCCGAGCTGCCGTTTTGAGCCAACGAGTCCTACGATGGCGGCGATTACGGCCGCGGTGGATAAGCTCGGCAGGAAACAACACTCGGCCACCAACAAAGGCAAAAACAATTCCTCGGCATTGCCACCCTTCTTTTCCAAAATCCAAAAACACCCTAACATTATCCAGAAAAAATCACGCTGCCCAGTGCCAACAAACCGCACGCCCGACTGAATCGCGGGGACTTGGAAACAACGGTAGAGTCGGAAGTTTGAAGTACAGGCGGCTTGGTCAGTTCTAGAATCTTATCAATTTCTTCAGGCATGGCCCCTCCCTGCAGATGTTTCACTGTTTACGATAAAGTGTGACAAAAAAATGAGCAGTCCAATATGGAAGACCGTGCCTAACCCAAAGGACAACAGATAAACTCCCGGAACGTGCCCCGCCACCGTAAGATTGCGGAGGACAAGGATGATGTTTCCCGCTAGCAAAAACGCAGTCCCAATGCTTGCCAGCAACGTGGCTGTTTTTAACTTCATAATCATTCTCATAAACTGATAGGAACTGGCTTTGATAGGGGGAGAATATGGGACGTGGGAAATTGTGTGTCAATGTAAATGGAGACGCAAAAGGTAGACGACGGAGATGTTTTCCAATACGCCACCACCACCGTGTCGCCGCTTATAGCTTATTCAGTCCAGTTCATGGGGTGCACTCCACAGAGACCCTAATTAAAGGAATCGTCACTTTTCTAGATTTGATCGGCGACAAACACAATACCTGTATCAGGATCCAAAACAGAAGACGACCAGACAGGACGCGTCTCGAAGCTTTAGATTAATTCACGATAGAGGATGACCATCTGCTGTGCCCACACTTTGACAGCCTAAAACTTGTCTCCAACGGGTGTTTTTACCACTGCGATTGGTGCTACCTGACACTGCCCTACAAAGTGGCGAGCTTGCGGACTCTCTGGCCATGGATCACCTCACCCGCGCAGGCCGGAAACTCATCCCTTGGTTCGGGCAGACACAGAAGGGGTATTTAATTGAAAACCCCGTTCAACCTTATGGAAGGTGAGCGGGGCAAGTTCTATTATGGCGTCAGATAAAGCTTCAGCAGGGGTTGTCGGCACTTATTTCGCCCATTTGATCGAGCCCGTACAGTTGCCGATATGCACTCGGTACTCCTGTTTATAAAGCGGCTCGCCGTTAAACGTCGCCCGCATGAACATGAACCGCTTAAAAAATACGCTTGTGCTTACAACGTCAATTGCATCAGCCTCCCATCTGATCGCGGGGGTCTCGCCGAAATCCGTGCCCTTCTGGCCAATGATGAAAAGGTATCTTGTTTTTTCTCTGTCACCAATCAGCCGGCCAAGAGTTTTGGGAATAATCTTTACCTCGCAGGTCGTGCAGTTGTCACTATACACATCGCTGTCATTATCAGCACAGATTAACCCACGACCTTCAGCTCTGAATAATAATGCACGATATCCTCCCAATATGAATATGTTTCCACGGGTGACCATGGTCCTGCGGCGAAAGTTGCGTAACCCGGCCATAATGGCGTAGTCGTGCTTTCATCTACACCAAAAAATACTCCGGTCATTGTAAGAGGGTCTGTCTGAATTCCGATAAAGACACTATCTTCTGTTGCAGCAACCGGCGCCCATGTGCTTGGAAGCAAAAAATCATAAAATGTAGTTGTGGGCCAAACCGGCAGGGCTGATGCTGTTACAGTTGTAGAATCCATTATTTCACCCGGCATTCCACCGGCGTTTTTCCACATCGTTATTTGGAAAGTCCAGTTTTCAACTCCGGAATCAAATCTGGATAAGGCAAGAGAAAACTTTGAAAATCTGTATAGATAAGAACATGGTATAAATTTTTGACATATAGCGCTTGGATTTCCTGCTACAGGATTAAATGAGTATCCTTGTTCTGCACCACCATCATCATAGATTTGTTCATCAGAACATGGTATCGCATACACAAAAGATGCAGGTAAAAAAAGCATTATTGCCACAGCCATTACTAAAAAAACATGTACTTTTTTCATCCTGCCCTCCATTTCATATAAATCATGTTTGTTTTGAAAGCATGAAATCGACATGTCTTTTTATGCATATAGCATAAGTTTTTTTTTAAATCATGCAAATTATAAAAAATGCCCCTGGGGATAATTTGCGATCACCCGCATACCGTATCTTGTGTCCCTGCTTTCCTGCAAAAACTCCACACTACGGCTCTCATGTTGGAAAAATATTAACCCCGAAAATTCAAGATTACCAAAAGTAAGATGAAAAAAAGCTGGCGGCTGCAGGCCCGTCTGGATGGTGGCAGCCGTCAGAGTATATTTACAGATGTAATAGAGAATTGCGAAAAGCCTTTCGACAGTGCCCTGCTTCAATCAAGGATTTGGCAACACGGCCATAGTCCTCTTGAAGAGACCAGACTATTTCAGAGTCAATAAGATGCTGAAATAGCTCGATGACCTGGGCTTCATCAAGTTTGCCCTGGTCATATTTCCTAATTTTTTCAATTACGTCATATTTTTTCTTAATAGGTTTTCCCATCAACATCCCGGCGATTTTGAATTGATGTCGTAAAATCTGGGCAAAAAAAGAATAGAGGCTTTTTAATAAAACCCTGTTTACCAAATCAGCTCAGTATAATCGTTTAACTGCGAAATCTTGTTAACGAATTTTTGAATCATGTTGTCACTGAGTTCACCCTTAAATTTGATGCCGCTTATTAACTCATTAAACCGCTGCTTGGTCCATATGATTTCGGCCTCAGTCTCAATACGCATGACCGTGTTCGGTATGGGGATATTTATTGCAATAACAGCTCCGTTTTTTAAGCTTTCAGTCTGCGGAAAGTAGACTGTCGCACCGCTTGAACTCAAATTGGCGATCTGGCATTCCTGATGCTGAATGCCTTGCCCCTTGATGATATATGGCATCAAGGTAGACATCAAAACGTTCCTTAGTTCGTAGTGTGCTGGCAGACATTATGTATTCCCATTTTGTGTTGATAATGGCCATTGTAAAATTATTTTCATACCTAGAGCCACTGCTATTTATAAAATTTCTATTAATTATACGGAAGTATACCCTAGAGCACAATAGCCCTAAAGGCTATTTTTTAGGCACAATAGTGCCTTAGATACAAACTCTCATGGCTGAGTAGTTGGAGGTAATTAAAGAATAGCGTGGAAAATCGGCAAGTGGTTTATGTTGATCGGTTGAAATGGCTATCTTTCCAAATGAGGTTGATACGTTCACCCAATATCTTGTATTAGTGCTTGTTCGCCTAAAATTCCACATTACGGCTCTCATGTTGGATCGAGAAAAACCGGGGAAATTCAATATTACCAAACCTAACATGCAATGCATTGAGCTTCGTATGGCAGTTAAGACGTTGATACGTAATGTAGACTTTAAAGATACATGCCTGGCCATCATATCAAGCATTCAAACAGAGATAGATTCAGGCTACAACCTTGGTTCAACAAAAAAGCATATAATTCAGCAGGTGACATTTTACTTTACTTGCATTTTCCCTATTGGATTTGTTTTGGGAAGGTCATTGGCGATACTGGCCGCATCGGGTGAACATGCCTGATGCCCCCATCCGCTGGTGCTTGTGCCGTTTACAATATCATATACGATGTTATCATCTTTTGTCGGGCTGACCCCTGCCGGGACATAATCAAGCCCAAGCTTATGGCGGAGTTTCCAGGCGATATTATGATCTGCGCAGGAACTGTCTCCGCTTACACCAATGCCGCCAAGCAGCTTGCCGTGGCTGTCATATAAAGGTAGCCCTCCGCCAAAGACATTAACACCACCAATTCTTCGACTAATCATCGGATCTTTCGATGTGCCGAACAACTCAGCTTTACCACCATATGCTACTGCTGTATCAACAGGATTGCTGAACTGCAATCCAAACAAACTCCCGCCTGGCTGGACAGCTGAAAAAAGATTCGCCGTTGACAGTGCAAGCTTCGGCAGACTGAAGGCATTGGCAGTATTAGCTTTCTGTGCCGATATTACACGGCTTCCGGGCCACTGGTCGCCGCGTTCTTTGCCTGAGAAGGCAACCAATCTTACAACCCCGTCCCTGTCAACAATGGCAGCCCACATATTTAAGCTGAAACCTCCGTTCTTCTCTGCAACTACAGACTTCAAGGAATTTTGAAGTTCCTCATGGCTTGGAAGCTCCGCTGCAAATGACGGGATAACAAACATTGCGAAATTCAGAAACATCGCAGCATAAATGGCACGCAACTTTTTTTTGGTTCGCATTCCTCTTTTCTCCTTTGTGTTGTTTAAAATGATAGCAGGAACTCTCTTTGGAACGGGGCGAATATAGGACGGGGGCAATTGCGTGTCAAGGTAATTGTAGGTGCAAATTTTTAGCCGCATAGGCTGGGTTTTGTCCGCAAAGCATACTCAAAGCAACTAGCCAAACTGATTTCCCTAAAAGCTGAAAAGTCAAAAAAACTGCCTCCACCGCCAGGGGCGATGGAGGCAAAAAATGGTTTTAGCTAAAACTATGATGGGATAGTGTCTAGAAATTCCCCTTGCGGTGGTCCCTGCCAAGAAAAAAGTTCACCCATGACGAGGTTTGCCACAGCGCCCAGTTGCAGGGCGGCATGATGTCCGCTTCGGCAAAAACTGAGCTCGTGCCGTCATCGTTTTTAAGTCGGTGGTAGGCATTCACCCAAATGCATTTCTTTTCACTGGGATACACCTCGCACCACTCGTTGAAGCTGCCGCCGCAGGGCCCGTTGCGCTGCCCTTTCGGGCACGACGCCATGGGGCACTGATAGCCTATGTCGAACAGGGCGCAGTCGCCGCAGTCGATACAGCCGAAAAGGGCGACTTTCATAATGTGTTCAAAGTGGCCGAAAACCTTTTTCAGCCCCGGGCTCTTATCAACAAACCCTACCAAAGCCATAATCGGGCTGTACAGCGGGCTTTTTTTATCAAACATAAGCCCGTGCATTATTTTTGAAAAATGGAAAGACAGGGGGCGAACAGCCTGTTTCGACCGCTCACTTTCTTCCGGGCGGTTGAGGGTGGTTGCCTCATCGCGCTTATAAAAGTAGCAGAACGTTTTCTCATTGGAGTAATCGAATTTCGCCAGAAGGTCGCGCCAGTTTGGCGATAGCTCCTCCCCGCGGTCGATCACCTCGATGACCGTATCGCAGCTGATATTGTGGCCGCCGACATGGGCGCCTGCGCAGCCCAGGCCCTTTGCCACGGCGTAAAATTCCGCGGCGCGCATGATGCGGCCGGATTTGCCCTTGTCCGCAGCCTTTGATTCCTCTTCGAGCCTGGCCAGCAGCCCATCGGGAATGACGCAACCGGGAATTTTGTTTGCCTTCATGACTTTTGCCGCGCCGAAAGGGAGCACGAAAAGGTTGGCAAGCACCGGGAGGTCGAATGTATTGAGCTTCAGCCACTGCATCAGCTCATGAAGCTTTCTGGCGTCATAGCCGATCTGCGTGATGGCGAACTGCGCCCCCGCAGCGATCTTTTTACGCAGCTTGAAATACTGGCCCGTAAGCTCGGCCTCGCTTGCCTTAAACGGAGATATGCCGACGCCGGAAAAAAACTGCGCGGGCGTAAGCTGCTGGGGTTTGCCCATGTTCAGATATTTGAACCCTTTGTTCAGTTCAGTGACCAGCTGCAGCACATGCACCGGGTCAAGATCAAAAACCGGTCGGGATGTTCCGCCGAAGCCATCGGGGGAGGGGTAATCGCCGGAGAGCAGAAGCAGGTTACGGGCCTGGCTGCGCTCAAGGCCGTAGAGCATACTTTCAATGGCGTTGCGGTTTCTGTCCCGGCAGGCAAAATGCACCAGGGGCTCCATGCCCGTGCGCATCAGCTCTGCGCACAGCTGGTCCACGGCCAGGGCCGGGTTGCCTCCGGGATTGTCGGTAATGCCGAAGGCGTGAATCTTGCCGCTTGAGCGGGCTTTTTCCGCATTGGCGATAATTTCTTGCTGCTGGCGCTCAACAGCGCCGCGGCCGGGAATCTGCTCCCAGGTAATGCAGAATGTTGAAGGATTAAGCACATTTTCTTTAAACATAAATTAGTACCCCATTTGAATAGTTATTTTTTTAAAATATATACCAGACAATACGAGAGGACGCAAGCGGCATATGTAAAAACCTCCTCGTTTTTGTTATTGCAGCTTAGTTACCACACAAGAAGACGGCGCGCCCGCGGCCTGTATAAGCTCCAGCATGTCATCAAACAGCGGAGCCTCAACGGTGAGTTCTTTTTTTGTCACGGGATGTATAATGGTGAGCGAGACGGCATGGAGCATGGTGCGGCCAGGGCCCTGCGCCTGTGCTCCGCCATAGAGCCGGTCTCCGAGAATGGGGTGACCGAGATGGGCCAGCTGCAGCCGCAGCTGGTGGGTGCGGCCGGTTTCGGGACGGGCCTCAAGCAGGCTGCAACTCTCATAGGCTGCAAGCATGCGAAACTGCGTGACAGCTTCCTTGCCCGGTCCGCTACCGCTGCAGCGGTAACGGCCGTCATGGCGGTAAATAAAGGTCTCGAGGCGCTTTTCCGTAAAATTCGGGACACCAGCCACGAGGGCTCGATATATTTTGCGCACCCGGTGATCTTTAAACTGATAGTGTATGCTGCGGTTCACCTTCGGAGACAGGGTGAAAAGCACCACGCCCGAGGTGTCAAGATCAAGGCGCTGGTGCATGCCGAGATAGGCTGGTGCTTCCTGCTGCTGTTTCAGGTGCCGCTGCAGCCCGGCAAAGATATTGTTGTAGTTGTCGCACACCACGCCCTGCGTGGGCACGCCCGGCTCTTTGCGGTAAAAAACCAGCCACTCGTCGCGGTAGAGTATGTTTGCCGGGTCGATCTCATAATAGCGGTCAAACCCCCGGCGGCCGATATAGACTGTAATCGTATCGCCGCTTCGCACCGTGCGGGATACGATCTGCGTGCGCGCGCTGTTGAGCCATACGGCTCCAACGGCAATGAATTTTTTTGCCCGCTCGCGGCTGATGTCCTTAAAAAGCCCTGCCACGGCCTGATCAATGCGCAGTCCGCTCAAGGGCTCTCCAACACTGCCGCTCAGGGTGGTCACAGGTTGCGCGGCCGGCTGCAGCAAATCATCATCAGAAATATTTGTAGCAGAATTAGACATGGCTTAAAAAAATTAGAATTGGAAGGGCGGCTTTATCCCCGACACTTGTGCATGAAGAGCTCCGTCGCCCCTTGCGGGAGAAGGTCGGGATGAGTGCGGCTGTGTTTTTTGCCTTTCTCACAGACCCCTTCTTTATCTTTACTTCTGAATTCAGCCTTCTTTGTTTCCGTCAGAACTCCGACCCTTGCGACCTAGCCCCTGTAATATTCACATTAAGACACTAATGAAATATTTTCTAAAATACCATTGTTTGACAAAATAAAAAAAAATTGCAATAAGCCATAAAGGCTGAAGTCCATAAATTACAGGGTTCTATATAATATATGTTACGTTAAATAGAAAATAAAATTGTGTTCGCTTTAGATTAAGATGTATTCTGGGGGCGCTCTGTTGCATTATCAAAGGAAGACCTCAAAAAACGTTTATTAGGATGCTGAGTTGGCCCTGCACACTATAACTGCATGCTTACGAGGCGCGGAGGCCATATAGTCTCAGCTGATCCTGTTTACCATGTAAGGGCTGATGAAACACGAAGCCGAATACATGCAGCATATGAAGAAGTCCTAAAGCAGGCTGGGGAAAAAAGGCACATTTGTGTGGAATCATATTGCGTCAGTTGATAAACTCGGCAGAATTCGCATGCATGCAATGAATGATTTTTTATCTGCTTATACAGAAGCCGTGCAGGGCGGACGATACGTCGAGGCGAGTTTGCCGACTCTTCCAGGTGAGGAGAGAGCATGTGACATTGCCGCATGTTCACATCCTCTTTTTCTTTACAGCGAACAGCTTTCTGAGGATTTTCACTTTCAGTCAATAAAAGAGCTTTGTCGGGTTTCATCTGAAGCAAGGATCTTTTCGCTTCTTGAGTTAGGGGAAAAATCCCGGCATCTTGAGAAAATCATAGACAGATTGGGCAGTTTTGGTTTTGCTGTCAATATAGAAAAAGCGCCTTGCGAGTTTCAAAAAGGCGGAAACAAAATGATGAGAATACAACATAACACAACGAGCCACTCCTGCCGGCCTGTCTTCGAAGGCTGATTTTTTTTACGGTATGCGTGCGGAATTACAGGAACTCATCATGGCAATAGAAGAACGCATACCATTGCTGGAAGAAATATTGGGCGCATGGAAACATGCACTCGGCAATGACTATGAGGGATATAAAAACCATGTCTATCGCATGATTCATTTCTGCTTTGCTCTGCATAGCTGCACTGATGAAGAGCGAAAAAAGATCATCATTGCCGGCAGCTTTCATGACCTTGGAATGTGGACGAACAGCACTGTTGATTACCTGCCGCCCTCTATCGCTCTGGCGAAAAAGTATTTACAACAAAATGATCTTGAACTGTGGGGCTCTGAAATCGGAATCATGATCGAGATGCACCACAAGATCAGAAAATATCAGGATGCGCGCTACCCATTGGTTGAAGTGTTTCGAAAGGGCGATTTGGTGGATTTCTCGTTAGGGGTAGTGAAGTGGGGCTTGCCTGAATCGTATATAAAGAGCGTTAAAAACCAGTTTCCCAACGCAGGATTCCATAAACGACTGTTACAGCTGGCAAAAGGCTGGTTTGCCAAACATCCATTAATTCCGCCGCCATTTATAAAATGGTAGTGCGTAACAGTGCAGTGAATGAGGGATTCACCGTTGCTGACTCCACCTGCCCGCCGACTGACCGGGATGGGCAAATCAATGCAGTAGCTGAAATGAAGGCCGATCTGACAAAACCCCTTCCCTGGGCAGGTGTGGCCTTGTTGAATGGATACAGAAACAAATATGAAGGCCTGCCAGCATGGAGCAGAAAAAAAAATGCGCGCCCGCACAGCTTTCGCCCGAAATATACCGGGCGCTGGAAAACATTGTCGGGCCTGACAACATATCCCGCGACAGGGCCGTGCTGGAGTGCTATAGCAAATTTTCCATTGATTCGGCAGGCACGCTGAAAAAGCATGCGAAAGATCCGAGCAATATTCCCGCCTGCATAGTCCTGCCCGGCAGCACGGATGAAGTTCAGTCCGTGGTGCGGGTGTGCAAGAGGTTTCATGTTCATTTCATACCCTTTACCAACGGGCAGATAGGGTTTAATGGGCCAACAACACCGCTGCCGACTGTCTGCATTCACCTGAGCAGAATGAACCGGGTGCTGAAAATTGATACGAACACCTTGACCGCCCGCCTTGAAGCCTATGCCGATTATGCCCAGGTGCAGGCAGATGCCATGAAGCTGGGGCTCTGGAACGGCGGCAGCCCCCTTGCTACAACCCTGTGCAAGCTTTCCTCACAGAGCGCCATTGCCGGCGTCTGGCAGACGGACCATAAATACGGCGGCCTTTCCCGAAACATTGTGAGCATCAAGCTGGTAACCCCCTCCGGCGATATCCTTGTCACGGGCTCTGATACAGTTGCCGGCATGGATGCTTTCTGGGAGTACGGGCCTGGGCCCGATCTTTGTTCGCTTGTCCGCGGAAGCATCGGCACCACGGGCATTATCACTGAAATTGTTGTCAAGCTGCATGCCTGGCCGGGCGAAGCAGTGCTGCCCGAACCTTCCGTGGGCAGGCCCTGCATACATACCTATGATGATGCCCGTTATGACGCGGCCCCTCCTCCGAAAAACATACAGCTTGTGTGGGCTGAGTTTCCCGACTTTGAAACAGAGCTTGCCGCCATGCGCGCCATCGGTCAGGCAGGCATCGGCATGGGTCTGAATGCAACCGGCATCTACAATGCCTATTACTGCTCTCAGACGCAGGACATGACGCTGCAGCGGGTACGGGCGCATTTCTTCCCGCCGTATAACTGCTATATTATTCTTGGCGGGTGTGTGTCCGCCCGGCAGCTCGTTTGGGAAGAAGCTGTTTTCAGGGACATTATAACTGAGGCAGGCGGCGCCTTTCTCTCGACTGCCCATAAGCCCGACGTCCTCTTTGCCCTTGCGCCGTGGAACCTCGACTGCATTCGCCATGTGACGGGCTTTCGCATGAACCGGCATGCCTACTGCGGCTCCTATGTGCTGGGAGGGCCGGTTGACAGCGTTGCCCGCCAGACCCGGCAATCGTGGCAGAAATCCATTGAGACCTTCGGAGAAACCTACAGTACCGACCGTGGCGGCATTGATGACACGCCATTTCTTTACTCGTCGAACCATGATGGCAGGTACTGGCTCACCGAGACCGACGTCTACCCCGACATGACGAGCCCTGAGCTTGTGCAGCGCGGCGATGCCCTGATTCTCTCTACCATTACACAAAACATTGCCGGCAAATTCGGGCCCGGCGCAAACGGCCTGGGAGTGGGCATCGAGCCCATAACCTCTTTTTTCCCCGAGGTCGGGCCCAATGCTCATCTGTTTTTCCGCGCGGTGCGCCAGGTCTTTGATCCAGCCGGCCTGTGCGCTGCAGGCAGGCAGGTTTTCACGCAGCAGGAGCTGGCGCGCTTTCCCCGGCATAGTGCCGATGCCCTCAACAGTATGCGGCAGATGCACGGCATGAAACCGGTACTAACAAACGATACACAATGTGCCGGGGAAGAAAAAATCGAGGATCAAAACGGGGCAGGTTCACCTGCTTCGTAAGCACCCCTGTTTCCAGGGGCTTATCCCGCCCGGTGCAGGCGCGCCTTGCCCTGAATGAGATATTTTATCCCGTCATCGAGCCCTTCAAGGGTCAGCTCGAACATGGGAAAAATATCGCGCACCATGCGGACCGATTTCACCGCGTCCCACCTGGCGCGGCGAAGCGGGTTGAGCCAGATAATGTCGGGAAAGGTCGCGCGCAGCCGCTGCAGCCAGACAATGCCGGGCGTGTCATTGTGATACCAGTAGTCAACAGCGCCGTTTACCCAGGTCAGCTCCGAGGGGGCCATTTCCGCATCCCCCACGACTATGACCTTGTAGTCCGGCTCTATGGCTTTCAGAAAATCAAGGGTCGGTATGGTGCTGCCGCCGTCCATGTCGGTGCGCAGGTCCTGGTAGATGCAGTTGTGAAAATAGAAATGACGGAACCGGCTTATCTGGGCTGCTGCTGCCGAAAACAGCTGATCGACCAGACGAGAGTACGGGGTCATGGAGCCGCCCACATCCATGAACAAAATCACCTTGGAGCCTTTCTTGACTTTGTCTTCCCAGACAAGCTCAAGCTCGCCCGCATTTCTGCACGTGGCGTCAATGGTGGCCCCCACATCGAGCTTGTCTCCCTGGCCCGCAGGCAGCAGCGACCGCAGATGAGACAATGCCACCTTCATCTGCCGAATGTCCAGCGTTCGGTCGCTTGCATAGTTTTTAAATGCGCGGCGCTCGGCAACCTGCACGGCGCGGCGGTTGCGCGAAATGCCCTGGCCGATGCGGATGCCCGCCGGATTATAGCCCCAGGCGCCCTGCGTCGACGTGCCGCTGGTGCCGATAGCCCGGTTGCCGCCGTAATCGCTTGAATAGTCTTTGTCGTTTCGCTGCTCAAGCAGCTGGCGCTCGAAATTTTTCAGCACCTGGTCGAGGTCAAGCTCGGCAAGCTCTTTCTTCTCATCTTCCGTCAGCTTCAGGTCGCGCGTCTGGCGCAGGCAGGCCAGCACCCGGTCAAGCAGTTCGTCGGTTGTCTCGATGCCGGAAAACGTGTCCAGAAACGCCATGTCATAGCGGTCGAAATAGATCTCGCTTTTCACCAGTATGGAGCGGGCGATATGGTAGAAGTGCGTGAGGCTGCAGTCGCTCAGGTTCAAGGCCAGGGCGCGGTGCAGGGTCATCCACTCGTGCAGCGTTACAGGCACGCCCTTTGACTTGAGATTGAGGAAAAAATTAAGAAACACGCCGCGACTTCGTGCTGGTTGAATAGGCATAGTGTGCCCTGCCCGCCTTGCTGGCGACAAGGTCCGCATCTTCCTTTTTCTTGAGAAGCGTGCCCACAAAGGGCAGCTCTTTTTCAATGAGCGCGGCAGGTATGCCCGCGATAATCAGGGCCTGCAGCCAGTCGATGAGCTCGCTGGTAGATGGTTTTTTGCGCAGCATGTCAAAGCGGCGTATCCAGTAGAATTTTTTCAGCGCCTCCCGCAGAAGCTTGGTCTCGAGGTCGGGGAAATGCACGGCGATGATGTCGGCCATGAGCTGCTCGCCGGGAAATTCGATATAGTGGAAAATGCAGCGCCGCAGAAAAGGGTCGGGCAGCTCCTTTTCGCTGTTTGACGTAATGATGACAATGGGCCGGTGTCTGGCCTTGATGGTCTCTCCGGTCTCGGGGATATGAAAGCTCATCTCGTCAAGCTCATTGAGCAGGTCATTGGGGAATTCAAGTTCCGCCTTGTCGATTTCATCAATAATCAGCACCACCTGCTCGGTCGCTGCAAAAGCCTCGCCGAGCTTGCCCAGTTTTATATAGGGCTTAATATCAGAAATATCGCGGTCGCCGAACCGGGCGTCATTGAGCCTCTTGACCGTATCATACATATACAGCCCTTCCTGGGCCTTGGTGGTGGACTTAATATTCCAGACAAACAGCTGCTTCTGCAGGCCCGTGGCAATGGCACGGGCAAGCAGGGTCTTTCCCGTGCCCGGCTCACCTTTCACCACCAGAGGCCGCCCGAGGGCAATGGAGACATTGACGCTGTCGCGCAGCTCCGGCGAAATCACATAATCGTCGGTACCTTTAAAATAATCCATGGAGCGTGTTCCTTTCCTTACATCCGGAGCTTTATTGCCAAGTCGATTAATGAGGGTAGTATAGGATATGCCGGCCTGCGGTGTCAAAGCAATTGATCCTGTGTGGGCGGCGGCAGCAGATGAACCGGCAGCGGCTTACCGTAAATACTTCATAAGCCGGGGCCATTCTTTTTTAATAATTTCCACCGGACTCAGGGAGTGTTGATTCACATTGCGGCCCGGTCATGGCATTTTCAAGTCCGGTAAGTTTTTCACTTATTCGCCAGAGCTCTTTCCGAAGAGAGATATCCCGGCATTTCGGGGCCAGATCCTTTTGTTTCTCTTTTACAAAGTATGCGCCGGTAATGCCCTGTACCGCATCGGAGGTTGCCAGATAGATGCTTGTGCGGGCGGCCTGTGCGGGGGTGCTTGCAAACAGCCCCATGATACGGTCGATCAGCCCCTGATACCACGTGCCTGGCCAGAGCTGCCAGATGCCGGTTGGAACCGTGCCGGGATGCACAACGTTTACCATGATGCTTGAACCCTGCAGGCGGTCTGCCAGCTCCAGCGTGAAAAGCATCATGGCAAACTTTGAGGCGCCGTAGGCTTTTATGCCCGAATAATTTTTCTGCAGATGAAAGTCGCTTATGTTAATCTGCCCCTGACGATAGGCATCGGATGAAACATTGATGATGCGTGCCCCGGATGTTTGCCTGATCACGGGCAGCAGAAGGCAGGTCAAAAAAAAGTGCCCCAGGTAGTTGACGGCAACGGTCCGCTCAAAGCCCTCCGGCGTTTCCAGCCGCTTCATGGAAAAAACCCCTGCATTATTTATGAGCACGTGCAGATTAGGGTATCTGCGGGAAAACTCAGCGGCAAACTGCCGAATCGAGGACAGTGATGCCAGATCAAGCTGCATGAGATCAATATCGCTGTTGCCGGTTTCCTGCTTGATCGCCTCGCACACCGGCCGGGTCTTTTCCCTGCTGGTGCAAGCCATCACAACCCGGGCCCCTGCCATGGCCAGGCCCCGTACTGTTTCCCTGCCGATGCCCCTGCCGGCGCCGGTGATCAAGACTGTTTTACCGTGCATAATTTTATTTTCCGGCATACGAGCTCCTGACAGAATAATGGATGGTTTGAAGGCTGGGCAAAACGCAGCGTACCCGGCTTTAATACGATTACAGCATAATGATTGTCGGGCATCCGCGGCGGCGGACCCGATCTGCCGCCTAAGACGCTTATTGCAAAAACTAATAAAGTTGTCGAGTGGTTTGTTTTCAGGTCATCGGTGCGCGGTGCGCACACCCTACCGACTGATTGCGTCTGCCTTGGCATACGCAATCCGGCAAACAATAAGCATTTTTGAATTTAGCCTTGATCCGCCGCGGCGGATCAAGCCGGCCTGCACATTGCGTATCACTCACCGGCCCAGCAGAAGTTCAAGAATCCGCAGATTGGTTTCTTCATTTACTGTGTCTATTTTTTCGGCGGACGCGGCACAGGCGCTATAGCCGGCGGGATGGTCAAGGCGGGAGCACAGCGCTTTTATTCTGCCTCCCACAACAGGCTCGGAATATTCCCCCGTGATGTCAAGCCCGACAATATCCATAGTTTCCTGTATTACCTGTAACAGCCCCAGCAGCTCATCAAGACTGAAGAGGCCTTCCTCCCAGTTGCTCAGAGCATGAGTCTGAGCGAAGGCAGTCCTTATCAATGCTTATATACGCTTTTTTGCTCTCGCAGCGCTGCAGCAGCCCGGCCATGAACGTTGCCATATCCCTGCCCTGAAGTTCAGTCCAGGTAATCTCGCTGGCAAGGCCGCTGCGCCGTATTTGTATCGAGCTGTTGCGGGGCACATTTCTGAGCAGCACTCGCGTTGGCTTGTGCGCGCAGGGGTATATCTCAAGCCGGTCGTCTTTCAGTGCCTGCAGGTTCCCCGTATGAATTGCGGGGCTTGAAATATCATCTGATGAAATGCCCAGCAGCAGCACTTTGCTGACCGTGTTCAGCTCAAGGGCGCGGCTGACCCATGAGCCGCAGCCAAGGCGGGGGGGCAGAATGTCCCAGTCGGGGTGGAAATCAAAGACAATAAGCGTGAGAGGTTCGGCAAACCGGCTCACGAGCAGCTGTGACACATGATGAAAATCGCCAGAGCCCAGGAATGTGACGGCATGCTGCGCCTGCGGCTGCAGGCTGGCGCCGATGACGGCCGCTGTTTTTTTATTCGCCCACAGCCTGCAGGAACTGCCAAGGGAGGCCAGGTCGATGATATCAGGCCGGTAGCGCTCGATGAGGCGCGTCTGCCGCAAAAGGCTCCCGTCAAAATTAAGTATGCGGACGGTTTTTGAAAGCATGGACTCAGTTTGGTGGATTCGCCCTCATGTATTCACTTATGGCAGGCAAACTTGCTCGTAGGGTGGGTTAAGCGAAGCGAACCCACCATGTTTTGTCGGGCTTAATCCACCCTACGAAACCGCCTCTGACTGATTTAAATATTTAAAAACTTTGCCAGCACCTGCAGCCCTCTGTTCACCAGCCCGTTTGTATGGCGCACATAGGCATACAGGGGCACAAGCCTGCAGCCGAGACGGGTCTTTGGCTCATAATCTGTCTGCCCGACCTGGTATCGCTTTATGCCATTATCGATGCACCACTGGACATTAACGCACCAGCTCACAAAATAAAGGCTGTACTGCCGGGCTATATCGTAATCAAAGCCGATGAATTTGTCGATAAGCAGATCGCCGTGGACGAAGCACAGGTTGAAGGCCGCGAGCTTTCCGTTGATAAAGTACAAAAAATACCGGCACCCGGAGCCCGCGTTTTCAGCGGCCTTTAGAAAAAAATCACGGGTCAGTTTTTCAAATTTTGTTGCCCCGGCGGTGTAGGTGTTCATATAGAGGCGGTAGAGGTCATCAATAATATCATCAACGCGCTCCACAACCTTTGTCGTGAGCGCGCCTGAGTCGAGGGCTTTTTTCAGCTTGCGGCGCAGGTCTTTGCGCGTTCCATTGCTGAGACTTGCCAGGTAGTCGTCAAATGTTTTATAGTGCAGGTCGATGATGGCCGAGGGGAAGCTGTCGGTTTTAAAAAAGCCCTGGCCGCCGAGCAGATCGAGAACGGTCGCGTCCTGTTCGGAAAAATCCTTGAAAAGCAGCAGCGACAGGCCCTGCTGCTTGCAGAAGGCCTTCAGCTCAAGGGTCAGGGCATGCACGAGCGCCCTGACGTCTTTCACCTCAGGGGCAATGCCCAGCAGCCCCTGCTCCCCGAAAGGCGAGCCGCAAAAAAGCGTTTTAAAAACTAAAAACCGCGGCGCTACAGCCCGCACAGCCCTGACCAGCATTCTTGACGCCCGGCTCAAGCACGGTGTCGGCATAAAAGCCGGCGGTAAAAAAAGGAATGATGGCGCACAGGCGCTCCTGCCGGTAGGCAAGCAGATAATGGAATGAAAACTCCGCAAGCCGTGACTGCTCAAGGGTTTCATAGAACCAGCACCCTTCAGGACAATCGGCGAAAAAAAAGTCCCAGTCCTCTTTTTTTATTGAACTAATGGTATCGAGGCACGTACAATGAAATTGTTCCACTTTATATAAGCATCCTTATCAAAAAAAGCCATGAGCATATTCAAAGACATTCCGCCCACCGCAGGGCTCCCTCTTTCGGCCCGGGAGCTTGCCGCGGCATACCGCAACCGGCATGCAGGCGACCTGCTGGCGCTGGATTTCCAAAACTTCCTTGGCGCGCCCTATGCTGCCATCACCTGCTCGGGAACCTCGGCATTATATATAATATGTGAAGCATTAAAAGAACTTTCTCCAAAAAGAACCATTCTGGTGCCGTCTTTTATCTGCCCGCTTGCGGCCTTTGCCCTGCGACGGGCGGGCTTTTTCATCGAGCTGTATGATATCGGGCACCATGATTTCAATGGAGATTCTGGCCAGGTTGCTGCTGCCTGCGCAGCCAATCCCGATAGTGCCGCGATTCTTATAAACCATCTTGGCGGCATACCCTGCGATATGACCCGTTTCGAACAAACAATCAAAGAACGCGGCCTTTTTGTCATTGAGGACTGCGCCCAGTCCTTCGGGGCCCTGCATACGGGCCGGCCGGTTGGCACGCTGGGCGACTTCTCCTTCTTCAGCCTTGCTGCGGGCAAAGGGCTCACTCTGTATGAAGGCGGGGTGCTGGTCGTCAACAAAAATGAACATGCCGCCCTGATGGATGCGAAAATACGCCAGCTGGTACAATTTAATTTTCCTATGGAAGCCCGGCGCATACTGGAGCTGCTGGGCTATGGGCTTTTTTACCGCCCCCTGCTTTTCTGGTTTGTCTTCACCCTGCCCCAGCTCTACTGGTCGCGCCGCGGTGATGATATAAAAGCTTTGCGTGAGGATTTTGACAGCAATTTCCCGGTTCATGCGGTTTCAGCGTTCAGAAAAGCGGCAGGCCATATTGCCTTCCCCCGGATTGCCGATGCCATAGGCAGCCAGCGGGAAAAGGCGGCTCGCTATATCGATGGGCTTAAAGATATTTCCGGTATGCCGTCGTACAGGAGGCGGCAGCTGACACGGGCAACATATCCCTATATCACCGTCATTTTCGAGCAGCCCGAACAAAAAATAAAAGCCCTTAAAGCCTTTGCCGGCACAGGGCTCGGCGTCTCACAGATATATGCCCGCGCTCTGGCCGACTACGGCTATTTACAGGACAGTGTCCCGAACAGAAACAGCGAAAACGCGCGCCGATTGGCAGCATGCTCCATAACGCTGTCGACAAGCACGTTTCTCAATAAAAGCGCTCTTGAAAAATGCATCGAAATCATGCACAATGTATGCGGCTTATAACGTATTGCGGGAGAGAAATCATGCCTGTGTTACTGAAAAAAACTTCTCTGTATGCCCTGGTGCTGCTGTGCATGCTGCTTTTCCGCCCCTGTGAGGGTGTGGCCGGCATCATTACCGATGACCTGAAAACCGCTGTCGATAAAGTCCTTGGAATCATGCAAAACCCGGCCTATGCAGCCCCTGATAAGAAAGAGGAGCGCCAAAAGCTTATCAATACGGTAATAGCCGCGAAATTTGACTGGGAAGAGATGGCCAGACGGGCGCTGGGGATGCACTGGAGGGATTTCACACCGCAGCAGCAGAAAGAGTTTGTGGCAATTTTCAGCGAGTTTCTTGAGCGGACATATATCTCGAAAGTTGATCTGTTTCTCAAAGAAGAAAAAGGCTTTTCAGCAGGCAATATTGTTTATACCAGAGGAAACAATTGAGGGGCAATACGCGCTGGTTGACTCAAAAGTAGCCCTGAAGGAAGAAGAAATTCCGCTCAGCTATAAGCTCATCAACAAAGGCGGGAAATGGGTGGTGTATGACCTGACCCTTGAAGGAGTCGGCATTGTCGCCAATTACCGCACGCAGTTCAATGAGCTGCTGGCAAACGGCTCCTATGAAAAGCTTATCGAAAAGCTGAAAGCCAAGCAGGGCGAAGGGGATATCATTGAAAAGCCCCCTGCTGCAGCCCCCAAAAAGCAGTAAAAGCGCTCCGGAGAAGCGCTTTTACCGAATACCTGTTTTAAGCACCGGGATGAGCCGGCGTTGAAATCATTGCTTCAAGGCCGTACTGCCTGTTTTGAAGATAGGCGTTTCTCAGCGAAACATACGGGTCAACGGCGCTTTTCTTGAATTCATCATATTCATCAATTTTCAGAGACACCGTTATTTACTCTCTGATAGGCTTCGATCCCGGCCCGCTCCCAGAGATGCAGATTGACATATGACAGTGGGTCAAGGAAAGAATCTCCGACCATGCCCACGGTATCGCGCGCGCTTGACGGGCCCAAAATCGGCCAGACGATATAGATGCCGTGGCCGACGCCGTACCGGCCGAGAGTTCTGCCCGTATCCTCATCCTGACGGGTCAGGCCCCAGCAGTAATACGACGGATCAAACAGCCCGCCGATACCCGATGTCGAATTCACGACAAAGCGTGTCAGCTCCACGCCCGCACCTTTAAATTTTCCCTGCAGCAGGCAGTTGACCATGCGCACCGGCGTGATCAGGTTCAAGAAAAATCTTTTCACGCACATGCGCGCAGGCTCCGGCACGACATAGCTGTAACCCTGAGCAGCCGGCTTTAATACCCAGTAATACAGCTTGTCATTAAAAACAAACATGCCCCGGTTGAATTTTTCAAGGGGGTCGGCAACCTGCTGCTCGGCTGCACCGGCATTCCCGCCGGTCTTTTCAAAAGGATCATACATCGAGTCCTGTGCGTCCGCCGATGCAGCGCAAACGATATTCGTACGGCCTGCAGCAAGGCTGAGGCACAGAAACAGACACACATAGGCAAAATATTCTCATGACACAGATCCTTCCTTTTCAAAATGTGGTTTTAAAGCCGGTATTTGGCAAAACTATATATATACTATATCATGCTGACTGGGAACAGATAAAGAAATTATTTTTGCTGCAATCCCTTTATCGGGTTCTTTTCAACAAATTCATTCAATACCTTTGCCCATCATAACCAGCCGCAGAAGATTAAGCGCCATCTGGGAGGTCATGATTTTTATTTTTTCCCTCGTACCGGGGAAAAACTTTTTTTAACAACCGTCTGCCCGGGGGCAGCGACGCCGATAAACACCGTGCCGACGGGCTTCTCCGGCGAGCCGCCGCCCGGGCCGGCAATGCCGGTGACGGAAAGGCCGTAGACCGTGCCTGCGGCTTTGCGTGCGCCTTCCGCCATGAGCCGCGCCACCGGCTCGCTGACCGCCCCGTACTCGGCAAGCACTGCCTCCGGCACCGCCAGCAGCTCCTGCTTGGCCAGGTTGCTGTACACCACAAACGAGCGCTCCACATAGGCAGAGCTTCCGGGCACATTGGTTAGCCGGTGCGTGATAAGCCCGCCGGTGCAGGATTCGGCTACGGCAATCGAAGCACCCTGCGCGGCAAGCATCCGGCCGACAACTTCTTCCATTGTTTCATTGTTTTCCGAATAAATATAGTCGCCGACATGATCCTTAATGGCAGCCTGAAACAGCCCGATTTCTTTTTCAACCTGCTGCTCCTGCGTGCCCCGGCCGGTTATTTTCAGGCTTACCTCGGGAAAGCTCGGATAAAAACCAAGCGCAACAGAACGGCAGATCGGGCAGATGGCCGCTGAGCAGCTCCTGTATTTTTGATTCCCAGAGGCCGAAGACCTTCAGCGTTCTGCTTTTGATAATCTGGCTGATGCCGGCTTCACTGCGGATATAGGGAATGATAAAACCGGCTGTCATGGCATGCACTTCTTCGGGAACCCCTGGCAGGAACATGAAATGCCGCATGCCATCCTTAATTAAAAAGCCGCATGCCGTGCCGACGGGATTTGCAATAGGCGTCGCAGCCTTCGGGTAACACAGCCTGTTTCTTTGCCGCATCAGGCATGGGCCGGCCGAATTCGCGGTAGCGGCGCTCCATATTGCCTATGGCAGCCTCGCTCACCGCAAGCTCGCGGCCGAAGGTAAGGGCCGCTGCCTGAGCTGTCAGGTCGTCATCTGTCGGGCCAAGACCGCCCGTGGCAATGAGAAAACGCGTGTCGGGCAAAAGACTGGTCAGCGCTCGCCGGATATCTTCAAGGCTGTCGCCCACCGAGCTGAACCGCTGTGCAGACAGTCCGGCTTCAGTCAGCGACCGGGCGATAAAACACGAATTGCTATCCGGGGTGCGGCCCGAAAGCAGCTCATCTCCGATGGTAAGCAGTTCGATCATGTAACGCTCCGTTTATTCGTGGCAGCTGTCAAAACCGCGCTTCAGTCCAGAATCTCCATAAGCTTGCCGCAGCAGGGAGGAATCAGGTCGCCCTTTTTGAGCACCACGAATTTATTGCACTGCTGGCAATAGCAGCGGCAGTCCCGGTCAACGCGGACCTCCTGCACTGCTGAGCCGCCCGGGGGGCCTTCAATGGCAAACCGGGCCATATTCCTTTTTGAAGGAATATACTCGCCCATAGGCACGAGCTTTTTGTTGAACCTGGCACAGTCAACAATCATCCGCCAGAGCGCTTCCAGCTTGGCTGTTTCATCAGGGCGTTCGGGAGTCAGCTCAATATACTCTTTTTCGATGTTAATCTGCATACCTGTTTCTCCTTACATCATGGTTTGGTTTGCCTGTTACAGTTTGCGCCATCGTATCTCTGGCTCTACAAGTATATTACACAAAATCCTGAATTTTCCAGTAGGGGTTGTTCTTTTCAGTAAAAGGTTTCGTTGGAGCAGACAAGAATACATAGTGTCAATCAACAGGCAATGTGGCGACGTGCTGCTGTTGCTTTTCTTGCGACCGCTATTCGAAACACTCTAACGATTGAATTTTGATCCATCACTTCACACCCAAGGCAAACCAGTACGGCTCGAAACTCTGCTCAACTGTTTCAGCCATCAAATTCAGAAAAGGCTCATAGTCGCCGCGGACATGGGCGGCGTCGATGGCTTCATAATATGCCAGCCTTCGTTCAACCGGCAGCACGGCTGCAGGGAAACCCGCCTTCACCAGTTCAAGATTCATCAGCAGTCGCGCTGTGCGGCCATTGCCGTCGATAAAGGGGTGAATCTTCACAAAATCGGCATGCACGCGAGCGGCACGCTCAACCGGATGCAGGCGCATGCCATCCGTTGCATACCAGTTGATGAAACGCTCCATTTCTTCTGCCAGCAGCAGATAATCAGGCGGCCTATGGGCTGCCCCCGATATGAGCACATTCATGGTCCGGTAGGCTCCGGCATGTTCAGCATCGATGTTTTTCAGAATAAGCTGATGCAGCGACTTGATCTGCCACTGTGAAAGGGGCTCATTTTGTTTAATCAAATCTTCGACATACAAAATAGCTTCACGATGGTTAATGGCTTCGAAGTGCTCCCGCATGGTTTTACCGCCGATTGTTATACCTTCAAGCGCCACCTTGGTTTCCTTGAGCGTCAGGGTATTGCCTTCGATGGCGTTTGAATTGTAGGTCCAGCGCACAATCAAATCTTCATACAGATTGCCGGCAATCTCCGGAGACAGGGGGCGGTACGAATCAAGCTTTGCTTTCAATACATCAAGCTTCGCAAAGTTCATTTTAAATTGCCTCCTGTAAAATCCCCGGGTTATCCGCTCATTATGAAGTTATAACGGAATTCCATCACATAATAAGTTCATAATGAATTCAAACTGATAAAAAATTATTGATGAAAAATCAGGCTATCGTCTTCACAAGCTGTAAAATAACATTGGCATATATGCCCGCAACCACATCATCCAAAACGATGCCCGTGCCTCCATGCATATCCCTGTTTATTGTATTTGCCGGCCACGGCTTTATGATATCAAGCAGACGGAAAAGAAGAAAGCCGCCGAGCATGTAGGTCCAGTGCGCCGGCAGGGCCGCGAGCGTTATAAGCTGTCCGGCGACTTCATCAATGACTACCTGCGGCGGATCATTCGTGCCGAGAATTTTTTCAGCTGTACCCGCGCACCAGATGGCGGCAAGCGTGACAAAGGCGGTTATGGCAATATACCAGGCGCAGCGGCAGCGGGGACAGCAGATAGAACAGCACGACACCGACAGCTGAGCCTGCCGTGCCCGGGGCAAGCGGGGCATAGCCTGCGCCGCAGCCGGTCGCCAGAAAGAGCACAGGGCTGCGGGAAGGTGCGGCCATTTACTGCGCCTTTGCAATGGTTATGGCGCTGCCAGCGGGGATCTGTTTCAAAGCCTCCGTATCGCCCTTGACTTTACCGAAAACATTCACCGCGCTTGCAGGCCTGATCTCGCCCGGCCTGCTCACGGGCGTGGGGCCGAAAAAAATGCAGAACGCCGCGCCCGATGGCCAGTAGCCCATATCACCCATCTCGACGATGTCTTTGGCATTATCTTCAAGGTCAACCTTCACCGGAATACTGAAATAAATCTCATCTCCCCAGGTGTTTACCGAAGCATGCAGTGGCAGGCAGTTCCAGACGGCATCTGCCGTAGGGCTTGCTGAAAGCACGCCGCCAAGATGCACTTTGCCGGAGGTTATTGTGATTCTGCGTTCCATTCTTAAAATCCCCCCTCTCTCACATTTAAAAAACAAGTCTCCGGCAGTTCAGGCTGGCAGACCTTTTTTACAATAATGCTGCTCCACCAGCTCACAGAGCACATGCCCCGCAACCAGATGCACCTCCTGGATGCGGGCTGTGTTGCCGGATGCAACCGTCAGGGTGATGTCCGCCTGCGCTTCCATATCGCTGCCCGGCTTGCCGCAGAAAGCGATACGGGTAAGGCCTGCTGCCCGTGCTGCGGCAAAAGCCTTGATGACATTGGCAGACCGGCCGCTGGTGCTCAGGCCCCAGAGTATGTCCCCCCTGCAGCCAAGGGCTTCAACCTGACGCGAAAAAATATCCTCAAAGGCAAGATCATTGCCGATGCTGGTAATGGCGGATGAATCGGTTGTGAGAGCAAGGGCAGGAAGGGCTTTGCGGAAGGAAAACATCTTGTTTATAAATTCTGCGGCAAAGTGCTGGGCCTCGGCTGCGCTGCCGCCATTGCCGCAGATGAGAACCTTTCCGCCACGCTCAAAGCAGGCGATCAGGGCTTCGGCCATGCGCGCTATGATGCCTGCATTGTCTGCTGCGCACCGGGCAATGTCGTGTGCCGCCTCGTCAAAAATAGCGCGTCCCGTGATTTCCATAGTTGCTCCCTGAATAATATGGAGCCCATCTTATAAAGGCGCCGCGGCTCTGTCAAGGGCAATAAAAAAGGAGATTATTTTTAATAATAATTCCTGGAATAAACGGGCGGCTGAAAGTCTGGCCAAGCTTTTTAAGCAAACGGTTACGGCAACATACACTTCGACCGGGATTGAACGCCCCCTGTATGCAGCCTGAGGCTAATTACTCCTTATTGGAAAACACTGTTTTTTAAGGTATTTTTTTTATAAACGCCCTTTGCCTTGGTATGTTTTTAAGTGCTAAAACCATTAAGACCTTTATTTTTTATTATCCATTGGTTATAATTAAATCAACATCGGATTAAAGCCGAATAAAGAAAAAGCTCGAACATATTAACAGGGCTCATTTTTAACATGGAGGCTTGATGTATGCAGGATGCAAATTTTAATTTTAACCCTCGCAAATGGCACAGGGCAGCTGTGCACTTGCCAGCTCAATATTTTATAAAGGGGGAAAGTTCACGGTATATGGATTGCACTATTCTAAATATAAGCCGCAGCGGAGCTGGCGTGCTGTTTCCTTTGAGCGAGCCACTCAAAGCAAGGGCCTCTGTTTTTTTTGAGCTCATTGTACCAAAAACATTCGAGCAGTTGACCGTCCGGGGAGAGATCAAAAATAAAAACACAAGAAATGACGGTTTGGTTGGCGGTGTTGAATTTGTATCTTTGCTGCCCGAAGAAATGTTTGCCAAGCTGGCGTAAAAAAAAGAAAAAGTGTTATCCCGTCTCCGGTTTACCACCAATAAGGGCCGCACACACCCTTTTATTTCCACTCGAAAACGCCACCCGCTTCCCCCGCAATAAACATACCGTGTTTGCTCTGCGTCTGTCTGCTGGCATCACAGCCTCTGCATAATATACAGAAACACGGGGATGCGGCTGTTGCGCTTCAGAGCAAAAAGCTGCTCCCGCACTGCTTTCATGGGCTTCTGCGGTGACAGCGGGGACAGGTATATGGCACCCTTGCTGCACTGCCTCTCGGCGCTGCGCTTTACCAGGTCAATCATGGACGACACATGGCCTTGAGGCAGCGGATCTCCGGTGACAAAATTCGAGGTTATTTCTATCCTGTCGCAGTTTTTGTTTATATCCATCATTTTCAGAAACGCGTCCCTGACCCGTCTTTCCAGGAGGGGCTTTTTCAATATATCCAGGGCCTCCTGCTGTGCCGATTCAAGGCCGATATTGATGTAGGTGTAAAAAGGGGTTTCATTGAGCGACCGGAAAAAGCTGTCCGGCGCGGCAAGCAGCGACCCGACGCTGCCGAACATGAATGCGTTGGCGCCGTTCATGCAGGATTCCTTAAACTGAAAAAGCTCATACGCTGTTTCAAGGGTGAAGGCGATATGCTCCCAGCCGGCAAACAGGGCATCGTGCTGCCCCAGAAAGAGGGAGTTATAATTGCGCAGGTCGGGCCCGTAAAAATCACGAAGCTTTTCCAGCTGGCTGACAATGTCCTGCCTGCTGCGCAGTGCGAAATTCCGGCCGGTCTTAACAGAGCAGAAGCCGCACTGATACAGGCAGCCATCGGCTATGATGACGGGAATCACATCATAGTCAACATGCCGGGTGTCTGGCGGAAGCACCGTTACGCGGCTGCCGATGATAGCATGAAGCCGCTGCGCGCGCGCGGCAAGCATTGCCGAATCATTGCCGGCGGCCCGCTGGAGGAATGTCCGCACCTGCTCATCCCCGAATCGGCCTGCAAGGCCAACAATCCGCACATGCAGATTCCCCACGGCGGCAAGGGCTTTTTTAACCGGCGCTGTTTCAAACGGATCCACGGCTGCATACGGGCTGCATTCATAGGACAGGCACGGCAGGTACTGCTCACCCAGCATGCTCTCAACACTGCCGTAGCCGCTTGCTGAATAATATATCCAGTCATTTGCAGGCGTCCGCTTGAGCCAGTCAGTATGATGCCAGTGATGGCTCTGCCCCTGAACGAACTTTATTTCTCCGTTGAGATTGAACTGATAGCTGTACTGCCTGTCCAGTATTTCTGCATACTGCCCGTAGCGAACCGGGTAGCTTGCTTTCAAGTACTGCCGTGATCCCTCTTTGAGCGGGGATAGCGTAAGACCTTCGCGGTGATATGGTTTCATGGCGATACCGGGCATTATTTAAACAAGGCACCTGTTATAATCATTAAATTCAAAACACAATAAATTCAAGCATAAAGAACCGGGGCTGAGCTGTACGCGGGACGTCGATACCCTTGTGATGCAGTGGTTTTTCCGATTAATGCCGGACAGAAATCAGCCGCTATTATGAAGAATGATTTTAATTATTGAGGCTTGAGAAATGGCGCATGAACGTACAGCCAATCGGCGAAAATGGAGCAGGGAAACTGTTCAGCTTCCGGTTCAATATTTCATAAAAGGCGAAAGCACGAGGTGCAAGGAAGGAACTATTATTAATCTGAGCCGCAGCGGTGTGGGGGTGCTGTTCCCCCTGAATGCGCCGCTCACCAGAGGAGTCCGGGTTTTTCTGGAGCTGTGTATATTGAAAACACCTGAGCAATTGAGCCTAAAGGGTGAAGTGAAAACCAGACACAAACGCGGAGACAGCCTTATCGGCGGCATTCATTTTATATCTCTGCTACCGGAAGATTTGTTTATCGAGTTAGAGCATTTAATATTATATTATAGCCGCAAACCAGATACGTTCGTGGTGAGCTCGTCGAACCATGAACGTCATGCGCTGATGGCATTGCATCGTTCGGCCCTTCGACTGGCTCAGGGCGAATGGATGCAGACTTTATAGCTGGCATAGCCCTTGAACCAGCCCTGAAAATCAGCCTTGTATGGCTCTGGATAATAACCTGCTTTCAGGCGGATGCAGCCGCTGGTCAGCACAAGCACGGCTGCGAGCAAAAAAACAATGTTTTTCATAAAAACCTCTTCTGCTGTTGCGTTATTAATTTCGAACGGCCATTGTCCACACACGCAACCCGGCCTGGGGGTATCTGCCGGGCAGAGGATGAGCAGGCGTTTGGCCACAATGGAGCATGTTTAAATAAAATAGAGGTTAGATTTTTTGTTCATAATTTGGTACATAGTATGCCATACGTGCCAGATACAAATAAACCGGCAACTTGAGCATTTACCCATAAGGAGATTTAAGCATGAATGACCAGAAACCGCTTCTTGACGTAAGCATTGACAAAAACAGCCTGTACCGGGAAGAGACATTTACCGACCTGCATGCAGGAACGGTCAAGCGCTTTATTCCGATCAAGCCAGATGGCTCAGATGATCCGAGCCGTACGGCAGTGTACATGGGCCAGACGCAGATTATGTCTGGCGGCGGCCCGCTGCCTATCCAGTGCATGCTGGAGGCAAACAGCCTTGATGAGGCTATCGCCGCATTCCCTGCCTCAGTCAATAAAGCAGTCGAGGAGCTTATAGAAGAGGCCAAGCGCTATCAGAGAGAAGCAGCCTCGCGCATTGTAGTGCCGGGCCAGCAGGATCAGAAAAAGATAATTTTCTAGTTTGAGAAAATCAGCCGCTGGTGCGCCGGCATCTGCGGCAAAAAGCTGCATGAATTTTTTACGGGTGGGCCGCGAAAGCGCGTCCACCCTTTTTCTGTCCCGGGCAAGAGCCAGAGCAACGACTTCCCTGCCGCCGCCTTCTGAAAGAATGTAGAAAGGGCAGCCCATGAAGCCTGTACGCCCAGCGACTCAATATGTTTTCTGCTGAATCGTATGCTTCCGCCAAACGGTGCAGCTGTCAGCCAGCCATTCTTCACAAGCTTGTACACAGTTGATAGTCGTCAGCTTCAGATGTTTTGCAACTGCCGTCACCGTCATTGTATCCTTCGAGCCGCCACCCGCTTGGAATACTTATCTTTGCCCACAACCGCCTCGTCTCTATGAGCGTATTGCTGCGCTTTTCAAAGAGGACTCCTGCAGAAAACTGAGCCGCAAGCCTTAAAGCCCGGAACCTTCTGCTGCATTCATTCCAGGAGAGAGATTCTCGTCATTGCCGATCATGTCCGGGAGAGCAGCAATAAAGCCATTTTTCGCATAATATCTGCCCAGCCAGTCCATGGCGGTAGCGTACTGCGGGCCTGATTTCTCCGCTCCTGCACACTGCACAAAAGATAATTATATGAGCGGCTCCATCTGAAGGAGGAAGTTTGCCGGGAGCAGAGCCGGGATGGAAAATTTTCAGCCGCCAGGTGTAGCCGGGTGACGGCTGCGTGAGGTTATCAGACGGGTCTGCTGCACTGTCGAAAGCCTCGACCTGTTTGGGAATCAAAGCCGTCATAAAGGCGCTGTCTATGCGCGAAAAGACCTTCCCCCGCCGCCCGTTCTAATTAATCAGATAGGGCTTTTGCAGGGTTCTATTATGTGCCAGTATCGGCGTCAGCTGCTCCTGCTCAAGACACAGAGTGGGCGATGCAAAACCCCCGGTTATGCCGGTTTCAATTATGGAGACCGGGTATGATGCAGCCGGGCACGCAGACGGCACTCAAGCCTGCCCGACACAGTAGTTCGCTATAATGGTCAGACTGACAATTAACTTTTTCATGGCAGCACTCATAAATAGTATTATTATCGAAGTGGGCAGATCATGTGTTGCACTTTGAAGTTGAATGTACCTGCTATAAAAATATTTGTTGGTCGCGTTCTCTAAGCGGCAGTAGACACTGGCTCTTTTTTATGCAATCAAGTATACTCAAATATCTACCGATAACCAAGGAAGGGCAGGTCTTTTCATTAGGCTTTCGATTGTTTTATAAATAGCAGCAGCATTTTTATGTAATGGTGTTACAATAAGGTTATGAAAAAATTTATAAAAATTCAAGCAACGAAGTATGCGGACATTCTCTTTTCAGGAAGCGCCGGGTAACAGGCATCCGGGATATGCAGCTCAATCCTTTGTCTCTGACGTTTCCGCCGCAGCTTGAACAGGAATATTCTGAAAACTTTTTTAATAAATCGCTGAGCAGGATACGATTTTCCGTACTCCTGGCCATTGTTTTTTTCGCTGTCTTCGGTTTGCTTGATGCTGCCCTGGCAGGAGATAAAAAAATCGTTCTGTGGCAGATACGGTATGCGCTTATTTGCCCCGGCCTGCTTGCAATCCTTGTCTTCTCTTTCACGAATCATTTCAAGAAGTATATGCAGCTGAGCTATGCCCTGGGGGTTATCTGGGTCGGCTTATGTGTCGTTCAGATGATACTGGTTGCCCCGCCGCCTGCAAACTATTCATACTACGCCGGCCTTATCCTTATCTTCATGTTCGGCTACACCTTTATCGGCCTTCGCTTTTTATGGGCATCGTTTGCCGGCTGGGTGATTGTCGTGTTTTATGAACTGGCATCACTTCTCTCTCTCGACGCGCCGGTAACAGTGCTTATCAATAATAATTTTTTCTTTATCTGCGCAAACATTATCGGCATGTTATCCTGCTATTTCATCGAACTGTCCTCACGCCGGGATTTTTATTTTTCCAAGCTGCTTGAGCTTGAACGGGAAAAGGTAGAGGAGGCAAACCGCGAACTCGAGATGCGGGTCCGGGCGCGCACTGAGCAGCTGATGCAGGCAAACAGGGACCTTGAGGTGGAAATGCAGGAGCGCAAGCGCGCGGAAAAGGAGCTCATTCAGGTACAGAAAATGGAGGCGATCGGCACGCTGGCCGGCGGCATCGCCCACGACTTTAATAATATCCTGACCGCCGTAATCGGATATGCCGAACTCGGCCTGCACAAAAAAAGCATTGATCAGGGGAAAATAGAGTATATTTTCACGCAGATATTAAACGCGGGAAACCGCGCCAAAGACCTGATAAATCAGATTCTGACGTTCAGCCGCCAGCGGGATGAGGAGCGGCTGCCGGTGAAGATCGGGAGTATTATCAAGGAAACGCTCAAGCTGCTGCGCGTGGGTCTGCCGCGGCATATTGAAATTCAGGAGCACCTGCGGGCTGCTGCCGATACTGTTCTTGCCGACCCGACGCAGGTGCATCAGATACTCATGAACCTGTGCACCAATGCGGCGCATGCCATGAAGGAAAAAGGAGGGATTCTTGAGGTGGCGCTTGATGAGCTGCATATCGACACGGCGTCGAAAGAGCAGTTTCCCGATCTCCAGCCGGGGCATACCTCAAAGTGACTGTGCGGGATACCGGCGCCGGGATAGACCCTAAAGTTATCGGCCGGATCTTTGACCCCTTTTTTACAACGAAAGCTCTCGGGGAAGGCACCGGCATGGGGCTTTCAGTCGTGCACGGCATTGTGAAAAATTACGGGGGAAAAATTCTGGTCAGCGGTGAGCTCGGCAAGGGAACAACGTTTTCTGTGCTGCTGCCCCGGCTTGCAGAACAGGCGGGCAATGAGGCGAGCAGAAGGATGCCGCCATGCCCTCAGGAAGCGAAAAAATCCTGTTTGTCGATGACGAAGGCTCCTCTGTCGAGGTAGTTCAGGAAATGCTTCAAGAAATGGGCTATACAGTGATGGCCACGGCAAATGTCCTTGAGGCCCTTGCCCTGTTCAACGAAAACCCCGACCGGTTTGACCTGGTCATAACCGACAAAAACATGCCGCATATGACGGGTTTTGATTTTGGCAGAGAGCTCCTCCGCATAAAACCGGATCTGCCCGTAATCCTTTGCACCGGATCGCAGGATCAAGATGATATAGATAAGGCAAAAGAGCTTGGATTCCGTGACGTTATAAAAAAACCGATGCTGATGCGTGACATGGCAGAAACAATCCGCTGTGTTCTTGATCTGAGAACCCGCAATGACCAGACATCATCGTTTAGTGCCGGCCTTTTTCCCAGCACTGCTTCTGTGCACCGCTTTTATTTTTTGCCGCCCTGCGCCCTGCTCCGCTGATGAAGAGCATGCTGCCTTTGGGGAGTCAGGCAGCAGCAAATGCAAGATACCTTTTTTTGACGGCATTAAGCTCCAGACGACCAACTCCCAGCCGAAGCTCACCAACGCCAACCACGTGATACGGGATATAAATCGCTTCACCGGCAGTGATCTGAAAGACTGGGACACCATGATCATCCAGACTATTGATATTGTGCTCTGGAAAGACCTGTCGAAATATTTCAAGGCTGATTTTGCACTTGCAGGATCAACCGGATCGCTCATATCGTCAAGCACCGGCTTTCAGCAAACGCCCTTGATGTCTCCATCCGGATGCGGCAGCGCTACAGCGCTGTCGAGATGTGGTCAAACCTCTATTTTTACCCGTTGACAACGGATTACAAAGACCAGTATTCCTCCGGCCGGATTATTGAACCCTTTATCGCCGTGGGGCTGGGATATACATTTTTCAGGAGCGAAACAGCCTTCAAGGTGCGCAAGGGGGGTTATTTCTACGACAGGGCTCAAAGCAACTGGTCTAAAAGCGAATGGGGCTATAAAATGATGACGGGGTTTAATGTCAACCTTGGCAATATTTCCCCGCAGATGAACCGGTGGCTTGTAACGGTTTCGGCCTTTCAGATCTGGAACCGGCTCAAGGGCAATGCGAAGCTGCATCTGACCGATGAACTCAAAATAGGCGGCAGGCGGATACCCGTTGATATAAACGCGCGGCAGCGAATGGATATAGATTTGTCGGGCCCGTGTTTTTCCATTGCCGTCGGACGGTATTTTTAAGAGTGGCAATACTCTCTTTTCCCGTAATCCGTATATCGGGTTCACGGGCGGATGAACAGCGGGGCATGATTCGAGGTGAAAAACGGCGGGTCGCGCCGCAAAATAGGCGCTATGGCAGGATGGCTCTTGAACTGGCGGTCAAGAAACCGGCGCACCTGGCCGCGGCCCCAGCCATGGGGATGTTCAAAGCCGGTGTACAGCGCAAGGTCTCCTTCATAGAATGCGCCGGTTG
>CAVRBJ010000025.1:0-82506 GCA_963718965.1 uncultured delta proteobacterium | reverse complement strand
TATGCGCCGCGCATTCTCATGACAGAAGAGCGGCCGTTTAATGCTCTGACGGCACAACTGCCGTGCACGGACAGAGACAAGGCGGAGGCTTTCATGCATCTGCTGCACGCCGATTGCGAGCTGACTCATGTGCCGTCGCAAAAGGGCGGCGCCACCTCAACCTTTGATGAAGCATATGACCTGAAGGACTGGGCGCGCAAAAACAGCTATAAGCGCATCATCATCGTAACCGATGATTTCCACACGCGCCGGGCATTGCACGCTTTCACAAAAGTTTTTAACGGCACAGGCATTGCTGTGGAATCGGCAGGAGCGGGCAATGAACTTTTCAGCGAACGCGACTGGTGGAAAAGCGACAGGGGAATATCGGCCTATATCCTTGAGGGAATCAAGTATGGCGTGTATTGTGCAACCAGCCAAAACATACCTATCATCAAAAATTTCTAAAGTGCGGCTGACATTGAACCGTATGCATTTTACAAAGACAAGAACAGAGACGCAGCATGAATGCTAAACGCCTGTATGATCTTATAAACATGGCTTCTGCCGAAGGGATCCTGCATGAGACCGAGACCGTGCTGCAGATGGCCTATCCAGGCATGGATGCGGACCGGTTATACAGGTTTTTCATGATACCATGCGCCTGTATGCCGGAGACTATCCCGGTTACCAGGCATGCAGCACCGGCTACCATGATTTTCAGCACTGCGCCGAAACACTGCTGGCCATGATCCGCCTGATCCACGGAGCAGGGGCAGAAGGGCTGCGGCTGTCCAAACCGGCTGTCAAGCTCGGCCTGATTGCGGCACTGCTGCATGATACGGGCTATATACCGGAAAAAAATAGGCTATCGGGGCAGGCGGCAAGCATACCGCGGCCCATGTGAGCCGCAGCATGAATTTTGCCGGTCACTATGGCAGGCAGCATGGTTTTACCCCCGATGATATCACAGCCTGCCAGACCATGATCTGCTGCACGGATCTTGACGCCGACTTCGACACCATCATGTGGCCGTCGCGCGACGTGGAGCTGCTGGGGAAAATGCTCGCCGCAGCCGATCTGCTTGCGCAAATGGCGGACAGGGCGCATCTTGAAAAACTTTTTTACCTGTATCAGGAATTTCAGGAGGGACTGGTAAGCGGCTATAACAGCGCAGAAGACCTCCTGCGCAAGACCATGGATTTTCATTCGATTGCAGACGATCGCTTCAAAAATAAGCTTGAAAATACCGATAGGTTTATGGCAGCCCATTTCATGCAGCGTTGGGGCATACAGGACGACCTCTACCGGCTTGCCATTGACAATGAAAAGGCGTATCTGCACACTATCATGCGGCATGAAGACCAGGACATCAGCAGCCGGCTGCGGCGCAAGGGTATTGTTAAAAAAATCCGCAGCGATAAAAAAGGCTGACCGGCCCGGTTGTCTCTTGTATAACTGACAATGCAACCATGCATCTTCCCGGAAAAATTCCTCGAAAACTTGACAATAGCATTCTAATCCTTATTTTTAAAAACATTACTCAGGCTGTTGCTGAAACCAGAACCATAGGGGAGCGTGATATACCGTGTCTGCGAGCAAAAAACACATATCTGCAAAAGATCATAACCGCCATAAAAGCCACAAAGCTTCCGAAGCACCCGATGATGAAATGCATCAGCGATGCTTTGGAAACGAACCCGGCAGATGAACCCCTTGCGGGGCAGGACATAACCCTTTCAGGGCGGGAAGAGCTTGTTGGGCAAATCGAGAAGCTTGAAAAAGAAAACAATGAGCTTTCAGACCGGCTGCTGCGCACCATGGCCGAGTTCGACAATTACCGCAAGCGCGTTGCCCGCGAAAAAGATGACCTTCTGAAATACGGCGCTGAAAAGATGGCGCTGGATATTCTGCCCGTTGCTGATAATTTTGAACGGGCGCTCGAGCAGGCAAAAACCGCAGCAAATGCCGCTGCAGTGGTCGAAGGCGTTGAAATGATTTTCAAGCAGTTTCTTGCCACGCTCGAAAAATTCAATATCAAGCCGTTTGATTCCATCGGGCAGACTTTTGATCCTGAAAAGCATGAAGCAATGGCCCATCAGGAGCAACGAGGAGTATGCTGAAAATACGGTTATGGCGGAGTTTCAGAAGGGGTATTTCCTGAACGACAAACTCCTTCGCCCTGCCCGCGTGGTTGTTTCCCGGGGGCCCGACGAAGAAAACGGCGAGCAGGAAGAAGAGTAAAAGCTGCAGGCATATTTTTTATACCAGCGCCAAAACAACAGAGCACATAAAAATTCCGGCAAAATCTCTTTCTCGTCATGCCGGCGGACGCCGGCATCCAGGATTCTAATGCAGGGGCACGAGGCATCGTGCCCCTACTGAATAAAACCCCGAACCATGGATTTGCTGGGTTCGCCCTTATACCTGTACTTCTTCATAAGCATTTAGCTTTTGCGCAGGTTGGGTTGAGGTACGAAACCCAACGGTTTCTTTCGGGCTTAACCCAACCTGAAAAAACTGTTTCCAACAATAACCCCATTCATTCTACTGTCTATGCCACAGGGTCTTCTCATCGCAGCAGAACGCAGCGGCACCGGAAAAACCATGATCACGGCAGCCCTTGCCCGGGCGCTTATCGACCGGGGGATTGCGGTGCAGTGCTTCAAGGTGGGGCCTGATTTTATCGACCCCGGCTACCACACTGCGGTGACCGGCCGCGTCTCGCGCAATCTCGACGGCTGGATGATGGGGCGCGACTGCTGCCTGCAGACATTTCATCGCGCCATGGAAGGCGCCGATATCGGCGTGGTTGAAGGCGTCATGGGGCTTTTCGACGGGCTGAGCGGGGCAGGCGATGAAGGCTCCTCCGCGCAGATTGCAAAGATGCTTGAACTGCCGGTTATTCTTGTCATAGACGGCTCATCGTTTGCCCGCTCGCGCAGGGGCGGTTGTGCTCGGGTTTGAGCAGTTTGACACTGACGTGCGCATTGCAGGCATCATTTTCAACAAAGTCGCCAGCCCGGCGCATTATGAAATGCTGAAAGCGGGTGTGCAGGAGAAATGCCGGGCAGCAGTGCTGGGGTATATACCGCGCAACGCAGCAATGGCATACGCCCGAGCGGCATCTGGGGCTTGTGATGGCCTCCGAGCGGGATGCTCTGCAGGAAAACATTAAACATCTGGCACACTAAATCTGGCACAGACGGTTGATGTTCAAAAAATAATTGAATTGCCATTGCAGGGCAGACACACAGCTCTGCCCCTACGAGTACATCATTCCACACACTCCAGAACTCCAGACTCCGGAATCCGAACTCCCCAAAATCGGCATTGCCCGCGACGAGGCCTTCTGCTTCTGCTACCAGGATAATCTCGACATGCTGAAAGCATTTCGGCGCAGAACTGGTCTTCTTCAGCCCCATGCATGATGCGCACTTCCCGACGTTGCAGGGCTCTATCTGCCCGGCGGCTATCCTGAGCTGCATGCCGCAGCACTCAGCCGCAATACATCAATGCGCAAAGACATTGCCGCATTCTGCACCGACGGCCGCCCAGTGTACGCCGAATGCGGCGGGTTTCTCTATCTGCTTGAATCCCTCACCGGTCTTGACGGCAACAGCCATGCCATGGCAGGCGTTTTCCCTGCGCAGGCCCGCATGCTGCCGCGTTTGCAGCGCCTGGGCTATGTCGAGGTTGCTGCGCTCCCCGGCCACCCGTTTCTTGCGGAAGGTAAAAAAATCCGCGGCCATGAATTCCACTACTCAGCCATCAGCGACATGCCGGCCCGCATTCAGCGCACCTGCCGCGTCACGCGCCGCAAGGACAAGGCCGAATTTGCTGAAGGCTTCCGGCTGCACAATACGCTTGCGGGGTATATGCACCTGCACTTCGCATCAAATCCCGGCTTTGCGGAAAGTTTTGTCGGCAGCTGCAGACAGCCCCCGCCTTCTTGACAAACCAGGGGCTCTTGCGTTATGGTGAACGCCACACAAGCACAACCGCATCAGAGGAGAACGCATGCAAACGATTTCCGTTGGACTTATCGGCTTTGGCACCGTGGGAACGGGCGTAGCAAAAATTCTTGAGAAAAACGCCGGCCTGCTGCAGCAGCGCCTTGGCGCGAGCATTGAGCTGAAAAAAATTGCCGATCTCGACATCAGGCGCAGCCGCGGCGTGACGCTGAAGAAGGGCATGCTCACCACCAGCGCAGATGAGATTGTCAGCAATCCGTCAATCGATATCGTCGTGGAGCTTATGGGCGGCATCGAGCCTGCGCGCAGGCTCATCCTGAAAGCTATTGAAAACGGCAAGCATGTCGTCACGGCCAACAAGGCGCTGCTCTCGAAGCACGGATGGGAAATATTCAGCGCAGCACGGCGCGCAGGCGTTGATGTGGCTTTTGAAGCAAGCGTTGGCGGCGGCATTCCCATCATCAGAACCATGCAGGAAGGGTTTGCCTCTGACCGTATTTCGGGGTTTCTCGGCATACTCAACGGCACCTCCAACTATATCCTCAGCCGTATGACCGACGAAGGCGCCGATTTCAAGGCCGTGCTGAAAGACGCTCAGGCGAAGGGCTATGCCGAAGCAGACCCCACCTTTGACGTAGAGGGCATCGACACGGCTCACAAGCTCACTGTGCTGCTCTCCCTTGCCTTCGGCGGCAAAGCCGATCCAAAAAAAATATACACAGAAGGCATCTCCCGCATCACGCCCCTTGATATCGACTTTGCCCGTCAACTGGGCTACAAAATCAAGCTGCTGGCCATCTGCCGCGGCTACGGCAGCGAAGTTGATGCGCGCGTGCACCCGAGCCTTATCCCTGAAAAGCATATGCTCTCGCAGGTAGGCGGGGCCTTCAATGCCATCTTTGTCCAGGGCCAGGATGTGGGGCCCACCATGTTTTACGGCCGCGGGGCAGGCATGATGCCCACCGGCAGCGCTGTTGTGGCGGATATCATGAGCCTTGCCCGCAATATCGTTAAGGGTGTTTCAAACCGCGTGCCGCTGCTGCCCTGCGGAAGCAGGCTGCCGCAGGCCATACGCATCAAACCCATGAGCGATGTCCAGACACGCTACTACCTGCGCTTTTCCGCTGTGGACAAGCCCGGCGTACTGTCGACAATTTCAGGCGTTCTCGGCCGCAACAATATCAGCATCCATTCCGTTGTTCAGAAGGGCCGCGACACGAGCAATACCGCCGTGTCCATTTTCATGCTCACGCATGAAGCAAAGGAATCAGACCTTCAAAAGGCCATACGCCAGCTTGAAAAGCTCTCCATACTCAAAGGAAAAACAATGGTGATACGGATTGTTGAGGATATTCCTGCGGAAGGTTGATCGTTCGTGTTCCGTAGCATTATTGGCATGTCATAGTCGCAGGCTGTGCTATGCCCACCACCTGCTTTATTGTAACAAACAGCTGCCCATCATCTCTTCTGAAACACCAGGCAGGCCCACTGCTCTTCATGCAGCTCCTTGAAAAAATGCAGGTCGCCGGCAAAAGCGTTTTTAACCTCCTGCGCCTTTTCAATCAGAATTCCGGAAAGAATGAGAAAACCGCGGGCCTCAAGCCGTGCCGTCAGATGTTCCTTCAAATAAATGAGAACATGGGGCAGAATATTTGCCACCACCACAGGATACTCGCCTTCAAGCATCCTGAGCGGCGTATTGCTGAACGATACCACCTCTCGCCACGCTGTTTATTTCGGCATTTTTCTGCGCCACGCGAACAGCCACCTGGTCGACATCGATGCCCACCACTTCTTTAAATCCGAGCTTTGCCGCCGCTATGGCAAGAATGCCGAGCCCGTGCCCACATCAAGCATGCGCAGGCTGCCATGCGGAGCAAGCATAGCCCTCAAGCTCGTCGATCACTTTCAGGCACATGCTGGTTGAGGGGTGCGTACCCGTTCCGAAGGCCATGCCCGGATCAAGCTCGACGATGATTTCGCCCTCCAGCCGGTGATAGTTCTTCCATGACGGCTTGATAACGATCCGGTTGGTGATTTTGATGGGCTGGAAAAATGATTTCCACTTCTTGTTCCAGTCTTCATCCGGTATGAGGTTCACGGCGATGGCGGGCACCGATTCATTATCTCCTGCAGCGGAAAAAAGCCCTGCAATGTAGTCGGCGACGCGGGTTACATAGCCGTCGCGTCCGGCATCATTTTTTATATACGCTTTTAAAATGACGGTATCTTTATCAGCGGGAGATTTTTCCTCGACGATGCCATTGCTGGATCCCTCCTCGATCAAAAATTCCGCAACTGCCTGCGCATACTGGCTGCGCACAGTAACGCACAGCTCGGCCCACTGGATTTCCTCGATCATAGTCACCATCTTTCCCTGAACGGCCTAAGTTCTTAAAGTGTTTTATAAATTCTTTTTGTGGTGAATTCGTCCGCCGCTGCGGATTTATTCCACCCTACGCGCAATTAATTCAATACTTTAAAAAAACAGTTCTTAATACAGAACCGCGGAAATGAGGAGACAATTCTTTTGAACTAACAAAAAGTGCTTTATTAATAATCCCCCTTTGAAAGGGGATACAGGGGGATTTATTTTTCATCCAACAAATCCCCCTAACCCCCTTTGCTAAAGGGGGAATCTTTTAAGCCCTCTTGTACATGCTGCTGTACTTGGTTTATTGGTCATCATAGCACAAAGCTCCCAAAAAGCCAGAGTCTGCGGACTGCGGCTTTATTTCCCATCGTAGCGAACTAAAAAGCGAATTTTTTCAGACATCTATTTCTTAAACGGTGCAAAGGCATGCATATCTGCGGCAATCTCGGCGGCGCGCCGCGCAATATAGCTGTTGGGGTGTGCCGGCGACCAGCGGCGCGGGTTGGGAAGAACCGCGGCAAGCAGGGCAGCCTGCTGCGCCGTGAGTTGTGAGGCCGGCCGGTTAAAGTACGCACGGCTCGCAGCTTCTGCGCCGAACACTCCGGTGCCCCATTCGGCAATATTGAGATACACCTCCATGATGCGCGCCTTGGGCCAAAAAAGCTCAAGAAGCAGGGTATAATAGGCCTCAAGCCCTTTGCGCACCATCCCGCCGCCCTGCCACAAAAACAGGTTGCGCGCTGTCTGCATGGTTATGGTGCTTGCCCCCCGCGGACGCTTCCGCTTAAAGTTCTCCTTCATGGCCCGGCCGATCTGGTCCCAGTCAAACCCGAAGTGGTCGGGAAACTGCTGGTCCTCGGCCGCCATCACAGCCTGCTGCACCGCCGGCGCCATGCCGCTCAAATTGCGCCACTCATGGCGCATGCCCTCGCCCGCTGCCCAGCGCCAGAGCATCAGGGGCGTGCAGGGCGGGTCAATAAACCGCAGCATCAGCACCCCGCCGATCGAAACGGTCAGAAAAAATAGCAGCAGTTTGCTTATGCCTCGCAACAATTTTTTAAAAATTCGCGGCATCTGATTTTTCATTTGGACACTTCTGTTGTATTTTTTGGGCGCGGGCAACGCGCCCCTAGCCTTAACCCAGAACCCTGTTACCCAACCCCTGGCTCTTGACTTCTGGCTTCTGATTTCCGGCTCTCGTCTTCCGTCTTCTGGATTCTGGATTCTGACTTCTGACTTCTAATTCACGATTCTTCAACCGCCCTACTTCACCCTTCCATTTTACAGGGGAAAGTGTTATGAACCATCATATATTCAACAATTTTCAACGATTTAGCCGTTTGCAGCAGCAAAGGCAATCAAAAAAAATCACCTGATCTCACAGTCAAGCTCTATGTCCTGTCGAGCAACCAGATCGCTTCTACTGGCGGCCATGCTGTGCATGCTCCCTCTGCGGGTGCTTGCGGCCGATGTGGCCATTATCTCCTCAAGCGACATAATACCCTACAATACATGCATAGACGGCATCAAGGAAGCGCTTTCGGCATTTTCACTGCAGACAGCGGTTCTGCCTGCAGATCCAGAGGAGGCCCTTGAAACCGTTAAAGAAACTATAGACAAAAACCCCAGGGTGATGATAGCGGTCGGGCCGCAGGCCGCTTTTGCCATGGCAAAGGAGAAAGGCTCTCCGAAGAGGCTTTTCTGCATGATACTGAATCCCGATAAGCTCTTCGGACAGGCCGGGGCATTCCCCGGGGTAAGCCTCAATATCTCCCCGGCCTTCCAGATGCAAAAAATACGGAACACATTACCGGGCCGCACGCGCATCGGGGTTTTTTACACCCGCGAGGCAAATCAGGCCGCCATCGGCGCACTTGCTGCTGAAGCAAAAAAAAACGCCCTTACGCTCATCCCCTTTCCCGTGACCTCGGCAGGCCAGATATCAACCACGCTTGAGTCCAAAGACTTCGCCGTTGACGCGCTGCTGATCATTCCCGACGAACAGTTGGGGTCTACCAAAATCGTCGAATACATCATCAAGGAGGCACTGCGCAGAAAAATACCCGTGGTGGGGTACAACAGCTGGTTTGCCAAGAACGGCGCAGTGCTTGCTTTTGCCGTTGACTACAAGGGCGTGGGGCAGCAGGTGGCAGCCCTTGCCCGGACGCTGCTTGCGGGCGGCACCCAGGAAGCTGCGGCTTTTGACCCGCCGGCAAAAATAAAAATAAGCATCGATGCAAAAACCGCTGAAAAACTTGGCGTGCAGCTTGCCCCTGCCTCCATCCAGCAGGCCGATGAGGTGATCAAATGATGAAATGGGGCCTTAATCTCAAATTCATCTGCTACACGGTTTTTATCGTCGTGTTCATATCGCTCGTGTTCAGCGCGGTCTTCATCTTCCAGTCGCGCAAGGCCCTGCTGCAGGAGTTCAGAAATACCGCAGAGTCGCTCGTGAAAAATCTCGCGCTCAATATCGAGGTTCCCCTTTTCATCGAAAACCAGTCGGCCCTTGCTTCGCTGGCGCAGAACCTCATGAAAGAGGAATCGGTCCAGAGCGTGAGCATTTATAATGAAGCCGGCAAAGCCCTGGTGTCGCTCAGCAAGGACCGCAGGCTTTTCCCCTGGCAGAAAGAGCTTGTTGTCTATCAGGTGTACTTCTCCGCCGACACGGGCGACGCGACGACCGATGAAATGAAACTGTATTCCCGGCAGGGGGCAGAGGGCAGTGCCGGCAGGGGCAAGGACCGCGCCATAGGCAAGATAGAAGTCCTTTTCTCGCGCGACAGCATCATCAGCGCCCTGAACCGCATGCGGTGGTGGATATTCATATCGGCAACCATTGCGGCCTTTATCGGCGGAGTTGCCGCTCTCTATTTCTCACGCACGCTGATTCTGCCCGTTCAGCGGCTTGCGCAGGCCACCTACTCGATAGCCCGGGGCAACTGGGAAGAGCGGCTCTCAGTATCGGGCACCGATGAGCTCGGGCAGCTGACAGAATCGTTTAACCTGATGGCCCAGTCGCTTATCTCCAAACGAGACGAGCTGGAGGATACCTACAGGGCCCTTGCGCATCGGGATAGACTGGCCGAAATCGGCAAATTTTCAACCATTATCGCCCATGAGCTGAAAAATCCGCTGGGCATCATCAAGGGCGCAGTCGATATCATAGCCAAACCGTCAACCGCGCCCGAGCTGAACACAACCATGACCGGCTATATTCAGGACGAGGTTCGGCGGCTCAATAAAATTATCGATGACTTTCTGGCCTTCGCCCGCCCTGCCCCGCCGCAGAAACAGTTGTGCGATATCAACGATGTTGTTCGCAAGCTTGCCGGCCATTTCAGCGTGCCCGATGAAGCACAGAAAAACGTGCGGCTGCAGCTGGATCTGTGCGCCAGGACGCAGACCGAAATAGATGAAGACCAAATATACCAGGTGCTGCTGAACCTGGCCAACAATGCCCAGCAGGCCATGGAGCACGACGGCATTATCACCATCCGTACCGGCTGCCATGAAGGCCTGGTCACCCTGCAGGTACAGGACAACGGGCCGGGCATACCGCCCGAGATACACGAGAAGGTATTTGAGCCGTTTTTCACAACTAAAACGCAGGGCACGGGCCTGGGCCTTGCAATTGTAAAAAAGTTTATTGAAAGCCATCAGGGCGGCATATCCATCGCAAGAGCACCCGGAGGAGGCACTATTTTTAAAATCTATCTGCCGGGCGCCGAGGCCTGAGCATGGCAAGGAGCATCATATGAACAAAATTCTGATCGTCGATGATGAAAAAAAAATGCGGCATATTCTGCAGATCATTCTGGAGCAGAAGGGATACCGCACCGAGCAGGCCTCAAACGGCAGCGAAGCGCTGGAGCTTATTAAAAAATATCACTATGCCATGGTCATTACCGACCTGAAAATGCCTGTCATGGACGGACTGGAGCTGATCCAGCGAAATCAAGAAAATCGATCCCGATTATCCCGTCGTCGTGCTGACTGCCTACGGCTCCATCGATTCGGCCGTGGGGGCAATACGCGAGGGCGCCATCGACTACATTACCAAGCCGTTTGAGGAAGAAAAAATCCTGCTGACCGTACAGCGCTCAATCCGGTTCTCCGAACTGGTGGATGAAAAGCGCATTCACCGCGAGGAGCTGTCCGAGTTTTTCGAGTTCCACAATATCGTTACCGAATCGCAGCAGATGCTGCAGATCATCAAGCAGGCGGCCATGGTTTCCAAAAGCCCGAGCACGACCGTGCTGCTGCTGGGTGAAAGCGGCACCGGCAAGGAGCTGCTGGCGCAGGCCATTCACTACAACAGCAGCCGTGCGGCAAAAAAATTCATGGCCATCAACTGCGCCGCCATCGCCCCGACGCTCATCGAAAGCGAGCTGTTCGGCCATGAAAAGGGGGCCTTTACCGGCGCCGACCGGCAGCGGCCGGGCCGCTTTGAAATCGCCAATGAAGGCTCGGTGTTTCTCGACGAAGTCGGCGATCTGACGCTCGAAGCGCAGGCAAAGCTTTTGCGCTTTCTTCAGGAAAAAGAGTTCGAGCGGGTGGGCGGCACAGAAACTGTTCAGTCCGACGTGCGGGTCATCGGGGCAACCAACAAAAACCTTACGGAGCTGGTTGAGCAGCAGAAATTCCGCGAGGATCTTTTTTACCGCCTCAATGTCTTCCCCCTGTATCTGCCCCCCCTGCGGGAGCGGCGGCAGGACATTACCGCTCTGGCGCTGCATTTTCTGCGGCGCTCGGCAAAGTCAATGGGAAAAAACAATCCGCAGATCAACGACGATGCCATGCGGGCGCTCACGCGTCACGGCTGGCCCGGCAATATCCGCGAGCTTCAAAACGCCATCGAGCGGGCCGTCATTCTTTCCGCTGACGGGCAGATACGCTCGGAGCATCTCGGATTTTTAAACGCACAGGGCGCTGCGGCTCCGGTGACGCCAGCCGATCCCGGGCTGTTCCGCCTGCCGCCCGACGGCATGAATCTTGAGGAGTTTGAAGTAAAGCTCGTGCGCGACGCTATCGAGCTTGCCAATGAAAATCAGAGCGAGGCTGCGCGGCTGCTGGGATTGAGCCGCGGAAAGTTCCGCAGTCTTGTGAACCGCTTGCGAGGTGACAATGAAGAACTGTAGTTTTTTTATGGCACTGGCGGTGCTTGCCGCCTGCGTGCTGCAGCAGGTCGACGCACGAGCCCAGGATGCCCCTGCCGCGCCGCCGCTGGATGAAACGGGGCTCATGTTCATGGGCGAAGACCTCTATACGGTATCCATCGCATCGCGCAAGGCAGAGCCCCTGCGCCGGGCGCCCGCGGCGGTGACCGTCATACAGGGAAAAGCCCTGCAAAACTACCGCACCCTTGCCGACGTGCTCCGCCACGTGCCCGGCTTTTTTGTGGACCGCAATGAGTTAAATGAACGCATTTTCCTGCGGGGCATTCCCAACTCATTTCTGGTCATGATGGACGGCGTTCCGTTTGCAAGCGACGCTTCCACCATAGCCTACCCGCGCGGAATGGAAATGTCTCTTGAATATATTGAAAAAATAGAAATCATCCGCGGGCCGGGTTCGGCCATGTGGGGCCCGGATGCTTTTTCAGGTGTCGTCAACCTCGTCACTAAAAAAGGGCGAAAAGCTGCAGGGAGCGCAAACCACAGCCGAACTGGGCTCCGACGATACGCGCGGCACCACGATGCAGTGCGGATTTGCAAAAAACGGCTGGGACACCTACCTTTTCGGTTCATCCTCCCAGAGCCACGGCTTTGAAGATGATCTGCACGACGGCGGCCAGCGTCTGGACGACCGCTTTGGCGAAGTCTACGGCAAGGTAAGCTATAAAGACATTTTCGAGATATCGGGGCGCTACTCAAAATACAGCGACTACTATACCGAGCCTGCTTTTATGCTTAACGGGGAGGAATCCAAGCCGTTCTCGTTTATTCAGGCCACGCTCAACAAGTCCTTTGAAAAATCCTCTGTTTCGCTGCAGGGATGGTATCAATTCTTTGACAGCTTTGAGGACTACGACCCGACACGCTACCGGCAAAAAAACAGTCAGTACGGCGCTGAGCTCAAATACGATCAGACGCTTTTTGCAAACAACTATGCCACATTCGGGTCGTCCATCCGCTATAATGACGGCAGTCAAACCAGGCTGCGGGCCTATGGGGAAGAGTTTACCTATTTCCCGAGCTATGAAACGCACCTCTACTCTCTTTATTTTCAGGACAAATGGAAGCTGACCGACAACCTTGAAACCACCGCCGGTCTGCGGTATGACGACCATAGCATATATGACAGCTTTTTCAGCCCCCGTTTCGGCATCAGCTATCTCTTCTGGGACTATTTCGATATAAAGCTTCTCTACGGGCGGGCATTCCGCACCCCAACCCTTGCCGTCCTGATTGAGGAAACAGGCTTAAACCCCGAGCAGATCGACAGCTACGAGGCTGAGGTGGGCTATCACTACAAAAATATTTTCGGCATCGAGGTCAACTACTTTTACAACAAGTTCAAAGATCTGATAGAACGCAACGCACTGGGAAAAATCAGCAATAACGGCAAGGACAATATCAAAGGCTTTGAAATTTCAACAACCTGGCAGCCGATCAAAAATGTGTCGCTCTACGGCAACTACTCACGGCTTCTGGGAAGGCATCAAAATGGAGCAAGCGCCACAACCGTGATTACAAACCCTGAAAACCCTGAAGAAACAATCGAAAACACCATTGAGAGCTTTTACAATGTTGCGCCCGATCGAATTTTCAACCTCGGCATAGAATACAGTTTTCTGCGCCACTTCAAAGCTGATCTCGAAATGAATTACGTCGACAAGCGCAAGCTTGGCCAGATAGACGCCAATAAAAAAACACGGGGAAACCTTGGAGGATTCGCCACCTTTGATGCGAATCTGTTCATCACGGGACTGCCGGTCAAAAACATGGAGCTTGCGCTCAAGCTGAGAAATCTCTTTGACCGCAAGTACACCACGCGCGGCGTTTTCGGCGAGGTTGATGGCGAGGGAAGCAAGGCCTATTTTATGATCAAATACAAATTCTAGACTATTGTTTTCTATGTTGCAGTCGATAGTATCATTCACATTAATAGATTAAATTTCAGAAAGCAGTCATCCCGGTGAAAACCGGGATCCAGGTAGGGGCAGACCTGCGTGTCTGCCCTGCACAAAAGCGCACACACAGGTGCGCCCCTACATAGAGCTCCTGGATGCCGGCTTTCGCCGGCATGACGAAAAAAAGACGCTGCCTGGCTTTTTTTTCGGCCAGAGTAAAAAGAAAAATTCTTTGGAATTGAAAGTTCAGCGGTTTCCGAATCCCCGCTTACAGGGTATGGTTTTTTCATGATTCCGATCGTCTATTTGGCCTCTTACATCATCCGCCTGCTGCTGTGGCTTCGCTATCGCATAACCGTGCAGGGGCTTGACCGGGTACATGTTCGTGGCGCAACCGGCGTGCTGTTTCTACCCAATCATCCCTCCCTCATCGATCCCCTCATCATCACCACGCTGCTCTATTCGGCCTTCCGCGCGCGGCCCCTTGCTTTTGAGGATCAAATCAACCGGCCTGTGCTCGGCTGGCTGTGTAAGCTTATCGGCACGATACCGATTCCTGATATCAAGCGTGCGGGTAGAGGGGCTAAGGGCATCATAGAAAATGCTCTGACTTTGGTCATCACGGCTCTCAACCAGGGCGATAATGTAATACTCTATCCCGCGGGCCGCGCCTATCGCAGCCGCTTTGAAAATCTGCGCAGCACCAGCGCCGTGGAGACCATACTGCAGTCTTGCCCTGATGTGCGCATCGTGCTGGTGCGCACCACGGGCCTGTGGGGCAGTTCCTTCAGCTGGGCTTCGGGCCATTCGCCCAGCATTGAAACAGTTTTTAAAAAAGCCCTGTGCGCTGTACCGGTAAACGGTATTTTCTTTTCCCCCCGCAGAAATGTCCGCATCGAATGTATGGAGCCGGATGATTTCCCGCGCAGCGCCGACCGCAGGACCATCAACCGCTACCTTGAGGCATTCTACAATGCCGAAGCGCCGCCCAACACCTATGTGCCCTATACGTGGTGGGAACGGGGCGGCGTGCGTGAACTTCCCGATCCGGATATGTAAAGATGTAGAATGGGTGCAGCGAAGAGAAACCCATCAGATGCTGACACTCCGTAGAAGGGATTCACCCATCCTGCGGCTAACAATTTTTATGAGATTATTTTCCCTTCAGCGGACAAAGACAATGTTACCAGAGGAAATATGGAATAAATGCAGGGCATGCTGCTTTCAACAATCTGACACGTAGTGTTGACTTTTTAGAGAAAAGGCCTGACCACTATATGTTGTAGTCAGGCCTTTTTGATGCCTCTAGGATTAACCCGCTAACCTCATACTACAGCGCACAAACCGTCTCGCACACGGGCTGACCGCAGCCACCACAACCCTGCGTTGAGTCACAACAATCACCTATTCCGTCGCCATCGGCATCAAGCTGCTGTGAATTGCTGCGGTCTGGTATTTCGTTGTATAAATCCACGACATACACCGTGCATAGTTCTTTGGTAAAGCGTGCTTACATGGTGCAATCAGGACATTGAGCCAGCACAAAGATGCCCAGAGCTTGAACACTGAAGCTGGCGGTTCCATCACCATTCAAAACGATATTATTATTACCCTCACTGTAATCTATGCCGCCGATTATAGGATATACCGGATCGTAATCACCTGTTATGTCATTATAAACAAAAGGCCGAATGGTATCAGCGTTTGTTACTTTTCTTTGATCGTACGGCAGGGTAATAGTAGCCGGCTTATTAAAAAGCGTCCGGTACGGCCCGAAATACACAGCGTTGCTGACCGCCGTCAAGCCGGATGGGCCACTCGGCAGATTGATTTTTGCTTCCGGGTCAGAAGGGTCAAGTGCTTTTCGCTGGTTGCCGATATAGGCGGTAAAATTGTCCCACGCTGCCTCCCAACGGACGGTTGGATCATTGAGTATCTTTACACCATCGGGATTCTCATCAGAGATGCCGGCAGGCCGGTACATATCAGTATACGTTAAGGTGTCTGGCTTGAGCGGATCACGATCAGGAGGAACGTCCAGCTTAGCCCCCCGGTTTTTCCCGAATATGCAGGTAACCGTACCGCCGTTCAACTTGCTGATGTCACCCTTAGCCTGTATGGTGAGATTAAGTTCGGCTGGAAAAACACCGTAGCGCTCTACCCCCCCGCGAATCCTGCTGGCGTATCCGCGCGAAAAAGATTCCATCTGTTTGTCAAAAGCCTCGGCGACGACAATATGAACATACCCTGGCTCGCACTCGCCTTTTTCATCCAGGCTAAATGTACCCTTCAGTTTGGTTTTCTGGTCGATGACATAGGATTCAATATAAGCGCGGTCTTTCAGGTTTTCATCCGGCCCGGCAATTGTGGGGCCCTCGCACCATTCCATGATAAAATTTCCGGCCAGTATGTCCTCACTCGAGCTTAGGGGGAAGTTGTTCATGTCGCGTATGGAGAGAGCAGTATCGCCGCTGTTATAATACCAATGGGAAAGCGCTATCAGGATATGTTTGGGTGGAGCTGCCTGGGCTTTGAGCGCTTCAATATTGTCACGCAGCGATTGGAAGCGGTCAGGATCTTCCGGATAACCGTAGAAAGGGTAAGCTGGATACAGGGAATACCCATAAAGGGCGCTCATTCTGCAATCCGGGTTCGTGCACTCGCCGCTGCCGTCTGTTTTGTGAAAATTCAAATTGTATTTTCCGTTATATTTTGCATCAAAAGCCTGTTCGATATACGACCGGGCACTAAGGTAATTATTGAACGCATTCTCTGCAAAAACCTCCTGGGCCCAAGGAAAATTGCTGCAAAACGGGCTTATTGTCTGCCCGGCCAGCTGATAGTCGATGGCGGCTTTATTGACCTGATAGGGCAGGCCATAGGTAGCGTAGAGCATTGAAACATCTGCGCCGTCAGGGAAAAATTCAAAAGCGGGCCGCAGGGTGTCTACCAGCATGGTATTGTATTCAGGTGTCCGGCCAACTTGCCGGATCTGTTTGATGTCCATCTTGTCGGCATAGCCGGCAGAGCACAGCCCTCGCTGGGTGTACCCATAGGTCATGAATTTATTGGCATAGTTATTATTGTCAGTAGTTTCCCTGGTAAGAAGTAGTTTTGTGAAACCCTCTTTGGCAAAATCAACGGCGACATCCTCTTCCCGACGGGTAAGCCCTGTGACTGCTTCATAGTTTCCAAATCTGATGTCGACGGCATTTCCAAACATTGCATGAAGGCTGCCGTTCAGTTCATTCTCCATAATAGTCGTGTTCGGGTTGATCGACACATCAAAGCCCATTGACATAATCGCCACCAGCCGCACCCAGTATGCATTGTAAGATTCGTCAAGGTCATTGACGCCATCGCCGCCGGGTAGGATAATTTTATAAATGCCTGCAAGATGGTCAATCGCACCTGTTGTAGTGTTGTCTCCCAGCCTTTTATCCAAACCAAAAAATGCGCGTCCGCGACTTAATTCTGCTTCAATGGCACTGGCGGGTATCACCGCGCCGGCGGTCTCATAATCATCGCCATTTTCCTTTGAAATAACGATGCTCGGCTCCAGAAGGTTGACATAGGTATCATTGTCTTTATGTCTGTAGATACCCGAGGTATCATTAATGTTCGAATCATACGAGACTGCATAAGGCATAATACCCATGGCAGACAGGTACGGCCAAATGCCGACATAGGTATCAATACATGATTGCTCCTCCGGTGGTATGTTCGGATCTGCTGCCGGTCCCCGTGAACCACGATAGCCAATCTGGCTGTAGTACTGCGGATCGAAGCCATTTGGTGTGCCCCAGTCTGTTACCAAAATTGCAACTTTTTTTTCGGTTGGTATGGGTTTATTACAGTCACAGGCGGCAAACATGCACAGGAGCGCAGCTAAAGAGAGTGCTGTGCGCCAAGAAATTTTGAATGTCAAGTGCGTCATTTTTCAATCCTCCTGTATCTTTAATGAATAATAAAATGCTGGTTTACTTCGGGAGGTGCTGACATAGCAATACCCAAACTATTAGATAGGCACAATGGAAAGATGTTTGCTTGAATAAATTGATATAATGAATATCTTCTTAAATAATGGCTATATAGCATTGAGCGTTCAAGTCAATAAAAATAATTTTGCTAAAAGAAGAGCCCTATGGGAAAAGGGGAAAAGCGTACAACGCCGCGAGGTGCGGTGTTGGGGCGCGACTCCGGACATTGAATCCTCTTTATCCCCACACTTGTGTCCCTTCCCATATGCCGAAACTCCACATTACGGCTCTCTTGTTGGACTTATAATAACCACTTAAAATAAACATTACCAGAAGTATCATGGAATAAATCCAGCATTGTTCCGTCGTTAAGGTGCTATCACGCAGGAACTGAAAAACTAAAAATACAGGACGGCTTTATAGCTGTTTGACACTCAACTCTCCTGTACAGCCCCCAACTGTCACATCATAGGTGGCGCCAACCTCCAGAGCCATCGGACTGAAAAGCACTACAGCAAATATGGCCCTCTTGCCCAGCCTAATTTTAAACAGAGTATTCACACCCTCCGTGCCCCAGTTGATGTCTGTCTCACGTGAGAAGGATGCATCCTCATCACCCCGAATAAAGAATCCTCCCACAGGCTTAATAATGCTGAATAACCTGCTGATTTTACCGGGTATCAATCTTACCGTGCAGGGTGGTTCTGTAGGCGTGGTTGTTGTCGTTGTTGACGATACCGATGAAGTAGTTGTTGGTTGCGTAGTCGTGGTTGAGGTCGTTATTAACGACACCGATGAAGTAGTTGTTGGTTGTGTTGTTGTAGTCGTGGGCTGTGTTGTCGTTGTAGTTGGGACTAAATCGAAATTTGCCGTTACCGTCAAATTTTCATTCAAGGTCACCATGCAGGAATCCGTACCTGAGCAGCCGTCGCCAGTCCAGCCCGTGAAGATTGAACCTGAAGCAGCCGTTGCCGTAAGCGTTACACCCGTGATTCTTGTATATGCTTCACTGCAGTCGCTGCCGCAGTTTATCTTGCCGTCGGAGCTTGTAACCAAACCGGTGCCTGTTCCTGATTTCGAAATGACCAAATCAGCAAATGACCCAGACTGTCCCGAACGCACCGCGCGAACGTAAGTGCCGAAAGTCTTATTGCCCGATTCCACGCTGCCGAAGTTGAAATGCACGATCCACGCGCCGTTAAAATTGACGGAGTACGTAGTAGACGACCAGTAATAGGACGCCACCGTGTTCGGAAAATAGGCTGGTATTGATAGATGGAATGGGACAGAAAATGCCATAATCAACAATTGATTGCAGCTCTTTTTCGGTGGGCATGCGCCAGTCTGAATAACCGCCATAGTTGGCCGTATTCAGGGCATTGATAAAATCCTCCGTGTCCGTGCCGTCGCCCGGTGTGCCCGCATTGCCGCCATTGGTGGCAGGGTTGCTGTCATACCAAGTGTAGGTATTGTCTGCATCATTAGGATCTGCATAATCTTGTTACATTATCCATATTATGCTTTTCTTCCCAGACAAGGCCGGTCACATCGTCGCGCACCATGGCCCAGGAGGTTGCATTGTCAGGAAGTGCTGTGCCAGCCGGCAGCAAGCTTGGTATAGGCCGGGGTATTGATGCTGTAGCTTGCATCCTGGCCGTAAAACGGCTGACCTGGCTGGGGGCAGATTATTTCCGTTGTATTATCGTAACATTTTGTCTGCCCGGTATCAGGCACCGGCCAAAGGGTCAAATTATCAAATGACCCAGACTGTCCCGAACGCACCGCGCGGACATAATATGTTGTCTGCCTTACTGTAGCTGTAGCTGACGCCGCCGTAGTAGAAGTCCACGTACCACGCGAAGTCTGTACGTAAATGTAAGCGTTCGTAGTAGACGACCAGTAATAGGACGCCACCGTGTCGGGGAAATAGGTTGTGTTTATGGCCGGGTTGTACTGGGTATTGTCGGTAAGAGAGTCAAGCTCTTTGGCCGTGGGCAAGCGCCAGTCCGTGTGGGTGGCAAGGTCAAGATTTTCGCAGTAGACAAGGGCCTGCTCCCAGGTATAGGTGCCCGGTGCTGTTGCCTGCTGCCACATGAGGCCCGTACCAGTATCGGTGACCGTGCCGTCAAGGTTGTCAATATAGCCCGCTCGGGCAGCAGAGGCACACGCCAGAAGAAAACAAAAGGACAGTATAGAAATTGATTTGCTGAACTTCATATATCCCTCGTTATAGAAATTATTAATTACCCTGAAAATTCAAGATTACCAAACGTATCTTGAAAAACATTGTGGCTGGTACTGCTGTCAATACGTTGACACGCAGGGTGGACTTTTGAATGAAAAAGCCTGGCCCTTTTATGTTGCAGTCAGGCTTTTTGCTATCTCACAAAATAACTCAAATAACCAAATAATCAATTGCCATCTCGAACAGGCCAGACGAAATGCTTGTATGTTTTAATATCCCAACCTACCCACCCAGTGTACATTATTGCCGTCCGGGCGGAGTCGATAACATCGGGATACGTCGTGCTTGACCAGTAGTAATCAGAACTAACAAACACAAAAGGGGTTTGAGGTGCTGTCCAGGGAGATGGGGATTGGCCAGATACCCATGTAGCAGGCGGGTCTGTGCCGAGACCTTCAAGCTCTGCTATGCTCGGCATTCGCCACTGTCCGGCAATTGATCCGTCCGTCAATCCTGCTTGACCGTTTGCAAGGTTGTTGCAATATACCGTAGCAACATCAAAGTTCATCGTGCCATTAGCGTCTGCATTTCTTAACCAGACAAGGCCTGTTCTGGAATCGGTAACTGTGCCGTTATTGTTATTTACGAACTTCTGGCCTGAGGCTATGGTGGTGGTTGATGTGGTATTGCCGCCAGTGCCTACGGTAATACTAATACTGCTCTCTCCTGTCTGACCCCTTGGATTAGTAATAGCCAAGGTGATTAGGTGCTCACCCTCTGAAAGATCTGCTGACGGAAACGTTGGTCCGGTTCCTATCTGGCCATCTTTGTCACTTGTCCACACATAGGCATCATCGACAAATACCCTGTAAGCAGCTTGCCCCTCAAAAACTATCTCCTCACCTGTTGCAAATATGTCTCCGCTGACGGGTGAATTAATGGTAACGATGGGTCTGCATCCCGACAGCAGTAAGGGCAGTATACAATAGAATAAAAAAACAATCTTTTTAGTGAGCTTCCCGTTCGTAGCAGTTGACAGTATCATTTGTTTCTCCTTTGAAAAGATTATAAGGCACAATTCTATAATTCAGGAACAACCCACCTCAATAAAATCTATCTTATCTATGGTTATAGTAGATAATTAGTTTTTGTCAATGCCTAATCCTGTTATCTGCAAATGCATTTGTATGAATAAGACTTGATCCAAGAATACGAGGGATTCATTTAGTTTAGGAAGGAGGGAATACTATATCTTGTGGTCTTGCTTGGCTACCAAAAGTCCACACTACGGCTCTTAGTATGGACTGCGGATTGTTTTTTAAATATTTCATATTACCATAAGAAGTATTTGCTCTGTCAGATTAAGTTAAATCTACTTTTACGAGTATAGAATTAAGTCCTGACTTCTACAGTTTATTTGAGATACGTTTTGCGCGCTCTACCTTCTTAAAGCATCTTTATTACTCACTGCGCAGGCCTCATGGCTGCCAGAGATATGTCCATTTTTCGGAAACCACTTTTCCGTCCTTCAGCAGCTTCAGTCTCAGATCAACGGCACGGCTTTTCTCCTTGAACTTCAGGTGGGCAAAAACGCGCCAGCCCCCGGTTTCGGGGTTGGCAACGATGAATGACTTCACGAGCTCGGCGCCGGCAGAATTTTCAAATTTAATATCGGGCTTGAAGCGCTCGTCGCAGGGTATGCCCTTAATGGCGGAATAATCAACGATAAACTCCTGAACCTCGTCTATGTTGCACGGCTCATAGGAGCTGGTGAACATTTCATGCTCCTTCTTTTGGCAAATGCTGGTGCGCCGGGTTGCCGTCACGCGCCCCAGGGGCGACAGCTGCGGGTCATCGCGAAACCAGGTGAGCCGGTACTGCAGGTCAAAGCGTGCCCCTGCCGCAGCCTGCTGCGCAGGCTCCCAGAAGACAACGATATTGTCCATATATTCATTGTGGGTCGGCAGCTCGACCAGATGCACCCGGCCCGCGCCCCAACTCGCCGACAGGCTCCACCCAAAGGCTTGGGCGGGTTTCATTATGGGCTCCCAGATCCTGATAATGATCGAAATTACGGTCCCGCATCAGCAGGCCGAACCCTTTCGGCGAAGCGGTCTGAAACGTGCAGTGCCTGACGGCCGGGCTCAGCAGCAGGGGCCGCCAGATCCAGTCGCCATTTCGCTCCCCGATCAGCAGCCCGTCGGAATCATGCACTTCGGGCCGGTAGTCCTGCGGCCTGGGGTAGCTGTTTTCACCGTACCAGAACATGGACGTAAGGGGCGCGATACCCAGCTGCTTCACTGCTTTACGCATGAAGATGGAAGCCTTGACAACCACCGAGGTAGCATCGCCCGTAGAGGCGGTGAAGCGATAGGCGCCGGTGCAGCTCGGGCCGTCAAGCAGCGCATACAGGGTTATAGAAGGATCGCCGGGTGCGGGCCGCACAATCCAGAACGTGGTGAAATCGGGAAACTCCTCGCCGTCGGGATGGGCGGTATTGAGCGATATGCCGCGGGCTGATATGCCGTAGCCCATGCCGTTTGCAAGGGCCCTGAAATAGCTTGCGCCCATAAACACGAGAAATTCGTCCATCTTGCCTGAGGGCTGCAGCTGCCCGTGCACCCGGAATCCGGAAGTCGCATTGGGAAGCTCTATGTGCTTCCCCTTCTTGTCTTTTGCATGAGAGAACATCTCGGTATCAAGGGGCATGGGAAGGACTTCGCCTCTGACAACTTCATAGACGGTCACGCCTTTTTTATGGATCCACCCGACCGGAAAAAACTGCAGCTGAAAGAGCAGGTTTTCATCTTTCCAGACAGCCCGCTCCGGCCGGAATAAAATATCATGGAACTGCTCATAATTCATTTTCGGCAGCTCAAGCTCCGGGCGGGCGGCAAAGGTGGACCGGGAAAGCTCAAGAGCCCTTTTTGCAAGAATATCAAAATCCATTGTCTCTGCCGTGGCCTGCCCGGCTGAAAAAAACAGCGCTGTACCGGCAGCGGCGGCAAGGCCGAAAGCGCGGAATAAAGCTGCAAAGCTCTTATGCATAAGGGTTCTCCTTGTGTCCTCAGGTAATATGCAAACGGCATTCTCTCGGCGGCTTATTTTTCTTTCAGTTTCAAAAAGCCTGCAATGGCATCGGCCGACGCCTCAAGCTGCACGGGCTTATTGACCAGCCCGGGCTTTGCCGTAATCCGGTACTCCGGCGGGAAGGAGTTTTCAAAATACATCTGCTGGAAGTTTGAAAACTTGAGCTGATGGGATGTTGAATCGACCACAACGGTGCGGTTTTTCTTCACGATACCAAGCTTTACGGCGCGTGCAAGGCCTGCAATCGACTCGCCGCCCTGCGTGCACACCACATGGCCGCGGCGGTTTGCCTCGAGCATGCCCTCGATGACCTCCTGCTCGGCAAGGTCAACGGCAAAAAACTGCTCGCGGAAATGCTCCTCAACGAGCTTTTTCACCTTGGGAAATGAAACCGGGTCGCCGATCATGGCAGCCTGCGCCACACTTGACTGCACAGTCATGGGCTCATACCGGCCGCTGGCACGCCAGGCGGCCACAGGGTTGGCGTGCCTGCTCTGCACGGCCACAATCTGCGGCAGCGCCGGGATGATGGAGAGCCGGTACAGGTCGAGAAACCCTTCCATGATGGCGGTCACATTGCCGGCATTCCCGACCGGCACCACCACGGTAAGGTCGGCTGTGTCATAGCCCGAGCTGCTGGGCCACCTCGAAGGCATAGGACTTCTGGCCCATGATGCGGATGGGGTTCTTGGAGTTGAGCAGGCACACCTGGTAGCGCTCGGCAAGCTGCTCCACGATGCGCATGCAGTCGTCAAACACGCCGGGCACCTCGATCACCGTGGCGCCGCTCCCGAGAGGCTGGGAAAGCTGCTGCGGGGTCACCTTGCCTTTGGGCAGCAGCACCACCGAGCGGACGATGTTTTTATCAAGATAGCTCAGGTACAGGGCAGCTGCGGCCGAGGTGTCGCCCGTGGAGGCGCAGATACCCAGCAGCTCCCTGATCCCCCGCTTGCGGATTGAATAATTGATGAAGCTGACGGCGCTTGCCATGCCGCGGTCCTTGAACGATGCCGACGGGTTCAGGCCGTCGTTCTTTACGAAAAACTCCATGCCGACAAGGCCGCTCAACTCTGGCATTCGAGCGCACCAGGGGCGTGTGCCCCTCGCCAAGATAAATGATGTCCTGCAGGGGAATGGTGGGGAACAGGATTTCCTTAAACAGGAAAATGCCTTTCAGCGGCTCCAGCCGCAGCATGCGGCGATAGTCGAAAATATCGCGCCAGGTCGCACCGTCAATCTTTTTAAGCTCTGCAAAGGCCCGGTCATGCAGGCGCAGCAGGCTTTTGCACGCGGGGCAGGTATACAGAAACTGGTCGAGATGATAGGTCTCGCCGCAGCCGATACACTCATAGACCACATCGCCTTCATAAGACGGAACAAGGTGTTCGCGCACATGGGCCGGGAACTGTTCAGGACTGTATTGCTGGCTGTTTCATGTAATGATCTCTCGCTGAAAAAATACTGTCGTTACTGTAAAACAGTATACCAAAACACCCGGCCCGTCAACAGCGACGGCAGCGCAGAAAAAAACGGGCTTGCCTGCACAGCTCCTGTTCTGGTACCATGCCCGCCATGGAAACACCGAAGCCGATTCAGCCCGACATTCTCAACGATTATATCACCGCCAGCATACTGCCGGCACTCGACGCCAGAGGCCGCACGTTTAATCTGGAGCCCGTCAGCTGCGGCAGCCGCAATCTCATCTGGTTTCTAACGGTTGAGGGCGGCGGCAGGTATGTGCTCAAGGCAGTGTCCAAGCGCTTCCGCATCAAGAACATCATCTGGGCCCATGCCCATCTCGAGAGGCGCGGCATCCCGGTGCCCAAGCTCTTTTTTGCCGACCGCGCCTGGAAAACCGCTGAAACCATGGGCTACTATTTTGCCTGCGAGGAAAGGGTCGAGGGCAAACCGCTTGACGAGCTCGGAGACGAACGCTGGAACCATATTGCCCGGGCTGCCGCCCTGTTTGCGCGCATGCATGCTGTGCGCAGCTTTCGCTGGGGCAAGCTCAAATCATTTCAGGTGCTGGGGTTCAGGGACTATCTCCTGCGCAAGGCCTCCGAGCGCGCCCGGGCTCTTGCCGCATCGGGCTGCCTGCCCGTGGGCAGCTCCGCCGACAGCCTCGCCGCCTGGTTTGAGCGGAAAAAATCCGTCATCAGAACCCTTGCACGCTTCAGCCTGTGCCACGGCGACGTGAACATGAAAAACATTCTTTTATGCCCCGACAATAAAATCCGCCTCATCGACACCGAAGCATTCAAGTTTCTGCCCTTCCAGATGGAATTTTTCCGCCTGGCCTATGCTCTCTGCGGCTTTGATGAAGAGCTGCACCGGCAGTTCAGGGATGCCTATACGGCCGCAGCTCGACAAAAAAAAACCGGCGCGGACTTGAGCGCTGCGGCCCGCTGTATCAGGCCTATGTGCTGCTGGAAATCGCCTGGCACTTCAATAAAAAGCTGAAACAGGCGGAGCTGCCCGAATCCGCACGTTCCGCCTGTGCAGGCAGCCGCGGCAGCGCTCTTGAGCATCTTGCCGCAATCATGTTGAAAAACCCGTGAAAGGATATATGCATGCTGTCGCTTATCATCCCGCTGTACAATGAGGAAGCACTGGTAGATGAGCTGATCGCCCGGTCATCGGCAGCGCTGCAGAGCGCCACGGACGATTATGAAATCGTCTGCATTGATGACGGCAGCAGCGACCGCACGCTTGAGAAGCTGCTGGGCCACCACGAGCGTGACCGCAGGGTTAAAATAATTGTGCTGTCGCGCAATTTCGGCCACCAGTCGGCCTATACCGCAGGGCTCACCTATGCCCGGGGTGATCAGATCGCCATGATGGACGGAGACCTGCAGGACCCGCCTGAGCTGCTTCCCGCCATGTTTGAAAAACTCCGGTCAGGCAATCTTGATGTGGTGTTCGGAAAACGTATCGAGCGTGAGGAAAAATGGCCGAAAAAGCAGCTCATAGACCTGTTTCACCGGGCATTTCAAAGCGTACTGCCCAATCAGGATGTGGAGAACGCCGGCAATTTTTCAATCTTTTCCAAAAGGGTCGCCCAGGCAATGCTCTCCCTGCAGGAAAAAAACCGCTACCTGCCGGGGCTGCGCCTCTTTGTCGGATTCAAACAGGGCTATGTTGAATACCGGAGACCTGACCGGCAAGGAAGGAACGGCAAAAATGACCCTTGCAAAACTGGTGCGTCTGGCCTTTGACGCATTCTTCTCATTTACCGACCTGCCCTTAAAAGTCTGCCTCTATTCCGGCCTTCTCGGCGTATCGACTTTCTTTGGAGGCATTTATCTATACGCTTATCAGCAAGGCGTTCGGGCCTGGCGCCCTTCGGCTGGTCGTCAACGGTGCTGAGCATTTTCTTTTTCGGCTCGGTGCAGCTTGTTTTTCTGGGGATACTTGGGCGAATATGTTTACAGAATCTACCGGGAGACGCAGAACAGGCCGCTGTTCATCGTGCGGGAGTATATCGAATAGCCAGCTGGCTTAAGGTTTCGGGAACCAGGATAAGCTCAGGCCGCGTGAAAAGCCCTGTCGTGTGCGGAATTCGTCATCGTTTGCGTAGGGTATCCTTCCGCCGGGCTGGTAATGCTCGCCGATCACATTTGCAAGTTCATCTCCCGAGGTCATAAAAATTTTCAGATTATCAAGAAGCACCCGGTCTCCCTTGGCGGTCATGTAGGCCCGGTCGTCAACAATGATAGCGGCAAAATATTTCCGCCGTATCTTCTCCAGCAAATCAACCGGACGATAGGGCTCTTTGCTCAAGATCTGCCAGGCCCAGTATGCCCCTCCGCTCATGATCTTCTCTTTGCCGGCCATGATGCCGTAATAGGGATGATAGGGCAGGTACACCGGGCCCGGCATGCTGCGGATCATGCTGATGATCTCCCTGCCTTTTTCCGCGCTGCCCGGCGCGGGAACAAGCTTCTGCGGGTTGTACAGCTGCAGCGCCAGCTGACCGGCAAGAAGCAGGTACAGGGCCGTCTTGATGCTCTGGCGCGCATCGTCAGCATGTGACCTTGCCAGCCGCGTCAGCATGAGCCCCAGCAGCATGCAGCCCCACAGGGTAAGGTACATGAAATCATTTTTTTCCGACCCCAGGTGCGGCCGTATGCTGAAATAGGAAATGATGGCCGGCAGCGCCGTCATTTCCCATATGCTCACGCGCGATGATTTCTTCAGCGTCAGGAAGCGGTGGACGAGGTACCCGGCCGTGAAGGGTGAAAAAAACCGGCAGCTTGTTACATGTTTCATACCGGATTTCCGGCCAGATACGGTCGCGAAACTCAAACAGCATTTTAAAGGGAATCTGCTCGATGGGCTTGCTCAAAAGCTCATTATAGCGCATCGGGTTATAAGAATGCATAGGTCGCAAACCATCCGTCCGGATGACGCGTTGAGGCCGAAAAACAGCCCAGCACCAGCGCTGCCGAAAGCAGCGCCGAAAAACAGACCTTGCCGCCATTTCTTCATGCAAGAGATAAAAAAACGGCTAAACGGCAAATAGATAGGCCGCCGATTGCTTGGTATAGCAGGCAAGAGCCAACAGCGCTGCCCCGGCGATAATCCCTGCATAGCGATGGCGGGAATAAGCAAGAACATAAAGCCCGCTTATGATAAAAAAGAAAAACACCATGTCGACCCTGCCGACATCATACCAGGCACCGTGAATTTCGTAACAGCTGATAAACAGCCCACAGACAAGAAGCGCAGTAGCCCTGCTGCCCTCTTCCCTTCGGATGATCAGGTATAAAAACGAAGAATGCCCGCAAGGCTGAAAACCGACACCAGCCGCAGCAGAGGGAAGCTGACCGAGCCTGCAAGCTTAAAAAAGGCCGCAATTACATAATAATAAACTGGAGGATAAATCTCGGCGATGAATTCCGATGACGGCGGGCCGTAAATCGGCAGCCCCTGCAGCACCTGCAGGCCATGGCAGATCATTTCACCTTCAAGCCACTCCAGCTCAAACGGATACAGAACCGCTGCACCGCACAAAACATAAACAGGCCGGCAAAAACCGCAAGCAGGCCATAGACAAGGGCCTGGCTGCATGAGAGGAGTATCGGCCGGGGGCTGCTCATGGGCACGCTCCTGCATCTTCGGAGCAGCGCAGCACGAAGCGGCCCTGCGTCCAGAGCACCAGCGGCCCGGCGTTTATGGTGAATGTCGTAAAAGACTCGATTGTAAAATCCTTAAAAGGCTGCGATAGGCCGCCTCGCTCCGGCTGTAGGCGCCGCGGTCGTACCGTACCAGAAATTTATTGACCGGGTTGAGAGCATCGCTCCAGATATGATCGGCGACGATAATTCTGCCCCCCGGCGCGAGTAGCGCCGGCAGGGTTCCCAGCAGCCGAAGCAGCAGCGCGTCGTCCAGGTGATGCAGCAGGCCGTTGATGACGGCAAAATCAAAAGTACTGCCGCCCAGGTGGCCCTGCAGATCGAAAATGTCGCCGAGGATAAACCTGCCCTGCAGGCGTTTGCGGGCATACTCGATATAGGCCGGACTATTGTCTATGCCGGTATACTCGCAGTCCGGCATATGCTTTTTAAAAAGGCCCGTGCCGCAGCCAAGATCAAGAATCCGGGCGGGGCTTCTGCTGCACGATCTGCTGTATAGCCTTGCAGCGCGGCATGAAATGGATAAGCGACCAGGCATTGTAAAAAAGGGGGCCCTCAAGAAGCTGTCTGATACATGAGCCTTCTCCTGGGGTGCTTTCTGCCGGCTGCCGCTGCTGTCACAGTAAAAAAAATGATACGACCCAGAAACGGCAGCAGCCGCCGGGCGCGCTCAAAGCGAAGCAGTTTTTCCTGCCCCCCGGCTGAGCGCAGCGCCTTCATGGCGGCAAAAGGCGGCAACAGGCACAGGGGCGCATGGGCCATCACCTGCATGCCGCAGTCGGCAAGCTCGCGGGAAAGCCCGCCGCCTGGTCAGTCTCAAATACTCTATTTCTTCTTTAAAGCACATATCCTTGTTGGAAAAATCTGCACAAGCAGCAGGGGGTTCCACGGATTGGGCTCGACAAAAACGGCCGGCGCGCCCGTGGAGCGTATAAATGAAAACAGCTCCTGGCGCTGCTGCCGCGAAAGGTGGTGCAGCAGGTGAAAGCAGAAAAAAATCGAGCCGGGCGGCACCGGCGTTGATGCAAAAAAAGCCTCGGCCGTCGTATCAACGACCCGCACATGCTCCTGCGGAAACAGCTCGCGCAGGGTTTGGGCAAAAGCCCGCGCAGGCTCTATGAGCCATACCCCGCTGAAACGGCTGACCAGGGTAAAGGAAAAACGGCCCATGCCGGCGCCGAGCTCAATAGCATTGCGGAATTTTTTATAATCATCGCCCATGACCTGCGCCATGGAGGCGAAAATAAAATCGGCAAACGCCCCGTCGCTGCAGCGCATGTAGTCGTGGGTATCCTGACGTAATATGCGTCGATATTGTCCATACAAAGGCCGGCAATGAACTGCAAATTTATTTATCTATACCCCAATGACCGGTGTTTTCAATCTGTTCCAGTCTTGCCCGCGCTGCCACTATAATCACCAGAACCGCCGTACGGTTTCCACGCCTTGATGTGCCTGCTTCCCCGAAGGAGCGTGATTGACCGGGATATGCCCCCTTGTAGGCGGGGGCGGTGGATGATGGGCCGTCAGGGTGCAGGGCTTCCCAAACATAGCGCACCGGCTCAGGGCCGGTTGAATCAAAATAGGCTATTTTTTCCGGTTCAATTTTAACAATCGTCAGTGTCGCCTTGACCCCATCGGGAAGCGCTGCGCCGGAAAACAATGTGCTTATTTCATCAATCCGGATAATCTCCGCGCCGCGGGCGAACTCGGCAGGCTTGTCCTTCATGGTCAGAACATGCGCCGTGCCCCACAGCTGAAGCCCGCGCGCATTTTTCATATAGCCCTTTCCCACGGGGATAAAAACGGCAAGGCACACAGAGGGGTTTGTTTTTATATTTTCGAGCTTGCCTCCCCTGTCGCAGACAAAATACATGGTGAGCCCGTCGGCGCGGGCATCAACAGGGGTGCACCGCGCCTGGTTATCCGAGCAGGTAGCAAGCGCGCAGGTCATATAGTTTTCGCCGTGCTCCCCCAGAAAGCCCTCAATGATATGCTCTATTTCCTGTCGGGTTTTTGTCATGGATCCCCTCGCATAAATTTTTAGCTCACCCTTTAAACTCCTGCTGCGCCTCTTGATGCAAAAGTTCCGGCACTGCTTCGTAACGCGGCGAGAAATGGAAAACCTGCAGGCTCGCAGCCCCTGCCTCGCGGGCCGCAAAGCCTGCCTGCTTTGCAGTCAAATGGCCCCGCTCAAAAGCCTTGCCGCGGTCGCGGTCGAGAAATGCTGCTTCGCAGAACAGCAGATCGGCGTTGCGGGCAAAGCCTATAATTTTTTTAAGATTGGCATCAGTGCCCCGGCAGTCGGATACATAGACTATCTTCTGGCCTTTAGTGATGGTCAGTATTTCACGCTTGAGCTCGCCCCAGCGGCATCTCTGCCCCGCCATCAGTGCGCACCAGGAAATCATCAGGCCTGTCGGCCCAGACGGCATCTTTGAGCTCTCGCAGCCATGTGCCCACAGGCAGGCCGAGACTGTCGAGCCGGTCTTTATTGATATTTATATGAAACCGTTCCTGCATGCTGTAGGCAAGGGAGGCGATGCGATGGTCGAGCCGCAGAGCCTGAACCCCATAATGCGGATGCCTGTCGACAAGGGGCGCGGCATAAGCCACCGTCTCAGCCTTCCGGGGTTTAAACCGCTCGGCACAGATGAACTGCACCTTTTTAAGACTGCGGGAGCCGATCTCGATTGCCTCAATGATAAAGGGATAGGCATCGACAAGATTCCAGGTATAGCCGGCAAGCTTGCCCCTGACATTGGCAATGATGCCCGGCGGGCCGAATATGCGGAGGGTCTTGTTGCGGCCGAGATTCAGGCGAAGCAAATGGTCAAAACCGATAAAATGATCGATATGGGTGTGGGAGACAAACACGTCTTCGACCTTGAGCAGCCTTCCCGGCTCAAGGCAACGCACATCGCCAAGGTCAATGAGCAGGGCCTTCTTCTCCCCCGCAAGCCGCACATACAGGGCGGGATCGCCGAACGGCTGATTGAGCAGCCGGTGCTGGAACAGGTTCGTCATAGCTGCTGGGCCTGCATGATTGTGGGTGACAGGCAGTCGGCAAGCAGGGGCCAAAGCTCTTCCTGCAGCCTGCTCATTGCATCATAGAGCCCCGTGAACTCGGCAAGCCTGCCGTTTGCCTCAAGGGCCTCAGCGACCATTTTGCAGTTGACCTTCACGCAGGGAAATGAGCGCATGGAGCCTGGCAGCACGCAGCCGGTGTCGCCCAGAAACGTGCAGCTCCTGCCGTCGCCGTGGTGCCTGCGAAGATCAAACGGCGCTTCATGGAGCATGCGGTATAGAAAATAATCGCTTTCGGTGAACCAGCCGTCAACGGGCATGCACTTGCAGCAGGAGGCGCTGCAGGCGCTGCACAGCCCGGGAGTAATCTCGTCCATCATCTCCCGCACGCGCCGCTGCAGGGCGGCGGCCTCTTCGGCCAGCTCCCGAAGCCGGTCCATATTTTCAGGATGGCGCTCCCGGTAGAGATGAAATTTTTCTTCTAAGAAATCAATGCCCATAAAAGCCCCTGCCGTTTTTGTACCTGCCCCGACTATATACTAAAACCCGGGCACCGTAAAGGTTTGTCATGGAACACTGCCGGCACTTGACCGCGCAGGAAGATGCATGTATAGTATGTGCGTTTCCACGGTCATGAACCATTGAAACATATGGGAAGCAGTAGTCTGCCGAGGCGGATTGCCCTACTGGCTTTTCAGACTTTATCAAAAAGAGCACCCATGGATTTTGAACTGACTCGTCAGCAGAAGCTTAGCCGAAAGATCGCCCGCGAATTTGCCGAGCGCGAGCTTGCCCCCTATGCCCAGCAGTGGGATGAGGAAATGGCCTTCCCGGCCGAGGCCTTGAAAAAAATGGGCCCCCTTGGGTTTATGGGCATCAGCATACCAAAAGAGTATGAAGGCGCGGGGCTTGACGGTATCAGCTACGTGCCTCATCATCGAAGAGCTGGCCCGCTGCTGCGCTTCAACCGCCATTATTGTCTCTGTGCATAATTCCGTTGGAGCCTATCCCATCTATGCGCTTGGCAATGAAGCCGCAGAAGAAGAAACACCTTCCTGATCTCTGCTCAGGCCGCAAGCTCGGGGCATTTGCCCTGACCGAGCCCAATGCAGGCTCAGACCCTGCATCCCTTGAAACCATGGCCGAGCCCTGCGGAGACCATTTCTTGCTCAACGGCGTGAAAACCTTCATCACCAGCGGCAGCACCTGCGATACGGTCATCGTCATGGCCGCCACCAGTCGGGAAAAAAAAGCCGCGGCATCACGGCATTCATTATTGAAAAGGGTCTGCCGGGTTTCAGCGTGGGAGCAAAGGAAAACAAGCTCGGCATACGGGCATCCGATACCTGCGAGCTGATTTTTGAAAATTGCCGCGTGCCCGCGGAAAACGTGCTTGGCGAAGTGGGCGCAGGCCTGACTGCAGCCCTTGGCGCTCTCACCTTCGGCCGCGTGGGCGTTGGGGCGCAGGCGCTTGGCGTTGCGCGCTGCGCCATGGAAGAGTGCGTTCGCTACAGCCAGGAGCGCACGCAGTTCGGCAGGCCCATCGCAAGTTTTCAGGCCCTGCAGTGGATGATAGCAGACATGGCCACGCAGATCGAAGCCGCCGCATGCTCATCTGCAAGGCGGCCTGGCTGAAGGACAACGGCAGGCCCTTTGCAACGGAAGCCTCCATGGCAAAGCTCTATGCATCGGAAGTTGCCATGCACACGGCCACCAAGGCCATACAGATACATGGCGGCTACGGCTGTATGAAAGACTACAAGGTGGAGCGCTGCTTTCGCGATGCCAAGGTGATTGAAATTTATGAAGGCACATCGGAAATTCAGCGCCTGATTATTGCGCGCAATACGATAAAATAACCGGCAAGCATTTGCGTTAAACAGGGTGGGTGAAACCCACCATTTATGCAAGCCAATAAATTCGGTGGGTTCCACTTCGTTGCACCCACCCTACGGAATGCAAAAATAATAATGAGCGCCCTGAATATCATCGTCACCATAAAGCAGGTCCCCGACACCGCCGAGGTGCGCATCGACCCCAAAACCAATTCGCTCATGCGCGAGGGCGTGCCGAGCATCATCAACCCCGAAGACCGCAATGCCCTTGAAGGAGCCCTTGCCCTGCGCGAGGCGCATGGCGGTACGGTCACAGCGCTTTCCATGGGCCCGCCGCAGGCACGCGATGCTTTGGAAGAGGCCCTCTGCATGGGCGCAGACCGGGCAATTCTTTTATCCGACCGGGCCTTTGCCGGCGCCGACACGCTCATCACCGCGTTCACCCTGTCGCGGGCTATCATGAAAATCGCAAAATATGACCTTATCCTCTGCCGGCCGCCAGGCCATCGACGGCGATACAGCCCAGGTCGGCCCCCAGATTGCAGGGTTTCTTGACCTGCCGCAGGTCACCTATGCTGAAGGCCTTGAGCTGAAAAAGGGCGGCTCCCTGATCGTGCAGCGTGGCCTTGAAGACAGCACTCAGTGGGTTCGGGTTAAACTGCCGGCCCTTGTCACCGTCACGGGCCGCATTAATCACCCTCGCTACCCGAGCCTGTACAATGTTGCAGACTCCTGCGATGATGCGAAGATTAAAACCTGGACCGCCAAAGACCTCCAGCTGCCCCAATCCATGCTGGGCCTTGGTGCATCGCCTACCACGGTGAAAAAGATTTTCGAGCCCGGCCGCAAAATGAAGGGCGAAATGATTCCGGGCAACGAGCGCGAAATGGCGGCAGCGCTGATTGGGAAACTGAAAGAGATGCATGTGATATAAGACTGTACTGTTTCAGGGCAGACACGCAGGTCTGCCCCTACGGAAAAAACCAGCCGGCAGGGTGCGCACCCTGCATTCAATCGCAACCTGAAATCTGTTTATTATTAACATGATCCAACTTGTTCCTGAAAAATGTATCGGCTGCAAACTGTGCGTGAAGGCATGCCTGTTTGGCGGCATTGCCGTTGACGGCAAAGTGCCGCGGCTGACTGATTCGTGCACGGGCTGCGGCGCCTGCGTCGATGTCTGCCGCGTGGAGGCTATCATCGCAAGCGGCGAAAAAACCGGCCCGGTGTGCGATCTTGCCGTCTATAAAGGGGTATGGGTATTTGCCGAGCAGCATGCAGGCAAGGCTGCACAGCGTGACGCTTGAACTTCTGGGCAAGGCACGCGAGCTTGCCGATGCCAGAGGCGCTGAAGTGACAGCCGTACTGCTTGGGCAGCGGCGTTGCGGCATTGGATGGTGAACTTTTCCGGCATGGCGCCGACCGCGTGCTGCTGGCCGAAGCCCCGTTTCTTGCCGACTATCGCACCGCGCCCTATGAGCGCATCGTGGCGCAGCTCATCTGCGAGCATAAGCCCGAGATTATTCTTATCGGCGCAACAACCACGGGCCGCGACCTTGCGCCCCGGCTTGCCAACCGCCTGCGAACGGGCCTTACCGCCGACTGCACCGGCCTTGAAATAGGCCCGGACGGCGGCCTGCTGCAGACACGGCCGGCATTTGGCGGCAATATCATGGCAACCATTGCAACGCCGAACCACCGGCCGCAGATGGCAACCGTGCGGCCGGGTGTCATGCAGGCAAAAGTATTTGAAGGGCAGAAGAGGAGCGACCGAAGCCATGGCGGTTTCTGAAGAGCCCGGCGACGGCCTTGTGCAAATTCTGAAAACCCTGGCCCGCGAGAAGAGCGCCGTGTCGCTTGAAAAGGCCGAGGTGATAGTTTCCGGCGGCCGCGGCATGGGCGACCCGAAAAACTTCAAGCTCCTTGCAGAGCTGGCGGGACTGCTATCGGGCGAGGTGGGTGCGTCGCGTGCTGCTGTTGATCTTGGCTGGATGCCGCATGACCACCAGGTGGGCCAGACCGGCAAAACCGTCAAGCCCCGCATCTACATCGCCTGCGGCATTTCAGGGGCTGTTCAGCACTTGGCAGGCATGCAATCATCTGATATCATCATCGCCATCAACCGCGATGCGGCGGCCCCGATTTTTCAGGCCGCCACTTTCGGCATGGTGGGCGATGCTTTAAAAATAATTCCGGAACTTATAAACCAACTAAACGTTCTTATTTAAAGAAGGAGGTCACCATGAAAAAACAGTTTTCAGTTTTGTGTCTGATGCTAGCGCTTGGGGCAATGCTCCTTGCCGCCTCACCCGGCTACTGCTACCGCGAAAAACCCGATGACTGTTATCGAAGACAGCTGCACTGCGGGCGTCAAAAAAATTCTTGTCACCTATGACACCAAGCACGGTGCAACGGCAATTGTTGCCAAAAAGATTTTTGACACGCTCTGCGACAATGCCTCTGTTGATCTGGTGTTTGTGGAAAATCTTGATCCTGCAGATATACCTAATTATGACGCCATCGTCATCGGCAGCCCAATTTATATCGGCAAATGGCTGCCCGGCATCAAAAAGCTTTTGAAAAGGCACCATGAAGCTATCGAGACGCTCCCCTTTGCTTTTTTCATAACCTGTACCTATATCGGTGAAGACACCCCCGAGCGGCAGGCGTATGCGAAAGAAAACTATGTTGAAAAAAATCTGGCAAAATATACCGATGTCACGCCGCTGGATATAGGCATATTGGGGGGACAGTTTACATTTGACGAACTGTACCCCGTCGAGCTTTTTCTCATGAAGCTTGCAAAATTTGAAGAAGGCGATTTTATCGATAATGCTACAATCGAGGCCTGGGCAAAGGGGGCAGCCGAGCAGCTGCTTTAGACTTATAGATAGTAAAGAAACAAAAAAGGCCCGGCAGCAGTTGCCGGGCCTTTTTTGTTTTTCTTGAACACCTGAAGCGGCCAATGCCGTCTAGGCTGCGTTTTGTCCTGCTACCGGGGAAGCCGGCCATGCGCCCGGAAAAACAAATCAGACATGCTACTGCGTCAACGCCTGTGATCCGGAGTCGCAGGCCATCTAATGCCTTGAACTAACCATGATTTACCTGCTCTCAATTGAATCCCTCATGCAGTTTCGCCATCTGCTCAGCTGCAAAATTTGGATAAATTGCTGACAGTTGCAAAAAAAGGGTTGAAGTTTTTTTATTGTCAATAAATAAGCTCAATCAATCTTCTTTATTAATTATAAAAGAGGCATAAAATTATGTTGTGTGATTTTATAGAGCATCAGGACATATATGCACGAAAAATATTATATTCAATTTATGCCTTACACATGCGCAGCATGAGTTGAGAAGAGATTATACATTAATCTTGCTGATACTTTTGAATTTGACCGCGCCGAATCTGAAATTGCACTGGATATGCTGCCCGAACCATATCGTCCGAAGCCGTCAATTTTTAATAAAATTTCTTATATAACGACCGGATTTGTTGAAAAATTTTTACCCTTCAATTAATGATGTTTCTGTAAAAAGCCTTTATTGGGCATATGCCATACGCCGCACATCGGGCGCGACGACCGCGCCCCTACGATTTAATTTTTTTCATTTCTGACCTGGAACCTGTAGGGGCGGTTCGCGAACCGCCCCTACGAACTCCGAACTTCTTCTCCGCGCCTGCTGACTAACTTGCTTCTGATTTGCCGCCTCCCGGATTTTGACCAAAAGGCAATTTTTTATTGCAACCCCCTTATAATACGGCTACTGTCTTAACTGAAAGCCGCTGGCTGCCCTGCCGGGCAGAGGCTTAATATTTTTTTTCAGCGGAGCCGGGCGTGAAGGAAATGATTGTGCGTGAGGGCGGAGCTGCGCACGTGCTCGCTGCTGATGACGGGCAGTTGCTGAAAGCATGCCGCGTGGATACCTATATCGCTTCGGGACCGGGCGGACAGCATCGCAACCGCACCTATAGCGCAGTGCGGCTGACGCATGTTACGACAGGCGTGATGGTGACAGGCGAGGAACGCCGGTCGCAGCATGAAAACAAACAGAAAGCCCTGGGCAGGCTCCGCATGGCCTTGGCCATGCAGGTGCGCAGCGCTGAGTTTGCGCTGCATGAAAGCATGCGGGAAATTTTTGCTGCTGTCGGCCCCATGCGGGTAAATGCTCGAAACCAGCTTTATCCTCAGGTCTGCGCGACCGTGCTTGATGCGCTTTTTGCTTCAAGGGGCAGCCTGAGCGCCGCAGCGCAGCTGTTGCACCTGTCAACCGGGCAGTTGGTTAGAGTAGTGGGCCGCGACGGTGATTTACTAACAGCAGCAAACCGCCTGCGGGATTATTTTGACCTTAAGCCGGTAAAAACGTCATAGCTTTTCAGGAGGCGTATATGCCCAATCAGTGCCGCAATTTAAATCCAACCTGCATGGCGAAAAAAGGCATTCCCTGCCCGGCGCTTAGCCATGACAAAAGCTGCTGGGAGTACGACTGGATGCCGGAGCTCAAAGCACTGAGCCAGGAGCAACGGCAGCAGTGGAAGAGCTATCTGCACGATACCTGTCCGCGGTGCCCGGCATTCCACCCGTCCATGCAGGCGCTTATCGACCGTGCCCAGCAGGAGCTGTAGGGAGCATGAAAATAAAGGTCGATCTGCATGTGCACACAAGCCACTCGCTGTGCGCGCGCCTGAGCCCGAAACAGATTGAAAAGGCAGCCCTGCGCCTGGGCATCGGCGCTGTTGCCATCACCGACCACAATACCATGGCCGGCGCACGCGACGTGCAGGCTGCGGTACAGTCCTTAAAAATAATCTGCGCCGAGGAGATACGCACAACGCAGGGAGAAATCATCGGCTATTTCCTCCAGAAGGAAATTCCGCCGGGCCTTTCGCCGCAGGAAACGGTTGCCCGCATACGGGAACAGGGCGGCCTTGTGGCTGTGCCCCATCCTTTCGACCGGCTGCGCAGCTCGCGCCTGCGCAAGCCTGCCATAGAGGCGCTCGTGGGCAGCATCGATATGATTGAAATTTTCAATGCCCGCAATATGTTCATTGATGAGGACCCCGATCTGCTGTCGCGGGTGCTTGCCGCAGGTGCCGTGCCGATTGCGGCAAGCGATGCCCATCTGCCCATTGAGATAGGTCGGGCCTGCATGGAGATGGAAGATTATTCCACACCGCAGGAGTTTCTCGATCATCTGCGCAGCGCTACCATCGTGGCGCGCAAAAGCCCGCTGTGGGTGCACCTGGTGACAAAGGTGATGAGGAACTATCGCAAGTTGCGCAGGGTATAAAAATATTTTTTTTCGTGTAGGGTGGGTGAAACCCACCATTGATGGGCTTAAATCAATCTGGTGGGTTCCGCTTCGCTGCACCCACCCTACACAACTTATTGAAGAGGGGTGGTTATGCGATTTGAGCGATCCTGCGGCATACTCCTGCATATATCAAGCCTTCCGGGCCGCTTCGGCACGGGAACGCTCGGACCCGAGGCATACGAGTTCGCCGAACTTCTCGCTGCAGGCGGCCAGAGCTATTGGCAGGTGCTGCCCATCGGCCCGGTTGCGCCGGCACTGGGCTATTCACCCTATGCCTCCACCTCGACATTTGCCGGCAACCCGCTTTTCATAAGCCTTGAAAAACTTTGCAAGGAAAGCTGGTTTACCGGCGACATCGACACCGCGGTTTTTCCCGACAGCGATTTCTGCGATTTTGACGCCGCTGCCCGGCATAAGCTGCCCCTGCTGCGCTCGGCCTGCGAAAGTTTTTTTCTGCATGCCGCACCGGCTGAGCTGGATGATTTTGCCGCCTTCTGCGCAGAGGCCTCGTGCTGGCTTGACGACTACGCACTGTTTTCGGCCCTTGGCGATCACTTCGGCACCAATCACTGGCCTTCATGGGACAAAGACATCGCCCGCAGACAATCCGCAGCCATCGCGTCCTGGCGCAGCAGGCTGAAGCCTTCCGTGCGTTTCCACTGTTTTCTGCAATATCTTTTTTTCAAGCAATGGGGCGAGTTGAAAAACTACTGCTTGACCCTCGGCATTAAAATCATCGGTGACATTCCCATCTATGTCACCTTTGACAGTGCCGACGTTTGGGCCAATTCCGGGATATTTCAGCTCGACGACCGCACGCTGCTGCCAGAGGCCGTGGCAGGCGTGCCTCCTGATTATTTCAGCGCAACCGGCCAGCGCTGGGGCAATCCGCTGTACCGCTGGCATGGCCCGGGCAAAAAACTTTTTGAACTGACCATGGTCTGGTGGACCGGACGTCTGCGCCATTTGTGCCGGCTGTTTGATGTCACCCGGATTGATCATTTTCGCGGGTTTGAATCCTACTGGGCAATCCCCCCTCAGGAAAAAACAGCGGTGAACGGCTCGTGGAAGAAAGGCCCCGGCGCGCTTTTTTTCAAACGGATTCGGGAGGAGCTTGGCGAGCTGCCCGCTGATTGCCGAAGACCTGGGCGTCATTACCCCTGCGGTAAACCGGCTGCGCCAAAGCCTGAAGCTGCCGGGCATGAAAATTCTGCAGTTTGCTTTTGACGGAAGCAGTAAAAACCCCTATCTGCCGCATAATTATACGGACACAAACTGCGTGGTGTACACGGGCACGCATGACAACAACACCACCAATGGCTGGTTCTACGGCACCGAGACGGGCGACAGCATGCGGCGCCATATTCTGGACTATATCGGCGCGGAAAGCTCTGTTGATTTTCACCTTCACGCCATTCGTCTTGCCTACGGCTCAGTTGCGGATCTGGCAATACTGCCCGCTCAGGATGTTCTCGGCTTCGGGGAAAAACTGCGCATGAACATGCCCGGCACCGCGCAGGGCAACTGGCGCTGGAAGCTGATGCCGGGCCGCCTGACCGTGGCTGTCATGAAGCCGTTGCAGCATCTGGCGGGGCTATTTGACCGGCTGCCGGAAAAGCCCGCCATCACAAAACCGCAGGAGGAGCCACTGACGTGATCGTCGGCATTCTCAAAGAAATCAAGGACAATGAAAACCGCGTCGGGCTCACGCCCGAGGGAGCACAGGCTCTTCTTGCGGCAGGCCACAGCGTGCTGGTAGAGCATGATGCAGGCGCGGGCAGCGGTTTTGGCGATAAGGCCTATGAGCTGGCGGGCTCCGGAATTGACGGCCGAAGCCGGGAGCATATGCGCTGCTGCAGATTTAATCGTCAAAATCAAGGAGCCCCTGCCGCGCGAGTACGGCCTTTTCAGGCCCGGGCAGATCATCTTTACTTTTTTTCATTTCGCCTCAAGCAGGCAGCTCACGCAGGCCATGATCGATGCCGGCACTGTGTGCGTGGGCTATGAAACCGTGCAGACAAACGACGGGCTGTTGCCCCTGCTTGCGCCCATGAGCGAAATTGCCGGAAAAATGGCGCCTCTGGAGGCATTTTCCTGTCTTGCAAAAACAGCAGGCGGCAAGGGCGTGCTGGCATGCCCGGTTACCGGTGTGCCGGCAGCGCGGTTTGTGATACTGGGCGGAGGCGCGGCAGGCCAGGCTGCAGCAAGTATTGCCACGGGCATCGGGGCTGAAGTTGTAATTCTTGAAAAGGCGGAAGGCTGTATTGCCCGCCTGAAAAAACTTTTTCCTGCCGCCACATGCGAGCCTGCAACGCAGGATGCCATTGAAAAATATGTTGTTGCAGCAGATGTGCTTATCGGCTGCGTGCATGTGCCCGGCGCGCAGGCGCCTCGGCTGGTATCGCGCGAGCTGGTGCGGAAAATGGAGCCCGGGTCGGTCATTGTCGATATCGCCATCGACCAGGGCGGCTGCATGCGAAACCAGCAGGCCGACCACGCATGCCCGTCCCACCTATATCGAGGAAGGGGTGGTGCACTACTGCGTGGCAAATATGCCCGGCATATTTCCGCGCACGTCAACCCTTGCGATAACCGGGGCGACACTTCCCTATGTGCTGCAGCTTGCCGCTGAGGGGCTGGGGGCTTTCAAAAATGAGCGTCTGCTGCGCGGGCTGAATATCTACAAGGGAAAAATTACAAACCATGCCGTGGCGCAGGCCTTCGGCCTGCCATGGTTCGACGGGCAGGAGTTGCTCGGGAAAAATAATGCGCTGCGCCAAAAAACCTGTTCAGCCGATATAGCCTGATTTTTTCAAAAATTCGCGCAGCCCTTCGACCACGTCCTTGTCATTTTCCGCAAGGTGCCCATGGACATGAATATCGCCATTGTCGCACAGCCGCAGAATTTCTTCGGCATCATTTGAATAAAAAGACTATATCGGTATCCTCTGTTATTTCATCTTCGTTGATTTCCATGCCTCTTCTTCATCTTCGTTTTCCGCCATACCGCCCCTTTCATTGATGTTCATACCTGCAGAGTTTGAACCTGCTGTGCAGGATATCTTTCAATCACCTTTATCGTCAAGCCTTCCGCTCCAGAGATATTTCTGCGTTTCGGCAACGACTACTTTGCTGAGTAAAATCAGTGCCACGAGATTGGGAATGGCCATCAGTGCGTTCATGGCATCGGCAAGGTCCCATACCAGCGGCAGTGTCATGACCGAGCCGACATAGACTGCTATGACCCAGGCGACGCGGTACGGCAGAATCGCTTTTTTGCCGCACAAATATTCCATGGCGCGCTCGCCGTAATAGGACCAGCCGAGTATGGTCGAGAACACAAAAGTCAAAAGCCCCACGACAAGCACCGTCGGCCCCACATAGGGGATCTGGGAAAATGCCGCCTTGGTGAGGGTGTCGCCGCGCATGTCCTGGAACAGAGCGGGATCGCGCAGCACGCTGCTGACGATGACGATGCCGGTCATGGCGCAGACGACCACCGTGTCCCAGAACGTTCCGGTTGATGACACCAGGGCCTGCCGCACGGGATTGCGCGTCCGGGCGGCAGCGGCAACAATGGGCGCAGACCCCAGGCCCGACTCATTTGAAAACAGCCCGCGGGCAATGCCGTAGCGCGCAGCCATCATGACGCTTGCGCCCGTGAAGCCGCCGCCCGCAGCCTGGGGCGTAAACGCCGACGAGCAGATAAGCTGTATGGCGGGCAGCACATGGCTTGCATTCAGAACAAGAATAACCAGGCAGCCGCCCACATAAAAAATGGCCATAAATGGCACCAGTGCTTCGCAGGTGACGGCTATCCAGCGCACGCCGCCCAGTATGACGACAGCCACCAGTGCTGCCATTACAAGGCCCGAGGCGCGGGGGTCAACATGAAATGTTTCCTGCACAAGGGAGGCCACGGAATTTGCCTGCACCATATTGCCGATGCCGAAAGCTGCAATGGAGGTGCAGATGCAGAAAATGACAGCCAGCCACTTCTGCCCCAGCCCCCGCTCCAGGGCATACATGGGGCCGCCGAGCATGGTGCCGTCTGAGGTTTGCACGCGGTATTTTACCGACAGCAGCGCTTCGGCGTACTTGGTGGCAATGCCGAAAACGCCCGTAAGCCAGCACCACAGCACCGCTCCCGGGCCGCCCAGAGCCACGGCAGTGGCAACGCCCACAATATTTCCCGTGCCGATGGTTGCGGCAAGGGCCGTGGTAAGCGCGCCGAACTGGCTCACATCGCCCGGGCTGTCCTCGTCCCTGCTGAAGGAGAGCTTTATGGCAACCCAGATATAACGCTGAATGATTTTTAACCGAAAGGTGAGAAACAGGTGCGTGCCGAACAGCAGCACGAGCATGGGCGGGCCCCAGAGCCAGCCGTTGAGGAAGATGACAGCATCGTGCAGCTGCTGCATACTACCGGTTCCTGTAGAATGCCGCAGCGTCCCGGTTGAGCTGCCGCAGTGTTGCCCGGTCGGTATACATCATATGCCCGGCAGGGTAGGTGTGAAGGACTGATATTTTTTGCGAAGCTCCGGTCAAGGGCCAGATGATCGACCGTGTAAACGGCTGCAAAATACGGCGTTGCAAGATCATAGAGCCCGGCGGCTATGAAGACGCGCAGGCCGGGTTCAGGTGCATGGCGTCGGTAAGCTGCTGCGACACGTCCACATAGCCCTGGCTGCCCTGTATGCCCGGCTTCCAGTTCCATGCTTTGCCCACATCGCCGTTCAGGAACCAGTACGGCAGGTCATCGCGCACGTTCAGCTCACGGCGCAGGTAATCATTGACAGCTGAGGCAAAAAGACCGCTGTACCGGTCAAGAGACGGATCAGCTCCTGCCGTGTCGCCGGCCCCGTCCGTGTCGGGCATGGTCATGCGGGCATCCATGCGGCCGACAATGTGGAGAGTATCACGCAGCAGCTCCTTGCGGAAACGCGAAGGCGCAATGCGCAGGTTGTTCTGCAGCACATAGGGGAGCGACACGCCGCACAGCCCCGCAAGCTGGGAAGAGACTTCCGCTTTCGACCGGGCATTCAGGCCGCTGCCGCCGGCAAGAGCGGTGATATAGGCGCCAATGGCAAACTGCTCTGCTGCGGCGCGCGCGTCATCGGGCTGGGGGAAGGCGCACAAGCCTTTTTTATGAAACCGTGCGGTGGCAGCATAGGTCGGAAGCGCGAGCACATAGGCCAGATCATTTGTCTGCTGAAAAGCGATGGTTGAAAAATCAAGCACAGGCGAGATGAGCACGATGCCGCTTGTGTCGATGCCGTGCTTGTCGTGGAGATAGCCGAGCAGCCCGACAGCGCGGGTCGTGCCATAGCTTTCACCGCAGAGATACACGGGCGACGACCAGCGCTGCGCCCGCGTAAGATACAGCCGTATAAAATCTCCGACCGACTCGATGTCGGCCTTCATATCATAGAACTGCTTGTCGTTTTTTTCATCTGCCGGACGGCTGTAGCCCGTGCCCACAGGGTCGATGAATACAAGGTCGGTAAAAGAAAGCCAGGAGAAGTCGTTGGTGATGAGCCGCGCAGGCGGCGCAGGCGGTGAGCCGTCGTCATTGAGGGCCACCCGCTTCGGGCCCAGCGCGCCCAGGTGCAGCCACACCGACGATGAGCCCGGCCCGCCGTTAAAAGCGAAGGTTATGGGCCGCTTGCCCGCTGACAGGCCCCGCTTTTCATAGGCGATATAAAAAATGCGCGCGGTCTCAGCGCCCTTGTCGTCTTTCAAAACAAGGTGCCCGGCAGTGGCCTTGTAGAACAGGGGCAGCACGCCCGGCAGCATGGCATGCGATGTGCTGACCGGAGCGGTGGTTTTATTGTCCGAGGCTGTCGGCAGAGCCCGCAGCGCACAGGCAGCATACGGCAAGCGCAGCACCGACAAGCAACAGCTTTTTCATACAAGACCCTCCGGTTGTTGATTTAAACGCTTTATAGCATTAATCCGTTGCTTTTAAAATAATTTAAGTTGAACGGCAGGCCGCATATTGCTTTGTTTTCTTCTTCTAGAGCAACACAGGGGGTTTGCAAGCTTCGATCTCATATCTCTAAGAGCCGGGCGCCTCTTTCTGGCTCAGTTGTCCTTCATGCCATCCATCAGAGGCCTCTTTAAATCTCATTTTCCATATCTCCTGGAGCGCTTTTGTCTGTTTCATAGCGCAGCTCCATTGGTGACACTGTAAACCGGAGAGATTATAAACGCCCAACAGGTTTTGTTTAAGGTATTGACAGGTAATTGTGCAATGCCTATACTGTGCATACTTTAAGCAATTTACCATAGTAGTCAATTATATCAAATTATGCCGCTCAACATTGTCGTTCTCATCAAGCAGGTTCCGGACACCGCGGCCGTTTCCACGCAGGCCATGAAGGATGACGGCACGCTCAACCGCTCGGCCCTGCCGGCGGTCTTCAACCCTGAGGACCTGAACGCCCTTGAAATGGCCCTTGATCTCAAGGAGCGCTTCGGCGCTGCGGTCACGGTGCTCACCATGGGGCCGGCCCATGCCGCCGAGGTTCTTCGCGAGGCGCTCTATATGGGCGCTGACCGGGCAGTGCTGCTAACCGACCGGCTGTTTGCAGGATCAGACACCCTTGCAACATCTTTTGTGCTCAGCCAGGCCATCCGGCATCTCGGAGCGGCCGATGTTATTCTGTGCGGGCGTGAGGCCATCGACGGCAATACGGCGCAGGTGGGGCCGCAGGTTGCTGAAAAGCTCGACATGAACCAGATAACCTATGTCGACCTGATCGAGCAGATAGACGCATCGAAATGCTCCTGCTGGCATGAAGTCGAGCAGGGGCGCGAACTTGCGGAGTCAAAGCTTCCGGTGCTGCTGACCGTGACCGCTGCCGCCAACACGCCGCGTCCGTTTTCAGCCAGGCGGATCATGCGCTATAAAAACGCCAAAGCCCCCGCAGAATGCGCACCCGGCACAGCCCGGGACGAGCTTGCCAGTCGCGGTCTGCTGATTGAAGAATGGGGCGCCGGGACCATCGGCATCGATGCGGCTCAGTGCGGCCTTGCCGGCTCCCCGACGCGCGTGCAGAAAATCGAGAGCGTGGTGCTTGCAGGCAGAGAATTTAAAAAATTTGAGCCTGATGACAACGGCATACGCGCACTGCTTGAAGAGCTCATAGCAGACTATACTTTCGACTGACAGAGCATCTATCCATGGAACAGAACGGCGAAGTCTGGGTTTATATTCAGCATCAGGGCAGGGACGTGGTGGAGCCCTCGCTTGAGGTGCTCGGCAAAGCCTGCGAGCTTGCCGCTGCCCTGAAAGTGAGCGTTGTCGGCATACTGGTGGGCGATAAAGTTGATGTGCTTGCCGAAAAAGTGCTCATGTACGGCGCCCAGAAGGTCTATGTGCTGCAGTCGCGCCACCTTGAAGCATATTCCACGGCGATCTATGCCAAGGCCCTGTGCAAGCTCATCCGCAGCAAGCGGCCGTCGATTTTTCTCACGGCTGCAACGCTGCAGGGCCGGGATCTTGCGCCCCGCATCGCATCAGCCCTTCGCGTGGGCCTGACCGCTGACTGCACCGACCTGCAGATCGGCTCCTACACCGACCACAAAACCCGGAAGGAATATAATGATATTCTGCTGCAGATCCGTCCGGCCTGGGGCGGCAATATCATTGCAACCATCGTAAGCCCCGAAACGCGGCCCCAGATGGCAACCATCCGCGAAGGCATTATGAAAATGCCGCAGCAAGTGCGCTCGTCACGGGGCGATATTCTGCATATCCCGCCCGACGTGCAGGCCGATGACATTAAGACCACGGTGCTCAAGCGCATACTGACCCCGCGCAGGGTAAATCTCAAAGCAGCCGGTATTATCGTGGCAGGAGGCGCGGGCATGGGAACGAAGGAAAGCTTCGACCTGCTGCGGCAGCTGGCCCATGCGCTCGGGGGCGAGGTGGCAGCCACGCGTGCAGCCGTCGACGCCGGCTTCATCGACCATGACTACCAGATCGGCCAGACCGGCATAAGCGTCCGGCCCAAGCTCTATATCGCCTGCGGCATATCGGGCGCTGTGCAGCATCTGGCGGGCATGCAGGAGTCGAGCAAAATCATCGCCGTAAATACCGATCCCGACGCGCCCATTTTCAGCATTGCCCACTACGGCATCATCGGCGATGCAAAAGAGGTCGTGCCGAAACTCATAAACACCTACAGGCATTTGAGCCACTGAGAACGCCATGAACTTTTTTACCGACAACCAGGATCTTGCCTTCATTTTTGAGAACACGGATCTCGACGCCATTATCTCGCTGTATGAAGACGGCTTCAGCGAGCATGGCCGCTTCGACTATGCTCCGGCAGATCTGTGCCGACGCCCGCGACAGCTACCGCCGGGTGCTGGCTCTGGCAGGCAACCTGGCAGCCCGTATTGTGGCGCCTTTGAGCAAGGCCCTTGACGATGAGCATACCACGATCAGCAGCGGAGCGACCGTGTACAGCCCCGCCCTTGCCCGGTGCGTGCAGGCGCTTGCGCAGGCCGAGCTCATGGGCTGCTGCATCTCGCGCGCCTATGGCGGGCTGAACCTTCCGACCTTTATTTTCACCATGCTCGTTGAAATTATTTCGCGGGCCGATGCGGGACTGCAGAATGTGTTCGGGCTGCAGGGCATTGCGGGCATCATCGAAACCTTTGCCGGCCGGGAGCTGAAAGAGAAATATCTGCCCCTGTTTGCGCAGGGCAGGGTAACGGGCGCCATGGCCCTCACGGAAGAAGAGGCCGGCAGCGATCTGCAAAATGTCAAAATGCGTGCCACCGAGCAGCCCGATGGCTCGTGGCTTTTAAACGGCGTCAAACGTTTTATCACCAATGGCGGCGCCGAGGTGCTGCTGGTGCTTGCGCGCTCCGAGGCCGGCACGACCGACGGCCTCGGCCTGAGCCTTTTTCTGTGCGAGTCCGGCCCAGCCATAACCGTGCGCAGGCTTGAGGACAAACTGGGCATTCACAGCTCTCCGACCTGCGAGCTTGTTTTTCATGACGCGCCCGCCTTTTTGATTGGCGACCGGCAGCGGGGCCTGATGACCTATGTGCTTTCGCTTTTAAACGGCGCGCGGCTTGCAACAGCCGCCCAGTCCGTGGGCATTGCGCAGGCCGCATTCAATGAGGCCCTGGCATATGCCCGGCTGCGCAAACAGTATGGCCGGCGCATCGAGCTGCTGCCCGCCGTTGCCGCCATGCTGGTTGACATGCGGATGGAAATTGAAGCCTCCCGCGCCCTTACCTGCGAAACGGCCCGCATGATGGACTTGTCGATAGCGACCGAAAAGCGCCTTGCCGTTCCGAACCTGGCGTCTGATGAAAAAAAACAGCTCAAAAAGGATGCCAAGCGCTATGAGCGCAGCCTGATGCTGCTGACCTCGCTTGCCAAATATTACTGCTCCGAGATGAGCCTCAGCGTCACCAGCACGGCCATACAGGTTCTTGGCGGCAGCGGCTACATGCGCGACTACCCGGTTGAAAAATACTACCGCGACGCCCGCATCACAACCATCTATGAGGGCACCTCGCAGCTGCAGGTCATGAGCGCATTCCGCGGTATACTGAGCGGCACCATGGAAAAATATTTCGAAGAACGTGCCGCGGTGCAGTTTGACCCGCCCCAGGCGGCTCTTGCCGAAAGCCTGCAGCCGCGGCCGCGAGCTTCTGCAGCAGTCTGTCGAGCGGCTGAACGCTGCAACGGACAGCCGGCTCATGGATCTGTGCAGCCGGGACCTGGTTGACATGGCCTGCGATATTACCATGGGCTACCTGCTGCTGCATCAGTCGCGGGCTTCATCGCGCAAGCTGAAGATGGCCAGGCTTTTCATCACAGCTCGGGAGCAGTGCATAACAATGCGCGCCCGGCGGATACAATCGGCCGATACGCTGCTTCTGCAGGACTATGCTGAGCTTATGGGCATATGACCGGAATCATGTCGCATAGCCCCGCCTTGTAGGCGGGGAGCATCACAGCAGGTTCATACGCAGTTTGTTTCATCGCAAGCATTCTATAAACAAATTGACGGGATTATTAAATATATATATTGTTTTACCGTCAATGAAGTGGAGGGCGCTATGGCAGAAAACAAGACAGGAGCTGCGGATGAACCGGTCCGCATCGAGATCATGTTCAAGGAGTATGGATCTTTTATCAAGGTCTATATCCCCAACATTACCAATGGCGGACTCTTTATTCGCACAGATAATCCCCTGCCGATAGATGCTCCTGTCAGGCTTCGCATGCGGCTTCCGGAAGAAACGAAAGACATTGAAATTGACGGCAGAGTGGTCTGGTCTTTTGCCCGGGGGAACAAAAAAGCTTTCCTGCCCAAGGGCATGGGCATTCAATTTCTCGACATGCGCCCTGAATATGCCGAAAAAATAAAAAAAATAGCGGATCGATTCCGAAACGAAATTGAGCGGTCTTCGATACTGTAAAAGCCCGGTAAGCCAAAGCCGACAAAAGAGGGGGCGAAAAAAATTCCCCCTTTTTCAAAGGGGGATGAACCAGGCCCGTTTTTTTTATAAAATTAATAGGGCCCCCTTGTTTATGTGGCGCTGTACTAAGCCCCGATTGCGGCAGCTTATTTCTGATGCTGTGCAACAAAAGGTGTTGCAATCAGCAAGTAATAGATTATATTTTATTAAAGTACTATAAACTGCAGGCGCGAAAAATTTATGAACAGCTTTAAAATTATCTGCATATTGATCCTTTTAGTGCTTGTCGCTCTATTCACGTTTCAGAATACGGCGGTTGCGGATGTGCGGTTTCTTATGTGGACCTTTTCCATGTCCGTTTCCCTTATGCTGCTGTCATCGCTTTTTTCCGGCATTGTTATCGGGTTGTTTCTTTCATATGTAAACAGCTGGAAAAAAAACCGTAGAGAAAAAAATTCAGGTCTTTCAGGGGCTTCATTCCCTGAAGCACACTAGCAGTTAACCTTTTATATGAAAGGGGTCGCATCATGAATATTGTGTCTCTTATTATTTCCATAGCCGCGCTCATTGTGGCCATCATTGCCTATCAGCGAAGCGGGGGGTCTATCGAAGAAATGAAAAAAAGGGTCGAAGAGCTGGGGATAACCACGGAGAGTATGCGCACCAAAACAGCCGACCTGCTCAACTCTTTTGAAAAAAAGCTGCGGGGCGAAGACAAGCCTTCGGCAGGCCCGTCATCCGACCAGAATGATGAACCCCCGAAGGATAATGCCTGATATCCTGCTGCAGGCTTGACTGTGCGCCTGAAGAGCGGTAAAGCGCCTCAGGCGCATTTTTTATTGTGCGGCAGAGACGTTCTTCCCGGGAACAATTTTTGGATGGACGTTGCCCTGCTGATGCATGTTCGCGCGAAGCGCTTCCGTTATGCACTGGACTATAAACCTTGCCGATTTCTTTCTGCGAACCCGGATGCTCGGGCAGCGCATTCCCCTGCTTGCAAGCTTTAAGCTCACCTACCGCTGCAACCTTGCCTGCCGGGCCTGCCCCTTCCATCGGCGAGCCGACGAGCCTGGTGGAGATATGGGCTGGGACACGGCAGTTCGCTGCCTGCATGAGCTTGCCCGGTCGGGCTGCCGCATGATTGTTTTTGAAGGGGGCGAGCCGCTGCTGTGGCACGATGGCGGCCGCAGGGTTCATGCTCTCATGGAGCTTGCAAAAAAGCTTTTTTTGCGCGTTGCCGTAACCACCAACGGAACTCTGGGCCTTGACCTGCCCGCCCATGTCGTCTGGGTGAGCATCGACGGGCTCCCCGAAACGCATGACCGCCTGCGCAGCTCCTCATTTGCCCGCATCAGGCACAATCTTATGCAGGCACGGCATGGGAAGATTTTGGTTCATCACACCATCAACTGCGAAAACCGGCACGAACTCAAAGGGCTTCTGGACATGCTGGCAGGTATCCCTTCCGTGCGCGGTCTCACCCTGCAGCTGTTTTATCCCTACGGGCAGGGCGAAGAGCAGCTCGGACTCACGGAATCCGAGCGCCGCGAAGCTATCGAAACCGCTATTTCACTCAAGCGGCAGGGCTATCCTATCCTGAACTCAACCGGCAGGCTGCGCGCCATGATCGGCAATACCTGGGCCTGCCGCGATGATATTCTAGTAAATGTCGACCCTGACGGAACGATCACGCAGGGCTGCTACGCAAAAAATAGAGGGGCAGTGAGCTGCGGGCACTGCGGATTTACGCCCGTTGCCGAGGCTGCGGGCGCCCTTGAGCTGCGGCCCGGCTCGATCATTGCCGGGTGGCGGACCTTTATCCGCAAATGAGGGGCCAAAGATCAGTGTGCCGACCGTGGATTTTGAATTCTTTTTGTGATAATCACAAGACACAAGACAAAAGAAAAAAGTCTATCGGGAAGGTTCACCAATGAACGCATCCGAAAAAAAAAACTGAGAATGCGCAAGCTTTCGCAAAAGGAAATCGGGAATACCCGGCTGGACTTTATCAGCATGTTTGCCACCTCTGTCGACCCTTTTGCAGGTGTTGTCTATTCGTTTAACATGGAGCCGTGCCTGGCGTGCGCCCGTGAGGCCTCGGAGCGGTATGGCAGAAAAATAACCTTTGCCCATGTGCTCAACAAGCTCCTGGCTGTTGCCATTGATGAAAATCCTGTTATCAACCAGGTATTGTTTGGCCGCAGCCTGTACCAGATTGATGGTGTTCATATATCCAATATATTCATGCTGCCGGTAAAGGATCTGGCCCTTACCACTATTGTTCTTGATAATCCGCACTGCAAGACTCTTGCCGAAATCCAGCAGGAGTTACTCATAAAAATGGTGTGCAAAACACGGGAGCATGCCGTTCGTAAAAACAGATTGGCAGTTGACGCCGCGATGCTCTTTTTCAGGCTTCGCCTTAACCTGCTGGTCAGCGAGCGCCTGGCCTTGACCGTGGCCTTTAATAAAGGCCTTGGCTCCAATATCCTTCTGTCCAATCACGACTATGGGGGGCCGGCCCGCTTTTTTGCTGTCAAGCCTGCTGTTCCTGTGGGCAAGGCACCGCTGCGCATACACGCCTGCACCATGGGCCCGCAGCCGTTTGTTGACGAAAGCGGCGCTGTCGTGAGCCGTGAAACCCTGAAGCTTACCGTTATTGGGGATCACCGCATCATCAATGGTATTGATTCTTTCCGGTTTGGGCAGAGCCTGCACAGACTGTTCGAGAGCCCCGATACATATCTGCTGTAGCCGGCGGAGATGAAGTTGCGGCTGGCGTCAGCCGCATGCCTGCCGCCGGATGGTTTCGACCATCCTGTCGGCAATGCCCTCCACCGTTTGCCTGCTCGCCAGCGGCTCGGCAAAGGAAAAGTTGCAGTAGAGCCTGCCGTGCAGCACATGCGTTACCAGAAACAGCAGCCACAGGCCCGCCGTTTCGCACCCGACATTGTACAGCTCCTTCACGCGAAAGGGCCCGTAGCATTGGCTTATGGCCAATACCCCCGGGTTTGAAAAGCTGATGCCGTTGGCAAAGCATCTGGCGCTGTCGGCATCTTTTATTTTGTCAGCCATGGAGGATGAAACAAAAGCCGGATGAAATAGTCTGGGAAGAAAGCCCTGCCGCTGTTTGAGCGCTGTTGCGCGCCGCAGCTCCCGCTGGCAGGCTGCCGCAAGGTTCCAGAATTCGCCGCCGGGCTTCAGGCTGTGGCTGGTCTGCAGCATCATGATATTGCAGCCGATGTGCTCAGGCCCAATTTCGGGCATACAGTAGCGCCGCAGGCTGATGCCTGCATCCATAGCCATGCGCTGCGGAGCTGCGGCCGTGCCGGCCGTGGCCTGCAGAAAAGCCGCTGTGATGGCGCCCGTTGGCGTGACGCCGTAGCTCCGGCAGCGGTTTTGAAAAAGCGCAACCTCTTCTTTTTCAATCTGGCGGAAGCAGGTGCCCAGCCTGCGCGCTTCAGGTGGGGCATAGCCTTCAAAACAAAACGGCTCAAGAGCACCTCCCTGTTCACCGGGTTGCCGCAGCTCGGCAGGAATATCCGTCGGCAGGCTGCGGTTCAGAAGTTCGTCCACTGCCGGCAGCAGGGGCAGGGGTTCGAACTCGTCCATGCCGGCCCTGCCCTCTGCAATGGTGCAGCACAGCGTCATCAGGTCATGGACCAGACGCACAATGGAATAGCCGTCGGCAATGGCGTGATGAAAGAGAAAAATAATATCGCAGCACGTGGTCCCTTCAAGCAGTATGGCCCGCCAGAGGAGCTGGCCTTCAAAATCCCGCAGCGCTTCAGCCTCGCCAAGGCCCTGCCACGCCCCGGCGCGGGCCATCGGGACCACCCGCAGCGGAACCTGCGCAGCTGCATCGTCCGGCGCCGCCACGATAAATGCCGGTCTGCCGTCCGCCTCGCCGAACCGGGCGCGCAGCAGCGGATGCCTCTGCTGCAGCAGGGCCAGCGCTCGGGCAAGCAAGCCGCCGGTCAGCCCGCCTTCGATGCGCACGATCTGCAGAATCATCCCAGAGCAGCGGTACTGGTCGTGAAATGTCTTCTGAATTGTCTCCCAATAGCCGAGCTTGCGGGTTTCCGTCATGCAGCCTTCCCTTAAAAAAAATCCCGCACCGGCCGGCCGCCTGCGCGGGAATCAACAGCCCCGGACTGCTGCGGCCTCAGGTGTTTGTTCCCAGCGTGAGCCGCATTTTTTTGAACCGGTCGCTGTGCAGCCGGTAGTCGACCACCTCGATTTTCACCGGCACTTTGTAGCGCTCAAGCTTTGAGGCGCAGTGGGCCTTGATCTGGGTTATGAACGCCTTCTTGTCGCTGCCGGATCGACCATGGAAACCTTGGCGCAGATGATATTGCCGAGTATTGCATTGTGCTCGCCGAAAATGGACACTTCGTTGACATTTTCAAGCTCGCAGATGACATTTTCGACCTCGGCAGGGTTTACTTTTTCGCCGCCCACATTGATGACTTCCTGCTTGCGGCCCAGTATCCGCATGTAGTCGCCGTCGACCTCCACCAGGTCATTGGTGATGAACCAGCCGTCCTCGGTAAAGGGGCTCGGCGCATTGAGATACCCCAGTATTGCCGACTGGGCCTTGATATGCAGAATGCCCTCTACAACGCGTGTCTGGTAGCCCTCTCCGCCGATTTTGACCCAGGTGGACTCATTTGACTTCGACTTTGACCGCAGCGTTCCGACCTCGGTGGTGCCGAATTTCTGCAGCAGCGTCACGCCCGGGAAAAGCTCGACGCATTTTTTCAAGGTTGTCTCGGGCATGACCTCGGCGCCGTAGGTGATGTACTTGAGCGACCCCAGATCATAGCGCCTGTAGGCCTCGCTGAGGATCAGCATGTTCAAAAAACTCGGCGACACGGGCAGCACATCCACCTTGTGGTCCTGTATGGCTTTGCAGACCGTGTCGGGCAGGCGGTCCTGCACGGTAATGATGCATGAGCCGTTGCTCAGGGAGTAGAACATGGTGTCAACGCCGCCGATATGATCATAGAGCAGAAAGGTGAGCGTGCGCAGATTCTGCCGCCGCACCTTGTATTTCTCCAGCAGCCGGGCAAAATCATGCACCGCCGCCTTACCCGCCCCTGTGGAGCCTGAGGAAAAAAGCACGAGGCCCGGGTGGCCTTTGTCGCGCAGATAGGCATAATGCTCATGCTCCGCCCTGCGGGGAAAGGTCGTAAAGGCCGCATTGTCGTCGGCATCCATGGTGAAGCAGGCCTCCGACATGCCCACCTCGATATACTCGTTGCGCTTTGCTTCATTCTGCACGGTCAGGGGAATGACGATGCAGCATTTCTGGATGAGCGCGAGCAGCAGGGCGATGGAGTTGGGCGAATAATCCCCGAGGATGACGACCACGGTGCCGGGCTTGACGTTTTTCGCCTCAAGATCCGTCGCACCAGAAATCAAACCGCTCAAGCAGCCAGGCATAGGTGACGGTCGTGTTTTTCCAGACCATGGCCTCGGCAGCAGGGTTTTCCTTAAAAACTTCAAGTAAAAAATCAATATGCATAGCCTCAGATTCCTCCCAGATAGATGACCTGCCCGGTAACAAAATCGCTTTCGGGCCTGATGAAAAAATCTATGACATTGGTAATATCGGGAAACTCGCCGAACCGGTGCACGGCCTGCTGCTCAAGCAGCCGGTCTATCTTTTCCTTGGGAACGGATTTGATGAGGTCGGTCTTGGTGGGCGTGGGCCCAACGGCATTGACCGTGATGCCCAGGTCCCCCAGCTCGCGGGCCATGATTTCGGTAAGGCTGCAGACAGCTGCCTTGGAGGATGCGTAGATGGCCTCGCCCTGAAGCTTCATGGCTGTGGCGACGGTGGCGAAGTTGACGATGCGGCCCCATTTCCTTTTCATCATCAGCTTTGATGCCTCCCGGGTAAACAGAAATGTGCCGACCACATTGGTATTGAGCACGCGGTGCACGGTTGACAGGGGCGTCAGAATGATATGGTTCATGGAGGCAACGCCGGCATTGTTGATAAGCACGTCAAGGCGCCCTTCACGCCTGCCTATTTCAGCGAACATGGCCTTCACTTTCTCCTCGTCTGACACATTGAGACAGAAGTGATAATAATTATCGTAGGCGAAGTCGGCAGGCTCGCGGCTGCAGCCATAGATGATCCAGCCCCGCTGGATATAATAGTCAACCAGATATTTACCGATGCCCTTACGGGTGCCGGTGATCAGCATCACGCCCTGCTGGCTCATGGTCATGTCCTTTCGTGGTGGGGTCAGTTTGATTTTTCTTTAACAAGCATGACAATGTAGTTTGCCAGTGACTCGACCGATTTGAAAGGGCTGTTTTTCTGCGACATAGCCCGATCGTCGGCAAGGGTAATGGAGATATTGAGTGTTTCCTGCACTTTCTGCTCTGCTGCCACGATAAGGTTCACAAGGGTGAGGGAATCAAGCACGCCGTCCCTGCCGAAAAGCAAGGTGCTTTTATCTGCGACGATTGTCTGGTTGGACGGCAATTGCTCGTTGATCTCTTCGATGGCGGCAAACAGTATCTGTTCGACCTGGCTTTCAATGCTCATACGGCCTCCTTTAGTAGTGGTTTTATATCTAGCACTTTTTAAACAAGAGAGGTTTTTATTGGTTTCGCAGGGAAGCCTCTTTGAAGCTATAAAAATAGTATAAGATATCTATTGTGATTTCAAAAGAGTTTTTATCGCAGCCGGGGGCTGAACTGGCTCATGTGCGGGATCATCATCTGCGGTTGACCAAATGTGTCAGGTTAAGGAATAACTGTTGAGTAAAAATATTTTTTATATAATGATTATACAATACTGCAGGCGATTATGCCACAGTAGCCGGCAGCAGGGGCTAAAGCGTATGAAAACGGTCATCGTCATACCGTCATATAATGAAGAACATACAATCGGGCACGTCATTTCTGCCTGTCGCGGAGAGGGTTTTGAGAACATTCTAGCCGTTGATGACGGCAGCACCGATGCCACGGCGGACATGGCCCGCGCGGCAGGAGCAGTCGTTGTGTCGCACCCGGTGAACAGGGGCGCGGGGGCGGCAACACAAACGGGTTTTGCGGCAGCGCTCATGATGGGAGCCGATGAAGTGGTCACGATTGACGCCGATGGCCAGCATGATCCCAAAGATATTGCGCGGCTGCTGCAGCAGCTGCGCACCCGGGGAACCGATATCGTCATCGGTTCGCGATTCATGAGCAGCGGCAACCGCATTCCGTTCATGCGCCGCATCTTCAATATCACGGCAAACTGCATTACCTTCCTGCTGAGCGGCTCGTACTTCAGCGATACCCAGTCGGGGCTCAAGGCTTTTTCAAAAAAAGCCCTTGCCTGCATCCATATCACCTCCAGCGGCTTTGAGTTCAGCAGCGAAATTATTCGCGAGGCGCGCCAGTTCAAGCTTCGTATCGATGAAATACCCGTGGGCGTGATCTACAGCCCGTACTCTCTGTCCAAGGGCCAGAATTTAGCCACCGGCCTTACCACGGTTTTTAAGCTGGTGATTCGAACCTTAATGAGGTGACGGTTATGGAATTTACGATTTATAAACTGCTCGTGCCGCTGTTTGCCGTTTGTATGATTGCCAAAGCCGTGTCCCGTTTCAGGCGGCATCAGCGCACCGTTCGGGAGCTGGTTGTCTGGATCATCATCTGGTCGGGTATTTCTTTCGCCGCCCTGTTCCCCGATTTTACCATGGACTGGTTTTCAGTCCTGACAGGCATTAAAAGCGGATTTTATGCCATCATTTTTTTCATGCTCGTGCTGCTGTCCTACGGCTATCTGACCTCTGTTCGTCAAACTGGAAGACACGGAGCGCATGCTCACCGAACTGGTGCGCAAACTTGCCCTGCGTGAGCTGCAGCAGAACATGCCAGAAAATTCCGGGGAGCGGACGCCGCCCCCGCCAGATCCGGCACAGGGCGCATGAATATCCTTTTGCTGTTTGATCACTATCATCCGTATGTCGGCGGCGCCGAAATCGTTAATAGCGCCGTGGCTGAATATCTTGCCCCGCGCCATAGCGTAACTGTTCTGTCAAACGGCTTTGCCGGCTCGGGCCCGGTTCATCAGAGGGTCAATAATGTGGCTGTCTACCGGCCCCTGCGCTCACCGCGGCTCGTGCACAGCCTTACCGCTTTCTGCGCCGCGGGCAGGCTTGCCCAGCAGGCCGATGTTATCCTGTGCGCCACGTATGCCTCAGGCCTTGCCGGCCGGCTGCTGGCCCGCACCTATAAAAAGCCCGCTGTCCTGCTTGTTCATGAAGTGCTTGACGAGCACTGGGCCATGTTCAGCTCTATCCCGCGGCTGCACCGGCTGTATGAAAAGCTCATCGTCACCCGGCCTTTTGACCGGTATATCGCCGTGAGCGACTTTACCCGCAGGAAGCTGCTTGAGCTGCGGCATTCCGCCGGAGCGTATTACCGTCATCTATAACGGCCTGGACAATGAATTGTTTGCGCCCCGGCCGGTCAACCGTGAGCTTCGCCGCAGGCTTGCCGGCGATGCCGATTTTGTCTATCTTTTTTATGGCAGGCCCGGCGGCTCGAAAGGCCTGCCGTTTTTGCTGCAGGCCCTGCCCGCCGTTGTGCAGGCCCTGCCGCGGAGCAGGGCCGTGCTGCTGCTGAGCCCTGAGCCGGCCAGGGAATATGCTGCCGCTCTTGAGATGATCAAGCGCCTCGGCCTTGGGCCCCATGTTACGGTTCATCCGCCGGTGCCGCGCCAGGAGCTGCCCGATTATATTAACTGCGCCGATGCCGTGGTAGTGCCGTCGCTGTCGGAAGGCTTCGGCTTTACCGCAGCGGAGAGCTGCGCCCTGGGCAAAACGCTTGTGGCAACCGATACGGGGTCGCTGCCGGAGGTGGTTTCAGGCCGGGTTGTTTTTGTTAAAAAGGCCGATAGCGCGGCCCTCGCCCGGGGGATTATTGACGCGTCCCATGGCCGGTGGCAGGTCGTGCCCGAAAAGCGTTTCAGCTGGAGCGACAGCCTTCCCCGCTATGAATCCGTTCTTGAGCAGGCCGCCGCGGGCCGCTTATCATGAAGCATCTATCTGCATACGCAGGCAGCCGTTCAAGCCGGAGCAACGGTTCAGGAAATCTTCGAGGCAGCCTCAGTTGCCGTGCTTATGGGCGGCGGCCCGGCATTTGCCCATGTGCAGGAAATTATCAGGGTTTTTGATGCCCTCGGCGTGAAGTATTAGAGCGTTTTTTTTACTATAGCCCAAACGATAGAGCACACAAAAAGCCAAAAATGCCTCTTTCCGTCATGCCGGCGAAAGCCGGCATCCAGGGTCTTAAGAATCAGCTTTTTTCTGAACGCCGGTGTTTACCGGGGTGACGGCTTTTTAAAACTTTATCAATAATTCAACGAACACTAGCGGCTACAATATATTAAAAATGCTTTAGAAGCATTGAACGGACTTTCATGCCTCGGCAGTGGCGTTGAAAAATTCTTCGCAGAACACCCGGTACCCGTCCTGCAGTATGGCCTGCCGCAGCCTGCGGCACAAATCAAGATAGTACGTGATGTTATGTATGGTCATGAGAATGAGGGCTGTTATCTCGCCGGCCATATAGAGGTGGCGGATATAGCTGCGGGTGAAGGTTCGGCAGGCATAGCAGGAGCAGGCTGCGTCCAGCGGCGTAAAGTCGTCTTTATAGCAGGCATTTTTGATGCGCAGTTTGCCCTGTGAGCAGAAGCACAGCCCGTTGCGGGCGCAGCGTGTGGGCAGCACGCAGTCAAACATGTCGACGCCATAGCCGACAGAGCGAACAATATCCTCAGGCGTCCCGACGCCCATGAGGTAGCGGGGTTTTTCCCGGGGCAGGGCCTGCGCGCTCTTTTCTATAACAGGATAGGCATCCGTCATTTTTTCGCCGACCGAGAATCCCCCCAGCGCATAGCCCGGCAAATCAAGCTTAATAAGGCCCTCGGTGCTTTGCAGTCGAAGGTCGGCATGCAGGCCTCCCTGCACAATGCCAAACAGCGACGACTGCGGCGATGACCAGGCCTCCCGCGATCTTTCAGCCCAGAGAAGGCTGCGGTTCACTGCGCGGCTGATGTGCTCTTTATCTGCTGTTGCCGGGGGGCATTCGTCCAGCTGCATCATGATATCAACGCCGAAGCCTTCCTGCAGCTTTACCACGCTCTCGGGGGTGAAGGTGAAGACCGAGCCGTCGATATGGGATTTAAAAGTCACGGCCTCATCCGTGAGCTTGCGCAGATCGGCAAGTGAGTACACCTGGAATCCGCCGGAATCCGTGAGTATGGGCCGCTGCCAGCCGGTAAAGCGGTGCAGGCCGCCTGCTTTTTCAAGCAGTTCAAGCCCGGGTCGGAGAAACAGATGATAGGTGTTGTTAAGAATGATCCGTGCATCCGTGTCTTCGATATCACGCATGGTCATGGCCTTGACCGTTCCCTGCGTACCCACAGGCATAAAAACCGGCGTGGGCACATCGCCATGCGGAAGGCTCAGCATGCCTGCCCTGGCTTCAGAGTGCGCATCAGAATGTTCAATCGTAAAACGCATAATTCTCCCATGAAAAAGCTGCCCCATTGTTAATGAACCCCGCAGAAAAGACAAGATAAAACAGCTGGCCGCAGCGGGAACATAAAAAAAACGCTCCTTTGGCTGGAGCGCTTTTCAGCTCTGTAGGCCTTTATATTTAATTTTGTATCTACCCCGCCCGGCCTCCCTTTAGAAAAGGGAGGGGTGTTCTGCTTACCTGCACTTCTTTATTGCCATGGCGGATTCCCCTTTCTGGCGAGCAGTATATACCTCCCGCCATGTGTCCGTCATTTGTTTAGCACTTCAGATCAACTTCAATATCCAATTCATAGCATATTTTTTAGATTCTTCTTATGGATTTGCAATTGCCCCTATGGACACCGCATGTTCAAGCAGTATCCTGCGCACCTCCTCGATGGTGAGCGGGTGCCCCTGGCAGGAATGCCCTGCTGTGGACGATGAATTCAGATTCCATGCCGTCCAGGTGCGCGCTTGCAGTATTCGACAACGCCGTCATTCCACTGCTCTTTGGGGTCATCGGGATTTTCGACGGCTATGATCGAATTACCCTTCACCCCCGGCGCCAGGGGCATATCGGCCAAAGCCTTCATGACCGGATTGCCGGGCGACATGCTGTCAAGGCTCGTAACGGGAAGCCTGTCCCCGAACAGGTTTTTAACATCGTCTTTGAGAAATGAATATGCGCTCAGGGGGAAGGTGACGATATCGGACGGCAGGCTGATTATTTTTTGCGCTATTTTTCGTATCCACCGGCTGCTCCGGAAACTTCCCCGGTGCGGCGTCGCGATATACACCACGCGCTTCACAAACGGCAGGGGCTCGACGATCAGGGCGCGTCGCAGCAGGGCTTTCTGGTCGTCGGATATTTGCAGGGAATCAATATCCTTATCAGTCAGCGACCGCAGAAGGCGGTCACCGGTATTAACGGCCGTGAGATTTGCCAGAAGGCCTCCCTGGCTGTGGCCGACCACGACCATCTGACTGAGCGCAGGGTCTTTTCCCTCAGGGTCAAGAGCCGCGATTTGGCTGCGCAGTTTGTCCCGCAGATCAGCAGCCGAAATGGTGACCAGAGCATTGCTGTTATACATAAAGAACCAGAACTGATAGGTCCGGCGCAGCTCCGGGTAGGCGCGCAGGGTGTTCCACATCTCTGTCCACCACACGGGGCTGCTCATGGTGCCGTGGACAAACACGACCGGTATGCGGCCGGGCTGATACGGCTGCATGAGATACAGTTTATTGGGAACTGCGGCGAGCTTGCCCAGAAATGCCTTGAGACCGTAGTCCCAGAGCAGGGATTCATGCTCGAGCGTGTAGGCTGTCGGGGTTGTGGTGTCGGTTTGAAGGGGAACTACCCGGTTGTTCACCGACACCTCGGCGTCATCATAGGCAGAGTAGAGCTCCAGAGAAGCTGATGCCGTGCCCGCGGTAATACCCGGCAGGCCTCCCTCTATTCTCAAGAAGGCGGTCACCGGTATGGCCTGCTCAGCCATGAAGGCTTCCTTCGTATTTTTTTTGAGGCCTATGAGAGGAAGGCCCATCCCCGGAGTCCGGTTGCGCACGGTAATGCCGCGAACGGCATATTTATATGAGCAAAGAAATTCGTCAAAATCCGTAAGGGTCCAGGGAAACTGCGACCTTTGCAGCGTAATGACAAGTCCGCCCACGGGAAGCCTGCGCGGGCCTTCCGGAAAAACCAGCCTGCCGCCATTGCCGTTTGACAGGGCGCGCCACAAAGAGAAATTATACAAATCGCATGCCGTGCGGAAGCGCTGGTCGTATGCTGCCGGCGGAGGCTCGCGCATATCGCCAAGGATATAGAGGTAGGCATACACCGCCGAGAGGAGAAAATAATCAGGGGCAGCCTTTCTGCTGCCCGGGAAAAAGCTTCCATGAAGATCTTCGCCATGGAGATAGGAGATTTCGGCAAGGGCGTACAGTATGTCGCGGCGGCCATCGCGCAGGGCCTTTTCGTGAAGTATGGCAATGGCTGCCGCCGGGCTGCTTTTAAATTTCCGATACAGGTCGAAACGTTCGAGCACGACTTTCGTGCCATCGCTTAAAATCCCGTCGCTGAGGGGATTGGCAACCGTATCCTGATAGGCTGCGCGGGGATTGACTTTTCGCACGCCTGCCGGGGTGGCGCAGCCGGAAAAAACCACGGCCAGGGCCAGCAGCACAATGCCTCCGGCCAGCATATTTTTCTTCAGCAGCAGCTGCCGCTGCACTGATGTTTCGGCCTTATTAAAAATCATCGTCCTGCAAATCTATGCACAAAAACCCTGTCGCAAAATCAAGCACTTCAAAAACGCCGATGCCGATATTAAAGCCCACTATAAGCGGGTGGGCTTCAAGGCCGATTTCAAGCGGATCATAATACGTTTCTTTCGTTGACAGATCAACTACGCTGACCTGCGCGCCGCCGCGGTTTTCAATCCCCACCGGCCAGGGGATTTCTGCCGTGCCGCGCGGCCCGGGAAGCCCTGCAAACACAGAACTGTGAAAGCCCACAAAAGCCGAAACCGGCCTGGTAGCCCGTACGCCGGCAGATATGCCGGGCCCGACCCTGACACGGACGCGGAATATATCCATCAGGTCGAAAATTCTGTTCGGGAGATACATGAGAATCGGGTGTTTGGTTCTTTCTTTATCGCTTTTGCCAACCTGATCCTGTTTTTTGGCGGTAGCCGGCGGGGTGGTCTCCTGTGTGCCTGCCTGGGCAAGAGTGGGGGTATCCTGCCCGGCAGCATAGCCGGATTGCGGGGAGGCCAACAAAAAAATGCTCGCGCTCAAAACCAACAAAAAAGTCCCTGGCAGTTTTTTCATATTTTCCTCTCCTTTGCGTAATGCTTTTTAATTTTAAACTCAATAAAATGCTCGCCTGTTTGCCCCTCTCACTTCATGGCCTGCCGCACGCTCACCAGCAGGTCATCGGCAGCGTCAATCCTGATAAGCCCAAACCGCGGGAACTCTAAATCGAGAATGACATAATAGATAAGAGCCAGAATAGCGGCGTACACGAACATGTGCAGCCAGCTATGGGTCTTGCTCTGGGCCATACTGTACCCGGCCAGCAGCGCGCTCAAAAGCGCCAGGCCTGCAAGAATCAAGTAAATAATTGCCGGCGGGTGCAACTGGAGGGCAACGGCTCGCGTTGTGGTGATATCGATCATCTGGTTGAGCGCGGGCAGCAGCAGCATGGGGGCCTGCTGTATCGGCGCGGCCGGGCCGGCTGCCACGGCCTCGCCCCAGATTATGCCCTGCAGCTCAACTGATCTGTCAAAGCTCTTCCTGGCTGCTTCAGGGTCTTGTATTTTGCTGTAGAAATCCAGCCGTAGGTCAACATACCTGCGAAATTTTTCCTTGAGCAAATCCCGCGGCCCGGCAGACAGAAGATCGAGCCTCAGGTAGGCCGTACCGATGGCATTGGCCTCATCCACAATGAGATGGCGCCGTGCTTCATACCGCGAAGCCGCTCCCGAAAAGGTGAAGGCGAGAAGCAGCCCCAGCAGGCCGTATACCGCGCCTTCCACCGCTGCAAGGCCCTTGCCCGCATCGTCTTCCCCGGCCATGCGCGCAAGCCCGATGCGGCGGCCTGTCTCAAGCAGCATAAACATGCCGATAAACAGCCCCCCGGTGGTAAGCGCCATAATAAGCATGTAGTTCATACAGTCACCTCACCGTTTTAAAACAGAACAATTATTTTATATAGATGCGCACCACCCTTCAAAACCTTTTTGAGCGGCGCGCACACCTCATGCTCCACCGCTTCTGCATTGGACGGAGCCTGATCCGGCCTTTGATAAATCCGAATCCGGCCGCAAGGGTAAAAATTTTGAGTCGGAATAGGATTATACGTTCTTTTATACAATACTCACTTTACATGCGCAAACCTATTATTGGCTTTTAGCGAAGGGAGGAGGAGCAGGCGAGCTGGCCAGGCACAATGGCCTTTGTCATTGTTAGATAAATCCTTATACTGCTTGACTGTCGGCATCCACTTCATCGATGCGCCGGGCAAGCCGAACGATCTGAGCCCAGTTATCGGTCACAATGTCCTGAGCATGGGCAAGGTTATTGCGAAGCGCCTCCAGGTCCTTTATAACGCGCTTTGCAGCCCCTGCGGTCTTGAAGCCGAATGCATCCAGCAGCCCCTTATCGCGCATGAGAATCTGCGCCTTGTCCGAAAGCTGAAGGCAGTCGATCAGGGTGCAGGCATTATTGCGCCTGCGCCGCTCATCATGAAGAGCGCGGGCTTTTTGCAGCCGCGCGGGCGTAATAAGCCCGGTCCAGCCATTGTCCGGCCCGAGCGATCCGATGCGCTCCGCCATTGACAGCTCGATGAGCGTAATCATACCGAAAAGCCACATGCGGACAATGGGCTTCTGCACGTCCTGCCGGCCGATGACACCGGCCGGTTCGCCCGCCAGCGCCACAAAACACCAGTCGCGCAGTGTCAGCACATGAATAACATCCGTGAACGATGCTTCAGGCGCAACAATTTGTACCGGCGCTATGTCCTTGGTGCAGTCTTGCCCAGTCACCGCCGCACAAATCAGCTGACAGAATGTACCCGCACACACACCCGTCGCGCCGCACCCCGGCAACTGCCAGCCCTGCGCTCTGCATGCATGCGAATGCCTGCTGCGCGGGCCGGTCAGCGTCAAAGCAGGGCAGCTGCCCGGCAATGTCCTTTGCCGTAAATACCCTGGTGAAGTCCCGCATAACCCCCCACTGGTTTGCGGCAAAAAAATGTGCTGCCATGCCTGCCTCCGGCTCATGCACTCCTGCCGGCCCGGCATGTCCGGCTGCTTTTGAACTCTCCCTCAGCACTCGCTCGGCACGGCGGTACAGCTTCACATCAGCCTCCTGAAGCACGGGCATCAGGGCAAGGGCCTCTTTAATATAGACCAGGGCAAACTTCGGGTCATGAAGGGTAATATCCCGGCAGTTGTCAATAATATCCGCAAGCTTAATGGTCTTGGCACGCGCAGAGGCCTGCGCCGTGTGCCGCAGGTCGAGCATTTTGCGGGCTGCGCGGTTGCCGTCACCCGGCCTGCTCACATCGGTGAGCTCCTCGACAAGCCGCGCGATACCGTGGCCGAACTCACGGGCAATATCCTCAATCGTTGCAGACGTATCCTCGACCGTGTCGTGAAGCCATGCCGCGGCGATCATCTCCTGATCGGCGGAGATACCGGCAACCATATCCGCCACGGCTTTCAGATGCACGTCATAGGGCTGGTTGCTGTATTTGCGCCGCTGGTCAATGCGCTGATGCAGCTCTGTTGCAAACAGCCGGGCATTATTTACAAGATCATCCATTGTGGTACGCTCTGCAGAATTTCCTTCCGATTTTCACTCAGTTGCTGAATGGCCTTATCCAACACGCTCCTCTGCATCAGTACTTGCTGTCGGCATACTCCAGCCAGCCGCCGGCCTGCACCAGGGCGGCATCAAACCCCTGCAAAGAAAACGATATGGTCTCGCTGCTGCCAGCGGCCTCCACACGAATAGTGCCGGCTGTAACATCGATTGCCATTGTTGTCTCTTTGCCGGCATAGGCCTTGAACAGATGCTCTATGGTTGCTGCCGGCAGCTCAAGAGCGAGCATGCCGCAGTTGTACATGTTCTGCCGGAAAATGCGGGCAAAGCTCGGGGCAATGACGGCAGTAATGTCATTCACCTCGAAAGCCCAGGGCGCATGCTCCCGCGAGGAGCCGCAGCCAAAATTCTCCCGCGTCACAACGACCCGCTTGCCCGCAATGTCGCGCCAGCGGTCAAAACCCGCAAGATTCAAATCCTCAAGCAGATTAGGCTTCATCGCTTCCCTGGTTATCTCGGTCAAATATTTTGCCGGAATTATCTCATCGGTGTTTATATCAGCCCGGTCGAGAAACAAAACTTTTCCGCCGAATGTTTTCATATCACTTATCTCCTTTATACAGAGCTGAATTGGTAATGCAGCCGGCTATAGCCGTTGCAGCGGCTGTTGCCGGGCTCATGAGATGCACCATGCCGCCCTTGCCCATGCGCCCGTAAAAATTACGGTTGGTGGTTGATGCGCATACCTCCCCGGGGGCCAGCACGCCGTTGCTCATGCCGAGACATGCCCCGCAGGTCGGGTTGGTCACGCAGAAGCCGGCATCCATAAATATGCTGATGAGGCCTTCATCAAGAGCCTGCCGGTATATCTGCGGTGTGGCAGGCGACAAAATGCCCCGCACGCGATCATGAATCTTTGCGCCTTTAAGCACAGCGGCGGCAATGCGTAAATCCTCTATCCGGCCATTGGTGCAGGAGCCGATATAGACCTGGTCAACCGGCGCTCCTGCAAGCTCCCGCACGGGCTTAACATTATCGGGCCTGTAATCAAAGGTCGCCATAGGCTCAAGACTGCTTAAGTCGAATTCAAATACCTTTTCATACTGAGCGTCAGCATCCGAGGCTATGGATGCATAGGCAGCAAGCGCTTCCTTTTTTGATACGAAATCTTTTTTTATGAACGGCCAGAGATAATCGACCGTTGTTGCATCGGGATTGCAGATGCCGCAGGTGCCTCCTGCCTCAATTGCCATATTGCATACCGTCATGCGGCCATCCATGCCCATGGCATCTATAACCGGGCCGGTGAATTCCATAATCATATTGGTGGCGCCGTTGACTCCGATTTTCCCGATGATAAAAAGAATCACGTCCTTGGCATAGACACCTTCAGGCAGCTTGCCGCCAAGCTCGAACTTCATGGTTTTCGGGGGCTTAAACGCGCAGACGCCCTTGAGTATGCCCACCTCGAGGTCTGTCGTGCCCACGCCAGCGGCAAAAGCGCCGAAAGCGCCATGCGTGCAGGTGTGCGAATCGCCCATGATGATGGTATAGCCGGGCCGCACAAAGCCCTGCTCAGGGAAAATGGCATGGCAGACGCCGTTGCGGCCGATATCAAAAAAATCCTTGATGCCGTGGCGGCGGGCCCAGTCCCGCAGCACTTTGCCCTGCTCGGCGGTCTTGGAGTCCTTGGCAGGCGATACGTGGTCGATAACAGCCTTTATTTTTGCCGGATCAAACACGCGGTCTTTGCCGCGGGCCATAAGATCGGTGATGGCCGTGGGCGTGGTTATCTCATGGCAGAACACGGCATCAAGCCGTATAACTCTGGTGCCCGCATACGGCTCATCAACCTGATGGCTGTCAAAAATTTTCTCTGCAATTGTTTTTCCCATACCTCTATCCTCTCTTTTATGGCTCCTAGCAGGTGGTTGAAAAAGTTATTGTATACAGGCTGTTCAAAAATGCTCAGATGCAAGGCGCGCGTTGTCTCTGACACCTGCTTGCAGGCAATCTTGCGCAGCCAACAACCATCCGCATAGCGGATGGCTTGGATTACCCTAAAAGGGGAAGACAAAAGCACGAAGTGCCCTGTTGTCTTCTGCCTTCAGGCAGACAATGAGGCGTACTGTTTCGTACGCCGCAGTGAAGCATGATGAGTGCAACGCAGCAGATGAGCTTTTTTCAACAGCCTGCTATGTCTGTTTGAAAAATATCTTCGGCGGCGTTGTTACCCAGACAGCCTTTAGTGTTTTTTTGCCCATGTTCTTCAGCACATGGGGAATGTCCGCGGCAAAGGAAATGCTGTCGCCTGCATTCAGCTCATATATCTCGGTGCCGAACCGCAGCTCGCCTTTTCCCTCAAGAATCAGGCCCAGCTCCCCGCCGCGGTGGCCGAACTCTGTACTGCCCTTTTCTGCGCCCGGCGCAATCTCCAGGCAATAGGCTTCCATGGCATGTTCCTCATCCACCCCGACCGTCTTTGAAAGTTGTTCAAAGACAATGCCGGGCTGCACGATCTTGCTGCGCTCGGCCCGCCGGACAAGATGCACTGACTTGGTTTTCTTGAATTCCTGAAACAGATATTCAATATCCATCTCCAGCACATCGACAATGCGCAGCAGCGTGTCAATGGCAGGAGAAACGCGGTTGCGCTCGATCTGAGAGATAAGGCTCTCGCTCACCTCGACCTGACGCGCCACGTCCTTCAGGGTCATTTTACGCTTTTCCCGCACCTCGCGGATTTTGTCGCCGAACCGGTACTGCATAGCACCTTGTTAATAAATAATTAAGTAGCTTAACTATATATTAAGTTATTTTTCCGGCCCTGTCAACCCGTAATTTTTAAAAACTCATGAACACTGTAAAAACCGGGGTTCGGTAGAGGCAAATACATGTGGGTAAACAACAAACTTCCTCGCCCCCGGCGGGGGAGAGGATTGAGGTGAGGGGGCTTGTTTCTGCAGAGTTTTCACTACCCCTCATCCTGGCCTTCTCCCCTCAAGGGGAGAAGGAATGCTTAATTCACAAGCCCGCAAGGGCAGATCGCACCGCGGCGGATGTCTGTCCCTAACAAGGGCGCACACACAGGTGCGCCCCTACGGGATATAGGTATTCGGTTATGACGTCAAAAAAATATGTATTGATGCCGCAGTATAAAATCCGGACGCTTGGTATTGCGAGGAAGGAGCGGAACAACTAGCGCGGCAATCTGATTTTTCGTAGGGGCTCAAAATTTTGAGCCCCTACATCTCAGAGATTGCTTCACTTCGTTCGCAATGACAGTTACTTTGACTTTTTAATTGAACATGAAAAAGAGAGGGTTCTACAATTTTTTGTGTGAAGGTTTTCATGCGGGCGGCACAATCATGTATCCCCCACCACCTTGCCTCGCAGCGACTTAACCGTTCCCCGTCCTGCTTTTCCCTCAAGCCGTTTTATCCTGGATCTGGCGTCGGCCTGGTCGGGCGGCGTTTTTTGCGCACTATGGCCACGCTTTTTATAAGCTCCTGCAGCCGGGTGAGGGCTTCCTCACGGTTTGCCTCCTGGCTGCGGGACTCCTGCGCCTTGATAACGATCACGCCGTCTTTTGTGATGCGCTGATCGCTTAAACGCAAAAGCCGCTCTTTATAAAAATCCGGCAGAGAGGAGGCCTTAATGTCAAAGCGCAGATGTATTGCCGTTGCGACCTTATTGACATTCTGCCCCCCTGCCCCCTGCGCGCGAATGGCGCTAAGGTCAATTTCAGTATCGGGAATAGCGACATGGGTGGAGATTTCCAGCATGGTCTACTGTATCCTTGAAGAAAGGGGGCCTCTTTGAACTTTTCTGCTATGCCCGGGTCGGGCAAAGTCTGGGTGGAGGCACCCAAGAATTTCATAAACTCAGTTACTTACTCCCCTGCTTCAATATCCCCGATTAGCAACCGCTCCGTTAGCGCCCCCATTCGGCTCGTACATCCCGCATTCAACGCAGCGCCTAAACCAACCATATGGCCATTGGCCAGGTGAATCAAAATAACCGTGCTTTACCGGATTGTAATGAATGCAATCCATATGCATGCGCCAGTCTTCATCATCGCGAATTCCATGCTCCCAAAACCGCCGCTGCCATATCATCGCCTCACGGTGTATCTGTCGGGATTCGGCAGATATGAAACTGGCTGGATTTACTGCAACTCTTGCGGCACGTCGCACTGGCCGGAATAGTTATCTCCCCAGGCTGTCACGCTGCCGTCTTCACCAAGGGCAAGGTAGTGATACCAGCCCGAGGCAATAGCAATGCTCTGTTTCAATCCCCTGCTTACCTGAAACAACCAGCCATCCTTCGGCTTCCACCAGATCACCAGCTGTTCCGTCCTGCCGAAGCCCCATATCTACCGTGTTAGACTCATTGCCTCGCGTGTCTATTGCTGTCAGTTTACCAAGTCCCGGCGGCACCATCCGGTGTCGCACCGGCTGAACCCTTCGCCCGCCCCAAGCCACAACGCTGCCATTTTCTTTCAATGCAAGGCTGTCGCTCATACCCACCAGTAACGGCAACCACATTGTGCAGCCCCAGCGGTACATTGCACTCGCCCTGCATCGTTTTTTCCCCAGCAGGCCATTGTGCCGTCTGATTTTACAGCAAGGCCAAAGCCAAAGCCCATTGAAATAGCGGTAATTATCGCCAAGATCAGGGGGAATATCGCATGACCCCCATACCCTCCCATTACCTGAACACCTGAGCGTGCCATCCGCTTTCAGGACGAGCGATTCGGCGTAGGCAGCAGATATTTCCACGGCATCATCGGTTTCTTCGGGGGCTCCGCATTGATTGACCCAATTATCGCCCCAGCACACCATGGTGCCGTCATATCTTAATGCGAAGCTGTAAATCCCACCCCGCAGCAATAGCAACCACATTCTGTAAGTCCGTCCGGCACGTTACATTCATATCCATAATACACCTTTCCCCCCCAGCAGACAACTGTGCCATCTGCTTTTAAATGCAAGCGTGTGGTGGTTGCCTGCTGCTATAGCAATTGCCTTGCCCGGCACATGCGTCCTGATTTCTTTTATTAATACTTTCTTGCCGGCTTTCATTGTCCGTTGCGGTCACCGTAATTGATTTCAGCCCATTATCTAAGGGATACGCATTCCCTGTCCAGCGCCAGGTGCCGTCCGGCTGCTCTGACAGATTCTGCACTGCTTCTCCGCCCAGTGATGTCAGGTCAGCCGTGACTGTGGCAATCGGTCGCTGCTTTGCCTCTACATTACAAATGACTTTAAGCTTGCAGGTCTCCCCGGCAATCAATCGCCCAATAGGGAAAACGCTGTGTATTTTTGGCCCCTGAGAATTTTTGCAGCCCGGTACGTGGCCAGCAGAAAGCTTCCAGATGTTATGGCGTATCTTCTTGTATTCTTTTTATATCTTGCCCATTCCAAAACAAGTTCCCCCTCAATTTATTTAAACAGCAAGGCTCAAAGGGTGTACTTCACGAGCGACTTGCTCAGACAATGCATCCTCTGTCATATCCATGTCGTACCGGCTTTGCAGATTAATCCAGTACCGTGGCTCCTGGCTGAAATATCTTCCCAACCTCAAGGCCAGCTCCGCATTGACCGGCCTTTTCCCATTAATAACATAATTAATACGCATGGCGGAAATCCCTAAATCCTTTCCCAAACGATACTGGGATAGCTTCAATTCATCCAGCAATTCTTTCAAATAAACACCCGGATGCACGGGCTTAATGCTTTTTTTTGTCATCGTAATTCTCCTTAATGCTACATCTCTCAGTTTACCGGCCCACCCTTCCAGCTGTGATTTTTCATGTTCTGCAAACCAGTCTGCCGGGCTTTCAAAAAAAAGCAGGGACTCTTTTAATGTCAGAAGATGCTCCCATTCCACTGAAGCAAGAAGCTTAAAAAACTCCTTCTCAGCGCCGGTTTCAGCAGCAGCACTCAGCGATGTGTAGAAGGCGTGGGCCTTTTCTTCGAATTGTATCGCCATGTTCAAAGCGGCAATATCATCGCGGCTGGCCCGGGGCGTTTTCTCTGCAAGGCTTGCAATCTTCCTGAACGTTTGAAGAATGTTTGATGCGCCGACATATATTTGAAACCGTGTCGGGCCATGTGCCCTGCCGGGACATATCCTCGTGGATGCGCTGCAGGCGGCGGTAATGCTCATCTTCTTCGGCTGCAATCTGCAGAAACATCTTCTTCCCGACCGGGTTGTCGGTTTTCTCGCTCTGGGCCAGGTAGAAGTCACGCTCGTGCAGTTCATTCTCCAGCGCCACGGTTAGTGCTTTGATTTTATTTTCCATGCGATTTCCCCTTATACTGTACTGTTTCAAATCCACGCATGACAGAACCGCCATAGCTGCCTCTGCTGCGTGAGAGTATGATATAATTTCCTTTATTATCGCTTTACAGCATGATTGGCAAGAAAAGAACTCTTCTATTATTGGGCAATACGCAGGCTGCATGCATAAAGGCGTAAACACGGGCGCAGTACAAACAGATATGCCTGTTCTGTGAGAGAGGATATGCCGTGGCCTGCTTACAGGCCCACGACGGCAAAAGGCTCAGGCGCTGCTGGTTTATGCAGAAACAGAAAAAACCGGGCTATAAATCATACAGCGTTTCATCCCGCAGCGGCGCGCTTTTTTTGCCGCGCGGCCTTGTCTGGCCGGGCTGAAACGGATCCTCGTTTTGCAGAATATCCCCCATCTGCGCCTCTATGGCGTCAGGGTCCTCTCCCGACTCCAGCCTGTGCAGAGCCTCCTGCATGCCGTCGCCCAGTTTGACGCCGGTCATGTCCGAAAACATGCGCATCAGCTGTGCGGCCTGCCGCGGATCATTTTCATTGAGCTTGTCGGCCTCTGCCGATAGGCGGGTCATGGCCCCCTCCAGCCTGCTTTCGTCGATGGGAAAATCCTCAGCCCCGGAGTCCTCGCGAGACCGGTCAACGCAGGCAAACAGCGATACCTGGCGCTGGATTGCTCTGCCGCATTTCGGGCAGTCGGGAGTTGTCGTCGTATTGATGGTTTTCGAAAAAAAGCTGAAAAGGGTATTGCAGGGGGCGCAGTAAAATTCGTAAATAGGCATATTTCTGCTAAATCTTGGTCAACAATAGTTCTGCTTGCGCAGCTTGCCACGAAGTCTGCCCACCGCTTTGGTATGAATCTGTGATACCCTCGATTCCGTGAGCTTAAGCTGCCGTCCAATTTCTTTCATGGTTAATTCATTAAAATAATAGAGCGAAATGACCGTGCGCTCTTTTTCGGGGAGGCGCTCGATATTGCCGGAAATCATGCCGTTGAGCTCTTCATTGTCAAGCCTGTCTGAGGGCTTTAAATGATTTTCGTCCACGATACGGTCCAGCAGCGAATGCGGCGAGTTGGAATTATGCGGATCCTGCTCAAGGCTTATTGTTGATATGTGAGAAATACGGTTCATTATTTTATAAAACCGCTCAGCGCCCACATCCATTGCTTTTGCAACCTCCTCGTTAGTCGCGGGCCGGCCAAACTTTTTTTCAAGATCAGAACTCGTGGTTTCAAGCATGCTTGCAACCTTTCGAATCGACCGGGGAACCCAGTCCATGGCGCGCAGGCTGTCAAGCATAGCTCCCTTGATGCGGTATTCTGCATAGGTTTCAAATTTGACCCCCTTGGTTACATCGAACTTTTCAATAGCGTCTAAAAGCCCAAGCACCCCGGAGTTGATCATATCGTGAATCTCAATATGCCGGGGAAGGCGGGCTGCGATGCGGCTTGCAATATACCTGATAAGTTTCTCGTATCTTCCAAAAATCTCCTCTTTATCGCTTTGCACAGAATGCGTGCCAGCCTTCTTCGCCTGAGAGCGCGATTTGATCTGGTGTACGCAATGCTGTAAAAGCGGCGCATGCTTGGGGAGAATCTTCCCCTTTTTTTTCTGCTGAATCTGCTCGTCTGCCATGCACAGGTCGCTTTCGGCGACTTTTATTGCTAAACCAGCTTTTAGCATATCAGAATTCCCTCACAATTTGATTAAACTGAAAAACACCTAAATGCTTAATTGTTTATCCCATAGGGAAGGTTGATCCTTCTATTGTCTTAAATTATAGTTTTATAAAAGAAAAATTCAAGTAAAAAAGACATGTTAATGCATTTTTCTTACAACCAGCTTCAACAAAGCTTATTAACACACTCAATTATCGAGGCATTCCAATTCTACATACAGTATTTGTTGTTTTTATGCTTTTTTTCAGCATAAAGTTGCCAAAACCACGCATCAAAAATAAAAATGAAGTTTATTCTATATAGTTAGCAGCTCTAATAGGAAAAAAATAAAAAAGTCCGAAGCATATCAATCCATGCTTCGGACTTGAAACTAACCACAATATATTGTGGAGGGGTTGCTGCTTACTTAAGACCGCAAAGCTTGTCGTCCTTCCAGCCCTGCTTGATGTCGGCGGCATAAAAAAGTTTCAGTTCCATGCGGCTCATCTTCCATTTACCGTCTTCCTTGCGATATTTATCGAATTCCAGGCCGGCCAGAAAAATGTCCTTGCCGTTTGCCATGGTGCTGGTCTGCCAGAGATACCATACGCCTTCGGCCTCGTTCTCGCTCAGGATTTTGATGCGGGGCTGCAGGAACCAGTGAACGCCGAACTTTAAGGTGTCTTTTGCGCCATCAAAAAATTTGCAGACTTCATCAATACCCTTGTACAATCCGAAGCCTTCTTTTTCACCGTCCCAGACCGCATCTTTGGTAAACAGGCCGGGCATGCGTTTGGGGTTATACATGTCATCGCATGCATCGGCATATTCAGCCTTAAGCTGCTTGATTGCTTCGATGTCTTCCAGAATTTGTACGCGTCTTTCAAGATCTGCCATGTTCTGTTCTCCTTTTGCTTAGGTGTATGTTATATGCTATAGACTAAAGCACAGTCCTTTTGTTAGTATACAAAGTATTACTGTACGTTTACCATGGTCAATTGTCAATAGAAAAATCAGGGCTAAAAAGCATCTTTTTCCGGTTGGTTACACTGATATCAGGGGGTGTGTGCCATGAGTCAAATTTTTGAAAAAAGAATTCGGAAGCTGCGGAAGCTTGCCGGCGGCGCTGTGCAGGGCAGTGCTGATTACAAATCCCGAAAATGTCCGTTATCTGTGCGGATTTACCGGCACGGAAGGCTCGCTGCTGCTTGCCGGCGACACGCAGTTTTTTCCTCACCGACAGCCGCTATACAACGCAGGCCCATGAGCAGGTTCATGCAGGCCGCATTATTACGTTTAAAGATAAAATCAAAGAGCTTGCCCGGCTGGTAAAAAAATGCGGCCTGGATACGCTCGGCTTCGATTCGCGGCAGATGACCGTAGCACAGATGCGGGATATTGAAAAAGCTCTTGCCGGGGTCAGGCTTGTTGCCCGGCCCAACGCCTTTGATGATTTGCGCATGATCAAAGATGCAGGAGAGATAAAGCTTTTAGCCCGGGCTGCAGCAATTGCCGCTGCAAGCCTTGCAGAAACACTGCCCTGCATCAAAATCGGCATGAGCGAGCTTGACATTGCCGCAGAGCTTGAATACCGCATGCGCAAAAAAGGCGGGGCCGGCGCAGCCTTTCCAACAATCGTGGCATCGGGCGAGCGCTCAGCCATGCCCCATGGCACGGCTTCGGCAAAACCCCTGGCGGGCGGTGAACTAGTGATTATCGATTACGGCGTTATCTATGAAGGCTACTGCTCGGATGAAACCTGCACATTCGTGCTGGGCGAGCCGACAAAAAAACAGCGGCGAATCTACGACACGGTAAAAACGGCCCATGACCGGGCGCTTGCGGCGCTGGCTCCGGGCAAGCCTTTGCACGAGGTTGACGCGGCAGCGCGCTCCTTCATTTCTGAGCATGGCCTGGGCACGCGCTTCAGCCATGGCACAGGCCACGGGCTCGGGCTGTGCGTGCATGAGCAGCCCGTCGTGTCTGCTCGCTCAAAAAGCACTGCTCAGAAAGGCATGGTTGTAACGATAGAGCCGGGCGTCTATCTGCCGGGCTGGGGAGGGGTGCGCATCGAGGATACGGCCGTGGTGACGGCAAAGGGCTGTGAAATACTTACCCGGACAGACAAGTCATTGCAGGTCATCGGCAGCTGAAGGGGTTCAACAGCTTCCCTCCGTGCCTGCGCGCTGCCCGGCAAGAATCCAGTTTCACTTTCAGCAGCTACTGTCAGTTCTGCAAGCAAGCCGACGCCCTGCCATCGGCTTGCACTTCATGCTCAAACCGATCTATTCAGCTGCAATGACGCTTGCATCCTTTTTGCCCGTCTTGCGCCGCACATCATTGACCACCTGCAAAGCCTCTGCGCGACGTGTCCATGAGCCGATGAGAACGCGGTGCCATTGGCCTTTTCCCTTGAGATCGACCTTTACCGTACGGGCATCAAAACCGAGTTTGCGAAACCTGCCAGCTTCAGCCTCAGCATTGCTCTGGCTGCGGAAGGAGCCGGTAAGCACAGAAAATGCCGGCTTACCCGCGGCAACGGCTTGCGGCTTTGCAACTGGTGCAGCTGCAGGCTCTGTCGCTTTTTTTACCACCTCGGCAGCAGGTTTAGCGCCTGAAATCTGAGCCGCCCAGGGGCCGGGCTCTGTTTCTCGGCGCTGAGGGGCTGACTCTGTTCTTTCTGGTTGGCGCTTGTCCTTTGGGTGCCGCCTTTTCAGGCATTTTTGAAGGAACGGCCGGCTCAACTGGTTGTACAGCAGCGTGCTGCTGCTCCACAACAATGGGCGCCTCTGTCTTTTTTTCCACTGTCTGTGCAGGCTTTGCCTCGCCGGGCTTTTTGTGTTCCTGCGTCGCATTATCGGCGGTTTGTTGCTGCGCTGGCAGCGGTTCCTTTCTCAGCACTTTATCCAGCACGGCATCCTGCTTTTGGGCCTTTGCAATCTTCACCGGCACGACAGGCTCTGGAGCCTCCGGCTCCCGCATCATGAAATAGTAATATGCTCCCCCGCCAAGCGAGCAGACAAGCAGCACGATCAGCAGCAGGGTGGTCGTTGATTTTGAACCGGTTTTTTTTACTTTAAAATGCTCGTCAACCAGGGGATCATATTCCTGAAGCACCTGGTCAAGCATATCGGCTGAAGAGTCAGTCGGAAAAAGCCATGGCTCCCGATGTCCGGGCGGAATCAGCAGCGCCGGGCGCAGGCATCTCCAGCTTTGTGCCTGGCTGTACGTCTCAGGCGCTGCCCGGCCCTCAGGCTCCATGCCCCCGCTCTCATCATCATCGTCAAGAACAAATGCGGATGCATCATCATCCTGCATGAGTGATTCAAAATCAATGCCGGCAGCATTGTCGGGCATAGTTCCTGCTGCAGATGATTCGCTGAGCGGACCTGCCGCAGAGAGGACATTGTTTTTCTTCTTGTTCTTTAATTTCCAGCTGGCAATTTTCACAGTACATGAGATGCTCCCCCGTCTCGGGTTTTTACTTACGTAGCATACTGTGTATAGACCGGTATGCCTCTCTGTTGCGTGCTATTATTTACTAAAACCATACGGAAATCTATTAGTTTTTTGCATACAAAACATCTGCTTCTGCTACGGCATCAAGACTGAAGAACCCATGCCGACGGGCAGATGTCGCGCAGCACGCATACAGCGCATTGCGGCTTGCGCGCCATGCACACGGCGCGGCCATGATCAACAATCAGATAATTAAACGCTATCCAGTCGTGACGAGGCAGCAGCGCCATGAGGTCCTGCTCTATTTTATCGGTATTGCTCTGGGGGCTCAGGCCGAGCCTGCCGGCCAGACGCTTGACATGCACGTCGACTGCTATGCCTTCGGCTTTATTGAAAGCGCTTGAAAGAACGATATTGGCTGTTTTGCGCGCAACGCCGGGCAGGCTGACCAGGTCCTCCATGGTGGCGGGAACCGTGCCGCCATACACGCTGCACAGGCGCTGCGCCGCCGCGATGATATTTTTTGCTTTCATGCGAAAAAACCCGGTCTGATGCACTTCCTGCTCGAGCACTGCCTGCCGGGCGCAGGCAAAATCGTGGGCGCTGCGGTATTTTTTAAACAGTGGTTTGGTTACTTCGTTGACCTTCTTGTCGGTGCACTGCGCCGAAAGCATGGTTGCCACAAGCAGCTCAAGGGGCGTTGTATAGTCAAGGGATGATCTGCTGTGGGGATAGTGCAAGCGCAGAAGCGCCACAATTTTTGCGGCGCGGTCTGTGCGTTCTTTTAAGGAAGCTGCCCGTGCTGGCATGCGCAAGGCTCCGTAGCTGGTAGATTTTAAAAAACTATAGCCGGAAAGCAATGCAGGGGTCAAGATTTATTGTTTAGAGTGGCGCAATCCGAACACGACTCAGCAGAGCTGACGGCGCATGCCGCATGTACGTCCTTGCATGCATGCGCCGTCAGCCTCATGGGAAAATGCTCCTTGATGCCCCGTTTTATTAACACTATACCTGCCGGGCGTTTATTCCCCCGGCAACGGCTTTTCTCTCTGACCTCAATCGACATTTTAGACAATTGCAGCAAGGTCGGAGGGTGCGGATCAAATGGGGCACTCTTGCTGGCGTTGAGAGCCTACTGCCGGAAAACCGCGGACGGCAGATGCTCGTTCTTTCCATCGAGGTACTGCCGCAGGGCGCTAAAGTACGCATCGGCGCTGCCGATAGTAAGCCCGTTTAAGGCCTGTTATTGTATAACCTTCTTTCTTATTGCAGGAGCGCCAAACCGCGCTCGGCAGTGGGCACACGCAGAAAAATATTTCTCCTTCCATACCTCCCAACACAAAAGGGAGGCCGTTAAAAAAGCTTCCCTTTTGTGTTGCCTACAGCCTGCCAGCTTAGCAGTTCTTGTGCTTTTTATTTTTAAAATCACACCAGAGGATTGGCGAGCTTTGCCGCCCTGACCGTGTTCGCCATGAGCATGGTGATGGTCATAGGGCCAACGCCGCCCGGCACGGGCGTAATGGCGCCGGCAATCTCTTTTGCAGCATCAAAATCAACATCCCCTTTGAGTATGGCAATCTTTTTTCCGGTCTTTTCGCTGATCTTTTCCCCAACGCGGTTCACGCCCACATCAATGACGCAGGCCCCCGGCTTTATCCATTCCGGCTTCACAAGGTTCGGGACGCCGGCGGCCACGATCAGAATATCAGCCCGCTTGCAGTGGCTTGCCATGTCTTTGGTTCCGGTATGCACGATGGTTACCGTGGCGTTTGCTTTGGGAGCCTTTTGCAGCAGGATATTGGCTATGGGCTTGCCGACAATATTTGACCTGCCCACCACAACCACCTCGGCGCCGTCAGTTGTATAGCCCGAGCGCGCGATGAGCTCCTGTATGCCTGCCGGCGTGCAGGGCAAAAACTTTGCCTCATCGCCGCCGATCATGAGCCTGCCCACATTGACCGGATGAAAAGCGTCCACATCTTTGTCCGGGTTGAGGGCATTGAGGACCTTCTTTTCATCAATATGCTTGGGCAGGGGCAGCTGCACCAATATGCCGTGAATTTTCGGATCCTGATTATACTGCTGGATCAGCTTCAAAAGCTGCTCTTCTGAAACATCGGCTGGCTGATTATCCTGAACGGAATAAAAACCAAGCTCATGGGAGGTCTTCTGCTTTGCCGTTACATAGCTCACCGATGCGGGATTCTCACCCACCAGTATGGTGACAAGGCCCGGCACCACCCCGCGCTGCTGCTTCAGCTGGGCTACCTCGCTCCGCAGCTCATCGCGAATCTGCGCTGCTATTTCAGTTCCATTTATGATTTTTGCAGACATGAAGGCTCCTTTCATAAGGTTTTTGAAGAACTATTGCTAAATAGTTACCATATTTAATTATAAAAATGAAGCAAAAGAATCCGGACACAGGCCCCGTTTTTTTATGCAGCATTTTAAACTCAATAAACACAACCACTATCTATCTGCGCAGCGCACAACAGGTGTATGACCAGCCGCTTTGAAAAGACGGCACAAAACATGTCCTGCTGTCAGTGCGCTTTTCGTACTGAGCCGCCCCGCATGCATTCTTTCCCCGTGAGGCCAGCTGAAAGTTTACATCATGGCTGCTTGCGACGGATGGCAAGGAGCAGGCACTGTCGCTTCATTGCCGCACAGAAAACCTTTAGAGCCCCAGCACCTCGCTTTTATCAACAAACATCCTGTGCCACAGCTCGAGCCACAAAAGCGCCCAGAGCCGGTAACTATGGTCGGCGCGCATGGATACATGATCATCAAGCAGCTGCTGCACGGCCTGGCGTTTGAAATACCCCCGCCCGATTGTTCGGCTGTCGAGAAGGATGTCATAAGCAGGCTGCTTCAGATCCGAGCGGAACCACCGGTTGATAGGAACGCCGAAGCCCATCTTTTTACGGTACAAAATCTCGCGGGGCAGCATGGGCTCAAATGCTTTCTTTAAAAGAAATTTGCCCTGCCTCCCGCGCAGCTTGAGATCCGCGGGCAGCCGTGCGGCAAACTCCATCACCTTGTGATCAAGAAACGGAGAGCGGGCCTCAAGCGAGTTGGCCATGCTGGCAATATCAACTTTCACCAAAAGATCATAGGGCAGGTACATGGTCACATCGGCATAGAGCTGCTTTTCAAGCAGGGTTGCTGCGTCCGACCCGGCATATGCCGTTTCGGTAAGGGATACCGAGTCATGCCCTTCCATGGCCTGGTTAAAAGCGGCGGTATACAGGCCGTCCTTCATGTCATTTGAAAAATAGCACAGCCAGCGCACATAACGCCGGGCCGGGGCGTCGCTGATGCCGTTTAAAAAGCGCCTGAGCCTGCGGGAAAAGCTCCAGCGGTATTCCCGATAGGGAAGCAGGTTTGCAGCCCGCCGGATGCCCTCCTGAACAACAGGGGGCATGCGCGCGTAGCGGGCGGCAAGGGCATCTGCCCGGTACCGCTCATAGCCGGCAAAAGACTCATCACCGCCGTCGCCGTTGAGCGCCACCGTGACATGCTCGCGCGTGAGCTTTGAGACGTAGTACGTAGGTATTGCGGAGGGATCCGCAAACGGCTCGTCATAGTGATTGATAAGCGCGGGCAGGATCTTTACAGCCTCTGGCTTGACGACGAATTCCGTATGTTCGGTTTCATACTGGCGGGCGACCATGGCAGCATACTTGAGCTCATCATAATCCTTGTCCTCAAAACCGATAGAAAATGTTTTCACCGGCCGGTCCAGAAGCTGTGCCATAATTGCTACCGTTGCGCTTGAATCGACGCCGCCGCTCAAAAATGCCCCCAGAGGCACATCGCTTCTGAGCCGTATCTTAACTGCTTCCGTAAAAACATGGCGAAGCCGGTCGCAATAGTCTTCAAGTTTCGGCAGAAGCAGCCTATCTTTGTAGGAAAGCTGCCAGTAGCGCTCGATTTTTATATCCCCGTTTCGCAGAAGCAGCGTATGTGCGGGAGGGAGCTTATGCACGCCTTTATATATTGTCTGCGGACCGGGCACATACTGATAGGTGAGGTAATGATGCAGGGCAACGGGATCGACCTCGGACTGAAGTGCCGGATCTTTCAAAAGCGATTTCAGCTCAGAGGCAAAAATGAGGCTGCCGTCGACAATGGCATATGACAGTGGTTTTTTTCCGGCGCGGTCGCGGGCAAGGAAAAGCTCCTGCCTCCGCACATCCCATACGGCAAAAGCGAACATGCCCCGCAGCTGCTGCACGCAGGCCGGGCCAAGCTCCTCGTACAGATGCAGTATCACTTCGGTATCGGTATGCGATTTAAAAACATGGCCGCGGGCCTCAAGCCCGGGCCGCAGCTCACGGTAATTGTAAATTTCTCCGTTCAGGACAATCTGCAGCGATCCGTCCTCATTTGCCATGGGCTGACGGCCGGCTGGCGTTAGATCAATAATGCTCAGGCGCCGGTGCCCCAGGCCGGCGCAGCCGGCAGTAAAAACGCCGCTGTCATCAGGGCCGCGGTGCTGCAGCACATCGGCCATCTGCCGGATGAGGCGCTCGTCGACCTGCCGGGAGCGGTCGAAATATATTTTGCCGCAAATGCCGCACATAAAAAGTTCAAGGTTCTAGGGTTCAGGGTTCAAAAAATATAAAAAAACAGGGGCCGTGCGATAAAAAAAGGACGCACAGTATTATATGCGTCCTTTTATACATCAAGAGTGTACGGGGTTCTATGAAATAATTAGAGACCCGCCTTTGACCGCAGAATATCTGCCATATCAGTCTTTTCCCAGAAAAAATCCTGATCCTCCCTGCCGAAGTGACCATAGGCCGCCGTCTTTTTATAAATCGGCCGCAGCAGGTTAAGTTTTTTAATAATGGCCGAGGGACGGAAGTCGAACACTTCGCTGACGATTGCGGCGATCCTGTCGGGCGATAAGTTCTTGCTCGTTCCGAAGGTGTTGATCATCACCGAAACAGGCTTGGCAACGCCGATGGCATAGGCAAGCTGGACCTCGCAGGCACCGGCAAGGCCTGCGGCCACCACGTTTTTGGCGGCATAGCGGGCCATGTAAGCTGCGGAGCGATCGACCTTTGACGGATCTTTGCCTGAAAAAGCGCCGCCGCCGTGGCGCCCCACGCCGCCATAGGTGTCGCAGATTATCTTGCGGCCCGTGAGGCCGCAATCGCCCTGGGGCCCGCCAACAACGAACCGGCCCGTTGCATTGATGTAAAACTTGGTCTGCTCATCCATCATGGACTCGGGAATCACTTTTTTAATGACTTCCTCGATAATGCCTTCCTTGATGTCCTTGTCCTTCACGTCTGGACGGTGCTGTGTCGCGATGACCACGGCGTCGCACCGGACTGGCTTGCGGTTTCTATATTCGATGGTAACCTGCGATTTGCCGTCGGGCCGCAGGAAATCAAGGATATTGTTCTTGCGCACGAAGGCAAGGCGGCTCGTGAGGCCGTGGGCGAACATGATGGGCATGGGCATCAGCTCGGGGGTTTCGTCGCAGGCATAGCCGAACATCATGCCCTGATCGCCGGCGCCCTGCTCGTGGCCGGCATGCTCGTCAACGCCCATGGCGATGTCTGGCGACTGGCGGTCGATGGAGCTCATGATGGCGCAGGTCTCATAGTCAAAACCCATGGATGAATCCGTGTACCCGATCTCCTTGATCGTGTTGCGGACGATGTCGGGAAAGTGCGCATAGCAGTCTGTGGTGATCTCGCCGGCGATGATCGCAACGCCCGTTGTTACCATGGTTTCACATGCTACGCGGCACTTCTTGTCCTGCGCCATAATGGCATCAAGAACCGCGTCCGATATCTGGTCGGCGATCTTGTCGGGATGGCCTTCGGTAACTGATTCTGAAGAGTAAAGAAAATTGGTCATTGACATAACGGTACATCCTCCGAATAAAAATAAAAATGTTTAAAAAAGTCTTATAGGACATTAGATTTCATAAGTCAAATTAATTTAAGTTGCATATTCTGATACTTTTCCTGTACATTTATAGAAAAAAATATACCCGATCCTACTGTCGGCAGCTTTTTTTGTTCAGGAAGAAATGATAATCGTCGATACTACTATATGCCGGATCGGTATCCGGGCACTGCGGCTCGGAGGCGCAGTGCTTAAAAAGTATTACGGCCGGGTAAACCGGGTCATGCATAAGGGAAAGCTTGACCTGGTGACCGATGTTGATAACCGGTCGGAAGAGACGGTGGTGCAGTTCCTGGCTGCAAACTGTCCTGAACATGGTATACTGACTGAAGAACGTGCCGAGATAGCCTCCCGGTCAGGTAGCCGCTGGATTCTCGACCCCCTTGACGGAACGACCAACTATGCTCATGGCTATCCGTTCTTCTGCGTGTCCCTTGCTTTCGAGCACAATGGCTCTATAGCCTGGGGTGGCGTCTATGATCCGCTGCGGGACGAGCTTTTCACAGCTCGGTACGGTGAAGGCGCCCGTCTCAATGAACGCACGGTGACGGTTTCCCAAACCCGGGACCTGGGCTCTGCGCTTCTGTGCACGGGTTTCCCCTATGATGTGCATACAAGCGCAGAAAACAATATTGGCCATTTTGTGCGCTTCTTGAAAAAGGCCCGTGCCGTGCGGCGCGACGGCGCGGCAGCCCTTGATCTGTGTTATGTTGCCTGCGGCCGCTTCGACGGGTTCTGGGAAATGAAGCTGAAGCCGTGGGATATTCCCGCAGGCTGGCTCATTGTACAGGAAGCCGGCGGCAGGGTTACCGGCTTTGACGGGACTGGCTCGAATCCTGCCCGGCATGATATACTCGCCTCCAACGGG
>CAVRBJ010000024.1:0-18415 GCA_963718965.1 uncultured delta proteobacterium | reverse complement strand
GTGTGCTCAATTTTGAAAAGGTCTTCTTCGAATTTCGGCAGCTGGCCCGTGCCGGTCATTGACTGGCGGTTGACCATCAGTGGCGGCAGCACCTCGGTATAGCCATGCCGGGTGGTATGCAGGTCGAGCATGAAATTGATAAGGGCCCGTTCAAGCCGGGCGCCAGCGCCTTTGTAGAGGCTGAACCGGGCGCCGGTGATTTTTACCGCCCGCTCGAAGTCAAGGATGCCCAGCTTTTCGCCGAGGTCGAAATGCTGTTTGGGTTCAAAGGCAAACTGCGGTTTTTCTCCCCAGACGCGCACCACGGGATTGTCATCGGCCGAAGCCCCGACGGGCGTCGTGTCGCTCGGGAGATTGGGTATGGTCATAAGCAGGGCTTCCTGCGCAGCCTCAAACTTCTTGAGCTCCTCCTCAAGGGTCTTGATATCGTTTGATACCTGCTTGAGCCCGGCAAACCGTTCGGGGGGCACATCCTGCTTCTGCTTTTTGGCAGCGGCTATCTCATCGGATGCGCGGTTGCGCTCGGCACGCAGTTTTTCAAGGCGGTGCAGCACCTCCCGCCGCTGCCCGTCAAGCGACAGCAGCTCGTCAAGCCCTGCCATTTCGCCGCCGCGGGTCGAAAGCCTCTGCTGTATTGTCTCCGGATTATCTCGTACGAATTTGATGTCAAGCATGAGTGTCCATCCTTACATATATATTCTTCCTGCAGGCTTGTGGGCCTGCACATTTAATTTTGCATCTACCCCACCCAGCCTCCCCTGTCTAGGTCAGGAGGGGTTGGGGGAGGTTGTTGAATTCATAATGTAAAATGTGATGACCCGCTAGGCGCTTTTCAGCCACTTCTGAAATTTTTTATACCCCGCGTCCTTCCACTGCTCACCGTGCACGTCCATAAGAAACTCGGTGTACAGCCCGTCCAGCAGTATATCGAGCGCCTCGATGCTCGTTATGCGGCCGAAGAACTGCTCATCCTTGTCAGCCGCTTTGGGCATGTCGATCTTAAGGCCCGCAAGTTCCATGCGGTCGCCCCGCAGGGTAAATGTCCAGGTGTTTTCCCCCTTCTCGATGCGCAGCCGCGCCTCGCGCGCCTTCTTGCCCGCCCGCACCGCGAGTTTGATGTCCTGATTGGTGAAGTCATCGCCCGTATAGGAAACGCTGTTGGGAGGGGCGGCCCGGTCGTCTTCCATGACGATCTTGCCGTCTATCCAGAGGAAAAAGATATCGCCCGAGGCCATCTCAATCTTGCCCGCGCTCTGGTCGGTTTTGTAGCAGAGCCAGGTGAGAAAATCACGGCCGAAGGTATTCTGTTTGCGGATGGCCTCGTCATTCATTGGTAAAGCTCACTGTGGGGAAACGGATTTCAAGGCCGGGATGCTTCTCTGCGGCAGCGCCGGCCAGATCATAGGGCAGCAGCCGGCCAAGCTTGAGGCCGAAGGCGCGGAAGAACCAGCCCATGAATTCCTCGTTGGCCGCAGCGCTGGTGGAAAAAAAGAGTATCTGAATTTGTCGCCGTATTCCAGCACACGTCAAAAAGTGTTGGTGAAGGCAGCGACCTTTTCACCAGTTCCTGCCGCACCTGCTCCTTAAGAAGATCACGGTCTTTTTTCCGGAGCACCTCAAGGCCCGAATTTTTTTTGTATTTGATCTCTTCCCGCAGCATGGCCGCCTTCATGGCAAGGCCCGGCACACGGCGCACGTCGATGCGAAGCGAAAAGACGATGTAGGGTCCCTTGGCAAAATGCAGGTCATCGAAAAACGTGGAGGCCATGTTCTCGGCAGACACCCACCCGGCGGATTTTTCGTTCAGGGTTCCTGTCTCGATCTCGCGAAAGCAAAACTCCTTGAGCTTCTCAAGAGCGAATTCCTTCACCCGCTCGGGCGGATCATCGATCAGGCGGTAGCGCACATAGCTTGCAGAGCCGGTATAGAGGCCCATAGATATCTCCAATTTTTAGCAACGGTAGGCAGGACTAAGAGCAGCAAGTCCGGCATTAAATACGTTTTAACAGAAGGGTATTTATACCTTTACAGCGGAAAAATGGCAAGGGCGATTACGCTTGCAGTCACTCATCCCCCACGATGACGCCCCGGCCCACATGCATGACAAGGGGCCGCTTGGCGCTTTTCACGAAGGTGATGAATTCTGCCGCCTCCGGAGAGATGAATCCTGCCGCGTCAAGGGCCTCGATGGCCTTTTTTTTGCCATAGCCAGCGAGATACAGGATTTTGTAGGCATCTTTGATTTCGCGTATGGCCTCTCGTGAAAGCCCGGCCCGTCGCAGGCCCACAAGATTTAACCCTTCCACGCGGTTTCGTTCCAGCGCCACGACAAACGGCGGTATGTCGCGGCTGAAGCGGCCGTTGCCGCTGAGCATGGCAAACCGTCCCACGGTCACAAACTGATGCACCATAACGCCGCCGGAAACAAATGCCCTGTCGGCCATGGTTACATAGCCGGCAAGGCAGGCATAATTGGCAATGATCACATTATTGCCGACGGTGACATTATGGGCAAGGTGACTGCCGCCCATGAGAAAATTGTTATTGCCCACCACTGGTTTTGCTCTCGGGCTTGGTGCCGCGGTGAATGGTCACGTATTCGCGGAAAATATTGTTGTCGCCGATTTCGACATGGCTGACCGTATCTTTGCTGAAACCAAGGTCCTGCGGCTCATGGCCGATGACCGCTCCCATATGTATTTCATTATTGCGGCCGATGGTGGTATAGCCGGTCAGGTAGGCATTGGCATAAATCTTCGTCCCGCTGCCGATGGCGACATGTTCGTCGATAATGACATTGGGCCCGATTTCAACACCGGCAGCAATCTGTGCCCCGGGGCTTACCATGGCGGTTGGGTGAATTGTGCTCATCGAAAAACTCCTTGATGCAGTATAAGGTTGGCAAGCACTTTAGTCAGTTTGCCCCCTGTTTGCAAGCAAAAGCTTATGGTAACTGCTCAGGGAACAGGGTTCGGGGGCGGGGTTCAGGAGCACTATACCCGATCCCTGATCCCTGACCCCGGTCTTACTCCACCAGCGGTTCTGCATAGCAGTACAGGCAGCCATTGGGGCATTTCTGGCTATACCAGCCGATATCAATGCTTTCGGTGCAGCCGCACAGCTTGCGCTGCCCCTTTGCCCGCTGTGTCGAACAGATCTTAGCCATCCGGATGCAGCCGGTTTAAAAGCGCTCCGTCGATGCAGCTTGAGCGGTCGCAGCCCTCTACCGAGCAGTAGTGCAGGCTCATGCCCAGGCCGGCAGCGGTCTGCTCAAGCAGATGAACATGTTCTTTTCGTTCCTGAGCATGTGTACGGCATCAAGGCGAACGCCTTTTTTCTCCAGGCGGCGCAGCACCTTGGGGTACGGCTCAACCCAGCTCGTGCGGCAGGTGCTGACCCCTGCTGCGGCCATGCTGCGGGCAAGAGCATCAAACATCTCTATATTGCTTATCTGGCTGCCATGGGCCATGCAGCGCACTATGGGGTCAAAGCGCCAGGAAATCCGCTCGGGGCCCTTAACCAACTCTATGACGGCTGGCACCATCTGCAGCAGCGTTTCCCCTGGCGGGATATGGGGTTCAAGCACCGTACCGCCCAGGCCCGTAATGGTCAGATGCACATACAGCTGACGGTAGCGCTCAAGGGTTTGGCGCAACGCGCCGGGGGCGATCATGTTCTGCGGATTTTTTGTCCAGATAACAAGGCTGTGCACCTGTTCGGGCGGATAATCCCGAAGCTTTTCAATGAGAAACTCGGGATAGCAGGCCACCAGATCCGTGCGCCTGCTTGCCGACAGAACGATATGCTGCTGGCTGGGGAATAAGGTTGGCTGCGTCATTCTGCCACTGTGCATGCCGGCCGCGGTCAGGGCTGCGGACCCGCTTTTCTGTATGCCGCCCGGTAAATCGGCAGGCCGTGCATGAAGAACCTTCGCTCATAGTGTGTCGCCGCGGATTCAGGGTCGGCGCCGGCGGGATCTATCGTGCGGCAGTAGAGTTCTTCAAGCCCCGCACAGCCCCTGCCGGTCTTGAGCATGATTTCAAAATACCGGGCAAAATCCGTTGCAAGATGAATGCACCCGCCCGGAACCAGCCTGCTGCGCAGCAGGTCGAAAAAATCCGGATTAACTATGCGTCGCCTGCGATGTTTTGTTTTGGGCCAGGGATCAGGAAAATAAATATGAAATGCCTGCACCGACCCGGGCGGAACATAGCCCCATATAAAATAGTCGGCTTCAGCCCGCAGCAGGCGCACATTGCCGACCCGCGCCTGCTCAACCCGCTCTTTCATGAAGTGAAAAAATTTATTAGCCCTCTCAATGCCGACATAGTTGACCTGAGGGTTCTCCCGGGCGCTTTTGATGATGAAGCGGCCCCGGCCTGATCCTATTTCAACCTCTATGGGATTGCTGTTGTTGAAAATGTCGCCGAAGCTCAGCCCGTCGTCAAACTGGCGCGTGAATATTTCGACATCAGGGGCATCAGGCTGATCCTGCTGCAGCTCAGCTCCAGGAGATATCATTTCTGCCGCCGCCCTTTATCTTGTACATGCGATCATCCGCCAGATGCAGAATCTGCTGGTTCGTGTCGCCGTCATCGGGAAATGTGGCAATGCCGAAGCTTGCCGTAAGGTGAATGGCAAGCCCGTCCGCGGCAAGAAACACATTGCTGTTGAGCTTGCTCTGCAGCTCCCGGCAGAAGGCCAGGGCCTCCTGCTTTCCGGTGTCGCGCAGAATGACGACAAACTCATCACCGCCGTAGCGGGCGCCGAAATAATTTTCTCCCAGCATGCCGGAGATAATAGCGCCCATTTCCCCCAAAAGGCTGCTGCCGCACAGATGCCCGTGAGTGTCATTGACCTTCTTAAAAAAATCAAGGTCGAAAAAAATCATTGAGCATTTGCTCCCCAGCTCCAGAGCGCGGTCGATCTCTTCCTGCAAAATGATATGCAGATGGCGGGAGTTATACAGCCCCGTGATATCGTCGGTAATGGTGAGTTTGCTCACCTGCTCAAAGTTGCGGGCATTTTCAAGGGCAATGGCTGCAAAGTCCGCAACCGTCACGAGCATTTCTATGTCGAAGTCATGAATCGATGCAACATCATCTCTGTTGACGAACTCGATTACCCCGAGCACTTTATCCCGTATTTTCAGCGGTATGCAGATGATGGACTCGGTTGAAAATGAGGCGGCGTCATCAACCTTGCTGGTAAATCTGGGCTCTTTGTCAACGCTTGGGACCAGCAGGGGCCGGCCGGTCTTGGCAACCCAGCCGGCAATGCCCTCCCCGATCTTCAGGCGCGTATCTTTTATTTTCTCAACCTGATCGGCTTCGCTGACCACGATCTCGAAGTACAGCTCCTGCCGCTCATGATCCACCAGCAGCAGCGACCAGTTCTCCGGGCTGAACAGTTCGGCAACTTTATAAAAAATCTGCTGCACCACCTCTTTCACCGTCAGGGATGAGGTGAGCGTTTTGCCGATTTCATGAATGATGTTTATGCGCTGCTTGATCTTCTCAAAATTGGCCAATTGCGCCTGTGTCATGGTTTCCCCTTTTAAGTATATGAGCGGTCCCCGAAGAGCAGCGTGCCAACCCGCACAAGGGTGGCGCCTTCCTCAATGGCCGCTTCAAAGTCGGCTGACATGCCCATGGAAAGCTCAGGCAGGCCGCCGCATCCGGGCAGCTGCCGGGCCAGGTCGTCGCGCAGCAGCCGCAGCGCTCTGAAAAAAGGCCTGGACTGCTCCGGTTCATCCGCAAGGGGCGGCATGGTCATAAGACCCTGCACGCGCAGATGCTGCAGGCCAGCTGCTGCTGCAATCAGCCCGGGCGCATCGCCGGGCTCGCAGCCGCTTTTGCTCTGCTCGCCTGAAACATTCACCTGCACCAAAACCTGCAGCACCCTGCCGCTTTTTCCGGCCTCACGATCAAGGGCCTGCGCCAGCGGCAGGCTGTCGAGGCTGTGGACCATATCAAAAAGCGCAGCTGCATATTTTGCCTTATTGGTCTGCAGATGGCCGATATAATGCCATGAAATTTCACGATTGTCTATAATGGGAATTTTTTCCCGGGCCTCCTGAATATAATTCTCCCCAAGGATAGTAACACCGCAGGCCAGGGACTGTCTGATCCTCTCCGGCTCCACGGTCTTTGAAACCGCAACGAGCCTGACGCCTGCAGGGTCGCGACTGCTTCGGGCACAAGCCTGCAGCATGCGCTCCTGAACACCAGCCAGCCGCTCTGCCATACCCGCTAATAGATTTGTCATGGGACTTCCCCCTCAACTGCGGCCGGCGCCTCATCAGGAGGGAACCGGCCGGGTGCAAAGTCGAGCCTGTTGACAAGAAACAGATCGGCAAGGCTCAGCACGCCTGCAACGATCATGGCGGTACGTGGCCCCAGCCCCTGCATGATGGCCCCGCTGGCAAGCGCTCCGGCAAAAGTCCCGAGCACCGCCACCTGGGCAATAAAGCCGGAACCGCCGCCCACGCGGGCGCGGCTGAACATATTTGAGGTCATGACATAGGAAAAAACCATAAAAGAGGCGTCTCCCAGCTCGTGAATCGTGCGGAAAATCCAGGCCTGAGCCTGGGTCTGTGATAATGCCAGAAGGATATGACCCCCCGCAGACAAGCCAAGGCCTGCTATGATCAGGCGTCGCAGCGAGGCCGTGCCCCGGTCAAGCAGCCTGCCGTAAATAAGGCAGGAAAGGGCCAGAGCAATCACGGTCAGGCCGATAAAGATGCCGATGCCGGCCTGGGAAAAGCCGAGCGACTCTTTCAAAAACAGTACGTACACGGTTTTTTCCGCTCCCCAGTGATAGGTATAGAGAAATGTCACCAGGGCGAACATGACAACATCGCGGCGGAATATCTCTTTTCTGTACACCGCGGGCTCAAAAATCTGGGCAAGGGTGCCCGGCAGCAGCAGCCCCAGCGGTACGATCAGAAAAAACAGAACGCCGCAGACGCGGAAGACCGCCGGAAAGCTCAGCCAGCCCAGCAGCAGCCCCCCGAGCAGCGCGCCTGCCGCAATGCCCATGTGCTCGGCAAATGCTATGGTAGAGAATCTCCTGCCCTTGGCATCTGCACCCGCGGTTTTATAGAAAAGCGACCGCATGGAAATCTGCCCAAGATTGTACCACGTGCCGTAGCACATGATCAAAAGCAGAAGCACGGCAAAAGACGTGCTGAACGACAGGGCAAAATAGGTGAAGCCCAGCGCGCCAAATGAGCTTGCCACAAGCATGCGCGAGGGGAACATATCGTTTGAGACGCCCATGGGCAGCGTGGTCAGCAGCGTCATGAGCGAATCCACGCCCATGAGCAGCCCTATCTGCCAGCCCGAGAACCCCATGTCTTTCAGATAAACCGGAAAGAAAAACAGCGTCGTGAAGATGATCAGCCGCACGATAAAGAAAAGATACCCCGTGAGCATGAGCTGCCCCTTCTCTGCCGGTGCTGTGCCGGTCTGTGTGTGTTTAGCGTCCGCCATCTGTTTTATACCTGCCTGTTTCCGAGCCACGTTCAGCAATTGCTTTGAAAAACCCGTCTTTTATAACGTGTCCCACCTGCCTTGACAATAAAAAAACCGGCTGTTTTACAAACATGTGATGCCGGAATGCAGCGATTCATAAATCTTGCTCAGGGTTCAGAACTCCGCATTCTGTGGCCCCCTATAAGGGAAGCAGGAAGGGTTGAAGTATGAAAACGCAAGTAAGCCTATGGGGGCTATTTCACGGAGGCAGCACTTTTCAGCCTGCCTGCTCCTAAAGAGTGAATAGATTGTACAGAGCGCGCTTTTTTATAACAGCACTGCCGAGCGCAGGCGGTCATAGGCTTTCATAAGTGACAGAGCCATGGTGTCGGGGCTTTCGATGCGGTACAGGCTGCCCCCGGCGCTGGCGGTTATGCGGCGGGCCATATCATCGGCATACTCCCGCCAGAGATGCCGCTCATCCATGAACTGGTAAAAGCTGAAAAGAATATGTTCCTGCCGCAGCAGGCGCGCCTGCTGCAAAGCCCGGTTGATATACTCCTGATTATTTTCCATGAACCGGTAGAATCCGGCCTGATCGCCGCGAGCCGGCAGACCGTCGCCCATGAGTATCACCACGGGCACGCGGTCGGCATCTTTGCGAAGGATGTCGCGGCAGCGGGCAAGGCAGCCGCCGATATCCTTGCCTGCGCCATTGACTGCGCGCAGGCGCCCGATGTCGGCAAAGGGAACAGCACGGGCCGTTTCATGATAGGCGACAAAGCGCACCCGGTCGGCAGGATGGAAACGGCGGAGATAGTAGGCAAAAGCCATGCATGCCCTTCTGACGCCCTGTATTCGTTTGCCGAACTGGACCGCGCCGGACACGTCGAGGGCCAGAACCACGGAGCAGCCTACTCTGGCGCGCGTTGCATATTCAATCAGATCCTCCTCATCAAGCACCGGTGCATACGGGCTCAAAGCGCGCCGCCGCAGGCTGCGGCGCAGCGTGTGCAGCACGGCGATGCGTGAGCTCAGGCGGCGGGCCGGCTGAACGCGGTCCGGCAGCACGGTCTGCACACCCCGGCTGCCGCTTGCATGAGTGCCGCGCCGCAGGGGCCGCCGCGCGGCATGAGCCGCTCAAGGGCAAGGTAAGCCTTTTTTCGCCAGCAGCCATGCCGCGGCATCCCGGTTCACAAGATACATGTCTTCAAACAACGGGCTTACCAGAGGCAGCTGCAGCAGCTGCTCCACTACCGCGGCAAGGTCCTGAGGATTGCGAGGGTGGTCGGCATGCCGGGCGGCCTTGCGCTCGCAGCGGTGATGGTCGGTAAGAATCTGTTTAACTGCGCCAAGCAGCGTGCTGAGCTGTTCACGGGGTGCCCCATCTTCTATCTGCCGCAGGTCCCCGGGGCCGTCTTCCTGATGGTCGATACCGCTGAAAAGCTCTTCATCAGGAGGCTGTGCAGTGCTTCGGGGAAAATTATCCTTTGGCTCAAACAGTCCTTCTCTGGCCTGCGGGGCAAAACCGCCGGGGCTGCCATCCTGCCTCCTGCCACCGGGTATGCCATCATGACCGGTAGCAATTTCATCGCCGGGTTCAGCGCCGCTGCCGGCGTCCCGCCCCGGGCCGCTGCCTTCTGCGCCGAGTTCCTTCTCCAGCCGGGAGACAAAACTTTCAAGCTCGCTTACTGTTGCGATATACTCTGCCTCAGCGGCAAGTCCGCTTGTATCTCCTGCAGCATCGGCAAGACGGCGGGCAGCATCGGCAAAGGCGGAGCTGCTGCCGGAGGCTGCGTCGTCTTCTCCTGAAGGCTCAGCCTGCCCGGTATCGGCTCCACTCTCTGACGGGCCGGACAGAGCTTTTTGAAGCTCCCGGGCTGCCTGCTCCTCAAGCTGCCGGCCTGCCTGCAGTGAGGGCTGCCCTTTCAGTGCCTCCTGCACAGCCTGCTCAAGCTCCTCCCGCGAGACTTCCTGCCGGGCCTGAAGGTCCCGAGCAAGGGAAAAAAGCTCGCTGTTTGACATGGGCCGCGTCTTTTCCCGCCAGCACCATGCCTGCAGATCAGCCCCTGCAGCCACAGCCCGCGCTCCCCTTTTCATATGCCGCCGCATATTCCGCCATGACTGCGGCAAAGCCGGCTCTACCGGCAGGTTCATGCGCCCGGCACCAGGCTGCACAGGCAGCAACTGCAGCGGATACGGGCAGGCTGCGCAGACCTGCCGTGCTCCAGAGGGCATGAGGCCCGTGAGTCTGGCGAAAGATATTCACGATTTCACCAAGATCGATGCCGGCCAGATGGCGCCTGAGGTAGTCGGCGATATCGGGAAAGACCCCGTCGATGCGGCGCTCCACATCCGCCTTGTCCTCAAAAAATGCCTTGCCGAGAATCGCGGTATAGATGCCCTCTTTTGCGTCGCAAAACGATGCCGCCCGCCGGCCTTCGAGCATGGCCGAGCTGCGGGCTATGAGCCCTGCATTGATGCTTGCCCTGGGCCCGAGCTCCAGGCGATCATCAGCGCGCAGGGCCCGAACGGTCTCCACCATGAGGCGCAAAAACAGCTGCGGAATATACACCTGCGGCTTGAGCTTTGCCGCCTCCTTGGCCACAATGCGCATTTCATCCTCAAGCCCGACAAGGGGAATGCTGATGCTTACCAGACGATCGCGCACAGCGCCGCACAGGTATTCTTCATCGCGCGGGTTGGTGGTTGCCACCAGCAGAAAATCCACAGGAAACGTCTGCCTGCTTTTTGAGGGCGTGACAATCCCCTCCTGCCCGGCCTGAATAAGGGCATGCTGCGCCGTCTCCGGCAGTTTGCCGATTTCGTCCACAAACAACAGCCCCCGGTTAGCCTGGCCGATTTTGCCCGGCTCGAATACGCGGGGATCAAAGGGGTCGCCGATCTGTGCGAGCTTTAACAGATTGTACGACCCAACTATTTCCTCCGGCAGCACATCCCCGCCGCCCTGCACGCGGGCAAAGCCCCTGCCCTCCTCAAGCTGATTGAGCTGTATCAGGGCTATCTGCGAGCTATCGTCCCGGTGAGCATCAAGCATATGTTTGCAGATGGGGCAGGGTGCGGTCTGGCAATCGGTTTTTTTACCCGCCCTGTGCGCCGTGAGTATGGCAGGGTCTTCCTGTATGGGGCAACGCTCCACGGCAAAAAGCGGCGAGGCCGCGCAGGCTTCGTTGAGCAGGCTCAGCACATGCTTTGCCAAATCCGTTTTTGCCACACCGTAGCGGCCCGTAAGGATAACGCCCCGGCCTGTGGCCAGCACTTCAACAATGCGCCGTTTTTCATAGGGCAGGCCGAAAATGTAGGGAAACAGGTCATGGCCGGCGCGCAGCTTGCGGCGCACCACAGCGGCAAGCAGGTCGCGCACCGGCACGAAGCGGTGCTCAGCGGATGAAAACTGCTCAAGGTTTACGGGGTGTTTTTCCATGGATTTCCTTTCTTGCTTGCATTCCCATCATAAGGTACTCTTTCTATATAGCTATCTGTTTAGTCGGCGTCAACCGGCCCGATTGTATGCTGTATCGTTTGCCCGGGAAGAAGCCCCCTTATAAAGCTTCTTTTTTTGTGCTATGTTGTAAAAGCTATAACGCAAACACGGGCTCCGGCAACACAGCATATCCAATGCATGTTTCTTGAGAAAACTAAACGATCAATCAACCGTACAGGAGGGATTAGTATGAAAAAAGTTCTGATCGCCTATATCAGCCGGGCCGGCCATACGAAGCAGATGGCCGACTATATCGCCGAAGGAGTGCGTATGGCGGTCTGCGAAGCCGAGTTAAAAACAGCCTCCTCAATTAAAACAGAGCAGGACCTTGCCGGGTTTGATGCCTGCATTTTCGGCTCTCCGACCTATCACCGCACCATGCCGCCTGTCATGGAGTCATTTCTCTTTATCGCTCAGCAGGCCCGGCTTACGGGCAAGCCCGGGGGCGCCTTCGGCTCATACACGCACAGCGGCGATGCCCCGCTGCATATCTTTGACACCATGGAGCATGTATTTAAAATGGCCATGACCAGCCTTGGGCCGTTCAAACTGCTTGAGCATCTTGTTGATACGCCGGATGGCATGCGGGCCTGCCAGAACTATGGCAGGGCCGTGGCACAGATGCTCGCGGATTAATTGTGCTGAACGGAAAGTCGTATTATTGCAGGTTGGGTTAAGCCCGCAAAAAACAGTTGGGTTTCGTACCTCAAACCGACCTACGCAAAACAAATACTAACGAAGAAATACAGGCCTAAGGGCAAACCCAACAAATAGATGATTCAGGGTTTTTGTTCAGCTACTACATACAAATCTTGGACACCGGCCTCCGCCGGGAATAAACTGCTGTACCCGTATCAGCCATGACGGGACGGCCGCTCACAGAAAGACAAAAGCATGAAATCATTTATTAAATATACCCTGGCGCTCATGGTTCTGTGCGCCCCCGTCTCAGGCAGCGCACTGGCCTCCGCAGAGACAGTGCAGATAAGCAGGCTCACCGTGATGCCGTTTGCGGAAGGTATGCCAGCTCCTGCAAAGGAGAGTGCATTGAGCCTGCTTGACTGCAAAGAGACGGATTTGACATCTGACGGGCAGACCCTCAACCCCGGCGCAGGTGATATTGTGACCGGCTGCCTGCAGAAGGCCCTGGAAAAAGAGCTGTCCGGCCGCGTGGTGCCGCAGAATGAGACTGCCGGGGCCGACGAGTTGCTTGCGTACATGAAAAAAACAACAACGCTCAAGACCCACGCCCTCAAGCTTGGTGCACAGGTGCAGGCAAGTCATGTTCTTGTGGGCACGGTGCAGCGATACCGGCAGCTCAAAGGTACGGCCTACGGTGCAGACAGGCCCGCATCGGTGGCATTCTCGGTGTCTCTGCTGGAAACCGCAACCGGAGAGATTGTCTGGAGCGGAGCATTTGATAAAACCCAGCAGTCGCTTGCGGAAAACCTGCTTGATGCACCGGCTTTTTTCAAGCACGGAGCCAAATGGCTCACTGCGGAAGAGCTGGCGCGAGCCGGGGCGGAGACTGTAGCAGAGAAGCTGAAGCGCGCCACAATCGGCGCAGGCGGGAAATAAGGCCGGCACATCAGCAGCGCAGTAATCAGAATTAAAAGACAAAGGCCGCACAATTGTTTGTGCGGCCTTTTTTTCTTTTAAGTATGCATGGAAAGAGATTGCGCGAAGCCTACCATCCTGTCTGCAGAAATTTGTCTATCGAGTCTGCGGCAAGGCGGCCGGCTCCCATGGCAAGAATAACGGTAGCAGCGCCCGTCACGATATCGCCGCCGGCCCATACCCGGGGCTTCAGAGTTTTGCCCGTTTCCGGGTCGGCGATGATATAGCCCCATTTATTGGTCTTGAGGCCCGGCGTAGTGCTGGTGATGAGCGGATTGGCATTTGCGCCCACGGCGATGACCACCATATCCGTATCGATTATAAAGTTTGAATCCTTGACCGGCACCGGACGGCGGCGGCCTGAATCATCAGGCGCGCCAAGCTCCATGCGCAGGCATTCAATAGCCGTCACCCTGCCTTTTTCATTGCCAATGAAACGCACGGGCGCGGTCAGCAGATGCAGCTCGATGCCCTCCTCTTCGCCATGATGGATTTCCTCGGCCCGCGCCGGCATTTCCTCGCGCGAGCGGCGATACACGATACGCACCGTATCGGCCCCGAGGCGCATGGCTGTGCGGGCCGCGTCCATGGCAACATTGCCCGCTCCCAGAACGACCACGTTTTTGCCGCGCACGATGGGCGTATCGTACTGCGGGAACAGATAGGCTTTCATAAGATTAGAGCGGGTCAGGTACTCGTTTGCCGAGTAGATGCCGATGAGGTTTTCGCCGGGCACATTGAGAAAGCTCGGCAGCCCCGCGCCCACGGCGAGAAAAACCGCGTCATGCAGCTCCAGCAGCTCATCAACGGTTTCGGTTCTGCCGATAACGGCGTTTACCTCGAACTTCACCCCGAGCTGCGCAAGGTAATCGACTTCGGCCTGCACGATGGCCTTCGGGAGGCGGAATTCGGGGATGCCGTAAACCAGCACCCCGCCCGCCTTGTGAAATGCCTCATACACCGTCACGTCATGTCCCTTGAGAATCAGGTCGCCGGCAACGGTAAGCCCGGCAGGACCTGCCCCTACAACACCCACGCTCTTGCCCGTCTTGGGGGGCAGCTGCGGAAGTGCTGACTCGCCTTGAGCGCGGCCCCAGTCAGCGGCAAAGCGCTCGAGGCGTCCGACGGCCACGGCCTCACCATTTTTGGCAAGCACGCAGCGCTCTTCGCACTGGGTTTCCTGCGGGCAGACGCGGCCGCACACGGCAGGCAGAGCGGTTTTTTCTTTGAGCTTTGCAATGGCTGCGGCAAAATCGCCGTCGCGCAGGGGGCGGATAAAGCCCGGTATATCGATTCCAACAGGGCAGCCCGTGACGCAGGCAGGATTTTTGCACTGTATGCACCGGCTTGCTTCGAGCATGGCTGTGTCGGCAGCATAGCCCAGGGGCACTTCTTCAAAATTGCGGCGCCGCTTTTCAGGGGCCTGTTCGGGCATGGGCTGACGGGGAGTTTTTTTCTTGTCTGTCATGTGAACACCTCACCTATCCTGTCCAAGTTTACAGCTGTGGCAGCTTTCATCCCTCGCCCGGGCCTCTTCTTCCTTATAGGCGGAAAGCCGCTGCATGAGCCCGTCAAAATCAACCTGATGGCCGTCGAATTCGGGGCCATCGACGCAGGTGAACTGGTTTTTGCCGCCGACCGAGACGCGGCAGCCGCCGCACATGCCCGTACCGTCGATCATGATGGAGTTGAGGCTCACCAGCGTTTGAATGCCATGGGGGCGGGTCATGTTCGCAATTGCCTTCATCATGGGCACGGGGCCTGCTGCTACGACCGTAGAAATTTTCTGGCCGCTGTCGATAAACTCTTTAAGAATATCTGACACAAAACCGTGATGGCCGCAGGAGCCGTCATCGGTGCAAATTTTGAGCTGGCTTGAGGCGGCAGTCATTTTATCTTCCATAATGAGCAGGTCTTTGGTGCGGGCGCCGATGATGGCAATGACCCGGTTGCCCGCATTTTTAAAGCCCTTTGGTAATGGGATGCACAACGGCCGTGCCCGTGCCGCCGCCGATGCAGATGACAAGGCCCTCCTGCTTTTCGATATGGGTTGGCTGCCCGAGGGGGCCGAGCACATCGGTAAAACCCTGCCCGACCTGCAGGGTTTTGAAAAGGGCCGTTGATTTGCCCACGACCTGGTAAATAATGGTTATGGTTCCCTGTGCGGGATCAGTATCGGCCATGGTGAGCGGTATGCGCTCGCCGGTCTCATTTGCCCGCAGTATGACAAACTGCCCGGGCCGTGCTTTTGCTGCAATTTTGGGCGCGCGGATCACGTTCATGACCACGGTGCCCTGCGCCATTTCCGAGCGTTCAAGAATTTCAAACATGCAAACCTCCATCTTTTTAGAATTGTTTACAGCACTATGGACAAACAGCAATTATTGCTTATTTAAAATATTATATTATGAATGAGCCTGCAGGGAAAGTCAATACAGCACTCACGCTGTCAGTAAAATTTTGGCTGGATGTACTCGGAAGCGGCAATCACTGTTCTGTGACCGTCCGGATTGCATCAAAAACAACGCTGCAGAGTGTGTCGATTTCTTTTTCTCTGATCGAAAGCGGCGGCATGAGCACTATCACATCGCCAAGCGGGCGGATGATCACGCCGTGCCTGCGCGCCTCCAGTATCACCCGGTGCCCGATGCGCTCCTGCGCGGTATAGGGCTTTTTTGTTTTCCGGTCGGCCACAAGCTCTATGCCGACCATGAAACCGCACTGCCGCACCTGCCCCACATGCTTAAAACCTTTTACTTCCTCAAGCCGGCACCAGAGCTGCCTGATCTTGGGCTGCAGGCGCGAGAGGACTTTCTCTTTCCGGAAAATATCGATATTTGCGCATGCCGCTGCGCAGGCAACCGGATTTCCCGTATAGGTGTGGCCGTGGTAAAATGTTTTGCATTCGTGTACTTCTCCCAGAAAAGCGCTGTAGACCTCATCTGTGGCAAGGGTCGCGGCAAGGGGCAGTGTGCCGCCGGTAATGCCCTTGGCAATGGCCATGATGTCGGGCCGTACATTTTCATGTTCGCAGGCAAACATGCACCCTGTCCTGCCGAATCCCGTTGCCACCTCATCGACAATACACAGAACATTATAGCGCGAGCAGAGCTCGCGTGCCCCGGAGCAGTAGCCTTTCGGGAACACGATCATGCCAGCGGCCCCCTGCACCATGGGCTCCATAATAAAAGCTGCTGTTTCACTATGACGGGTGCGGAGAATGTCCTCAAGGGCATTCAGGCAGTGCAGCCCGCATGACGATTGCGTTTTATTGTACGGGCAGCGGTAGCAGTAGGGAGACGCCGCTTTGAAAGTTTTAAAAAGCAGGGGCCGGTAGACTTCATGGAAGAGATCGATGCCCCCGAGGCTTACCGCGCCGATAGTGTCGCCGTGATAGGCATTGACAAGGGATACGAACTTTTTCTTTTTTTTCGTCGCCCGCGATATCTGCTGCCAGTACTGATAGGCAATCTTGAGTGCTATTTCAACGGCCGTGGAGCCGCTGTCGGAATAAAATACTTTTGTGAGCCCTTCCGGGGCAATGGTTGTGAGCTTTTCTGCAAGCTCGATGGCCGGCACATTTGAAATCCCCAGCATCGTGCTGTGGCAGATTTTGCCGACCTGGTTGATGATGGCCTCGTCAATCTGCCGCTTCCGGTGCCCGTGCACGGTGACCCAGAGCGAGGAAACCCCGTCGATGTATGTATTGCCGTCAATATCGTAGAGACAGGAGCCCTTGCCGCGCTCAATGATGAGGGGCTCGCTGCGGCTGTAGTCCTGCATCTGGGTGAAGGGATGCCATAGGCACGTCGTGTCAAGGTGCTTGAGCCGTTTATGGGCCAAAGTGCTTCGAAGTTGCTTTTCCATGCTTGTTATCCGGCTGCAAAATTGGTATACTGAAAAATCTTATACACCACGCTAACGCAGGAAACCTCTATTGTCAATGCGCAGAAATGACACCATGAACGATCAGGAACAGACGACGCCATTTGAATTCGAGCCGGAGCGTTTCTTCGATACATTTATCGGCGTAGCAAAGGAACTGCTTGTGCGGCCGCGGGAATTTTTCAGACAGCTGCCCCGCGAAAGATCCGTAAAAAACCCCATGGCTTTCCTAACGGTCTGTGCCTTCCTGACAGCACTGTTCGTGGCAAACGCGAGAAGCGGCGGCATTCAGCTTTTTATATTGCTGTGCTGCGCCAATATTTTCTCAACGATACTCGGCAGCATGGTCATGCACATCCTGGCACAGAGGATGTACCGGTCGCAGGCGCCGTTCGGATCAACGCTGCGGGTTCTGGCCTATGCGAGCCTCATGGACACGGTTTCCTGGATTCCCCTTCTCGGTCCCCTTGCCTATTTCTACGGGTTATACCTCATCTTTCTGGGGATACAGGAGCAGCATCAGCTCACCCCCCGGCAGGCTGCCCTGACCGTCGCGATCATTGTCTGTATCGTGACGGCCCTGGCCATGGCCATCATGCTTGCCTCGCCAGGAAGCTTTTCTCAGGCTTTGCAGATGCTTGACCCGCAGCAGGCGGAAAACAGCCTGTAGCCGGCCTAGTCGCTGTCATTCTCGTCGCCGACCTCAGCTCTCTTCATAAGCCCTCCTAAAGACAGCTTTTGAAAAGGCAGGAATACCAGCCCGATCAGAATAGGGGGAATCATCTGCAGGAACCACAGAACCACAGCATAGGATAAAGCCTCGGATTTTGCTATGCCAAATGAGGTCAGCCCCAGAATGCAGGCATAATGATAGGTGCCGATAAATCCCGGCGCAGCCGGAATCATGACGCCAAGGGCAATAATGGAAAGAACGGCAAAAGCGTTAAAGATTGAAAGGTTCATGCCGAAAGCATAAAACAATACATAGGTGGAAACCCCGACCAGCAGCCAATTCGCCAAAGACAACAGCAAGACCAAAAAAGTTTTTTTTACATCAGGCAGCATCTGCAGTCCCTCCAGAAAGGAGTCTGCAAGGTGGGCTGCTGGCTTGCCGATCCGGTCGGGCAGGAGGCTCAAGACTCTGCCGATTATCCGATCGGAAAAATCCCGCTTGGTGCCGAGTATAATAAGCACCGTCAGTGCGCCAAGAGAGATCGTCAGCATGATGATGCCGGCTCTAAAAATCTCGGACGGGAGGGAAATTTTGATAAGCACGACAAATAACAAAAGCATGAGGGTCAGCAGGTCAAAAACCCGCTCCAGCACCACGGTTGCCATGGTGGCAGACATCCGCACACCGCTGTGCTGCTTCACAAGATACGGCCTGACGAATTCTCCCAGCCTGGCCGGCAGAACCCCTATGGCCATAAACCCGACAGAAGAAAGCTTAAAAAGTGTCCACTGATCATACGAGACCAGCCTTTCGAGCATGACTCCCCACCGGTATGACCGCAGATAAAGGCTGGCAAGGCTCGCCAAAACCACGGGGATAATGTACCCGTACTGCATAGCGCGGAAGCTTGCCGCTACTTCGGAAAAATTGATGCCGCGCAGCACAAAGTAGATGCAGATGCAGCTAACTATAATTCCCGCGATCATATTCTTTTTCACAACCCATCTCCAGACAGTGTTTTTTTAATCAAGACCTGAACCGACATGCCGATACTATAGAAACACGATAGCTGCATAAAAATCGCGCACATAGTGCGTTGGGCACCCTTATGCTCTAGTTTTTTCAAAATAGCATACTAGCAATAAAATATCTTTATCATTTTTTGCAAACAAAAAACTTTACAAGTCGTTTAAAATCAATAAATAATATTAAAAGTAAAGCGTCAAAAGCTGTGGAATCTTGTTTTTGGCGCTTTACTCC
>CAVRBJ010000023.1:0-26948 GCA_963718965.1 uncultured delta proteobacterium | reverse complement strand
ATTTTTGCTCTTTTCAAACTTTTCAACTGCCTTAACAATACTTTCAGCAGTTTGTTCGGGGAAGTGAATTCCATATTTTTCATCAACTATTGTTTCGGCTGTACCGCCTCTATTCAAGGCAATAACCGGTGTTCCGCAGCTTAATGCTTCAATTACAGAAATTCCGAAATCCTCTTCGGCGGCAAGTGCAAATGCAGCTGCGTTCTTCATGTAGATCGACAGCTCATCAGCTTCTTTGTAACCAAGCATCTCTATGTTTCTGCTGCACACGGATTTGATCTTCTCCTCATCAGAACCTTCGCCAATGATAAGTAGTCTTTTATCGGGCATCTTGGAAAAAGCTTCGGCAATTAGGTCTATCTTTTTATAAGGCACAAAGCGTGAGGCAGTGAGGTAATAATTTTCTTTTTTAGCTTCGGGAGTAAACTTTGCCGTATCGACAGGAGGATAAATTACTTGGCATCTCTCCGATAGATTTTTTTTATTCTTCTTGCAATGAATTTAGAATTTGTGATGAAATGATCAACCCTATTGGAAGAAGCTGCATCCCAAATCCGAATGTTATGCAGCACCGGCTGCAAAATTAGTTTTTGTGCTCTGCTTACTATACTTCTTTTATCAAAGTATTGATTCGTTAGATCCCAAGCATATCTTATTGGCGTATGACAATAACAAATGTGGAGCTGATTCGCGTTTGTAAGCGCTCCCTTAGCAAATGCATGCGAGCTTGAAATGATTAGATCGTATCCCGATAAATCAAGCTGTTCAATTGCAAGCGAGAAAATCGGGAAATAATGGCGATGATATCTGCTGGCAAAAGGAAGATTTTGCACAAATGTTGTCTTCGCATGTTTTCCCTTTAAGATTATTTTTCTGTCTTTTTCATTTAGAAAATCAACAAGAGAAAATATATCCGCATCCTTCCAAATGTTAGTAAAAGATTCCACACACCTTTCGGAGCCGGCATAAGTTGTAAACCAATCGTGTACTATTGCGGTTTTCATAATAAGCTTTATCGTCATGACAAAAATATATCTTTTATAGTTAAGGCACACCCCGAAACTTCAAGTCAACAAAATCTTTATATTTAAATGAACATTTTTATAAAATAATGAAGTACCTAAATCGGATAGTAGTTTGAAAAACCTTCGTTTAAGCGGAATAATTGATCGTTCACTGAATTATGGACAGGCATCAGGTCGAAAACTTCTTTTCAAAAATTCAAAAAGACGATTATAAAAATGGTGCTCGATATTGGTGCGGGACATGGAGATCATCTTTTAATAGCAAGAAAGTTTAATAATAACGCTCAACTTCATGGAATAGAAGTATATCCTCCTTATGCAGAGGAACTAAGACAAACCGGGATAACTGTTCATTCATTAAATATTGAAACAGACCACCTTCCATTTACTAATGAAGCCCTTGATGTGGTTATTGCAAATCAGATTATGGAACACGTTAAAGAAATTTTTTTGGCTGCTGCATGAAATATCGAGGACGCTTAAAATTGGAGGGAGTTTAATAATTGGTGTGCCAAATCTGGCATCACTGCACAATAGATTGCTGCTTTTATTTGGTCAGCATCCATCAACAATTCAAAATAACAGTGCTCATGTTCGCGGCTATACAAAAAAAGATTTGCTGAATCTGTTAAACTCATGTTTTCCGGGCGGTTATGAGTTGCAGTTGTTTGGAGGAAGTAATTTCTATCCGCTCCCGGCAGTAATAGCAAAACCTCTTGCAAAATTATTTCCCAATGCGGCATGGAGCATTTTTCTACTTCTAAGGAAAGTAAAACCTTACGATAGACAATTTCTTGAATTTCCAATCGCCAATTAGCTCGAAACGAATTTCTTTCTTGGGGATGAAGCAAAAGCAGGGATAAATTAACAATGGTACTTTCTATCGTCACAATAACATTTAACAATTTCTCCGAATTAAAGGGAACCCTTGATCAATTCAAAGCTTGAATTTATTGAATCCGTAGTCGTTAACGGAGGTGATTGCCCGCAAACATCGGTCGCAGCCCTGTTCCATCCCAGCAGCCAGACAAGACCCAGACACCCGAACACATAAAAAACGTACTGCCACCCGAAGGCGCTCATAATGAACGCGGCCAGCGGGAAGGCGATAATATTGCCCACAGACACCCCCGAAAGGGTGAACCCCGAAACCCTGGAGCGCTCCCCGGCAGGGATCCATTTCGCGGTCATGCTCTGGACTGACGGAAAGTTGACGCCCTCGCCGATGCCCATGAGGGCCCGCATTGCTGTCATGCCGCCGATGCTGCGCGCAAAGGGCGTCAGCATCGTGAACAGCGACCACCAGAGCACGCCGATGGAGAGTATCCGCTTGCCGCCGAACCGGTCCGCAAGCCAGCCTCCGGGAATCTGCAGCAGCGTGTACCCCCAGAAAAAAGATGAAAGGATCACGCCCAGGGCGGCTTCATTCCAGCCAAGCTCCTTCATGATGACCGGCGCGGTGACCGAAATGTTGACCCTGTCCATGTAGCAGATGAGGTTGCTCAGGAAGAAAAAGATAACCATGCGGATGCGCTGTGGCACCCGGGAAGCGTGAGCATGAGCTGGCGCTGTCGGTGGCATATAGGCCCTTCATAGCACAATTCCGGATCAACAGAAAGCGCTAACAGCGGTGGAGGCCCAACCGGTTTGCAGGCTGGGCGCACCCCACCCTAAGTACAGCCCCACATAAAAAAGGGGCCGGTTAAAATCCCCCTTAATCCCCCTTTGAAAAAGGGGGAATAAAAAAAGTCCTCCCCTTTAGCAAAGGGGAGTTAGAGGGGATTTATAGTCCGCACACAACCGACCCCTAAATTGTGTGGAGCTGTACTAAGGGCTCATGGGGATGGCAGGAGCGAGCCTGTTGCATGTTGCAAACAGCGCTTCTCCTCAGCTGTAACAGTTGTTTTGTTAACCTGCTTTTTTGTAAATCAATACGTTTTCTGCAGATTGCTGGAGCTGAACAGGGCGGTATCCACCCGGGTTCCCACCCCGCGCACGGTCTGCGTGCTCACCGCAGCCCATACCCGCTGAAGATCAACAACATGGCATCCCACCACATAATTTTTCATTTCGCCCTGATCGGTTTTTATGTCCTGGGAGAACTGCTCAATATATTTCCAGAGCTGGCCCTTGCGGTCATAAATTTCCGTTGCCAGTATGATATAGGTTTCCGGATCGACATACCAGACCCGCTTGCCGTAGACATAATTCTTATCTTTGCTAGCCACATCAACAACAAGGGTTTTTATCCGCTCGCGGCCAAGGTTATTAAAAAGCGTCTGCCCCTCCCGGCGCTCGAGCCTGGTGATGTCGGTATGGCGCGGACACAGCAGCTCCCGCGTGCCGGTAAGCGTATAATTGTTGCTGCTGATCTGACCGTTCCAGCAGAACTCATCATCATAAATAACGATCGAGCCTTCGACATAATCGGTCCGCTGGGCAGCTGAAAGGCGGGTAAGCCTGCGGGCCGAGGAATTGTACATCCATTGATCATCGTTCTTGGCCGGGTCAAGGTAGCGCAGATTGTAGCGGCGCGTATTGGCGTATTCACTGGGTTTATACATATGATAGAATCCAGCCCAGTGAATCCCCTTTGGGTTATCGCTGATTCTGGGCTTTGGGTCGCGGTCGACCCGATGCGCGAAAAACAATTCCCAGCAGTCAGCATCCTGCGGCCGCTCGGCATGAAGCTTTACTTCTACTGTGGGCGTATACCGGCGATATTGCGAGGAATCGCCACGGGTATTGAAATCATAATTCCAGGCGACTTCAGCGCCGTTTTTAGGATTGGGAAACGGCATGCCGGCCAGATCATCATAGTTTTCAATCAGCCCCGTATCATTGACCTTTACCAATGGAGCATTTTCCCTGGTAGCAGCAATCATACCCCGTGTTTCAACAATGCGTTTATAGGGAGTCACTATAAAATAAAAATCATCGCCAGGGGTTTGCCAGGCGCCCTGATCCTTATAGAGTTTTATGACCGTAGCGGGAAGATAGTCCGCAACCTGGTCTATAGTGCTTTTGTCGATTTTCTTGCCGGCCCACTGCGATTCCCACTGCTGAATTTTTTCAAGCTCCGGTCCGCTGTATGCCGCCACTGGAAACTGATTTTCCTGCGCCCATGCCGGTATAGCACACAACAGGCCTAACACGGTGAACAGTACTGCTTTTTTCATGACCTTACCTCCGTAGTGCGTTGAAATTGTTTGATAATTCTAAAATTTTCTAAAATTCTGCGTCTCGCAAAATTAATTGTAAAAAGTTGAAAGCCAACCATGTAAACATGCCTGCCGGCTAAGCTGCCGCGCGGAATAAAACCGCTGCCGGTGTGCCTCTATTTGTTATGGGCCGGGGGATTGCTTCGAATGGCGGTATGGGGTGAAATATCTGATGCGCATCGATTAGTTTGGGCGAGCAGCATATACACCACAGGACAAGCTCAAAACAGAATCCGGATTTCCCGTCGCAGATGAGAATATCGTCTCACTTACAACTGCAGTATACAAAAATAAATGACCGCGGTCAATAAAATACTTTGCGTACATATATTTTTTATCCTTTTCGCAGTTATTAAGGGGGGGGGCGGAAGCTAGGATGGAGTGAAAAATAGTATTCTTACAGGCACTGATACGTTTTTAGGTGTTTGCATAAAGTCCAGCATAGAGCACTATCGTCTTGCCTGCGCATCCAGCCACTGCAGGGGCGCACCTGTGTGCGCGGCCCTGTTAAAGCCGGACACGAAGGCCTGCCCCTGCCCCATGCATTTTTTGAATAGGTACTGCGGACAGGCGGCGGTAATTCAAAACTCAAAATTCAATTGACAGGCATGCCCCTGCTTTCTTATAGTGCTTTCGAGAATACCACCATACGGAGGCAGCCCGGCATGCCAGGGAAGCGGGAAACACAGAAGGAAAACCGGCGGGAAGAAATTCTGCGCGCGGCCATGGATCTTTTTTCAAAAAAAGGCTTCGATCTGACGACGGTTGAAGATATCACCCGGGCGGCACATGTTGCCAAAGGGACCTTTTATAACTTTTTTCCGAAAAAAGAGGATGTGCTGCTCTATTTTCTTGATACGGAGTTTGCGAAAAGCATTAATGAAATTCAGCGGAAAATGCCGCTTCTCTCCACCATATCCGATAAAATCGAGCTGCTGATCGCGACCTATATTAAATACATTTTTCCCAATAAAGAGTTCTCTTCGGTGCTTATCAAAGAGCGTGTCATCAATCTCGGCACGGGCAGCAACAGGAATGAGCTGAACCTGATGCGGCAGCTTTCCGAACTGTTTGATGAAGCCAAGCAGAGCGGAGAAATCCGTCGCGACATCGAATCGGGCCATCTGGCTGAAATGGTATTTGCGATCTACACCATGTATGTCATCTACTGGACCAACGGCTTTATAAAAACGAAAAAGCAGTGCATCGAGCGCATCCGCGAGGTCAGCATGCTTATGCTGCAGGGCGTTGCTCGGGATCACCGCTAGTGGGCCTTCACATTTGATTTTGTAGGCCCCCTCACCCCAACCCTCTCCCACAAGGGGAGAGGGAGCCAACAATTTCCCCCTCCCTTGATGGGAGGGGATTAAGGGGAGGGTGATCTCAACTGATAATTTCAAATGTGACGATCTACTAGAGCCCGCCGCAAATCCTTCGCCTGTTCCCCGTATTCCCCCACCGCACACCCCCCCGCAAACGGCATTCCGCGTTACAGCATACTCTTATTAAAAAAATGACCACGGTCATAAAATATGTTGACCACGGTCATTTTTTAGGGTACATCGAAATTATAACAGCGCTCAAACCGGGACCGCAGGTGTCAATGATCCGTCCGGCGGATGCGCTGTACGGGGGATATCAGTATCATTTGCCAGAGGAGCAGGCCTATGTCCATCAAGGAAGAACTTGCAAAAATACTCAATAAAGACGCTGTTTTTGATGATGCAGACACCCTTCTCCCGTATGCCGGCGATCAGAGCTTTGTGGAGCCGCGGCGGCCGGATGCGGTGGTCTACGCTGAAACGGTCGAGCAGGTGCAGGAGGTGCTGCGCTGGGCAAACCGGACACTGACCCCGGTCGTGCCGTACAGCTCGGGCCTTAACCTGCACGGAGCGGCCGTGCCCCGGCAGGGCGGCATTATCCTGAACCTGTCGCGCATGAACAAAATTCTTGAAATCAGCCAGGACAACTGGCACTGCGTGATCGAGCCGGGTGTTACGGCCCGGCAGATGCAGGAGGCGCTGGCCGCACAGGGGCTGCGCGCCATGCTGCCCTTCGGCATTCCTCCGGAGCGGTCCGTGCTCACGAGTTTCCTTGAGCGTGACCCGTCCGTTGCGGCTGTCAGCTTCGAGTACGGCAATGAGCTTATTATGGACATGGAGCTGGTTCTGCCCGGCGGCGAGCTTCTGCGCACAGGGCTGTGGGCCACGGGGGTAAACCGGGTTCGCCCATGGGGCCGGTGCGGGCCATGCTCAACCGCTTCTGGACTGGCGCGCAGGGAACGCTGGGCATTGTGACCAAGATGAACCTGAAGGTTGAGCATATGCCCAAAGCGCGCAAGCTCTTCATGATCGCTTTTGATTCTTTTCCCGAGGCGCTTGATCCGCTGCGAATGATTCTGCGCCGGGAGCTGGGCACCGAAGTGCTGCTTTTCAACAATATCAACCTTGCCGCGCTTGCCTGCCGCGACTGGAGTGTGCCGGGGGAGTTTCCGGCCCTGCGCATAGCCTCCGACGAGTTTGCATCGCTTCGCAGGCAGCCTGCCCGCAATGGGTGCTTGCCGTGTGCATCGAGGGCGGGCCGCGGCAGCCAGAAGGCAAGATAGCCTATGAGGAGGCGGCTTTGCAGGAAGTCTGCGCAGCAACGCACCTGAGCCTGTATGACAATTCATGGCTTCGGGAGATGCTGCTTGAAGAGATGCTGCACCCGTGGGGCACGCTCAAAAAGTTCTGCTACCGCGGCGCCGTGCATGACCTGTCGTTTAAAGCGCCGCTGCGCCGCTTTCCCGACTATCAGAAGATCGTGCTCGCGGCCACCAACCAGTATGATTATCCCACTCAGGACATCGGCATTACGTTTATTCCCATAGAGCGGGGCAGGGCGTTTCACTGTCAGGTCGACTTTCACTGCGACCCCCGGGACGCTGCCGATCAGAGCCGCACCCGAAGCATGTGGTTTGAGGCAAGCCGCCAGATGATTGACAACGGCGCATGCTTTGACCGGCCCTACGGCGCCTGGTCAGACATGGTCTACAGCCGCGCCGGCACCTATACGCGCAAGCTCCAGGAGCTGAAGCGGAAGCTTGACCCGCACAATATTCTCAACCCGGGCAGCTCTGTTTCTAACCATCAGCCACAACAGGAGGCATGCATTGCAATGTCCATATTACGATATAAAACCGGAAAAAAAGTTTTTCGAAAAAACACTTGAAGACTACCGCGACCAGGTCTGGGGCTGCGCCCGGTGCAACTGGTGCCAGAACCAGTGGGGCTGGAACGTGAAGAGCGCCGAGTATTCCGAGGTGTGCCCCGCGTTTCACGAATTCCGCATTTTTCCCTATTCCGGCATGGGCAAAATGCACATAGCCCGGGCCCTGCTTGAAGGCGATTTTGATTATGAGGACGCGCCCGAGCTTGCGGAGTTCATCTATACCTGCACAACCTGCGGGGCCTGCGAGATGAACTGCCAGCGCCTGCAGGACAAGGAGCCCCTGCAGGTCAATGAAACCCTGCGGGCGCAGCTCGTGCGCGACGGCATCGGCCCCATGCCCGAGCACCAGGCACCTTATAAAAAGCGTCAAAAATTATGACAATCCCTGGATGCAGCCGCGCTCGCAGCGCGACCGCTGGGCGCGGCAGCTGCAGCTAAAGGACGCAAACAAAGAGAAAGCCGAAACGCTCTTTTTTGTGGGCTGCACCTCGGCCTTCGACAATACGCTGTGGCAGGTGGCCCAGAATACGGCCCAGCTGCTGCTGCAGGCGGGCGTTGATATCGGGATTCTCGGCAAAGAGGAGCTCTGCTGCGGCAGCCCCGTGGCCCGCATCGGCGACCGCGAGACCTTCATGGCCCTTGCAGAGCGCAACTATCGAGCGGCTGAACAACACGGGCGCCCGCGAGATCGTCACCTTCTGCCCCGGCTGCTACCGGGCGCTGACGCATGACTATCCCGAGATCCCGAACGCTGCCGGCGCTCAGGCCAAGGTCTATCACTCTATCGCAGTATTTTGCCCGGCTGGTCAGAGGAAAAAGGCTTGTGTTCATGCAAGAGTCACCCATGCGCGTCACCTGGCATGATCCCTGCCATCTGGGCCGCCACTGCGGCATTTATGAGGAGCCGCGCAGGTATTTTGCGGGCTATTCCGGGCATGGAGCTTTTCGAGATGGAGCGCATCAAGGACCAGTCATGGTGCTGCGGCGGCGGCGGCGGCGCGCGCACGGCATTTCGCGATTTTGCCCGCAAAACGGCGATCAAGCGCATCGGCGAGGCGCAAAAAAACCGGAGCTCAGGCCATTGTTACCGCCTGCCCGTTCTGCGAGCAGAACCTTAGCGAGGGCTTGAGGCAGCGCAAAACGGCATGAAGCTCTACGATCTCATGATCTGCTGGCGCAGCCATGGACCTGCCGCAGCATGGTCAGGTCGCTGGGCATCGGGCCCAGCAACAATGATTGCAAACATCCAGTTGAAAGGACACACAATGAGTGAAGCAAAAAAAAAAGTCGTGCAGAAGAAACTGCCCCGGCCAGGTCTACGCGGCGCTGAAGAATGTGGTCGGCGAGCAATGGATGTACGAAGCAGCGCGCGCGTGTCGAAACCTACAGCAAAATGTCCATCGAGGGCGCGAGCTTTCTGAAAAAGCATGAAAAAGACCCGCATGTGCTGCCTGCCTGCGTGGTGCTGCCGGGCTCGACCGATGAGGTGCAGGCGATGGTGCAAATCTGCAACCGCTACCGCATCCCGTTTATTCCCTTCACCAATGGCCAGGTTTTCTGCAACCCCACCAACGCAGGAGCCAACGCTCATCATCCATCTGTCGCGCATGAACCGCATCATCCGCATCGACACGCAGAACATGAGCGCCACGCTTGAGCCGTATGTGGATTATGCCCAGCTGCAGGCCGAGACCATGAAGCGGGGCCTGTGGAACGGCGGCACCCCGCTTGCCACAACCGTGTGCAAGCTTTCCTCGCAGTTTGCCTTTGCAGGGCTGTGGCAGACGGACCTAAAATACGGCCTTTTCAACCGCAATATCGTGAGCGTCAAGATGGTGCTCCCGGACGGCGAAATTCTCAACACCGGCTCCCGCTGCATGCCCCGTGCCGACGACTTCTGGGAATACGGCCCCGGCCCCGATCTGCTGGGCCTGCAGCGGTCGGGCCTCGGCACCAACGGCATTGTCGCCGAAATCACCGTCAAGCTCCATGCCTGGGTGGGCGACGAATCATTTCCCGAGCTTGCCGCGGGCAGGCCGAGCCTCAAGGACGTGCACGATGCAAAATACGACAACCCGCCCGAGCCCCTCAAAAACCATAAGCTCATGTGGGCTGAGTTCGAGGATCTTGATACCCAGCTGCAGGGCCATGCGCGAAATCGCCCACGCGGGCATCGCCATCGGGCTGAATGCCACGGGCGTGTATTCCGCCTTTTACTGTTCGCCCACGCAGGACGTGACCATCGAGCGCTGCAAAAACAATTTTTTCCCGGACTTTAACTGCTACGCGATTCTCGTCAAACATGACCTCCGACAGCAGATCGCCTATGAGGAAGGGGTGCTGCGGGAGATCATTGCCGAGGCGGGCGGCACGCTACTCGGCAGCGGAGCATAAGCCCGAGGTGCTCGAAGCCCTGCAGCCGTGGAATTTCGACTGCATCCGCCACGTGCACGGCTACCGCATGAACCGCAAGTTTTACGCCAATGCATGGCTGCCCGTGGGGCCGTTCGAGTCAGCGCGCACCACGGTTTCGCGGGAATGGAAAAAAGCGCTGGGCATGTTCGGCGAGCTGGATATTACGGACCGCGGCGGCGCCGACGACACGCCGTTTGTCTATGCCCTGCAGCGCGGGCACTTCTGCCTGTTTGAGACTGATAATTATCCCGACCCGACCCTGCCCGATGAAATTAAAAAGGCCATGGGGTTCGGCATCTACGGCGCGGCCGTGGTTGTAAAAAACAACCTTGGCCCCCAGCTTATGGCCTTCGTGAATGTCGAGCCCTTTACGACCATGTTCCCCGAGGCAGGGCCCAACGCGCATCTGCTCATGCGAAAGATCAGGAAGGTGTTTGATCCCAACAGTGTGGCCTCCCCCGGCAGGCAGGTGTTCACCGAAGAGGAGTGGCAGCAGTTTCCCGGCGAGGTGAAGGAGCTCATCAATAAAATGCGCGAGCTCAACGGCATGCCGGCTGTGCAGTAGGCAAAAAAAAACGCAGCCCTGCGCTGCATAGCCGGAATCTGACCGTTGTTTGCGAAAACCCCGAGCAGCCTGCACGCTACTTCCAGAGGGTCTTCATATTTGAAATTAGTGGTTTAACAACCTCCCCCAACCCCTCCTGATCAGGAGGGGCAAAGAAATGCGGGCGCTGAAATTAAGGCCGACCCAGAAAACTCCTCCCCTGGACAGGAGACCGCGTAGTATTTAATAAATCTCTCCCCTCGGACAGATGGCAGAAAAAGAGGAGTCTGCAGTAAAAAGTTAAATGCTCTAGCAAAATGATTTTTCAACAGGTTAGACCCTCTATATAGAAAGTTTTTATAAAAACTTTTTCACAAAAGCCTTGATCCAACTTGCAGCAATATATTTGCGTGCTATATACAAAACACTGGAACAAATTAAAAAACTGAACTGTGCAAATATGCAAGTTATGTGCAAATATGCACAGCTGAATCATGTCAAGAACACCTGATGCACTCAGTTCATAATTAATTAACATATTAATTTTACATTGTATTTTTTTAAAGCCACCCTCGAAAATCAGCGGTATGGTTTATGCATGCTTATAGTTTTCTTTCTGGAGATTTCAGGGTTTTAACTATATATAGAAAGGAGGTTAATTCTTTATTGGTTTGAATAATCCTGACTCCGTTATCGTCCAACGCAACTAAAATCCTACCTGGAGGCCTTTATGAAGAAAGTAGCACTTTTTTTCTTAACACTTGGGTTAATCTGCTTTGCTTACAATGCCGTGGCTTGCGAAGGTGAAGATTGTGAAAAAGGTAAAACGGTCGGTATTACGAGAAACCCCGAATCCTGTAACCAATGTCATGCCTCGCACATCATAACGTATCACAATGAAAATATTTTTTCCACGCCCAAACCCCTTAATATATCCTGTTATCCGTGTCATGATCACGTGACCACCATTACCGACATCAGCTGCGATGCCTGCCATACCAATCATTCTTTCGGCAAGCTGAAAATGGACCGTGCCGTTGGCACGTGGTCAATGACCGGGCCCATGGCAGTAGCCCGTTTCTATAATTCAGCCAGCCTTCTGCAGGATGGCAGATTTATGGTGGCCGGCGGCTCAACACCGCCCTTCTTCGGTGCAACCAAAACGGTTGAAGTCCTGGATCCGGCAACACGGCTGTTCACCACTGTTGCTCCCCTGTCGGTAACCCGCGTGAGCCATATGCAAACAACGCTGCCTGACGGCAAAGTGCTCATCACCGGCGGACGCCCGCAGCTTTTCGGCGCGCCCGGTTCAGTAGCCTACAACACCGCGGAAATCTATGACCCCGCGACCAATACGTTTATGCCTGCCGGCACCATGAACGCCAACCGCCGCAGCCATCGCGACATACTGCTTGATGACGGCAGAGTCCTTATTACCGGCGGTACTGCAGCGCTGGCCGGCGATATCACCTCAGTCAGCCTTAACAGCGCCGAAGTCTATGATCCGGCAGCCGGCACGTTTACCCTGGTTGGCAATATGAATAGCCCCCGCCAGTCGCATCATCTGGTAAAACTGGCCAACGGCAAAGTTCTGGTTGTGGGTGGCGGCGCAGGCCCCGGCCTTGCCAACCCGCTTGCGACCATGGAAGTTTTTGATCCGTCAACAAACCTCTTCACCCCCGCTGCATCCATGTCCAATCCGCGGATGACCTGCGCGGTCTCCCTGCTTGCCGACGGCAAAGTGCTGCTGGCTTTTGAATGGAACGGTTCGGTGGTGACGCCTCAAAGCGAACTGTATGATCCTGCAACCGATACCATAATTCCCATCACCGGGACACTGCCGTTTCACGGCAAGGTCGACAATCTTGCCATACGGCTGTATGATGATACGGTTGTCATTCCGACCGGCGGCAATGCAAATATTCAGGTTCTGCCGGATACCTCCGTATACAGGCCAAATCAAGACGATTTTGTAATGGCGGGTTCAGTTCAGTTCCCCAGAACCACGGGCTACGGCACGGCCGCCCTGCTCACTGACGGACGCATTGTTGCCGGCGGCGGCATCGGCCTCACAGCCGCAGGCTCGCCCAAATTTTTCAACAATGGCGAGATTTATACGCCCAGTGATCTGTCCCAGGCAAAGGGTCTGAAAAAAGTAATTGGTGATCTACCCAAGAGCGCCTTCAAGAAAAAGGATCAGAAAGAAGATTTAAAAAACAAAGTTGATTCCATTATCGACCTGCTCAAATGCGACGGGAAGCAGCAGCAGGCAAAAGACCTGCTCGTGCAGTGCGTTATTCCCCGGTTTGACGGCTGCGCCGGCGGCAATGCGTCTGATGACTGGATCATTGCCTGCAATAATCAGGCAAAACCGTATGCGGTTGCGAAGCGGCTTCTCAAGACCCTTGATGAGATACTGGGCATTCTGCAGCCACCGGTGATTACCATTACGGCGGCTCCGACCAGCGGGGACCAGCCCCTCGCGGTCAGCTTTACCGCAACGGCCACCGATCCTGACGGCACCGTCCTGTCCTATTACTGGGATTTCGGCAATGGGGCAAACAGCATTTTGCAGAATGCATCAAACACCTATACCTGCCCGGGCACCTACACCGCGACCTGTGCGGTTATCGACAATGACGGGCTTATTGCTGAGGCAACAGTAAATATTAACGTAGCGTACCCAGCAGGCGTCACAGCTCAATTTAAATGCGATCTGTTGCCGGCATATAATTCTTTCTGCGCAAAGGTGTGCCATTACACGAATGCACCCTACAATGTCGGCGCAGGCGTCAATCTGAGCAGTTATGCCGCGATCATGGCAGGCAGAACAATGCCTGACGGGACCATTGTCCCCATTGTTATCCCCGGCGATCCGGACAATAGCCCCATTGAGATTATTACGGGCCCGCCCCGGATTCACGCTCATGATGTGGGCGGAGAACGGCTCAATGACGACGTCAAGGTAAAACAGCGGGCATGGATCCTTGAAGGAGCGCTGAACAACTAAAGGCTCTGATGCTCCCATAAAAATAACACTCTAACCGGGGGTTCGGCTGATTGCTCTAAACAGCCGGACCCCCTTTTTTTAGCATGCTGCCAGCCTGTGACCGAGGGCATGGGCGATTCCCCCCAAGAGTATTTTTTTCTTACTGGAGAGTTCTTTTTTTTGTCATCTCGACCCCTTCGACTTCGCTCAGGGCAGGCTCCGGGATAGATCTTTAAAGCCTTCTCTCTTCGGTAGAAATAACAATACGGCTACAGAATTTAGAAAAAAGCCCTAACAGGTTCTTGAAAAAGTCAATGAAGGCAGGCTGTTCAAAAATGCTCAGATGGGCGTTTTTCAACAGCCTGCTAATACAGAAAAAACATTTTACTGAAGCCTTCATGATGGTAGAATAAGGCTGAAGAACAGAAAGAAGCTCAATTTCGGTGAAAGGTGACAGTGCCATGAAACGGAATTTTTTATTGTATGCCCTGGGGATACTGCTTATCGCCATGCCGTGCTGCTCGAAAAGCGACAACGGCACAGCGCCGGCCAAGCCTGCCGGCATTGTCGCCACAATCGGCAGCGCGTCGCTGACCAAAGAGGATTTGGATCACGCCCTTAACGCGATGCCCCAGACGCAGCAGTTCGAATACCTGTCAGAGGATGGCAAGCGGGTATTGATTGAGATGCTGATCGACTGGAAGCTGCTGTCGCAGGAGGCTGTCAAAGCCGGGCTTGAGAAGGACGAGGCTGTCAAAGCAGCTTTTAAGAACACCTCGGCAGCACCGGCGAGCGGGAGGAGGTCCTGGGCAGCGCCTATCTTTTCCACCGCATCAAACAGCTGCCTGCCGTGACCGCAGATCAGATAAAACAGTATTATCTCTCCCACCCGCAAGAGTTCGCACAGCCCGCAAGGATTCGGGTGCAGCGAATCATGTTTGACAGCAGGGAGCAGGCTCAGCAGGCCCTGCCAGCCATCACGGAAGGCGCGACCTTTGAGCAGTATAAGCAGCAGCATCAGCAGAGCAAAATCAAGGTTGATACCCTGTGGCTGCAGCAGCGCGACAATGCCACGGACATGGAAAGCGCCGCTTTCAAGCTGACAGGCAGCCAGCTGAGCGGCATTATTCCGGTCAGCTTCGGCTTTTGCCTTGTGCGCGTCGAGGAAAGACTGCCGGCCGGGAGCCGGTCACTGGAGTCTGCCAGCGCAAGTCTTAAGGCGCTGCTCAGGAGCCAACAGGAACAAGAGCTGATTACCGGGATCAAGGCCGGCCTGCGCAAGGGCAAAACCATTACGGTGAATGAAAGCGCCCTGGCTAACTATCGGTGCGCCGAGTGCGAAGGCAGAATTCAGCCGGCAGCTGCTGCGCCGCAATCCAACACTCCGCCGCAAACGCAGCGGAAGCCAATGCCCGCCGGCCCTGCAGGGGAATAAGAGGGGCCGGAAGACAGTGAGGATGGGGGTACCCGGAAGACAGCCATAGATACATAAGCATTCAGTGTTGATCAAATCAGCACAGCGGAAGCCCCCTCACTCGATCTCGCCACGGCGAATCCGGGGCATCTCCCCCTGTCTGGAGCGAGGAGGTGTCGTGCTTCATTCACAAGTATGAGGGTGCACAGCCGGCAGGGTGCGAACCGCGCATCCTGCCGGCTGTTTTTCCGACGGACATGCCGCATAAAGCCCCTTAAAAAAATACCCTGCAGCGGCTGAGGGAATAAGCGTATGCTATACTAAACACAGAGCAGGTAGTCGTATTCCAGCCAGGAAGCGAAGCACCGTGAAAAAGCTTGCCAAAACAGCACTTTTAATTTTGATGGGAGTATATTGCATGGCAGACAAAGGCGATGCCTATGAAGCGGCCTATCCAAAAACGCCCAACGGCAAGATTGAAATCAAGACAATACCGGCCTCGAAGCTTATGGTGACCGAAAACCCCGGCAGCTACTTTGAAAGCAACAATGAACTGTTCATGCGCCTGTTCCGCTACATCGGCGCCAATGATGTTTCCATGACCGTGCCGGTTGAGGCCGATATTGAAAATGCCCGGATGAAGTTCTATGTGGGCGGCCCCGACAGCGGCAAAGACCTGCGCGACCGCGGCGAGGTGAAGGTGGTCAGCCTTCCGGAGCGGACGGTTGCGTCTATCGGCATCAAGGGGACGTATACAAAAGACAAATTCGAGAAGAACAGGGCCAAGCTTGAAGCCTGGCTGCGGGAGAACCCGCGCTACGCGTCCGTCGGCGCTGCTTATGCCGTGTACTGGGATGCGCCTTTTGTGCCGTGGTTTTTGAAGCACTCGGAGGTGCATATTCCCGTGACGGAAAAAAAGCAATAGCCTGTTCAGGGTATGAATCGAGAACCGGTAAGTCTGCGCACGCCCTGCATACTGCAAATGAAACAGGTTGTGAACTAAAAAAATATGGGCAGTGAAAATTCAATAATCTGGAGCATGTTGTTTGGCGCTTTCGGTTTTGGCTATTTCATGTATGGCAAAAAGCAAAAAATGAGAATGGCGCTCATGTGCGGCATGGGGCTGATGGTGTATCCGTATTTCGCCACCAATGCGATTGCCATGGTGTGTATCGGCCTGGTGCTTTTGGCTGTTCCCTGGTTTATGCGATATTGAAAAAAGCGCGGCCCGCAGCTTAGGCACAGCGCAGCATGGATAAAACAAAACCCCCTTTTAATTCCAGCAGGTGTGTGAAACCCATCATTCAATTATTAAAAAATAACCGGCTGGTTTCGTCCGCCGTGACGGACTGCACCCGGCCTGCGCCGCAGTGGTGTAACCACTCGTATGCCGCTCATTTGGTCTTTGCGGGCGGCATGACCGTTATTTTTGCCGGGCCCTTGCTGCCATGAATGTTGCAGCTTGCTTCCGCCTCGATTGAAACGGGCACGGCAGCATCAACAGACACTTCGCGGGTAAAGACCTCGCCTTCGGGTTTGTTTTTCCATGAAAAATCCCAGTGCGCAATTTCTTTGTCGCCGGCTTTCACGCGCAGCCACTCAGTATGGTGCATAAAGTTGTTGCCGCTGTGAGATACGGTGCACTTTAAAACCGCCTTGCCGTCTTTATCGACCTGCGCCAGCTGTTCAATTGCAACCGATGACTTGTTTGCCCGGGCAGGCCCGGCCGCCAGCACAAAAGCTCCAGCCACTAAACATATAATACCTGCTTTGAAATAAAACCTCATACACTCCTCCTTTGATGTTGTTGCTGTATGACGGGCTCATTGCCGTACTTATACCATAGCATGAAAAAGCCGCTTTTTCGCAATAAGGTACTCCCCTATTAATTTTTTCTGACAGGTATGGCAAAAAAGAAAAAAATCATTATACTCTTTAAACACTACCGTCTGGTGTCTGAATCCTGACAAAACACTGAAAATCGACGGTCGCCTCTGATGAGAGTATCCGACACGACCGCAGCTCAACGAGGCTCTCTCTCCGGGGGCTTATGACTTAATTATAACTGCCATACATTTCAGGAAAGGAGGACTCTGGCCATGAAACACTATTATTATTGTCTTGCGGCCGCAGCTGTCATGTTCTTGTACAGCTTTTCTGCTGTTGCAGGCACGCCTCTGGGACTGCCGCCGGTACCGATCCCGGCTGACAATCCCCAGACACCCGAGAAGATCGCCCTCGGGGACAAGCTTTTTCATGACAAGCGCTTCAGCTCAACCGGCGAGGTCAATTGCGCCACATGCCATGCACGGGAAAAGGTGTTTACCGACCTGCTTCCCGTATCCGAGGGTATCAACAAGCTTAAGGGTACCCGCAGCGCTCCCACGGTGGTAAATGCGGTCTACCTGCAGACCCAGTTCTGGGACGGCAGGGAGCCAACGCTTGAAGCCCAATCGGCCCAGCCCTTTATAAACCCCATTGAAATGGGCCTGCCGAACCACGACCCCATTTTAACAATTGTCAGGACTGACGCCGAATACGCTGATCTTTTCAAGAAGGCCTTCGGCAAGACCGGAGACCAGATCACCATGGATGAGGTTCAAAAAGCCATCGGGGCTTTCGAGCGGACGATCATTTCCGGTGATTCCCCCTTTGACCGTTATCAGTACGGCGGCGACGCGAATGCAATAAGCCCTGCTGCCAAACGCGGCCTTGAGCTTTACCGCGGGCAGGCGCGCTGCGTGTCCTGCCATGTCATTGAGGAAACACAAGCTCTCTTCACCAATAATCAGTTTCACAATATCGGGCTGGGATTTGCAAAAATAGCAGGCTCTGAAGAGGCGGTAGTGAAGGCGCATATGGAGGCCAGGCGCAAAGGGGCTACCGTGGGCGAAGAAGTTTTGACCAAAGAGAAAACCTCAGAGCTGGGGCGGCTGGTGGTATCAGGAGCCTATCAGGACATGGGCGCATTCAAGACGCCCACCCTGCGCAATATAGCCAAAACCGCGCCCTACGGGCATGACGGCAGTCTGGCCAAACTGGAAGATGTGGTGACATTCTACAATAACGGCGGCAGGGTAAAAGACACTGACCCCTTCTCTCCCTATCTTGATGGCGGCATCCGGCCGCTCAAGCTCAGCAAGGAGCAGGAGGCTGACCTGGTGGAGTTTTTAAAGACCCTTACCAGCCCGGAATATGAAAAACTCTAAACCGCTGCGGCCGTACAGCCAAAGGAGGACATCATGATAAAAATGAATCGACGCGAGCTTTTGAAGGGGGCCGGCGCATGCCTGGTCGCGGGCGCGCTGCCCGTCAGCCTGGTTAAGGTGGCGTTCGGTGCTACTGCCACCCCTGAGGATTTTATGTTTGCCCATATCTCCGACTCCCATATTTCCCATATTGAGAAGAACAAGTTCGTTCAGAACTTCGACCGCGGGCTTGTCAAAGCGATTGCCGAAGTCAACCTCATGTCGCCGGCGCCCGATTTTATCATCTATGGCGGCGACATCGCGCAGCTCGGCATGAGGGAAGAGATCGACCACGGCCTTGAGATGCTGTCAAAGCTCAAGCCGAAAGTCCACTATGTCATGGGCGAGCACGATTACTACCTTGACCTCGGCCAGTACTGGGAGAGCAGGCTGGGGCCACAGTGGTACAGCTTCGACCACAAGGGCGTGCACTTTATCGTGCTCAACAGCATTTTGACCGATGAAGCCTGGACGCGCAAGTGGCCAACACCCATGGACCGCATGGAGGCCATGGCCCGCCTGGATAATCCCGATGGCTCACCCTTTATGGTGGGTGAAAAACAGCGCGCCTGGCTGAAGCAGGATCTGGCGAAGGTAAGCACGGACACGCCTGTCATCGTCTGCTCGCACTCGCCGCTGCAGAAGATCTACAAAGGCTGGAACTTCTGGACTGATGATGCCGAAGACGTGCTGGCGCTGCTCAAGCCGTTCAAGAAAGTCACGGTGGTGTACGGCCATGTGCACCAGATCCAGTACAATCAGATCGGCAATATAAGCTTCCACGCGGTCATGGCCACGGCCTGGCCCTGGCCCTATCCCAACAGCTATGCTGCAGGAGCCGAGCCACCTGCCCGAGCTTACCGTGCGGATGAACCGGGGCGATCCTTTTTTTGAGCGGGATGCCACGGGCTGGGAATTTATAAATATCCGTACCGGCAACGTGGATATGCACTACCAGCTGCCCAACAACACCAACAGAAGCGTCGTGTATGATGCAAAGCTCAAAAAACCGGTGGATACCATGTACCAGGCTTCGGAAAAACAGCTGCCGCCGCAGACGCATTACTAATAAATTTTGCAACAGGGAGGTGCCCATGCAAGACTCTAAAAAGCAGTGTGTGATTTTTCTTATAATGGTTTTTGCCCTGGTATGTGCCGTTCCTGCCCGCGCAGCCGAATTCACCAAGGAGGACCAGAAAAGGTGGGAGCAGGAGTTCATGGCTTCCGTCAAGAAGGGCAGCGAGCTTTTTCACAGCGGCACACTCGGCACGAACACGGTCTCCTGCGCGCAGTGCCACCCCAATGGCGCCAATACCCATCCGGAAACATACCCCAAGTTCCAGAAGCAGATCGGCAAGGTTGTGTCGCTCATAGAAATGACCAACTGGTGCCTGCAGAACACGCTGGAGGGGATCCCGCTTGAATGGGATGACCCCAAAATGACGGCTTTGCAGGCCTATATGCTGTATGAGCGCCGCGGTGTGAAGCTGGCGCCCGGCAAACACTGATAGTATTTGCTGCGCAAAGCATCTACTGCATGCATGAAACAAGCCCGGGGCATATTCTCCGGGCTTGTTTATGTTGGCACTCCGGCTGACAGAAAAATGTACCCTTTGCGGAATATGTATGGACGCTCGGTTACCTCGAGTTACTTGTGATAATTTGGCCCAACAGCTGCTCATTTCAATGCCTCGTAGCTTTTTGCATGGCTTCTGCCGCAACATTGCCTTGACACACACGGGACCAGCATCCTATAGTGGTTGCAGCAACAAGCGGGCATGTATAAAAAGCGTACCCCGGCAGTTTGGTTGAGCGTCCCGCAAGCCCGCAGGCGGGGGATCATGCTCCGCCCGCGGGCACCAGAACGAGGCCGCAAGGAGAAAGGCGCCATGATAGACAAGCATAGAGTGCTTATCGTATCTGACCGGGACCTGAAAGCTGATTTGCGCGGTACCGTGCTCTGGCGTAAAGACGTACAGCGTGAATGGATTTCGGACATCCACCAGACCCTTGACCGGATAGCGCTGTTTAAACCCCACCTTATCGTTATCGACTGGCCTGACGAAACGCCCCTCTATCCTCTCATTCATTCCATCCGCCACCATGATTCAACGAAGGAAGCGGCTATCGTGGTTATCAGCAGGGCCCTGACTGCCGATGCTGAAAAGGAACTCATCAATGCAGGCGCGAACCTGATCCTGCCCATACCCCTGCATTCCGACCTGTGGAACAACCGCCTGGATCAACTGCTCAACGTGACTCCGCGTTTCAACACCCGCGTCGGAGTCACCTTCGCCCTCTGGTCGATACATCTCTCCAAGGACAAAACAGAGGTTCAGGGCACGGCCCTGAACCTTTCCTACAGCGGCATGCTCATCAAAACCCGCATGCAGCTGGATGTGGGGTCGAAGCTGGACATCAGGTTTACGCTGCCCGGCCAGGACTGCAGGCTGAACGTGGTCGGCCAGATCATGTGGAGCATGCAGTCATCGGCCAATGTCTGTCGCAGCGGCATCCAGTTCATCGTCATGCGCCAGGATGCCCGCGAGCGCATCATGGCGTTCATCGACGCCAGCCATCCGGGAAGCCCTTCGGGAACAGGGACGGGCTCACAGGAGGAGACGGCTGATTGGGAGCGGGAGCTGCGCATCAGCGAGGCCCGGAAGATGACCATCCTTGATGCCTCACACGAGGCCATCATATCGGTTGATTCCGAGGGGCATATTCTGGAATTCAACGCGGCTGCCGAATCGATCTTCGGGTTTCAGCGCTCGGCCGTTCTCGGCAAACTCCTGGACGATACCCTCGTGCCGGCATCGCAGAGAGAGAACCTGCACAGCAGGTTCCGCTGGCTCATCACGGAGAAGGCAGACCTCTTCGAGACGTTCAAGTTTACGGCCGCCTGCCTGCGCAGCGACGGCAACGAATTTCCGGCCGAGATCAGCATGACCCCCATGATGGTCAAGGGCAGGCTGCTGTTTTCTTTTTTCTTCGCGATGTCAGCGCGCTGCGGCAGGCTGTGGAGGCCCGGCAGCAGCTGGAGGCCCAGCTCCAGCAGTCGCAGAAGCTCGAGGCTGTGGGGACCCTTGCCGGCGGCATTGCCCATGATTTCAATAATATACTTGCGGCGATTATGGGGTATACGGAACTGTCCATGGGAGCTGTCCCTGAAGGAAATAACGCAAGAAAATACCTTGAGAAGATATTGAAATCGACCATGCGCGCTCGGGACCTCGTCAAGCAGATCCTTGCCTTCAGCCGCAAGGGCATGGAAAAGCGAGAGCCCGTGCAGGTAAGCCCCATTATCAAAGAGTCGGCAAAGCTGCTCCGGGCCACACTGCCTGCAACCATTGAAATACGGCAGCACATAAACGATGAAGCTTACATGGTCAATTCAACCCCGACGTATATTTACCAGGTGCTGATGAACCTGTGCACCAACGCGGCGCATGCAATGAGTGAAACCGGCGGCGTGATCGAGATTTCTCTGGACGCGGTTTTTCTTGATGAGCGTCAGGCGACAGGGTATGCCGACTTGAGCCGCGGGGCATACCTGAAATTGTCTGTCCGCGATACGGGCGCCGGGATTGCGCCGGAAAGCATACCCCGTATTTTTGAGCCCTTTTTCACGACAAAGGAGGCGGGCCGGGGAACGGGCATGGGGCTTGCGGTGGTGCACGGCATTATTAAAAGCCATGGCGGGGAAATACTTGTTGAAAGCAAACCCGGCAAGGGGAGCACCTTCCATGTGCTGCTGCCGCGGGTAGATGCGGCGGCAGTAAAAATCTCCGGTGAAGAAAAGCCTGTGCCGACCGGCACCGAGCGGATACTGCTGGTTGATGATGAAAAAATTCTGGTCGATGTGTGGCAGGAGCAGTTTAGGTCTCTGGGGTACAGTGTGGTGGCCAAGCAGAGCGGCCGTGATGCGCTGAAAGCTTTTCAGAAAGAGCCCGACAGCTTTGATCTTGTCATAACCGACATGACCATGCCGCATATGACCGGCGACGTTCTGGCCAAAAAGATTCTGGACATCAGGCCGGATATGCCCATCATCATGTGCACCGGCTTCAGCGAAAATATATCCAGAGAAAGGGTAAAGGAGCTTGGCGTCAAGGCCCTGGTCATGAAACCGATGCCCCTTAAAGGAAATCGCAAAAACAGTCCGCACTGTTTTAAAAGCCCATGCGCGGCAAGCCGCCCCCGTGCTCAAGAATAAAAAAAGGTGATTTTTTTATTCTTGAGGCCTAATCGTCGAGTGCCTCCAATCAGCATAGCGTGTGACCAACTCCTATTCATTATAGAAGCATAATCGCCAGGTTCCAGAGAATTTCTCTTTTTACTGCGGCCTCCTTTTTCTGTCATCTCGACCCCTTCGACTTCGCTCAGGGCAGGCTCAGGGAGAGATCTTTAAAGATTGATGCGGTTGCGCAACCTGCGGACTCCCTTCGGTCGAAATAACAATACGGCTACAGAATTTAGAAAAATGCTCTAATGCGGCAGTATTGATTTTTCAACATTCACATAAGGCGGACTTTTTGATACCTCCGTCTCAGTTGTTATTTTCCCCGCCATCGGGATACTGTGACGCTGCAGAAATGAAAAAAGCAGGGAGCCTGAGCACTCTTTTTGCGTTCCTTTTAAAGCCTCCCTACCGTGGCTGCTTATTTTATCTCAAGCATACCCGTGCAGTTATCATCGCCAACCGTAACTTTATACTCTCCAATTGCAGCATTAGCTTGTATCCATGCAAGCGAGTAGATGCGCCGCGGGAGTCTGAATTGCACAATTGTATTGATATCGTCGGTTCCCCAATCAACCCGATTACCTCTTTCGAATTCCGCTCCATCCACTTCACTCACGATAAACATACCAAAACGTCCCAGGCGCCTGCTGGGAATTGATTCCGGAACAACTTTCAGTGTGCAGGCCACTGTTGTGGTTGTTGTCGTTGTCGTGATAATTGGAGGGGGAGGAACCTCGGAGCTGGTCTTTTTTCCTCTTTCCACAGGATATTGTCCACCCGCCTGCGATGTAAAATTATCCTCTGCAGCTGTTCACATCCATTTCCCTGCTTGGCATGCTTGAGCTGAACTACTGTTGCTTCGGTATAGGAATACGTCTGGTGAAAGTCATATAAATAATCTGAAAAAGCACTTGATCGGTTCCGGCTGGTGTTTCACTGTAGCCTAGGGCTTTGCACAGGACATAGGCGCTTCCTGTGTTATTATCGGACTTCATAAATTTTCCATATTCGCGTGCTGTTGTCGGCGTATTTCACCTCCCATGTTCCAAGCCAGAGCGGACAGTTTGGGGCTGCTGATGCCAGGCAGGGAATAAACAAAAGCGTACAGAGCGCCATCGCCGTTAGTGCCAATTTTTTTTTCATGGTATTCTCCCTTTCTTACAGCATTGTTTTATTGTTGGACCCCGCTTCCGGGATGTAAACAATTGCCGATTCCACCAACAGAAAAAACTAAAGAGGATCAAGGTCTCGCGTACTGCGCAACAGCAATACCGGTTAATGTTGCATGGGGGTGTTCAACTCATTTATGAGCTCCATGGCAGCTTTATTTTCAGGGTCCAGGGCATAAGCCTTTTTCGCATAGTGCAGGGCCCCAATCGGGTTGTCCGTCTGGTAAAACAGTTTCCCGAGATGTATGCAGGCCTCGACATCATCCTTGTTGAAATTTTCCGTATAGGCAAGGTAGCATCGGGACTGCGTATACCTGTCGCCCTGAGCGGCATACTGCTGAGCACGGGCAAACAGGGCGCTCCGGATCAGCGCCATAGTCTGGGCGGGGCTGGCCGATGTGCTCATCGCAGTTTTAAATTCTATAATGGCCGCCTTCATGTCCTCTTTATTGCCCCGCGCCAGGAGCGCTTTGCCCAGCCAGAGTCGCAGGCCGCTGTCCTTTTGATCAAGCTTTACTGCCTCCTTGAAAAACCGGACCGCAAGGTCATCTTCCTTCTTGTCAAAGGCGCTTTGACCGCCGGCAGTCACAACAGTTTTCAGCCTGCTGCTGATATCTGCATCCTTTGCCGCACCGGCCATGGCCTGCTCAGCTGATTTTAAAGCAGCTTCCAGGTTCCCCTGTTTCAGGCTGCACTCTGCCAGATACACATAGCTATCCCTGAGATCAGCATCCTTCTGCAGGGCTTCGGTAAATTTCAAGGAAGCATTCTCGCAGTCACCCTTTTTGTAAAGGGCCACTGCTTCATTGAAATTTTTTCTGCCTTCAGTAAGCGGAAAGAATTTGCACCCGTTTATCAGCATGGCAAGAAAGCAGGTGCAATAAAAAACTTTGTGCATGGTAATGTTCCGTTTATGCAAAAAAATCAGCGTCCCTCCCGGGTGTTGCATGTACCTGAAAGCCGACTTGTATACCCCCTGCTCCCGAGCGCAAACCCTTAGCGCAGGCTGCGAAGAACACGCTATAACCTAGTTCCTGAACGTGTTGCCAAAGCAGTAGACATGGCCGTTATAGGAGCCGTAGTAGACATGGCCGTCTGCAAGGGCGACCGAGCCCAGGGTGTAGAAAGATACCTGGTACGGATCATGCCCCTTGACGATAAGTTCGTTGCCATCGTCTGCCTTAAACTGATAATCCCATACGTGCTTTATGGTGTTAGCCCATGCAGCATAGTTGAAGCAGAAAAGCTTTTCCCTGCCTTTGGTGCCGCTGCCCTGCCATGCCTGAGCAAAGTCGGTGCCGGATATGTATAAAAGCCCCTGAGCAGGAACTATGGCCATGGCGCTGGCGCCGGGGAACCAGTAACCGTCACTTGGAATCCCGTCTCTGGGCTTCCAGTTCGGCAAGCCCATATACGTTTCCCTGATCAACCGGCCGGTCTTCATACACAGCACGAATAGGTGCCCCGTATCGGAAGCCCCGAGCACCCAGCCGCGACGCTCATCAATTGCCAGAGAGGAGGCGCAGCCGGTGGCGCCCTTGACGCTGAACCCGCCGTGATAGGTCCATTTGACCTGACCCGTGGTCAGATCCATGGCCCATATAGCGCCATCGCCTTCAGGATAAAAGATAGTATTATGCGGCACTGAAATGGACGGGTTGCCGCCCTGCGCCAGGGGGATCGGGCCCACATGCCACAGCTTTTCGCCGGTGTTTACATCACAGGCCGCCATCTGGCCATAGTGATAGTCAATAACGGTATCAGCATTAAAAAATACTTTGCCGTCAGCAACCGGGGGAATGTTGGTTACACCGCATCCGCCGGGGTCCCAGGTCCACAGAATATCGCCGGTGTTTTTGTCGGCAGCGTAGGTAAAGCCGTCGCGGCCTACCCAGTACATCTTGTAGTCTTTTTCAAATGACGGCCAGCCAGGAATGCTGTGGCCGTTGGCATCAAGTATAAAGGGGAAGGCCTTGAACACCCAGTAAAAGCTCGGCAGAAAAGACCCGAAGAACAGCTTGCCATCGGAAACGGACGGCGGAGACAGATGCCAGGCGAATTTCTGATCATACCATTTTCTGCCTTCGTTTGGTCCGCCCGGCTCCTTCCAGGGCTGCTTTTCCCATACCTGAGTTCCGTCAGATAGCTTCGAAGCAATAAACCTGCCATCCATGGTTCCATAATAAACACGGTCACCTTCGGCATCAATGGTGGCTCCTGCGACAAAAACCCCGGCAGCAGGAGGAAACTGCAGCGGGTTGATTAAGGATGTGGCTGTGCAATCGTTTGGTGTAGCCTTGCACTCATAGCACCAGTCCGGGCAGTCCCCGCTTATGTTGGCGCAGACGCCCAGGTTGGTCTCGAGATTGGGTGTAGAGCCCTGGCACCAGTCCGGCTTCGCATCAGCCGGTTCGGGTGGTGCGGGCAGCCAGGTATATGTTTTTGTCCATTTTAATTCCCCGGTGTTTTGATCGAGGGCTTCAACAACACCACCGTTGCCTGTTGTAAATACAAGGTCATTTCCAACAACCACTGGTGTCGAACAGCGCGCGGGCGTGCTTGTGTCCGCCTCATTGCCTCGGGTACGCTCCCACAGCAATTTTGCGCTGGTCGGATAGCCCCGGTCAGGGACTGCTGCCGGTATTTTGCAGATCATGTCTCCATGAGAGCCATGGATAGGTTGTGGCCCGGGCCTGCGGCGTGACAAGTACGGCGCTCAAGCACCAGGAGAAAATGACCGCGGTCATGAGCAGGCGAAAAAATTTTCTCTCTCTCATAAGGACCTCCTTTGTGTGTGGAATTACATGATGGTGTGGTGTTTGCCTATCCCGGCGGTTAATTGAATCCTCCCCTGTACTAACCGATTACATATAATCAATAAAAAATTAGGTAATCAGCAGGGTGTTATGAAAAGCTTATTCACGTTCATATGCAATTTCTTGTTTGCCGGATGTTGGTTGCAAACTGGAATAATTCAATTATCTAAATAATATCGTGGAATAGTTGGATTAGCAATCCCATTTTTTGATGGCGCACTATTTTTTTTGCCAGGCTGATTTTTCATGAACACCTCATGTGTTCCAGGCAGGGCTAATGCGGGACTGAAGTCAGAGTGACAGGATTAAGTGATGCTCCCCGCCTGCAAGGCGGGGCATCCCGGCGCTTCAAATTGATTTATTCACTTCGGATTCAATACCCCGCGGCTTGCGGCGGGGTAATTTAGAGCAGATAACTTTTTCTTGCAGGCTGTTTTTTTTCTGTCATCTCGACCCCTTCGACTTCGCTCAGGGCAGGCTCAGGGAGAGATCTTTAAAGATTTCTCATCCGCCTGCGTCGGATTCGAAATGACAACCCGGCTACATGATTTAGTTAAATACTCTAGTGGGCCTTCACATTTGATTTTGTAAGCCCTCATGCTCTAAAAAAACTATCCGCATGCAACCGGCCCCTTATTTTGTGTGTGTTTGTAC
>CAVRBJ010000022.1:0-308204 GCA_963718965.1 uncultured delta proteobacterium | reverse complement strand
TCGACCGAAGGAAGAAAGCTTTAAAGATCTCTCCCTTCGGTCGAGATGGCAGAAAAAAAGGAGTCTACAGTAAAAACAAAAATGCTCTAGCATGTGTGCTGTCGGCAAGCATACTGCTCTGTCTACTCAAAGGCTGGCTCTTTTTCATCTCCTGACAGTATCTGATGGGTGCCGCTGCGATGAAAAAGCGTGCTCTTGAAGCATGCTACAACCTCCGGGTCGAACTGCGTGCCCGTGCACCGCTCCAGTTCCTCAATAGCCTTCCACGGGGGCATGCCCGAACGATAGGGCCTGTCGGTAGTCATGGCGTCATAGGAGTCGGCAACCGCCAAAATGCGCGCTCCCAGCGGCACTTCACCCGAAGGGGAGCCTTTGTGCTCGTCATGGTCGAAATACTGGTGATGGGCCCGGACAAGCGGAATAGCCTCGCTCAACACACTGCCCACCGAAGAAAGTATCTGCGCTCCGCGCTCGGAATGGCTGGCCATGATATTTTTTTCTTCGCTGCTGAGCGAAGCTGCTTTGCCGATAAGTTCCGTGCTGATATCGACTTTGCCGATATCATGCAGCAACGCCGCGACTTTGATATTTTCAATCTCCTGGGGCGTCAGCTTCATGGCCACGGCTATTTCGGTGGCATAATGCGAAACCCGCACGGAATGGCCCTGCGTGTATTTATCGGAAGACTCGATGTATTTTGACAGTATTTCCAGTATGCCCATATAGGCGCTTTTGAGCTGAACTACTTTTTTTTCGTTTTCTTCATGCAGATGGCCGACAACAATTGAGCACAGTATGAGGAAACTGCCCCATGAAATGATATTTACGTAAAATGACACGACTGACTGACTCGGCTTGAAATTGTCATAGTTCAGAGACAAATAAAATATGACCGCCGTGACGCTGAAAATACTGGTAAGCAGGGCTTTTCTTTTCCCCAGAACGAATCCGGCGACAAGCGAAGGAAGATAGAACATATTCAGAAGGGCGAGCTTTTCGGCAATAAAATAATTCAAAGCAACAACAGCCACCAGAATAAACAGTACAACGATCTGCTCGAAATTTTTAAAAATATATTCCTTAATATTCGACATACACCCTCCTTCTAAACTATGTTCTCAAAATTATGCAGTTCACCTGAAAATCTCCCTTCCCAGAAAAAATCCTACCTATTGAAATTAAAAAAACTTCGCATGCACCTCTATTTAAAACGCTATTTTTTTATATTTTAAAATTATAGGGGGTCGCCTCTTAGGTGTCAAGACAATATACCTGCAGCTATGCATTTGTGATTCATTGCAAGAATCAGTGGCATACGCCGTCGGTGATTAAAATTACCTGTCAGACAAATAGAAGATCAGGGTCATTATGTAGACCCTGATCATTTTTACGTTGTTCTGCGGCGACCTGATTTATTTTCACATTACTTATGGTACTGTGGATTTTCCTGGCCTGTTTTTTATCCAGGTGAGAGCCGTCATGTGGAGTTTTGGGCAGCTGATTACTGGCACAAGATGTTGTGGTAAATAGTATTCAGCGTCCGCCTCACTAGACCCTGCCCTTTTTTTAGCAAAGTGTTTCTTGTTGACTTAAAAGCTCAATGGCTGATAGGCTTTGTTTTATGGTTAATATAAATATTCATAGGAGAGTTCTTTGCAGATAAGAAAATCAATATTCATTCTTTCCTTGTTTGCCTTGCTGTTACCCGCTCTTGCCGGGGCATACCCAGCAGAGGTGTCGCGCACCGGGCAGACGACATGTTACAACGCATCCGGCACGGTGATTGACTGCGAAGACACGGGCCAGGATGGAGCTGCAGGCAGGTGCGGTTTGGCCTGATCCTCGGTTTAACGAACGGGGAGACGGCACGATCTCCGATAATCTCACGGGCCTTGTGTGGGCGCAGAATGCAAATCTTTGCCGGAATGGGTTTTGATAACGATAATATATCTCGATGACGGCCGGGTAACCTGGCAGGGTGCCCTTGATTATGTGGCAGAGCTTAATGAATGCAGACTATCTTAGGCTATACGGATTGGCATTTGCCCAATATAAATGAAATTGAAAGCCTTGTGAATGCTCAGCTTTATGGTCCTGCCCTTTCGAAGGTCATCCTTTCACGAATGTGCAGTCGAACAGCTACTGGTCGTCTACTACGAACGCTGGCTTTTTAAACTTCGCGTTGGTCGTTGACATGAGCGACGGTGGCGTCTACCACGACGGTAAGACGGATAATTGTTGTGTCTGGCCAGTTCGTTCAGGACAGTGTGGATCATCTGGTAATTCGGTCATTTGTCTGCCGAAGACAGGGCAGACAAGTTGCTATAGCACTGTCGGCGATAACATAACCTGCGCAGGCACGGGGCAGGATGGTGATTTGCTGAAGGGCGTTGACTGGCCGGACCCCGGTTTACCGTTAGGCGACGATGCGGTAACAGATAATCTGACCGGCCTTGTCTGGGCAAAGAATGCAAATCTATGGTAACGCGTGACCCTCTTTGAGCCGACGGTAGGCACATGACGGCATGTCCTGGCAGCATGCCCTTGATTATGCGGCAAAGCACAACATGAAAACTTCTTAACCATACGGACTGGCGGCTGCCCAACAGACGAGAGTTGCGCAGCCTTGCCGACTATGAACTATTTCAACCTGCGCTTCCCTTGGGGCACCCCTTCACACAGGTGCAGTCGGGCTTATACTGGTCGTCTACGTCCTACGCCTACTGTACAGGCTACGCGTGGGTCGTCCTTCATGTACTGCGGCGCCGTCCGCCCCAACGATAACACGGACTTCGGCTACTATGTCTGGCCGGTACGCTCAGGGCAGGTGGGTCATTTGATTATTACAACCACCACTACGACTGTGGGTTCAACGACGACCGTACCAACCACCACAACCACAGCGATAACCACGACCTCGATCATTTCCTCAACAACCACCACGACGACCACCGGCATATGCCCGGCAAAAAAGGCGCTTGGCGAGAATAATCCTAATCTTGAAAATCTGCGCGATTTCCGCGACAGCAAACTTGCTCAAAGCGCTGTTGGCCGCAAAGTCATTCAAACCTATTACAACAATGCCGACAGCATCAATGCAGCCCTTGAGCGCAGCCCGGCGCTGAGGGCAGTTGCACGTAGAGTGCTTGAAGTAATTGCGCCGATGGTGGGGAAGAATTAAAACTGGAACTGAGGCGAAATCCTTTTGAAGAAAATAGGGCCTGGCCACTGCATATTGTGGTCAGGCCTTTTCTCTAAAAAGTCCACATTACGTGATAGAATGAATACGTTGAGGTAAAAAGATCTCCTTTCCCGTGCTAAGCTGTAAAAACCCATTTTTACAGCAACCCAGCACAAAGAAAGGAGATCAGGTATGGAAGCATTGTATTATGTCGGGCTTGATATTCACAAGAAAACAATCGCCTATTGTGTAAAACAGGCAGATGGAACGATTGTGGACGAGGGCACGCTGAAGGCCGAGCGGGAAGAGCTTGTCGGGTGGTGCAGTAAACTGCCTGGGCCATGGAATGGTGCGATGGAGGCAACGCTTTTTACAGGCTGGATATATGAAACTCTGGAACCGTATGCCGCAGAGCTTCAGGTGGGCAACCCGCTTATGATGAAAGCTATAAGCGCGGCAAAGAAAAAAAGTGACCGCCTGGATGCCCGCACCATAACCGATCTGCTGAGATGCAATTTATTGCCTAGAAGTTATATGCCCCCTGCACCCATTCGGGATTTGAGGCGAGTGTTGCGATTTCGCAACTTAATGGTGCGACAGGCTGTGCGGATGAAAAACAAGACCTCAACACTGCTTATGGATGTTGGGATGCAGTACAACAAGAAAAAGCTGCATGGCAAGAGGTATTTTTTTGAGCTGCTGGACAGCTTGAAAGATGTTCCGCAGAGCATCAGGGAGCTGCTGGAGATAAGCCGGGGCAGCTATGAGCTGTTTGAAAGCTGCCAAAGAAGGCTTGTAAAGGCTCTGGTCGAGCACCCGGAACTCAAAACCCGAGTAGAAGCGCTGATGAGCATACAGGGAGTAGGGGAAATTACCGCATTGACCTGGGCTCTTGAGATAGGAGAGCCTGGCCGGTTTTCGTCCATAAACAAAGCGGTGAGCTATTGCGGCTTATGTTCAGCCCTTGATGAATCAGGCGGAAAAGCAAGCGTTGCCCGATTTCAAAGCAGCGCAACAAGCATCTGCAGACCATATTGATCGAGTCTGCCAAGCTTGCGCCCTTCCGCAACAGGCAGCTTGCCAAAGTCTATGATCGAGAGCGGGAGCATGGAGGCAATCACAATCAGGCAACCATAGCGGTTGGAAGAAAGCTGGTAGCCTATTTACTGGCTGTAGATAAAAGCGGCAAGGAATTTGTTATGCAACAAGCATAATTATACAACGGCTTTTCATCCTGCCGGTCCGGACAGAACATTGTGAGTGTGCGATTGAACATAGTTCATGATGCGCCATCTACGTGATTTCCGGCCTGCAGGTTGATTTCAACTCAATCATCGGCCAGGAACAGCAATGTTCTGATGCTGCAAATGGATGTCTGGTCGCGAATTGCCGTCGACCCAAAAAGAATTGAAAGGCCGCCCACTGATAAATAAAAAACAGTGGACTTTTTGAAAGTCACGGGAAGGGTGCGTCCAATACCTAACTTTGGGAGAAATCTCCTATTTCTCCATTGAGTTAACGTATCATGGATGTCATTGGCTTGACCGCAGTACGACACCGGATTTATTCCATGATAGGCTTGGTAGTATTGAACTTTCGGGATTTTTATTTATCCAGTTAGAGAGCCGTAATGTTGACTTTTTGGCTTCACGTCATGGACACAAGATATTGAATGAACGCCGAAGTTAATCGGTTGCGCGTCAAGGCTGGGCAAAGTGCAGCCGATAGGGCTGAACCGTTTTAATTTAGTTAACTACCGGCTGCGCCCGCTGTTTGGGTTAACGGCCGTAATTTTTTGGTTTTGGATACCTGCTTATGGCCTCCAGCGACGCATTCAGATCCTCTTCGGGCAGCGCGTAGTCGCTGAGTTCACCGTTCATATACTTCTCATATCCGGCAAGGTCCAGGAGCCCATGGCCGCTATAGTTGAAGATGATGACTTTCTCGCGTTGTTCCTCGCGGGCCTTGATGGCCTCCAGAATGACAGCGGCGATGGCATGGCTTGTCTCGGGCGCACAAACCGGCCCTTCGGTTTTGGCCCATAGAATGGCCGCCTTGTAGCATTCCGTCTGCTTGAGGGCAAGCGGGCTGAAAAGGCCCTGTTGGACCGCTTGGCTCACCATGGGCGCCATGCCGTGGTAGCGCAGGCCGCCAGCATGGATGGGGCGCGGAATAAAGGCGTGGCCCAGCGTATACATGGGAATCAGCGGGGTCTGGCCGGCTACATCGCCGTAGTCATAGGCGAACGGGCCGCGCGTGATCGTAGGGCAGGCCTCCGGTTCAACCGGTATGATGTCGATTTTGGCACCGTGTATCTTGTCGAGCGTAAACGGAAACGCGAGACCCGCGAAGTTGCTGCCGCCGCCGGCGCAGCCAATAATAACGTCGGGCAGTTTTTCACCCGCCAGGGCCAGCTGTTTTTTAGCTTCAAGACCGATAACGGTCTGGTGCAGCATAACGTGGTTCAAAACGCTGCCAAGTGAATAGCGCGTTTTACCGCTTGTGTCCGAAACGGCCACCTCAATGGCCTCTCCGATAGCGATTCCCAAGCTGCCGGGCGTGTTGGGATCCTGGGCCAAGATTCTGCGGCCGACCTCGGTCTCCATGCTGGGGCTTCCCACGCACTGGGCTCCCCACAGCTTCATCATCACCTTGCGAAAGGGCTTCTGGTCGTAGCTGATGCGCACCATGAAGACCTTGCATTCCAGACCGATCAGGCTGCAGGCGAATGACAGGGCCGCGCCCCACTGCCCTGCCCCGGTTTCGGTCACGATGTTCTCGATGCCGAACTGCTTGTTGTACCAGGCCTGCGCCACGGCCGAATTGGGCTTGTGGCTGCCGGCCGGGCTGACGCTTTCGTCCTTGTAGTAGATGCGCGCCGGCGTTTTAAGGTGCTGTTCAAGAAAAACCGCGCGACGCAGGGGGGTCGGTCGCCAGCGGGAGATACATTTCAAGGATCGGCTCGGGAATATCGATCCAGGGGTCCTGGCACATCTCCTGCTCAATCAGGTTCATGGGAAATATCTTGGCCAGCGCCTCGGGGCCTATGGGTTTGCCGTCAGCATCAACAGGCGGCTGCATGGCAAGCTCAGAACCAAGGTTGTACCACTGGCTGGGCATTTCAGATGCAGGCAGATTAATTGTAATACTCTTCATGCAAAGGTCTCCTTTTCAAGATCAGTTTCAAAACCTGAAAACGGCAGTACCCTGTTCAGCCTGACTGCCAGCGGGAACCAATGTATTTGACAAAAAAAATTGCAAAAATTATATGATTAATGATGTTAATACGCAACTTATTGTTGAACACCCTTGCAAGGAATACTTCCATGGATATGCCCCTGTATGCCAACACGTTCACCGAGCAGCACCTGCTACCTCTGCAGAAATGGCTGGCCGACCCAGCCGTGCACAGAAATCTCTACTCGCTTTACCGGCCCATGAGCACGGGCGAGCTTAAGCGCTGGCTTGAGCATGAGCAGGGAACAGGCGCCCGCTGTTTTTTTACCGCACAACTCCTGCGGCCTGCGCTGACGCGGCAGTCGGCATGGGGCTTGTGCACTACATTCACCCTAAGCACGGCTGCGGCGAACTGTCCATTATCGTGAACCCTACGTGTTCAGCAAAAGGCTTTGGACGGCGCATACTGCTGCACCTCATGGACTGCGCGTTCCAAGAGCACGACCTGCATAAAATATTTCTGCACTGCGGGGCCCCCAACCTGCGCATGATCAGCATTGTCGAAAAAATGGGCTTTGTGCGAGAAGGCGTTTATCGGGAGGAATTCACCCTTGACGGAACGCGCTATGGCACCTACCGCTACGGCATGCTGGAAGGCGAATACGCCGATCTTATGGCAAAAGCATCCCTTCACCACGCGGTTATCAGAGGTGAATGCCAGTAAAACAAGTATACCAATTGCCATGCTCTGTGCTGCTGTTTTCATGGTTTTTCTCCAGCAGAATGGTTTGCTGCAAGAGTGACAGTACTAATATATGATTGTGGAGAAATTCTGAAGGTATGATGTTAAAAATATGTAGATTAGGCTGAGTCGGGAAAATCAGTTGCAGAAAAGCCTCACTACTCGAGATATGGTGGTTGGGCCTTTTTGTTAAAATTCCACATTACGTGTCATCGCATTGAGCGCAATACGACACTCAATTTTTTCCATGTTTCGCTTTTGGTAATCATGAATTTTCTGGATTTTTTTTTGTCCGGTTAGAGAGCCGTAATGTGGAGCTTTTGGTAGTAAAGCAAGGACACAAGATATGGGGTGAAAGAATCAACCTAGTTGGAAAGATATGATCATATCGACCAATCGCCTATAACCACCGCCCCCATTTTCGACTCCTACTAATAGCGTTTGTAGATCTGAAATCAAACCTCACTGTACGCTTTCAAAAGCTTTAGAACCATAATTAAAACCTTCCATTACCATTTTTAACTATTGATTTTAACTATTGGATATCCTATGTAACATAGTGTTATACACGTTAAATTGTTTGGTTTTTCACTTTTTGTTTTTTTTAAATTTCCTCTTCCTGGAAGATTTTTTGTTAAAGGGAGGATGTTATGAATCGTATTTTTCGCGTTTACTCTTTAGCCCTGTGACTGACATTCCTGGCAAGTTTAGCGGTATTCTTTTTAGCGCCGCACCCAGCAGCAGCCGCAGATCCCTGTAAGGTTGGTATTTATCGCGCAGAGGCTGAAGCAAGCTTTTTATCAGATGTCCAAAACAAACTGAACGGTACCGGCTTCTACTTACCCAGGTGGATATTGACAATGTGAAATATTTACGCTGGGACCCTGGCCGAACTGCAACAATATAGCGCCGTGCTCGTTTTCAGTGATTTACCTTTCAGTAACAGCACTGCACTTGGCGATGTGCTGGCCAACTATGCAGATGCCGGAGGCGGCGTTGTAGTGGCTACTTTTTCGTTCACTTCTACAGGACTTAATATTACCGGGCGGTTCGAAAGCGGGGGCTACCTTCCTTTCACACAAGGTTCTATTAGTCCCAAAACGCCCCTCACGTTGATTCCGGATGTGCCGGCCCATCCATCCTGGCATGCGTCCACTCCTTCGACGGAGGTTCAAGGAGTTTCCATGATCAAATGTCCTGACTGCCGGTGCGTCTCAAGTTACGCATCGACGACGACGTTCCGCTGGTGGCCACAAAGCCGCCGACCACCGGGAAAATCGTGGGCCTGAATTTTTTTCCGCCGTCCGGCGATGCCGGAGCGGGCTTATGGACTGCCACAACAGATGGCGCCCGGCTGATGGGCGACGCACTGGCCTGGCGGGAAATGCCATCATCGCCGGACACCAGACGGTGTGGTTGGCATTTTGGCGCGCCAGGCTCTGCAGCGTACTTAACAGATGTTCAGAGCAAATTGAACAACGCCAGAGGGGTTATTTACTCGGGTGGATATTCACGATGCACAGGTTTACACTCCGCAGACCAAGGGAGAACTGTCAACAATATAGCGCCGTGCTTGTGTTCAGCGATGTTTTTTTTCATGACAGCACTGCTTTTGGTGATACGTTGGCAAATTTTTTTTAGATGCCGGCGGCGGATTGTAGCGGCCGAATTTTCCTATAGCACTGGCCATCCGCTTTCCGGACGATCGTCTCGATAGCTACTGCCTTTACGCACGCTGCAACAATATCAGGATCACTCCTTAGTCTGATCCAGGATATGCCGGCCCAGTCGCTATTCTGACAGGTGTCAGTTCATTCGATGGTGGGTCAGGTAGTTATCATGCCCCTGCATCCCTGACTGCTGGTGCGTTCCAGGTGGCGCATTGGAGCAACGGCGTTCCACTGGTGGCCACCGAAGCAAGCCGACCAGCGGGAGAATGGTGGGCCTGAACTTTTATCCACCCTCCAGCGATGTCGAATCCGACCTTATGGACTGCCTCAACGGATGGCGCCCTGCTGATGGGCGACGCACTGGCCTGGGCGGCCTGTATTGATAAAGATGGCGACAGCTATGGCGATAACTGTCTTTGCGGGTTTGGACTGCGACGACAATAATTCCGCGATCCATGACTCCAGTTACCTATTACAAGGATGCCGACGGGGATGGCTACGGCGTTGTGGATCCGACCCGAGACCGCCATCTGCTCTTCTGACGCTGCCTGCAGGCTATGCGGACAACAGCAGCGGATTTGACGTTGACGATACGGATCCTTTTTATACTAACCATCTTACCCAGACCTGTGAGGTCAAAATTATCCCCAAAATACTTGGCGGGCTGATTGGCGACAAAGAGAGAACCAGATCCCTGCTCGTCATTGGCAGCAGGGCGCGGAGTTGGTGGAGACCCGGTGATAAATGGAAATATGATGCAATTGACGTTGTAAGCACTCGTGTGTTTTTCAAGCGGTTTATGTTAATGCGGGTAACCTTGAACGGCGAGCCGCTTGAGTGGGAGGAATACCACATCTTATTGGCGACTGCGAAGGCGATATCAAATGGGGCAGGTAACCGTTTCAGGGGTTCTATTATTGTAAAAGCTGATTGCAAGAGCCTATAATCTTTTAAAGAGCGCTTATACTTTGTTCATGCCGGTAAAACGGGTGTATGAGAAACTAAAACAACTGCATACGACAATTGGAAGAAGGCACATGAAAAAACACCTGTTCATTATCTTTATGATGGTGACGCTGCTGGGAGTCGGTGTTGGATATAAAAAAAATGTGTATGTCGGAGGTCATACAAAAATCAGTTCTTACATTGCCATGCCCGGTTATTGGAAGAATGGAGGATCGCAAATTTTCCTCGTCTCTATCTGGACGGAAATGCCTTTGTTACTTCCTTAGCCATATCTAAAGGCAATGTGTATGCCGGGGGGTATTGCGGAAACGGTTGGGGATCTATGTCCCCGGCTATTGGAAAAACGGATTCTGGGCCGGCCGCTCCTATCGATTCGGCGAAAAACGCTATTGTTTATGAGGATGACCATATCCGGAGGTGATTTATATGCCGCAGGGGTGACAGATGACAGCAATGATGTTACCAGAGCCTGCTACTGGAAAAACCGCACACGCATTTATCTGCCGGTACTGGATGAAACAAAATGGTTCGTATTGTTATGCTCTAGCCATCGCTGAGGGCGATGTCTATATCGGGGGGTATTGTAAAAACAGTGCCGGTGATAGTCCAGTTCTGAAGAATGGTGTCTGGGACAATATTCGGCCCTTCTTGATGATACGAGGTCTTCGTTGGTCACTTCACTGGAAATACCGGGAGCGAAATTTATATGCCGGCGGCATGAGCACAGAATACCTCGGGGACGGTACCTCCCGGCTATTGGAAGAACGGAACAGCGTTCGGCCTTTGCCCAAGCTCGATCCGGTCAGACCTGCAATGGTAAACTCAATAGTCATCTGCGGAAGCAATGTGTACGCGGCGGGATATTGCAGAAAGATGTTCGTAATGATCGAGTCCCCGGCTATTGGAAAAATGAGGAATGGACCAGGCTTGCCTGTTTATTTTGATGAGACGAGGGATGCTACGAGGTTAATGAACTTACCATATCAGGAAAGGATATCGTTCGCGGCGGGATATTGCAGAAACAGTTCTAATGTTTCCGTTCCCGGCTATTGGAAGAATGAGGAATGGATAGGGTTACCTCCTGCTGATTCAACAAAAATTTCTGATGCCAAAGCTATCGTGGTTGGTTGGAAATGATTTATAATAAAGCGAGGAGTGTTGCTTGAACTAGAATGATCTGTTGTCTCCCTTGCGTATTGCAGTTTGAAATAAAAGCTCAGTTTATTCTGAGAATGATGATGGCGGTGAAAAAGGCCTGACTACAACATATGGTGGTCAGGCCTTTTCTCTAAAAAGTCCACATTATGTGGCAGAATTTTGACCGCAGTAAGATACCCGATTTTATTGTATGTTACTTTTGGTAATCTTGAATTTGCAGGATTTTGTTTAGACCAGTTAGAGAGCCATAATGGGAGTTTTGGGCAGCAGTCAAGGGCACAAGACGTTGTGTTAGAGTTTGGAGACAGAAATCACGTTTCACCGTCGCACCTTACCTCTTTCCGATATATGCATTTACACATAATCGACCGCATTTTATATTCAACCCATCCCAAAGCGAGTTCACAGAGAAAATTTTTTTCATGATTTAATTTTGAACGGTATTGCGATGAGTAAAAAGTTTTGTACTTGTTGATAGGAACTCACACTATGAGCAGGAGAACCGGCGTCTGGCTAAACAGGTTATGGTGCGGGAAAAGACACGATGGCAGAAGGTGGCCAGCTGAAGGGGTGGTAATAAGTAAACGGTGATTAGTAAATCAGTCAATGGATCAAGGTTATTTACACTTTATGTTTTTGTACCCCTATCGTTCTTGCCGGCTCAGCAGCCAATAGCGTAGCAGTTTTTCTTCTTTGTGCCTCTGTGCCTTTTATTTTTTTAACTCCTCCTGCAGTTTGCGGCAATCTGATTGGAAGCTGGCAGCTTCCACTTTGGTGTCCGAGTTGAAGGTGTCGGCCAGGGCCATTGCCAGCAGCTGCCGGGCTTCATCTTTACAGCCCTCGTCGGCCAGCACCGCGGCCAGATAGTAGCGGGTGGCAATGGACTGGGGCTGCAGCTCGTTTGCCTTTCGCAGGCACTGGATGGCTGTTTGATTTGAAGGCCATCCCAAAATGAAGGGAATGCGCGGGGCCTGGTGGTGCAGGCGGCCCAGCAGCCGGTAAGCACGGGCGGTGATCTCCGGGGGGCCCAGCACGATGGCGGCTTCGGCGTATGCTTTGACTTTGTCGGCAACTCCCTGCCGCGCGGCAGCCACTTTGCCGGTCTCTTCGCCCCAGCGGGCCCAGCAGACAGCCAGGTAGTACTTCAGGGCGCCGGAGCCGGGATGCTTTTTAATCAGACTGTCGCCCAGCTCGGCAGCGCGGGCAAATATTTTTATTTTTTCCGCCTGCGGTACGGCAGAGTAGGTTCCTTTGAAGTAGGAGGATTCAAGCAGGGCCGCACCAGCGCGTTCCTCAAGCTCCGGGCTTTCCATGGCCTGCCGGAATGCAGCCATGGCCCTGTCCAGGGCTTCGATCATGGCCTGACCGCTGACTTCGAGCTCCTTGCATCTCTCAAGATCTTCAAAGCCCCGCTCAAGCGGCGTCAAGCCAAGAGCTGCAGTTGCGACAATCAGAAGAACGACTTTTGACAGCATAATCATTACGCGGGAGTGCAGGGTTGTTGGTTAGAAGTCAGAATATAGAAATATGGATGTCAAATCAAGAAAAAGCACCGGCGCAGCGTGCCGCTATTTTGTATCAGAGGACCTACATGACAGCACTATTAATCCGTCCTCCCAGCAGCTTGATGCTGATCTGCTTCCATTTTCACTTCCTGCACCAGCACCCACGGGCTTACAACAATGGCTGCTACCGTGGCATCGGTTTCAAACCATGTTTTTGCCTGCTCATCTGAAACCTTGCTTACTTTTCCCTTGCGAAGCCACTGCTCTACGATGGCACTGCTGTTTTGGGCGAACTGACAGGCAACATCCGCCAGGTTAAGCTCTGCGTCTACGGCAACCGCAGTACCTGCGGCAAAAAAACGGGCAAGCTCTTTCCATGCGATGATGCCGATTTCGCCTTTAATGGTGCTGCGCAGTGTTTCATTACTGTTTTCGTTCACGGCTGTACTCCCCGGATTATTTACCGAATCACATCATTTTTTTCAGGTTGTTGTCAAATCAATTCTTGAATAAAGCTTACGGGGTCTGTAAAATCAGAAGATATTTTATGATGGACGAATTTACAGACATATGCCGTACAAACAATCAGAAGACAACCGGGCCGTTCTGGGAAACAAAAAAACTTGATGAGCTCTCGCTTGAGCAGTGGGAGTCTCTCTGCGACAGGTGCGCCAAGTGCTGCCTGATCAAGCTGGAGTTTGAGGATACCGGTGAGCTGTGCTATACGCACCTTGTATGCCGCTACTATGATGAACAGGACTGCACCTGTACCTGCTACGACGAGCGTACGGTGCTGGTGCCGACATGTGTAAAATTGACTCCTCAGAATCTAGCGGCAGTCCATTTCATGCCGGTCACCTGTGCCTACAGGATCCTGTTTGAAGGCCGTCCGCTGTCGTGGTGGCACCCTCTGGTTTCGGGCAGCCCCGAGTCGATACATGCGGCAGGCATATCAATTCGCGGCAGGGTGGTGAGTGAAGATAACGTTGATGCAGATAACTGGGAAGAGCATATTGTTGATTGGATAGATTAGTCACTGCGTTATGCAGAATGAAGATTCGAGTTGTTTAGATATGATGATTTGTGATGAAGGAGAAGATAATGCTTGAGCCTCAGAATACCATTCTTGTGTGCATTGACATTCAGGAGAATCTTGCCAAAGCGATGTTTGACCGCGAGCGGCTTCTTGCAAGCAGCTGTAAACTGATTTCGGGTGTCACTGTCTTGGATGTACCGATACTCTGGACTGAGCAGAACCCTGACCGGCTGGGGGCCACGCTGCCTGAAATAGCTGCGGTTATGCCTGCAGGGTCTCGCCCTGTCAGTAAAATGAGTTTCAGCTGCTGCGGCTCTGAGGATTTTGTGCAGGCACTGAAGTCCCGCAGGCGCACTGATGTGCTGCTCATCGGTATTGAAACCCATATCTGCGTGCTGCAGACGGCCATGGAGCTTCTGGGCCTGGGCTTCCGCGTGCAGGTGGCGGCGGATTGTGTCTGCTCGCGAACGCCGGAAAACAATGCTGTCGGCATTGAGCGCATGCGCAGCATGGGCGTGCAGATTACCTCGGTTGAAACGGCTCTGTTTGAGCTGCTGCGCTCGGCTGCCGCGCCACGGTTCAAGGAGATTGCAAAAATTATTAAATAGCGCCAGAATGAAAAGTCGTTTTTTTGTAGGTTGGGTTAAGCCCGCAAGAAACCGTTGGATTTCGTACCTCAACTCAACCTACGTAAAACAAATGTTTATGAAGAAACAAACTTTCAAGGGCGAACCCAACAAATCAATTTATGACATAGTTTCCGTTCTGACATTGTATAACGGGCTGTCCGGCTACTGGTATGTTGTGCCGGTCAGCCTGACGCCGAGATCGCCAAAAAAATAGGCATCAATGATCAGGGCCGATTCCGCGACGGCCATCCTCACTCAGGCGCACAAGAGCGCGCCTGCTGCGGGCATGCGTGAGGTTTCGGTCCATGGTGAGGGCGGCGTTAAAGCCCCGCTTGCGGTCCTTTGCCCCTTGCGCCGGGAACTCAAGGATTATAAATGATGGCTGCTCCTTCATAATGACCGGAACTTTAAGCATGAGGCCGTCGCGCCTGGGTCCGTAGCAGCCCATGCGGACATTGTAAAATAATGAGAGCAGATCTTCGAAATCGCTTCCCGGCAGCGCACCCTGCGTCACGCGCGGCTTGCCCTGGGGGTAGGTTCGGATGCAGGTAAATGAGCCCTTCTTATAGTCGAACGTGATTTCTCTTTTATACTCCATTTTATTCTGTATAAATGTTTCTCTGAAAAGCAGCGGCCGCAGCCTTTTTCCTGCCTGGTCATATTCCATGACGCTTTCCATGATTTCTTTCCGATGACCGGCAACAAGCCGCAGAACCCCTCTGGTTTCAGCCTCAAACAGCGCTTTGTAGCCATTAGGGGTTTTGATGAAGCACAGCTCCCCTGTTGCCGAGCCGCGCAGCAGCCAGAAGTCGATGGTATAATACAGGATTTCACCGACAAACATGTCGGCGGAAGATGGCGGTGCCTGCCGCTCAGCATACGCCAGAGGCAGATTAATGCAGTATCCGAAGATTGCCACAAGGGCAATGAAGCAGTAAGCTCCCGGCCTTTTTTTTTAAATAGCACATAGTGAAAAAGCCTGTTCCGTTATGAAAGACATGCAGCACTGCCTGACGGCTTATCCGGCAGGCACGGGCGGTATGACAATAGCCCATTCATCAAAAAGGCTGTTATAGCGCAGGAGGTAATCCCTGCCGTCATCGGCGCGAACTTTGAAATAGCTGAGGCCGGGAGCGCCCGGCTTTAATCCTCCCTCATACCACCGGTCGATGATCTCCTGTAACTGGTACTTCCGCCCCTGCCAGATGAATGCCACGGGGCGTTCGTCTGCCTTGAACCCGGAATATGTTGAAACGTCAATGTGCTCAAACTGCATGCATGCGTTCCAGATTTGTATTTATGTACTTCAGGTTCACGCCCCCGCGGCTGGCCGTATATCCAGTCATTCCGGCGAAAGCCGGAATCCAGAAAAAAACAGTCTGGATGCCGGATCAAGTCCGGCATGACGAAATGCCTTTAATAACCCGCTGTTTGCAGCGGGATATTTTATTGTACAATTATTGTGCCTGCTGTAAATAGAGTTTTTATCGATAATAAAGATATTTATGATGAAGTGTGCGCAGCACCGGAACACAGTATCCGCAGGTATAATAAAAAAACCGGCTCTTCTCAGGGCCGGTTTTTTTAAGTTGTAGCAATGTGCGGCAATCACCCTTTGAGGGATTCCACAACCTCCTTGATATCATCCGGCGTGTCGACTTTCTGAATCTGTATATCGCGGCTGATTTTTCTCATCAGGCCGCACAGCACATTGCCGGGGCCGATTTCAAGGGCGCGGTCCGGCTTTTGTTCAATGAGCTTGTCCATCTGTTCGATCCAGCGCACGGGCGAGTTTACCTGCCGGGTGAGCAGCTGCTTTACCGCATCTTTGCCTGGATAAAAATCGGCCTCGACATTTGACAGCACCGGAATTTTGATGTCGCTGACGGTAATGGCTGCAAGGGCTTCCGCCAGCATATCGGCCGCCGGTTTCATGAGGGCGCTGTGGAAGGGTGCGCTGACGGGCAGCATGATGGTTTTCTTTGCGCCAAGCTCTTCGGCTTTGGCTACGGCGCGCTTCACGGCTTCCATATGGCCTGAGATGACGATCTGGCCCGGGCAGTTGTAGTTTGCGGGCGCGACATGCTCGCCCTGAGCGCCATCGCGGCAGGCCTGCTCGACAAGCTCGGTATCAAGGCCCAGGATGGCTGCCATGCCGCCCATGCCCACAGGCACGGCCTGCTGCATGAACTGGCCTCTTTTGCGCACGATGCGCACGGCATCGGCAAAAGCAAGAGCGCCTGCGCACACCAGGGCGCTGTACTCGCCAAGGCTGTGGCCGGCCACGATTGCGGGCTCCAGTCCTGTCTCCTGCTGCAGCACTTTGAGCGAAGCAATGCTTGCCGTAAGGATTGCGGGCTGCGTGTTCATGGTGAGCTTCAGGTCGCTTTCAGGGCCTTCGAAGCACATCTTTGATAAATTATCGCTGAGAGCCTCATCGGCCTCTGCAAAAACATCGGCTGCGACCTTGAAGTTGTCTTTCAGGTCTTTGCCCATACCGACATACTGGGAGCCCTGTCCGGGGAAAAGAAAAGCCCACTTTGCCATAGCCTATCCTCCAAAAGTGTTTATAAGATGTAGTAGTTGTGGAATCCAAAAATATAGGCTAAAAAGCCGAATTGGTCAATGGGAAAGCCTGTTGTTCCATGGGGTTTATGCTTCAAGTGCGATGCCCGTGAATACGCAGCCGTCATGGAAAAAATAATGGCCTGTCAGTCGTGCGCATGCGGGCTGTGCTTGTGAAATTTCATGGCTCATGCGCACCTCAAAGCTCGACGGGCCGGCCTTCAGTATCTCGGCATCGTGAAACCCCATATGGGCTGATACAAAAGGTGAAAGGCATTTATACACAGCCTCTTTGGCGCTGAAAAGCAGGGCGAGAAAGGCCTTCTGTTCCTCCGCAGGCAAGTTATGAAATAAGGCTGATTCAGCGCCGGTCAGTACTTTGCGGGCAATGTTCTTGGTAACGCGGCCGACGGTTTCAATGTCAAGACCGATTCCTGCCAGATGCTCAGCCCGTGCAACAGCAGCGCCTGCCCAGGTATGGCTGTGCGAAATGGTGCCAAGGATACCCTTCGGCCAGAGCGGTGCTGATGATGCAGCCCGCAGAATCGGCATCGGAGCATAACCGATAGCGCCGAGGGCCTCCCGCGCGCAGGCTCTTCCTGCCGCAAATTCGTGGCGGCGCTTGTCAATGGCTTTAGATATAAGCTCCAGCTCCTGCGGGTAGAGGTCGCCGGTGCTGTTGCCGATGAGCCTGCATGCTGTGGCGACACAGTCGGGGAAAAGATCGGTGATGTGAAGGGTGTCCGTCATAGCGTGTCAGGATACAAGCTGTGTGTGCTTTAAAGCTCAGAGCTCGCGGCAAAAAAACAACTGGTTCGAAATCCGTTCGCCCGGAGTCCTGAGGCTGTCGAAGGGTCGAAGGTCTGCCATTCATGGTTCGACTAGCTCACCAAGAACGGCTAATTGGTGTGCTGATTTTTTACAGGACAGTGGGAAAACTATTTTTTACGGCTTTTTTTTCTCGACTGTTTCTGCTGCTTGCGTTTATCTTTATTTTTTTTCTTTTGGGCTGATGACAACTCGCGGGGCGGCGCATTGAAGGTGCTCATGGGCATGGAGCTTCCCATCATATTTCCCATTCCGGGTATGCCCGCATCCCCCCCCCCTACGCCGGGCAGGCTTGAAAGGCCGCTTGCCATGCGGCTCAGCATGCCTGAGCGGCCCATATTTTTCATGACGTCGCGCATGGTCTTGAAGCGTTTGAGGATTTCATTGATGTCTTTTATGGGGCGCCCGCAGCCCCGGGCAATACGTTTTTTGCGGCTGTCATTGAGTAGGTCAGGATTCATCCGCTCTGCTTTTGTCATTGAGTGGATGATGGCCTCAACTTTTATGACTTCGCGGTCATCAACAGAGGCATTGCCCGCAAGCTTGCTGAAAAAGGGTATTTTTTCAACCAGATCCTGCAGGGAGCCCATTTTTTTTATGGCCTGGATCTGCTCGAGAAAATCATCGAGGGTGAACTGCCCCTTGAGCATGCGCCGGGCATCTTCTTCGGCCTTCTTTTCGTCAACGACTTCTTCAAAATCCTTCATAAGGCCGACGACATCGCCGAAGCCGAGTATGCGCGAGGCAAGTCCCTCGGGGCGGAATTCTTCCAAACGGTCGAGCGCCTCACCTGTGCCTAAAAATTTTATGGGCCTGCCGGTTACTTCCTTGATCGAGAGGGCCGCGCCTCCGCGGGCATCGCCGTCGAGCTTGGTCATGATAAAGCCCGAAATGTTCAGCCTGCGGTTGAATTCATCGGCGGTCTTCACGGCGTCCTGGCCGATCATGGCATCGCAGACAAGCAGCGTGTTTTCCGGCTGCGTGGCCGTAGCGATATGCTCAAGCTCGGTCATGAGAGTGTCATCAATGGCAAGCCGGCCCGCGGTGTCGAATATGGCCACATCGCAGCCGATTTCTTTAGCATGATCAAGGGCGCGCCTGCAGATGACCGGCGGGAGGGCGTCTTTAACCGAAAAGAAGGGTATGCCCAGTGACTCGCTGATAACTCTCAGCTGCTCCACGGCCGCCGGGCGGTAGATGTCGGCGGCCACCAGCAGGGGCTTTTTGTTTTTGCCGCGCAGGTAGCCCGCCAGCTTGCCGGCAGTGGTTGTCTTGCCGCAGCCCTGCAGCCCGAGCAGCATGATGGCAGATACGGGCCGGCTGCCGAACTTGATGCTCGTGTCGACAGGGCCCATGAGCCCCACGAGCTCTTCGTAGCAGATATTGATGAAGTGATCGCCCGGTGCTGCCTTGAGTTTTTTGCCCTTATGGGAGACGCGCGTATCGACAACCTCGCCGATGGCCTTGTCTTTCACGCGGCTGATGAAACCCTTGACGACGTTCAGATTAACATCTGCCTCAAGCAGCGACAGGCGGATGTCCTTAAGGGCATCCTCAATATTGCTTTCGGTCAGTTCGGTGCGGCCCTGGAAGCGGTCGCGCGCCTTATTGAATCCACTGGTAATCGTTTCAAGCATGGCCGGTCCTGATTAGAACATTTAACATCAATTCAATTGGTTGGGTTTTGCCAGGAAGAAACCGTTGGGTTTCGTACCTCAACCCAACCTGAAAATAAATTATTGTCTTTCGAAAACCATCGCCTATGGCGATGGTTCCTCAAGAAGGCAACTCAAACACGCCGTGTTTTTTGCTTCCGCCCTTTCAGGGCGAAATCAAGCCACCCGCTATGCGGGTGGTTGTTGACTTGTGAAGAAGCACCTGCATAGCGGGTGAACCCAGCAAAATCCTTATTTCTTTCTGACTTCTTCTTCCACCGCCAGCACAAGCGCGTCGGCTGAAAGCCCGGCTGCCCTGAAGACATCGGACGTGGGGCCCGAGAGGCCATAGGCCGTAACCCCCAGCTTGCGCAGCCTCGCCCGGAGCCCCCGTGTGGCAAGGTGGTTTGCAACGATGCTGCCAAGTCCTGTATGCACATTGTGATCTTCATAGGTAATGATGCTGCCGTTTGCCGCTGCCTCGGCCAGAACGTTTTCATCGAGGTCTTTGGGGCAGGAGACATTGAGCACGCGCACGTTGATGCCTTTAGCTTTTAAAGCTTCCCATGCCTTTATGGCAGGGGCCAGCATGCAGCCGCAGGTCATGATGGTGGCATCCGTGCCCTGGCGAACAACATCGATTGCGCCATAGGTGAAACAGTAATCCGTGCCGAAGAACGGGCTGCCCCCTTCGTCAAGAATGGTCGGTGTCTTTGAGCGGCCCATGCCCAGAAAAAAATTGCCGGGGTTTGTTGCAACAAATCGCGTGGCGCGGTCAGTCTGGTTGGGGTCTGCGGGCAGCACGATCTTGAAGCCGAACAGGTTCTGGAACAGCCCCATATAATCGATGCACTGATGGGTTTTTCCGTCCTCGCCCACATCAAGCCCCACATGCGTGCATACGAGCTTCAGGTTTGCATGGTTGATGTCGCTCAGGCGGTGCTGATTGTAGGTTTCACAGACGCCGAAGACGCCGAAATCGGCAAAAAACGATACAACGCCGTCGGCGGACAGGGCACCAGCCATGGCAGCAGCATTATGCTCCTGAATGCCCACCTGGAAGAAATGGTCAGGCTGCACAGACTCAAACCCGTCGACCTTGACGGAGGTAGCAAGGTCGCAGTCAAAAACAGCTATGGGGCTTGAACCTGCAAGGTCCTTGTTTGCCAGGGCAATGCTTTTCAGCGCGCTGCCGAAGGCTGAGCGGTTGTCGGTTTTGGTGTCGGAGGCATAGACAATGGGATCTCCGGGGGCAATAGTGATGGGGTTGGCAGCCAAATGATGCTTGTCATTGACGGGCGTATTTTTTCGTTTTTCCTTATACGGCTCAAGCTCAGGGGGCAGCCCGAGTTCTGTCATGGCCTTGAGATACTGCTCTTCTGAGAGTGTTGAGCCATGGTATTTGGCCAGGTTTTCCATAAATGACACGCCCCTGCCCATGACGGTGCGCGCTATGATGGCCATGGGGCCTGTGGTATCATTGACAGCGGTATGTAAGGCGCCATACACTTCATGCAGGTTGTGGCCGTCGATTTCGATGACCTTCCAGCCGTCTGAGAGGAAGTTTTCTTTAATGTTCTGGGGCATGACCTGATGCGTATCGCCGGATATCTGCAGGCGGTTGTAATCGATAAGCACCGTGAGATTTGAAAGATTATATTTTGCCGCAAAGCGCCGTGCTTCCGATATCTGCCCCTTCTGCTGCTCGCCATCACCCATGACCACGAAGGTATGATACTTTTTCTTTTTCAGGCGTGCCCCGAGAGCACAAGCGCAGCCGACCGACAGGCCCTGGCCGAGATTGCCCGTGCCCCACTCGATGCCGGGCACTGTGCGCTCTACATGCCCTTCAAAGATGCTGCCGGCCCTGCGGAATCCCATCAGCACATCCTCGCGCTTGAAAAATCCGGTTGCGGCAAGGGCCGAGTATGCGCCGGGCGAGGTGTGCCCGTGGCTGATGACAATGCGGTCGCGGTCGGGGTTGTGGGGCTCGCCGGGGAATACCCGGGCGCAGGCGTACAGGGTCAGATACATCTCAAGCGACGACATGGACCCGCCCGGATGGCCTGAAGCCGCCAGGGTTGTCATGGTGAGAATATCGCCGCGCGCCCGCCTGGCACGGGCTTTGAGTTCGGCAATACTTGCATCATCCAGCTTTTTTTCGGTAAACCCGCGCTCTATCATGATAGGCCTCTTTTGTAAGATGCGATTAGTATAAAAAAGAATAGGGGATTATAAAAGCCTGCGGCCTAGATGTCAACAGAGAAACCGACGAAGGGTGCGCTGGAAGGGCACAAGCAGGAGGCTTTATTCATCCTTTGGGGTGCTGGAAGCAGTGCGAAGCCGTTCAATTTCCTTTGCAATATCAAATGAGGGTTGCAGTCTGCCCGCTGCAAAAGGCTGAGCATGGCGGCGGGGAGATATATCGCGGCTTTTTTCGAGAAGTTCCTCGATGCGTTTTTCAAAGGCCTTAAATCCCGGCTGTTCGGTCATGGGTGTCTGTTATTCCTTAAAGTGGTTTTTGAAAAAAATCGTACCTGTTCAAAGTTTATGGTTTTTTAGAAAAGAAGCCAGAATCCAGTAGTCAGAATTCAGAATAGGAGACATAGAGGGTTCAAGGAGTTTACTTGAGTTTCGTTCAGACAGTCAAAAGCCGAAGTGCTTTTGTTGTTTTTTTTATGCTGAATTCTGACTACTGGATTCCGACTTCCGTTTTTTTGGCTTAACAGATGTTTTAACCAAGAGGCTAAAAAAACATTTATTAACATATATGCTTTTTCGCTCCTTCCGTCAATAGCTTGTGCAGCAGTGCACCCTGCATCTGATATAAATTGACAAGCGCAGGCGGACTGTTTATTGTCTGGATAATTTAAATAATCAAAGCTTCAGGGAGGACATGCAATGTACGCAGTGATTATGGCAGGCGGCAGGGGAACGCGATTCTGGCCGCGCAGCAGGGGCGCCATGCCCAAGCAGCTGCTTGATATAACCGGAGAGAGCACCATGCTGCAGCAGACAGTGGAGCGTATCGCGCCGCTGGTGCCCCTGCAGAATATTTTGATAGTCACCGGCGCAGAACAGGCAGCCTTGGTTCGGGTACAGCTGCCCGATGTGCCTGCTGAAAATATCATTGTCGAGCCCATAGGCCGCAACACAGCCCCCTGTATCTGCCTTGCCGCGACAAAGATCTACAAGCATGATCCCGATGCTGTCATGCTTGTGCTGCCGGCTGATCATCATATCGGTAACCCTGACGGTTTTCGCAGCCTGTCTTAAAGCCGCTGCAGATGCGGCCGGTGAAACCGGCGCTCTTATTACGATCAGCGTAGCACCCACACAGCCTGAAACCGGCTACGGCTATATTCAGTACGACAGATCGCGCTGCGTTTCCGGGGCATATCGTGTGGAGCAGTTTTATGAAAAGCCCGACCGCGAGCGCGCCGTGCAGTATCTTGCCCAGGGGAATTTTCTCTGGAACAGCGGCATGTTTATCTGGAAAGCCTCGGTCATTCTTGATGCAGTCAAAAAGCATCTGCCCGCCATGCATGACCTTCTTTTCCCGCTGAAGGATATGTGGGGCACCCCGGCTATTGATGCAGCCATTGCCGAAGCCTACGGCAGGGTGCAGCCCATATCAATCGACTACGGCGTTATGGAAAAGGCAGACGAAGTGTACACGCTTCCGGGTGATTTCGGCTGGAACGATATCGGCAGCTGGTCTGCCATTTATGATATTTCCCCTCAGGACAGCGCCGGCAATGCCCTGCGCGGGGACGTGATCGCCGTTGACTCGCAAAATTGCATGGTCTATTCGACCAAAAAGCTCACTGCCATCGTCGGCCTGAAGGACATTGTGGTCGTTGAAACCGATGATGCACTGCTGGTCGTGCCCCGCGACCGGGCGCAGGATGTACGCTGGATTGTTGATGAGCTGGAGAAGCAGGGGAGGAAAGAACTCTTGTAATTAGATTAGATGATGCGATTTTGGATTAACCGCAACGATGGTCTTATTTTCAAAGTGTTTTTGTAGGGGCGAATGGCGTTCGCCCTTGCAGTGTTCATTTGACTGAACCCGTAAGCAGTTCTGCGTTAGGTTGAGGTACGAAACCCAACATTTTTTTCCGGGCTTAACCCATCACATTTGCGCCTAATTCCTGAACCCTGACCCCCGACCCCTAAACCCCGCACTGCATCAACCCCATTTTTTTATATTTTATAAAATATTAAAAGATTGATAGGAATTTATTTTACACAAGACAATTCAACCGTGATGGGTTTTTCCATATCGGGAGACAGCGGGTATGACACCGCAGTAGCGGTTAACAATGCCACAGGAGTTCACCTGTACTTCAATAAACTTTTCACCACAACGCTAGGCGCAATTCCCCATCCCATATGATAGGTCTTGACAGTATGGGGAGCTCTTTAGTTGACGCCCGCATGCACTGGTGGGGCGATGACACAGGGCCAGGCGCTGAGCAGCAGACCATAATTGATGATTGCTCAGGATTAGCTTTCAATGCCGGATAGGGGGCGCTCTTGAGCGGAAACGGCTGCTTTATGCTGAACCTGTTTAAACCCTTCCTGGGCGCGGTTGGGACACAGACTATCGGCACAAATCCCGTAACAATAGAAGCATTAGATCCTCTGAATGCAACAGCATCATCTGACGGAAACGTAAAAGTAGTGTTCTTTGCCTTTGATGACTCACCGATCACAGGTACTGTTTCTGCCGATCCATATGCCTATTTCGGCATGATGTCGTGGAACGGAATGGCTGCAAATGAACGATCTATCACGGTCAATCTATGCAGGTATGTAGATAATGAGTCGGTCGCATATTGGTCCAATAATAACGATATGGGTGGTTGGCACTATCGGCTTATTTATTTGATCAGGGGTGTCTCACGGTGAACATCAATAATGGAATAACTCCTGCACCCCATGATCTTGGTGGAATCTTTGTTGCTGCAGGTGCTACTGATGCCTACCTGGATTCAGATGATGACGGTGTGATTGATGGAGAAGATAACTGCCCGAACAAATACAATCCAAAACAGCTTGATGCTGACAATGATGGGGTTGGTGATGTCTGCGACTCAACGCCCGGCTGCGGCGGTCTGAGGGCAGGTTGCCAGCGAAGCTGTTTGTGCGCTGTAGTGCCTGAAGCGGTTGATTAAAACAAAATCACAAAAGCCGGTCCTGCAAAGAAGGGGCCGGTTTTTGTATTTTTGTTACAATGCTTTCCGCAACGACTGACAGGCAACAAAGCCATGAAATAATTTTTTTACATGCTATATAATAAGTTGTGGCTGAAAGAAAAGCTGCAACAGAGAGGTGTTGGGTTCGCCCTTATGCGTATGCTTCTTCGTAGGCATGTGTTTTTTAGGTTGGGTGGAGGTACGAAACCCAACGGTTTTTTCCGGGCTTAACCCAACCTGCAAAAAATGGCTTTTCTTTCTTGTGGGCCTTCACATTTGATTTTGTTGGTTCCCCTCACCCCAACCCTCTCCCACCAGGGGAGAGGGAGCCCAATATTTCCCCTCCCTTGATGGAGGGGATTAAGGGGAGGGTGCTCTCAACTGATAATTTCAAATGTGACGATCTACTAGTGTTAAATGGAAAAGAAAGCTTGGAATAGCCATGGCCGTTCAATTGGGGAAATAATAAATATTTGATTTAGTTGCCGGAAAAACCCTTCTTTTTTCTCTCCTTCAGTTCCCCAATTAATAAAACTCACTGGTGTACTACCACGAGCACCTCCTGTATCAGGGGGTGCCTTTTGTGCTTTTTGCTGTTTCCATTCGCTGCGTGATAACGTGGTGATAATTTGCTTTTTTATGGGAGGCTTATATGCAGTTCAGCAAATCGAGATGTGGTCTGTCCATTTGTATGCTGCTGATGTGCTGCTGTGCCGCTTTGGGCGTTTTTGCTCCTGATACGGTGCATGCGGATGCTCTCCCCGCCACCTCCGGTTCATATACCGATCTCGGAGGCGGGGTTATCAAGGACAATGCCACTGGCCTTATGTGGCAGCAGGCCACTGCGCCGGGCACCTATACCTGGCAGCAGGCCCTTGAGTACTGCGAAAATCTCAGCCTTGGCGGCTATGATGACTGGCGTTTGCCGGCAGTCAAGGAATTGGCGACTCTTGTTTATGGCGGCGCCCCCAAGTCGGGCCCGAGCATCAATACGTACCTATTTCCCCGACACAGTGGCCTCTTTTTACTGGTCGTCTACGCCGTATGCAAACGATGCAAATAGCGGCTGGGGTGTTCTTTTTTTGGGCGGCGGCACTTACGGCAGCGAAAAGGCTGTCGACTTTTATGTGCGCGCGGTGCGTGGGGCACAGTATGGGACATTGGGCGATGTGCTGATTGAAAAACGGGGCCAGGCACAGGCGCGATCATAAGTTCCGATGGCTTAATTAACTGCGGCACCGAGTGCACGGCAACATACACGGAATTAAAAACCATTACTCTTACCTCGGAGCCCGCTGCAGGATCAACGTTTGCCGGCTGGAGCGGCGGAGGGTGTCTGGGCACGGGTTCCTGCACGGTGACCGTGCAGGGAACCCTGACGATACTGATTGATACAGATGGTGATGGCGTTGAGGATGCCCTTGATAATTGTCCGAACATTTGCAATGTCTATCAGTCTGATGCCGATGGGGATGGAACAGGTGATGCCTGTGACTACGACGCCCGGCTGCGGCGGCTGCGGGCAAATTGCCTGTGAGCAGCCTGGAGATTCAGACCATGACGGTATCGGGGATGCCTATGATAACTGCCCGAACGTCTACAATCCTCAGCAACTAGACGCTGATCGTGACGGCATAGGAGATCGTGTGTGACACAACGCCCGGCTGCGGCGGCTGCGGCCTGCCCGTGTGTGAGCAGGCATGTACGAGGTAAATGATAATGTAGTAACAGGATCACGTGTAAACAAGATGTCCGCCGTTATAATCGTGGTTGATGTGCAACAAAGGCCGATCCTGCAATGGGATCGGCCTTTGCTTTTATACCTGCGGCACAATATCGAATTCATCGATTTTTTACCAGTACGGCATCCACCAGCCGGTGGTGGGCCGCGGCGGCTTGAAGCTTGTGGTAGCGCTTTCATTGTCGCAGGTAAGCCGCTGTATATCAAGCCCGTCCTTTCTTAATATTCCAAGCACGGTCACGGGCCTTTTGCCGTGTATGGCTCGATCAAGCAGGTTTACCGCGTCCCAGCCGGGCTCTATGCGGTAATAATGCGTATAGCCGCGAAGGCTGCTGCTGTTTTCCACAAGCAGCAGGTGCCAGGTCCAGAAACCGTAGGACTTATGCCACGCCACAGGAGCAGTTACTTCGATTTTTTTGCCTTCATACAGGCTATAGCGCGCAAGCACGTCATCAAGGGATGCGGTTATTACAATGTCCTGCCCGGCATAGGATGCCTGCTTCTGAAGATAGGTATCCAGATCCAGGCGCACAGCGGTTCGCATGCAGCCTGCCGGAAACACCAGCACGCAGATCAGCAGGTAATAGGACAAACGAATACGAGGGTTTTTTTTCATATAAATTCAGTTTAAAGCATCAGGCCGGGAAATGCAAGATGCATGGCTTAAGGCTTATGATACACACTCAAAGACTGGTAATTGTAATGCCGAAGAATATAGTTATTATGGAGAAACAGGAAAATATGGCCACAGGTGTCATGCTGGTTTTAACCAAGTTTTTTCATATAGTTGTTGCCGTAACAGTGCGTAGTTACTGCAACTGTTGTGATGCAGTTCTTTGCATGAAACATAATTTTTGCCGGAAAAATTGTCTTATAGAGCTTTTTGTGCTAGAACTACGCATTCAATTTTTAAAGTAATGGTGAACCTCATCGTACAGTAAAGGAGATCAGCACATGCCAAAGCGCCAGGACATTAAAAAAGTGATGATTATAGGCTCGGGCCCTATCGTGATCGGCCAGGCCTGTGAGTTCGACTATTCGGGAACCCAGGCCTGCAAGGCACTTCGGCAACTCGGGTATGAAATCGTGCTTGTGAACTCAAACCCCGCAACCATCATGACCGATCCGGGCATGGCTGACCAGACCTATATCGAGCCGCTTAATGTGCATGTGCTGGAAAAAATCATCGCTAAGGAGCGGCCTGATGCGCTGCTGCCGAATCTTGGCGGCCAGACAGGCCTGAACCTTTCCTCCGAGCTCAACAAAATGGGCGTGCTTGATAAATACGGGGTGAAGGTGATCGGCGTGAACCTTGACGCCATCGAGCGGGGTGAAGACCGCATTGCCTTCAAGGAAACCATGAACCGCCTCGGGATCGACATGCCCGAAAGTGAAGCTGTCTATACGGTTGAAGATGCCGAAAAGGTAGCTTCACGTCTGGGCTATCCGGTAGTGGTGCGGCCTGCCTATACCATGGGCGGCACGGGAGGCGGCCTTGTGTATAATCTCGATGAACTGCGGGTGGTTGCCAGCCGCGGCATATCGGCAAGCCGCATCGGGCAGATTTTGATCGAGGAGTCTGTGCTCGGGTGGGAAGAGCTTGAGCTTGAGGTTGTGCGGGATGCGAAAAATCAGAAAATCACCGTGTGCTTTATTGAAAATGTTGACGCCATGGGCGTGCATACGGGCGACTCTTACTGTGTTGCGCCCATGCTCACCATAGCCCCCGAGCTGCAGGCGCGCCTGCAGAAGCACTCATACGATATCGTCGAGGCCATCGGCGTTATCGGCGGCACCAATGTGCAGTTTGCCCATAATCCGATAACCGGCCGCGTTGTGGTGATCGAGATAAATCCCCGCACATCGCGCTCATCAGCCCTTGCCTCAAAGGCGACAGGCTTCCCCATTGCTCTTGTTTCATCGCTGCTTGCCGGCGGCCTGACCATGGACGAAATTCCCTACTGGCGCGACGGAACACTTGAGAAGTACACGCCCTCGGGAGAGTATGTAGTCGTGAAGTTCTGCCGCTGGGCTTTTGAAAAGTTTCCCGGTGTCATTGATCTGCTCGGCACGCAGATGCGCGCCGTTGGCGAGGTCATGAGCATCGGCAAAAACTATAAGGAGGGGTTTCAAAAAGCAATCCGCTCCCTTGAAGCAGGCCGCCACGGTCTGGGTTTTGCGAAGGATTTCAATAAAAGATCCCTTGAGGAGCTCATGGGCATGGTTGCAACGCCAACCAGCGAGCGGCAGTTCATCATGTATGAGGCCCTGCGCAAGGGCGCCAGTGTGGAAGCGCTGCATGAGAAGACCTATATCAAGGCCTGGTTTATTCAGCAGATGAAAGAGCTGGTTGAGCTTGAGGAAAAAGTTCTCGCCTGTAAGGGCAAACAGGTACCCGATGATCTGCTGGTACAGGCCAAGAAAGACGGCTTTGCAGATCGCTACCTTGCCCGTATTCTTGAGGTTCCGGAAAAAACCATTCGCGATCAGCGCCTGGGACTGGGTATGGCAGAATCATGGGAAGCCGTGCGCGTCAGCGGCGTTGAGAATGCAGCCTATTATTTTTCAAATTATCACAAGTCGGACAATAACCCGATCAGCCAGAAACGCAAAATCATGGTGCTGGGAGGCGGGCCCAACCGCATCGGCCAGGGCATAGAGTTTGACTACTGCGCCGTGCATGCGGCATTTGCCCTGCGCGACGAGGGGTTCGAGTCGATCATGGTCAACTGCAACCCGGAAACCGTATCAACTGACTATGACACCTCAAACAAGCTTTATTTCGAGCCCTTGACTGTTGAGGATGTGTTCAGCATTTATCAGCGGGAAAAGCCCGAAGGCATTGTGGTGCAGTTTGGCGGCCAGACGCCCCTTAATATCGCCGCTGAACTTGAAAAGTGCGGGGTAAAGATACTGGGCACGTCGCCCGATGTTATCGATCTTGCCGAGGACCGCGACCGGTTCAGGCAGATAATGCAGAAGCTGAAAATCCCCCAGCCTGAGTCTGGCATGGCAAGCAACCTTGAGCAGGCCCTGAAGGTTGCAGGGAAAATCGGCTATCCGCTCATGGTGCGGCCCTCCTATGTGCTCGGGGGCCGGGCAATGGAGGTGGTGTATGATGAAGAGATGCTGCGGCGGTATGTGTCAGCCGCAGTCGATGTGGCCCCGGAGCGGCCCATACTTATTGACCGGTTCCTGCAGAATGCCATCGAATGTGAAGCCGACGCGCTTTCAGACGGAACCGATGCCTTTGTGCCGGCCGTGATGGAGCATATCGAGCTTGCGGGTATTCATTCCGGCGATTCGGCCTGCGTCATTCCGCCGGTGAGTATTGCCGGCCGCCATATTAAGACCATTACCGAGTATACCCGTAAAATTGCCGTCGAGATGGGCGTGGTTGGGCTCATTAATATTCAGTATGCCATAGCAGAGGATACGGTCTATATTCTTGAAGCAAATCCCCGGGCTTCACGCACTGTTCCTCTTGTATCAAAAATCTGCAATATTTCCATGGCGCGCATTGCCATGCAGCTCATGCTCGGCAAAAAGCTTTCAACTCTTAACCTCAAGCATGGCACTTTTTCGCATTTTGGCGTCAAGGAAGCGGTGTTTCCGTTCAACATGTTTCCCGAGGTTGACCCTGTGCTCGGGCCCGAAATGCGCTCAACAGGAGAGGTTCTCGGCATGGCTGATTCCTACGGACTGGCATTTTATAAGGCTCAGGAAGCTGCCCAGCAGACCCTGCCTGCGAAAGGCACCGTGCTGATAACTGTTGCCGACCATGACAAGGAGGATGCGGTTGAGGTTGCCCGCGAATTTGCCGAGCTTGGCTTTACCATCAAGACTACCGGCGGCACCAATGCTTTCCTTGCAAACTGCGGGATACATACAGAAAAAATTCTCAAGGTGCATGAGGGCCGCCCCAATATAGCAGACAGTATTGCCAATGGCGAGATTCAGCTGGTCATCAATACGCCAACAGGACGCCAGAGCAAGCAGGATGATTCCTATATACGCAAAGCAGCCATAAAACACAAAATACCGTATATGACCACAACGGCAGCCGCTATTGCCGCAGCCAAAGGCATTGCGGCTTTCCGCAAAGGCTATGGCGAAGTGAAATCCCTGCAGCAGTATCATGCGGAAATTATCTGATTTTGGATTTTAGCTTAAAAAAGACCAGAATTTAGAATCCAGAATCCAGAATACAAAACAGACTGTTCGTAAGGGCACGGCGTGCCGTGCCCTTACGAGTAAGCAAAATGCTAAAATTAATTTGTCGTTCCGTCTTGTCCGGAATCTTTTCAACTGCAGGATTAGCTGTTATGCAGGAGTTGATTTTTATTTCAAAAATGCGGATAGCTGATTGATTCCTTTTAGGGAATGCTTCGCACAGATTGCGCAATGAAGGTATAGGGTGTGCTATACCGGCATTCAGACTTCTGAATTCTGGCTACTGACTTCTGAATTCTAAACGTACAAGGAGAAAAAAATGAGCGGCATGTTCGGTGTTGTTAACCAGGGGGAATGTATTTCTGATCTGTTTTACGGTGTTGATTACCACACGCATCTGGGCACGGAGTTTGGCGGCATGGCAGTGCTGGGAGATACTTTTGTACGCCATATTCACAATATCAGCCAGAGTCAGTTTAAGTCGAAATTCGCCGAAGACTATGCTGAGTTCAAGGGCAACAAGGGCATCGGCGTCATCAGCGCCATTGACGAGCAGCCCATTTACCAGAATTCCAAATTCGGCCAGTTCTGCATCGCCACCGACGGCTTTATAGAGAACAGCAATGCTCTTGCCCGCGGGCTTATGGAGAAAGATATTTCTTTCAGCGAGGTGAGCCGCAAGGGGTTCAACCTCACCGAGCTGATCGCAAAGCTCATTACGCAGGGCGATGATTTTATTGATGGCATTCAGAAGATGTTTAACGCTATAGAGGGCGCCACTTCGCTTTTGATACTCAATAAAGACGGCGTGTATGCTGCGCGCGACCGACACGGCTATACCATGCTTGCCATCGGCAAGACGCGGCAATGACTGGGCCGTGACGACCGAGACCAGCGCGTTCGTGAACAGCGATTTTGAGGTGGTGCGCTATCTTGATGCGGGCGAGATCGTGCTGCTGAGCGAGCGGGGCATACAGCAGATCAAGGCTCCTGCGAGGCCCAAGCAGAGCTGCTCGTTTATGTGGATATATACGGGCTTCCCGACGACGAATTTTGACGGCGTGAATGTCGAAATCGTGCGGGAGCGCTGCGGCCGGTATCTGGCAAAGCGCGATAAGGATATCGAGGTTGATGTCGTGTCCGGCGTGCCTGATTCGGGAACGGCTCATGCAGTGGGCTATGCCATGGAGTCGGGCAAGCCTTTCCGGCGGCCGCTTATAAAATATACTCCCGGCTATGGCCGGAGCTATACACCGCCGTCGCAGGAAACGCGCGATCTGATTGCTAAAATGAAGCTTATCCCGGTGCGGGAGATCATCGAAGGCCAGCGTATTATCGTCTGCGACGATTCGCTGGTGCGCGGCACGCAGCTGAAAAATTTCACCATCAAAAAGCTGCTGCAGAACGGGGCAAAGGAAACGCATGTGCGGCTTGCCTGCCCGCCCCTCATGTTTCCCTGCAAGTTTATTTTTTCCACCCGCTCCATTTATGAGCTTGCCGCCCGCAGGGCTGTCATTGAGCTTGAGGGCACGGAGCATCCGGATCTTGCCCCGTATCTGGATCATACAACACCGCAGCATCAGCGCATGATCGATTTCATAGCAAAGGATCTCGGCGTTACGACACTGCGGTTTCAGACCGTTGATGATATGGTGGCCGCCATTGGACTGCCGCGGGAAGAGCTGTGCCTGTACTGCTGGACCGGGCAGTTTCCGCAAAAAGCCTGATGGGAATTTTTTGACGAAAAGAACCCTGCATGTAACTGCGGCAGGGCTTTTTTTAGAATGCGAACTGAAACTTCGGAGCGGAGCAGGTGGCTGCCGGGGAAAAGCACTGCAGCAGGAAGAACGATGTTTTTTTCATCATGCGTTGAAAACCGGATTTGTCCTGGAGCTAAAGCGCATTTTCTATTGTAAATCGACAGAGAACAGAGGAAAGGTAAAAGACTATGCTTGATTATGGATTAAACGAAATGCAGATTCAAATGGTTGACCTGGCGCGCAAGATAGCCCGGGAAAAAATCATCCCCGTGCGTGCCGAGCTTGACGAGAAGGAGGAGTTTCCCTGGGGCGTGATGAAGGTGCTGGCTGATGCCGGGCTGTTCGGTATTTATATTCCCGAAGAGTATGGCGGCATGGGGTTCGGAAGTTTTGAAAATGTTCTTGTCATTGAAGAGCTCAGCAAATACTGTGTCGGCATTTCCCTGAGCTTTGCCGCAAGCGGCCTTGGCGCCTATCCGATTCTGCTGTTCGGCAGCCATGATCAGAAGCTGAAATACCTGCCCGATATCGCCTCAGGCAAAAAGCTTGCGGCATTCGGCATCACCGAGTCGGGCGCCGGCAGCGATGCTGCCAATATCCGCTCGACAGCCAAAAAGGAAGGAGATTTTTATGTCCTCAATGGCGTGAAGCAGTGGATCACCAATGGCGGCGAGGCGGAAACCTACTCCGTGGTGGCCAAGACCGATCCCTCAAAGGGCCCCCGCGGCGCAAGCGCCTTTATTCTTGAAAAGGGCCAGCCCGGGTTTACCTTCGGCAAGAAGGAAAAGAAGCTCGGCATTCGCTCATCGGCAACCCGCGAGCTGGTGTTTGAAGACTGCAAGGTCAGCAAAGACATGATGCTCGGCAGGGAAGGCATGGGCTTCATGGTCGCCATGAAGACTTTTGACATGACGCGCGCGGGCATTGCAATTCAGGGCGTAGGCCTTGCAACCGGCGCCCTCAATGAGTCGATCAAATACGCCTATGAGCGCGTTACCTTCGGCAAGTCCATCATCTCCCATCAGGCTGTGCAGCATATGCTGGCCAATATGGCAACCGAGATCGAGGCAGCCCGCGCCCTTACCTATCAGGCAGCCCGCTATGCTGATGCAGGGGCCAAGGACATGTCGAAGTACTCATCCATGGCAAAGCTGTTTGCAACCGATATGTGCATGCGCGTCACCACCGATGCCGTGCAGATATTCGGCGGCTACGGCTATATGCGCGAGTATCCGGTTGAGAAGATGATGCGCGACGCCAAGATTCTGCAGATCTATGAGGGCGCCAATCAGATTCAGCGCACCGTCATCGGCCAGCATCTTATCAAGGAAGCAGCCGGCCATAAGATAGATTGATGTACCTGCGTCAGCGAACCTTTCTGTTGTTGACTGTGTTAAACAAGAGTAACTACACAACACAAGGAGATTAGTATCATGGCAGATAAAACCATTGAAGAACTGGTGAAGGAAATTATCGTCGAGCAGCTGTCCGTCAGCGCAGAGGAAGTTGTTCCCGAGGCGTCATTTGTTGATGATCTAGGGGCTGATTCCCTTGATCTGGTTGAGCTCATCATGGTGTTTGAAGAGAAATTCGGTCAGGAGATTCCTGATGAGGCGGCCGAGAAGATTCAGACTGTCAAGGACGCCATCGATTATATACAAGCGCACAAGAAGTAATATTCTTGAGGGAGATACAAGCATTGGAAAAGCAGAAGAGTAGTTGTAACCGGCCTCGGCATGGTCAGTCCGCTCGGGATCGGCGTTGAGGCGAATTGGGATGCAGCCATAAACGGCCGTTCCGGAATCGGCCATATTACCAGGTTTGATACCAGCGATTTCCCGGTGAAAATTGCCGGCGAGGTGAAAAACTTCAACCCCGATGATTATCATCGAGGACAAAAAAGAAATAAAAAAGATGGATATCTTTCTTCACTATGCCCTTGCCGCAGGCAAGATGGCAATGAAGAGCTCGGGCCTTGAAATTACCGAACAAAACGCTGAACGAGTGGGCGTGGTGGTGGGGGCTGCAATCGGCGGTCTTTCGACAATTGAAAAATACCACGAGATTTATCTCAATAATGGCCCGAAAAAGATATCGCCCTTTTTTATACCCATGCTGATCATCAACCTTGCGCCAGGCCATATTTCCATGTATTTCGGGTGCAAGGGACCTAACAGCAGCGCGGTGACGGCATGCGCAACCTCAAACCATTCTATCGGCACTGCCCTCCGGATCATCCAGCGCGGCGATGCCGATGCCATGATCACCGGCGGAGTTGAATCGACCATTTCGCCTCTTGGTATCGGCGGATTCAGCGCCATGAAGGCCCTCTCTGCCACGCATAACCATGAGCCTGCACGGGCGAGCCGCCCCTTTGAACGTGACCGCGACGGCTTTGTGATTGCAGAAGGCGCGGGCATACTGCTGCTTGAGGAGCTTGAGCATGCAAAGAAGCGCGGCGCGCAGATCTACGCGGAAATAGCCGGTTTCGGCTGCAATGGGGATGCCCACCATATCACCTCACCGTCTCCGGGCGGCGAGGGAGCTGCCCGCTGCATGAACCTTGCGTTAAAAGATGCCGGGCTGACCTATGACCAGATTGATTACATTAACGCTCATGGCACCTCAACACCCGCAAATGATCTGGCCGAGACACAGGCCATGAAGACGGTTTTGAAGGACTGCGCAAAAAAGGTAGCGGTCAGCTCCACCAAGTCCATGACCGGGCATATGCTGGGCGCTGCGGGCGGCGTTGAGGCGATTTTCAGCGTGCTTGCACTGAAGCACGGCGTACTGCCGCCGACCATCAACTATGACAATCAGGATCCCGAGTGCGACCTTGACTATGTGCCCAATGTGGCCCGTGAAAAGTCCATTAAGGTCGCTATGAGCAATTCCTTCGGTTTCGGCGGAACCAATGCAACCTTGCTTTTTAGAAAATTTGATGTATAATGATTGTATATCATAACAAGATATCGCTGTTGTATTTTTTGCAGGCATGAAGCGATGGAAAGCCTGTTGCCGGGAATGGTTTACGTGAACAATGGAGTCAACAATGCATTTTAAAGAACTTAAAATAGGCACCTATACAGCGCAGTATACCGATTGTGCAGGGCGGTATGTCGGTTCGCAACTCAATGGCGGCCCTTGCAGCGGCTGTTTCCAATGCCGGGTGGTATCGGTGTGATCGGGGCATCAGGTATTGATGCCGAATCGGTGATAGCTGAAATCAGGAAATGCCGGGAACTTACCAAGGGCATCGTATCTGTCAATATTATGTATGTTTTGACGCGCTTTGCTGACATTGTTGAAGCATCAATTAATGCCGGTGCTGATTTGATTTTCACGGGAGCAGGTTTTTCGCGCGAAGTGTATAAAATGGTTGAAGGCACGAAAACGCAGGTTGTCTCTATCGTATCATCGGCCAGAGCCGGTCTGCTTGCCGAAAGACTTGGCGCGAAGGCCGTAGTGGTTGAAGGCGCCGAGGCTGGCGGCCATTTGGGAACGGATCGTTCAATTGACGAAATATTTCCCGAGGTTCGTGCGGCAGTAAAGACAATTCCCGTGCTTGCGGCAGGCGGTATCATGGATGGCTTTGATATTGCCAAATATCTCAAAATGGGCGCTGATGGCGTTCAGATGGCCACGCGCTTTGTGTGCTCTGTTGAATGCTCGGCGCCTCTTGCATTTAAACAAATGTATATGAATTCGAACAAGGAAGACATTGTGGAGATGAAGAGTCCGGTTGGTATGCCCGGGCGGGCTATCCGCAATAAACTGATTCGGGAAATCGAAGACGGCACGGTGAAGAGAGAGCGATGCGAGATACAGTGCCTGAAGACCTGTTCCCGCCTCTATTGTATTTATGAGCGGCTGATGATGGCGATGCGTGGGGATGTGGAAAACGGGCTTGTGTTTTCCGGCGCCAATGCCTGGAAAATAAAAGAGATACTGCCGGTTGCGGAAATTTTCCGGCAATTGCTCGGGGAGATTGAGTCAGTTCCCGCGTGACGCTTCCGCTGATGTATTCGTTAAAGGGCCCTGCGTGTCAATGCTGCCGGGCCCTTTTTTTTTGTGTATCATTAAATGAGAGGGCTGCCATCCATATCGGGTGGTACGGGCATGCCCAGAAGCTTGAGTATTGTTGGGGCAATATCCTGAATATGGGGTTTCACCTTCAGGGGCGCAAGCCCCTTCAGATAGAAAAAAGCATCGTCATGGGTGTGCATGCCGGTGAACCTGCCTTTGCCGAGCAGATTGTTTTTTGAAATAGAGCCCTTCAGGTCATAGCCCGGCGCGCCACATAGCACGATATCTGGCGCCTTATCAATAAATGGCCCTGTGTAAATTTCTTCTTTTCGGAAAACGCGTGAAATAAGCTGCTTACCGGTCTCCTCATCGCGAAGCTCAAGGAACCCGTCGGAGAGTTCCTTGACAAGCTGTTCGTATTCAAGCCCGGGGCTGACAATCCCGTGCGGCATGACGCCTTTGAGGTTTATATAAATGCGGCCCGGATCAAGAGCAAATGCTTTGGTGGCCCCTACCTCAATATCTTCAAATGATCTGGGAGAATCATTTTTCAGCTGCAGATATCCCTGCTTCCTGAGCCAGGAGTTGATGAAGACCTCCTTTTCAAGATGGGCGAAACCATGGTCGGAGAGCATCATCAGAGCCGTGTCCCCGCTCATTTTTTCAGTCATTTCGCCGATGACCGTGTCGATTGCGCGGTAGTAGTCAAGGATAGTCTGGTGCCAGGGGGAATCGGTGTTTTCATAATCATCCCAGAAATAATGCTGGAGCCGGTCTGTGCCGGTAAAAACGCCGATAAAGAGATTCCACGGCACTTTATCCAGCAGATACAGAAATGTTTCCCGCCGTCTTTTGAGCGTGTAAAACAGGTCTTTGAAAAACTCCTCTTTCCGCTCATCGGCGTTCTGGTAATCAACATCTATCCGGTAATCCATGGCCTTCAGGGCCTCCACCAGCTTGTAGGGGATAGACCGCCTTTTCAAGATCAATGGCGACAAATCCGGATATGATGACGCCATTTATTTCGCGTGCCGGATAGGTCTGCGGGATATTGACTGCCACGGTGGTTTTTTCCCTGCCCCGGTCAGTATATCCCATAGCGCGGGTGATTTTATCTGCGTGGCATTGGGAAAGTAGATGCCATAGGACTCGCGCCGCCTGTCCATGAATCCGAAAATACCGTGTTTTGCCGGATTCACGCCGGTCATGAATGTGGTCCAGGCCACAGACGATACCGGGGGCATGGATGAATTCATTTTGCAGGCATATCCATCCTCCAGAAGTTTTGCCATGACGGGCATGACGCCCTGTGCGGTAAGGCTCCTGATCATCCGGTACGGCATGCCGTCAAGGCCGATGACGGCAGCGCGGGCATAGGCTTCTTTTTTCTTTTTAAACAGATCAAGAATGCTCACGGCTCACTCTCATGCTGATTCCTGATTTTAGAGCATTTTTTTAAATGGTGGCCCCGATTGTCATTTCGAATCCGCCGCAGGCGGATGAGTCCGGAGGTTACGCAATTGCGCATCAATCCGAACACCCTGGTTGTAATTGAGCCTAAGATCTCTCCCTGCGGTCGAGATGACAGAATAGTTAAATCGTCTATAGTAAAAAAAATGCTCTAAGATTGTCGGCAATCCAAAATTCATCTAATCCCGATCTTCTTCCGTACTTCGTCCATGACTTCCGAGGCTATCTTTTCACACCGCTGCGCGCCGGTTCTCAGAACGTCAAGCACTTCATCTGGCTTCTTTTCAAGGGCTGCGGCGCGCTCCTGAATGGGTCCGAGCTCCTGCATCATATTTGCATGGAGTATTTTTTTGCACTCGATGCAGCCTATCTCTGCTCCTTTGCATTGCCTGGCTATCTGCGGCAGGAGCTCCGGCGGAGTAAAAGACTTATGAATGGTGAACAGATTGCACAGATCAGGGTCGCCCGGATCCGTTTTCCGTATGCGCTGCGGGTCGGTTGCAGCGGTGCGCAGCTTTTCCCAGATCGTCTCGGGCGGTTCGAGAATGCCGATATAGTTGTTGAGCGATTTGGACATTTTGGCCTGCCCGTCAGTGCCCAGTATGCGCGGCGTGATCGAGAGCTCCCACATGGGCTCGGGAAAAGTTTCTCCGAAGCGGTTGTTGAACCTGCGGGCCGTGCGGCGCGTCAGCTCTATATGCTGCACCTGGTCTTCGCCCACCGGCACGACCTCGGCCTTGTACAGCAGAATATCGGCAGCCTGCAGAATGGGGTAGGTGAGCAGGCCCGCATTGATGTTTTCGCGGTGCTGGTCTGACTTGTCCTTGAACTGCGTCATGCGCTCTAGATCGCCAAGGGGTGTCAGGCAGTTGAATATCCAGGCAAGATCGGTATGCCCCGGCACCTGTGACTGGACAAACAGCGTGCACCGCTCGGGCGTCAGCCCGCAGGCGATGAGGGTTCGTGCCGTATTGATGATGCCCTGGAGATATGCCGCAGGCTCATATTCAATGGTCATGGCGTGCAGGTCGGCGATGAAAAACAGACAGTCGTAGCGCTCGGTGAGGGACACCCAGTTCTTGATGGCTCCCACATAATTGCCTATATGTGCTATTCCCGTTGGCTGTATGCCGCTTAAAATCCGTTTTTTGTTCATAGCGATTTTGTTTCCTTGTTGATGTTTTCAGGTCAGTTTGCTGAACGCGGATGTTCAGATGGTTTCACATAGCGTTTCCAGAAGGGGTGCCTGTAATCTGAAATATAAAATCAAAATTTTGCAGATGGCAGCAGTGACTGAAAATTAAACCGCCGGAGAAGTTTCATGGACTCCCGCCGGGTTCTGACGTGCATGATGGTCTTCACTGCTTTGCTTACGGTCATTTATTAACATGTTGTAAACCCTATAACATTTTTGCATGAACGGGTCAATTTTCTTATGTCCGGCTTGCCTATATGCAGTTCAGAGGCGCTATGAGCTTGACACATTCGGTCTGCTTCTATAGAGTCAGTAGAAGAAAGAGGTTATGCCTTCATGATTAAAAACAGTTTCAGCATATTTCAGGGAATCGGCGAAAAGCTCGAACGCAGGCTTTGGGAAAACGGCATACGCTGCTGGGAGGATTTCCTGGCTGCTGACGAAATAGTTTTTTTAGGGCTTGAAAGAAAACGGTTTTATGATGAGCATGTGCATCAGGCTGCGGATCATCTTGCCCGGGTGGATGAGCAGTTTTTTGCTAAAACGCTGCGCGGCAAGGAGCACTGGCGGCTGTTTCCTGATTTTCGCAAGTATGCCGTAGCCCTGGATATCGAGTCCAACGGGTACACGCCGGCCGCAGGCGGCTATCCCACCGTGGTCGGGCTGTATGACGGAGCAAACTATACCGCTCTGGTGAAAGGCCGGGATTTAACCAAAGAAAGCCTCGAGCATGAGCTGTCGCGCTACAAATACCTCATTACGTTTTTCGGCTCCGGCTTTGATATTCCGTTTCTGAATCAGACGCTGGGAGTCAGGTTTACCATGCCGCATTTTGATCTCTCTTTTGCCGGCAAGCGGGCAGGGCTCAAAGGCGGGCTCAAAAAACTTGAAGAGCAGTTCGGTATCCCGCGAGTGGAATCCGTTCAAGGATTGAATGGCTACGATGCCATCAAACTCTGGAAAACTGCAAAAAAAGGCGATGCCGCCGCCCTTGATCTGCTGATTAGCTATAACCGCTGCGACACGGTGAATCTTTTTGCTCTTGCCGACCGTATCTATGGCATGCTCCGGGATCAGTTGGGCCTTGCGGCTGCCAGGAATGTGTGCCTGCCCATGCAGTTGAGTGCCTGAACCAGGGTGGCATCATGGTGAACTGTCGGCGTTTTGCCGGGCTGACTGGTTATCCATCATCTTGAGCAGTTCACCTGCCGCCTCCGTGGGAGATGCAATGCCCTTTTCGATATCCCGTATGATGCGGGGAAGCAGTTTTTTTATTTTCGGATTCGTGCGAAATTTTTCCTTCAAGCCTTCTTCAATCAGCATCCACATCCAGTCCAGTGCCTGCCTGCGCCGTTTTTCTTCCAGCTCACCGGTTTGAGAAAGTTTTTTCCGGTGATCAAGAACTGTCTGCCACACCGTATCAATACCTGTGGTTTCAAGGGCGGAGCAGGTGAGTACGGGGGGCGTCCATGTGGGAGTTGCCGGTCTCAGGAAATGCATGGCTGCGGCATAATCATGCTGTGCGCGCTGCACCTTCGGGATATTGTCGCCATCGGCTTTATTGATGACAAGTGCATCCACCAGTTCGAGAATCCCTTTTTTTATCCCCTGCAGTTCATCTCCGGCGCCGGCAATCATGAGTACGAGAAAAAAGTCCACCATGGATGCAACGGCGGTTTCCGACTGGCCGACACCCACGGTTTCGATGATGATGATATCAAAACCGGCAGCCTCGCACACGAGGGCTGCCTCCCGTGTTTTTCGAGCTACGCCGCCAAGCGTTCCACCCGAAGGTGAAGGGCGGATGAATGCCTCCTTGCGTCCGGCAAGTTTTTCCATGCGGGTTTTATCGGCAAGCACGCTGCCGCCGCTGCGCTTGCTGCTGGGGTCAATGGCCAGCACCGCTACCCTGTGGCCCTTTTCAAGCAGCTGTATACCCAGGCTTTCAATGAAGGTGCTTTTGCCCCCGCCGGGCACGCCCGTGATGCCGACTCGTATGGCTGCGCCGGTATGCGGCAGCAACTCGTTGAGAATGCCGCGCGCCTGCTCCTGGTGCTCGGGCAACGAGCTTTCGATAAGCGTGATGGTTTTTGCCACCATGCGCCGGTTGTGCGCAAGCACGGCCTGCACATACTGGTTCGTATCAGTGGACATGGTTAAAGCTCCAGCAGGTAAAGATTATAGCCCTGTCCGGCATGCTTTCATTGTATACTAAATTTATCCTGGTCTGTCCAAACATGTTATGACCACACCATGCAGCAGATGATCCGACAGCATCGCTGGTGGTTGTCCTGTCGGGTTTTCCGGCATACCGTTTTCAGTTTGCCGTGCGCGTGAAACAGGCAGTATCAGGATGAATGTATGGTGTATTTCTCGTGGTGGTAGGCGGGGTCTGCCTTGATGTTGATTTTTTTCTTCAGCTTTTTTTCAAGGTCTTCAATAGCCGTGCGTTCCTCATCGTAGAGGAATGCTGCAACATCGGGATGCACTGCTGCCGTGATTGTCTGTATGAGCGGCGTGCGCACTTCCTTCCTGATAGTGCGCAAAATTTCATACGCTATGGCGGGAATGCCTCTGATGCGGCCTCTTCCTTCGCAGTACGGGCATGGGGCGCAGAGATGGCCGCTCAGGTTTTCCCGCACCCGCTTGCGCGTCATCTGCACAAGCCCAAGCTCCGATATATTTGCAACATTGGTTTTTGCGCGGTCCTTTTTCAGCGCTTCCTGCAGCGCGTTCAGTACCGCTTCACGGTCTGATTTGCGCTCCATGTCAATAAAATCGATGATAATAATGCCCCCGAGGTTCCGCAGGCGAATCTGGTAGGCGATTTCCTTGACTGCTTCAAGGTTGGTTTTCAGGATTGTATCGTTCTGGTTGCCTTTGCCGACATACCTGCCGGTATTGACATCGATGGCAACCAGGGCCTCTGTGTCTTCAATAACAATATAGCCGCCTGATTTGAGCCAGATATTTCTTCCCAGAGCACGGCTGATTTCCACCTCAAAGCCGTAATTATCGAAAATAGGTTTGTCGCCCTCGTAGAGCTCAACGGAATATTTCAGCTGCGGCATGAAGGTTTCGATGAAGCGGATGATGCTCGCATAGGTCTCCGGGCAGTCAACAACAAGTTTTTTGACGTTTTTGCTGTAGAGATCGCGTATGGCGCGCAGCGCGATGCTCAGGTCTTCGTGCAGCATCGCCGGCGTCGGCGCTGTTTTCATGCGGGCCTGAATATTGGCCCAGAGCTTGATAAGGAAGTCCATATCCGAGGCCAGTTCATCCTCCGTAGCGTCTTCGCTTGCCGTACGGATGATAAATCCGCTGCCCTCCGGCTTGATGCGCTGCACGATTTCCTTTAGACGGCTGCGCTCATCTTCATCGGTTATGCGGCGAGAAATGCTGATATGGGCTATGGTCGGCAGATAGACCAGATAGCGCCCCGGCATGGATATATAGGTTGAAATGCGGGCGCCTTTGGTGCCAAGGGGCTCTTTAATGACCTGCACCATAATCACGCGACCGTCCGACAGCAATTCCTCGATGGGCGGTGATGGTACATGCTCCTGGACGGTGGAGCCATCGCCGGTTTCAGCCTCCTCCGGCTCATCCTTGAACACGGTAAACATGGATTCGAATTTCTTGTTGTCCGCATAGACATCATCGACATAGAGAAAAGCCGAACGGGCAAGGCCGGTTTCGACAAAGGCTGCCTGCATGCCGGGCAGCACCCTTTGCACCCGGCCTTTATAGATATTGCCTGCTATGCCCTTGTCTGATTCGCGCTCGATATGCAGTTCGGCCAGCATGCCGTTTTCCAGCAGCGCCACGCGGGTTTCTGATGAGGTTACATTGACGATGAGCTCTGCTGTCATGATTATATTTTCGTAATGAGTAGTGATTTTTGTTCCCTGGTTCCAAGTCCGAACAGTGCGGCCATAATATTCGGGATTTTTGGCATGCTGTAACCTGCGGCATCAAGCGTCATCATAATGTTCCCGTCAGCAACAAGAGACATTTCAAGGATGATTTTTTTCAGATCGACCTCAACCGTCCGGTCTTTTTTTTCAACCTGCAGCAGACAGCTTTCACGCGCATGAAAGTCGGCAATGCAGCGTGCAAGCCCGTCAGTGTCGGGAAAGTGCAGAGCCGGATTTACAGGCAATGTGACACTGTATTTTTTTATTGTATCAGGGGCTGTGACGCTTTTCAAAACATTTTCCGCAACCGTGAGGATAGTAACGCCGCCGGGCAGCTTTCGATTGAGCCTTTGGAGTATCTCTCCGCAGGGCATGGGCTTCGTCAGCTCAATATCACACAGGGCGTGCCTGCATTCCATCCCCACAGGCAGTGCCTCATGAAAGGTCACGCGGGGCAGGGGATGAAACCCTTGCGAATAGCGCAGCGGAAGCCCGGCCCGGCGCAGGGCGCGGGAAAAGCTGGAACTGAATTCAAGATGGCTTATGAAGCGAGCCGCGCCTTCTTTTGTATAGGCAAGGCGGTAGCGGAAAGGGTCAGGCTCAGGGAGCATATCACGGGCTGCATGCGGCGGCGTCTCAGGGTCTGCAGGATTTATTTCCGGGCTTCACCGCTGCACCATCGCAGACGCCGCAGCCGCTGCACTGGCCGCCGCGGCAGTCGGGGGTCGTCTCTGCCGCGACGGGCCTTTTCACGCTCACTCAGAAGATAGGCCTTCGTGACGCCGTAGCTGATATGGTCCCATGGCAGTATTTCATCGGTGGAGCGCTCTTTCAGGTAGAATGCCGTATCGATGCCGGCATTGCGGAAGGCCTGTTCCCAGAGCAGAGGGTCGAAATGCTCGCTCCATGCATCATAGCCCGCACCCAGGCTGTGGGCATGCACAAGCACGTCGGCAAGGCGCCGGTCGCCGCGGGAAAAAACAGCTTCCAGAAGGCTCAGGCTGTGATCGTGATAGGTGACTTTGGTGGTTCTGCTGCGCAGGCTGTCTTTGAGATAATGCTGCTTTTCAAGAATGCTGCCGGCAGGCTCAAACGCGTCCCACTGGAAGGGCGTATGGGGCTTGGGGACAAAGGTGGAGATGCTGACATGCAGGTTTTTGCGCCGGTCAAGGCGGCCTATTGCGCGGCACAGCTCCACAATGCCCTCAATATCTTCACGGTCTCTGTGGGCAGCCCTATCATGAAGTAGAGTTTGACGAGGTTCCATCCCGCGGCAAATATCCGTGTGGCCGTTGAGAGTATATCATTATCGGTAAACCCCTTGTTGATGGCGTCGCGCAGGCGCTGCGTGCCGGCCTCTGGGGCTATGGTGAAACCGGTTTTGCGGATCTGCTTGATTTCATCGATCAGCTCCCGCGTGAGCGACTCGACCCGCAGCGACGGCAGGGACATGGCGATTTTCTGGCTGCGGTGCTCCCGTATCAGCGCGCCCAGCAGGGGCTGTATGCCGCTGTAGTCGCCCGAGCTGAGAGACAGAAGCCCCAGCTCCTCATAGCCGCTGCCTGCAAGGGTTTCGCGGCTGAGTTCGCAGAGTCGGTCGACGCTTTTTTCGCGTACCGGCCGGTAGATCATGCCAGCCATGCAAAACCGGCAGCCGCGCGAGCAGCCGCGAGCTATTTCTATGCCTGCACGGTCATGGATGATCTGCATATAGGGTACAATCGGCTTTGAACACCAGGGGCGCGTTCGTGAAATCGGTGATGATGCGTTTATCAACATGATCATAGCCTTTTTTCAGGGGTATAATCTGCCGTATTGTTGCGTCATCATTATAGGAGATGGTGAAAAGCGACGGGACATAGATGCCGGCAATACCGGCAAGCGCTTCAAGAAGGCTTGTTTTATCGCCGCCAGACTGCTTCCAGCTCAGGTATGCCCTGCACAGTTCAGGTAGCACCTCTTCCCCCTCTCCGATAATAAAGGCATCGAAGAAGTCTGCTACCGGCTCAGGATTGCAGGTGCTCGGGCCGCCTGCAATGATAAGGGGCCAGGAACTGTCCCGCCCGGCTGCTTTAAGCGGTATGCCCGACAAGCTCAGCATGCGCAGCACTGTGGCATAGCAGAGCTCGTATTCAAGGGAGAAGCCCACAATGTCGCACTGCCGCAGCGGTACGCCCGATTCAAGGGTTGCAAGGGGCAGCCCGGCAGCCTTCATTTCAGCTTCCATGTCCTCGGGCCAGGGTGCAAAGGCACGCTCGCAGGCGATGCCCGGTATGCTGTTGAGCACATGGTAGAGTATCTGCAGCCCGAGATGCGACATCCCGACTTCATACACATCGGGGAAGGCAAACGCAAATGTCAGGTCTACCGTCTCAGGAGCTTTTTTTACGGCGTTTATTTCATTGCCCAGATACCGGCTTGCTTTGCTGACAAAGGGCAAAAGCTGTTCAAGATCGTTTTTCATAGGATATTTTACATGAGTTAATCAGGGTGGTAGTATAGCCCAAGAGCTGACCGGATACCTAGTTTTTTATGAGAAATGGCGAATAATTTCGGTAAGGGATGCAAAGAGCTGATAGCAGCCGAACAGGGCAAGGGCTGCGGCAGAGATTACGAGCAGCGCCCGGTTGACCGATGCTCCCAGGCGCGCGGCTGTTGCAAAGAGAATAATGAGGCAGGCGCAGCCGCATGTCAGCGCTCCGTACATACCGCACAGAAAGGCAAGGCAATACGGCAGTCCCTTGTGCCAGCACTCAAGGAGCACGGGCCCGCCCACAAGGCTCCAGAAAATATAGGGATTGGGGTTTAAGATATTTATGGCAGCAGCCTGAAAAATCGTTCCTGCAACCGGCCGGCATGAAGATCTCGTATTTATTGAGCGTTTCTGTGCCGTAATGAAAGCGTTTTTTGCAAGATACAGCAGGAACAGCCCGCCTGCCAGCCGAAGGCAGTCTAGAAGCCAGACCGGCATGCTTGAAAGAACCAGCACCATGAGCACGATAATGGGCCCGTCGGTTATCAGTGGAGAAAAGGCAGCCGGCAGGCTGCGGCGCCAGCCGATACGGGCGCTCTGGCTAAGCAGAAAGGCCTGAAACGGTCCGGGTGTGGCCGCAGCCGACAGGCCAAGAGTAAATCCCTGGAAAAGATAGAGCAGCATGGTGTTTAATTCCCTACATATAGAAACCAGAATTCAGAATCAAGAATCCAGAATAAAATAAATTCTTGATTTGCAATTAGAACTAAGCTTTTGATTTTTTGACTTCTAAATCCATCTGAAGAGCTTGCGCTGAGGGCTGCAAATCTGTTAGAAAGTAGATAACCTGTTGCGTGGTAAATCGCAACCATATTCAGCTTTTGATGAGACGAGCAATGACTGATACAAAAACACCACTTTCTGAGCGCATGAGGCCTTCGAAACTCGATGAGTTTGTCGGGCAGGATCATCTGCTCGGCACGGGCAAGCTCCTGCGGCGCATGATGGAGGGCGATGAGCTGTATTCCATTATTTTGTGGGGGCCGCCGGGCACAGGAAAAACAACGCTTGCCCATATCATCGCAGCGGCGTCAAAATCGCTGTTTATGCCCCTGAGCGCTGTCACGTCAAGCATCAAAGAAGTCCGGGAGATTATCGGCGCAGGCTATTAAAGATAAAAAGGAAAACGGCCGCCAGACCATATTGTTCGTGGATGAAATTCACCGCTTCAATAAGGCGCAGCAGGATGCCTTTTTGCCCCATGTTGAGCGCGGCGATATTGTTTTCATAGGCGCGACAACGGAGAACCCCTCCTTTGAAGTGATTTCACCGCTTTTGTCCCGAACCAAAGTGCTGGTGCTTAAAGCCCTGACTGATGCGAGCCTGAAAAAAATTCTCAAGCAGGCGCTCACCGATGCTGATAAGGGCCTGGGGCGCCTTGCGCTTCAGGCTGAAGATGATGTGCTTGAGCATATTATCAGCCTATGCACAGGGCGATGCGCGCGTGGCTCTCAATACCCTTGAAATAGCCGCAGGCATCGCACCGCAGCGGCAGTGGCGGCATGCGTGAGCTTACGCAGGAGATTGTGGAAGAGGCGCTGCAGAAAAAGATGCTGCTCTATGACAAGGCGGGCGAAGAGCACTATAATATTATTTCCGCGCTGCACAAAAGCATGCGCAACAGCGATGCCGATGCCTCGCTGTACTGGCTGGTGCGCATGCTCGAGTCTGGCGAAGACCCGATGTATATCGCCCGGCGGCTTGTGCGGTTTGCCAGTGAAGATATCGGCAATGCCGATCCCCGTGCCCTTCAGATAGCCCTTGAGGCAAAAGAAGCTTTTCATTTCATAGGACTTCCCGAAGGCAAGCTTGCCCTGGCACAGGCAACCATCTACATGGCCACTGCCCCGAAAAGCAATGCCCTCTATACTGCCTATGCCCGGGCCGCACAGGCGGTTGCAGATACCGGCGCTCTGCCCGTGCCACTGCATATCCGCAATGCCCCAACCTCGCTCATGAAGAACCTGGGTTACGGCAATGGCTACAAATACGCTCACAATTACACCGGCGCTGTTGTCGCTATGGACTGCCTGCCCGAAGAGCTGCAGGGCAAAAAATTCTATATACCCAGTGATAGGGGCTATGAAAAGATCATCAAGGAGCGGATGGAGTATGTCCAGAAAAAAAAGAAGGAAGGCCCTACGCAGACGTGATTCCCCGGTTTGCTTCCTGCCGGAATTTTCTTTTTGCAAAAACAAGCGATGGGTTGTATTATAACATAGTATCATGCATAATGCCCCCGCATAGTTGTAATGCGGATTGCAGGCACCACAATCCAATCGAAACAAAACGCACTGGGAACTATATGATCGATATCACCTTGAGAAATGCTGCCGGCTTTATGCCAAAGCATATAACCCGGGATCAGGCAAAAGATACCGGCATGGCAATGGTTCTTATTTGTTTGCTGATAGGCTATCTGGGTCATAAACAGAGCTTTATCGGTGCAGCAATTTTGCTTCTGCTGGTTGATATGACCTGGCCGGCTCTGTACAAGCCTGTGGGCAAACTCTGGTTTGGCTTGTCTCATGTGCTGGGCACGGTGATGTCGAAAATTGTGCTCAGCATACTTTTTTTTACCCTGGTTACACCCCTGGGTTTCGCCAGAAGGGTGGCGGGGTCTGATGCTCTGCAATTGAAAAAGTGGAAAAAAAATCATTCATCCGTTTTCAAAGTAAGGAACCACACCTTTACTTCCAGTGACATACAACACCCATATTGAGGGAGACTGCATGGACTTTCTGAAGGATTTCTGGGGTTTTTTAAAAACAAGAAAAAAATTCTGGCTGCTGCCTATTATTTTGACACTTCTACTCTTCGGGGCTTTAATCGTTTTGACCAGCGGCACGGCGGTCGCTCCTTTTATCTATACACTTTTTTAACAGAGGGCGCGATATGTCTGAGGCAATACTGGGCTTGTCAGCCTATTATCATGACAGCGCGGCCGCCCTTCTGGTGGACGGCGTTATAATAGCTGCTGCCCATGAAGAACGATTTACCCGGAAAAAGCATGACAGCGGTTTCCCTGAGCATGCAGCACGCTATGTTTTGCATGAGGCAGGCCTGACCCTTCAGGATATTTCCTCCGTCGCATTTTATGACAAGCCCTATGTGAAGTTTGAACGGCTGCTTGAAACCTACCATGAGCTTGCGCCGCAGGGCCTGCGGAGCTTCCTTTCTGCAATGCCCGTCTGGATCAAGGAAAAGCTTTTCATGCGTAAAATGCTCTCCGATGAGCTTAAGAAAATCGGTTCGGGCAAGCCCCGCCTTCTTTTTCCTGAGCACCATCTTTCTCATGCTGCCAGTGCTTTTTTCCCTTCTCCGTTTGAAGAGGCTGCCATTTTGACCATTGACGGCGTAGGGGAATGGGCCACCACCACCATCGGCCACGGCAGGGGAAGTTCAATAGAGGTGTACCGTGAGCTTGACTTCCCTCATTCGCTGGGGCTTTTTTATTCCGCTGTGACGTATTACTGCGGATTTAAAGTAAACAGCGGCGAATATAAGCTCATGGGGCTTGCCCCCTACGGCTTGCCCGATGCCCGGGAGACGGCAGTTTTTAAACAGAAGATGCTTGATACTCTTATTGATATACGCGAAGATGGATCCCTGCTTTTAAACATGGATTTTTTCAATTATGCGGCCGGGCTTACCATGTGTCATGAAGACAAATGGGAGCAGCTTTTCGGCATCCCCTTGCGCAAGCCCGAGACAGAGCTGGACCAGCACTATATGAACTTCGCCCTTGCCGCACAGCAAATAACCGAGGAGGTTATTTTTCTGCTTGCAGAAACGGCAAAGAAGCTTACCGGCAGTGACTATCTTGTCATGGCAGGCGGCGTTGCCCTGAACTGTGTGGCAAACGGCAAACTGCTGCGCAGGTGCACATTCCGGGATATCTGGATTCAGCCCGCAGCCGGCGATGCAGGCGGCGCCGTTGGCGCAGCCTATGCCGCCGCCTATATTGGAACCGGCATACAGCGCCATGTCACCCCTGGCCAGGATTCAATGCGAGGGGCCTATCTTGGCCCTGAATACGGCGCCAATGATATTGAGCATATGGCAAAGGTGCATAAAGCGCAGTTCCATTATTTTGCCGACTATAAGCAGCTCTGCGAGCAGGTGGCCGACCTTATCTCCCAGGGGAATGTCATCGGATGGCTGCAGGGCCGGATGGAATACGGCCCGCGGGCTCTGGGCAACAGGAGCATACTAGGCAGCCCCTGCCTGCCGGAGATGCAGAAAAAACTGAATCTGAAAATCAAGTACCGCGAAGGGTTCCGGCCCTTTGCACCGGCAGTCATGGAAGAAGATATTGCAGCCTATTTTGATTTGGACAGGCCTTCTCCGTATATGCTCCTTGTCGCGCCGGTGAGGGAAGACCGCAGGAATCCGCTCCCTGAAAATTACGACGAGCTCAAAATGTATGACCGTTTGTATCAGGTGCGCTCTGATGTGCCCGCGATAACCCATATCGATTATTCAGCCCGTATTCAGAGCATCAACAAATCGACCAATGAGCGCTTCTGGAGGCTGCTTGATGCTTTCAAGAAAAAAACGGGCTACGGCGTGCTGGTGAATACGAGCTTCAATGTTCGCGGAGAGCCGATCGTATGCACCCCGGATGACGCCTACCGCTGTTTTATGCGAACAGAGATGGACTATCTGGTGCTGGGAGATTATCTGTTCAAAAAAGGCGAGCAGCCCGCCTGGAATGAAGAAAAAAACTGGAGAGAAGAATTTCAGCTTGATTAAGAAATTTCAGATCTGCGCGAACACCACAAAGGGCGCTCTGCCCGGCGTCGACATGGCGCAAAGCTGCGGCATTGAAGAAACGTTTTCCTGCATGACGACCTCTCGATAGTTCTGGCGGTGCATCAGGCTGCACAATCTTTTGGAAAGGATCATGAGGGAGATTGGAAGCCTTTCAAGGGTTGTGGCTAATGGCTCTTACGGAGACTTAGCCCCGATGCTGATTGCAACCAGACTCCGGCATAGAGTATCGACAAAATAGATTGCTGAAAAGTATTTAAATATGGAGAGACTAACAGAAATATCAGCTCAAGAGGCTTTAGCCAGACACACTAGTCGGCAGAGGGCCACTGACAAATGAGCGACTGATTCTTAACGTTTTCTGTTGATATAAGAAACGGTGTAGCGGAATTAGTTTGGAATGAGTATGGTACGGATAATTAATAAAAAGGTATTCTGGTTTTTTGCGTGTCTTTTTTTGTGGCGCACTTCATGATTTCAGCGTGGGACCTGCGGGTTCGCAGGAATTAGAAAAGCGACGCAGTAGTAAAAGGCCCGGTGCAGATGCACCGGGCCTTTTATTTACAACCAATCAAGCAGTCAAAATTTTACAGCTTACTTTACCTCAAAATCAGCACACAGGATTTCAGGGCTCTCGCCGTAAATTTCAACTTCTGCTGTAGTATCGCCTTTTGCTAACTTGAACGGATTGACTAAATACGTGCCAATGATAATTCTCTTGCCAATCCTGATCCTTAACAATGGGCTTATTCCTTCAGCTGGAAACCGGACCTTAAAGGTTCCAAAATTAACACCGCTTTCCTTATCTGCAGAAATAATGTACGGGACAATCGGCTCAGCGAATGCGAGAACCTTGAAAATCTGCTTCGGAATGATTTTCAGGGAGCAGGGATTTGCTTCGCATCCTTCATGGATTTTCCAGTCACTGTCATCGCAGTCTACCGGCGTACACCCTTCACCGACAAAGTAGCCGTCGCCGTCAGCGTCTGTACAGGTAGAGCAGTTGTCATCCGTAACATTGTCGCAGTTGTTGTCGATGCCGTCGCCGCATACTTCTGTTGCGCCCGGATTGATTGTTGTATCATTGTCATTGCAGTCAAAGCCGGTGCTGTTATCGACATAACCCTCAGGCTCTTCACAGGCAACCGTAGAATTATCGGCATTGCCATAATGATCGTTATCGGCATCCATGATAATACGTCTTAAATGTCAGCCCATCATCGATCTCACCGTTACAGTCATCATCGATGCCGTTACAGACCTCGGCAGTTGAGCTTCCCGGCGTGCAGCTGTCCACTTCGCCGCCCGCTACGCATGAGGTGCTGCCCGTTGCTGCGCAAGCCCCAACGCCGCAGCTTGTTGGCTGGCTGACATAGTCCTCATCAGCCGTGCCGCTGCAATCATTGTCAATGCCGTCGCAGTTGGCATCGCTTGAAGGCGTGCCAGGCGTACAGCTGTCCACAACGCCGCCCGCTACGCATGAGGTGCTGCCTGTTGCTGCGCAGGCCCCGACACCGCAGTTTGTTGACTGAGCTGACATAGCCCTCATCAGTCTGATTGTCGCAGTCGTTGTCAATGCCGTCGCAAGTTTGCATCGCTTGAAGGCGTACCAGGTGTGCAGCTGTCCTGCTCTGCCCATTGACGCAGGAGGTGCTGCCCGCGCTGCGCATGCTCCGACGCCGCAGCTTGTTGGCTGGCTGACATAGTCTTCATCAGACTGCTTGCTCGCAATCGTTGTCAATGCCGTCGCAATTTGCGTCTGAAGACGGTGTGCCTGTCGCACATGGTGTTTCAATGCCGGCTGAACAGCTCGCACGCCTGCATTGCCCGCCGCACAGGCGCCCGGCAGAAAGCAGCTCGTCGACACTAACATAGCCTTCATCGGTCTGATTGTCGCAGTTGTTATCGATGCCGTCGCAATTGGCATCTGAAGAGCCCGGATTTACTGAGGAATTGTTGTCATTACAGTCAATTGCACCGCATCCGCCGCCTTCGATAGCATACCTGTCATTATCGGCATCAGTACAGGCAGAGTGTAGGATATCCATACCACGGATTTGTAAAACCTGTGCTGCCCGCAGTATAGTAAACAGTAAAGCCGCTTGCGCAGTTGTCAAAAACACCAGCTCCCATCGTTGGTGCATTCCCGGAAAAATATGCGCTGGTCAAAGCGGTGCACAGAAAAAATGCATAATTTCCAATGCTCGTTATGCTGTTTGGTATGGTCACGCTGGTCAAGCTGGCTGCAAGCCATCGAAATACTGCATATGCCGGAATGCTCGATAAGACTGGCGGGTATGCTTACTAGTCGGCTTAACCCGGTACAATTATAAAATACAGATTCTCCTATACTTGTTACGTTGTCCGGTATGGTGATGCCGGTCAGGCCGGTACAGCCTTGAAACGCTGAGCCTCCGATGGTCGTAACGCTGCCCGGAATAGTCAAGCTGGTTAAGCCGGTGCAGCCATTAAATGCATCATACCCAATGGTCGTTAAACCGATTCCTTGGTCACGCTGGTTAAACCGGTGCAGCCATAAAACGCCCCCTGCTCAATGCTCGTAACGTTATCGGGAATGGTCACGGTGGCCAAGCCGGTGCAGCCATTAAATGCTGCAAATCCAATGCTCGTAACGCTGCCGGGGATTGTCACGCCGGTCAATGCTGCACACTGAAAAAATGCCTGATTCCCAATTCTTACTACCGGCTTTCCGTCTATGGTATCTGGAATTACTGCAGCCCCGCCCGGGCAGGTATAGTCCGTGATTGTGATAGTTCCCCCTGATTCCGTATACGTAAAATCACCCCACTGCTCCGCAAAGGCCGCTGAGGAATAAAATATTAAGCTAAACAATGATGTAAACACTATGGATTTAATCAACTGCATTGTGTCCTCCTTTTAAAAAAATAATTATTTAGTGCATGAGTTTGAGTATGTTATTACTGCTAACTTCTAATCTAAATTAGCACTTAATAGAACACTCCGCAATACCTTCAGTCTGCGAAAATTTACAGGATAGTTTAAATGTATAATAAGTTTCTTTCATCATATTTCAATATGTTACAAGGTAATCCTTGCGGGATGAACGATAGAAGCGTCCAAAGCAGCACGGGGCGGGGTAGAACACAACAAACAAGGAAGAACCTTCTATATAACATATAGGCTCCTTTTTGCTATTTAAGAAAGAGCTAAACCAATTTCATTCCTTATTGCCAGTCAGCGAGGCTACTGCTTCAAAAAAATTCCGGGTTATGGCCCGCAGGGCAGGGCTACGGTCAAGGGCAGCATTGATGCTGTCGGCATTGTTGTAGTAAATGTCTATAATCCTGCGCCCTGCTGCGCTTTGAGCAAGGGGGCCGTCACGAAAGGCGCGGAGTTTTTCAAGATTCGGATTATCATTCCCCAGTGCAATTTTGGCCGGACATGGCCTGCCACCTGCCGGCGCCGTAGGATAGCCATGCCACCTCGGAATTGTAAAACCAGTGCTTCCTGCAGTGTAGTAAACAGTAAAGTCGCTTGCGCAATTATTAAAAACATCAGCGCCAATCTCTGGTGCATTTCCTAAAAAATATGCACTGGTCAAACCAGCGCAGCCATAAAACACAGCACCCAACATGCTTGTAACGCTTTCAGCTATGGTAATGCTGGACAGGCCGGTGCAATAAGAAAATGCACCATACCCAATCCTGTGAGCGCTGCCCGGAATAGTCACGCTGGTCAAACCGGCGCAATTTCTAAAGGCATAATCCCCAATACTCGTAACGCTGACCGGTATGGTAAACCCGCCATGCTTTCCAGCAGGATATTGCATGAGCGCTGTCTTGTTCTTGTTGTACAGCACGCCATCCTGACTGCTGTAGAGATGATTGTCCGGGGAAACATCTATACTGAACAGCTTTATGCAAAGACAAAACGCTCCGGACCCAATGCTCATAACGCTGCCCGGGATGGTCACGCTGGTCAAACCGGTGCAAGCAGCAAAAGCGCCGGCTTCAATGCTCGTAACGCTTTCAGGGATGGTCACGCTGGTCAAACCGGAGCAACCCCAAAAAGCCCCCGCCCCAATGCTCGTAATGCTCTCGGGAATGGTTAGGTTGGTCAAACCGGAGGAATATTGAAAAGCATCACTGCCAATACGTACTACCGGCTTGCCATCTATATCCGATGGAAGTTCAACTGCATCACCAGAACCGGTATATTTGATGATGGTGATAGCATCATCTGATTCCGTATATCTGAAATCTCCCCATTGCTGTGCAAGGGCCTGTGCGGGTAGAAATATAGAGACAATTAATAGTTTTTTTAACAAAAATTTTTTAAAAAACATATAAAGTATCTAAATAGTGGTTTGATTTAAAAACAAATAGAGCATTTCTGTCCGCAAAGAGCCGAACATTTTTTAACTATAGTTTTTATTACATATATTGTGCCAATAAGGAGAGCGTCTTTGTTGGGTGCAAGCTTAAAGAATAAAAATATTAAAATTAATATAAAATAAATCTTATAAAGATTTTTTTTTAATGTATGCAGTAAGAAATAATGATGGTTTTTTATTGTGGAGGTTAAAGGAAAGAACTTTTTACTTAAGACAACCTATATATACCGTATAATGTGTTCAAAAAGAGTAATAGTTAGCTGATCAATTTAATCATAATGAGCACTATGCAAAACGTTAGAAAGCTTAAAGTTTTTGTTCCTGTGCGTTTGGATGAATGATTTTGCAAACAATTGATCAGGGATCATGCAGGCGGGTTGGCTTAATCTTCTGTCGGAAAGAGCTACTTGGAAATAATAATGGCGGAAATGCCTTCTTTCTTTGCCAGAGCGGCAACCATTTTCCTGGCATCATTGAGATTTTTGTATTTTCCAAGGCGAACGCGGTAGGTGACGCCTTTATCCGGCACCGTAATCTTTACGATATTCGGCTTATAGCCCTTGGCGGAAAGAGAGCGTGAAAAAGAAGAGGCGGCATTTTTGCTTTTGAAAGAGCCAAGCTGGAGAGTATAGATGATTGACTCTGAAGCTTTCGGGGTCGGCTGCGCTGCGGAAGGGGTTGCAGGCTGCGCAGCAGCAGGCGCCGGAGGCGGGGTTTTATTTTCTGCCGAGGGTTGATAGAGCGGCGGTTTATGGGCCGGCTTTTCGCCTGCCGGGGCCGGCGCCGGTGCTTCTTGTACACCGTTTGCCGCACGCGCTGATATCTGCGTGGCAGGGTCTGTTTTCTTTTCCTGACCGGGCAACTCAGGCATTACATCGGGCTTATTATCCTTATCCTTTTGACCGATGACGCTCAGCGGATCTTTTCGGTCGTCATGGCGCAACGCATGTATTACTTGCTTAGACTCGACACCATACTTCTTTTTGAGCTCATCCAGCCTTTCGCGGTCGCGCTCGGTAAATTCCCTTGTCACATAGATTGACTTACCATCGGCGCCATCAATTTCCTCAACCGTAACTGTTAATGCCGCATCTGTTGGAGCATCTACTTTCGCCCAACCCGAGAACATGTTTGGTTCGAGAGACCAGGTCGCTTCCTCTCCAGGCTTCAGGCCCCCGGAGATTATGTAATTGAATCTGTCCTTGTACCAGGGGTCCCTTCGACCAGGACTGGCAAGCGTTGCCTCGAAGTATGCACGTGATACAGCCTGTTCGGTTTCATTCTTTACAGTTAACACTATGATGGGCTGCTTGTTCTTAAATTCCTGTTCGCGCATGATGAACTGCGAATGAATAACCTGGAATTTCTTGAGCTGCTCATACGTGCTTTCGGACTCTACCCGCTTTGTTTCCAATTCACTGATTTCTTCTAAAGCCTGCTTACGTTTTGGATCGCCGCAGCCAGCGAGTACAGTAAGTGCAATAGCAAACCAGAAAAATTTTTTACTCTGCATAGCTTTTCCTTTGTGGCATCAAACATAACACTTATATAGTATTCTATAATTTCTTGAAATCTAAAAAACTGGTCATAAAGTACGATCTCAACAAAGACGCCGTAATGCAAATCTATTATCAAGCCGTCGAACGGATCCAGTCGATCCTTGACGTCATGGGTTCACAAGAAACAGGGCAGCGCGTCCTGTTAAAGTTCAGCCGACACGATCAGTACAGTCAGAATGAAAAATGGTTTATCGATGTCCCGCTTCTTTGGTTTCACAATGGCGCAACGGACCATCCCAAATCCCTGATTGACAGAAGACGTGGTTGTGTGGTGTTTTAATATTTAAACTGATCACAATGGAGGATTGATAAAATGAGCTGGATGGGAAAAATGATGGGTGGAGCCCTTGGATTTGCTCTTGGTGGTCCATTGGGAGCAGTCACCGGTGCTGCGATGGGTCATTTCTTTATTGATTCACGAGAGACCACGCCGGTTACAAACACGGAAAAGAACGAGGCGGCATATTTTATCGCCTTTTTCTCAATGCTGGCCAAAGTTGCAAAGGCTGACGGGATTGTGAAGCAGGATGAGATAAGGGCCGTCGAGCAATTTATCGCCGGCTCAAACCTTAATAAACAGACCGGTGAGTTTGCTAGAAGCATTTTTGCAGAAGCGAAAAATTCACCGTCAACTATTGATGAATTCGCAAGACAGTACTACGGCTTCGCGAAGGGTAAACCCCAACTGCTGCACTCCATGCTTGAAATGCTGTTGCACGTATCGTTCTCTGATAATCATTTTCACCCGGAAGAAGAAAAGATGATCCTGACCGTAAAAAATATTTTTCATGTTTCCGATTATGAATATGAACTGATAAAGAAGTCTTTTATTCAAACCCCGACAGTTGATGCGCTTGAAAAGCAGTATGCCGTTTTGAATTGCACCGCTGGCAACACAAATGATGAAATAAAACAAAGCTACAGAAAACTGGTCAGAGACTTTCATCCTGACACGCTGGCTTCTAAAGGCCTGCCGCATGAATTTACACAATTTGCGACCAATAAACTTCAGGAAATCAATGCCGCTTATGAAGCAGTAAAAAGCGCTCGGGGATTGTCATAAATTTATTGTTTAAGAGAACTTAAAAGGGGTGTATGCGGATGAAGAAGACCAAGGAAGAACTAATAAATATTCTCAAGGGCCTGCTTAAAACCCAGGAGGATGTTTCATTCCTGTTGAAACTTGAGAAAGCTGATATGGAAAAGCTGGTATCGGTGGTGCGAGAACGACGTTGAGGGATGATAAAACTATATTTGTGATTCATATATAATAACGTATAAAGGAGACCATTATGAAATGCATCTGAAAAAAGATCTTTATGTAAAACTGCCCTGCTGGTTTCCATCAGCCTTACGCTATTGCTTTGCGGTTCATTTTCCCATAATGCGTACGCTACAACAGCTGCCCAGATGGGCGCAGATGCCAAAAGTAAGCTGAATCGTGCATACAATAAAACAGCTGCTCAAATCAAAGCAGATACCATCAAAACACTGAATCGTTTTTATAAAGAGGTCAACGGGGCCAAAGAGCTTACCTCCTCCGCAAAAGCACTTCTTGTGATGTCTGGCATTACCAAGGCGGGATTCTTTGTTGGCGGGGAATACGGCCAGGGCGAACTTCGAGTTGGAGGAGAGACGGATGGATACTATAACCTTATCGCCGGGTCCTATGGATTAACTTTTGGCGCACAAAAGATGGATATTATCATCGCCTTCATGACCGAGGAGGCGCTCAATCAGTTCAAAAAGATTCAAGGATGGGAAGTAGGGGTGGACGGCAACGTCGCTATTATTGATATTGGCGGCGGTAAACGGATTGACACCACCAGTTTAAAGGACCCGGTCGTGGCATTTGTTTTTAGTCCCCAGGGGCTTATGTTTGACATTTCCCTGAAGGGGGCAAAATTCACGAAAATTGAGAAGTAAAGCTTCTCACTGAGGTTTCCCATAATATATCGGGATTATTATTCCTTTAAAAGCGGTTTCACATGCTTAAAAAAACTACAGTATTATTTGTGTTCTTCTTTTTATGTCTGCATACGACCTCTATTGCCGGAATTGAAAAATTTGGCGAAACTCTGGACGCGCTTGGCATCAAAGATGTGCTCCCGCAATCGGGAATAGATTTTGACCGGGCTGCCGACTATCTTAACTGGGAGCAGTTGAATGTTTCACTCAGGGCGGATATGACAAGCGTTACTGAAATGCTCGGGAAAACAGTACATGTTGACTCGGTTATTTATAAAAATGGGCTCTCCGGCATACGCATTGATATCAAAGGGGGGCTGCAAGTACAGGAAGACAGAAAGACCCTGTCGCTTGTAAACTGTTACCTGCTTGAGTTCCCGCTAAAAGATAAAACTTTTATAGTGTTCCCCCGAAAAAAGGGCTACATGGAGCTTGATTCTGAAAAAATCAGGGAGATGCTTGGCGACAGGATGGAAAAAAATAAAAATAAGAAAAGCACTGTGCAAAAAAAGGAAAAGCTGGGCACCGAGGAAATTGATGGCCGGCAGTGCGAGAAAATGCATATTGTTAAGACAACAGGCACTGGGATGAAAAACGATATAACCACCTGGCTGGCCAAGGACCTTTCCGGTTTTCCCGTAAAAACATTACTGCAATTTGAACTACCACGCGGCCAGACCGGAACCAGTTCCATTCTATTCAGCAATATTGTTAAAGGTGAACAGGAAGGCTCCCTTTTTGAACTGCCCAAGGAATATGAAAAGTACGACAATCTGGTCGAGCTTGCAACGGAAGGCAAAATGGGTTCACACATGGAAAAATCAAAAGATCGGGGCAGGCCTTTTGAGAAATGGCAGCATTGATGTCAAATATAATGTGAGTTGCTTAATAAAACCCAGTAACTTTATTCAACAGTCTATCCAACCCAAAGCGAGTTACTGAAAGAAGAAAAATGGCAATACGTGTAAATGACCCCCCTGTTTTCAAAGATGTTATTGAAAATGGCTACCATATTTTCAGCCTTAATCAGGTAAAGACGCCTGGCTTTTACCCAAATAAATTCCCTGACTACCCTGGCGTAAAGCTGAGTTCTCTTGTTGTCGGTGATCGTATTACCATCCGAGCCTTTTTTCGTATTGGCTCTGGAGAACCCCTTCAAATTGATAGTGGCTTGATTGACCTTGAGGTTGAGCTGATTGAGGCAGACCATATCTTTGGGGTAATCATCACAAAGCTCCCGGCTCATTTTCCTCTGGAAACAGGAAGTTCTTTAGAAATTATGGAAGATGAAATTCTCTACAAAGTAGGCGTAACGGTGCATTGATTTTGGGTGCTTGTTAAGTCCAGCTGTGCCTGTAGATTGCACTTTCTATTTTATTCCATGATACTTCCGGTAATCATGAATTTTCGAGGTTAGTATGTATCAAACATGAGAGCCGTAATGTGGGGTTTTTGGAAGGCAAGCATGGACACAAGATATGGTATGCTTGGTTTTTGTTGGGATATATCAACTGCATTATCACTATCAATAGCAACTACTCCCCTAATAATCACTGCTATTTGGCACAAATTGAACGTTCTCAGTTTGTGCCACCGCACAGTTGAACTTTTGCTCTTGCCCCGAGCCCCATTGTAATCTGATTCTAATGTCCTTAAAAACCACACCTTTTTTTAACGTAAAATTATTTCAACATGGCATCAAATTTGTAGTTACTTTTATCATTAATACTAACTGTACTGTGCAACTTTCTGAAAAAAGGCCTTATGTCGGCATAAAGAATCAAAAACAAAAATTATCATCGCGAACGAAGTGAAGCAATCTTTGTGTGCGCACGTGCTTCAAAAAAAAAGATTACCACGTCGCTCCTCTCTTCGCAATGACCTGTACCGTGACTTTTTACGAGGGCATTAAAATAAAGTTGCACAGTACAGCTAAATACTCCTTTTAATAATAAAATCATGAAATATTTATTTCTGTTCTACCTAGAACATAACAGCCATTCTCAACACAATGGGAGAACACATAATGTCTGCATTCGACCGGCGCGACAAGAAACGCTTCGATGTCGACCTCAATGGCACGTATCGCATCAAGGGGCAGGGTACGCAGCACCAGGAATGCCGGATCACAAATCTAAGCTCAAGCGGTGCGACAGCCCTATTCCCAGGTACTGAAAACCTAAAAAGAGGGGCTGTTATTGCAATGGATATTGCCATACCGAACACAATCATGCGCATTATTACTGAAGCAGAAATCATGTGGACCAAGCAGCGCTTCAATGAGTTAATGAGTGGCATTAAGTTTACGAAAATACTCAGTGCCAACATGATCCAGCAACTCGTAAAAAAGACCCCCTAAGTTTGCTGTCCTGCCTCATAAAGAAGATATAGTATGGAACTTGCGAAGCCAAACAACTAATATGACACGTCCGATGAAGTCGCTGTTATGAACTTTGGCAAACATTTTGTAAAAAGCAAAACGAGAAATATTTTTTAGGGATATATGGATGATTGAGAATGAACGGGAAAGTCCCAGGATTTCAACAAATATTGAAATAAAGTTCCGGGAAAAGGGTTCCTTTGTAAGGTCCTATATGCTGAATGTTAACAATGGCGGCCTTTTTCTGAAGACGGATAAACCTTTAGCTATCGATGCCGAAGTTACGATGCTCATACAGCTGCCAGATGATCAGGAAACTATGACTATTGAAGGCCGTGTGGTATGGACAAATCCAAAATCAAAATTTTTCCCGGCAGGTATGGGATTACAGTTTACAAAACTTTTGCCCGAGCATCAGGAAAAAATAAAGATATATGTTGATGCCCACCGCCAGGAGATAAAAAGTTTATCAATGATGTAAAGACCATACATGCAGTAATGGCATGCAATTGTTACAACATGTTGTTGCGCCCGGCAGCCAATTAATTTTTACTGGATATTGTGTTCACGCCTTGACTATAGAATGCGGCTCAATTTATTGCTTGTTACTTCTGGTAACCTTGAATTTTCGGGATTTCTTTTTGTCCAGTTAGAGAGCCGTAGTATGGACTTTTAGTCTGACAAGTCCTGCCACTAGCTGTTGTGGTGAACGATCAACCTCATTTGGAAAGATTGTCATATCAACCGTTCGCCTATAACCACCGCGCCCATTACCATTTTTACCTATTGATTTTAACTATTTAATATCCTATGTAATATATTTATACACGTTAAATTGTTTGTTTTTCACCCTTTGTTTTTTAAAAATTTTTATTCATAAAATTTTTTTTGTAAAGGGAGGATGTCATGAATCGTATTTTTCGCGCTTTTTCGTTAGCACTATCGGTGGCATTCCTGGCGAGTTTCGCGGTGTTCTCTTTAGCGCCGCACCCAGCCGCAGCAGCAGGCCCCTGCAAGGTTGGCATTTATGGCGCACCGAATGAAATAAGCTGGTTAACAGATATTCAGAGCAAACTGAACAGCACCGGCTTGTTTACCCAGGTGGATATTCACAATGTGCGTACTTACACCCCGACCCTGGCAGAACTGCAGCAATACAGCGCCGTGCTTGTGTTTAGTGATTACGCTTTTTATAACAGCACTGAACTTGGCAATGTATTGGCAAACTATGCAGATGCCGGAGGAGGCGTTGTAGTGGCTATCTTTGCGTTCTATACGAATGCGTCAATTTCCGGACGGATCGCAAGCGAAGGATACCTGCCTTTTACGACAGGCCCGCTTACCCAAGGAACACCGCTTACTGTAATCCCGGACGTGCCAACCCATCCCCTCCTGGAGGGCGTCAGCTCCTTCGACGGAGGTTCAAAAAGTTACCATTCACCAATCTCCCTGACTGCCGGTGCGTTCCAGGTAGCGCATTGGAGCAACGGCGTGCCACTGGTGGCCACAAAACAGCCGACCACCGGGAAAATCGTGGGCCTGAACTTTTTTCCACCCTCCAGCGATGCCAGGTCGGACTTATGGGCTGCTACAACCGATGGCGCCCGGCTGATGGGCAACGCACTGGCCTGGGCTGGAAATTGCATCACAGCAGACACCAGCGGTGTGGTTGGCATTTATGGCGCAGACGACCCGGACTATGCTTTGGATGTCCAGAGCAAACTGAACAGCACCGGCTTGTTTACCCGGGTGGATATTCACAAGGTAAATACTTACACTCCGACCCTGGAAGAACTGCAGCAATATAGCGCAGTGTTTGTTTACAGTAATTTCAACTTCTATAACAACATTGCAATGGGGGATGTGCTGGCAAACTATGCAGATGCCGGAGGAGGCGTTGTAGTGGCTACCTTTGCATTAGGGGGGATCGACACCTCTGTTATTTCCGGGCGGATCACAAGCGAAGGTTACCTGCCTTTTACGACAGGCCCGAATATCTCTGGAACACTGTGTACATTGATTCCGGACCTGCCGACCCATCCCATCCTGGAGGGCGTCAGCTCCTTTGACGGAGGTTCAAGGAGTTTCCATAATAACGTGAACCTGGCTACCGGAGCAACCCTGGTGGCGCATTGGAGCAACAATGTTCCGCTGGTGGCCACGACAGACCCGACCACTGTGAAGATCGTGGGCCTGAACTTTTTCCCACCCTCCAGCGATGCCCAGGCTGGCTTATGGACTGCTTCAACCGATGGCGCCCTGCTGATGGGCAACTCGCTGGCCTGGGCGGCCTGTATTGATAAAGATGGCGACGGCTATGGCGATAACTGTCTTGCGGGGCCGGACTGCAACGACAATAATTCCGCAATCCATACTCCAGTTACCTATTACAAGGATGCCGACGGGGATGGCTACGGCGTTGTCGATACTACGACAGACGTCTGCTCTCTGACGCCGCCTGCAGGCTATGCGGACAACAGCAGCGGATTTGACGTAGATGATACGGATCCTTTTTATACTAACATCTTACCGACCTGTGAGGTCAAAATTATTCCCAAAATACTTGGCTGGCTGATTGGTGATAGAGAGAGAATCAGATCACTGCTCGTCATTGGGCAGCGGGGCACGGAGTTTGGTGAGACCCCGGTAATAAAATGGGAATCTGGTTCAATCGACGTTGTAAGCACTCGTGTGTTTTTCAAGCGGTTTATGTTCATGCGGGCGACGATCAACGGCGAGCCGCTTGAGTGGGAGGAATACCGCGTGCTTGTTGGCGACTGCGAAGGCAGCATCAGATGGGCTAAGTAAACGTTTGCAGGCCCTTCTATTATTGTAAGAGCTGATTGCAAGAGCCTATAATCTTTTAAAGAGCGCTTATACTTTCTTCATGCTGGTAAAACGGTTGTATGAGAAACTAAAACAACTGCATACAGACAATTGGAGGAAGGCACATGAAAAAACACCTGTTCATTATCTTTATGATGGTGACGCTGCTGGGAGTCGGTGTTGGATGTAAAAGATGTGTATGTCGGGGGTCATAGAAGAATCAGTTCTATACATTGCCGTGCCCGGTTATTGGAAGAATGGAGGATGGCAAATTTTGCCTCGTCTCTATCTGGACGGAAATGCCTTTGTTACTTCCTTAGCCATATCTAAAGGCGATGTGTATGCCGGGGGGTATTGCGGAAACGGTCTGGGGGTCTCTGTCCCCGGCTATTGGAAAAACGGATTTTGGGTCGGCCTGCCTCCTATCGATACGGCGAAAAACGCTATTGTTTATGAGATAACCATATCCGGAGGTGATTTATATGCCGCTGGGGTGACAGATGACAGCAATGATGTTACCAGAGCCTGCTACTGGAAAAACGGCACACGCATTGATCTGCCGGTACTGGATGAAACAAATGGTTCGTATTGTTATGCTTTAGCCATCGCTGAGGGCGATGTCTATATCGGGGGGTATTGTAAAAACAGTGCCGGGGTATAGTGCCCGGTTACTGGAAGAATGGTGTCTGGGACGATCTGTCGCCTCTTGATGATACGAGGTCTTCGTTGGTCACTTCACTGGCAATATCCGGGAGCGATGTATATGCCGGTGGCGTGAGCACAAATACCTCAGGGGCCGGTATTCCCGGCTATTGGAAGAACGGAACCTGGTTCGGCCTGCCCAAGCTCGATCCGGTCAGACCTGCAATGGTAAACTCAATAGTCATCTCCGGAAGCAATGTGTACGCGGCGGGATATTGCAGAAACAGTTCTAATGATCGAGTCCCCGGCTATTGGAAAAATGAGGAATGGACAGGCTTGCCTGTTCTTGATGAGACGAGGGATGCTGAGGTTAATGCACTGACCATATCCGGAGGGATGTGTACGCGGCGGGATATTGCAGAAACAGTTCTAATGTTTCCGTTCCCGGCTATTGGAAGAATGAGGAATGGATAGGGTTACCTCCTGCTGATTCAACAAAAATTTCTGATGCCAAAACTATCGTGGTTGGTTGGAAATGATTTATAATGCGAGGTGTTCTAAACGAAAATGATGTTGTTGCCCCCTTGTGTATTGTAGCTGGAAATAAAAGCTCAGTTGATTCTGAGAATGATGGCGGTGAAAAAGTCTGACTACAACATATTGTGGGCAGGCTTTTTTTTAAAAAAGTCCATACTACGTCATAGTTCAGAAACGTCAACAATGCCATGTTACCTCTGCAAATATGCTATCACGGTGGCTGTCTTAAGCCTGAAAGGCAAACAGCCGGTCGACTGAGGGCTTCTGCAAACTTCATTGCAGTGAAGTTTTTACTATGGGCACAAGGGTTGTGGTTCCTTTTCGAATAAGATATATTCTTCTAAATTGAAAAGATGATTTGATAGTTGTTTAATGGCAAAGAATGAGGGGGCATGGGGGCCTGGGCGAAGATTTAAGGTTTATCTGCTAGACCTTCACAAGCCGCATGAAAAATTTTTCAAATAGGCTTTACCTTTGGCTTTGTAATGCTGTATTTGCCTGCCTTTTACCCGAGACTTAAACCGAATTGTTTATCTGTTGATAAGCGGCCTGTTTTTTCAATTAGGGTAGCAATAGGGCGGCACAAAGAAAAAAGCACTTAACCTATAACCGGCTAAGTGCTTGAATTTTCTGGCGCGCCCTACAAGATTCGAACTTGTGACCTACGGATTCGTAGTCCGTCACTCTATCCAGCTGAGCTAAGGGCGCGTTTATAGAGTATCAATATATATAGTTTTTTTCGTAAAAGGTCAACTGGTTCATTCGATTCTTTTGTATTTTTTGAAAGCCCGCGGTATGCTTTCAGTTTGCCCAGATGCCGACTCGCTCCCGCTTTGCCGCATCCTGAGCCTGGCGGAACGCTTCCTGCTGATCTGAAGCGAGCGTTTGAACGCTGCATTCGCCAAGGCCTTTGCGCACCATATCGAGATTGATGTAGGAGCCTTCCTTCAGGAAAAGCCTGCCTGCAATGGCGCCGTCTTTGGTTTTTTGGTTAGGGCTATACTTGAGCCGCAGGGGTTTTGTTTTTAGCTCATCAATGTAGGCGCGAACAGAATCGTTCTTTTTTGGCATGCTAAAGCCCGCAAGTATCATTTCTGTCTGCTGGCCATCAGCATCCAGGGTCAGCCGGGGCCCGTTTTTTGTAATATCTTTAATGTGCACAGGAAACAGGGAAATATATTCTATATTGTGCCGCAGTGCTTCGGGAATGTCTTCATACCTGTTTGTAAGATTGATGGCGCCGCTTTCCGTCCGGTAGGCATAAATTTTTGTCATGCGCTTAGGGGCAGCGCGCTGCAGCTTCCATCTGTTCGGAATCATTGTCAGTTTGCTCTGTTGTCGATGGCTTCTGGAACTGAAGCCTTGTCCAGTATGCGTAGTGGCCGGCTGAGCCGGTTCAGGCTCTGAAGGCAAGTCTGCAGCCGGCATGTGTTCTGTGTCGTCGGTGAAATCAGTTTTTCTAACCTTGTATTTTGCCGGCTGCGGAAGGGGTTCAGTCTCGATTTCATCAGGCTCATCCTGTTGCTGTCCGGTCTGCCGCAGCCCTTTCTGCTGAGACAGTCTGCTCTGTTTCAGAATAACTTTCAGGGGCAATTTTTACGACCATACAGCCCCTGCGCTCCTGGGCATTGAACTTTTGCGCAGCCTGCCCGGCTTCCTCAGGGGAGCCGTATTTGCCGATACGTATTTTAAACTGCGTTTTACCGTTTTGCAGAGGCGTTTCTACGCAGTATGCCTCATAGCCCTTGCGGCCCAATTGATTGATTCTGCGTTCAGCCGATTCTTTGTCAGGCTCCGTGCTTGTCTGGAGGGTAAACCAGATGCCGTCGCCGGGTTCCTGTGCGGCAGTCTTTTTATTCTGCGCAGGCATGTGACCCCGCTCGAGGGCAGTAACTTTTTCCTGAAGGCTGGTCGGGCGGGAGGGTTTTTCCGCATCCAGCTACCGTTATACGTGACTTTCTTTCCACCTGCGGTTTTTTTCTCCTCCGGCGGGTCCGGCACAGCCGCTTTCTGTGCGGGCTGCGCTTTACCGGCAGGGGCATCGTCGCTGGCAGTTACGACCATGGCGGCAGCACCCTCTTTTGCCTGATACTCTTTTGCCGCCGCGACTGCCGAAGACCGGTTGGCGTATTTTCCACTTCGGATTTTGTAGATTACTTTGCCTGACTCTGTCGTGTATTCAAAAATATAGGCACTGTAGCCGCGCTTGCGGAATTTCTGCAGTTCTGTATCTGCAGTAAACTTGTCAAGAAGAGTCATGATCTGGAGCGTAAAGGTTTGAGGCGTTACGGGGCCAAATGCCTGCTGAGCATAGGCCGCTGCCTTCAGGCAGTACCAGGCAACAGGGCACAGCAGGCAAAGAAGCAGAGAAAAAAGGAATTTTTCCTCATAAGCTAAGTATCCTCTTTTTAAGTTGGATGAAAGGGCATGCGTTGCTTCCGGTGCATGTTCTTTAAATTTTTATACTTTTCGAACGCGCCTTTCAAGCTTTTTTATCGAAAGCGGTATTTGCGCGCCGGTTTGCCCGTGATTTGAAAAACTCTTTCTTTACAATGCTGTGATATCTTGTTAGGTTATACAGGGGAAAAAGTATAAGGGGGCATGTTTCAATTGGTGTATTTTCACCATATAACAGCCTATTTAGAGGCGTTTGCCACAGATCATGAATAGAAAAAATGATACTGCCCGGTCAATAGTCGAGGGTATACTCAAGGAGATCGAGCAAAGGTCAGCCTCGATGAAGCCGGATCCTGCCATCGTCAGTGATTTTCAGGCTCATTTGCGCAAATTTGAAGATAAGGTCTCCCTTGACTGCACGCGTTCCATTCCGCAGAAATATTTTGCGCGCATCAGGGAGATGCTCGGTGATGAGATCATTGAGGTTATTGACCCCGGCAAGCTTGGCTCCCTTGTCTTTAAAAATCGCGATCGCATTCAGCAGGTATATAAAAAGCTGGCTGTTTTTTCCGAGCTGTACCGCCATGCCCTCAAAGAGGCGGAGGATGCCCTCGGTGCGGTCTACCGTCTGCAGCATGTGCAGCAGGAGCTGGTCGAGTCGCAGATAGCACATGTGCAGGAAGTTGAGATTTACGAGCAGCGGATGCTTCGCAGCCAGATGCTCGTGGATATTATGCTTGAGCCTTTCGAGGATGGAATCCGCAGGATTATAGGCTTTCTGGGCGCGAAACAGTTCGACGTCTATCTTTTTGACGATGACCGGTTTCTGACCAATGAGCTTAAAACCGACGGCAAGGTTTTTACCTACAACAAACAGCAGGAAGACGCCCCCGATCTTCCCGAAGCCGTCAGTTCCCCTACGTTTCAGGAGGTTCAGGAAACAATCTATGAGATTCCGCTTATGGTTGAGGGCAGGCAGATCGGCCACTACCGCATATGCCGCCAGATAAAGGATGATTTCGACAGGGAGCGCTGGATACAGGATGTTGCGTTCATTACGCCGGTGGCAGCCCGCATCATCGAGGCTAATCACAACCGGCTTCATGCCTTGAAGGTGTATACCGATGACCTCACGCAGCTCTACAACAAGCGCAAGCTCAATGAGCAGATGGGCCGACTGTTCAAACAGTTTAAAACAGGCCAGAAAAAGCTGTTTGTAGCGATGATCGATATCGATAAATTCAAGATATTCAATGACACCCACGGGCATCCCGTTGGCGACGAGGTGCTCAAGCAGACTGCCCTGCTTATCCGTGACGGCGTTCCGTATGCCTACCGCTACGGCGGCGAGGAGTTCTGCGCAGTGTTTTACGGCCATGAAAAGCAGGATGTCATAGACGCCATGGAGAACCTGCGCAAACGGATTGAAACGACTCCCTTCACGATTTCAGACCTGGAGCATCACATAACGATTTCAGCCGGTATCGCCGAGTTTGAAACCAGTATGAATGCCGTGATGGACGCCATCGACCTGGCTGACCAGGCCCTGTATGTCAGCAAGGAAGACGGGCGCAACCGCTGCACCTACTATGATGATGTCAAGGGGCGTCTCGCCATGGAAAACAGCCGCCTGCGCCAGAAAATATGCTCTGCTTGAGGAAGAAGACGCACGGCTGCGCCTGGAAATGGCCGGCAAAAAGGCCGGCAGAACCCGCTGACCGGCTGAGCGCGCTTGTATGAGGCAGGTATCCCCGTTTGCAATTGCACGTGTTTGCACGTGAACCACGCTCATGGATGCAGCTACAGCACAGGTGCATTTTAAAGAAAAGATCAGCATAGCGCGGGCCTCTGTTTTTGCTGCTACGGCCATGAAGCTTGCGGTAGGGCTATGGACGGTTAGCCCGGGCATACTGTCGGAAGCGGCCCACTCCGGGCTTGACCTTATGGCTGCGGCCATGACATGGTCTGCCGTCTCCGTTTCCGACCGTCCCGCCGACGCAACCAATCCTTACGGCCACAGCAACATCGACAACCTGTCGGCTCATAGCATACTTTTACTGCTCCATGGAATGATCGGCCCCTGCAGATGGCTCAAAAAACTCCCCTGCTGAAACAGATCATTGCTACCCTGTGCGCAGTGCCGGACGCTGCAATGCGCTCGCATATACTTGCTGAAAAGGTGCTGGGCCTTCCGGCTCCGCAGGCTGCGCAGCTTCTGCAGCTTATTATTATCGGAGCTTCGAGGCGCAAGGGCCCGTATTGCCTGGCTCTTGACGCGCTCAGCGTACCATTTCTCACGCAGCGCATGGGCAACCCCTTTATGAGCGATCTGTATACCGCAGCCCGGGATCAGGGTTTTGACGAGCTTATAAGTCTGCTTTCACGACCCGATGCCAGCAGGACTGCAGATCAGGAAGCGGTTCCGCAGGACGATCTGCCGGCAGGCGTTCGCATGTCGCGGGCAAAGACCCTGAACCGCAATGAGCTGGCGCGGATGCTTGCTGATACTGACCCGCGGGTAATCCGTACGCTTTTGCAGAACCCTGCCATTACGGAATCAGATGTTCTGAAGTTGTGCTCTCGCAGGCCGGCAAGCGCTGATGTGCAGCGCGAGGTGTTCAGCAGCAAAAAATGGTTTTCCCGCTACCATGTTAAAAAGGCGCTTGTCTGTAACCCCTATACGCCAACCGATATCGGGCTCAAAATCATTCATTTTTTAATGGCTCAGGACGTTGTCTTTGTTGCCCAGTCTCTTGATCTGCATCCTGCGCTGCGTGAAATGGCACGGCAGGTGCTCCAGGCACAAAGCTGCGCCGGCTGCAATGCTGACGATGTACTGCCGTTTGAGGATTAATAAAATAGTTTGCCTGTACGCTTAGGATGTTTTTAAATAATGCGACTGTTTTGCGCGGAACTTGCTGTGCTTGACGCGGCATGACAACAGGCCGTTTTACTGATTTGTTCAGGAATTCCTTGGCGATGCACACAGAACTATAGCTCCCGTAACGTAGAGGCAGATGTAAACGTTTATCCTGCATTTTTATTAATAACAGGTAAACCCCCAGCTCTGCTGGGGGACTCCAAGAGTTTGACAGTTCCGGGAGTATGCAGAGGCAATTTGGGAAAATGATGGATGTCAAACCCGCAAGAAGAAACGGCAGGGTGGGTGCAACCCACCATTGACGGTTCATGAATACATGTGGTGGGTTTCGCTTTGCTACACCCACCCTGCAGCTGCAAAACGCAACTGATTTTGTTTTTGCTGACTAAAAAACAGGCCCACAGTATAAAATTTAAAAAAGACGTGTTTAACCTGTTTAGAAGACAGTTTGAAAAGATACAGCATGAGGCTCGAATTGTTGCTCGAAGAGACGGATGAGAAGCTTATGAAAGCCGTTGCCGGCAAGAACACGGGAGCTTTGCGTGAGCTTATGCGCAGGCATGAGGCGCGGGTTCGACGCCTGGCCTTCCGATATACCGGCAGTGATGATGCTGCCGGTGAGCTGGTTCAGGATATTTTTTTTAAAGTGTATACTTCGGCAGGCTCCTACAGCCCTCAGGCACGTTTTACGACTTGGCTGTACCGCATAACGGCAAACCATTGCCTTAATTATATTCGCGACAGCAGGCGGGAACCCCTTCAGCAGCACAATCAGCCAATTGATGAAGCCGGGCATGCGCTTGCTGATGATTGCGGCAGGGATAGCCAGCTTGCCGGTCTTGAAAAAAAAGAGCAGGCCGCACGGGTCAGGAGTGCCGTAAACAGCCTTCCCGAGCGGCAGCGTATGGCCATACTGCTTTTGCGGTTCGAGGAGCTGAGCTACCGCGAGGCTGCCTCTGCGCTTGACTGTTCGGTATCTGCCCTCGAGGCGCTGGTGCATCGGGGGCTTGAAACATTGAAAAAGCAACTTTCCGAAAGTCTATAAAGGGGGAATGCTATGGGATGCAGGAGCATACACAAGAAACTGCCGCAGTATCTGCAGGGGCTGCTTTCGGTTGAATGATGCCCGCCTCATTGATGACCATGTACGGGCATGCACCGCCTGCCGGGAGGAACTGGCAGGCCTGCAAAAAATATGGAATGCCCTTGACGGGCTGCCTGCTTCTGATGCAGCCGCAAGCATGGCGCCGGAGGTGCTGCAGCGCATTGACGACTATGAGCGGAAGCGTGCAGGTTCACTCAGATCATGGCTTGAAGTGTTTAAACCGTCTTTTGCCGGAGCTGCTGCCGCCATAATGCTTGCGGGGTTTGTTTCAGGAGCGCTTATTTCATCCGTGTATTACCCTGATAACGGCCAGACGCAGACCGATACCGACTCGGCATATAGCCGAGATTCTGTCGGATGCACCCCCGTCTTCATTTTTTGAAATGTATCTGCAGAGCGCGGGTATAAACAACCAGGAGAATGCCTTATGAATTCGTCATGGTGGAAAGCATTAATAATCATATCTTTCGGTCTCAACTGCATAATCGCAGGGGCCATTTCATACCGCTTTCTGTGGGGCAGGCCCTTTGATCAGTTTTTCGGCAGGCCGCCGCACGGCCGGCCGTCGTTCATGAACGCACTGCCGCCGGAGAACCTTGCCGCACATGACCGCATGAAGGAAAAGATGCGGGACGGGCGACTGAAGATAAACGATGCACGGTCTGAGCTTATGCAGCTTTTGTCCGCCCCAGCGCCCGAACGCCAGCGCATCAGCGAGCAACTTTCAGTCATCAATGCAATGCAGGCTGATATGGAGAAAATGGTTGTCGATCAAATGCTCAAGGATGTGCAGGCGCTGCCACCGGAAAAGCGTCAGGCCTTTCTTGTCGACATGGAGCGCGGTTTTTTCTGCCGCAGGGGCGACGGCCCGGGCATGGGAATGGGCCGGGAGGGCCGCGGCCGCCATCGGCCGAAAGATTTTTCGCCTCCCTGAGCGCAGGTTTTTATAACAGCGGGTGTTTCATGTAGTGAGGCCGTTAAACTCTACTAATAAAGGAGAAAAACATGGTGAAAAGAAAAACAGTAGCGATTATGTGTTTGGCCCTTATGCTGGCTGCCGTGCCTGCTTTTGACGCGGCACAGGCCCAGCCGGGGCAGGGTAAAGGCAGGCGGGGCGGATCTGACGAAGATAGGCTGTATCCGGGCTGCCCGCTGAATCTTAATCTTACTCCTGAGCAGATCGACAAAGATGCAGGAGCTGCGTAATGCTTTTTTCAAGGACACGACCGGCCTGAGGTCGGATATTTTCAAGAAAGAGCAGGATATGGATGCCTTGATGCTTGAGACGGCCATTGACGGAGAAAAGGCAAAAAAATTACAGGATGAAATTTCGGCATTGCAGGCCCAGTTTGCCCAGAAGCTGATTCAGGCGCAGCTTGAATCCCGCAAGGTTCTGACGCCCGAGCAGATTGCCCAGCTTCCTCCGGGCTGCAATATGGGCATTGGGCCCGGCGGCGGCAGGGGCTGTGGTTTTGGGCCTGGTGGCGGCAGAGGCTCCGGCGAAGGCCGCGGCAGAGGGCAGAGGCTCCGGTGGCTGGTGATACGGCCTGATTAGCAGTTGTATGAAAAAACTGGTCTAACACTATCCCGCCCTGTAAACAGGGGCGGGATTTTTTGCTGATTGACAGCACGCATGGTTTTTATTACGCTGAGGCTGCTTTCATTATTATATATCAAGGAGAAGGCTATGAAGGTATGTGGATTTGTCGGCAGCCCACGCAAACAGGGCAATGCTGATATTCTTGTGGACAGTTTTCTTGAAGGGGCGCAGGCGGGAAAAGCTGATACCGGTAAGTATTTTCTTGCCGATTGCACCATCAATCAGTGCCGGGGCTGCTATACCAACTGCATGTTCCAGCCCGGCTACCGGTGCGCTGTGTTCCGGGATGATATGGACATGCTTATGGACGAAATCGCATCAGGCGATTTGTTTATTTTCGCCTCCCCCCTGTATTGCTCATGCTACAGCGCCATTATGGCGCGTTTTTTCGAGCGGCTGCTGCCGTTCTGGCATGTTGAACCCGGGGACGGTGAGCCCGGCACACCCGGGGCCTTCCGTTTTCTCAATAACCCGGCTAAAAGCAAAAAAGCCGTCATTGCCCTTGTGCAGGATTTCAAAGAGCCTGCGGTTGGAAGGCTGGCGCTTGATATATTCGAGCATAATGTCGCCAAAACGTATATGATGGACATCGTCGGCAGGCTTCAGGTGACTGATGTCCGCAGCCGCGGTGATATTCTTAAAAAAACCACCGTGCTTCAGGATATTTTTGATATGGGGAAAAAGCTTGCAGCAGGTTCGTAGCGGTTACATCAGCTCTGCAGTCAGGGCGGGTACTGCGTAGCGTGTGCAACAGTTAGACATGCGCTTTCAGCAGATTCTCGGTACGAGTTCTCCTGTGGGGCGATCAATAACGCGCTGCCCGCCGATAAGGGTAGTGAGCACGACCCGCCCGCGGCCTGATTCCTGAACAGTGCCGATACGGGCTGCTTCACGGCCCTGCTCATGGGCCTGCATGGCAGCAAGCACTGCCGGGGCATCGCCTGCTCCGCAGAAGACAACCAGTTTTCCTTCATTTGCCAGGTACAGCGGGTCAAGCCCCAGCATCTCGCAAACCCCCCGCACGCTTTCCCTCAGCGGTATATCGTGCTCACGCACGGAGATGTCACGGCCTGACTGTAGTGCTATTTCAGCAAGCACAGCCCCAAGCCCTCCTCTGGTTGGATCACGCATGCAGTGTATGTGCGGGCTTGCCTTTAAAATATCCTCCACAAGGCTCCCGAGAGGCGCGGAATCGGAAAGCACCGTCGATGAGAATCCTAGTTTCTGACGTGCGCACAGAATAGCAGCGCCATGATCTCCTACAGGACCGTTTACGATAACAGCATCGCCTGGGCGAATGCTTATGGGTGACAGTGCCGTACTGTACAGGTGCTCGCCTATGCCTGATGTCGTTATATAGAGCCCGTCGGCAGCACCGTGGGGCACAACCTTGGTATCACCCGTGATGATCTGCACGCCAGCCTTTTCAGCAGCTGCCGCCATTGAGTCAACAATGTGTTCAAGCTGTGCCGTTGCGAATCCCTCCTCGATGATGAACCCGGCGCTTAAGAACAGGGGCCGGGCGCCGCAGACAGCAAGGTCATTAACGGTGCCGTGTACGGCAAGCGAGCCGATATCGCCCCCCGGGAAAAACAGCGGGCTTACCACGTAGGAGTCGGTCGTGAAGCAGAGCCGTTGATCGCCTATGGTAACAAGAGCGCTGTCGGTGAGCTGCATAAGATGCGGATTACCCAGCCGCGGCAGAAATACCTGCTCAATCAGCTCTCCTGTTAACAGGCCGCCTCCGCCGTGTTCAAGCAAAATGCGATCATATTTCATGCTGTACGCCCGTTTTTTTTAAGATGCCTGATATTTTCATATTCAGCTAAGCAAGTCAAGAGATGGTAGCATCGAGTAGTTGCCTGTTGTAAAAGACGCTTGAACTTAGAAATAATTTGTAAATAGTTAATGAATTTTTTTTTGGATACTATTATAGTTAAAGTAACATTAAATTCTAATCAAGGAGGGCCAGCCAATGAGAAGAAAGATTTTTGCAATTGCCGTTTGTGTTATGGCAGCGGTGCTGTTCTTTATGCCAACGGCAAGCCATGCCAAAAGGGGATTGCCGGATTATGTGGTCGAGAAATCATACGGCGACAATAACACCGGCGACAGGGTGCTTTTTGCAGTTGCAACATATTATGGGTCCACGTACAGGATTGCCGAAGTCATTGCCGAGGTGCTGAGCGCCGAGGGGTTCAAAGTCGATTTAAAATTTGCCGACAATGTCACTGGCGATATTGCTAAATATGATGCCGTGATCCTTGGCAGCAATATTTATATTGAAGATTGGAATGAGGATGCAGTGGCGTTTCTTGAAGAGTATAAGACTGATCTAGCGTCAAAAAATGTTGTTTATTATTGCTCATGCGGGATTTTGGGTATGGATTTGGGTGGCAAGGAACAGGAGTATGCAGAGAATTATATCACGAAAATTTTGGATCGCTTTCCCGAAATCGTTCCGAAAGAAACTTCTGCGTTTGCCGGGGCTGTCGATTACAAAATTTTGAAATTTAAAGACTGGTGGCTGCTGCATCTCATGTTTATGCCACGGGGCAACTGGACCGATTATTCTGCGGTTGTATCCTGGGCTTATGAGGTAAGCGACAAGCTGAAATAAAAAAAGCGGGAGCAGAAATGCTCCCGCTTTTTTTATCATTGCAGGACGATATTTATGAAAATAGCCATGAGTGGCTCTACGGGATTTATTGGTTCTTATTTAAAACAGACGTTTGAAAAAAAAGGCTGGGAAACAATACCGTTGACGCGGAAGGATTTCTCGTGTGAGGGCATGGCGCTTCGCGACAAGCTTGCTCTGGCTGACGCTGTTATAAATCTTGCCGGCGCGCCGATTGCCGCACGGTGGACGGAAAAGTACAAGAAAGAATTATATGCAAGCCGGGTGCCACTGACTGAGAGGCTGGTACGGACCATGAGTAGCCTTGACCGCAAGCCACGCGTTTTTATTTCTTCCTGCGGTGTTGGCATATATCCCAATGGCGGGCCCTGGTCAGAACTGGATAGCGCCAGATCAGAGGATTTTCTCGGCCATCTTGCACGAGATTGGGAAGAGACGGCATTGAAAGCGCAGGATATGGAAATCAGGACAGTGGTGTTCCGATTCGGAGTTGTGCTGGGACTCGGTGGTGGTGCGCTTGCTAAAATGCTTACCGATTTTTAAATTTGGCCTGGGTGGTGTAATCGGCAGCGGTGAGCAGGCATTTTCCTGGGTACACATTGCCGATCTTGCAAAGGCTCACTGCGTAGCGCTGCAAGACGATAGCTATCGCGGGGCTTATAACCTTACTGCGCCGAATCCGACAACCAATAGGGGCCTGACCACAGTTCTAAGCCATGCGCTCAGGCGGCCTGCCATACTGCCGGTGCCTGCTTTTGCCCTGAAGCTGATATTTGGAGAAGGGTCGACAGTGCTGCTCGACGGGCAGAGCGTTCTGCCCAAGCGGTTGCTTGATGCAGGGTTTGCCTTTCAGTTTCAACGGATCGAAGATGCTTTGGCTGATCTGATGGCAAAAAGATTGGTTTGAGATGCAGAGTATGGAACCCGCTGTGTGTCTTTTACCTCATTACTGCAGCTTTTCTTGATGCAGCAACAATAGCCTGCCCAAGGGATATGCCACCATCATTGGTGGGGGCAAGATGGTGCGAGTAAACCTTGAAATCAGCCTCTCTAAGTCTTGCTGTACAGCCTTCAAGCAGCAACCGGTTTTGAAAGCAGCCGCCACTTAGAACTGTGCGGTTAAGGCCTGTATGTTCCCGGAGCCTGCATGCCATATCGACAAAAGACCGGATAAGCGTATTGTGAAAGGCGCCTGCAAGGGCAGGTGGGCTTGCCCCCTGCAGCATTTGTTCAACAAGCTCTCTGATAGCGGGCACGAGATCAAGCTGCAAAGCAGTCGTCTGATTTATTATGCTGAAAGGGAGAAGCGATTTGTTTGTACCGTCAGCCGCAGCCTCAAGCTCCATGGCAGCCTGACCCTCAAAAGCAGCTTTTATCCGGATGCCGAGAAGTGCTGCAACTCCGTCAAACAGCCGGCCAAGGCTTGAAGTAACCGGGCAGTTGATCTGTGAGGCAAGCACTGTTTCGATAATCCGAAGTTGTTTCAGCGAAGCAAGGGAAAGCTTTTCTGCTGAATCAAGCCATGCATCACCGAAGTTTTCCTGCAAGAGACTGGCCCCGATGCGCCAGGGCTCGCGGATTGCAATTTCGCCGCCCGGCAGTGTAAACGGCTTTATATGCCCGGCTCTTACAAAATCAATTTCATCTGCCACAAGAAATTCACCTCCCCACATCGTGCCGTCAGAGCCAAAGCCAGTGCCATCCATGGCCAGGCCGATAACTTTGCCTCTAATACCGTTTTCCGCCATGCAGCTTGCAATATGAGCGTGATGGTGCTGTACCTTGACGACTTCAACATTCTGCATACTGCTGGCAACGGAGGTTGAGTAATAGCCGGGGTGGAGATCGCAGGCAACAATGCCGGGAGAACAAGCAGTTATTTTTTTCATGAGGTTGATGCTTTCATGAAAAAAATCCCTGGCCTGCGGTGTTTCCATGTCGCCGATATGGGGGCTCAGGAATGCCTGGTTATCTTTGATGATGCATACTGTTGATTTGAGATGCGGCCCGAGTGCAAGCACCTGCGGGTATGACTGGGCAAGCACGATTGGCCGCGGCACAAAACCGCGGGCACGGCGCATAAGCCGCGGCTTCCCTGATGCCACTATGGCAATAGAATCGTCGCAGCGAACAAGTATATCCCGGTTATGAACGAGAAAAAAATCCGCTATACCCTGAAGTCGCTCCACAGTTTCGCGATTGCTGATGCAGATGGGCTCGTCGGTTCGGTTTGCGCTGGTCATGACAAGTGCTGTGAAATATTTTTCAAGCAGCAGATGCTGCAGAGGTGTATATGCAAGCATAACACCAAGTCTGCTCATATGTGGAGCTACAAGCTCGGATAGGACGCGGGTATTTTTTTTAGGAAGCAGCACGATAGGTCGCTGCGGTGAAGCAAGCAGATCCTCTTCCTGTGTGCCTGTTTCACTTATCTCACGAGCCATATTTAAATCACGAACCATGATGGCAAGGGGTTTTGCCTCCCGGCATTTTCGATGGCGAAGCCGTTGCACAGCAGCATCATTTGCAGCATCAACTGCAAGATGAAATCCTCCAAGGCCTTTTATCGCAATGATGAGCCCCTGCTTGAGTTTCTCTCTTGCCTTCAGAATCGGGTCATCACACGGGTACTCTTTTCCCGAAGCTTCAAGCAGCCGCACCCGAGGGCCGCATGCCGGGCAAGCATTGGGCTCTGCATGAAAGCGCCGGTCAAAAGGGTTTTCATATTCCTTTTTGCAGGCCGGGCAGAGCGGAAAGCAGCCCATGGCGGTTCTGTCGCGGTCATAGGGCAGATCCTTTACAATGGTCAGCCTCGGGCCGCAGTTGGTGCAGTTTATAAACGGGTAGTGGAAGCGGCGGTCGAGGGATCGAACAGCTCCCGGCAGGCAGTCGTCGCAGGTGGCGCTGTCTGGAGGGCTGCAAGCATCAAGATCGCCACGTCTGCGGCTATCAAGAATTTCAAACGCTGTTTCTGATTCTAGCTATATCCGTGCAGTCGTGGTCGGTAATTTCCGCAAGCGGGGGGAGCATTATTATTGATATGTGAAAGAAATTCCTGCAAAGCGCTGTCAAGGCCCTGAACCTCCGCAGTGACACCCTCAATCGTATTCTGCACAAAACCCGTCAGACTGTATTTTTTTGCAGTACGAAAAACAAAAGGGCGGAACCCCACCCCTTGAACATGCCCTTAAAAAGACAGCGGATGCGTTTGGTCATTTAACGGTTGCCCTGAATTCATCGATCTGGCTTTTCAGCCAGTGATAAAACACATCAAGCCCCTGGCCGGTTTTACAGGAGACTTCAAAAATTTCAAGCTTTGGGTTGATTGCTGCGGATACGCGCTTTGCTTTGTCCATATCAAAATCAACATAGGGCAGCAGGTCGATTTTATTGATGATTAACGCAGCTGATTCATGAAACATGAGCGGATATTTTGACGGCTTGTCAGCGCCCTCGGGCGTGCTCAGCAGCATTACCTTGATATTTTCCCCGACGCTGAATTCCGCCGGGCAGACAAGATTGCCGACATTTTCAACAATGAGAAAATCGATTTCATCAAGGTTAAGAGACTGCAGCGCCTCGCGCACCATATTGCCGTCGATATGGCAGGAGCCGCCGGTATTTATCTGCACGGCAGGAATGCCGTGCGCAGCCACGCGCTCGGCATCGCAGGTGTCCTGAATATCGCCTTCAATGACGGCAATGCGGTAGGTTCTTTTCAGTGCATCAATCGTGCGCTCCACAAGGGTGGTTTTGCCTGCGCCGGGTGAGCTCATGAGATTGATGACATATATTTTTTTTGCATCAAACAGCATGCGGTTTTCATCGTGCAATGCGGTTATTGGCATCAAGTACATTCTTAACAACACTTATTTTCATATTGAAATTCCTTATTTTTTAAGCATATCGATAATATGCCGCACAGGTGCCTTCCGATGAAACCATGCAGGGCCCTGTTGGATTCTGCGGCGTGCAGACTTTCTTAAACAATGGGCATGCCGGCGGCTCAATAATGCCCCGCAGGATATCACCGCAGCAGCAGCCTTTGATATCTTCAGAGGCTAATTCCGGCACGGAGAATTTTTGCAAAGCATCAAAGGCTGCATATGCATCACGAAACACAAGGCCGCTGCCGGGAATAATTCCAAGTCCCCGCCACCGGGCATCTGCAGGCTCAAATACCGAATCAAGCATTGCCATTGCTTTGAGATTGCCCTCAGCTTTTACACCTCGGCCATACTGTATGACAACCTCTTTTTTATCGGCTTGCATCTGTTCGAGGAGCAGATAAATACCCTCAAGAACATCAACAGGCTCAAATCCTGTAATCACAGCAGCAGCGGCCTGCATCGGTGATGCAACGGTAGGCATCGGCGCCGATTATGATGCTGACATGGCCCGGGCACAGAAAGCCGTCGATAGAAGTGCAGGGTCGGCAATCAGCGCTTTAATGGCCGGCGGAATAACTTTGTGAACGGAAAAAACGGAAAAATTTTTTAATTCCTTTTTTTGCGCGGCTAAGCACGGTTGCGGCAATGGTTGGCGAGGTTGTTTCAAAACCTATGCCCATGAAAACGATTTCGTGCTGAGGATTCTCCTGGGCAAGGCTCAGCAATCGGCAGCCGATGATACAACACGTATATCGGCGCCCTCTGCACGCAATTGCTGCAGGCTTCTGCCCCCGGTGCCCGGAACGCGCACATATCGCCGAATGTTGCAAGAATAATTTTGGTGCTCGGCAAGCCACAGTGCCGTGTCGACATCCTCGACCGAGGTGACGCATACCGGACAGCCGGGTCCTGAAATCAGCCGATGTTCTCCGGCAGTATTCTGCGAATGCCGTAGCGTCCGATTGCCTGCGTATGGCTGCCGCAGACTTCCATGAGGGTTACTGTGTGGTCAATGGCTGCAGGCTTTTTTTTTAATGCCTGCAAGCAGGGCGCGGGCTATTCAGGATCGCGGTATTCGTCAATATATTTCATTGTCGATAAGATGCTTTAAAAATTCCAGTTTTTCCTGCGCCGTCTGCTCATCGACCTTATGTATGGCAAAACCGGCATGGCAGATCACATAGTCGCCGATTCCCACCTGTTCATCTATAATGTCCAGGCATGCCTCTCGCTGTGAGCCGCCGATATCGATTTTGGCGTAGTTGTCTTCATCTATTGAAATAATCTTGCCGGGGAATGCAATACACATAAACAAACCTATATAATCGAACCAATCCAACAGATTCCGCTTTTAATCTACATCCATTTCCAGCAGCCGCAGCTCCTCAGTTCCTCCCGTAAGGGTTACCCGACTGCTTCCGCATTTTGGGCAGACAGCTTCAAAGCGATCCTGCCGTGTTTCCCCGCCGCAGGCAAAACAGTAAATTACAGCAGGGAGTACTTCAATAGCAAGCCGGGCCCCTTCGGCTTTTGTGCCCAGCGCCTGCACATCAAAGGCAAACTGCAGCGACTGCCTGTCAACACAGGACAGGCTGCCCATTGAGAGATGCAGGCAGTTCACTTTACTGAAGGACTTCACGCCGGGCATAGTCATCAACGATTTCCAGCAGCGAGTTTACCAGCGACAGCTCATGCATGGCTCTGCTTCCCTACAGGGTGAATATCGAAAGCCGCCAGCTCTTTGAGTAAAAATTTTTCCATATCGGCGAAGCGCTCATGCATGAGAGGTGTCATGCCAACATGCATGTTATGTGACGTCATACTGCGCCGGCACAATGCAGAGAAAGACAGCATTGGGAGCCTGATCGATAAGCTCTGCCTTGCACAGTATGTCGGCAAACTCCACCTCATGGGCTGATGTTGCCGGCGGGTGCGACAGCTCCATTTCATTTTGCGTGAAGCGGTAGATTGAGCCCGGTTCGATCATCAGTTTTTATGGCATCAATAACGATTAGATTTTCACAGCTTGTAATGGTATCAAACAGGCCGAAACCGAGTGTGCCGCCGTCGATAATTCTGACAGTGTCGGGCAACCGGTAGCGCTCATCAAACCAGCGGATGAAATGAACGCCGAAGCCTTCGTCCTGCAGCAGTATATTGCCAAGGCCGAGAATGGTCAGATAGTGGCGCTGGTCAGACATGGTTTCCTGTAATGAAAAAAGGGGGGATTTTCATCCCCCTGGTGCAGCGGTGCATAGAGAGAAGTGCTCTCTGTCTAATGCTTTTTCTTTTTAAACAGCAGCCCGGCGATCATGGATGACACCGTGCCTTCCTGAAACACGCAGTCATACCAGAAGGCCATGTACAGGTGCACAAATCCAAACAGAATGAAACCCCAGGTGAGAATATGATGTATAACCCGCACGACGGCCAGGCCGCCCATGATGTTTTCAAAGCGGCTTCACCAGTTTGTAGGCGACCCCCGTGAGCCCGGCGTCATGAGCAGGACCCATGAGAATGAGGCCCGTGAGGCACATGGCAAACAGCATGATCATGAGACCGCCATAGGCAAGCGACTGCAGCGGGCCGTAGAGGTATTTATGCTCGGCAGGTTTGTTTGAAACCAGCAGGTAGAACTTGATCTGCGCAATGGTATTCTTGATATCGGTAAAGGCAAAAAAGTCCTTCCAGTCGGCATGGAAGCGCGAGAAGAACATGAGATATATGCGCCAGATAAAGATCAAAACCAGACCCACGCCGAACAGAATATGCACAAAGCGGGTATTGCCCATCAGGAACTTATAATAGGTTTCGCCGCTCAGATAGGTGAATGGTTTGGCGATATAAATGCCGGTTATAATCAGCATCATGATGAAGGAGACCATGCACCAGTGATTGATGCGAACCGCCACCGACCATTCCTTCTTTGGAAATCTTATATCAGTCTTTTCCACATCATGCTCCTTTCCGTTGAAGGTTTACAGAACCTTGAATTTTCTGACCTTGTCGGTTTTGGGGTCGATGATGTGCACTGCGCAGGCCATGCACGGGTCAAACGAGTGAATCGTGCGAATGATCTCAAGGGGCTGCTCGATATTGGCAAGCTTTGTACCGATGAGGGATTGCTCATAGGGCCCGCGTTTACCGGCCTTGTCGCGCGGCGAGCTGTTCCAGGTTGAGGGCACCACGGCCTGATAGTTTTCGATGACCTTGTTCTTGATTTTGATCCAGTGCCCGAGGGCGCCGCGAGGAACTTCGGTCATGCCGCGGCCCTGGCCCTGATCGGGCACGTCGCAGCGGGTCCAGGTGCGGGTGTCGCCCCCTTTGATATTTTCGATGAGCTCACCTATCCAGCGCTCGGTATTGTCGGCAATCAGCTTTGTCTCAAGAGCGCGGGCCGCGGTTCTTCCAAGGGTTGAAAAGAGTGCGGTAACGGGAAGGCCCGTTGCTTTAAGGGTTGAATCAACGAGCGCTTTTATTTCCTTATGACCCTGGGCATAACCGATGATGAAGCGGGCAAGGGGGCCGACCTCATAGGGCTCTCCGTCATAGCGGGGGGCTTTGCCCCAGGTGTATTTTTCATTGCCTTTTACATTGCCGTTGGCGTCATAGCCCGTGTATGCAGGCTCTGTTTTGCCATCATAGGGATGCAGGGCATCGGAGCCTTTGTACCAGGCATGGGTGACTTCCTCGGTGATTTTGTTTTCATCAAGGGGCAGCACTTTTGAAATATCGCCATTTTTAACTATGCCGCGCGGCAGCAGAGTCGTGTTCCAGCCATCATCAAGGGGGAAACCGCCATAGGCCAGATAATTTTTAACACCGCAGCCGATGCCCTTGATGCCCTCATCCTTGTAAAAGGAGGCTGCAAGCAGCACATCGGGCAGATAGGCGCGTTCGACAAAGTCGCGAACTTCATTGAAGCGGAATTTGTATTCACCGATACGGCTGGCGTCAAGCGTGTCCATGACGCAGGTCACGCCGCCAACCACCAGACTCTGCGGATGGGGGTTTTTGCCGCCGAAAATCGCCATCATCTGGGCGCCGATTTTTGAAACCGCAAGGGCGTCCAGGTAATGGGAAACGACGATAAGATTTGCCTCAGGCGACATTTTAAACGAGGGGTTGCCCCAGTAGGCGTTTGCAAAGGGGCCCAGACGGCCGGACTCGACGAACTTTTTAAGCCGCGTCTGCACGGCCTTATAGCCGCTCTCTGAACAGTTGTAGGGGTTGTCGCTGTACTGGCGGGCAAGCGCCACGGCTTTGGCCGGATCGGCCGACAGGGCGCTGACGATATCAACCCAGTCAAGGCCATGCAGATGATAGAAGTGCATCACGTGATCGTAGAGATACTGCGATGCATTGATGAGATTGCGCACGAGGCGCGCATTTGCCGGGGGCCGCACGCCGAAGGCGTCTTCGCAGGCCAGGATGCTTGCCTCGTAGTGCGAATACGTGCACACGCCGCAGAAGCGCTGCACCATGAGACCTGCATCGCGCGGGTCGCGGCCTTTCAATATTGTTTCGATGCCGCGCCACAAAGTTATGGAGCTCCAGGCGTCGGTAATGACGTTACTGCTGTCGACTTCGACCTCGATGCGCAGATGGCCTTCGATTCTGGTTATCGGATCGACGATGATTCTCTGTGCCATAATGTTGTGCCTCCTTTTATGCTTGACTAGAGCGGCTGGGCTCTAGTCATGGTTCTCTGGTTTGTGGCCTTTGATGGCTGAAATGACGCCGTGAGCCGCCATGCCGGCAAGCGTCACGCCCAGAAGCGCTGCGCCTGCCTTATCAACGGTGACTTCACCGCCAATGACGTTTTTCTCGGCAATGGGCTTTTCCAGTGGCGCCATGCTGTCCCAGAAGGCCGGCTCGGTGCAGCCGATGCAGCCATGGCCTGCCATGACCGGCCAGGAGACGCCTGCGTTAAAGCGTACTTTTGCACAGTTGGCGAATGTGTAGGGACCCTTGCAGCCCATTTTGTACAGGCACCAGCCCCTCTTTGCGCCGTCATCGCCCCATTCTTCAACATACTCGCCTGCATCATAATGCGGCCTGCGCTCGCAGTAGTCATGAATGCGCTTGCCGTATGCCCAGACAGGCCTGCCCAGAGAATCGCAGGGGGGCAGGGCGCCGAACATAAGGTAGTGCAGCAGCGTTCCGACAAAATTGACAGGGTTCGGGGGGCAGCCTGCAATATTGACGGTTTTGATGCCCAGAGCATCGCCAACGCCGAGGCAGTCGGTCGGGTTGGGCTTGGCTGCAGGCACATTGCCGAAGCATGAGCAGCTGCCGATGCAGATAGTTGCCGCAGCCTTGGATGGTAACCTCTTTTGCTACTTCAAGGCCGGTTTTTCCCTTGGGGCCGAGGGTCAGGTAATGGCCGTCAAGGCCCATGGGTATGGCGCCTTCGATGACGCAGATGAATTTGCCGGGGAAGTCGTGAAGGGCCTTTTCAAGGCATGCCTCTGCCTGATAGCCTGCCGCAGCCATGATGGTTTCATGGTATTCAAGAGAAATGGTGTCAAGCAGGATGTCATCCACATTCGGGTAGGTGGAGCGCAGCAGCGCCTCGCTGCAGCCCGTGCATTCGGCAAAGTGCAGCCACACGACGGGCAGGCGGCTGAAGTTTTCAGCAGCCCGCGCCACCAGGGGCTTGAACATGGGCGGCAGCATGAGGGCTGACGTGGTCAGCGACGCCCACTTGAGAAAATCGCGGCGGCTTACCCCCCGTTCTTTAAGGGTTTCCTTTAAATCATCCCGCGGCGGGGGGAGCTCCTGCTCCATTCTGTCGAGGTTGACTTTGCACTGCTCCATCAGCTGGCTGTATTGCCTGCTGACCGTGCCCTGATAGCTTTGATCCTTTTGTCTGCCCATGCATTCTCCTTTCTGGTTCATCTGTTGACCAGTGTACATACAGCCATGATACTATGTACAACAGCAGCCTGCATGCAGCAAAGCTGCATGGGTATGCCTTTATTGTGCTTATGGTGAAGGATGATGAGTGAAGTTTGACTACTCCAACAGGATTGAAGGAAAGGGTTCTGATGCAGAGACAGCTGCGTCGTATAGCAAGCAAAGTCTATGCGCGCAGATAAAATATCTATCCCCTTTCCATACCAAGGAGGCGGTAGCCTTTCGGCATCCACCCTATCGGCTGAGGCTCCATTACATGGCGTTACAGGAGCAACAGCTCGAGGATATTTAGTGTGCAAATTTTTATACTGCTATTTAAAAAAAGTCAATTAAAATTTTAATTATATATTTTATTTGTTACAAATTTAATACATTATATATTTGAATAATTAGCTGGACGCGGGAGTAAAAAATCAGATGATGCTCTACAATTAGACGTTCTGTAAGATCAAACAAAAAAAGCTGCCCGATTCAGGCAGCTTTTTTTGTTTTAGAAAATAGTTTACTTGCCGTGTTTCTCGTCGTATTCCTTGAGCCATTTGCCATGCTGCAGCTTTGCCCAGGCCCTGGTGCATTTACCTGTTATCATGGCCTGAATGGTGCCGGGGTTGCCCAGCGAGCCGAGAAAACCGTGAATAACCACGGCGCCTGCAAGGCTTGCAACGCCAAGAGCGTGCAGCGGATAGCTGAAAATCGTCAGCTCTCTGCCGAAGAAATACGGAAACCACATGATGATGCCCGTGACGGACATGAGTGCCCAGGTTGCGGCCTTCAGCACAAAATACATTTTCTGGCCCGCATTGAACCTTCCCTGCGGGGGGATGCCTTCTTTTGTCCAGAGATAGCCGCCGCCCTTCATAAACCACTTGATATCATCAGCGTCAAAAATTGCGCATTCTTTAAACCAGATAACAACTGCAAAAAGGCCGCTGACCGCAAACAGAAGGCCGGAAAAATTATGAACGTACTTCGTGACGTAATGGCCCCCAAATACATTTGCTATAAAGCTCAAAGAATGAAACATCAAAGCAAAGCCCGAGATGAACAGCAGGATGCAGCTGCCGGCAAAAGCCGTGTGCACCAGCCGCTCAAAGGGCGTCGTCACATCTATAAGTTCATAATTTGAATTTTTTACCGTGCTACTCATGCTTCTCACCTCCTTCTTCAAACTTGGGCCGCTTAGGCCCTTTGATCAGATAGTAGAGAGCGCATGCGCCTAAACCGCCAAGGAAACTCAGCATTGAGAATGGTTTCAGCACATCTTTCCATAGAAAAATCAACGGCGAAATTTTCGGATTAACCGGCAGATGATCGTAGACCCCGGGCTTTTCCGTAAGCACATAAACCACATGGGTGCCGTCAAGGTGCTTATCGCCGTACACATTGGCATCGCCCCCGAGTTCTTTGACTCGGTTGTTTGCAAGCGTCAGCATGGCATCCTTGTCGCCGAACTGTGATTGTTCCTGTCGGGCAGGCTTTCGCGCAGGCCGGTATGCGGCCCTCTGCCTGGCGGTCATGGCACCAGTGGCACTTGTACATTTTCTCGGTTGCATCGTCGAACTGCGGCACCGAGAACGGGCAGGCATGGTAGCAGTACTTGCAGCCGATGCATTTCGTGCTGTCCAGCACTATCGCGCCTGAGTCTGTTCTGGTGATGCAGCCCGGGCACCGGGCAGGCCTTCATGCAGCCGGCGTCGGTGCAGTGAAAGCATTTGTCATTGCGGAACAGCCACTTGATGGCGCCGTCTTTGGCCTCCAGTTCCTGAAACCGTATCAGCGTATAGGTCTTCGCGTTGAGATCAGGCGGGTTCTGGTAGGTGCCGCTGTTAATCGTCGGCACCGCGGGCAGGCCGTTCCAGTTTTTGCATGCCACCTGACAGGAGCGGCAGGCAGTACACTTCGACAGGTCAACAAGCATTATTTTTTCGTTCATTATTTGACCTCCTTCCTGATAACGTCCACCATGAAGGCTTTTGATTCGGGTATCATGGTGTTGGGGTCGCCGATGCTCGGCGTGAGCAGGTTGGCGCTGCGCAGTTCCTTCTTTTCAGGGTTGGGATAGCGCCAGCCATAGTGCCACGGTATGCCCACTTCATGCACGATTTGTCCTGCAATGGTAAAGGGCTTGAAGCGGGGCGTCACGAGTGCAACGGCATTGACCTCGCCCCGGGCTGATTTCACCATGACGCGTTCGCCGTTTTTCAGGCCCTTGAGCTCTGCCAGCTCGCGGCTCATCTCAACAAACATTTCGGGCTGCAGCTCAAGCAGCCACGGCGTCCAGCGCGTCATGACGCCGGTCTGCCAGTGCTCGCTGACGCGGTACGTGGTGCAGACGATGGGGTAGCGCGGATCGCAGGTGGCGCGCTTGTCAAGATCAGGCACGCCGTCCTTCTCCCAGCGCTTGACCGTGGGGTTGACGAACTGCGGCGACATGGGGTTCTTGTCGATGGGGCACTCGAGGGGTTCGTAGTGCTCGGGGAAGGGGCCGTCGGCAAGGCCGGGGCCGAAGATGCTGGCAACGCCGTCAGCCTTCATGATAAACGGCAGCTTGCCATCAGTTTCAGATGCAAGCGGCGGCCATGGCCCGTCGGGCACATCGCCTTTCCATGTCGTTGCCGTCCCATGAAATAACCGGCTTGTCAGGCGCATATGGCTTGCCGCTGAGATCAACAGAAGCCCGGTTATAAATGATTCTGCGGTTGACCGGCCATGCCCATGCCCAGTTGGAATACTGGCCGATGCCGGTCGGGTCTTCCTTGCCGCGCTTTGCTGCCTTGTTGCCGTCGGCGGTATAGGAGCCGCAGTATACCCAGCAGCCTGATGAGGTCGAGCCGTCGGCCTGCAGAAATTTAAAAGCGGGCACAAGGGAGCCCTTTTTATAGAGTTTGCCCTCGATTTCTTTGTCCTCAAGGAAATACCCGTTGATCTCCTTGGCAACAGCATGGGGGTCAAATGATTTTCCATAATCCCAGCTGAGCTTCAGTATCGGATCGGCGACAGGTCCGCCGTCCTTTTCATAGAGTTCGCGCACCTTGTGGAACAGCTCGGAAATTATCTCGCCGTCGGGCATGGCCTCTCCGGGCGCGATTCGTCGCCTTGTAGCGCCACTGCATCCAGCGGCCGCTGTTGGAGATGCTGCCTTCTTTTTCCATGGACGCCGCGCAGGGCAGCATGAAAACCTCGGTGTCAATCTCTGCCGGTTTCATGCCCGGGCCATTCCAGAAGTCGCCTGTTTCATTAGCGAAGAGATTTACATTGACCATCCACTTGAGCTTGGCAAGGGCCTGGCGCACCTTGTTGGCATTGGCGCCCGAGCAGGCCGGGTTCTGACCCCAGGCAAAAAAGCCGCTGAACTGGCCCTTGTACATCTTGTCGAAAATGGTCAGCCAGGAGTAGTTTGCGCCATCATCGATTTTCGGGAGATAGCTGTAGGCATCATCAAGCGGTAACCTCCGCGCTGTAGAACGAGCGCAGCAGGCTTGCCGAGTACTTGGGCGTATTGCCCCACCAGTTGGCGCTTTTGGGCTCTTTTGTTTTAGGGGTATTTTTTTCATTGTAGTCGGCAAGGGTCGGCATGGATGCTGCCGGCGTTTTGAGATAGCCGGGCAGAATGTGGAACAGCAGGCCGTGGTCGGTGGAGCCCTGCACATTTGCCTCGCCGCGCAGCGCGTTAACGCCGCCGCCGGCAACGCCCATATTGCCCAGCAGCAGCTGGATAATGGACATGGCGCGAATGTTCTGGACGCCTACGGTATGCTGGGTCCAGCCCATGGCATAAAGAATAGTGCCTGCCTTGTCCGGCTTGCATGTCGCGGCATAGGCCTTGTAGACACGCCAGCAGCTTGTCTTTGGGCGTTCCGGTTATCTCTACGACTTTTTCAGGCGTGTAGCGGCTGAAATGCTTTTTCAAGAGCTGGAACACGCAGTTGGGATCCTGCATGGTCGGATCTTTCTTTGCGGTACCGTCATCGTTCATCTGGAACGACCACGTAGCTTTGTCGTACTTGCCGCTCACATAGCCTTCTTTGGTTTTTGTGCCGGCAAGGCCGGAGAAGACGCCGTCATTGTCAGCCGGCAGCTTGAATTCGGGGTTTACCAGCTAGGTGGCATTTGTGTACTGCTTGACATAGTCTTCAAAGAATGAGGTTGTTTTCGAGGATGTATTTGATCATGCCGCCAAGGAAGGCAATATCTGTGCCCGAGCGCAGCGGGGCGTAGAGGCTTGCCTTGGCCGCCGTCTGCGTGAATCGCGGGTCGACGCACACGAGCTTGCCGCCTTTGTCAATTGCCTTCTGAATCCACTTGAAAGAAACAGGATGATTGCAGGCAGGGTTGCTGCCCATTACCAGAATACAGTCACTGTTGCGGAAATCGATCCAGTGATTGGTCATTGCACCGCGTCCAAACGACTCTGCCAGAGCCGCTACAGTTGCGCTGTGTCATATCCGGGCCTGGTGCTCGATGTAGACGAGACCCAGGCTCCTGAGGAATTTCTGATAGATGAAACACTCTTCATTGTCCATGGCAGCGCTGCCGACAGAGGCAATGGCCTCGGTGCGGTTGACGGTTTCACCCTTGGCATTGGCAGTCTTGAAGCTTTCATCGCGGCTCTTTTTTAATATTGCGCGGCGATTTTATCAAGCGTCCACTCCCAGGACTTTTCCTCCCACTTGTCGCTTTTAGGTGCGCGGTAGAGGGGCTTGGTCAGGCGGCCCGGGTTGACATGGGTGAGCTGGTAGACCGACATGCCCTTGCTGCACAGGCTGCCCTGGTTGATGGGTGAATCGGGGTCGCCTTCGGTATTGACCACTTTGCCGTTCTGCGTGTGCACGATAATGCTGCACCCGACTGAACAGTACGGGCAAACCGTCGTCGTTTCCTTTGCCGAGGTAATTTTGTTGTTGCGGCACTGGCTTTGACCTCTGCGAGGTTCAGCCCGAGACTGCCGGCGGCAACCGCTCCCCCGGAGATTTTGAGAAACCCCCTTCGTGTGATGTTCATCCTGGTGTCCTCCCTGGTTATGTATTTGTATTGCCGTAAAAAAATAAAAAAGCCTGAAGGCGAACGACTCCTTCAGGCTTCCTTTGCAACATGGCGGGCTGAGCCGCGCTCAACCTTATCGGTCCGCCGAAGGCGGACTAGGAAACTTTAAAAAATAGTATCACAGCATTTTTTTACCGTCAACTTGTTTGCGTGATTAATGAACTGATAAGAGCCCTATTAAAATAGTTGCGGCAAAGATGCGACTTCAGGTGACAGAAGACAAGGAATGTGATAAAAGCACACATAACTTTATCAAACAGAAACGCGAATTTAATTTTTTTTATGGGGGTGCTATGAAAAATAAGCTTTGCAGTAAAGTTGTTGCCCGCGAGGCAGTTGTTGGCATAATCGGGCTTGGCTATGTCGGTTTGCCCCTTGCCCGGGAGTTTCTCAAAGAAGGTTTTAAAGTTTGCGGTTTTGATGTTGACAGTCACAAGGTTGAAAAGATTAATAGCGGCCAGAGTTATATTAAGCATATTCAGGACGATTTTTTAAAAAAACATGTTCTTGAAACAAAGAAACTTTCTGCTACGACTGATTTTGCCCGACTTGCCGACGTCGACTATATAATCGTTTGCGTGCCGACACCTCTGGGCAAACACCGCAACCCCGACCTGTCGTATGTGCTTAATTCCACCCGCAGCATAGCGCAGTATTTGCACGCCGGGCATGTGGTTGTGCTTGAAAGCTCCACCTATCCCGGTACGACCGAGGATGATATGCTGCCGATTCTGGAGGCTACGGGCCTTAAGGTCGGCGTTGACTATTATCTGGGCTACTCTCCTGAGCGCGAAGACCCGGGCAATAAGGATTTCTCAACCGGCACGATTCCCAAGATTGTCAGCGGTGTAACGCCGGACTGCCTTGAGGTTGTCGACTGCCTGTACCGCGAAATCGTGACGACTGTCAGGGCCTCGACGCCCAAAGTGGCCGAGGCGTCAAAGATACTTGAGAATACCTACCGCGCCGTCAATATAGCCATGGTCAATGAGCTGAAAATGCTTTTTGACCGCATGGGCATAAATGTCTGGGAAGTTATCGATGCGGCAAAAAGTAAACCGTTCGGTTTTCAGGCTTTTTATCCCGGCCCCGGGCTCGGCGGGCACTGCATTCCCATAGATCCGTACTATTTGACCTGGAAGGCGAAGGAGTATGAGTTTACAACCCGCTTTATCGAACTCGCCGGCGAGATCAATACCCAGCAGCCGTATTTTGTAGTTCAGAAGGCGGGAGAGGCCCTCAACCATCATAACAAGTCCCTGCGCGGAAGCCGCATCCTGCTGCTGGGTGTGGCCTATAAAAAAGATATCGACGACGTGCGGGAAAGTCCGGCTTTGACACTTCACGAGCTTCTTTCCAAGCAGGGCGGACTGGTTGACTACTATGATCCGTTTATCCCCGAAACCGGGCCGCATCGTCACTTTCCCGACATGAAACTGCGCTCTATTGCCTACAGCCCAGCGGCCATTGCCTCATATGATCTGGTTCTGGTAGTGACGGATCACAGCTCTTTTCCCTATGATGAAATACTGGCCCATGCGCAGCTTATTCTTGATACGCGCAATGTCTACCGGCAGGCGCATGAAAAGGTTTTTAAAGCTTAAGTGCATAAAATGTGTTGAGACAGGCTTTTAATCTGTCTCGTAATTGTCGTATTGCCAAATGATAGAGCAATAATAGAGGAAATATCATGTCGTCTTCGGGTTCCGGCCGTCGCGATGCTGCAGATGCTAATGCCGCTCCTGCTGTTTCAAATTTCATACGAGATATTATCGATGAGGATCTGCGCACCGGCAAAAACGGCAGCCGTGTGCATACCCGTTTTCCGCCCGAGCCCAACGGCTATCTCCACATAGGGCATGCCAAGTCCATCTGCCTCAATTTCGGCATTGCCCGGGACTATAAGGGCTTATGCAATCTGCGGTTTGACGACACTAATCCGAGCAGGGAAGATACGGAGTATGTCGACTCAATCCGGGAAGATGTGCGCTGGCTCGGGTTTGACTGGGACGGGCTGCGAGTTGTATGCCTCGGATTATTTTGAGAAACTCTACGAGTATGCCGTTGAACTCATCAGGCTTGGCAGGGCTTTTGTCTGCGACCTGACTCCGGACCAGGTTCGGCAGCATCGCGGGACGCCCACCGAGCCCGGCATTGCCAGCCCGTACCGCGGCCGCAGCTACCAGGAAAATCTTGATCTTTTCAGCCGCATGCGCGCCGGGGACTTCCCCGACGGCAGCCGCACGCTGCGGGCAAAGATCGATATGGCCTCGCCCAATTTCAATATGCGCGATCCGATCATGTACCGCATTCTTCGTGCCGAGCATCACCGGACGGGCAATGCCTGGTGCATATACCCCATGTATGATTATGCCCACTGCGTTTCCGATGCTCTTGAAGGTATTACGCATTCCATTTGCACGCTTGAGTTTGAAGACCATCGGCCCCTGTATGACTGGTTTCTTGACCAGATTCCAGCTCTTGCCCATCCGCAGCAGGTGGAATTCGCGCGTCTGAATATAACCTATACGGTTATGAGCAAGCGGCGTCTGCTCGAGCTCGTGCAGCAGGGGCTTGTATCGGGCTGGGATGATCCGCGCATGCCGACGCTGTCGGGTATGCGGCGCAGGGGCTATACGCCTGAATCTATTCGCAGCTTCTGCGACCGTATCGGCGTGGCTAAGCGCGACAGCACGGTTGACATGGCGCTGCTTGAGCACTGCCTGCGTGAAGATCTGAATAAACGTGCACAGCGCGTCATGGCTGTGCTTCGTCCCCTGCGGGTTATTATTGATAATTACCCGGAACATCAGGTTGATGAGCTGGCAGGCCATTAATAATCCTGATGACCCGGCTGCGGGTACGCGCATGGTTCCGTTTTCCCGCGAACTCTTTATCGAGCGGGATGATTTTATGGAAAACCCGCCTAAGGAGTTTTTTCGGCTTGCCCCGGGACGCGAGGTTCGTCTCCGGTATGCTTTTTTTATCAAGTGCGATCGTGTTGAGAAGGACGCCGTCACGGGGGAGATTACGGCGCTTCACTGCACCTATGATCCGGCAACCAGAGGCGGCGATGCCCCGGACGGCCGCAAGGTGAAGGCAACCCTGCACTGGGTGTCGGCCAGCCATGCTGTGGAGGCACAGGTGCGGCTCTATGACAAGCTTTTCAGCGTTTCCGACCCCGGCGATGACAGCGAGGGCAAGGATTACAAGGATTATCTGAATCCCTCGTCCATGGAGGTTGTTGCAGGGTGCCGCCTTGAGCCCAGCCTGGCGTCTGCACGGGTGGGTGATTTATATCAGTTTGAACGTCTGGGTTATTTTTGTGTCGATAGGGGTGATTCGTCTGCCGGCAATCCGGTTTTTAATCGTACCGTTACGCTCAAGGATGAATGGGCGAAAATAAAGAAGGGAAAGAAATAAGATTCTAGCGTTATGAGTGCTGAGCATACAGATACATCCCTGTACATTGCATGCTGCGGATGTAAAAAAAGGAGCTTGAAGAGCTCTTTTTTTTTGCCTAAAAAAAGTAAAAAATGCATGTACGGTTTTTGATTTTTCAGGCAGGAGAAACAGAAGAGTTATCTGCACGTACTATACGGCTAAAAAGAAAAATTATTTGTGCGAAGATTGTATTAGTCATTGTATTCTATTGTTGTTTATATTATTAAATTTATACCCATTGTAATGCTTATATAAATCAGCTGCTCAGTGCCACCGGAGGCTCATTCTATGACTACTGGTCGTCGATCAAGCATGGCGCAAAGATTCTTTTCTGAGATGATGGCATACACGCAGTGTGCCGTTGATGCCATGCCGGTCAGGTGCCGTTGCAATTCTGTGACTCAACAGAAACACCTTTCTCCTGCCGTAGTGCAAACAGTTACTGTTTCCCTTCCGATAATTCTCCAAAACCAGCATGTATGCATCCTGCTCAAGTTATTTTTTTTGGCGGCTCAGGAAAGCTTGCATCTATCGGCGGTGCAATTCTGTCCGTGCTGGTGCGTGGTTCCGATGACTAAAACGCCAATTACACATCACGAACGATGAGGTGCTCATGACTCAGCTTGAAGAAGACCGCGAAATGGTGCAGGGATTTGTGGCCGACGGGCATGAGCTTCTCGATGAACTGGAACCCGATCTTATCGAGCTGCATAAATCCTGCGAGGAGGGCGGGAACGCCGATATTGACAAACTCAATTCTGTTTTTCGCCTGTTTCATTCGCTCAAGGGTGCGGCGGGATTTCTTAATCTGCACAATGTGGCCAGGCTGACTCATGAAGCTGAGGGGATGCTGAACATAGTACGCGACGGGAGAATCATGCTCACGACCGCTCGAACCGATATTCTCTGCCGCGTCTGTGATTTTTTGCGAACTCTGCTGCAGGCGATTGAAGAGCAGGGGCATGATCGCGGTTTTGAAGACCCGGTCAATGTGTTTGCCAATGAACTTGCAGATGCAGCTTTCGACGAGCCCTCTCCCGCAGACAGTACACCTGATTCCCGGCAGTCGATTGTCATAACCATTACGCCCGAAATGCTTCAAAACTACATACAGGAATCAGACGAGATGCTTGAAACAGTGGAGCAGTCGCTGCTTGAGCTTGACAGGTCCGGCAACAGTCAGGAGAGCCTTGATGCGGCATTTCGCAGCATTCACAGTTTCAAGGGCAACTGCGGCTTTATGGGGTTTGCCGACCTTGAGCGCCTCAGCCACAGTATTGAAAATGTTCTGGAATGCATGAGGTCTGGTGCGACTGCGCCAACTGATCAGAATATTTCCATTATCATGCGTACGATGGATTCTATTCGCAGCGCCGTTGCCGATGTTTCCCATGGCGGAAGCGGCGTGATCAAGGGCTGCGAGCTTATGGCGGATTTGCTGTGTGATCTGACTCCCTCTCTGGATATTTCGTCTAAACAGCTGAAGCTGGGCGAGATTTTAATAGCCCGCGGCATCGCATCAGCCGGCGAGGTTGACAGGGCCTTAAAACTCCAGGGGAAAACCTTTGATGAGATACTGCTGGAGGATATGCCCTCACATGACGAAGCCACGGAGACCGCCTTTGCCGAACAGGATAAAACGGGCATGCAAAAAATTTTCCGGCGCGATATTCGCGTCGATATTGAAAAGCTTGATCTGCTGATGGAACTGGTAGGTGAGATGGTAATCGCCCAGATGATGGTCATCCATAACCCCGACCTGCGGGACAAGGGATATGAACTGGAGAATTTCGAGAAGTCGTGCCATCACCTGGAGCGCATCAGCGCCGATCTGCAGGATGTCGCTCTGGCTATCCGCATGGTTCCGCTTACGTCTACTTTCCGGAAAATGATACGGCTCGTGCATGACCTGGCGATAAAGTTTTCTAAAAAGGTGCGGCTTGAACTCAAAGGCGAAGAGACCGAGGTAGACAAGACCGTTATTGAGCATATTTCTGATCCGCTGGTGCATATCATCAGAAACGCTATTGATCACGGCATGGAAAAGCCCGACCGCCGCCGTGAACTCGGGAAAGATGAAACCGGCAGAATTATACTTGAAGCACGCCATGACGGAGGTGATGTGGTCATCTTTATAGCCGATGACGGCGGCGGGTTGAACCGCGGGAAGATAGTTAAAAAGTCCCTTGAAAGAGGACTTCTGCGGGGAAATCCTGATGCTGTCAAAGATGAGGATCTCTACGGCCTGATATTTGAGCCGGGTTTTACAACGGCTGAACTGATCACAGACGTGTCCGGCCGTGGCGTGGGGCTGGATGTTGTCAAGAAAAACCTTGAGAAGATAAAAGGGCGTGTGGATATCAAAAGCACGCCGGGCCAGGGAACATCCTTTATGCTCCGCATCCCTCTTACGCTTGCAATCATTGAGGGTATGCTGGTCAGGGTGGGGCAGTCAAAATATATCATACCGCTTCTTGCGATTATGGAGTCTTTCAGGCCTGAAGAGCAGCATGTTACGGTTTTGCCCAATGGCTCAGAAGTGGTGAGGGTTCGGGATTCTTTGCTGCAGGTTTCGCGGCTCTACAGGCTGCATGCCATACAGCCTGATACGGAGAATCTCCATGAGGGGATTCTGGTTGTAATTGAAAATCAGGGCGAGCAGCTTTGTCTGTTTGTGGATGAAATAATCGGTCAGATACAGACGGTTATAAAAGGGCTGCCTGACTATATGGGCGCTGTGGAAGGCCTTTCGGGCTGCTGCATCATGGGCGACGGCGAGGTGTGCCTGATACTGGATGTGGGAAGCCTGATCAAGAAAGCAAAGGCCGAGGTTCATGATTGATGCTGCAGCCGGATGTTCTGTGCAGCTCTGCCATTTTTCTGCTGATAGCATGGCTGGGGCGTGAACACTGAAGGTTGCTGCAACCATTTAACGATAAACATAAAATTCGCCGGTTAGTAGCGCGGTGGGTACAGTGAGGGGGGCCGGCATACCGGTTAAACATATCGGCGCGTTGCCAGAGCTGGCGTTTTGCACTATGTATGGCTGTATCGAGTACTGTTGGGTGGCTGAAGACAACGTATAGCTGGAGCATATATGAAAAACCGGGCTCTCAAGACAAAAATTATCGTCGCTCTGCTAGGCGTTTTTATTATTGCCGGCGCGGTTTTTTCGAATTTGCTTTACAGGAAAACCAAAGAGCTTGTCCGAAAAGAAGCGCAGCATACAGCCCAAAACTATATCAATCGTTCTACCGAAATGTTTATGGTTTCGACGCTGAAATTTCATGATGATTTTCTAAAGGCACGGGAAGCCGGCAGGATAGACGCGCAACTGGTGATCGAAGACTGGAGCCGTACAAAATCAGCACTGGCTGAATGCCGTGACGCACGATTTTTGCAATGATGCTGCGCGCGTTCGCCTTATCGGTGATATCGAAATTTTCGATATAGAACCTTTGGGTAATATGGAAAAAATTGATGGCCGGGAATTCTGGAAATATTAATTAAATCTTTTTGTGGGGTTTGCTGTCATGAGAACAAAGGATATTAAGATACGAACCAAAATATTTTTTGGTTTTTTTGCCGTTGTATTCCTGTTTGTGCTTGCGGCTTTTTACCAGATAACAAGCCTTAAAAGCCTGAGCGTTCTGCAGAATGAATGCATTTCAAGATCAAATAATGCGGTTATTGCTAAAGAGATCGATCTGCATCTTGAAGCTTCCTATGCCATTGTTGCCGATGCCGTCATAAACCGCAATGTCCAAGAAGCTGCAAAAGCTTTTAATCAATTCAAACAGGCTGCTGAGAATGACATGAACAAAATCGGCAGAATTGCGGAAACCAATGAGGAGAAACAGTGGGCAGCGGATTTTTCCTTGCATTATAAAAACTATATTACGATTTGTGATAAGCAGATTCTACCGCTGCTCACGGTACGGGAAGATGCACTTAAGCGGGCTCAGGATGTCATTACGGTTGCTGCTTTTGCTCAGAAAATGACTGATGTATCCATCATGACTTCAGATGCAATAATTAACAATGATATTGAGGCCGCTAAACTGAAATTTGCAGAAATCAAGGAGTCAGTGCCGCCGTTATTGTCATCGATGCAGAAAATTGGTGAAACGCTTGAAAATTATGAACGAGCGCTGGTGATATCAGTCGGGGAAGAGCTTGAGAAATATATGAGCATTATTGAAAACAGGCTGTTTCCTGCTCTTACTGCAGGCAATAAAACAATAGAGGTGATTCGTCCGCTTGATGAAGCCCTCGATATTGCTCTTGGCCTGGTGCTGGTGCCGGTTGAGCTTATTGCAAAGAAAATTCGTGATACTTTAAAAAAATCCGAAGAACAGGAAAGAACGCTCGGAGTGTTGAACACGGCACTTGCCAGGGAGCGGGCTGCATGCAAGAAACCCCTTGAAAGCATTATCAAATCTTTTTCCGACAAGAACATCGCGGGCGTGATTACATACGAAGAAACTTCATCGCGGACCAGTCAAGTAACCGTTGCACTTTGCATATTCGATTTTTTCGCAGCGCTGCTAATAGTGTATTTTATAGTACGCCTGGTTACGGTTCCCATAGCAAAAACGGTACAGCTTGCGAAGGCTGTTTCGCTTGGAAACCTGGATGAAGAAATTGATGTGAGGCAGCATGATGAAATCGGGGTTCTAGCCGAAGCGATGAGAAAGATGGTTGAGAATCTGAAGGGGCTTGTGGAGGTTGCCAGAAAAATTGCCATTGGCGATTTGACCGTAAACGTCGTGCCTCTTTCCGAGAAAGACGCTTTAGGGTATTCGCTGAAGACTATGGTTGAAACGCTTGCCTATACCATGACTGAAATTAATGCAGCGGCAAACAATGTGGCGGCAGGAGCCCATCAGATGAGCTCCACCAGCCAGGCCATGAGCCAGGGCGCAACCGAGCAGGCGAGCTCGCTTGAGGAGATATCAAGCTCCATGAATGAAATAGCCTCGCAGACCAGGCATACAGCGGAGAATGCCCGGCAGGCAAATATGCTGGCGGGTGAGGCAAAAGTGCTTGCCGAGCGGGGCAATGAGAGGATGAACCGGATGGTTGGCGCCATGCGTGATATAAACGAGTCAAGCCGGAGCATTTCAAAGATTATTAAGGTGATTGATGAAATCGCCTTTCAAACCAATTTGCTGGCGCTGAACGCGGCTGTTGAGGCTGCACGGGCAGGCAAGTATGGCAAGGGGTTTGCGGTGGTGGCCGAAGAGGTGAGAAATCTTGCCGCCCGCAGCGCCAAGGCAGCCCGGGAGACGGCCGAGCTGATCGAAGGCACGGTGAAGAAGGTTGGCGACGGGACGCAGATGGCTGACAAGACGGCAGAGGCGCTGAGCGAGATTGTAGCGGCGGCCGGGAAGATGACGGGACTTGTTGCCGAGATAGCAGCCGCTTCCAATGAGCAGGCGCAGGGCGTGAGTCAGATAACGCAGGGTCTTGGTCAGGTGGATCAGGTGACGCAGCAGAATACGGCCCATGCCGAAGAAAGCGCATCGGCTGCAGAGGAGCTGTCGAGCCAGGCGCAGCTGCTGCAGCAGCTGGTGGCAACCTTTACGATTGAAGAGCACAGGGATGACCGCAGGTCTGAGACAGGGCATGCGGAGACTGACAGTCAGATGATGCTGGGCCGGGGTGAGGCAATGGTTGCCGGGGAGGCAAAGCTGGGAGCCCCCTGGGGCGGCATGCAGGCTGGAAGCGATGAGCCCGGGCCGGTGATACATTTTGATGACCGGGATTTCGGGAAACAGTAGGCCGACGGAAGGTGTATCTGCCGGCAATGGCCAGTTCTTTTCTGGGAGCACATTGATTCATCGAAAACAGTGATAGAGAGAAGGGGTTACCATTATGTCAGATCAAAAAGGCAGGGAAAGAATAGAGGATGATTTTTATGATGATGACGATGAGGATACGCAGAAGGACAAGTATCTCACGTTTACTGTCGGCAAAGAGGACTATGGCATAGAAATATCTCACGTGACCGAGATTATCGGCATTCAAAAGATAACCGATGTGCCCGATATGCCCGCATATATAAGGGGCGTTATCAATTTGCGGGGCAAGGTGATACCGGTGATGGATGTGCGGCTGCGGTTCAGGATGCCGGAGCGGGAGTATGACGATAGAACATGCACCGTGGTGGTGAGCGTAAACGGAACGCCGGTAGGGCTGGTCGTGGATACGGTGAAGGAGGTAATCGATATTCCCGAGAATCAGATCGAGCTGCCGCCTGAAGTTGCCGAGAGCAGCACGCAGCGCTATATCAAGGGTTTGGGCAAGATAGGGGATGATGTAAAGATACTGCTGGATGTTGAGAAGCTGGTTCGCAATGAGGATATGGCCGCCATGCAGTCGGCTGCAGGATACGAACATTGAAACGCATCAACTGCCGCATGCTTTTTTTGCGTTTGAGGCCATGTCAGCACGTAAAGAATGTAAGTGACTAATTAAAGATGAGAGGTCTGTTTGATTGGAAAAAGTCTATTGTTTCTCATGATATCTATGTGTATGGGCAGCGCTTTATCCTTTGCCGGTGAAGCAGGGCTTCGCCTGCCGGGACACGAAGAGTTTTCGAACTGCGACCATTTTTCAGACAATCTCTGGGGCACTGCATTCCACGCTGGAGGAAAAGCTACGGCCTGTCGTTTGAAATTCTCTACCTGCAGGACATGTTCTGGAACGCGCGCGGCGGCATCAATACCCATAACTCGGGGGAGTATCCCCGGCTGTTTGGCCTCTATCTTGAGCTTGACACTGCCAAAGCCGGCCTCTGGGAAAATGGCACTTTCTTTCTGGGGCTGGAGCACATTTCAGGACGCAACCCTTCGGAGACGCAGACGGGCGACTGGCAGTGGTTCGACTGGATATCAACGGACCGCAGGCGCAACCAGGTATCCGAGTTCTGGTACAAACATACGTTTTTTGATGAAAAGCTCTGGGTCAAATTCGGCAAGATGGAAGCTAATTATGATTTCAACTTTATCGAGTACAGCATGGAGTTTATCAACTCATCGGCAATGCTTATCCCGACTATCCCCATGCCGACCTACCCCAATCAGGACTGGGGTGCGGTCATCGGCGTGAAGCCCGCAGACTGGTTTGGCTGCAACTTCGGCGTGTATCAGGGGAAAATAGTCGGCAGCCGTTCTGTCGGCAATACGCTTGATGATCTTCGTGGGCCCATGCTGATTCTTGAGCCATCCTTCAAATACAATCTCAATGGTCTGCCTGGCATGGTGAATGTGGGAGCCTGGTGGAACGGACGACGGTTCGATGCATATCACAACAATTCCTCCAGCCATGACTATTCCGGCAAGGCATACGGTTTTTATGGATTCTGGCAGCAACTGCTGTGGAAGGAGAATCCCGATGTGGAAGACTGCAGCCAGGGCATTGGTTTTTTTGCCGAGTATGGCTGGGCGCCCAAGGACCGCTCCGAGGTGGAGGATTTTGCAGGCGGCGGTTTGCGCTGGCAGGGAGCCCTCCCCGAGCGCGACGACGACATTATGGGACTTGGCGTTTTGAATATTTATTTCAGCGATCAGGCAGGATTCGCTGACCATTCAGAGACCGCCATAGAATTTTTTTATAAAGTTCAGCTAACGGGCTGGATGGCACTTCAGCCAGACGTGCAGTATATCTCCAATCCGGGCGGAAACGGCAAGCGAAATGCCGTTGCCGTAGGAGGAAGGCTGGAGTTTGTCTTTTAGATAAAGTTTTTCTAAAAAACGCTGGATTTTTTTCTTTTCACAGGAGCCTGTTCTGAAAGAGTCCGGCAGTATGTTTGTGCAAGGTTTGTTTATGGAAACATTCACCCCGAAGATGGTCTTCAAATTATTTTGATGGAGGAGGTATGCAGGAGAAAAGACAGGCCGGGCAGCGCATTGCTGCCTCAATCGAAATAATATTTCAGAATGCAGAGCCCCCAGTCTGCACGTCTATATTAAACCTAAGCAGCGGTGGAATCTTTATTATTGCGGACAACCCCCTGCCAATTGATTCCCTTCTTTCTATGCGGTTTCATTTGCCCGGCGACCCGGAGATGATGGATATTCTGGGCAGGGTGGTATGGATAAAGCAGAGATCCACTGCTTTCCCCGCAGGGATGGGGGTTCAGTTTACTGAAATAGCGCCGGTTCATCAAGAGAAGATTCGTGCTTTTGTAGAAGCCCATACGTGTTCATAAAGTAATTTTCCATAAAACACTACCGGAGGATGTATGAAAAAATGGTCACTCAAGACAAAAATAATTATTATTCTTTTTGCGGTAGTCGGCTTGGGCGGAACGGGTTACTCGATTTTGCAGTTACAAACAACCACGGGACTTGTAAAAGAGGCGGCTCTGGCGGAGGCGCAAAAGCACATAGACCGGACGATCGCAATGTTCATGGTGTCGACACGGAAATTTCATGATGATTTTCTAAAAGCACGTGCAATGGGCGCTATCGAAGCGCAGCTGGTCATTGAAGACTTTAGCCGCATGAAATCAGCGCTGGCTGATGCAGTGACGGAGGATTTTGGCAATGATGCTGTGCGCGTCCGACTTATCGGCGATGCCGATATTTTCGGTATTGAGCCATTGGGGAACAAGGAAAAAAGCGGTATTAAAACCTCCTTCGAACGCGAAGCTGCGCAAGCCATAAGGCAGGGCAAGGATCGTGTTGAAATTGAGCAAGACGGCTATTTGCGCGTTGCCGTACCGCTGCCCAGTCAGGCTCACCCTGGCTGTGCTGCATGCCACCAGTCCTTGCGAAAAGGTTTGGACAGCGATCTGAAGCAAAACATCATTCTCGGTACGATCAATGTCTATGTGCCATTTGAGAAAGCTCTTGTAAAAGAGCGCGCTAAGGCTCGGCAAATTGTTTATGGATTGATGATCGTGCTGTCGCTTGGAGCCCTGGCGCTGTACTGGTTCATGAACCGTTCGGTCACAAAGCCGCTGGACAAGGCGGTTGCCTTTACAAAACAGGTTGCCGAGGGTGATTTATCGGGCAAGCTGGCAGTTGAGCAGCAGGACGAAATCGGCATGCTGTCAGGGGCAATGAACAAAATGGTTGGCAATATGCGGGAGCTTGCCCAGGCAGCTGAAAAGATAGCGGGGGGGGATTTGACGGTGAGTGTTGCAGCGCTGTCGGACAGGGATATGCTGGGGCATGCTCTGAAGCGGATGGTGGAAAAGCTTTCATCAATCATAGCCGAAATCAATATATCTGCGCAGAGCGTATTGTCGGGGGCCGAGCAGCTCAGCTCTTCAAGCCAGGCCATGAGCCAGGGAGCAACCGAGCAGGCAAGCTCGCTTGAGGAGATATCAAGCTCCATGAATGAGATCGCTTCGCAGACCCGGCAGAATTCGGAGAACGCAACGCTGGCAAGCAAGCTTGCCGGGGAGTCGCGGCAGTCGGCGGAGAAGGGGGACCGTCAGACGCAGGATATGGTTGTGGCTATGAATGAAATCAGTGTCGCCAGCAGAAACATATCAAAGATAATAAAAATCATCGATGAGATAGCCTTTCAGACCAATCTTCTGGCGTTGAACGCGGCGGTTGAGGCGGCCCGGGCAGGCAGGCATGGCAAGGGATTCGCGGTCGTAGCCGAGGAGGTGAGAAATCTTGCAGCCCGGAGCGCAAAAGCGGCAAAAGAGACGGAGGAAATGATAGAAGGGGCGGTCAAGAAGATAGAGGAGGGGACGTCGATGGCCGGCCGGACAGCCGAGGCGCTGCAGGAGATAGTGGGAGCAGCAGGGAAAGTGACGGATCTTGTTGCAGAGATTGCGGCTGCATCAAATGAGCAGGCGCAGGGGGTAATGCAAATCACCAGGGGGCTTGGTCACGTCGACCAGGTGACGCAGCAGAACACGGCCCATGCCGAAGAAAGCGCATCAGCGGCACAGGAGTTGACCGGCCAGGCCAAGCTGCTGCAGCAGCTGGTGTCAACCTTTAGAGTTGACGAGAAGGTGCTGTCGGGCAGTCCGGATTCGCAGTCATACCCGGGCGGCAGGCAGCGGATGCTGCAAACAGGCAAGAGAGAAACAGCCGCCGCGGGGAGAGTAAGGCCTGGCGTTCCCTGGGGGGGGTCTAGCACTGACGTCCATGATTCCGAGCCGGTTATCCATCTTGACGACAGGGATTTTGGCAAATACTAATGTTTCGTGATACAGGTACTATCAGCTAAATTGTTTGCCTGAAGCCTGAAATTGTAAATGCTGTTCCTCTTTCGCTGGAGTCAAAAATGCAGCTGCCCGCAATCAGCATCCCTGAGGATTTTGGATTCAGGATGATGCAGCTGACAGATGAAGAGTTCAATCTTATCCGTGCACTGGTGTATGAGCGTTTCGGCATTAATCTGACCGAGGCCAAGCGATCTCTTGTTGTCGGACGGCTTCAAAAGACATTGCGTCAGCTTGGGTTTGATTCATTCATGCAGTTTTATGAGTACCTCGTTCAGGATAAAAGCGGAGCGGCCCTTGACGCGCTCATAAATCAGATTTCAACCAACCACACTTTTTTTTACCGTGAAGGGGCCCATTTTGTTTATTTCAGGGATACGGTTCTGCCTGCAATGAAGGCCCGGCTCCTGCGTGAACAGAGAAGGGATTTCAGGGTTTGGTGCGCCGGGTGCTCGTCCGGGGAGGAAGCATATACGATTGTCATTGAGATGATGGAATATTTTCGCACGGAATATAATCTGTGGGATGCCGGCGTGCTGGCTACCGACATATCGACAAAAGCTCTCACTAAGGCTGCTGCCGGGATCTATCCTTATGAAAATGTAAGAAATGCTCCTGTATATGCACGACAGTATTTTAAAAACAAACAGGACGAAACATGGGAAGTTTCGGCTGCGATAAAAAAAGAAGTAACATTTCGCCGCTTTAACTTTATGAATAAGACATTTCCATTTAAGAAGTTGTTCCACGTGATTTTCTGCCGTAATGTAATGATCTATTTCGACCAGGCGACGCGCGCCGGGCTTATTGAAAGATTTCATGCCAGTTTGGTGCCCGGCGGATTTTTCTTTATCGGGCATTCGGAATCACTGGGCAGGGAGCAGAGCTTGTTTGAATATATCATGCCCGCGGTCTATCGGAAGCGTGAGCTGTGAGATTCGCGGTTTCATACCTGAGGGCAGTACTGTAGAGTTTTAATTGACGGGGCGGAGATGATCAAAAGAAAAATACGTGTCCTTGTCGTTGATGATTCGGCCCTTGTCCGCAAAATCCTTTCACAGGGGCTCGCGCAGGATCCAGGCATCGAAGTTGTCGGCGCTGCATCCGATCCTTATGTTGCCCGCGATATGATCCTCAAGCATCGTCCGGACGTGCTTACCCTGGATGTGGAGATGCCCAGGATGGACGGCGTAGATTTTTTGAGGCGTTTCATGCCCCAGTATCCGCTGCCTGTCGTCATGGTCAGCGCGCTGACGCAGAAGGGCAAACAGATCACCATTGAAGCCCTTGAGGCCGGAGCAGTTGATGTTGTGCCGAAGCCGTCTACGAATATCGCCCGGGGCCTGGGCGATATGATGATGGAACTGCGGACCAAGGTTAAGATAGCATCAACAGCCAATGTCTCCCACTGGAAAACCAGGCGCTTTGACGAAAAGCCGCAGATTATCGGCATGAGAAAATCTCTTGCCGAGTCAACCGATAAGGTGATCGCTCTTGGCGCTTCCACCGGCGGCACAGAGGCGATACGCATGGTGATTGAGCGCTTTCCCGCCATAGCCCCGGGTGTTGTTATTGTTCAGCATATGCCGGCGGGATTTACGCGGGCATTTGCCGAGCGCTTGAATACACAGTGCCTCATGGAGGTCAAGGAGGCTGAATGCGGCGACAGGATCATGCCCGGCAGAATCCTTATAGCCCCTGGCGACTATCACCTCAAAGTGAGGCGAACAGGGGGCTTTTACTATGTTGATTGCCTGGCGGGGGAGAAAATAAACGGCCATTGCCCGTCGGTAGATGTCATGATGCTGTCGGTAGCCGAGCATGTCGGGGCAAATGCAGTCGGGGTCATGCTCACCGGCATGGGGCACGACGGAGCCGATGGCATGCTTGCCATGCATCAAGCGGGTGCCCGCACCATCGCACAGGATGAGAAGAGCTGCATAGTTTTCGGCATGCCCAAGAGCGCCTATGACCGGGGCGGGGCTGAAAGCTTTGTTCCACTTGACAAAATTGCTCAAACAGTATTGAGTTATATATAAAATGAATTTTTATACACTGCTGCAACAGGCATTATTTCGGCAGTTTTACTGCCAGTGTGCAGGCCGCTTGCTTATGAATTGCTGCGCTGCGAAGTGTCAACTATTATCATAATAAGAGGTACGCCATGGAACATTTCGGAACATTTCTGGTCAAACTTGGAATGGTTACTCCTGAGCATATCATCCAAGCCCTGGACTCCCAGCAGGAGAAGCAAACGCCGGTCGGGAAGATTGCCCTTGAGCACCGTCTTCTTGAAATGAATCACACGTTTAACATATTAAACCGTCAGGCTGATACACATTTAAAATTTTGTGATATTGCATTAGCCCTTGGCTATCTTACCCGTGAGCAGGTTGATTTTATTCTGAGCATTCAAATGAGCCAACGGCCAAAAATAGGAGAAATACTGGTCGAGATGGGAGTCTTGAGCCAGCAGCAGCTTTCAGAGGCTCTGGATGGCTATGAGAAGTTGAAAAACAGCACGAGCTGTGACGCCTATCCCATGTGTTAAGAAACATATGGGCAATTTCTAGCCCCTGCAGCAGAGGCATGAGCTTGGAAATTTTATGCAATCCTGAGAACGGTATTAAAGCTCGAGGTTTTTTATGAAAATGACCTGCGGCGCTGAGGCTGCATATCCCAATCCCTAGAAACAAGGAGGAAGGCGTGAATCGTTTCGGCACATTTCTTGTGCAGCAGGGGCTTGTCAGCACTGAGCATATTGTGCAAGCCCTGGACGTTCAGCTGGAGCAGCAAATACCGATCGGGAAGATAGCTCTGGAACACCATCTTCTGAGAATGGATCAGGTGTTTGAAATACTGAACCGTCAGGATGACAGGAGTTTAAAATTTGGAGATATGGCATTAGAACTTGGATACCTTACCCGACAGCAGGTTGATTTTCTTCTGGCCATTCAAAAGGGTAAGCGGCCGCCGATTGGAAAAATTTTGCTGGAGATGGGCGTGATAAGCCGGCAGCAGCTTGCAGATGCTCTGGATGCCTATGAGCAATCAAAATTCAGTCCGGGCTGCGAGACGCCCCCCCGGTCATAAGAGAACCGGGCTCCTGCTCTGGTATGCAACAGCAGAAGCATGGGCCGGAACGTGTGACCCTATTGTTAAATTGTATAACTACTCAGCAATCTATGTCGACCATAATTCTTGGCGTCGGAGACTTCGGCGTATCAAAAACGCCCGGCGATGTGATTAAAACACTTGCACTCGGTTCATGTGTAGCGGTCGTTTTGCTTGAGCCAAGGACAAGGTCTGTGGGAATGGTGCATGTGGCGCTTCCTGAATCTTCCATTGACCGCGAGAAGGCGCTGGTAAAGCCCGGCTATTTTGCAGACACGGGTTTTTATGCTCTTCTAGAGGCAATGAAGTTCATATCATCTGTTCAAAACGCAAAAAAATTTATTGTGAAAATGACCGGTGGCGCTCAGGTTCTGGACCCCCACAATACATTCAATATCGGCAAACGCAATGAGTTGTCACTCAAGAAGATACTCTGGCATAACGGTATGGGCGTGCAGGCTGAGGATGTCGGCGGGCATATAAGCAGAAGCATCGCTGTGGATGTTGACACCGGCAGAGTCGTCATCACGTCTGCAGGCCGTGGGAGCTGGGAAATGTAGCCCTCTGCGGTTCTAACAACAAACTGGTTCTCTTGCTGAATGACAGGGCAGTATAACGGTGAGACTATGGCAAAGATACTGATCGCCGAGGATGACAGGGCAACGCTGGAGGTTTTCAGCACGGCAGTCGAGTCGATGGGGCATTCTGTCATCAGAGCTACAAACGGGCAAATGGCCTGGGAGGTGCTGCAGGCAAATGACGATATTGCCTTGCTCCTGTCCGATATGTCGATGCCCGGGATGGAAGGCAGGGAACTGATCATGCTAATTCGGGGCTGCAGTCGTTTTTCTAAGCTGCCCATACTGGTCGTTTCGGGTGCTGTCAGGGCAAAGGAAATCGCACATGTGCTTGAAAAGGGCGCCACGCATTTTATGGCAAAGCCGGTGGAGCTTCAGGAGTTGAAGGATGTGATCAAGCGGTATGTTTTATGAGCATCATCATCAGCCGGGATCAGTGTACGGCCAGTATGTTCTGCGGCTGAATGATTTTAAAGGATGAAAGCTTCTGAGAAGGGAGGATCAGGCAATGCTGAAAGTATTAATTGTTGATGATTCAAGCACAGCCCGGATGTTCATCAGGCGCTGTCTTGAAATTGCGGGGTGCCAGGACGCTGATTTTAAGGAAGCAGCCAACGGCAAAGAAGCCCTTGATCTGCTGAGAGAAGCGCCCGTGGATTTTATACTTGCCGATTTGAACATGCCGGTGCTCGACGGCAGACATATGCTGAAGCGGCTCAAATCGAGTCCCAAAACATGCGATATACCGGTGGTTGTCATCTCGAGCGCCAGCAACCCGGCCTCCGATGTTGAGCTGATTGCGGAGGGGGCGCATGCTGTGCTGAGCAAGCCAATCACCCCGCCAGTACTGATTGCATCGATTGGTGCATTGTTCAAAAAACAGGAGGCCGCTCATGGACCAGCATGATGTCAATATGTGCTTAGCCATTAAAGCTGCTGTGACGGAGAGTATCGAGAATATGGTTTTCATGGCCATTGACACTGATCTTGACGGCGTTTCAGAAGATTTAGGCAGCGATGCTGTCATGGCATCGCTCCGGGTGCTTGAGCCGCAGCCGGGCTTGCTGCGCCTTGCCATGCCCAGGAGCACGGCGGTTGAAATTTCAAAAAATCTTTACAGTGTGGCAGATAATGAACTTTCAGATGCCATTATTCAAGATGTTACCTGTGAGCTATTGAATACGATAGCAGGCCGAGCGATGAAAAGAATTCTCCCGGCTGAATGTGCTTTTCATCTCGGCCTTCCGGAAATGGTCGACAAGACGCTTGACCTGCCGGGGTCTTTTGTTCAGTGCAGCTTTCTTGCCGACGGCTATTTGCTTATCGTTTTGGCACAGATTTAAAATAAGTATAGGATTGAACAATGAACCACTGTGCACGTTGAACTTTCCGCCCTTACCAGGGATTCTTTTCCTGGGGGCATTGTGCGTTTTGAATGTGAATCACGAGCTGCTTTTTTTACCAAAGTTTTATAGTAATCAATGCCAATGCAGGGCATACAGTAACAGCCGCAGCGAGATGATGCACTAGGATACAGTCATGCGACCTGTTGTATGACATGAGACATTGAAACGAAGATTGCCAGGAGAACGCCGTGAAGGGGAAAATACTAGTCGTTATTGATGAGAGAAGCCTTTGCCAGACATTCCATGCCATTCTTACAGAGGCAGAGTATGAGTCTGTGCAGGCCAGTGACTATGATAGCGCCATAGACGTGCTTGCACAGGGTGCTTTTGACGCGGTTTTTGTCGATATCGCGCATGGGTCTAAGACTGGCATTGATATTTTGCGGGAGGTGAAAAAACGCGAGCTCCCGACTCAGGTTATTGTAATTGCCGGAGGGGTTGATATGGTGACTGCAGGAGAAGCGGTTCGCCTGGGCGCATTCGATTATGTGCCAAAACCGGTAACAAAGACGATGCTGCTGCGCATAGCCGACCACGCTCTCCGCCATAAACGCGCGGTTGATTCACGGGAAACATACAGGCGAACACTGGAAGCGACGTTTAAGTGCGTGTATGAAGCTATTCTTGCCATAGATCCCGATATGACGATACTGAACGTTAACGATGCCGTTGAAAAATTTTTACAGCGATCACCCGGGGACATAATTGGCCGGCGACTGGCTGATGTGGTCAGCCAGTCGCAGAAACCTTTTTTGACAGATGTTGTTGAAAAGACGCTGCAAACCGCGGCTATGATACAGGAGTATCCAGCCGAATGGATATGCCCGGACGGCAGGCCGCAGACGGTTCTGATCAGCTGTACGCCGCTTAACGACTCAAGCAGCATGGTTCCCGGGGCTGTGCTTGTATTGCGCGACATAACACGCACAATCGATCTTGAAGACGGAGCCCATGAGCGGCGCAGCTTTCGTGCCATGATCGGCAAGAGTAAACGGATGCAGGAAATCTATGACCTGCTTGATGCGCTGGCAGACACGGAAACCTCTGTGCTGGTGACGGGAGAGAGCGGCACCGGCAAGGAGCTTGTCGCCGATGCGCTTCATGCTATCGGGCCGCGCTCCGCCAAGCCGCTGATAAAAATAAACTGCTCGGCCCTTTCGGAGAATCTTCTTGAAAGCGAGCTGTTCGGCCATGTAAAAGGCGCCTTTACCGGCGCCATAAAAGATAAGATCGGCCGTTTTGAGATGGCCGATGGCGGAACTGTTTTTCTCGACGAAATTGGCGATTTAACCCCAAACGTGCAGGTTAAGCTTCTCAGGTTTCTTCAGCAGAAAGAGTTCGAGCGTGTCGGCGATACACGATCCATCAAGGTCAATGTGCGGGTTATCGCAGCAACTCATCAGAATCTGATGGAAAAGGTTGAGCAGGGTGGTTTCCGCAGGGACCTCTATTATCGCCTCAAGGTGGTTGAGGTTTTTTTGCCGTCTCTGCGTGAACGCCGTGAGGATATTCCTCTGCTGGTTGAACACTTCCGGGGTCGTTTTATTCCCCAATTTCATAAAAATATTTTACATATCGCCGAAGATGTCTACAAGACATTTCTGGCATATCTCTGGCCCGGCAATATCCGGGAGCTTGAACATGTCATGGAGCATGCCTTTGTCGTCTGCGACGGTGCGGAAATAACAGTTGCCCATCTTCCTCAGGAACTGTGCGTGCCGGCGCCGAGTGTCAGGGCTGCTCCAGTAAAAGCGCCCGTATCGCATTGCTCCGAAGATGCTGTGCGCAGGGCTCTTGAAAAGACTGCCTGGAATAAGGCAAAAGCCGCACGCATTCTGGGCGTCGGACGCCAGACGCTGTATCGAAAGCTCGTTGAGTACAATATTGCAGAACCGCCTGATTCATGATTCTTCGGCAGATCTCTTTTGTCGCAGTCCTCGTATGGGAAACATCGTGTCCACAGATGACTGCGGTTTCATGGCATTATACATAGCTCAGGGCATAGCTTGAAACTTGCGAGAAACCGTCTGGCTGTGAAGGCCATATGCAATGAAAATAGTTTTGCAGTCGTTTGCAAACATCAAGGAAGTTCTGGGCGCTCAAGAGTTTGAAATCGAGCTGAAGCCGCAGTCGAGTCTTGCAGAACTTTTTGCAGATCTCACACGGTGTTTCGGTGCTGCATTTGACCGCCAGATACGAGATCAGCTTACCGGCGAGATAGTACCGTTTCTTATACTGATAAACGGGAAAACATTTCGTTCGACCGTAGACCTGACGACTCAACTTGAGGATGGTGACACCGTGACAATTATGATTCCATTTGACGGAGGATGACGGCAGCATTGCACACTTCTTCAGTGTCTGAAATGCTGTTCCGCTGCAAAGGGCAATCACCTGTGAGATTCAATAGCACCCCCCTTTTTTTATGATTTTTTGCCGGCCGTGCCGCTACTCTTGCCGTACAAGGCTATCCCAATACAGGTGGTTTGGCAAAGTTTAATTGCATGAACATTGGTGAATGCCTGTTTGTATTGATATGTCTATTGTTCGCACTGCCTGAAATCTCCTCAATCACACCCTGGTAAGATTGTTTTACAGCAGAATTATTCTTTGTGTTGCGTGTGGGATCTAACCATATTATAATCCAATCTCGTTTTCAGAATGACGTTTCTTTTGTTTTTCTTGGCCAACCGCTCCAGCAGGTACAATCTATGACACTGCATCCAGGTAGGAAAACGATTCTTATTGTCGACGATAACCCTCTGAACCGTGAGCTTATCATGGCCGCAGTCGAAAGCTCTGCATGCGTCTGTGACCAGGCTGAGAATGGAAGAGAAGCTCTGGAAAAAGTACAGGAGCTGAGTTATTCGCTTATTTTTATGGATCTGCTTATGCCCGGCATGGATGGTTTTGAAACCGTCAGGCAGATTCGCGCACGGGGCGTTGTTACGCCGATTATAGCTCTTTCAGCTTTAAGTATGAAACAGGACAAGGAGCGTGCTCTGGACGCAGGCTGCAACGCTTTTGTTTCCAAGCCGTTTGATCTGGGGAATCTCAGAGCCATCATAGCCGGTCATCTTGCACAGCAGTCAGACAACGAGCTTTCAGCGCCGGCTGCCATCAGCACGGTTGCGAGCCCGTCATTTGATTTTACCAGATACCGGATGCTTCTTGTGGAGGAGGATCTGCAGCGTGCTGCAGCCCATATCCGCACAATGCGGCATTTCGGCTTTACCATGCGGCATGCCGCAACCGGCAGTCAGGCGCTTGATCTGCTGCATGCTGATCCAGCCGCCACAGATATTATTGTCAGCAATCTCTACACCAGCGGCATTGATGCCATGGGCCTGCTTGCCATGGTTCGAAGGCAGTATCCTGATGTGCTTGTTTTTATTTATACGCAACAATATGATCCTGCTATGTACCAGCTTGCCATGCAGCAGGGGGCAGACGGTATTTTCCCCGAATCGATTCTGGACGGCCCTGCCCTTGGCATGATAGAGTCGGCACTGTGCCAGCGGCAGCAAAGCGCCATACCCGGTCCCGAGCTTTCAGGTCAGCTGCGGCGGGCGCAGGCCCAGCTGATTGGTTTCGGGTGTAATCCGTCCTGCCGTTCATGTGATCTTGATTTTAAGAGTCTGCATGATGCCGGCGGCGATATTGTCCGCTGCCGGAAATTTAACCGGGCCGGCCGGTGTGGTTTTGTGCTTGCCGATATCGCCGGACATGATCTGGCAAGCCTCTATATGAGCGCCGTCTTTCTGGGGATACTTACCTCGTGCTGGGATGCCTATCAGGAGCCGTCTGGTCTTCTGCGCATGATTAATACCGAATTCATCAAGCTTGGATATGCCAAATCTCATGTATGCGTTTCAGCCATGCTGTGGGACGCTCCCCGCCGCACCATGCATATCGCCACGGCAGGCAACCCGGGCGCCTTGCTGTATGAGCGAACAGCTGACGGTCAGTTTTCCTGCCGGGAGCTTGAAGGCGGCGGTATGTGCCTTGGTCTTCTGAAGGACTATGGTCGTATCGGTGTCAGCGCCGTCGTATGCCCTGCGGAAAGCTATATATTCATGTTTTCCGATGGTTTTGAAAAAGAGGCGATTCAGGCCGTGCTTGCCGCTGATCCGGCCATGCTGCATGACGGGCACCCAAAGGGCCTGTGCGGTCGTATTTTGAAGCGTGCCGTTTCCGACCAGCAGGATGATATGGTGCTGCTTGCCTATTACATACCGCAGCCTGAAAAGCCCTCTGTGCCATGCTGCTCTTTTAAGTCAACATATGAAGGCGTTGACAGTGCATGTGCATGGGCTGCGGCACTATTGACTCCCGACATGGTCCCTTCAGGCAAGGATGTTGACTTTGTACTGCTTGCGCTGCGTGAAGCCATGCTGAATGCTGTTGAGCACGGCAATCACCGTAATCCGCATGCTTTTGTAGATGTTATGGTGTACACTGCGCCACAGCGGCTTGTCGTCGAGGTGTCAGATGAAGGGCCGGGCTTTGATCCGGCACAGACCCTTGCGGAAGCAACACCGGAAAGTATGCTTGGCAAGCGGGGGCTGTCGGCAATTCGTGCTGCGGTCGACAGCCTGACGGTCGATGGGGGTACGGTGATACTGGTGTTTAATGGACAATAACCCACCTGTGTTTTTCAGCTGATCTGCAGGGGGCTAACATTTTTTCAGACTGTGAACAGAACAATTCCTACAGGAGGGAGCGGGCATGAATGTGATTATTCAGGAGAACCGGCTTATAGTGCAGCCTCAAACCGACCTTATTGCAAGTCATATTGAGGTTCTGCGCGAAGCAGTACTCCCTGTGATGAAAAAGCATCACAGCGTGACTGGCGTTGTGCTTGACGCAACGGGCATTGAAATAGTTGATTCTCTGGGCGTGAATCTCCTTATCGGCATCTACCGCCAGGCCGCTGCCGAATCAAAAACCTTCGAGATCATCAATGCCGGAGAGAAGTTTATAAAAGTTGCCCGTTTTTTCCGTTTTTATTCGCTGTTCAGCGTCAATGGTGAAGCGCCACCTCAGTAATAAGAACTGACAGGCGCGCAACTCGGCACGGTCAAAAAATCAGTATCCATCGTGCCTTATGGAATCATTGTTGAACTGCCTTGAAAAATAAGTGTAGTACGTGGTATGATAGCGTATTATGCAAATGACAAACAGGAGATCATATGGAACGTTCCGCACGTATTGCAAGAAAAACATCTGAAACCGATATTACGGTTGCCCTTGAGATTGACGGCACCGGCACCTACAGCGTACAGACACCCGTGGCATTCCTCAACCATATGCTTGAGCTTTTTTCCCGGCACGGGCTTTTCAATCTGACCGTGCTTGCCAGGGGTGATACGGCCATTGATTTTCATCACACGGTAGAGGATATCGGCATCTGTCTGGGGCAGGCCATTGTGAAGGCCCTGGGCGATAAGGCGGGCATATGCCGCTACGGTCATGCTGCTGTTCCCATGGATGAGGCTCTGGCGCAGGTCTCGCTTGACCTCAGCGGTCGACCGTATCTGGTCTTTAATGCCCCGGGCCTGAAAGGCAAGGTGGGAGAGTTCGACAGCGAGCTGGTTGAAGAGTTTTTGCAGGCCCTGGTCAATAACTGCAAGGCAACGATGCATATTAATGTTTCCTACGGCAAGAATAGCCATCATATTATCGAGGCTGTTTTCAAGGCCCTTGGCCGGGCACTGGACCTGGCCACGCAGCTTGACGGTCGGATATCCGGCGTGCCCTCGACAAAGGGAGTGCTCTAGTCAATGCACGTGTCCATTATCGACTACGGCATGGGCAACCTGCGCAGCGTTCAAAAGGCCTTTGAGAAAACCGGCTGCTATGCCGAGATAGTCACATCAGCCAAGGCCGTTGACGATGCGCGCGCACTCGTTCTGCCCGGTGTCGGAGCCTTCAGGAAATGCTTTGAAAACCTCGATCGCCTCGGACTCATATCAGCCATTGTTTCATCCATAAGGTCAGGCAAACCATTTCTCGGCATATGCCTCGGACTGCAGATTTTATTTTCCGAGAGCGATGAGTTCGGTGTCTGCCCGGGTCTCGACATTGTCAAAGGCAGGGTCGTTCGCTTTCCGGCTGAGCAACGCGATGCAGGCGGCATGCTATTGAAAATTCCGCACATGGGGTGGAACGCCCTGAATGTTAGAAAACAGGCTCCGCATTTGGGATGCATCGATAAGAGCTCTTATTTCTATTTCGTGCATTCTTATTATGTCGCGCCTGATGACCAGTCTGTTATTGCCACGACTACCGGATACGGCATTGAATTTGTTTCAAGCATCTGGAAGGATAATGTTTTTGCCTGCCAGTTTCATCCGGAAAAGAGTCAGGCTGTCGGCCTGCAGCTGCTGAAAAATTTTACCGCCTTTGCTGCTCGCGCATAGTGCGGTCACGTCTGTGAAAGGTTTTCAATGATTATTATCCCCGCAATTGATTTGAAAAACGGGCAGGCCGTTCGACTCTCGCAGGGGCGCATGGAGGATGCTACGGTGTATTCCGGCGACCCCGTAGAAGTTGCCGGCCGGTGGGAGGCCAATGGGCGCACAACGGCTGCACATTGTTGACCTCGACGGCGCTGTGTCAGGCGAACCGCACAATCGGGAGCTGGTGAAAAGGATATGTGCTTCGTCGAGCATGGATGTAGAGCTCGGCGGCGGCATGCGCGATATCAAAACGGTTGATGAATACCTTGCTGCCGGTGTTAAATACGCAATTCTCGGGACTGCTGCCGTGCGAGATCCCGTGTTCAGGGATGCATGCTGCAAAAAATATCCCGGACGGATCATTATCGGCATAGATGCTCAGAGCGGCATGGTCGCGGTACAGGGCTGGACAGAAAGCACGAAGCTCAGCGCTGTCGATTTTGCCCGTCAGCTTGATCCTGACGCTGTTGCGGCAATAGTCTATACCGATATTAGCCGTGACGGTATGCTGACAGGCCCCAATGTAGAAGAAACGGCAAAACTCGCATCCTCAATTTCAATTCCCGTTATTGCCTCCGGCGGCATGTCGCGCATCGATGATGTAAAAAATCTATTAGCTGTTGAATCATCTGGCATTATGGGGATTATTATCGGACGCGCGCTGTATACCGGCGGTATTGACCTTAAAGAAGCAATTGCAGTAACACACGCACATTAAGGAGTCATGTTAGCAAAACGTATCATTCCGTGCCTCGACGTAAAAGACGGCCGCGTGGTGAAAGGCGTCAACTTTGTCAATCTGCGCGATGCCGGCGACCCGGTCGACAATGCCAGGTTTTACGACGCCGAGGGCGCTGATGAGCTGGTGTTTCTGGATATCACAGCCTCTCATGAGCGCCGCAATATTATCCTGGAAGTTGTTGAGCGAACGGCTGCCGAGGTGTTCATGCCGGTTACCGTGGGCGGAGGCATTCGCGATCTTGACGACATACGCAATCTTCTCAATGCAGGGGCTGATAAGGTTTCCATAAATACCGCCGCGGTTAATAATCCTGATTTCGTGCGGGCTGCCGCAGAAAAGTTCGGCAGCCAGTGCATCGTTGTTGCTGTAGATGCCAAGCGGACCCGTGCCGGCAGCGGCACGGAAAGCCCATGGGAGGTGTTTATCCATGGCGGCAGAACCCCTACCGGCATCGATGCCGTTGCCTGGGCGAAAAAGATGGAAGCTTTAGGCTCGGGCGAAATACTGCTCACCAGCATGGACCGTGACGGAACGCAGGAGGGCTTTGATCTGCCCATGACGCAGGCAATAGCCCGGGCTGTCACCATACCGGTTATTGCCTCGGGAGGCGTGGGCACCATGGAGCATCTGTATGACGGCATCGTACAGGGCGAGGCTGATGCGGTGCTGGCAGCCTCTATTTTTCACTACCGCACGCACTCTATCAGGGAGGTGAAGCAGTACCTGCATGCAAAGGGTGTTCCTGTGCGGCTGATATAATTTGATTACAGCGCGACTTTTCCTGCAAAATTAATCCGCTCCGGCGGACATATAAAAATCTTTTGGAGACAACTGCTATGGTGATTCTTGATACGGTAAAGTACGACGCAAATGGTCTGGTGCCTGTGGTGGTTCAGGACTGGCAGAATGGTGAGCTGCTCATGGTGGCTTATATGAATCGAGAGTCCCTTAAATCCACCCTTGAGACCGGCAAAACGCATTTCTGGAGCCGCTCGCGGCAGAAATACTGGATGAAGGGCGAATCCTCCGGCCACACGCAGCAGGTCAAGGAAGTGTTTGTCGACTGCGATGCAGACTGCATTCTCATGAAGGTCGAACAGATTGTGGCGGCGTGTCACACCGGGTACCGCTCATGTTTCTATCGCAAGTGGAACGGCACGTCTTTTGACGAGATCGGGGAGAAGCTTTTTGATGAAGAAGCAGTCTACAAAAAGTGATGCCGCAGTTCTCGACCGGCTGTACTTGGTCATACAGGAGCGAAAGGAGCATCCCCGGCCCGATTCCTATGTGGCTTCGCTGTTTGCAAAAGGCACACCGAGGATGCATGCCAAGATAGCAGAGGAAGCCGGCGAACTGATCGAAGCATCCGAGCTTGGTGATCGGGAGCATATTGTTCACGAGACTGCTGACCTTATTTTTCACATGATGGTTCTTCTGGGGCAATGGGGAATAACCCCTGAAGATATTTATGCTGAGCTTGAGCGTCGCTGGGGAGTTTCAGGGATTAAAGAAAAAGAGAGCAGGAAAGCAAAAGCTGAATAGGCCGGAGGCGGGGCGTCGCCCCGGCTTCTTTTATGGGGGCGTTATGACTGACACACTGCCAGTTATCGGCATCACCATGGGCGATCCTTCCGGTATCGGGCCGGAGATTATCTGCAAGGCCCTGCTGGGTGCCGAGGTCACTTCAATCTGCAAGCCTATCGTCTTGGGCGACAGGGGCATACTTGCACGGGAGGCAGCGCGGCTTCAGCTGCCCTGTGCTCTTGAAATTATTGAAGTCTCCCACCTCAATCCTTCAGAAGTGCTGTACGGGAACCCTACAATTGCTGGCGGAAAGGCCATGGCAGCGTTCATCATCGAGGCGGTTGGCATGGCAAAGTCCGGAAAAATCGATGCCGTAGTAACCGCGCCGATTAACAAAATGGTGCTGCATGATGCCGGCTACAACTATCCCGGCCATACCGAGATGCTTGCCGAGCTTACCGGCACAAAAGACGTAGTGATGATGCTTGCAGGCGACAGCCTGCGTGTGGTGCTGGCGACCATACACTGCTCGTATGCCGATGTTCCGAAACTGCTCACTGTCGGGAGAATTCTCAAGACGATAACCATAACCCATGAAAGTCTTAAAAAAGTCCTTTCAGGCAAAAATCCGCGTCTTGCGGTTGCGGGTCTGAATCCTCATGCAGGGGAGGGCGGGCTGTTCGGTGAGGAGGAGAAAAATCTGATAGCTCCCGCAGTGGAGCAAGCCTGCCGCCTTGGCATTGATGCAATCGGCCCTTTGCCTGCTGATACTATCTTTTATTATGCCGCCCGTGGCCGGTATGACGCCGTTGTCTGCATGTACCACGACCAGGGCCTTATTCCTCTTAAGCTTCTGCATTTTGATACGGGGGTGAACGTCACCCTCGGCCTGCCTATTATCCGCACCTCGGTTGATCACGGCACAGCCTATGACATTGCCGGACAAGGAATTGCAAATCCGGCAAGCATGGTGAGTGCGATTAAAATGGCCGTGCAGATGGCCCGCGGGAGGGCTGGGGCCTGATGCACGACAGCGCAGGCTTTTACGCGCCGAGTTTTCCTTTTGCCTCCAGCTCATCGGCAACATATTTCATATCGAGCGACTCAAGCGTCGCTCTGGTCGGATAGCCCGAAGCCGTATCCCACCCCTGCAGCTCATAAAAGGCCGTTTTAAACTCCTCGAACTTAACCCGGTCAATCGTTCTTCCTTCAGCGCTTATGTAGGTCCATGTGCCATCGACTTTACCAAAATAATTCTTTCCATTTTCTTTAAAGGTGTCCGTATAATAATATTCGGTAAAGTTCACCATGTCGCGATGGCGGCCCTGCAGTGTCCAGATGGCATGATCAAGAATCCAGATTTTTTTGCCCAGTGCGATGCCGTCCTCAAAAGAAAAATCATTGCCGGTCACTGCCTTCAGATACGCAGGTTCTGCCTGCCCTGTGGAGCCGACGTAATCATCGGCATACGGGTTCACGAAATCCGGCCACCGCGAATCGCAGAAGAGCATAGACTGCTTCCAGAACCGCGTATAATAACGGTGCCACGACACAAACTTTGCCATGTGCCCTGAATACATATTGGTCTCACTGAAATCCAGCATGAGTTCGTCATCGTTAAAGGGGGCCATTTTAGCCAGTATAATGTTCACCGCTTCTCCCATGGTAATGGGCGCTTCCTCCTTGCCGTAAAAAGCTCCTTTGCCCAGGTATCTCAGCCGGTAGACGCAATGCTCGTTGATATCCCGGTCTCCGAGGATTGAGCCGTAGCCCCACTCGAGCTGCGCCCGGGGGTCATAATGATACGGGTATCCCCAGTAGGGATAGTTCAGCAGGCCTGAAGCGAGATCCTCATCGAGCCTGCCCCATTTTTTAGCGGCCCGCAGTGCGCCCTGCGCGACATCCTGACCGAACTGCGAAGAGTTGCCCAGTCCGTCGTTGCCGTAGGCCAGCATGTTTAAAAACTGCTCTACAAATTCATAGGTGCCGTAATTATTAAAGTTGATGGGGCAGTCGATAGCCATGCCGGGGCCGATAAGACCCTTCTCGAAAAGCTGCTTGAGATAATACATGCAATGGAAGCCTTCAAGGGAATTGATCCCTAATTTATTCAAAAGGTCGGTGGCGCGGTAGACCGTCTCACGGTCTGATACTCCCAGAATATAAAATGCGGAATCAGAGCAGACAGCATCATTGCCAAGACCGTCCTCGTAGCGCAACTTGCAGGCCGAGTGGCAGCCCAAGCATGCCGAAGGCCGCTTGCCGGATGTGTGTTTATATTCGTCAAACAGCTCCCATACCACTCCTGCGCCAGGGGGGCTTTGAAAATTATTCGGAATTGAGCTGGGAATGGGGTTGTCGGCATGATAGGCATACTTGCGCACATGATCAATGCGTGTTTTCATGAGCGCCTTGGGGTCGTAAACAGGGATGCTTTCCGTGCCGATGACGCTTATGGCCTTCAGTTTTTTAGAACCCCAGACAGCGCCAAAGCCGCCCTGTCCAGAGGCACAGGCTGCATCGTGGATGAGGACGGCCGAACGGCTGAGATTCTCGCCTGCAGGACCTATGGCAAGAACTGCCGGCCGCTGCGTGGTTCGGCCGCCGGAGCCTGTCTGCGGGGTGCTCCAGGCATTGGTATCGTCTGTTCCGCGTACATAGTCCCAGAGAGTTGCCTGGCAATCCCAGGTATCTTTGCCCCAGAGTGCAAGGTCCGAGCAGTTGCGTATGGTGACTGAATCATTTCTGACATCGACCCACACCGGTTGGTCTGCAGCGCCTTCAATAATCACGCCGTCCCAGCCGGCAAACTTAAGCATTGATGAAAACCTGCCGCCAAAGCCGCTTCTGGTAAACCAGTTGTACGGGTAGGCCTGTGCGCCGATGCCCTGAACTTCGGAGCGTGATGAGCAGCCCGGCGTCAGTGTTCCCGACAGGGGCGATGTCATGATGGTGACAACATTTGCCGGGTCAAAGCTGTCGATTGTTTTGTCTTTGACAAGGTCGAAAAAAACAGCTGACCCAATGCCGTGGCCGCCACCCCACTTTGTGTAATCGCTCGTTGACAGTTCTGAGGCGGTTCTGTCGGTTAAGTTTATTCTGAGCAGCTTTCCTGCATAGCCGTTCATATCGAAGTCCTCCACTGTGAGTTGCATTAGGGTATAGCTGAGCTTGCGCTACTGACGCTCGCTCATGTTGGCATTTTGGATCACACTGCGCGGGCAGCATCAGCTGCCGGGGCGGTAGCGTTGTCCAGATCGACATTGTAGCTGTCCGGATCATCCTGCGCGGGTATGATATGTGAAAAGGCGATTGCTCCCATCGGGCATATTTCCACGCAGGCCTTTTTGCCCTTTGGTCCGCCTGTTTCATCCCAGCATGACGCACTCGCGCATAGATCGCACTTTTGCGATTTTCCTGTTGCATTGTTCCAGACAGCACGTGCCGGCGCCCAGGAGCATGCATTGATGCATTTTTGGCACCCGATGCATTTTGCAGGGTCAATGGTGGCAACATTGCCGTGCTTGTGATCACGGGCAAGCGCGCCTGTCGGGCAGGCTTTCAGGCAGGCAGGTTTCGTGCACTGGCGGCATTGCGAGATTGTTATGTCATCGGGATACTTGCCATAGGGATCGCTCAGCACTTGTATGCGCGAAGAGGAAAGGCTTAATGCGCCCTCGTGAACAAGCGAGCAGGCAAGCATGCAGGACTGGCAGCCCTGGCATTTATTCATATCAACAAGGATGAACCCCCATGAGGCTTTTTTCAAGCCCAGCCCGGGGGTGCAGCCGGCCACATATACCCCAACGATGGCCATTCCAGAAAACTTGATAAAGTCCCGTCGCGAAACAGCTTGTAGCGGGTTTTTAATTTCTTCTGTGTCCCACGTCATGGCGCTCCTTTCTTAAGCATGCAAATAGTATTATTGTCTAATTGTTTAACTGCTAAAGAACCCTTTGTCAATAGCTGGTTTTTATTGGCTGCATTGGCTGCAAACTATTTTTATGGATAAAGGCGCAAGACATCAAAACAGTTCAGGCAGAGACGTTTTGCAAGCTTTTTTCGATGGTAATAAATAGAAGGAAAACACTTAGCTGCTAGCAGTTATTGGCGGGAAGATTTTGTCTGCAGTAAATAAATTTGGTTGAATTTCCGGCAATAATAAACTATGAAATTTGACGTAAGGGGTTTCAACAATAACCAATCAGAAGAGAGAGGTCGCTATGAAAAAGTTGTTGGCAATAGTTATTTTGACAGGTTTTGTTTTTACGGGTTGTGCATCGTATCAGCCTATGGGCGTCATCTATACGAATGTCTCCGGCGCTATTTCCGCTGGTGGCGGGCCTGTGGGGCATACAAAGGTAGGCAAGGCTGAAGCTTCATCGATAATGGGCATGGTTGCAACCGGAGATGCCAGCATTCAGACTGCAGTAAAGAACGGAAATATCAAAACTATCAAGTACGTTGACTATCATGTTGAAAGCATTCTTGGTGTTATCGGTAAATACACCACCACGGTATATGGCGACTGATTTTTGCAGTATGGACAAAAAAAGAGCCTGCCGGGTGTTGAACGGCAGACTCTTTTTGTTTAGTTAGCCATAAAATAATAAAGCTATTTCAGGTAATTAAAATAATTTACTAATGATTTGGTTGAGCTTAAAGTCTCTGACATAACAAGATGTCGGTTTCATTGGCAGACAATGGAAGCAGCTGCTATGGAAATCCGCCTGTGTCTGTTTTCCGGCCCGGGAGGAGCTTATCGACCAGGCTGCTCCTCAGGGCTGCGAAGCGGCTTATTCCTCCGGCTGAATAGCACCGTTTGGGCATGCTGGTATGCAGATGCCGTCACCGTCGCATTTTGTCTGGTCGATGACGGCCTTGCCGTTCACCAGTGTTATTGCTTGCTGCGGGCAGGTTTTGATGCATTCGAGAGATCCCCGGCATTTTGCCTGATCAATGATTATTTTCATGCGTGTATCCTTTCGTGAGTTTAGGGTGTGGTTCGCCAGATATCGTTGAAAAGAACTTTCATGGTTATTGCGACATAGGGCGAGGTGACTTCAAAGGCGCGTCGCGTACCCGCGTCGGAAAAGAAGATGACTGTGTCATCATAGATCATGAACGATGTGTTCATGGGCATTTCGGGTCGCAGAAATCTCGTCTCGCGGTTTTCGCCTGCATCGCGATTTTTGTAGTTATATAATTCGGGCCTGTCCGGTATGAGCATCTGCAGGGCGATGCCGCGCTTGGCCCGTGTCGGTATGTAAAAGCCCCGGTCGAACTCCTCATCAAATACCGCTGCAAGGTTCTCAACAGCGCCGCAGTAATAAATGCGCTTTTCCGAGCTGTCAAGGCTCCGGACGGCGAGTTCCCGAAACTCTTCAAATGTGCTGTAGGTTTTTACCGGGAGGGTGCAGCAGCCGGGGGGCATGGACGTCATATCTGGTCCTTTCAGAAACTGTGTGTAGTTTTCGAAAAAGTTATATTTTTTTGAAAATAGCTATGTGTGCGGGTTTATGGTGTACGAGACACTATACTTTGTGAAATACTGGCAGTCAAGGTTTCAGTGTACAGCAGCATGATGGCAGCAGGTCTGCTTGACAAAAAAAACGCTTGAATTTATAGTGTTTTGAAAATTAAATCGTTAAGGATTTCTACTCATGAGAAAAAAAATTATTGCGGCTGTTCTTTTATGGGTATTGCTTCCCTCCGTGCAGAGCGTTTTTTCCCAGCCCTATGCCAATGCTCCCGTCAATCCTCCTGCCCCCGTAAAGACCATGAGTCTTCGTCAGCCGGTGTCTGCGCCTTTTGATGCAGAGCGCTTTAAAGGAAAAGTTGTCCTGGTGCTTGCCTATTCCGTCGAAAATCCCCGCGCTGGCGAGGCTGTTCGGTTTGTGCAGGACATGTATCGCATCAGAGGAGAATATAATTTCGAGGTTCTGGGCCTCAACATCGATGACAACCGCACTGCTGAGGTTCTTAAATTCAATCAGCAGCAGAACGCCACTTTCCCCCTGCTGCTTGAAAATAAGAAAGCGGCAGCCAAAGGCCTGAATCTCATGGGGAATCTGTCGCTGTATGTATTTAGCAAGCAGGGCGAACTTATGGGCAGCCTGGCTGCTGCAAATATTCCGCCGCAGACGAATTTATCGCAGGCCCTGCACGTGTTCGTGAACCGTATTATCAAAATGGGCTTTATTCCTGCTGACGAGCCTGTTCTTGGCGACAGGCCGCCGACTCCTGTGTTTGAGCTGACGAAAGTCGATGGTGCGAAGATCAACATAAAGGATGTGTATGCAATGAAGCCAGTCGTCATTGTTTTCTTTTCTCCCACATGCAGCCATTGCCGTGACGAGCTTGCATTTCTCAATAGTCTTATGGTGCAAGAGGAATTTAAAGAAAGGTTTTTTGTTATTGCCGTGAGCCGTCTTAATCAGGAGCTTACAGCAAAATTCGTTAAAGAGCAGGGCTATGCTTTCCCTGTTGTGCTTGATACAAACAATAGTATTTCGTCGCTCTTTCCTTCATTTGTAGGCGTTGTACCGATGGGGTATATTGTAGACCGTTCGGGCAGAATTGTTGCGAAACATGTCGGCTATTCCGACAGGATGCGCGATATCTATCTTATGGAGCTGCGCAAGCTGTGCGGACTGCCGAATAAGCCTCTTTTGAATCCTAAAGGCTATTCGGGCCAGGAACGCTGCGGGATTTGTCATGAGAAGGAGCATATCCAGTGGAGCCTCACGCGGCACCCCTATGCGTTTAAGTCGCTGCAGAGAAAAGGCAAGGAAGATGATCCTGCCTGCGTGAGCTGTCATGTCACGGGATGGGGAAAGCCCGGCGGCTATGCTATTAATGACAAAAAGGATGCACGGACATTAGAAGGCATACAGTGCGAATCATGCCATGGCCCGGGCTATGAGGCCTGCTCCGCCTTTACCGGGGCAAAGCCGCAAAAGAAAAACGCTGAAGAATGGAAGGCGCTGTGTCTTTCATGCCATACGGAAAAAGAATCGCTCAACTTCAATTTTGCCCGCCGTTTTCCGAAAGTGCTGCACAGCACTGTACCGGACATTGATTCCATGAGCCGGGAGCAGCGCGTGAAATTGTTGACTGAGCATAAGCGCAAAAACGATCTTTTCGGGAATCCGGCATCATATGCAGGGGCGGATGCATGTAAAAAGTGTCATGAGCAGGAGTACGCTCAATGGTCTAAAACAGCCCACGCAGCTGCAGCAAATTCACCAGCAGCTGCATCGGCGCCGACTGATAAAACATATCGTTTTAACACAGGCTCAGGCAGCCCCGGCGGCTATCCTGTCCCGGGCAGGCAGGGAGTTCAGTGCGAGGCATGCCACGGGCCCGGCGAGCGGCATGTGAAAGAACCCCAGAAGAAGGGGCAGGATTACATAGTCGGCCTGGGCGGCTCATGCGACAACTGCGTTGTCGAGCAGATATGCCGCACCTGTCATGGCCCCGATGATGATTCGAAATTTAAATTTGAACAATACAGAGAGGCAATACGGCATAAGCCGAAGCAGTGAAAAAAAGATGCGCAAGGGAAGGACTATTCGGTGAATCGCCCTTTTTTTGGAATTAGAGCATTTTTCAATATATTGTAGCCGACAGCACTGTTTTTTTACTGATAAAATTTTAAAAGCCGTCCCCCCGTTGAAAAACGGGATCCAGAAAACATCTGATTCTTAGAACTGGATGCAGGCGTCCGCCGACATGACGAGAAAGAAACTTTGCCGAATTTTTTTTGTGCTTTGTTGTTTGGGGTTATGGTAAAAAGAAAAAGTGGTAGTTGAATTCTCCAGATGTGTTTGAGGCAAGCTCCCGTTGCATAGACGGGAGCTTTTTTTGAGGAGTTTTTTCTATCATCACGACCGCAGGGAGAGATCTTGAATGATTGATGCCCCTGCGCAACCTTCGGATCCGCTGCGTTCGAATGGGCAGAATACTCACAAAGTGTTTCTATTTTTCCTCTCTGTAAATATCGATGTTATGCCACGTAGTGTGGACTTTTTAGAGAAAAGGCCTGACCACAATATGCTGTAGTCAGGCCTTTTTTTATACTTTGAAATATTAATTAGCGAACTCCATGTTTTACTGGTGAGTGCAAATTGCCTCACACGCAACCTGCCCACAGCCTCCACAGCCTGGTGCCGTATCACAGACATCGCCTATCCCGTCATTATCTGCATCAAGCTGCTGAGAGTTACAGACGGTGGGGCAGTTATCACATGCATCAGCAATACCGTCATGATCTGTATCAACCTGCTCACAGGCAACCTGACCACAGCCCCCACAACCGGGCCAGTCGGTTGTCCGCACACATCTCCTATTCCGTTGCTGTTAGCATCAAGCTGCTGGGGATTGGCTGCGTTAGGGCAGTTGTCATGTGAATTATCTATACCGTCGCCATCAACATCATTGAGAGGAAACACTGCCCGTAGGATAGCCATACCACGGATTGGTAAATCCTGTGACTCCGGCAAGATAATAAATTTTAAAACCACTTGCGCAGTTAAGGAAAACATTCGACCCCATGGTCGGTGCATTGCCGAAAAAATATGCAGCGGTCAAACCGGTGCAACCTGAAAATGCTTCCTCCCCAATGCTGCTAACGCTGGAAGGAATGGTCATGTAGGTTATGGTGATATTCTGGCGGAATGCCACATTAGCAATACTTACTACCGGCATACCGTCTATGGTATCTGGAATAACAACATTGCCGCCAGTACCGGTATAGCCGGTTATTATTACTGTGCTGCCTGATACCTCATAAGAAAAATCCCCCCATGTCAGGCCAAAGGCTGACGACGATAGAAACACACAACCAAGAACCAACAACAATATCGATTTTCTGAATTGCATAAACCCCTCCTTATAATTTGTGTTTTTATTCACAATATTTCCTGTTACTCGCTTCATAGCATCCCGCATTAAGCTGAACAATGTTCAAACCTACAATTAAAAACTGAAGGGACAGATGTCCACCGCAGCTAATTCAGCCAGATTGCGAATCTGTAAAATAAAAAGACCCCTCCTGAGTCTGAAAGGAGGGGTCTGCCGTATAAACAACTTTTACAACCGGCAGCCCCGCTGTCCTTTACTATCAAGGATCGGTTGCTTTGCGCACTACCACCTTACGGAGTAGCTTGCCCTTTTCGATTCGAACGCATATAGAATAACTTTACACCTTTTTTAATATATACAATAAATAATGTTTATATTCAACCCTTTTTCAGAACGCACATCATTTTTTAACACCTCCTGCATACCATGTTGATGACTATGTAAAGGGCTAATATGCTGCCGAAGCGAGCGTAACGCTTCGTGCTGACAACAATATCTTGTATCCTAGGCGTATCACTAAAAGTTCACATTAAGGCTCTCTAACTGGACAAATAAAAATCCAGAAAATCCTAGATTACCAACCCTAACATGCAAAAAATTAAGTGCCGTACTGCGCTCAAGCCCCTGCCACGTAATGTTGAGTTTTTAGAGAAAAGGCCTGACCTCCAGAGATAGTACTGCCCTCATCAATGCATGGTCCGCGGTATCGTTTTTGTAGTGCCCCTGCCTTCACTTTGCAATTATAATAGGATTGCCTGAGGGGGATTGTAACAGACCCCCTTGTTTCTTTGGAGCTGTATCAAGACCCCATTTCTCAAGGATTGATATTAATATTTGAGGTGCTGTTGAGGCTACTACGGCGTCTTCCCCACATGCGTTGGGGTGTTTCTCATTCCCGGCGTGGTTACAGACTCGCGGGTAAGAACATCGTCGCACCCCAGAGAAAGAAGACCCCTAATGACGCACGTTTGAGGGAACAATTTTAAAACAAATTGCTGAAAAGATTGTGCTGCTGGTTGAGCGTGGTTGCAGGCAATAATCATTATTATTCTAAGGCTCCGGCATGAGGTTAATGAGGGTTATTTCATTGCTCGACCCGATGCGCATGGGCGGGCCCCAGGTGCCGGTTCCCGGCGAAACATACAGGCGCATGCCGTTTATGGTGTAGAGCCCCTTAACCTGAGGGTAGAGCATTTTTGCAAACAGCGTAAAAGGAAACAGCTGGCCGTTATGCGTGTGGCCCGAGAGCTGGAGATTAATCCCGGCTTTAACAGCGTCTTCAATACCCACAGGCACATGGAACATGAGTATGGACGGCCTGGTTCGGTCTATCGGCAGCGTGCCGACAACCCTATTTCCCTTTTCTCCGTCTCGCATGGCAGTATCGACCCCCACGATCTGCACTCCCCGGAAATCCACTATGCGGTTTCGCAGTATTTCGACCCCGGCGGCAGGAAGGATGGACTGTATTTTATCCATATCGTCATACCGCTCATGATTGCCGATAACAAAATATGTCTTCGCACTGATTTTTGCCAGCGGCTCAACAGTATGCCTGTTCACGGGGCCGATGCCGTCAAACAGATCGCCGGTAATGAGTACAAGGTCGGGGGCAAGGGCATTTGTTGCATCAACGATGCGGGTCAGAAAACCGGAATTGTGAATAGTGCCGACATGAATGTCCGACAGCTGAACGATTTTGAGTGGCTTTTCAAGGCCCGGCATGGGGATATCAACAGTTTTAACCGTTAGAAAAAGGGCGTTTATGATTCCGTACACGGAAAGCGCGGCTGCGATGGCGGTAATCGCGTAAGCCGCCGTTTTCGGCTGCAGCGGAATGAAAAAGCGGAGCACTTCGTAGCCAAGCAGTATACTCAGCAGCAGAAACACCACGCCCAGCCAGACAGAGGCTGCGCCGTAGAGGATCATGGAGAATGAAGTCGGGTTGAATTTTTCCAGGAGGCTGAAGGCGGGAAAAGTCAGGGCGGCAAGCGTGCCTGCGCCGATGAGCACCCAGGTGTTCTGGCCCCCGTACAGCCTGCCAAGGCGCAGCCCGACATAGAGATGCATGCCCCACAGCACGGCAAAAAAGACTGAATAGAAGGCTATATACTGCATTGTTCGACTCATACATTTTCCTTGCGAGATAATCCTCAGATGGTATTCAACGATTGTTTATGCTAGATGTATATCACATATCAGGCATGCGGGCTACACATGTCACACATGTCCGCACAAAGGACCGCAGGCAACAGGAGGACCGGCATGGCAGCACCCGTGCTACAGGCGCGAACTTTTTTTGATGCTATGAACGCGCGCGATTTTACTGCTCTGGAGCTTCATCTTGCCCGTGATGTTGTTTTCGATTTCCCCGGCGTTGACCTTATCGACGGGTCAAGGCGGATGCTTCTTTTTTTGAAGCTGCTGTTTCGCAAATATGCCCGCCTCGTGTTTACGGTTGAAGAAGTTCTGGTCGATGAAGAGCGGGCCTGTGTCCTATGGACCAATGAGGGGCAGACGGCTGAAGGCGAGCCATACCTCAACAGGGGCGTGACGGTTATGCATTTTTCCGAAGGCCGCATTGTTTCGCTGAGCGATTATTTCAAGGACACATCATTTATTAAAGATGCCTGAGGCTTTTTGACTGTGAACGTACTTGCTTTTAACGGGAGCCCTCGCAGAAACGGCAACACGTCGCTGCTTCTGGCGGAGCTTCTGCGCGGCGTGCGCGATGCCAACGGACAGGCTCAGGAGCTTGTTGCCCAGGATCTGCACCTTAAATACTGCACAGGCTGCCTGCGCTGCAATGTGCTCAAGCGCTGCGCGCAGAGCGGAGATGACTGGAAGGTGGTCAGCGATAAAATCTTTGCAGCCGATGCGCTGGTTTTTGCTTCACCTGTTTACTTTCACCATCTTACCGCCCCTCTTAAAAAAATCATTGATCGTTTCCGCTCATTTATAAATGTGCAGATTACGCCTGAGAGCATCCGGCATACGCCATGGCAGAACTGGAACAAGCGTTTTGTGCTGCTGCTGAGCATGGGCTCATCAGACGCGGCAGATGCTCAGCCAGTGGTTGACCTGTTCAGGTTCATGACCGGCATACTTGGCGCTGAAAATACCCTTGAGGTTATTTCAGGCACCAGGCTTGCTGTTGCCGGGCAGGTGGCAAGGCCTGCAGGCGATCTTGCAGGCCTGTATGAAAAACTGGGCCTTCCCGCAACCCTTGCTGTTGATGACAGCCGCCGCAATCATGAATTGTTTCAGCGCTGTTATGATACAGGCCGGCAGCTTGTCATGCAGGCATGAGCTTATTCTTGCCTTTGTTTCGTCGAATACCTGCCGGAAATTTTCAACCTTCAGGATATGTTGTGCCGTAAGTTCGGAATATTCGTAAACGGATGTATAGATGATAATTTTTAAGTTATTATTAAATATAATATTTACAACCAGAGTTAATAAATATTTATTGATAGCATTAAATATTGAAAAATTGCCGCTATAATGGTATGCTTTAATTAAGTAAAAATTGAAAGCAGCAGGGGGAGATATGTTTTCTGCTGATATTGTATGAAGATAATCAATGCCCTGGAGTTGCACTAGCAACTTCAGGGCATTTCTGTTTTTAAGGTAAAAACCGTATTGAGATAAAGCCAAATCCCGAGTGATCGGGAAACGGAACGTTGCGGATCTCTATAATTGTATTAGAGAAAGCCGGACTGCCTGATACAAGGTAGTCCGGCTTTACTTGTTTTAAATTTTTTCATGCAAAGGGGGTTGCCATGTTTAAAAAAACCACTGACACATTAATACGTTTGATCGGTATACTTTTTATATTTTTACTTACGACACCTGCTCAGGCTGCAGTCTGGTACGTGCGGGCAGAGGCGGTCGGAGGGGATGGCACAACCTGGAGTTTAGCATTTAACAATATACAGAGCGCAGTAGATATAGCAACCTCCTCGGATCAAATCTGGATAAAAAGAGGAACCTATGCCCTTTCTGCCCAAATTAATGTAAACGGTGAAGAAAAGCTCTATGGTGGATTTGCTGGTACTGAAACTCAACTGGATCAGAGAAACTGGAAAACCAATGTGACAATTATCGACGGGCAGAACAGCGTCCGCTGCATCAGCATCGCCGGCGCCGTAGGCGGTGACGGTGCGCTCATTGACGGCTTTACTATCACCAGGGGCAAAACGTCGGGTCCCGGCGGGGGAATAAATATCGGGGCAGGCGCTGCGCCGACAATTAACCACTGCATCATCTCAAGTAATCATGCCGGAGGCGACGGCGGCGGAATTTGCAATACTACGATAAGCCCCCTGATTTACAATTGCCAGTTCCGCTCGAACACGGCAACAGGGGAGGGCGGCGCCATTCACAATGAGTCAAGTCCGCAAATCGCCTCATCACCGGTTATAGTCAACTGTACCTTTCTCGGAAACCAGGGATATAATGGCGGCGGGGTGTCTACCAGAGGCTGGGGTACGTCCAGTGTCGTTATCACGAACTGCTCTTTCTATAAAAATACCGCGCAATACAGCGGCGGCGGCATCTTCAATATTGGCGGTACGACAAGTGGCAGTAACTGCATCCTCTGGGCAAACACTGCATCTGACGGCCCCCAGGCATGTAATTATTTTCAGAATTCTACATTGGGCATACAGTTCAGTGATATCCAGAATAGAGACTACAGGCGGCGTCTCTGGACCGGTATGAGTCCGTTTGGATAGTATTGACAGCGATCCGAGCTTTGTCAGCCCTGATGCAGGAGATTTTCGCCTGCGCAATACCTCTCCGTGCATAGATATGGGAGACAATGATGCTCAATGGCTTATATTTCAATCAACAGATATTGACGGAAATAACCGGATAATTGACGGGGACACGAACGGCACTGCTACGGTTGATATGGGTGCGTATGAATTTGTTCCCGGCGGCCCGGTCTATGGCATATGGCATGTTGACGGCGGCATAGGCGCTTCCGGAGATGGCGCAACGTGGGCGACTGCATTCAAGACGATCCAGGAAGCGGTCAATGCCGCAGGCACAAACGGATGAAGTCTGGGTGAAGGAAGGCACCTACCTGCTTTCATCCCGGATTAATGTTTCTAAAACAGTAGCAATCTACGGCGGATTTAGCGGCACTGAAACATACCGGGGAGAACGTAACTGGACAACCAATGAAACAATTATTGACGGGCAGAATCTGGTGAAGTGTTTTTATGTGCAGGGAAGTGGGGCCATAGACGGTTTTACCATTACTCGCGGGAAGGCAGGCAACACGACAAATGCTATTGAAAATGGCGGCGGCGGAATTTGTATCGGTAATGACGGTCAGATATTTCAGCCCACTATCATAAACTGCAAGTTCATTTCAAACACTGCACCCAACGGGTACGGCGGGGCAATAATGTCCTGGAAATCTCAGGCATCAGTCAGCAACTGCACCTTTGAGGCAAACAGCGCATTCAGGCAGGGAGGTGCATTCTATGGATTGTATGCTGCGCACACCATAACACATTGTATATTTACAGAAAACACAGCCATAGCCGGAGGCGGAGCGATAAGCTTTGACGATGCTAATCAGGCAACGTCTCCGTCAGTTGCCAACTGCTTGTTCATCAGCAATTCGGCATCAAGTGGAAGCGGCGGTGCGCTCTATACTGGATATTATCTCAACACGGCAATTGCGAACTGTACATTTTTCGGCAATTCTGCAGCGGGCGGCGGCGCAATCTACATGCGGGGGTACTATACCCAGCCCTGCTCTCCAAAACTGACTAACTGCTTAATCGCAAGCAATACTCGGGGGTGGGCTGTCTATGGTGAATACTGGCTGTACGCCCACACTAACCAACTGCACCATAACTGGCAATACTGGTTACGGCATCTCTTTTTCAACCTATCCAAAGGCAACTATTACCAACTGTATTGTCTGGGGAAATTCAGTCGGCAGCTTTTATATTGATTTTTCCCCACATTCCGACCCGATCGTCAGTTATAGCGACATCGGTGGTGGCTATACGGGTACAGGAAATATCAATGTTGATCCGCTTTTTGTTGACCCTGATGGGCCGGATAACAATCCCGCCACCTGGCAGGACAATAATTACCATCTGCAGGAGGGCTCACCCTGTGTTGATACAGGAAACACTTCGGCCCCGAATCTTCCCGGTGTCGATCTTGACGGCAAGCCGCGGGTTGTAGATGGAAATTTTGACGGCACTTCTATCGTTGATATGGGCGCGTATGAAGTTGCCGGCAAAGCATGTACAGTAAACAGTAACTGCGACGATGGTTTGTTCTGTAATGGCGCCGAGACCTGCGTGGGAGGGCTTTGTCAGGCAGGAACCAATCCGTGCGCGGCTAATGAGGTCTGCGAAGAGCCGGTCTGCAAAGCGCTCTACACGCTTTCAGTAACTATCAACGGCAGCAGCGACGGGTATATCGAAGCTGCCGTATCGGGCGGCTCCACGGTTCTGCTGCATGACGGCGATAACCAGCCTTATGTGGAAGGTACGACGGTTTCTTTAACAGCCATACCGGCTGCAATACCGGGCTATGCAAACATTTTTGCCGGCTGGAGTGGTGCTATGACAGGGCCTGCTAATCCTGGTGCTATTATAATGGACTCCGCAAAAGCAATAAAAGCTTCATTTGTGCAGGGAGAAGCAATCGGGGGTGAGATGACTTCATTTGCAGCCATAGACCCATTAACCCTTCCCCCGGCTGTGATCTTAAACATGCCGCCGGTCATGCCCTATGGTCTTTTTAACCTGACCATTAATCAGGTCAGCACAACTGCCGGGCTGCGCATTCAGCTTCCCTCACCCGCGCCCCAGTGGGCAAAATGGTATAAATGCAGTGCGCAGACAAACGGCTGCATCGACTTCAGCCGCGATATCATCTCAGGCGGCACGGGTGACGGGGCGGCATTCAGTGACAACAGGTCGGTTGTAACACTCTATTTAACTGATAACGGGCTCTATGATGACAATCAGACAGAGCATGTCATTAACGACCCCTCCGGCCTTGGCGGAGCCTGTTTTAATGCTGTTGACTGCGATGACGGGCTTTTTTGCAATGGGCCTGAGACCTGCAGCCAGGGAGCCTGCGCCTCCGGAACAGCACCATGCGCGGCAGGATACAACTGCGATGAATCAAAGGATAGTTGCGCCCCTGTCACAACAACGACAACGGCTGTATCAACCACTACGACAACCCTGCCGGGGACAACTACCACTACAGCACCGCCGGCGACAACCACCACAACGACGCCGCGCAAGCCGTGTCCGGCCAAGAACGTTCTTGGGCGATAACAACCCGAATCTTGAAAATCTGCGGGCTTTGCGCGATGGGCCCCTTGCACAAAGCGCAGTCGGGCGCAGGGTCATACAAATTTATTACAATAATGCCGACAGCATCAATGCCGCACTGGAGCGTAGCCCGGCATTACGATCTGTAACAGGACGGGCTCTTGAACTTTTAGCGCCGATGGTGGGGAAGTATTAAACAAAGACAGAGGCATTAGGAAGGCCTGATTGCCAGATCCGGGGATCAGGCCTTTTTTATAAAAGGGCTTATTGAGCGCCAGCACTGATCATAGTAAAGCGACTCGATTTGTTACATAATAAGTTTGGTAAGTTATAATTAGCCCGGGTTTTTATTATCAGCTACATATTAAAATCAACCTGCAGTAAAGAATCAAACTGTTTGCTGTGGCATCTCGAATTGCAGCTCAGGAACAGGTGTGTCGTACAGTTGTCTATCCTGAAAAGATAATGACAACAGGTCTGCCGGTTATAAGATGATTTGCCATGGCAGACCTCTCCTTGAATCAGGACTGTTTTTTATTCGGAATAGAGATTTGAGATCAGGGTATATGGGCTGGAGGGTACATCTCATTTCGCTCCGCTCGGCTGAGTGGCCCTTTTTGAAAAATGTAAAAGTCGAAAGGGGTTTTTTACATAGCTGCTTTACCTGTGCTTGACAATAAAGCACAATGTTATATAAGGTTGCAGAGTGTCATATTGCTCTTGGCCGCATAGGCCTTGCCAATGACCTGATCGGGAAAGCCCTCAAGCTCATGCATCTCACGGAACAAGACCGGTTCAGCCTGCTTTATCAGTCTGTGCTGGTCTATAAGATTCACAAAAAGCTCTGATGGTTTTCCAGAAGGTGTATGATGCAGATTGTAATTTCAGATCAGTTGATGCGGAAATAAAAATTCTTTATTGAGATTGTGAATAACCCATGGCCATGTTTAATTTAGCAAAACGCGAGATTGACTTGAAGATAGTATATTGTGGTCCGGGGATGTGCGGCAAGACAACAAATTTGCAGTGCATTTATAAAATGCTGGGTCCTCAGCAATGCGGAGAACTTGTGTCGCTGCCCACGAAAGATGACCGGACGCTGTTTTTTGATTTTCTCTTGATGGAGCGTTATATCAGCGGGTTTAAGACCCGCTTCCATCTATATACCGTGCCGGGGCAGGTTCAGTATGCTCTCACCCGGCGCGCCGTGCTGATGGGCGTCGACGGGGTCGTATTTGTCGTTGATTCGCAAACCAGCAAACTTCAGGACAATATTGAAAGCCTGAAGGATCTCGGGGAACATCTGCGATTTTATAAAAAGGATATCAACACATTCCCCTTCGTGCTGCAGTATAATAAACGCGACCTGCCCAATATCATGCCTGCCGATGAACTCAATGCCAGGTTCAATAGCCTCAATATTCCTGCTTTTGAATCAAGCGCGATAACCGGTATGGGGGTGGCGGCGACACTGAACGCAATTTGTAAAATAGTACAGAAGCATATGGATAGCGAGACAGCAAAAACAAAGCGGTAATTCACCTGCGAAACCCATTGAAGAAGCAATTGGCCGGGCAGTAAGCTCCTCTTCGAAATACATCCACAGCATTGATTTCATACTACACGAAGGTCCAATCAATTTTAACCTGTTTGAGCGCAAAGGACTTATTGTTAAACAACTTGCCCGTCTGGCTTATACAAAAAAGGCCGAACAACTATATCTAGGAGCCGGGCACTTTTCTTTTATAGTTTTAAATTCCACATTAGGGTGTCACTAACCTGAAAATTGCATCGGCACTGGACTGGGGCTGAATTCGCCCGGGAATATGTTATTCAATTTCATTTGCCCATAGCTGCATGTTCAAATCCAAACACCTTACAGCCATTATTTTAAGTTTAAAGAGTATATCCCGGCCATAGCGCTTTGGTATCCCTATGGTGACCTGTTTTATGACTCAAGGATACCTTTTTTGCTTGTTCCAAATACCCCCTTGGAGTACATTCCATGTGAGTCAATTCATGCAGGTGTTCTGGTATCCTTTTATTCTTGCCTTGGATGTTTAATTAAACTATACTGCATCATTTAATTCATTAAAAATATCGTATTATTCAATAGATAGCCATGAAGATAGTTGCGGTTATTCCTGCGCGTTACGCCTCTACGCGGTTTCCCGGCAAGCCGCTGGCCAGTATTTGCGGCAAGCCGATGATTCAGCGGGTGTATGAAAATACCCGCAGGTGCGCAGTGCTTGACCGTGTTGTTGTTGCAACCGACAGTGCCGAGATTGTCCGGGCGGTTGAGGCTTTCGGCGGCGAAGTGTGTTTGACCTCTGACAGGCATGCAACAGGAACCGACCGCATTGCAGAGGCTGCGCAGGCTCTGGAGGCGGATTTTATTGTTAATGTACAGGGAGATGAACCCTTGCTGCAACCACAGACAATAGAGCTGGCTGTACGGCCTTTGCTGGCAGATGAGCGTATTCCTATGGGGACTTTAAAAGCAAGGATCAAAACCGGGCAGGATATGGAAAACCCCAATATTGTCAAGGTCGTTACTGATGCCCGCGGCAGAGCGCTTTATTTTTCCCGTTCCGCCATACCTTTTTTCCGCAGCCGCACTGCAGGCGCTGCTATGTATCGTCATATAGGGCTCTACGTGTATCGCCGGGATTTTCTTCTTCACCTAACCGGCCTGCCGCAATCCGAGCTTGAAAAGGCTGAAAGCCTTGAGCAGCTTCGGGCCCTTGAAAATGGCTTCACTATTCATGTTGCGGAAACAGATTATGAGCCAATAGGGGTTGACGTGCCTGATGACATTGCCACGGTAGAAAACTTTTTGCAGCACCAGGGCACGGCAATATGAGCCCGAATTTATATTTAAGCCCTATTTTTACTGGTCAGCGCTATGATTACACGTGAAGTTAAGGCTGGTTCTGTCACTATTGGCGGAGGGAACCCTCTGGTGCTTATAGCCGGACCCTGCGTTATTGAAGGAGAAAAAGCGGCATTTGCAGCTGCTGAAAAACTCAAAACAATTGCCTCGGAAGCCGGCATAGCGCTTGTTTTTAAAGCATCATATGATAAAGCCAACCGCACGTCTCTCACTTCCTATCGCGGCCCGGGCCTGAAGCCGGGTTTGGATATTCTCAAGGGGATAAAAGATGAATTCAACCTTCCGGTCCTTTCAGATGTCCATCGTTTCGAAGAAATAGGGCCGGCAGCCGACGTGCTTGATGTGCTTCAGGTTCCGGCATTTTTATGCCGGCAGACAGACTTTATTATTGAAGTGGCCCGTGCTGGAAAAACAGTCAATATTAAAAAAGGGCAGTTTCTAGCCCCCCATGATATAATGCCATTAATTGACAAGGCTGCATCAACCGGTAACCATAATATCATGATAACTGAACGGGGATCATGTTTCGGTTATAATAATCTGGTGGTTGACATGCGCGGCCTGGTTATCATGCGCGCTATGGGGTATCCTGTTGTTTTTGATGCCACGCACAGCGTACAGCTGCCCGGAGGGCAGGGCACTGCCTCTGGCGGAGACCGGCAGTTTGTTGCGCCGCTGGCGCGTGCTGCGGTTGCAGCAGGCATAGATGCACTGTTTTTGGAAGTGCATGAAAATCCTGACGCCGCACTCTGTGACGGCCCGAACTCCGTGTTGATAAGTGAACTGCCGGAGCTGCTCAGGCAGATTTTGAATATCTATACAGCAGGGAAGAGGTAAATGGTGCTGGACCGGGCTAGGAAAGTATTCGCAATAGAGGCCGAGTCGATACTGAAATTGCAGGATAGGCTCGATGAGAATTTCATTCAAGCGGTGAATATGCTGCTTGCCTGCAGCGGCAAGGTGATCGTCATTGGTATCGGGAAATCCGGCATTATCGGCCGGAAAATTGCTTCTACGCTTGCCTGCTCGGGAACGCCGGCCTTTTTTTTACATCCTGCCGAGGGCATTCATGGAGATATCGGCATGATGGCGCAGGACGACGTGGTTATTGCCATATCCAATAGCGGTGAGACGGAAGAAGTGCTCAAGGTGCTGCCGGTGGTGAAGCGCATGGGGCTTCCCCTTATCGTGCTGACGGGCAATGCTGAATCTGTGCTTGCACGCAACGGCGATGTTGTCCTTGATATCGGGGTTAAAGAGGAAGCCTGTGTTTTAAACCTCGTTCCCACCGCTTCAACGGCTGCTACCATGGCTATGGGTGATGCCCTTGCCATAACCGTACTTGAGCGCCGCGGATTCAAAGAAGAAGATTTCGCCATGCTGCATCCCGGCGGGGCGCTCGGCAAGAAACTGCTTTTGCGTGTCGAGGACCTGATGCATGTTAAGGATGCCGTCCCCATGGTGTCGCAGGACGATTCGATGAGCATTGCGCTTATCGAGATGACCTCAAAACGGCTCGGTATAACAGGCGTATGCGACAGCGACGAGAATTTTGTCGGCGTCATAACAGACGGTGATTTGCGCCGTACTCTTGAAAAGCGCAGTGATGTTCTGGCTAAAAAAGCCCGTGATGTGATGACCGTGTCTCCAAAAACCATAACAAAAACAGCTCTTGCCGCCACTGCGCTTCGGCTGATGGAGCGGCACTCTATTACATCGCTTTTTGTGCTTTCCGAGTCGGTGCCGAAAAAGGTTGAAGGTCTTATTCACCTTCATGATATACTGAAGGCCGGTGTCGTCTGAACCCTGAGGTCATTTTCCGATGGATATCACGCAAAAGGCACAGAAGATAAAACTGCTCATACTTGATGTCGACGGCGTCATGACTGACGGGAAGATTGTCTATAGTGACAGTGGTGAAGAGTTGAAGTTTTTCGACAGCCGTGACGGTCATGGCATTAAGATGCTTATGCGTACAGGTATAGACATTGCTATAATTACCGGGCGGATGTCAAAGGCTGTCGAGCACAGGGCTGCCAATCTGGGCATAGGAATGGTGTATCAAAAAGCCTTAAACAAAATTGAGGCGTATGAGGAAATTGTCGCCCTGAAAAGCCTTGCTGATCAGGATATTTGTACCGTTGGTGACGATCTGCCCGATGCCCCTCTTTTGCGCCGATCAGGGTTTGCGGTTGCCGTTCCGGGAGCGGTAGATGAGGTGCGTCTGCTGGCTCATTACACGACACGGCATCGCCGGTGGTGATGGCGCCGTACGGGAAGTGTGCGATATGATTATGAAAGCTCAGGGTACCTGGCAGGCCGTAACATCCAGATATTACTGATGTTGAGTTTTTCGTTCCAGATGAACAGGCGCAGCATGCTTGTATACTGCATTGTGAGACAGGTATGGTAACTATTAAAAGAATCCGTTTTTTGCTTTTGTTTGTTGCTGCTGTGGCTGTTTCAGTTGTCGTCGGAATGGCTATCGGCAGCAAAAAACAGCAGATCGTTATTAAAACAGACATAGCCCAGGCTGTAAAGGCCGGCCCGAGTGTTGCATTGAAAAATGTTGCATACTCAACCACAAATAATGATAATTTTAAAGAATGGGATTTGGATGCCGAATCCGCGCAGTATCTGCAAGGCGAAAAGCGGGTTATACTTGAAAATCTTTTTGTGAGCGTCTATCGTCCCAACGGGAAGGTGTTTAAAATACGCGGCCAGCACGGGGAATTCAATACGGAAACCCGTGATATCAAGATGCATGGCGACATATGGGGTTCCATGCCCGACAATACAACCATACAGACAGATTCTGTCGATTATGATCATGCTAAACGCCTTATAACGACGCAGGATAAGGTTTTCATCAGACGCAACAGTAAGTTTGCCTTGGAAGGCAAGGGCATGGTAATAGATATGGCTAAGGAAAAATTGACAATTTCGAGTAATGTTAAGGCGCTGGGGAGCAAATGAAAAAAAATATCTTATTTGGTATTGTGATGGTTGCGCTGCTTATGCCCTTTACGGCCCGGGCAGAGCAGGAAATTGCTGTGAGTGCAGCTGTGCTGCCGTTTGAATCCTTCAGCGGAGAGCAGAAAACATCGCTTGGCAGGGATGTGGCGGTGAAGCTTCTACAGCAGCTTTCAGCCAATCCGCTGATTGTAACACCTGATATTGATGATTTGAGAGCGGTGATTGACAAGGATGAGGCCACCGCACCAAGCGAGGACCGGCTGCGGGAAGTTGCCAGGCAGTTGCATGTAAATTTTGTGCTGTTTGGCAGCGTAACTACCGTTCAGGATGCAGTGAGTGTTGATACCCAGGTTTTTTATAATTTCCCTGGTGACAATTATTTTAAGACCTATGCCGAAGGCCCTGATGTAGATAAAGTTATTGAAGAACTTACCCGAAAGATAGAGCAGGAGCTGCTTGACAAGGCACCACTGATTCCTTCGGCACAGCGGCCGAAAGTATCAATAAGAAAGAAATACGCGGCTCCCGCAGGTGAGCCTGGTGCAGCAGACTATGAAAAAATTGTTAACCGCGAACTGGCTGATGAGCAGGAGAGGGATGACGCTGAAGCACGGCAGGTAAAGGCTTCTGATTCTCAACAGCTCGATGAGTTGGTGGAAGATAGCCCTCCAAGGCAGGCAGTGGATGAAAAGAAGAAAAAGCAGGATACTGATAGAAAAGAAGAGAGCAAGTCGTTAAAGCTTGATCAGCCGGTGAATATAAGTTCCGATTCTCTGGAGTACAGCAACAAGGACAATACCGCGATTTTCCGGGGCAATGTCGTAGCCCGGCAGGGTGATATGTCCATGTTTGCCGATCAGATGGAAGCCACATATGCCGGTAAATCAGGTGAAAAGAATGAAAAGGGCGGAATTAAGGAGTTGGCAGCAACAGGAAATGTGAAGATCATACAGGGAGAGCGCATCGCTACCGGACAGAAAATAGTTTTCTATGGCGATGAACAAAAAATTGTTGCAACTGGCAATCCGCGTGTTTGGCAGGGCAATAATGTTATTGTCGGCAATAAAATTACCGTTTATTTGAAACAGGATCGCAGTGTTGTGGAGGGAACCACTCATGACCGGGTCAACGCTACTATCCAGCCTAAAGAAAAGAAGGGAAAAAAGAAATAAAAAATACTATATATGTACTCGTGCAATGGATTTCCCGCTAGTTTTCGGATGATGATTTTGACGTGAAAGGTTTTGATGAGCCAGCTCAGATCAGATGGTCTTATAAAAAATTTTGGTAAAAAAAGGGTTGTCGACAATATCTCCATTGAAGTGAACAAGGGCGAGGTGGTGGGGTTGCTTGGCCCAAATGGGGCCGGCAAAACAACAACTTTTTATATGCTCACGGGAATTTATAAGCCTGATGCCGGCAATGTCTACTTTAACTCGGAAGATATAACCGACTATCCGATGTATCTGCGGGCTCGAAAAGGAATTACGTATCTGCCACAGGAAACTTCAATTTTTCGCAAGCTTACGGTCGAGGAAAACATTATGGCCGTGCTTGAAACCCTGCCGATAACACGCGAGGAAATGCAGGAACGTCTTGAGGAGAATTTGCGGGAGCTCACTATTTCGCATATTGCCAAACGCAAGGCATATCTTCTTTCAGGCGGTGAGCGACGCCGCGTTGAGATTACCAGGGCTCTTGTGACTTCCCCCCAATTTATTCTTTTTGATGAGCCTTTCACCGGAGTTGATCCGATTGCAGTGCAGGACATTCAGAATATAATACTGCGGCTGAGCGCTAAAGGCATCGGCGTGCTTATATCTGACCATAATGTACGCGAAACCCTCAATATCTGTAAACGCGCATATATTATATATGAAGGCCGCGTGCTGGAAGAGGGCGAGCCCGAGAAGATTGTCGAAAGCAGCAGTGCCCGCGCCATTTATCTGGGCGAAAAATTCAGCATGTAATGGTTGTAAGGCATGGAACTCAAGCAACAGCTCAAACTTACTCAGCAGCTTGTTATGACTCCTCAGCTGCAGCAGGCGATTAAGCTCCTGCAGCTCTCGCGCCTTGAACTTTCCGACCTTATTGCCCAGGAGATCAATGAAAACCCCGTTCTTGACGAAACGCTGGAGCCGGAGCTTGAGGCAAAAGACGAAAGCGGAGATCACGTTGAAGAAACAGCAGTCCGGGAAGACCTCAAGGCCGAACCTGTGGAGGATTTTGACTGGCGCAATTATGTCGATCGTTCATTCGGCCCTACCGGCAGCGGTTATTTTGACGGAGGTGAGCGAGAGGATTATTCCCCCTCAATTACCAAAAAAACTTCTTTTACCGACCATTTGCTCTGGCAGCTTCATCTGCATGATCTCAGCGATCAGGAAATGGAAATCGGCGAATATATCATAGGCAATATTAATAAGGACGGCTATCTTCTTTTGACGCCGGATGAGGTTGCCGCTGATCTTGGTGTCGAGCGACAGTGTGTCGAGGATGTGCGCAGAAGAATTATACGTTTTGACCCGGTAGGTGTTGCCGCACTTAATCTCGGCGAGTGCCTGCTCGCTCAGGCTGATCTGCTCCCCTGCGATAGCGGGCTTATCAAACTGATACTGGCAAACTGCATGAAGGAGCTTGAAAGAAAGAAGTATCAAGTCATTGCGCGGGACTTAAAAATACCGATTAAGGAGGTGCTTGAAGCCTGTGAGATAATTGCCAATATGGAGCCGCGGCCGGGACGGGCATTTAACGACAATGAAACGCAGTATGTTACTCCGGATATATACGTCTACAAGTCAGGAGACGAGTATGTCGTGATGCTCAACGAGGATGGTCAGCCCAAGCTCCGTATTAATTCTTTTTACAAGAACATTCTTGCCGGCAATAAGGACAGCTCTGATAAAACAAGAGAGTACATTCAGGATAAACTGCGTTCGGCTGTGTGGCTTATAAAAAGCGTGTATCACCGCCAGTCGACCATTGTGAATGTCATGAAAAGCATTATCAAGTTTCAGCGTGATTTTTTTGACCATGGCTCAGGAAACCTGAAACCCCTTGTGCTGCGGGATATTGCCGAGGATGTGGGTATGCATGAATCTAATGTGAGCCGTATTACGACGAACAAATATGTGTTGACGCCCCATGGTATTTTTGAGTTGAAATATTTTTTTAACAGCGGACTTTCTTCCGACGACGGGGACTCTATTGCGTCGGAAAGCGTTAAAAACATGATTAAAGATCTCGTCTTGAATGAGGACGCGCACAAGCCCTGCAGCGATCAGGAAATTGTGAAAATGTTAAAAGCAAAGGGCGTCAATATCGCCCGTCGTACGGTAACAAAGTATCGTGAGATGTTGGGGGTGCTTTCCTCGTCAAGGAGGAAAAAACATGTTTATTAACCTTGAGAAAGGAGCCGCTATGGAGATGACAGTAACTTTTCGCCACCTTGAGCCCAGCGATGCATTGAAAGAGTATGCCATGGATAAGGTCTCGCGGATTGAAAAGTACCTGGGCAATATAACTGAAGTGCATATTATTCTTTCTCATGAAAAACGCGCGCATATCGCCGAAGTGATCGTCAATGCAAACCGGACCAAAATTACTGCTAAAGAGACGCATGAAGACAATATGTATGCCTCAATTGATCTTGTTGTGGACAAAATTGAGCGGCAGGTTAAGAAACATAAAGATAAAATAACCAGCCATAAAGAACATAAAAAAGCCCTCCATAATATATTTTCAGCTGAACAGGTCACAACATCACGTGAGCAGACTAGTGTCAAGTCCGAGAGTGTTGTTATAAAAACCATGAGTGTCGACAGCGCTTTGCTGCAGATAGGACAGAACGATGATGAGTTTTTCGTTTTTAAAAATATAGATACGGACAATGTTAATGTCTTGTATAAGCGGCGGAATGGTGATTTCGGGCTTATTGAGCCGGAAAATATTTAATGATTGCATCGCGAATTGACAGGGATTAATTTATGAAAATAAGCGAACTTTTGAACGAAAAGCTGATAATTGCAGACTTGAAGGCCGGATCCAAGCAACTGGCTCTGGAAGAGATGGTGGCATGTCTTGCAGCCAGCAGACAGGGTATAGATTTAAAAGATTTATACAATGTATTGATTGAGCGCGAAAAACTCGGGAGCACCGGCATTGGCAACGGCATTGCCATACCACATGGCAAGCTTGACGGTCTTGAAAATATCTGCCTGGTTTTTGCCCGGAGCACTGCAGGCATTGAGTTTGATTCGCTTGATGGCAAACCCGCGCACCTTATTTTTCTGCTGGTTGCTCCATCAAACTCAGCGGGGGTGCACCTCAAGGCTCTTGCGCGCCTTTCCCGGCTTCTGAAGGAGAAGAGTTTTCGCGACAACCTGCTCGGGGCGCCAGACGCCGCATCAATGTATACTATCGTGGTTGAGGAAGACGAAAAAATAACTGCATGATTGTTGCCTGTTTGTGCAATTAATCTGTATTTTTTGCCACCCCGCCATCTGCATCTGGCGGGGTGACTTCCTTCCCAAAGGGCTATGGCAAAAAAAATAGATATCATAATTTTGAGCGGGCTCTCAGGCTCAGGGAAAAGTACGGCCCTGCATACACTGGAAGACCTTGGTTTTTTTTGCGTTGATAATTTGCCGATTCTGCTGCTGCCCATGTTTATAGAGCTTTGCCAGAGCTCTACTTTTGAGATTTCCAGGGCCGCACTTGTTATGGATGTACGCGAGCGCAATTTTTTAAAGGATTTTAAACCTACATTTGAAAAGCTGCGCAAGGCGCATCACGCCCCCGTTCTTATTTTTCTGGAGTGTGAGGATACCATTCTCGTGAAGCGCTTCAGCGAAACGCGGCGGCAGCATCCATTGAGCGAAGGCGGGACGGTTCTGGATGGAATCATGCGGGAACGTTCGATGCTCAAAGAGATGAAATCCATGTCTGATCACATTATTAATACATCCGACTGGAACATTCATGAATTGAAAAAAACTATCGAAGATTATTTTAACGGTATATCAAAACGTGACATGGCTCTAACCTTCCTGTCTTTTGGTTTTAAGTATGGCGTACCTCATGAAGCTGATATTGTTATTGACGTTCGATTTATGCCGAATCCCTATTTTGTTCCGGAGCTAAAAAATCTCACAGGCAATGACGATTCTGTTATTCAGTATGTGCTCAGCAGGCAGGAAGCCCGTGAGTTTGTGGACCGACTCTGCGATTTTTTACTGTTTCAGTTGCCGCTTTTTGCGCGTGAGGGTAAATCGTATTTAACAGTAGCCATTGGCTGCACGGGCGGCAGGCACCGATCAGTGGCGGTCGTCAATACTTTGAAGACTTTTTTCCTGCAGCAGAGACCCTGTGTTTCTACGCAGCACAGGGATATTGATAAAGAGTAAAGACCGCTCCCCTACCTGCAGCTACAGAGCTGATTGAAAGGAGTACCTGACTGATGATTGGAATTGTGCTTGTTGGTCACTGCAGACTTCCTGATGAATTATACCGTATTGTTAAAAATATTGTCGGAGAGATCGATAATATATGCCCTGTAAATTTTGAACCTGATGAATCCCCTGACGATTCCATGAAGAAGGTTGCATCTGCCATACAAAAGGTGAATAAGGGAAACGGTGTTCTGGTGCTGACCGATATGTTTGGCGGAACGCCATCGAATCTCAGCCTGTCATTTTTGGAAGAGGGCAAAGTCGAGGTTCTGACGGGGGTCAACCTGCCCATGCTGATACGCCTGATAACGCTCCGGAGCAATGGCAGGAAGCTAGCTGAGCTGGCAAGTGAATTAAAGGCGTATGGCCAGAAGAATATATGCATAGCCAGCGAACTGCTTCAGCAGCAAAAGCTCTCTGGCACCTAACTGTCGAACTTGCTGATAGGCCGCTATGAACAGCATCACGATCAGTGCGATGTGCGAGAAGCATCTTGATGCTGTTGCTGCAATTGAGATGGAAGTTTTTTCTGATCCATGGTCACGAGGCATGTTTTGTCAGGATATGCATACCGACTACGGACAGTGCTATGTTGCTTTGGATGGTGACGTGGTTGTCGGGTATGCGAATGCCTGGTGTGTCTGTGACGAATGCACCATAAATCGCATAGCCTGCAGTAAAAAAAATCAGCGCTGCGGCATCGGCACTCAGCTTCTTTGTTGTTTAATGAACGATGCATCATGTCGGGGAGCGGAGGCTTTTTTTCTTGAAGTTCGTGCCTCCAATACGGCAGCGCAGCGATTTTATGAAAAAGCTGGTTTTGAAAAAACAGGTCTGCGGAAGGCCTATTATACCGATACCCTTGAAGATGCTGTCCTTATGAGTATGACCGTTTATAACCAAAAGCAGGCGTGTCGAAATGATGCATAATGCTGCTGCCTTTATTGCAGAACTTGTTTCAAAGCGTGAAGTCATTCCCGGCACGTTTCATTTCGTTCTGAAGGCGCCTGAGCTTGCCCGGAATTCACGCCCTGGCCAGTTTGTCATGATTCAGATTCAAAGCGGCTCTGACCCGCTTCTGCGGCGACCGATCAGCCTGTGCGGTGCCGGTGGCGAAACGGTTGAAATACTTTTCCAGGTTAGGGGCAGAGGCACAGAGATTATGGCTGCATGGGAGCCCGGGCATGCAGTCAGCGTGCTCGGGCCCTTCGGCAACGGGTTTATTATGCCTGCTGATATACAGACAGCAGTGCTTGTTGCAGGCGGCATCGGCGCCGCTCCGCTCCTGTTTCTGGCTAACGTGCTGTCCTCTGAATATAATAAATGTTACCTGCAAATTCTACTTTGGCTCTAAGACACGTATGGAGGCTGACATACTCTCGGGTGTAGCGGATCTGATGCATGCATGCATTCATGTGACAGAGGATGGCTCGACTGAGTTTACGGGTTTCGTTACCGATACGCTCGAATCCTTTGTCAACAAGGGTGAGATCGGTGCGGGCGGAACATATATATATAGCTGCGGCCCTTCTCCCATGCTGAAAAAAGTTGCGCTGATCGCAACAGGATTCAGCATTCCCTGCCAGGTATCTCTTGAGGCTCATATGGCCTGCGGCGTGGGCGCGTGCCTCGGCTGTGTCGTAGAGACGAAAGACGGCTTTAAGCGGGTGTGTGCCGATGGCCCGGTTTTTGAAAGCACTTCACTGGACTGGAACCATGACTGACAGAGCGATTGATCTCAGCGTTACCATAGCAGGCATCAGGATGAAGAATCCCCTGATGGTCGCCTCCGGCACATTCGGCTACGGCGAGGCGTATGCCTCGTTTATCGATAATAATATCCTTGGAGCTATTATAACCAAGGGCATTTCACTGAAGCCTTCGCAGGGTAACCCCCCGCCCCGCATAGTTGAAACTCCTTCAGGAATGCTGAATGCCATCGGGCTGCAAAATGTCGGCGTTGAAGATTTCATTAAAGAAAAGATGCCATACCTTCGTCAATTTGAAGCGCCGGTAATTGTTAATTTTTACGGTTCTTCAATTGAAGACTATGTCGAACTGGCTGCGCGGCTCAGTGATGTAGATGGCATTGCCGGCCTGGAGGCCAATATTTCATGCCCCAACATTAAGGAGGGCGGCATCAGCTTTGGCACAGACGAGGCCATGGCATCAAAAGTAACCGGGGAAATCAGAAGGGCAACCCGACTGCCGCTGATTGTAAAGCTGACGCCGAATGTAACGGATATCGGATCCATTGCCAGGAGCGTGCAGAATGCAGGCGCTGACGCACTGTCTCTTATCAATACATTTACCGGTATGGTAGTGGATGTCGACACCTGTAAGCCCGTTCTTGCCAATGGCACGGGTGGGCTTTCCGGGCCCGCCATAAGGCCCCTTGCGCTTCGCATGGTGTGGGAGGCTCTTAAAAAAGTTTCACTTCCCGTCATAGGCCTTGGGGGCATCATGACGGCGCAGGATGCGCTTCAGTTTCTGATAGTCGGCGCGCAGGCATTTCAGATTGGCACAGCGCTTTTTGTTAATCCCCAGGCCCCGTATGAAATTTTGAATGGGATAGAATCCTATTTGCAGAAGAAAAAATTTTCGTCACTTTCTCAACTGGTAGGAAGCCTGCAGCAATGATACAGCGTAAAAAGACTCATCAAATCTGGGTCGGTTCTGTTGCGGTCGGGGGCGGTGCGCCGGTGATCGTCCAGTCCATGACAACTACCGATACTCGCGATGCAAAAGCAACGGTTGCTCAGATCCGGCGGCTTGTTCGGGCGGGCTGCGAGATTATACGGGTTGCCGTACCTGATGAAACGGCTGCTGCGGCTCTGCCTGCCATTGTCAGGGGCTCGGTGATTCCGGTGATCGCCGATATCCATTTCAATTATCGACTGGCTCTCTCGGCCATTGATGCCGGCGTTCACGGCATACGGATCAATCCCGGCAATATCGGAAGCAGGCATCGCCTTGCCGAAGTTGTCAAAATGGCAGGGGCCAGCAATCTGTCCATTCGCGTCGGCGTCAATGCCGGCTCGCTTGAGAAACATATTTTAAGAAAATACGGCCACCCGGTTGCCGAGGCGCTTGTGGAAAGCGCTCTTGCCAATGTTCGTCTTGTCGAGGATATGCAATTCAACCAGATAAAAATTTCCATCAAGTCATCCGATGTGCTGACTACAGTGAAAGCCTACCGGCTGCTGTCAAAGAAAACGCGCTATCCCCTGCATATCGGCGTTACGGAAGCAGGGACGCTTTTTTCAGGCACCATTAAATCAGCAATCGGTCTTGGTATTCTGCTTGCTGAGGGGATCGGCGATACACTGCGCGTCTCACTTTCGGCTGATCCTGTTGAGGAAGTGCGCGCCGGTTTTGAGATGCTTAAATGTCTTGCCATACGGCGCCGGGGTCCTGAGCTTATTTCCTGCCCCACCTGCGGGAGGAGCCAGATTGATGTCATCTCCATGGCAAAAATGGTTGAAAAAAAGCTGGCTGATTTTCCCCATCCCATCAAAATTGCCATCATGGGTTGCGAGGTGAACGGACCGGGCGAGGCACAAGAGGCCGATATCGGCATTGCCGGCAGCCGTTCAACAGGGGTTATTTTTAAAAAAGGCAAAATTATCCGGAAATGCCCAAAGGCCAGCCTGTTGGACGAGTTCATGAAAGAAATAATAGCTTTTTCTGCAAGCATGTGAGCTGACATACGTTAAGGAGATAACAGATGCGCTATTCACAGATATTGATTCCAACGCTTCGAGAAGATCCCGCTGAAGCAGAAATTGCCAGCCATCGCCTTATGATGCGAGCCGGAATGATCCGCAAGCTTGCCGCGGGAATTTATGCTACATTGCCCCTTGGGCAGCGGGTCATGCAGAAGACCGCCCAGATAGTGCGCGAGGAGATGAACCGTGCAGGCGGCCAGGAGGTTTTTCTGCCTTTTGTTCAGCCGGCCGAGCTCTGGGTCGAAAGCGGCAGGTGGGAGGTGTACGGCAAGGAAATGCTGCGCATCAAGGATCGCAGCGACCGGCAGTTTTGCCTTGGCCCGACGCATGAAGAAGTCATTACTGATCTTGTGCGCACGACAGTCAACTCCTACCGGCAGTTGCCGATTAATCTCTATCAGATTCATATCAAATTTCGCGATGAGATACGGCCGCGTTTCGGGATGATGCGTGCCCGCGAGTTCATTATGAAAGATGCCTACAGCTTTGATAGCGACGAGCAGGGAGCCGAAGAAAGCTACCGGAAGATGTATGATGCCTACAGCAGGATTTTCAGCCGCCTTGGGCTTACATTCAGGGCAGTTGAGGCTGATACGGGCCCCATCGGCGGCAATTTCTCACATGAATTCATGGTGCTGGCCGACACGGGAGAGGATATCATCGTTACCTGCACGGGCTGCGATTATGCAGCCAATACGGAAAAGGCTGAAATTGCACAACCGGCAGCTGCCCCCGTTGACCCCTCTGTTTTTAAAGAACTCAAGCGGGTTGAAACACCCAATATGCGCACCATCGAGGAGGTCGCTGGTTTTTTGAATATTGAGCCAAAGGACTTGATCAAGACTCTGGTTTTTACCAGCTCCGAGGGCCCCGTTGTTGCTTTGGTTCGGGGCGATCATGAAATCAATGAGTTGAAACTGCGCAATTATCTCAAGTGTGACACTCTTGAGCTTGCCGAGGAGGATGTGATCGAAAAAACAACCGGCGCACCACGGGGTTTTGCCGGTCCGATTGGTATGAAGAATGTGCGACTGGTGGCTGATTTTGGCCTTCAGGGCCGCTGCAATATGGCTACCGGCGGCAATGAGCGCGATGTGCATATCGTTAACGTTAATTTTGCCCGGGATTTCTCTGTTGACAAATTCGCCGACATCCGTCTGGCGCAGGAAGGCGACAGCTGTCCCCGCTGCGGCAAAACGCTTGGAACCACGCGCGGTATCGAGGTCGGGCATATCTTCAAGCTTGGCACAAAATACAGCACGGCAATGAACTGCAGCTATCTTGACCAGCAGGGCAAGCCCCAGCCGATGGTTATGGGCTGTTATGGTATTGGCGTGGGGCGAACGGTTGCCGCAGCAATCGAGCAGTCTCATGATGAAAACGGCATTATATTCCCTGAATCGATTGCGCCGTTTTTAGTTATCGTGGTGCCGGTCAACACCAATGATGCTGCACAGATGAATATTGCCCTCACTCTTTACAACGGGCTTGCTGCGCAGGGGTTGGAAGTGCTGCTTGATGATCGCGACGAGCGGCCCGGCAGCAAGTTTAAAGATGCAGACCTGATAGGAATTCCCCTTCGGGTGATTGTCGGCAAGAACGCCGTAGAAAAGAACCAGGTTGATATAAAGGAGCGCAAAGGCGGAGATATTCAGCAGGTTGCGATAGACGATGCTGTTGCCGTCATTGCGCGCCGGCTGAAACAGCCAGAGGTATGAACCAGCCGAGTATTGTTCGCATAAACGATATCATTGAGCAGGTTGTATCATATCATCCTGAGGCCAATACAGGGCTATTGCAGAGAGCATATGTCTATTCGGCCAAGGTGCATCATGGGCAGAAGCGCCTTTCGGGTGAGCCGTATCTGATACACCCGCTGGGCGTGGCAAGAATTCTTGCCGATTTGAACCTTGACGAGTATACTGTTTCCACCGGTCTTTTGCACGATACGGTTGAAGATACCTACGCCACTCTTGACGAAATCGAAAAGATTTTCGGTCATGAAGTGGCGTTTTTAGTCGATGGCGTAACTAAAATAAGCAAAATTGCCAGCACAAGCCATGAGGAGCGCCAGGCTGAAAATTTCCGAAAAATGATTCTTGCGATGTCCAAAGACATACGAGTTATACTTGTAAAAATGGCGGACCGCGTCCACAATATGCGCACCCTGCAATATGTGCCTGCCGATAAACAGAAAAAGATCGCCCATCAGACCCTTGAGATCTATGCGCCGCTTGCCAATCGCTTGGGGTTGTATGAGATAAAAAGTGAGCTTGAGGACCTGGGTTTGCGCTATACGCATCCGGAGGTGTATCTGGATATTGAGAGTAATCTTGTTGTTACGGAAGAACAGCGGAAGAAATATGTTGCCGAAGTGATAGTCATCATTGAAGAAAAGCTTCAGGAATTCGGTATCAAGGCAGTGGTTCAGGGACGGCCCAAGCACATTCACAGTATTTACAACAAGATGATCGATCAAAACCTGAATTTTACGGAAATCTATGATATCACAGCATTTCGTATTATCGTTGTGTCACGGCAGGAATGCTATGAGGTTCTCGGTATGATTCATTCGATATGGAAGCCGGTTCCCGGACGGTTTAAAGATTACATTTCCATGCCCAAAGCCAATATGTATCAGTCGCTGCACACCACGGTGATCGGGCCGTATGGTCAGCGAATTGAAATTCAGATTCGCACAGATGATATGGACCGTATAGCCAAGCAGGGTATTGCCGCTCACTGGCGTTATAAGGAAGGACGCTACATTCAACAGAAGGATGACCATCGGTTTGCCTGGCTTCAGCAGGTTATGGAAACGCAGAGTGAGCTAAAGGATTCACGGGATTTTCTTGAAACGTTTCGGGTGGATATTTTCCCTGATGAGGTCTATGTATTCACGCCGGCCGGCGAGGTGATTCAACTGCCCAAGGGGGCAACCCCCGTTGATTTTGCGTATCGCATTCATACAAGTATCGGCAATAAGTGTATCGGCGCCAAGGCCAATGGCACTATTGTGCCGCTGCGCTATGAGCTTAAAACAGGCGATGTGGTTGAGATTCTCACTCTGGCAAACCATATGCCGAGTCGGGACTGGCTTAAATTTGTCAAAACCACACGCGCGCGCAACAAGATTCATCAGTTCGTCAAGTTGCAGGAGCGTGAAAGGAGCCTTGCGCTGGGGCGTGATATCTGTGAACGGGAGTTGCGAAAGCATAAGCTGGGTATTGCAAGCCTTCACAAAGCGGCGGATCTTTTTGCCAGTGCGGGCCGGGATGTAAAAACGCTGGATGATCTTTTTGCCGCAGTCGGCCAGGGCCGTGTGAGCGTCAAGCAATTGATCAACCGCATTCTGCCAAAAGAACAGTCCGGCGATAAAAAACATGACAAGGAGTATGGCGCTTCAGCCGATAAAAAAGCAACTGACAAGGCAGCCAGGGGCATAAGCATCAATGGTATAGATGATCTAATGGTGCGATACGGTAAATGCTGCAACCCTGTTCATGGAGATGAGATTCGCGGTTTTATTACGCGGGGAAGGGGCGTTACGGTACATACCGCTGAATGCCCCTTGCTTCAAAGTTCCGATCCTGACCGGATTCTCGATGCCCAATGGGATGTGAGCTCAAAACATCTGGCATCCGTGCCCGTTGAGGTGATCTGTGACGATGTTAAAGGGATTCTCGCAGACATTACAGCAGCCTTTTCAACTACGGAAGTCAATATTATTAATGCCCGGATTCGTACAACGCCGGACAAAAAAGCCATCAATATTTTTGAGGTTGAAATCGGCAGCCTGAAGCAGCTTGATGAAGTCATGACTTCGATCAGGCAAGTCAAGGGCGTTATAAAGGTGACCAGGCTGCGCTCCTGAGGCCGTTATGCTGTTGCTATCTCAGCTTTGGGGGCTGCTTTGCGCACAGGCTTCTGGGCAAAGCCGGAGCGTATACAGCGCGTGCAAATATATGCGCGTGTGGTCGTTCCGTTTTGCACGGTGCGAACTTTTTGAATGTTGGGCTGCCAGACTTTTTTGGATTTGTTGTTGGCATGACTTACCTGGTTCCCAACCTGACGGCCTTTGCCGCAAATGCTGCATATGCGTGACATTGTTCGATATACCTCCATGTAATTGAATAAATAGCTTCTTATCGGTACAGGTTGTTTTGCAACACAGATGCTGTAGCCTCTAAAAACAATAAAACCTATCATAATAAACAGTTTTTTTCAAATAAAAACTTTTCATTGCCCTATTTATTTGCAACTGCATTTTGGCATGCTGTACGGGCTTTTGAATACGATTTTTTTGCGCAGTACGAGAGAGATGCTGTTGCCGGAGTGATTGAATCTGACCTCGTCAAATATTTGTTTTATAAGAAAAATGCCGCGGCCATGGGGTTTTTCAATGCAGTCTTCGCTCGTGGGGTTGACAAGAGCGGTATAATCAAAACCTGCGCCTTCATCGGCTATGGTGAACTGCGCCATCGTTGCAGTAATGGCGCTCTGGATTGTTACTTTGCGCGATGCAAACGCCGGATCATGCATGCGTTGCTCCTTGATGCTTTTGAAAGCTGCCATGCCGCCATTGTCCTTGAATTTAAGCGATGAATCCAGTTCCAGGTTGCCATGCTCAACAGCATTGGTGAGCGTTTCGTAGATGGCCATTGTCACGCTTTTTCTGCAGGCTGTATCTACCAGGGATATTTGTTCGAGGGGTTCGGTCAAATATGTCGCAAGGTCGCTTACATACAGTTCGCTTGTTGGTATGGCAAAATGCCTGGCTTCCTGGATAAGGTATTTAGCCGATGTATGAATGGCTTTTTTCCGCTTGTTGATGTCGAGAACTTTATTGATTGTCTCAAAGACTTCATCAAACCTGATGGGTTTTGTAATAAAATTTATCGCTCCCAGGCGAAGCGCCTTTACAGCATTTTCAATGGTTGCATGGCCGGTTATGATAAGTACGGGCAGGTGCGGGTTTTTTATTTTAATCGATTTGAGAAGCTCCAGACCGCTCATTCCCGGCATGGAGATATCGCTTATTACAAGATCAAAACTATTTTTATTTATTTTTTGCAGCGCATCTTCACCGTTTGCTGCGGTGTCGCAGCAGTAGCCGGCCTTGCTCATTTGCAGTTCGATAAGACGGGTGATTGTCGGATTATCGTCCACAATCAGAAAATGAAGAGGAGCGGCTTGCTTGGTGGTGTGGAGTGCTGAGTGCATTATGAGCTAAGGTCAGTATGCCGAGTGCGCAGCACCGTTTGGTCAATTATGTTTGTTGTGCAGCAGATCAAGTGCCTCTTTTTCAGTATCGCAGATGAGCAGTCGCTTGTTAAGATGTGTACGGTCAAAAATATCTTTTACGACATCCCTGATGCCGTAAATGATCAGGCGCCCGTTTTTTTCCTTTATATCACGGTACAGTGAAATAAGCGTTCCGATGCCCATGCTGGAGATATATTCGACTTTTTCGAAATCCACAAGAATATCGACATTGCCGGGAACAATCTGCTTTTCAACAGCGATCATCAGCTCATCGGATTTCTGACCATCGAGATTTCCTTCAATCTTGACGATTGCATGGGAGTTCTTTGTTGTTTTTTGTATCCATAGACACCTCAGCATTTGAATAAATATTAAATTTATATATAACAATCGTTATGTCCTTGAAAAGTATAATTTTTCAGAATCTAATTAATGTAATAGCGCTTCCTTAAATGCTCTACGTGCGAAATCAATCAACTCTCTGCAGCTGTTTGATTTATCATTGACTGACCTGAATCTTTCACCTATTATATCAACGGAATTGCCATGGTCAAGCATGATGTTGTCATCAAAACCTTTACACGCTGCTGTTGAAGCGTAGAAGATGGCTTGAAATTATAGTTGCGCATATTTCGAACAAGTATAGAGCTGTTGTATACAAGATCATTTGAAGATTGTATTTTTTTAATATAATCATTAAACAACAACAGCTCAAATATATTTTTATGGAGTATAGTAATGGGTAAGGAAACAAGAGAAAGCCCCCGGATAGCAACAAACATAGAAATAAAGTTCCGGGAAAAGGGTTCTTTTGTAAGGTCCTATATGCTGAATGTTAACAATGGCGGCCTTTTTCTGAAGACGGATAAACCTTTGACTATCGATGCCGAAGTTACGATGCATATACGGCTGCCGGATGATCAGGAGACCATGACTATTGAAGGCCGTGTGGTATGGACAAATGCAAAATCAAAAGTTTTCCCTGCAGGTATGGGCATACAGTTTACTAAACTCTTGCCCGAGCATCAGGAGAAAATAAAGCTCTATGTTGATGCCAACCGCAAGGAGATAAAAAGTTTATCAATGATGTAAAGAGCTTTGATAGAGTATTGCTTGTGCCGCAGTGTTGTTGTACGTTTGAGCTCTTTAATAGTGGCCGTATCTGCACATTTGTTCAGTCTTGTCAATCCATCGGGGGATGCGACAAACTGTTCAGGTTAGCACCATGAAAAATGTGCCGGTATTCTGAAAAAGCGGGGGTGTGTGGCAGTTGAAAATGGTTCTCGGAAAGTCAGTGTTGCAAGCGCTATTGCGTTGGTGATCGCAAACATGATAGGTACGGGAGTTTTTACTTCCCTTGGATTTCAGCTTGACGGCATCAAGCACCCCCTGTCAGTGCTGTTCCTGTGGGTTATAGGAGCGCTTGCCGCACTGTGCGGCGCCATGGTCTATGGCGAGCTTGGCGCAAGCTATGCCGCGCTCCGGGGGCGAATATCAGTATCTTTCCAAAATCTATCATCCGTCGGTTGGTTTTCTTTCAGGCTGGGTTTCTGTTTTTGTCGGTTTTCCCGCTCCTATCGCCCTTGCCTCCATGGCTTTTGGCGCCTATTTTTCAGGTGTATTCCCTGTAGCATCGCCACAGACGCTTGCTGTAACTGTCCTTGTTGTTAATTACGCTTATACAGTCAACGGGTTTCAAAGTCGGCACATCTTTTCAAAATGTATTCTCATCCTGCAACATCATCCTGATTCTTTTTTTTGTCATCAGCGGACTTTTTTTTTCACATAAAAGTATTCCTGTGCCGCTTGTCTTTGATAAGGGTTTTCTCAGCGACATTGCATCACCAGCTTTTGCTGTCTCTCTTGTGTATGTCTCGTATGCATTTTCCGGCTGGAATGCATCGGCCTATATTGCAGGCGAGATCGACCGGCCCCAGAAAAATGTACCGCTGTCATTATTGCTCGGCACGGCAGTGGTGGCTGTTCTGTATCTGCTGCTTAATTATACATTTCTGGCAACAGCAACGGTCAGTGAGCTTGCCGGCCAGATCGATGTCGGCTATATTTCTGCCGGCAATATTTTCGGCCCCCGTGGCCGGGATATTGTAGGGTGCATTATTTCTGTGCTGCTGGTTTCATCCATGAGCTCATTTGTTTTTGTCGGCCCGCGGATAACACAGGCTATAGGTGAAGACTATCCGCTCTTGCGGCTTTTTTCTTTCCGAACCAGGCGGGGCGTGCCTCTGACTGCAATGCTGTTTCAATCCATGATCAGCCTTGTGCTTATAACTTACGGCGTCGTTTGAAACGGTGCTCATCTATGTCGGCTTTACGCTTAATTTATGCACGTTTCTTACAGTGCTGGGAGTTTTTGTCAGCCGCAGGCGATTTGTTGATTTGCCCCGGCCTTATAAGACCTGGGGCTATCCGGTGGTGCCGGTTATTTTTCTGGTGATTATGGGATGGAATCTTGTTTACCTGCTTATGGAGCGGCCCATAGCTTCGCTGGCAGGATTACTGACCATGATTTCGGGGCTTGTGTTTTATTTTATAAGCCGGACTGCGACAGTACGCAATGATGCGGAGAAGGGTTTTTTATGAAAAAAAGTACAAAATTTTTTTTCAGATGCTTCTGATGGTGCTGCTAGTGCAGTTTGGTGTGCCCTGCGATGCGCAGCAGGCCTTGGCGGTTGCCAGTAGACAACAGTTCAAAGCCACAGGCTTCTGCTGACGTAATAACACCGGAGCAGCCTATCGGCCGATATAATGATGTTGCCCTGTATATATCCGGCATGAAGCTTTCTGATACAAGCGGGCTGTACAGCCTGACAAAGAACGCTGCGTGGATTAATTATGCGTCAGTCACCAGCAGTACATGGAAACATTTCTCTGATACAAAAATAAAAAAGATCACAGACTGGGCTCAGGCTGAAATACCTGATATCAACAGGGACTGCCGCACACTTTTTTACCCATTCAGCGGACCCGATTTTCTTTACGCCCATTCATTTTTCCCTCATGCCGACACGTATATCTTAGTCGGGCTTGAGCCGGTGGGGTCCGTTCCGGAACCCGAAAAGCTTCAGGGAGCAAAGCTCGGGCCTTTTTTTAGAATGCTTGATCTCTCCATATCAGATGCGCTAACCCTTAGTTTTTTTAGAACAAACGATATGGCCGATGAGATCAATCACAAGCTTATCACCGGGACGGTGCCGGTGCTGATGCTGTTTCTTGCCCGCACGGGCAATCAAATTGTAGACATGCGTTTTTTTGACCTGAATGATAACGGAACAATCGTGTATCGTGATGCCGGACCTGGTAATAACGGCAGTAAAAACGCCGCGCGGGGAGTTGAATTTGCGTTTAAAGGCAAAGGTGATAATCATCTGCGCAAACTTATGTATATTAGCGCCGATATTTCCGACAAGGGCCTCGCCCATCGGAGAAATGTGCAGTCTTTCCTTGAGCATCTTCAGCCGGGCATTACTACCTATGTCAAATCAGCCTCGTACCTGATGCACAAAAGCTATTTTTCAAAAATACGCTCCCTTATACTGGAAAAAAGCACAGCTGTTGTGCAGGATGATTCAGCCATACCCTACCGCTTTTTTGATAAGGGTTCATGGGATATCCGGCTGTATGGCACATATTCAGGGCCCATTGATCTTTTTAAGGTGCATCTTGAAAAGGATCTGAAGGAAGCCTATGCCCGGGATTCAAAAAAACTTGGCTTCCGTCTGGGTTATGCCAACCAATCAAATGTGCTGGTTGCCCGAAAAAAAACACAGGCGCAGCCGTGAACATGTGTCACAATGAATTTTTTTGCAGGTCTAGTCCTTTGCTGTGCTCTGGCCAGTCTCACTTGGGGCCTGCAGAGCCTCCGATATGCAGAAGCCTTTGCCGGCCTCCTCCGTGCGTTCCCATCCCCGATGCTCGCCGGCCGCTCCACAAGTGCCTGACACGCCAAATTTGCTTTATGACCTGCTTGCCTCGCGGCCGGCAAAATTCAAGAATATTCTCGACAATGCGGGCATGTATGAGGTGCAGATACTCTATACACAGATAAACCGTGACCGGGAAAACAGGCCCTCTTTCAAGCACTATGCCTACCGGCTGAACCCACGTGCATATTTCAATCCTGCAAGCATGGTAAAACTGCCCGTCCTGTGCCTGGCTCTGCAGAAGCTCAATCAGCTGAATGTGCCGGGCCTTGATAAAAGCACGCATCTTACCATTGGCAAACAGCATGCTTGCCAGACTGCCGTTGCACAGGACCCCACCGCCCCCGGCGGCACGGGCAAGCATAGCGCATTATATAAAGAAAGTACTGCTTGTCAGCGACAATGATGCCTATAATCGCCTGTATGAATTTCTCGGCCAGGCATATATTCATGAACATCTTCGTGCCATGGGATACCCCGATGCGCGCATCATCCGCCGTTTCTGCAACTGCGACTACGATGAGAACAGGTTCACCAATCCTTTCTTTTTTTATAATGCTCTGGGTCAGCTGGTGTATTCCCAGCCACAGCAGGTAAATGTGAAGCCCCTTGTCAATCCGCTGCCGAATTTAAAGCGGGGCAGGGGCCATCTTGACTGCAGGGGCAGATATGTTGCCGAGCCTTTTGATTATACCTACTCCAACAACCTGAGCCTTGCCGATGTGAACAGCATGCTTATGGCGGTGATGTTTCCCGAAGCAGTCCCCCGTAAAACAGCGCTTTGGACTGACACCCGATGATTACCGTTTTGTTTACCGCTATTTGTGCATGCTGCCCGGAGAGTCCGGCATACAGTCCTATGCTTCAAACGGGAAATACCCCGACAACCACAAGAAGTATTTTGTTTTTGGCGATGCATACGGCTCCCGTTCCGCTCTGCGCTCGGGCCCGGTGCGGATTTTTAATATCGTCGGTAAGTCTGACGGGTATCTTTCTGACTGCGCCTATATCGTCGATTTTGAGTGCGGCATTGAATTTTTCCTTAGCGCTGTTATTTATGTCAACAGCGACCAGGTTCTCAAGGACGGCAGATATGAGTATGAGTCTGTCGGTATGCCTTTTCTTGCCGAGCTGGGCCGAACAGTTTATGAATATGAACGTGCACGCCAACGGGAGTTCTGCTCCAGACCTCACCTGCTTTAAATTTAACTGATAATTGATATCTCTTTAATACATTTTTATTAAATAAATATTATATTAATAATAATTATGAAAACATTTTAAGTTGACATGCCTGGCTAAGGTAGCTTATAGTTTAGACCTGTTAAAAGAATCAGCCAAACTGACAAGCATCTGTATTGTGCTTGCGCAAGACTCAATCCACCACTGATTGCGATACTGACATCTAGGGCTGTATCCTCGCAAGATTAATCAAGAGAAACGGGAGTATTGGTGCCGGTAGAAAGAACGTGCTTAAGGATTGCAGCATGGCAGACTGAACGTTGCATGCGGCTGACAATCCATATAATGGGCTTACTTGCTTGTGTTGCCTTTATGGCTACAGGAGTAGAGGCTCGCCAACAAACCGCGGTCCCGAAGCAAGCTGCGTTAAAAAGCCTGCTGTAACCACTAAAATTAAAACAAAAGCGAAAGTAAAAGTAAAAGCAAAGAAATCCGTCCGGCTGGGAAATTCCGAACTCCCTGCGGCACCCCCAAAATATTTTACGAAAAATAATACAAAGCCTGTTTCAGTCGCTTTAGCAAACAGCCATGATGCTGATCTGCAGCTGAGAGGCGAGCTTGAAAGGTATCTTGGCACCCGTTATAAGCGGGGCGGCACCGGCGGTGACGGCTTTGACTGTTCGGGGTTTGCACGCAGCATGTACCGGAAACTTTTCGGCGTTGATCTGCCGCACAATGCGCAGTCTCAGTTCCAGCTTCCCATGTTCGCAAAGCTCAATGAAAAAGCCCTTAAAACCGGCGACCTTGTGTTTTTTGCATCAACGGCAAAAAAGAAGAGAATCAATCATGTGGGGATTTATCTTGACGACGGACAATTTATCCATGCCGCAGTCAAACCGGGGTATCGTCATATCAAGGATTGATGAAGATCACTGGCGCAAACGGCTGGTATCGGCAAAACGGCTTGAAACACAAGGCCGGGTTGAAGCCTGGATCTTTTGACGGATTCTCGGATTTGGAGGATGAGCCGGATGAGGATGATGCTCCCGAGACCGGCATGCAAGTCCGTTACTCATCGAAAGCAAAAGCCCGCCTTTGCTGCTGACCGCGCTGCAGTAAAAAAAAGCCCGGGGAAAAAGCCCCAGTCCGTCGAGCTTGACTATGTGCGGCCGATAATCGGGAAATACTGCAACCTTCACCTCGGCACCTTTCGAGATGAATTCGCCCTTTATGGCGACGATTCAGAGGAGCTTCTTTCGGTGCATGATCCGTACAGTGCGTATTCAGCCTATAGCTACAGTCAGGGAATTCGCATAGCAAGCGATATTAAACCGTTTCAGTGGATGAGCATTACGCCATCATTCATGTATTATAATCATGGGCATGAGCTGGACACTTTCGAAATGCCAACCCGCTCCTTTGGTGTTGATGTGAGCCTCGGCTCGCTTTCCGATGCGGGCTGGTCGCTTTCGACAGGGCTGAAATATGCTTCTCTGAGCACTGCAGCTTTGAGGTCCGCCTCCCGCTCCAGCGATCCCAGCCTGCTTGATATGTCACTTACCTATTCACAGCGCCTGACCGACAGCATGCAGGTTTCCCTTATGGGTCTTCGCAGCTCTGTAACTGATATGGCTGCTGACTTGCGCGCAGGCAGCAGGGCTGACCAGCGCGTGTTTTTCATGATGAATTACAACTATTAGCTCGCTCGGCAACACCCTTTTTTTTATTCTTGGTACATCAAGCCCCCCCCCTTATAATAATAGTCGCCTTTTTTTATATTGCCGGCCTTGCTGCGTAGCCAGAGCATTTTTCTAACTGATGTAGCCTCATTGTCATTTCGGGCACAGCGAGTCCGAAGGTTGCGCAGCGCGCATCAATCTTTAAAGTGCTCTCCCTCTTTGGTCGAGATGGCAAAAAATAGAGGTCTGCAGTAAAAGAAAAATGCTCTTATTTGAGGCATTCTCTCCTCTGCCTGCAGAAAACACGGTACTGCCCGAAGCGACGGTATGGGCAGTGTGTGCGACTCACCTCCCCCGTCATTAGGCCGGCAGCCAGTGTGTATGGCAGCGAGTATACCGTACTACCTCAATCTTACAAAAGTTTAAATTTTTTTTAGGGGCTTTAAGGTCCTTTTCTTGTAGCCATAGTAAAAATATGATTGAAAAAAACTGAATGTGCAATATACATAGAGTATAGCTTCTTACCGCCGGTTGATGTTTATGAAATTATGCGAACATGAACGGGCACTTATTTCTTTTGGCATTGCTGCCTGAATCATGAATCATGAATCGTAAAGTGTTGATTCCCTCTATGAGGTAATTATGAAAAAAATAATTATAATTCTGTTTTTGTGCACAGCTTTCAGTGCGCAGGCCCAGACATATGAATGGGAGTTACAGCCCGGCCTGTTTACATCCTGGACGGTTTATAATGACCTCATCAGAGTATCTGTGCGGTCCGACAATCAGGATGCTTTCTGCTTTCAGGACTTTTACATCGTTCAACTCGAATGGGGGGGAATGGCATTGTCTGGGGGCAAGGCAAAGCCCAGCGACACATACGGCACCTTATTATGTATCGCCCCGGATATAAAACTGCGATACGCTGTATCCCGGTATGGTTGGTGAAGCGGTTATCTATCAGTTTCCGGGCTGGTTTCATCCGGAAAAAGCTTTTCGCATATTTTATTAATCCTCCGTTACCCCAGCAAATATCTTTGATATCCCGCAGGAGCCTCGGCTTGCCATGCCCGAGCTTTCCGACAGCGTGCCTGACAATGCCACCTGTGCATCATTCAGGACAAAAGGCCTCTTGGGATTCCGGACCCGCAACGCGATGCAGTTCTGCGCATGGACCGGCAGCTATGGCGACAAGAAGGCCCTGTGTTTCAATGCGCTGGTTACTAACGGTGCCGTTACGCTTGCCCCTGAGGATATTACTCTTTTTCAGGGCGCAAACACCGTGACCTCGCTTACGTACTGGGCCGATAACAGCACTGCCGCAGTACTGTACTGCCCGGACTGCAACAGGGAAATACAAGCTGGAGGTGACATCAGCGGCGCTGTCTATGAACTGCCCCTGTGGTGGGATTGGTCGCAGCCTTTTACTGTGCGGTTTCAGGGGCAGGATATTACCGTCAATGACAGCAGCCCCTGCGCCGCAGCCTATATGCTTGAATCCGATGATGCCGGACTTGCGGCGCTGCGGTGTTTCCGCGACCGTCACCTGGCAGGCTCTGCCGCAGGGCGGCAGTTTATATCGTTTTATTACCGCTGCAGCCCGCGGCTGATCGCCATGTTTGAGCGGCACCCGTTACTTCGCCAGGCGATACGGTCAGGGCTTACACGGGTGGCTGCAGCACTTCAGTGATGCCTCTGACCGGCTGATCTTCAAAATACCTTGAAGCTGTGCTTCAAGGAGATGAGGGTGCGCTGCGCGTACCGCTTTATTTTTTATGCAGGGGATGCTTTCAATGACAGAAACGGCCAACAGGCTCATACATGAAAAATCCCCCTACCTTTTACAGCATGCCCATAACCCGGTCGACTGGTACCCCTGGGGAGACGAAGCTTTTGCCGAGGCCAAACAGCGTGATGTGCCGGTTTTTTTAAGCATCGGTTATTCGACCTGCCACTGGTGCCATGTTATGGAGCGGGAAAGTTTTGAGGACGCCGAAGTCGCCGGTCTTTTAAACCTGCACTTTGTCTGCATCAAGGTCGACCGCGAGGAGCGGCCGGACATCGACCACTTTTATATGAGCGCCTGTACCGCCCTGACCGGCAGAGGAGGGTGGCCCCTTTCCTGCTTTCTGACGCCGGATAAAAAACCTTTTTTTACGGGTTCATATTTTCCTAAAAACGACAGCTACGGCATGCGCGGCTTTATGACAATTCTTGGCACCTTAGCTGGTTTATGGCACCAGGACAGGCAGCGGCTGCTGTCGGCCTCAGACGACATAATCCGCCACCTGTCAGAAAAAAAAGTTTCAACGCTGACGGGAACTGCAGACAATCCTTCTCACCAGGCCTTTCAGCAGCTTGAAGCCTCTTTTGATAAAAAATACGGAGGTTTCGGGAGTGCTCCCAAATTTCCCTCGGCCCATAACCTGCTTTTTCTCATCCGGTATCAGCTGCTGTACAAAAACCGGCAGGCGGCAGATATGGTTGCAGCCACACTCAAGGCCATGCAGCGCGGCGGCATCTGGGACCATATCGGCGGCGGCTTTAGCCGCTACTCGACTGATGAACGGTGGCTGGTGCCGCATTTTGAAAAAATGATGTACGACAATGCCATGCTGACCATAGCCTGCTGCGAAGCAGGCGCAGCCATCGACGAAAGCTTTTTTACAGTGGCCCGCAGGATACTGGACTACTGCTTCAGGGAAATGGCTGATGCCTGCGGCGGCTTTTATACGGCCCAGGATGCCGACAGCGAGGGGGAGGAGGGCAGGTACTATGTCTTCACGCCGTCAGAAATGAAAAAAGTTTTAGGCCCTGACGATGGCCGCCGCTTTTGCACCCTTTTTGACATTACCCCGCAGGGGAATTTCGAAAGCAAAAGCATACCGAACCTTCTTCGCAGCAGCCCGACAGCAGACGATGAGGCCTTTGCCGGGAACTGCTTTCCTGCTCTGCGGCAGTATCGTGAAAAACGCGTGCCGCCGCTTAAAGATGATAAAATGCTTGCCGCTGTCAATGGCCTTATGCTGGCCGCCCTGGCGACTGCAGGCCGCCTCATGCAGAATGCTGATTATATTGCCGCCGCTGAAAAAACAGGTCATTTTATTCTTGAGAATATGTTTTATGATAACAGGCTGCAGGCCAGCCTGCGTGACGGCGTGCTGCGGCATCCGGCCACCTCTGATGACTATGCCTATGTACTCTGGGGAATGTTTGAGCTGTATCAGGCAACATTGCAGCCGTGCTGGCTTGCCGCGGCCATACAGATTGCCGACAGTATGCTGTGGCTGTTTCGCGATGACGCCGACGGCTGCCTGTTTCTTTCCGGCCACGACGTGGTGGACCTACCGGTTCGTGGAAAAAATATACATGACGGCGCGCTGCCCTCAGGCAATGCCGTTGCCGCTTTAACGCTGGCGCGGCTGGCTGCCGTGACCCATAACGAGATTTTCGGCAGCGCTGCTGAGCGGATACGTGAATCCCTGTCCGGGGACATGAACGCCTATCCCGTTGCCTATACGGGCCTGCTGTGCGCGGATGTATATTGCCGGCATGGCGGCACGAACATTGTGCTGGCCTGCGGCACTGGCATAGATGAGCTGCTGGCGGCCGTGAAAGGATTTAATCCCTTTGCGACCCTGGCGCTGTGCGGAAGCGGGAACGACGACATGACAGAGCTTGCTCCGCACACGAAATCCTGCAGCGCTCTTGACGGCAATGCCGCAGCATATATCTGCACCACCGGCAGTTGCCTGCCACCGATCATTGACCCGGCTGCACTGGAACGGCATTTAGTACTGCTATAATTTTTTTTCGGCATGACGGCGAAAGCCGGCATCCAGGATTTTGTTGTTACACGGTATGCCTTGCGGTACTTAGTGTCTGAACGAAAAGTCATGTATGTGTAGGTTGGGTTAAGCCCGGAAGAAACCGTTGGGTTTCGTACCTCAAACCAACCTGCGCAAAAACAATTCCTTACGAAGAAGTACCGGCATAAGGGCGAACCCAACAAATGTATGGTTCCGGGTTTTCATTCAGCCACTACTTAAAACCGGGTTTGGCCTGCCCGCTTTCCCTCAGCGCTTATCTGAGCCTCCAGATAAGCGCCGCTCACGAGCATTCGATCACCGTTCTGGTCATACACTGCATAGTCGCGGTTTGCAGGATACTGCAGGGCGGCTGCCTGACGGCACTCCGGGTATGCCGCTGTTAGAATAAGCATTCCCGCAAGCACCAACCCCCAAAAAAGATACAGATACTGTCTCATACGGCCTCCACATAAGGTTATTGTATGTCTCCCTTATAGCCGCCGGTTTTGTCATATAAGGTCAAAAAATAAAAAAAAATTTATTTTTTTTCATTCTTCAAGGCAGGTGCTATGGAAATGTTTGATTGTCTGCATAGTTTTCAGCTGTGGATGAATGCCCAAGGCCGGAATATCGGTGATGTGCTGGTTCGAAAGATGTAACTGGAGCACATTAAGCATGAGGCAGCCATACTTCAAACACAGAATTGCGCAATTGATGCCACCTCACCCTGACCCTCTCCTCAATACATGGCGGAGAGGGTGATGAAGGGACTCCTAACATCTCTGCCCATATTTGCCTTGACACACAATAGCCCTCATTTTATAGTGCCTGCACTCGGACGAATATATCCGCTTTGCTCCCCATATCCGGATAGTTTCACATGCAGCCATCATAGCTCATTTTTGATCTGACCTCTGTTTTTTGTTTCTCATTTTTTAATTGTGCGTAGGGCTTCATACCATGCGTAATCAACTATCGATGTGCCTTTTTGGCTGCGCTGTTGTTCTTTCCGGTACTGGCCGGCTGAGTCAGACGCCGAATTGCCCAGGCAGATTGAAAATTCCCTTGGCATGAAATTCGTCTTGATCCCGTCCGGTGAATTTTTGATGGGCAGTGATGAGTCCCCTGAAGAGCTTGCCAAAGCCTATCCGCAGTACGATCGTCAGCGCTTTCTTCTTCTTGGCGATGAAGCGCCCGTGCATAAAGTACGTATCACCCGGCCGTTCTACATGGGGCAATATGAGGTGACGGTCGGTCAGTTCAGGAAGTTCCTTGAATCCTCCGGCTACACGCCCGAATCCATAGCTGACGGCACGGGCGGTTATGGCTATAACCGCGACTATGACCCAAAAAAATCCAAGTCGGGGGGATGCTTTCGAAGGGCGCAGTCCGCAGTATTCCTGGCGCAATCCGGGCTTTAAACAGGTCGATGATGATCCTGTGGTCAATGTGACCTGGCATGACGCAGTTGCCATGGCAGCATGGCTGGGCAGGAAAGAAGGGAAAAAATACCGGCTGCCCACCGAAGCCGAATGGGAATATGCCTGCCGTGCCGGTACCCGGACGCGTTATTACAGTGGCGATGATCCGGCCACGCTGCTGAAGGCGGCAAATGTTTTTGATGCCGATACCACGAAGAACTGGCCTCAGTGGAAACAGTATGCCCTGACCGGGCATGACGGGTTTGAGTTTACTTCCCCCGCCGGCAGTTTTGCACCTAATTCCTGGGGCCTGTATGATATGCATGGAAATGTCTGGGAATGGTGTGCTGACTGGCATGCCGATACGTACTATGCACAGTCGCCCGTTGATGATCCGCAGGGGCCTGCAGCGGGTAAGGTGCGGGTGCGCCGCGGCGGGTCGTGGCACACCTGGCCGTTTTACGCGCGATCATCATACCGGAACTGGAATATGCCGGATACGCGCTACACGCTGGTCGGCATGCGATTGGTGCGTGAAGCACATTAAAGCTGCGCCGCTCTTTTTTATTCTCTCCGCCATTGAGTAATGCGACCTCTCTTTTTTTACGATATTCTCAGGCAGTGCCGTTTCTCCTGTCCGGGCCGTTCTCCACTGACATGTTTACCGGGAGATTTTCATTGACATACAGGCGCCTGTGCCTATACCTATAAGAATGGTTTAAATACTCTATTAAAAATGGTCGCTGCATGCTGTTCGGTAAATCAATATACATTCTGTTCATGTGCGCATTGCTGGCCTGCGGCTCTGCTGCCTTTGCCGGTCCTGTGCCCGATACCGGACAATCCACTGATTTCACCTGCAACCCTCATTCGTACACGGATTTCGGCAATGGCATTATCCGGGATAATGTCACCGGTCTTTTATGGCAGAAGGCAACGGCTCCGGGGATTACTGAGGGAGTGTACAGCAGGCAGCAGGCTGTTGACTACTGCAATAATCTTACCCTGGGTGGCTATACTGACTGGCGCCTGCCGGCAATTAAGGAATTATCCATGCTTGTCGACAGCGGTGTTACCTTATCATCAGAACAGCCCAACCCGACTATCGATTTGACCTATTTCCCTGGCACCGAAGCCGACAATTACTGGTCGTCGAGTCTGCTTTCAGGCGATTCAGGCCAGGCCTGGACCGTGGATTTTTCCTTCGGTTCAGTCGGCTATGATAATACATCGACCGGCTTTTACTATGTTCGCGCTGTTCGCGGGGAGCAGTTTGTCAATAGCTTTATTGACAATGGAGATGGTACGATAACTGATGCCGCCAGCGGCCTTGTATGGGAAAAGTCAGCAGGTTCCGGCGCCGTTACCCTGGCAAAGGCAAAGGCGTACTGTGAAAACCTCACTCTTGGGGGCAAAAACGACTGGCGGCTCCCCACCAGGAATGAACTGCAGTCGATAGTTGACTATACCCGTTTTAATCCAGCTATCAATACGGCCTATTTCCCTGACACTGAGTTGTCCGAGTACTGGTCGTCAACCAAAGTCCCCATCGACTATGAAGGCGCAGACCTCTGGTGGTTCGTGGGGTTACGCAGCGGAGATATGAACGGTTTTTCTTCCGGTGACGAGCTGTATGTTCGAGCTGTGCGTGCCGGGCAATGCGGGCCTTCGGACAATTGTACCGATGCGGACGGCGATGGCTATTTTGCCGGCAAAGGCTGCATACCGCAGGACTGCGACGACACTGACTGGACAATTCATGAAGGATGCCAATCAGCTCCCTGCTCCCTGAAAATCATTCCCGCACAGGTTTCCAGTGTGGGAATGTTTTTTGTGCATGTTGTCCCGTTCATTATCAGCGCAGATAAAGAAAGCGGCATTGATTTCGGGAACTTCTCGCTCGCATTCAATTCTGATTTCATACACTGTCTGGCCAGAATCAAGCTCGGTTCAAGAATTATTGTCGGCCTTTACGCCTTCAACCCGTTCAGGGTGGAAAAGGGCGATACGCAAGTAAATGTTATTATCTACGGCCAATACCCCGACTCTCTGTGCGCAGATTTTACGGTAAAGTAGGCTATAAGCCCTTCTTTGCGAATTATGAATTTTGATCCTTACAATCCCTGCGCCCTGACCCCCGAACTCTGATTTTTCATTCCTATCACCTGATCCCTGCCCTAATCTCCAATGGCTCAAAAGTGCCTAAAATTACCGTTTAGTGCTTTATATGTTTTAAATAAAAATAATAATTGCTTACGTTGATGCGATACAACACCCGGTTGCGGCGGGCAGATTGCCTGTGAGAAGGTTTGCACGATGTAGTAGGTAAGCGGAAGTTTTAAAACAAATAAAAGGCCGATCCTGAAAAGGAACGGCCTTTGTTTGTTAATGTGCAGGTTCTTTTGATTTGAATTTGAAAATTAAAAACACATTGTGTCGGATTCGCTCCGCTTAATCCGACCTACGAAAACTGCCACCTGAACCCCGAAACCTGGCACCTGATCCCTACTCACGGGCTGAAAGAATAACGATTCCGCCCGGCCTGTTTGCTTGTATACAGAAGCCCGTCCGCCCTTTTGATCAGGCTCTCAATCGTGTCATCATCCCGCAGAAGGGTGGCCCCGAGAGAAACGGTAACCAGGAGCCTTTTCCCTTCATGCATGATATAGGAGTTTTCAACCAGCATGCGCAGCCTGTCTGCCAGATGCTCCATTTCATCGCCAGTGGCAATATGTATGATGCCTATAAATTCCTCTCCCCCCAGCGGCCGTAGATGTCAAAAGACCTTGAGTTGGCGGTAAAAGTTCTGGCAACGCAGGCAAGAACCTTGTCGCCGACATCGTGCCCGTAGGTGTCATTGAATTTTTTAAAGTGATCAATATCAATGAAAAGGATGCCAAGGGGCAGGTTGAGGCGTTTTTTTTCTTCACACTTATTGTACAGCTCTTTTTCAAGATAGTTTCTGTTGGGCAGCTGAGTGAGGGTGTCGATCAGAGCCATTTTTTCCAGTTCCCGTATTCGCAGCTGGCTGACAGCCTGATTGCTGATGTCGGTGAACAGTTCAATGCCGCCGATGACGCTGCCTGCGGTATCGGTCAGTATGCTGGTGCGCACGGATATGGGAATCCTGTGGCCGTCCTTATGGTGCAGATAGATTTCCGAGCTGCGCGCAGCGCCATCGGCAATGGTGGCGGCAAGAGGGCAGATGGCTGTGCAAAGATGGTTTCCGTCGGCGTCAACATGCGTCAGGATATTGTCCGAGCATGACCTCCCGAGCACTTCGGCGGCCGTATAGCCGGTGATCCGCTCTGCGGCCTTGTTCCAGTAGGTGATGCGCCTGTCTGGATCGACGAAATACAGGCCATCATGAAGGCTTTCGACAATCCGTGCAAAGGTGTCCTGATTGAAATCCATATCGTCCCGCTCCTCTGGTTTGGCTGTAGTGCAGCGGCCCTCAAACAAGGGGGCAATAGTGAGTTTTACATTAAAAAATAAGCCTATTCATTCCACCTTTGAAAAAGGGGAATACAGGGGGATTTTTTACAGCCTGACAAATATTATGGCCGGGCAGCCTTTTTCTGCTGTGCTGCTTGAAAAACAATCCGTGCATAGTCAGCCTGCGCGCCGGAGACCGCAAGGCTCAGTATGCCGCCTGCTGCGGGAAGGGCGAATAGCTCGAAGTACCGGATCAGTTTGTCCTGCGATATATTGCTGCCTTCCTCAGGCATAAGCACGCATGACAGGCAGGGGCCCTCGTCACCTGTCTGCTCATAATTCAAACCCTGATGCCAGACATCAATGCCGTAGCCGGACATAAGAAAAGTGAAATATTTTCTTTCAATAGTCGTTGTATGTGCCGGGCAGCCGCGCTGAACCAGGCCGTGCAGCGACGGTATGAAAAAACGGGCATCGATTGTTTTGCACAGGGGAACGCGAAGCACGTAGCTGTACAGCCGGCACCCCAGGCATGAGCAGGGAAAACCGAAACGCCTCCGGACCTCCCCTTCATGAGCCTCCCGCAGCGCTTTCCAAAGCGCGGGAGAGCCCAGCACAACGGGTTCGGCAACATAAATGTTGAGCTCTTTCTCGAATTTTTTTTTCAGCGCTGCCGCCATATCACTTAGCTGCGCCCAATCGCCGTATTCAGTGCCGGTATAGGCAAATGTGGGCAGCAGCCCATCGGGCCTGTGGTGCTTCAGCAGCTCGCGCAGGGCAGGCAGGTCTGCCGGGCCGGTGATTTCGGCAACGGCAAGGCGGGGAATCTCCCGGAGCCGGTCTGCGGCCTCCTCGCTCAGCACCTCGGCAGGTAGTGCGCTGAAAATATCAGGCTTATGGGCAAGTATTTTCAGGTACGGCTTTTTGCGCAGCATGTCAGAGCCTTTCCACCGGGAATGCCTGCACAAGGTTTATGTGGTCACGTCCCAGAAGGGCCATGATGAGGCGGTCGACACCCACTGCCATGCCGCCGCATGCAGGCAGGCCCAGTCTGATGGATTCCAGAAATCCTTCATCCGCAGGGTAGGGCTGCCTGCCCATTGCCGTGCGGGCTGCAGAAGCCAGCGCAAACCGGCTGATATGCTCATCATAGTCCAGGAGCTCGCTGTAGGCATTGCCTATTTCAAGGCCGTGGATAAAGAGCTCGAACCGCTCGCAGACCAGAGGTTCTCCCTGTTTGATGCGGCTAAGGGCTGCAAGGGGGGCCGGGAAATCTATCAGAAAAAATGAGCCAAGCCCGGAAAGTTCAGGCTCGATTTTATCAGCCCAGTCGCGGAAATAGCGCTCTTCATCCCATCCGGTGACAGGGTCCCAGCCGGCATACTTTCCGTACAGCTCTGCGACGGTCATTCGGCCAAACGGAAAGCTGAGGGCTTCGCATTGCGGACCGAGCGCTTCTGTAAGACGGCGCACAAGCTGCTCGGTTTCCTCCATAATGCCGCGGTAATCAGTGCCAATGCGGTACCATTCAAGCATGGTGAACTCAGGGCTGTGGTGCCTTCCCGCCTCTTCAGCGCGAAAAGCGCGCCCGATCTGGTAGATGCGCTCAAGGTTCAGCCGAAGCAGCCTTTTCATGTGAAATTCCGGCGATGTCGAGAGAAAAAGAGATGCCCCTGCGGGAAAGGCATCTATAAAGATGTCTATGCAGGGGCATGGTACTCTGAGGGGTGTTTCGACTTCGGTATAGCCGGTGGTGTCGAAAAACCGGCGTATTTCCTGTATGATGCTGTGCCTGAGGCGGAGCGTTGCGGCGAAATCGCCGGGGAACATGGTGCGCGGGGAGGGCTGCCCGCTCATTTTTTTACCCGCTCCACATATGATCCGTTGCGCGTATCGATGACGATCCACTCCTCGTTATTGACAAAAAGCGGCACATTGACCGTATGTCCGGTTGAAAGAGTGGCCGGCTTGGTGGCGCCGCTGACCGTGTCGCCCTTGGTTGCAGGCTCGGTTTCAACGATCTGAAGATTCACGAAGTTCTGCACCTCGACGCTGATCGGGCGGCTGTCGAAGAACAGCACTTCGACATTCATATTCTCGACAAGAAAATTCCTGGCATCACCCACATGATCTTCAGTAAGCTCGACCTGCTCGTAGGTGGTATTGTCCATGAATGTGTAGTTTTTACCCTGACTGTAGAGGAAGACCATTTCATTTTCATCTATGCGGGCCTCTTCGAGCTTTTCGCCCGATTTATAGGTGCGCTCCATGGTATTGCCGGAAATCAGGTTTTTCAGCTTTGTGCGGGTGAAGGCCTGCCCTTTGCCAGGCTTGACGAACTGAAAATCCACAACGATCCAGGGGTCGTTGTCAATAAGCAGCTTCAGGTTTTTCCTGATAGCGGTCGTATCTATCATGGGTGTGTTCTCCTTACTGGTGTGAGGTTTACATGGCGACTTTAGAATTTAAAACTATAGCAGAAACGGCAGATAGTTTCAATACTTCTTACAGCTCGCGGCGCCTGAAGGCCCAGGCCGTGACAAGCCAGAACACGCAGGCATAGGCTGCAATATTGCAGAGTACAATCATGGGGTTAACGGCGTCGAAGGGTTTATCCCCGCTTAAAATGGAGGCGCCGATAAACTGCAGATCCCCGAATTTCGGCAGCAGCATATGCAGCCGCTGTACAGTTTCAGACGGCGTCCAGAGTATTTTAAGGTTTTCAAAAAAATAGGGCAGCGACGACCAGCAGCTCAGCATATACAGCACGATGCCAGCCAGCGGCGCCAGCAGCCTCGGAATGAACAGCGACAGGCAGCAGATCATAAGCCCGTACAGCCCAAGGCTTGCTGTCATGAATAAAAAGCTCAGCGGAAGCTGCATGGTAATTGAGCCGTTTGACCTGTAGAAAAACCAGCAGAAAAGCCAGCCTAAAAGGGTGAGGTTGAGCGCCGAAATAATAAGAACCGGCAGCAGCTTACCAGCGATAAATGCGTCGCGGCTTAATGGCCTCGCAAGCGTTACGGAAGCATACCCTTCATCCATATCGCGCGTGAGAACCTGGGAGGCCAGCAACCCGCAGAGCATGATGCTCCAGAAAACAATACCGTGGAATGATATTCCAAGAGTAATGCCCTGGCGCGCCGCATTGCCGATAAGCATGCTATTCGCCTTTAATGGAGCCGATATCGCAGCCTTTTGCCATGAAAACAAACAGCAGCGAGATCAGAAAGATGAAATAGACCACGCGCTGCCTGAGACATTCTTTAAGGCCGATCTTTGTTAAAGCCCATATCTTCATGTTTAACCAGTCTGTAAAAAAGTTCCTCGAGCGACTCCGACTTCCACGCAAGCGACTGCACCCAGCCTCCCGCCTCGACAATGATGCGGTGGACAGTAACAGAATCTTTTTCATTAGATAGATATATTCGCAAGTATTTTCCGTCACTTTCAAGGTTTTTTTGAGACAGTGCATTGATGGCGTTTCCCATGCCTTCAGTAAAGCCCTCAGCCACAACCTCAAGATGCTTACCCCTGTCTGAGAGGTCGTCTCTGGAGCCGCTTTTGATTATTTTGCCTTTATTGAGTATTGCCACGCGGTCGCAGGTCCGTTCAACCTCTGAGAGCAGGTGCGAATTAAGAAATATGGTTGTGCCACGCGCCTTCATTTCAAGCAGCAGGCGCCGCAGTTCGGTGAATCCTATGGGGTCAAGGCCGGAGGTGGGTTCATCGAGAATGAGCAGTTCAGGATTTCCGAGTATTGCCTGGGCTATGCCCGTTCTCTGCAGCATGCCTTTTGAAAGTGTACCTATTTTTTGGCTGCGCACGGATTCAAGGGCTATATCGCAGAGGCATGAATCGACATCTTCTTTTATTTTTTTTGAAGATATTCCAATCAGTTCTCCATGAAAGCGAATGAATTCCTCGATGCTTAAATAGGGGTAGGCACGGATATTCTCAGGCAGAAAACCAACAGTTTTTCGTGCCTGAGGCCTGTTCTATCTGCTCACCGAAAATACGCGCGCTGCCTGATGTGGCATGCACGAGATTGAGGATGATTTTGACGAAGGTGCTTTTGCCGGCGCCGTTGGGCCCGAGAAAGCCGAATATTTCCCCGCGGTTCACCACAAGGTTGATATCGTCAAGCGCAGTAAAGCCGCCATATTTTTTGACAAGTGATTGAGCTTCGATTGCAAACTGCATAGGTAACTTGCTAAAGGATAATGGGGTTTGTGAAATCAGGCCTGCGGTATTACATGAGCTTTATAAGCTGGGCAATGCCGGTTATTGCCTGCGCGCAGAAAAGGGCAACGCTCAGGATATTTATCCAGCTGTGATATTTCAGCAGTACGGCGCGCTTTTCGCGTTTTGCCAGCATGGCAAGGCCGGTTGTGGCGCCCATGGCAAGCAGCAGCACCATGACCATGGCGGCAATTTCATGGATATCCATGTCAATGGGAATTCCTTTTTTGTCTGCCCACTTTGTTGCGACAATACCCAGCCCTGCGCCAAGCAGCGTGGTGAAATAATATATCGCTCCGCAATTAATGTGGATGGAGATATTGAACATCCTGCGCGTCAGGCCTGTAATCAGGTTGAACAGGCCGCAGGCTAAGGAAAAGGCCTGACCTACCGGGTGCAGAAAAAGAATTTCTTTCATAAGTACTGTCTATGCAAGCGGAATTAGTGGCTGAACGAAAACCTATGTACAAAATCCTACAAAAGAGGGGGCGAAAAAATTCCCCCTTTAGCAAAGGGGGTTAGGGGGATTTGTCAGGATTTAAAAAATCCCCCTGTATCCCCCTTTTTCAAAGGGGGATTGAATAGACGTATTTTTTTGTGTCAAATAAAAAATTTTTCGTTCGGGAACGAATCAGGTCATAATGTATTAACCCAGGCGGCAGGGGATGTCAAATATTGTTTGACGGGCGCGGCTACAGGTGATTGCCGATAAACTCTTTACCGGCATTTGAGAACATACACTCCTGTTGTCTGCCGGTAAAAACAATGTAAAGCGCCATGGCTTCATGGTATACAATCAGCTTATGAAAGTTCTGTTTATTACAATTTCCATGCCCGATCTGATTATGCCGACGCTGCCCCTCGGCATTGTTTGCGTTGCAACGGCTGCGCAGCGGGATGGTCATGAGGTGCGGATTCAGGAGATTTGTGCCGGCAGCGATGCCGGGCAGCAGGCGGCAGAGGCGATTACGGACTTTGCCCCTGATGCAATCGGCATTTCGGTGCGCAATATCGATGATCAGAGCATGCATGATACGCGGTTCCTTCTTGAGCCGCTTCAGGCGATTGTCGCCAGTTGCCGCAGGCTTTCAAAGGCCCCCATCATTCTGGGAGGCGCAGGCTACAGCATGTATCCGGAGCGGCTGCTTGCATGGCTTGACGCTGATATCGGCATTAAGGGCGATGGCGAGGCAGCGCTGCCCGCCGTGCTCGACCACCTGCGCATGGGCGTTGACCCTGCCATGATCAAGGGCGTGTATGTCAAGGGCCGCTCCCCGTTTAAAAAAATCTGCTCCATCCTTGACCTGAACAAGCTCCCCCAGCCCGATCCAGAACTGTGGCCCTGCCCGATGGAGGGGCGGCAGGATCTATGGCTGCCGTTTCAGACACGGCGCGGCTGCCCGCTTGCATGCAGCTACTGCTCAACAGCCAGTATTGAAGGCACAACCCTTCGCAAGCGCGACCCGAAGGCTGTGGTAGGCCACATCCTTCGCCATGCGGAGGCAGGATTTACGCGCTTTTACTGCACAGACAACACTTTTAACCTTCCAGCGGATTATGCCCGCGATCTGTGCCGGGCTTTTATCGATGCAGCGCTTGAGCGTCAGCTGGACCTGCATTGTCTATCCGTACAAAATCGATGAAGCTCTGGTTGCCGACATGGCACGGGCAGGTTGCGTCGAGGTTGCCCTCGGGTTTGAAAGCGGCAGCCCGGCCATACTCAAAAGCATGCGCAAGCGATTCTCTCCTGATGATGTCCGGCAGGCGGCAGAGCTTTTTAAAAAACACAGCATTAAGCTCAACGGCTATCTGCTGCTCGGCGGGCCGGGCGAGACGCGCGAAACCGTGCTTGAGAGCTTGCGCTTTGCCGATTCCCTGCCTCTTGATTTTTTAAAGCTCACCGCAGGCATCCGCATCTACCCCGATACCGGGCTTGCCCGCATTGCGGTTTCCGAAGGAGTCATTGCAGCCGATGATGATCTGCTGTTGCCGCAGTTTTATCTTGCCAAGGGTCTTGAGGGCTGGCTGCATGACGAGATTTCCCGCTGGACCGCCTCGCGACCGAACTGGCAGGGATAGGTGGAGCGGGGTTGAGGGATCAGGGGTTAGGGGCTTGGGTTGAGGAGGCGGGTCTTAGTGTGCTCGGGGCGTGAGCATGACGCCCATCCGCTGGAACGCAAAGGTCAGCCGCCGCTGAAAGCGGTCGGCTGCTGTGATTCGTTATGATAGCGCAGCTGTGTTTTCATTTATTAAACATCGCATTCATCAATACGAAGGATTCTGTGTCCTTCAAAAACGGTCAGTATTTCGATGCAATTTGCTTTAAGCCTATAGACAATACGATATTTTTTAAATAGCAGTTCTCGTATGTCGGGGTTAGCGAGTTCGGGGACTGCCCTGCCCATACGTGGTTTGTCGGGTAATAATTCCGCGTGTTCAATAAGTTCTTCAACAAATTGAACAGCACGGCCCGGACTGTCTTTTGAAATATACTCTTCAATTTCGATTAATCGCTCAAGGGCCTCATGTGTCCATCTGATTTTCATCAGGACTTATCTCTTACTTCTTCTTGCGGTTAATGCCGCACGCACCTCTTCAGTATGATAGGTTTTTCCGCTTTCAGCATCAGATATTCCTCTGCCGATGGAATCAAGAAAATATTTTTTATATACCAGATCATCATAGTCGCCCGGTGATAAAAGTACGCCGGCTGGTTTCCCATTTTGCGTAATGATCAGGGGGTGACCGGTAATCTTGAGGCTCTTGAACCACTTGGAGATGCCTACCTTGAATTCGGCAATAGGGACAATGTCATTAGTAATGGAAATGGTCTTCATAGTATAGCTCCTTATTTAGACTCATTTTTTGATCTAAATATAGATCAAAATGAGTAGCAAATCAAGATTTTTTTCATAACGAGAAGGTCACCCGCCGGAGCGAAGCGGAACTACGTCCTGTGCAGCGCCACGTTGGGCGCTCCTGTTCAGGTGATTCATGTTAAATTCGGCGGTTTAGCACCCGCCCTTCGGACTGAGATGGCGTTTGTGTATTTTATTAACATGCAGTGAACCTTGAACCAAAGGGCAGCGCTTGCTCTGCAGCTCGGAGTATAGCGCTAAGATTTATTACGGCTATAAACCACGACATATTTGGGCAATCATACTGAAAACATCGTCTGCCCTTGAAGATTCTGTTTGCATAAATCCATGTAAAACACCCGGCATATTTTCATATCTGCAATCATTGCCGGCAGCCTTGAGCGTTTCATAATAGGCTTTTCCGTCTGAATTGAGTGGATCAAACTGAGCGGTGACAATAAAAGCCGGAGGCAGCTTACCCAGATTTTTTGCAAGAAGAGGTGAAACCAGGGGATTTGTCTTTTCAGCATCGCTGCTCAAATACAGCCCCCGCAGCCATTCAAGTGATTCTGTTGTTAATAAATATCCTTTTCCAAAATTCCTGTGAGACGGTGTTGAAAAGCTGGACAAATTAGTTACGGGGTATAACAGTATTTGATACCTGATAACCGGACCGTTTCTGTCTCTGGACATCATGCACAGTGCTGTGGCAATCGTTGCTCCTGCACTGTCGCCTGCCAGGATAATTTTATTAATATCAATATCCAAATCGACTGCATTACCAACAACCCATTGCAAGACCGCATAGCCCTGTTCAAGAGGAGTTGGGAATTTCACCTCAGGCGCCAGTCCATATCCAACCGATAGTACGGTTGTATTTGAAACTTTTGCCAGCTTTCTGCAAAGGCTATCATGAGTAGCTATGGATCCTGAGGCCCAGCCTCCACCATGAAAGTAAATAATGACTGGTAATCGGCTATTATCGGAATGTTTGTAAATCCTAATGGGTATAGTGCCTGCGGTCCATGCAATCTCTTTATCCTCCACCTTGTTTACCTGTTCAATTTTTTTCTGGCCACGAAGAATTATTCCATCCATTCTTTTTCTAAATTCTTCTGGCGTATAGTCGGATGTTTTTTTCTCACTGCCGAAAAAACCTACAATTCGCACAACAAGCCCAGATGAAAAATCCATGCGCCCGTGCGGTGTGTATGTTATGAAATGATACCCCAACGCCATGCCAATGATGAGGACACAAAAAACAGATGCCATAATTTTCATAAATTTCGATTTCATACAAGGAGCTCCTTTTCTCTTGAGTTTAGGGAAGCCTTCAGAAAGTCAGGTCAGTTTCCTCCCGGGCTTTTATTTCCTGAACAAACTTTTTTGGAGCCATTCGGCCAGGATGGCTCCAAAAAAGTGGTCCTATGCGCTTGATTCCGTTTAGTTTCTGTAAGTGCTCCGGAGCCACGTTTTTTGGGGGCCGCTAGGGGCGGTAGTGTCAGGTAAATACTATCTCTGCCCACCTGATCAATTTGTTGTTTATTTATATTTATCTAATCGCGCCACCCAACGCTTGCATCGGCCGCCGAGGTACGAGGTCGGCTGTATGTGGTAGTTAAACGTCTTTTTTTCCCAGATGCAAGACTTCGCCCAGAAGCAAATATGTGTTCAAGAATAATGCCCTTGCTTCTTCTGGTGTAATATCGCTATGCACACCCGTAGATACCCTGTTAAAAAGATTGGAGAGATTCTGTCTCAATCGTTTCTTCCGCGTTTGGCTCTCTGAATGCTGATGAACTTAGGCATTCATTCTATTCTGATGCTTATCTGCGCCCAAGTTGAGAATATTCCCGCCGATTTCGATTGGTTCATCACTGGGTGGGAAAACAGAATCAGCAAAGCTTTCAATTATACGACGGCACGTTGTTAGCGCCTGGCTGATTGCCTCTATATCCCCCTCGACGAGCCGGTCCATAACGGTAGCAATCTGCGTTAGAACTGTGCCGCACGACTCTGCTATGAGAATATCCACGTCCCGTTTGTATCGTTCAAAGATTGATTCCGATAATCCTTCAAATACAGACTGTAATAAACTTCACTAACGAATTGATGAAGCTGTGCAAGTACCCTGCTTTTTATCGCGCTGAACGTAGAAATATGATTTGCTGTCGCATTCATCGTGTTTGTAACATTTGTGATGGCAATGTTCGCGTAGTCGCCACCTATATCGGGCGTTCTCATACTGGCTAGTTTGGCTTTCTGAGCCTGTATTGTAGCTTCCTGTTGGGCTAGTGGCCCCCCAGTATCCCATTCCTTTTTCTCTGTCCGTCCACCTGCCAGTTATTGACATATATTTGAGGGCCACCTTGCTATTGTCGTAGCCAGTCATTTCAAGCTTCAACCATTGTTGGATTTCCTCCGAGCCCATCCACCTCGCAAGTCTGCTAGCTTTTAACAAAAGTTGCTCAGCACTGATCCTGTTCAGTTCAATGTCATCCAATAATTCTTTAGCGAGTTCTATAATATGTCTCGATCTACTCTCTTCCATCTTGTCGTCGTTTCCTTTTTACGTTTAATGAAAAGCTCACCCGCCGGAGCGGAGCGGGTGAAGTGATTTTGTTAAACATTATTTAGCATGTCCCAGAATATCTGAGGTGCAAATTTAAGACGTGCATCATTAAGATAATCAAGTGATGGTATTAGTTCTCCATTGAACTTTAAACCACCATTGGTTTTCTGGTGATTAGCCATATTAGTGTAAACTTCCATGCAACATTCATCTGGACCGGGTAAGATTACAGCATGTTTAGTTGTTCTATTTTTTGTTTTTAAACAAAATATTACCAAAAAAGACCGTAACTCAATTGGGCTTACAATAACATATATACCTGAGTTAAATGGATTCTCTAATTCCAAAACCCCAAAATTCGGTAATATATTTTGAGTTGGATTTTGAATTTGTTTTCTAATGATATTTAGGTTTGGATTAAAAAGAAACCCATTTCCGAATTTGCTAAACGTTAAAAGATAGGCTATACGGAGAAGAGCAATATTGGGATGATTTTTTTTATAAGTTTTTATCGAAAACTTAAAATCTTTGATTCCATTAACTCTAAGATTTTCTTTCCAATTTTGAGAAGCATTTGCCCTTTCCCTTTTTTGTTTGAAACCCATTTTTGAAAAGACAAATATTGTAGCCCCCCATCAACTCGGTGGCTCAAAGTCCCTGATGTATAAAGCTTCGACTTAAATTTTATTGATGCTTCAACATGGGCATCTGGTATTTTTAGTACGAATTCCTCAGTTGCTAGTTTTCTCCTTAACTGTTCATCCAATAAAGTACCTGATTTGTTATTGCATTGTTTGCATGTTAAAGCCAATGGTCTACCACCTAATGCTCTTGGAGGAATATCTTCAATCGTCAGGCAATTAGGCTTTCCCTGATCTAGGGCATTTTTTGTAAAGCACCTCACACATAAAGGACAGATATAACAATTTTCTATGTTTGGCTCGAAATGAACAAAAGTCTCCTCTTTTTATGGCAGAAAGATTTTTGGCAAAAGTCTCATATAGGTTATCCCTTATTTGATCCTTTTTGGCATTTTTCATCTCTCATAGATTAACATACATTATACAGACATCTGTATTTCCCGAACTCTAGCCTATGGCGCTTATTTCAAATTATACAAATATTGTCAATATATAAACCCTCGTTCTGCATTTTGTGGGGAATCCCTGTGTTATACAGACCTCTATATATCAACGGATTTTTGGCAGGAGGAAGGCATATGTACAAGCGGGAGTCTATCTGGCGGGGCTGGTCATAAGTCCAAAGGTTGCGCGATGCGCACCGATAATCTATCGGCGTTCCTTGCAAGCCCTGGTTAGATTTCGCCTTTGTAAACATCCTTACGATTGCCGATTCTGAGGATAAGGATATCAAGACCCAACAGGGCATAGATCACCCTGTAGTCACCGACGCGGTACTTGCGAAGCCCGGCAAACTGACCCTTGAGCACAGGATTGGATTCAGGCTGCTTGATCAGTTCCTTCTCAATGAGGTCCAGGATTCGTTTCGCCTCGGGCTTCGATAGCTTCTTGAGGTCGCGGGCGACCGACTTCTTGTAGGCGATATTATAGGCCAAGAGACTTCCTCATCTCTTTGGCTGAAATAACCTCATCCCCCTTGTCGTGGAGCCGGTCCAGGGCGATCTGGAGATCCGCGAAATCCTCGATATAGGACTCCAGTGCCTTCTGAATGATGAAAGAGCGGGGTCTTTCGGTCTCTTTGGCGATGCTATCGAGTTGGCTGGCAAGATTCTTGGGAAGCCGTACTGATATCGCTGTATTCATGGCGTACCTCCTGTCATTTATGTATTACAATGTATGCAGGGATGCATGTTTTGTCAAGTCATTTTCGAAATCAAACAACGGGTTTTTGGCAGGAGGAAGGCATATGTAAAAGCGGTAGTCTATCTGGCGGGGCGGGTCATAAACTGTATCTTCGCAATGGTATGGGCATGGGACATCGTGGCTCTATTTATTGTTCGCAGACCCGTGGTCGTCAAGCGGTATAAATGGCACAAGGGCCATGCCCGGAAGTGCCATGGCAACAACGATGATGAAAAAATTCACATACCCCACCGCCTGCTGCACCACGCCGCTTATCATCCCGGGGAGCATCATGCCCAGGGCCATGAACCCGGTTGAGATGGCAAAATGCGAGGTCTTGTACGGGTCGCGGGCATTGTACATCATAAAGACCGCCATGGCCGTGAACCCGAGGCCATAGCAGAACTGTTCAACCCCCACCATAAGATATACTGCGGCAAGAGGCGGGCGGGCCATGGCCATATACACATACAGCAGGTGCGGCACATTCAGGATGATGGCCATGGGCCAGATAATGCGCCTCAAGCCCAGCCGCGCAATAAGCCAGCCGCCAAGGATGCCGCCTGCTGAAAGGCATATGATTCCCACCGTTCCATAGACAATTCCCACGGTTTCAGTCGAAAGCCCCAGCCCTCCGGCATCGATGCGGTCAAGCAGAAAAGGGGCTGCCATTTTAATAAGCATTGCCTCTCCCAGGCGGTACAGGAGAATGAACCCGATAACCGGTAGAATTTTTGGCTGGCGGAAATAGGTTATGAAAGCATCGGCAAAGCCTGATCCGCTGCTTCCGGCTGCGGCGCCTGCGGCATCAGCGAAAGGTTTCGGAAGATACTGCCGGTGAAAAAGGGCAAGAGCACAGCAGACCAGCGCGGCTGCTGCCAGCACCGCAGACCAGCTGAGGGGTATATTGCCGGTGCGGGTTTCAATAACACCCGCAAGCACCACCAGCAGCCCCGAGCCGAACACCAGCGAGAGCCTGTAGGCTGCCGAGCGAATGCCGAGAAAAAAGGCCTGCTGCGATGTATCAAGCGCAAGCATGTAAAAGCCGTCGGTTGCGATATCATTGGTGGCTGAGGCAAAGGCCATAAGGAGAAAAAGAGCAAGCGATGCTCCTATGAACAGCGGCGTCGGCACCGACAGGGCAAGCAGTGCCAGCAGGCTGCAGAGTATGGCCTGCGCGCCGATAATCCATGCCCGCCTGGTGCTGTAGATATCGACAAAAGGGCTCCACGCCATTTTGAGAAACCAGGGCAGATACAGGATGCTGGTGAGGCCGATGAACTCATTTGAAAGCCCCATTTTTTTGTACATGATGACTGAAACGGTGTTGACGATCACATAGGGCAGGCCTTCGGCGAAATAGAGCGTCGGCACATACAGCCAGGGTTTTCGGGTGTCTTTTGTCATAGTATCTTTGTTTAGTCGCCGGTATTGACCACAGAGGCGCGGAGAACACAGAGATTGAATAATGGAATGTTTGTCGGGAGACGGCGACAAACATTCCGTCTGAATGCCAGCTTTCACAGAGGGCGTTAATAATTACTGGAACTTCTCTCCGGGCACTCTGTGTCCCTGTGGTTAGCTTTTTAAATAGTATTAAATGAATTCCGGAAAGAACCAATTGAAATCCGCATTTCAAAATCCAAAATTGACATGAGCCTATCACACTTCATGCATGAGAAAAAGTTGATATTCCGCCGCAACTATACTAAAAATAAAATACGACTACTAGCACCGGCACTCATGGGAGCAGTTTTGTTTATACCGTTAAAGCCCGAAAGCTGATGCGGGGAAAGGTGTGTATGCGAAAATCACCCATAGCAGGATCATGGTATCCCGGCACCAGTGACGAGCTGACAGAAGCTGGTCACTGAGCTGCTGGCTGGCGCGCAGCTGCCGGAGACTCAAGGGCAGGCCCTGCGGCCTGATTTCACCCCATGCGGGCATTCAGTTTTCCGGCAGCGCTGCTGCCTGCGGCTACAAGGCCTTGCAGGGCATGACGGTGAAGCGCGTCATCCTCATGGGCCCGTCGCATTACACCTGCATGCACGGCATGGCGGTATCTGGGGTTGAAGCCTATGAGACGCCTTTGGGGAAGGTGCGCGTTGACCGGAAAATATGCGATGCCCTTGCCCGGCAGCCGCTGTTTCAGGGCCCTTCGCATGCCGAGATGCCCGAGCACTCCCTTGAGATGCAGCTGCCTTTTTTGCAGGTGGTGCTGGGAGCATTCGACCTGGTGCCCCTTGTGGTCGGCGAGCTTGGCAGGCATGACTATGCCGTGGCTGCTGCGGAGCTCAGGAAATATATGAATGAAGAGACCGTGGTTGTGGCAAGCTCCGATTTTACGCATTACGGCCCGCGGTTCGGGTATATGCCGTTTCGCGACAAGCTGAAGCAGAACCTTGCAAAGCTCGATGGCGATGCGATTAAAAAAATTATCGCCCGCGACGCCAGCGGCTTTCTGCGCTATGTGGATGAGACCGGCGCCACTATCTGCGGCAGCCGCCCGATAGCTGTGCTGCTCCAGATGCTGCCGCCGGAAGCCCGGGGAACAAAGCTGGCGTATTATACCTCGGGTGATTTGCTGCAGGATTATACCGATACGGTCAGCTATGCCTCGATTGTTTTTACCGTGCCGTTAATGCGGAATAAATCATAGTAAAGTATCATGTAAAAGAGGGAATCGGACTATTTAATCCCCCTTTGAAAAAGGGGGAATATTGACGGCCCCTCTTTTCAGTAAGGCGGTACTAGTATTCGGAACTTTTCTGATAGACCTTCCTTTCAGCCTAGCAGGCTGTTTAAAAACGCCCATCTGCTGCGTTGCGCTCATCATGCTTCACTGCGGCGTACAAAAAGTACGCCTCATTTCTCATGATTTCGTGCGCCTTGCATCTGAGCATTTTTAAACAGCCTGCCTTCATTGACTTTTTCAACAACCTGCTAGTGGGCCTTCACATTTGATTTTGTTGGTCCCCTCACCCCAACCCTCTCCCACCAGGGGAGAGGGAGCCCAATATTTCCCCTCCCTTGATAGGAGGGGATTAAGGGGAGGGTGATCTCAACTGATAATTTCAAATGTGATGATCTACTAGTGTTCTTTTGGCGGAAGTGTAATAGTTACTGCGTCACGCAGCTTGAAATCGAGCTTGGTCTGTGCGGGGATCCGCACTGACGGCCCCTTTGTCGCCAATTGGTAGGCGGTAGATCCTGCTGCTCCGATACCTGCTCCGATAAGCGCTCCCTTGCCTTTGCCGGCAATGGCTCCCACGGCTGCGCCAACACCTGTAGCAATGCCGATTCGCTTGGCTGACTGTTTTCCGCGAGACTCACCCACGGCTGACACTGTTTCGCTTTTAAGCTCATAGGTCGTTCCAAGCCAGGTGATGCTTTTCAGGGTTACTTCAAGCTGGCTTGCACCTTGCAAACGGCCTGCCTGCTGAGCTTCAGCCAGCATAACCATCACCTCGGTTCCTTCGGGGATGACGACCGTATCGCCGGAGGTCAGGGCGAAGACGAGGCTGGATGGAAAGGTCTGCCCAACCCTGTTGACGCTGGAATCGACGCCACTCAGCATAACCACCCGCACCGTGGTTCCGGCAGGCAGGGTATACACCCGGGGAGGCGGAGGTGGTGGCTGCAGCTTCATACGGTCATTGACTTTTTTCACTCCCGGCGTGTCAGCGGCTTTTTTATAGGCCTTCAGACGTTCTGCGTCTGTGGGAACTTCACCCGCAATAGTCAATTCGCCTTCCTTGACGGCAATGTCAAGTTTTTGCCCCTGTAGCTGCGTATCATTATCAAGTGCTGCAGCGACTTTTTTTTGCAGCTCTTCATCTGAGGGCCCACGGCTGCAGGCTGTCAAAATTACGCACAGCAGGAGTAAAAGAACTGCTGCAGCGGCGTGTCCAGACAGGCATATACGTTTGATGCTAATCGTGCCTTTTAAAAAAATTCTGTTTGTTTGCATCGTCTCCCCTTTGTTATAGGTCTATAATATAGTTAGTATGTATGTATTTGCCCGGCATTATTGAAAATTTAATTAAACCAAAAAGTATGACACATAGCTAGCAGATTACACATATGATTTTATAGGCTCCCTCACCCCAACCCTCTCCCACCAGGGGAGAGGGAGTCAACAATTTTCCCCTCCCTTGATGTGAGGGGATTAAGGGGAGGGTGATCTCAACTTATAATATCAAATGTGATGATCTACTGGTTGTTTGCGCAGCCCATGATGCTTTGGATATAATTTTAGCATGCTTTTAGCAGGATTGTTTTTAATTTTCAATATAATCGAGAGTCAACACACCATGTCAAGCCGGTTGGATGTGCTTATATTTGACTTCATGCGAGCAGGAGTTTAGCCGGGCGTCTTGAATTTTCTTGAAAAAAAAACCGCTTTGAACAATTATAGGCAATCTTATAAAGGCAACCGTTGTTATATGTGGAGGGTTCTATGAGAAGCGACAAAATGAAAAAAGGCCTTGAGAAAGCGCCGCACCGCTCGCTGTTCAAGGCTATGGGCTATACCGATGAGGAAATCAACCGGCCTCTTATCGGTGTGGTGAATTCAAAGAATGAAATCATTCCCGGCCATATTCATCTGGATATCATAGCCGATGCTGTCAAGGCCGGTATCCGCATGGCAGGAGGCACCCCGATTGAGTTTTCAACCATCGGCGTCTGCGACGGCATTGCCATGAACCATGAAGGCATGAAGTATTCCCTTGCCAGCCGCGAGCTGATTGCCGATTCCGTCGAGGTCATGGCCATGGCCCATCCATTTGACGGCCTGGTGCTCATCCCCAACTGCGATAAAGTCATCCCCGGCATGCTCATGGCTGCGCTGCGCCTGAACATCCCCTCCATTGTGGTGAGCGGCGGGCCCATGCTTGCCGGCCGTGTGGGCAGCCGCGAGGTTGACCTCATTAATGTGTTTGAAGCCGTGGGCGGGGTGAAGGCCGGCACGGTCAGCGAAGATGAATTGAAAGAGCTGGAAGACAATGCCTGTCCGGGCTGCGGCTCCTGCGCGGGCATGTTTACGGCAAACTCCATGAACTGCCTGAGCGAGGCCCTTGGCCTGGGACTTCCCGGCAACGGAACCATACCGGCAGTGCATGCCGCGCGCGTGCGCCTTGCCAAGAAGGCTGGCATGAAGGTTATGGAACTCGTGGAAAAAGACATTAAGCCCCGCGATATTGCAACGCCTGCGGCATTCCGCAATGCCATGGCAGTTGACATGGCCCTTGGCTGCTCGACAAACACGGTGCTGCATGTGCCGGCCCTTGCCCATGAGGCTGAGCTGGAGCTGAGCCTTGATACCTTCAATGAGGTGAGCGCAAAGACGCCCCATCTCTGCTCGCTCTCCCCTGCAGGCCCGGTGCATATTCAGGACCTTGATCTTGCCGGCGGCATCATGGCAGTGATGAAGGAGCTGTCAAAGGCCGGGCTCATCGATGAAAGCGTTATGACTGCAACAGGCGAGCCACTGGCTGCGAGCCTGAAGCGGGCATCGGTTAAGAATTATGCTGTCATTATGCCCCTTGACAAGCCCCATCACAAGCAGGGCGGCATTGCTATCCTTCGCGGCAATCTCGCCCCGGACGGCGCTGTGGTGAAGCAGTCTGCCGTTGCTGATGAAATGATGAAAAGCAGCGGCACGGCCCGGGTGTTTAATTCAGAAGAAGATGCCGTGGCAGCTATTCTCGGCGGGCAGATAAAGGCGGGCAATGTGGTGGTCATACGCTATGAAGGGCCCAAGGGCGGGCCGGGCATGCGCGAGATGCTCACGCCCACCTCGACCATAGCCGGCATGGGACTTGATAAGGCTGTGTCGCTCATAACCGACGGCCGCTTCAGCGGCGGCACGCGCGGGGCTGCCATCGGACATGTATCACCCGAGGCTGCCGAAGGCGGCACAATCGGCCTTGTTGAAGACGGCGACGTGATAGAGATAGATATCCCTGCCAGGAGCATCAATCTGAAGGTTGATGACAAGGTGCTTGCCGGACGCCGCGCTGCATGGAAGGCGCCAAAGCCCAAGATTACAAAAGGCTATGCCTACCGCTATGCGCAGATGGTAACATCGGCGAGCACGGGCGCGGTGTTCAAGGATTAACATTTCACTCGGAAACAAAAAAAGGGGAGGGCTTTAAAGCCTTCCCCTTTATATTTTTTGTTCATTGATCAGCAGCGGCGAGCCCAGGCAGGCTCACCCTGGGGCATGACAGACTTTGCGCAGCTTGTGCATCTCATCGACCGTGCCGATAACGATGAGCACGGTTCCCTGATCCAGGGGAAATTCGGGGCGCGGGTTGTGCACGTATTGGCCAGAGGGCGTTTTTGCCGCCATGACCAGCACATCGGCATGGCTGCGGAGATCGGCCTGTGCAAAAGTTTTGCCCGCAAGGTGCGAGCCCTGGCCCAGCCGGACCTCATCGACGCGGCGGCTCTCAGCAGTGTCGCGCAGCATGAGATCGAGAAACTCAACGCTATGGGGCCGTATGATCTCGGAGGCCATGCGCATGCCGCCGATGCGGTTGGGCGATACGACTGCATCGGCCCCGGCCCGCCGGAGCTTTTCGGCTATATTTGGCTCGATGCCGCGGGAGACGATGCGCAGCTTCGGGTTGAGCTGATGGGCCGAGATGACCAGAAACAGGTTGTCCCGGTCTTCGGGCAGGGCAGCCACCAGGCCCCGGGCATGCTCGATGCCGGCCTGCACCAGGACATGGTCTGCCGAGGCATCGCCGATTATGTACGGGAACGGCCCCGTCTCCTCGGACCCCATCATTTTTTTTATGTTTTCTTCGCTTTCATCGATGACCACAGCGGGCGTCCGCGTTGCCTGCATCTCTTTGAGCGTGCAGGCCCCTGTCGTCCCTCCGCCGCAGATGATGACATGGTTTCTCAGCTTGCCTATTTCCTTGTCCATTTTTTTTCTCCCGAAATACTCCCTTTCCTCGACGATGAACGACACGACCGTTGAGGCAAAATACACGATAATTCCCATGCCGAGAAGGATCAGCAGTATAGTATAGAGCCTTGCGCCGGGCACTGCCCCTACGTCGATGATCTCGCCATACCCTACCGTGGTGAGGGATATGGCTGTCATATACAGGCAGTCGTCAAACTGCCAGCGGCCCTGCCCGATCAGGTAATACCCGAGGCTGCCGCCCGCCAGTGTGACGACAACGCCCAGAAGGCCGGCAAGCAGACGCCGCCGTATGCCGTTTGTATCATCAAAGTGCATATCCGTACCGACAATGATTGAGTAATCTATTCATACCGCAAAGCATCGATGGGATTCAAGAGCGAAGCCTTGTATGCCGGATAAAATCCGAAGAAAACGCCCACGGCTGCCGAAAATCCGAAAGCCAGGGCAATTGAAAGTGGTGAGATGATCACCGGCAGGCCGGCTATATTTGCTACGGCTATGGAGCCGGCCTGACCGAAGAAGATGCCTATACCTCCGCCGATAAGCGAGAGCGTAACAGCCTCGATGATGAACTGCAGCCGTATGTCCCATGTTTTTGCGCCAACGGCAATGCGGATGCCGATTTCGCGCGTGCGCTCGGTCACCGACACGAGCATGATATTCATGATGCCGATGCCGCCGACAAGAAGAGATATGGAGGCGATTGCCCCCAGCAGCAGGGTCATGATGCGGGCGATGTTGACTGCTGTCTGCATCATCTGCGTGAGGTTTTTAACGGTGAAATCATCCTGCTGAAGCGGGCCGATGCGGTGCCGCTGCCGCAAAAGATCGTTGATCTGCTGCTCGGCGCTGTCGAGCTCTTCAACGCTGCGGGCCTTGATCATCATGAACTGTATCATGCCGGGGAAAGCCGGCCGGAAAAGCTTTTTCTGCGCGGTAGAAATGGGCACATAGATGATGTCGTCCTGGTCCTGGCCCATCATGGTCTGGCCTTTACTGCCCAGCACGCCGATGACCGTGAAGGGGACTTTTTTTATGCGCACGACTTTGCCCACGGGGTCGATGCCGCCGAAAAGGTTGTCGACAACCGATTTTCCCAGAACGCAGACTTTTGAAATGCTGCGGTCATCCTGCTCGGTCAGGGGCCTGCCTTCCGCGATCTGCCACTCGCGTATATCAAGCAGGCTCGGCGTGGTGCCGATCACTATGGTTGACCAGTTCTGGTTGCCGTACACAATTTGGGCCGTGCCGCTGTGCGAGGGCCCGACGTCGAACACCGCAGGGCATTCCCGCTTGATCGCCTCGGCATCCTGGAGCGTGATGGTGGGGTCAGACCCTGCGCCCATGCGCGCGCCACCCGAGGACGTTGAGCCGGAGAAGACGATGAGCAGGTTGCTGCCCATGCTGTCGATTTCTTCCGATACGCGCTCGCGGGCGCCGGCGCCGATGGCAAGCATGGCGATCACGGCGCCGACGCCGATGACGATGCCGAGCATGGTCAGGCCCGAGCGCATTTTATTGGCACGCAGCGCCCGGAGGGATATTCTGATGGTGACGGGTATGTTGATCATGAGTAAATGGTTCTATAGCATGTCATATATGTTCATCAGAGAATTCAGTTGAGTCATGAATTCAGATTAGAGAAGATACATAGGCTTCCAGAAGCTTACTTGTTTCACCGTGCAGTCATCTCCTGAAATGCTACTGTTATTCATTTAATGCTAACTTCTGATTCCTTTTCTCCGAACTCCGGGCAGGTGTGAAACCTGCCCCTGACAATTTTTATTATTTTACTCCGAACTTCTTTCCGCACCAGCTGTTTTCTGAATTTTAACTCCTGAACCCTGAACCCTGAACCCTGAATTCTACCCTGTCTCCTCGTCGCTGATAATGCTGCCGTCGCGAAACCGCACCAGGCGCCTGCTGTAAGCCGCGATATCGTGCTCATGGGTTACCAGAATGACGGTAATGCCGGAGTCCCGGTTGAGCCGCACGAACAGCTCCATTATTTCGGCGCTTGTTTTGGTGTCGAGATTTCCCGTCGGCTCGTCGGCAAGAATAATGGGGGCCTTATTGACAATTGCCCGGGCTATGGTCACGCGCTGCTGCTGTCCGCCGGAAAGCTGGTTGGGCTGGTGGTCGACGCGGTCCTCAAGGCCCACGGTTTTGAGCGCATCAAGTGCCCGCTCGCGCCGCTGGCGCGCAGGCATGCCGCTGTAGAGCAGGGGCAGTTCAACGTTTTCAAGGGCGGTAGTGCGCGACAGCAGATTGAAGCCCTGGAACACAAAACCTATTTTATTATTGCGGATTTCCGCCAGCTCATCGCGCACAAGGCTGCTCACATCGGAGCCATCGAGCCTGTAGGTTCCGCTGCTGGGAGTGTCGAGGCAGCCGATGAGATTCATGAAAGTTGATTTGCCCGAGCCCGAAGGGCCCATGATGGCCACGAACTCGCCCTTGCCGATGCTCAGGCTCACATTGTTGAGCGCGGCAATGTCGCTGTCGCCCACGTGATAGAGACGGGAGAGGCTGCTGACTTCTATAAGGGTTTCCTTCATAAGGAGCTTCTAAGAAATGGTTTTCCAGCACGTTCTGATAGTTAGCAGGGGGCGCTGCCTTTATTGAGAAACAGTTTATGGTAGCTTAAGTCCAATACTGTTCATTGAAGCAAAACACCTCCTCGCCCCCGGCACGGGGGAGAGGCGCGAGGTGAGGTGGCCGTGTTGTTTTGCTGTGTTTTCAACACCCCTCATCCTGACCTTCTCCCCTCAAGGGGAGAAGGAACCTCTTAAATGAACAGCATTGGGCTTAAGCCAGCACCCAGACTGATCTTTTTTTAATGACGATACGAAGTTCGACCTTCTCGAACGGCTTTTTTCTACTTTTTTTCTTTTTCGACAAGGCCGACGATCAGCTCCTGTCCATCAGCAAGGTCTCCTTCGAGCAGCTCCGACCAGCTGCCGTCGGTGATGCCGGTTTTGACCTTCACGGGCTTTGCCTCATCGCCATCCGGGAGCCATACCCTTTGGCCGTGTTCACCCGGGGCGCTGGCAGGCATTTTTTTCGGCTTGAAGCGCAGCGCCGCATTGGGTAACCGCAGCACGCCGTTTTTAACCCCGGTTATAATCGACACATTGGCGGTCATGCCGGGCTTGAGCTTGAGGTCGGGATTTGCAACGGTTATGACCACATCGTAGGTGACCACATTCTGCACCACCACGGGCGCATTGCGAACCTGCGTAACTTTGCCGGTAAAAACCGTTTCAGGGTAGGCATCAACCACAAATTCAGCATCCTGGCCCGTCTGAATGCGGCCGATATCTGATTCATCCACATTGGTGTTGATCTGCATTTTGCTCAGGTCCTGGGCAATGGAGAACAGCGTCGGGCTCTGGAACATGGCGGCCATGGTCTGGCCGATGTCGACATTGCGCGATATGACGATGCCGTCAACAGGGGAAATGATTTTCGTATACTGCAGGTTTGTTTCCGAAAGCTTGTATGAGGCCTCGGCCTGCACCACCTGTGCCTCGGCCAGACCCACCTGGGCTTTGGCCACAGCGCCGTTGGTCTCTTCGGCGTCAATCTCGCTTGTGCCGATGACCTTGCTGTTAAAAAGCTGCTGCTTGCGCACAAAATTCCGCACCGCCTCTTTGTCCGTGGCCTGCGCCTTTGCAAGAGCGGCCTGCGCCGACAGCAGATTTGCCCGGGCCTGCTCAAGCTGAGACTCGAAGGGGGCCGGGTCGATAAGCGCGATGAGCTGGCCCTTGGTGACGGGCGAGTTGAAATCGGCATACAGCTCTTTTATGCGGCCGGAAACCTGCGTGCCCACAAGAACGGTGGTGATGGGGTTGACCGTGCCGGTGGCTATGCAGGCCGAGCGGATATCGCCTTTGGCTGCCTTGTCTGTTTTGTAGAGGGATGAACTTTTTCCCCGCAGTGCGAAAAAAAGCAGCGCGGCCACGACAATGGCTCCCAGCGCAATGCCGATTGTAAGTTTTTTCTTCATGCGTATACCTTTAAGTATGAGAACACCAGTCATGACAGATAAATAAAGTCTCATTTCGAGTCCGCCACGGTGGACGCGGCAAGCTCATATTTTGGATAACAATTCATTTACCATATTCTGCTGCTGTTTGGATAGTTGTATGTTTAAGTCTATGCCGGAGTCATCCTGATGTCCAATCCTGTGCATCATATAAAATTTAATTTTACAATAAACAAGCCTGTTTCATCCCCATTTGAAAAAGGGGGATACATGGTTATTTTTTGCTACATGACAAATCCCCCTAACCTTCTTCGCTAAAGAGGGAATTTTTATGCCCTCTTTTGTGGGGCTTTGTTCCGGTACTGTGCAACATGTTACTAATCCCTCACAAAAGGGTCGAACCATGTATGGAAAACAAAGTTGCACAGTACAGGTACAAAGGACATGCGGAAGGCGGCATCTACCCAACCCATGCGCAGTTATTGAGCAAAGCGGGGAAAAGGCACACCCTGCATGTCGGGCAGGAGGTTGTAAACTGGTTATCCACAGAATTTCCCCACTGCGTGTGGACAAAGCACAGGAATATGCTTCCGGGTTCTTAGATTTTGCAGTAATAAATAATTTTATTGCTGAGACTTTTTATATACAAACTGAAAAAGTGTGCTAAATTAGTACTCAAGTGCGAACCGAAAAGAGCAATTTACCTTCACGGGTAAAGCGCAAAGTTACCGGTCTATAAAGTGTTAGGACAGCGGAACTGCCGGTTTGGAAGTTACTGGGTCTTGGCAGGCCTGTCCTTTATTCAAGGACAGGCCTTTTATTTTGCTGACCGGACACATATGCGGCAATTGAGGCTGTCATAACAGGTCCTTCAAGCCGGACGCGGTTATCTCAATAAGCAAGGTCGCATGCCGTTAAATGCTTTTTTGAATTCGCAGGGGCGAACGGCTGTTCGCCCTTCCCCTGTTTGATTCGGGGATGACGGATGGCATAAAGAGATTAATTAACCATAATATGTGGAGGAGGGGTTCTCTATGCAGTTCAAAAAATCTATTTTCCTGCTGCCAGTGATTGGTTGTCTGTTTCTGTACTCATCTGCTTTTGCCCAGCAATATGGGGATTTTACCTACACGGTCTCAGGCAGTGCGGTCGCAATCACCGGCTATACCGGACCCGGCGGAGATGTTGCCATTCCCGATACTATTGACGGCATGCCGGTAGTAAGTATTGGGGATCAGGTTTTTTTGAACAACAGCAGCTTGACCGGCGCTACCATACCGGGCAGCGTTACAAGCATTGGGTTGGAGGCATTTCAAGGTTGCAGTAACTTGACCGGGATTATCATCCCAAACAGCGTTACGAGCATTGGGATAAGGGCGTTTCAAGGTTGCGGTTTGACCAGTTTGACCATTCCCGACAGTGTTACCAGTATTGGAACAGCCGCGTTTGCCTTCTGCGCAGGGTTAACCAGCTTACCATTCCGAAAGCGTTACGAGCATTACTCTTACATGTTTATGGGATGTTCCGGTTTGACCAGCGTTACCATCCTGAACGGCGTTACCAGAATCGAACAGGCTGCGTTTGCCTATTGCTCAGGCTTGACCAATGCGATCATTTCGAACAATGTTACAAGTCTCGGGCACGGAAGTTTTATACTGCACCGGTTTGACCAGTATTATCATTCCGGCCAGTGTTACAAGTATTGGGAAGTGGGGGTTTTCCTTTGTACAGTTTGCTGCCGCCTATTTTTACGGGAATGCACCGACATTGGCGACATTGTTTTCGGTGGCTGCGCAAGCGGTTTTAAAGTGTACTATCGTGCCGGAGCCACCGGGTTTACCAATCCGTGGTATGGCTATACGACGGCATTATTTCCGTTTACCTATACAGTATCAGCTGGCTCTGTCACCATCACCGGCTATACCGGCTCCGGTGGAGCGGTTGTAATACCAGATACCATAGACGGCATGCCGGTAGTAACCATTGGGATCAGTGCTATTTTCAAGGATAGCAGCGGGTTAACCGAGCGTTACATCCCGAGCAGCGTAACGAATATTGGGCATAACGCGTTTTCTGGCTGCACCGGCTTGACCAGTATGACCATTCCTCAGAATGTTACAATTATTGGGCCTGTGCTTTTTCCAGTTGCGCAGTTTGGCCAGCTTAAAATCCCGAGCAACGTTACGAGTATTCCGGACAAAATGGCGTTTTATCTATTGCACCAGGCTTGACCAGATGTGACCAGGATACTAACGGCGTTACAAGCTTTGGGGACAGGCGAGCATTTTATGAGATGCACAGGTTTGACCAGTGTGACTATTCCTGGCAGCGTTATAAGCTATTGGACCCAATGTTTTGGGCATTGCACAGGTTTGACCAGCATTAACATTCCTGCCAGTGTTACGAGCATTGGCGATAATGCGTTTGTATGGCTGCACCAGGTTTGGCCTCCGCCTATTTTTACGGGAATGCGCCGACAATGGGGTATATGTTTTTAATAACTGCGCAAGCGGCTTTAAAGTGTACTATGTTGCCGGTGCCACCGGGTTTACCAATCCCTGGTACGGCTATCCTGCGGCGGTGTTTGATCCATCTGTAACAACTACAACTACAACAACTCAGCCGACCACAACGTCGACTGATTCTCGACGATTACGGCAACAGTTGCGCAGCAGCCTTTGCCATGCCGCTCAACAGCTCCATAAGTGCTTCTATAAATCCTGCCGGCGACTATGATTATTTCGCGATTAATATTCCCGCATACGGAACGCTGAATGTGTATACAACCGGGTCCACCGACACGTATGGCTATTTAAAAGACAGCGCATGTACCGATATCGAATCCGATGACGATGATGGCGAAGGATTAAATTTTTCAATTACGAGAACGCTGTCAGCCGGCACCTATTATGTCGCGGTGCGGCATTACAGCTCAAGCTCCATAGGGGCTTATACCCTCGTTAATGCTTTTAACGCGCTGACCACATCAACGACAACTTCTGTCACCGGGACGACAAGCGTTTCGACTACCATCCAGCCGACTACGACCACTACGGTTTCTAGCAACTACGACAACAACCATGCAACCCACAACCACCACGTCAATTGGAGTTGCCGGGGATTTTAACTACATAATAGCGTACGACAATACAGCCACAATCACCAGATATACCGGGTCTGCCGAAATTCTTGTAATTCCCAATACCATAGCAGGCCTGCCGGTAAGAAGAATTGGGGCTTATGCGTTTTCAGTACCCGCATTGACCACCGTGTTCATACCGGCGAGTTTAATTTTGAGTGCTGGTTGTGAATGTTGTTGGGAGATGTACGATGATGAGACCGGAGAACCTTATTGTGGTGGTCCGCCTCCTGGGGGGCTGATTAAGAAGCCGGGGGCAGCGTTTTCTAATTGTCCTCGTTTGACTGCGGCATATTTTGAGGGTAATTATAATCCATTTCCAGCCAATAGGTGCATATCCCCTTATATTACAAAAAACGTTTGGGCTTTTGAGGGCTGCGCAAGCAGCTTTGCAAATTTACCTCTAATGTCGGAAGTGATAAAGACGGCGACGGTATTCTCAAATGCCTCAGACAACTGCCCGGCCATTGCCAACCCCCAGCAGCTTGATGCCGATGGCAACGGCATAGGCGATGTGTGCGACCCGTCACCCGGCTGCGGCACAGGCTGCGGCCAGCCTGTTTGTGAGAGCCAGATTGATACAGACGGCGATGGGTAGGCTGATGCCGCTGACAACTGCCCGAACGTCTGCAATGTGCATCAGCTCGATGCCAATGGCAACGGCATAGGGGATATATGCGACCCGGATCCGGGTTGCGGCGGTGCAGGGCAGCCTGCCTGCGAGCAGTCATGCGATACGGATAATGACGGTATTTTAAATGTTCTTGATAACTGCCCGGATATTGCCAATCCGCTTCAGCTTGATGCCGATGGCGACAGCAATAGGTGATGTGTGCGACACGACACCCGGCTGCGGCGACGGGTGCGGCCAGCCAACCTGTGAGGGGCAGACTGATTCCGACTATGACTCCCATGATAGTGCACATGATAACTGCCCGGCCATCTGTAATTACTATCAGCTTGATGCCGACAGTGATGGCATAGGCGATGTGTGCGACCCAGACCCCGGCTGCGGCGGCAATGGTCAGCCTGTGTGCGATACGGTGTGCATGCTGTAGCATAAAGATCACTGTTTTTAAAAATGGTGGGTTGAACCCACCCTGAGAAATAAAAAGAGACCGGCACTGTTGCCGGTCTCTTTTTATATGCGGATTATATGTTTATCGGGGCGACTGGATTTGAACCAGCGACCCCCTGCGCCCAAGGCAGGTGCGCTACCAGACTGCGCTACGCCCCGATGTAAAAAAGAATTAGGTGAATATCATAGCAGGGCTGAAAAAGCAACTGCAAATCAGGCAGGTGAAGTTGCTGTTCCTCCTCCTTGACAGCAGTCTGATATTTGTATACTACTTGTTCGCTGTTCTCGTGTTTAACTGAGTGGGTTGATGAAATGCACCCTGCAAGGCGCACCATTATCGACGGATACAATGTCATCCGGACCAATCCGAGCGGGTCCCGCCTGGAGCAGTCGCAGGGAGGCGAGGCAGCCCGGAAGTGGCTCATAGACCATTGCTTCCGCGCTCTGCCGCCCGGGGAGCAGTGGACAGTGGTGTTTGACGGCGACGGCATCGGTTCAAGCCGCGACGCGGGAGGCGCAACTCTGACCGTGCGCTTTGCAGCTCCGCAAACGGCTGATGAAATGATACGGGACATGGGCTTTCACGCGGCGGCCCTGGGCGCGAGCTGCCTGATCGTATCCTCGGACAATGATGTGCGGATTGAGGGCTGCGCGTTTCAGGACAGCAGCGGATTTTATGATTATCTGCTCCGGCATGCAGGCCGGCAGAGCACACCGCCAGTTAATGATACCGGCCTGATAGCTGAGAAACTGCTTGCATATCTTGCGGATTGCGGCCATATTGCGAGCGGTTCTTTTATACCTGCTGCAACGCGTGATGCTCTCAGGGAATTAATCAGGTACTTTGCCGCTGAGAAGTACAAGCCGCAGAAGATTGCCCGCGAGGTTGAGACCATGCTTCGGGAAGGGGTGCGGCTAATGCCAGAGCCTGATTCCGAGAAAGCTGTGTTCAGGAGTATTAAAAGTTTTTTTGAGAAAAAATAAAAGACGGCCCAAGCGGGCAGGAGTCAGAAGCCGTAAACCAGAAGTCAGAATCCAGAATTCAGTAGTCCAGAACACAGAATTGAAAATTTGAAGTCCACATGGAAAAGAAAAAAACAAAAACGTTTCAGGATCTGATTGTCTGGAGGAAACCAGTAAACTTCAGGAAGCCTCTGTGCCTTCTATTCTGAATTCTGACTACTGAATTCTGGCTTCTTTTCTAAAGGAATTTAAGTATTCCTCAATACTTTACATAAAATACTGGCTATAGAATATTGATACGTACTTTCATACAGGAATACTAACCATGGCAAGTTGCAGAGACGACGATTGCGGATTCAGGCTCGTACCGTTTATTCAGAATAAGACAAACGCTCTGAGCTTTTTTCTTACCTCTCCCTATAAAAACAAACCGGTGATGAATTTTTTTATAGATGTACAGGACTATACGCAGCCCGAGTCGTTTCTGGATATTTTAAACATTGCTGTAGATTCGATGCTGTTAGGAAAACCATCGCAAGGCAGAGATTCGTAGAGCTTTCCTTCTGCCATGCCCCTGTCTGCTTAGTCCAGCGCCATATAAACAAGGGGGGCACTATTAATCGAATATAATAAATATGCATAACCCCTTATTGCCTAAACCCTCCCCCTTTGCTAAAGGGGAATTTTTTGTCCCTTCTTTTCCGCGACGCCGCACTTAATACAGAAACACATGATAGAGGGGCGAAAAAACCGTAGGCTGGACAAAGAACCTGATCTTTGCAGAATGTCTGCGAGATCGCCGGACACGCTTCGCTTTGTCCGGCCTACCAATTAACGCGCAACATCAGGTTCGTGTCCGGCATTTTGCCCCTTTGTTTGAGTGGAGCCGCACTTACGCCGGCTTTTTTAGCAGAAGCCTGCCCGCATAGTTTCCGGTAATAGCTCCATCCGCAACTGTCCCATATTCCTTCGACCATGACGCGGCTGATGCCCTCGGGAAAGCGGTGCGGCTCTGCGTAGTCAGCCCGGTCCTGCACATCGTCCAGGCGCAGGAGCACCAGGTCCGCTTTCATCCCCTTCCTGATGACCCCGCGCTCTGAAAGGCCGATGGCGGCTGCAGGCAGGCCGGTCATTTTATAGACTGCCTCTTCAAGGCTGAGCAGCTTCTGCTCAAGCACATATTTTCGCAGTACGCGGGGAAAGCTGCCGAAAGCGCGCGGGTGCGGCTTGCCTGCGCCAAGCACGCCCTCGGTGTCCCAGACCGAGGCATCGGAGCCGATCATGACATAGTCTTTGCGCAGGATTTCCCTGAGGTTGTCCTCGCACATGGAGAAAAATACCGCATCGACATCCAGCTCCTCCTCCGTAAGAATCGAGAACAGGGCAGTCGCGCACTGACTGTCCGCGCAGGGCAGCGGCCTGCCCCGAGCCGCAGACCTTCAAGGGATTTGTTTTTTTCGGTAACGACTTTCGCAATGAGTATATCCCGGGCAAGCTCGTCCTCTGTCATGCGCTCAAGAATATCGGCATAGATCCTGTCGCGCATATCAGGTGATTGCAGCCGCTCGAGCTCGGCCGCGTTGCCGCCCTCGCAGGCCCAGGCCGGAAACACCACGTCGAGCCCTGTGCTGGAGGCTGTGTAGGGATAGCGGTCGGCAAAAACCGTCAATCCGTCAGCGCGAGCCTTTTCAATCAGTTTAAAAGCAGCCGGCAGCTTGTGCCAGTTGCGCTTGCCCTGCGTCTTGAGATGCGATATCTGCACCGGTATCCCTGCGCTGCGCCCAACGGCAAGAGTTTCTTCGATAGACTCAAGCAGCCGGTCGCCTTCGCTGCGCATATGGCTTGTGTAGATGCCCCCGAAGCGGGCGGCGATTTTTGCAAGTGCTGCAATTTCATCGGGGCCGGCATACATGCCGGGCGGATAGACAAGACCGGTTGAAAGGCCCCAGGCTCCTGCCTCCATCTGCCGGAGGAGAAGGCGCTCCATTGCCTGCATGTCACCCGGCGTGGGCTGCCGGCTGCCGTAGCCCACAATGGAGCCGCGGATATTGCCATGGCCGACAAGGGGCACCATATGGCAGGGGAGGTTTGTATCTTTTATGGCCTCGGCAAATTCGTCAAGATGCGTCCAGCAGAGCTCAAAGCCCAGGTTTTTTATGCTTTTTCCCCGCTGGCTGCGCGCCGCACCAAGCAGGGGAGCTGCAGACAAGCCGCAATTGCCCATTACTTCGGTTGTTATGCCCTGCATGACTTTGCCCCGGCCCGGCGGCTGCACCAGCAGGTTGAAGTCCGAGTGGCCGTGCATGTCGATAAAGCCAGGGCAGATATGCATGCCCCGTGCATCAATCACCTCGCGGGCCTCCGCTGCCTGCAGCATCCCAACGGCAGCTATCGTTTCGCCGGTAACGCCCACATCGCAGCGCTGAGCCGCAGAGCCCGTGCCGTCAATGACTGTGCCGCCCTGTATAAGTATGTCAAACATCCTCTGCGCCCCTGTTTTCAGTTCATTTTAATAATATGCTCATTATACCTTAATTTTTTTTTCAAAACATGCTAAAGTTTATTCCGTCGAAAACAGTCCGGGCGTGCGCCATTGCAAGGTGTCTGCCGCTGCGGATTTGCAAAGACAGTTTGTTTGACTATGTACGGGAGCATTAATATTCACTGCTCTAGGAGTTTATACAAAAAGGAGATATTCATGCTCAGCGAACAGGACAAGGTAACCATTAAGATACCCCGGCAGCTCTACGGCAAGCTCAAGATTATCCTTGAGGGCTCAGGCTACAACTCTGTTACGGATTTTATCGTGTATGTGCTGCGTGACCTTGTGGCAACAACGCGCAAAACAGAGGATAAAATCAGCGAAGTCGATTTTGAAGAAATCAAAAAACGCCTGCGCAACCTTGGGTATCTCGAATGAAATGCCGCCAGAACAGCCTGGTGTACACCCTGCTTGCGGCGACCTGCCTGTGGAGCGGCTGCATCAAACAGGCGCTGCCCCCTGCAGTCGAGTTCAGGATTTCAGGGCTTGATACCGCAGCCCTCAGGGGCAAAACCATCATCCTCGACCCGGGCCATGGCGGTCCCGAGCGCGGCGCCATTGCTGAGAACGGCCTGTGCGAGGCAGAGGTTAATATAGGCGTCGCCCTGTATCTGTGGGGCTTTTTGAAAGATGCGGGAGCGCAGCCGGTGCTCACCCGCAGCTCGGATACCTGCCTGTTCAAGGGCGAGCCTTTTGTTCTTCGCAGCGAGCTTGAGGCCCGCGCCGCTGTGAGCAATGCAGCCAAAGCTGATCTTTTTGTCAGCATCCACCATAACTCAGACGGAAAAGAGCGGGGCGAGCGCAACGACCTTATCGTGTTTTACAAAATGTCAGACCCCGGCTGCTCGCGCGATGTTGCGCGCGAGGTATGCAGCGCCCTGCAGGAGCGCATGCATGCCGAGCCAGCCTCGGTCCAGCCGGGCAATTACCTGGTGCTGCGCAACACGCAAGCCCCTGCCATACTCGGCGAAGCTTCATACATGAATTATAAAAGCAACAGCGAAAAGCTGTCCTATCACCGCACCCTCAATGCAGAGGCGCAGGGCTATTTTCTGGGCATACTCAGCTATTATAAAAAGGGCGTGCCTGCTGTGAGCTTCACTGCTCCAAAACCGCCAGTGCTTTCAGAAGCGCAGCCAAAAATTTCAGCCAGACTTTCGGCAGGCGGGCCCGGCGCAGCCCTTGACCGTTCAAGCATCAAGGCCAGCCTCGACGGCAAACTTGAAGACGGGCTTGTCTTTGACAATGCAAGCACTGTTTCCTATACCCCGCGGGCGCCTTTGTCCAACGGCGCTCATGAGTTCTGCCTTGATGTGCGCAATGCAGCTGGCAATGCCGCGCAGAAAGCATGCATATCCTTTACGGTTGCTGTGCCGCCTGCGCGGATGAGCGCGAAACCGGTTTTTTCCATCGTGCCGGCAGACGGGCAGTCTGCAGCACCCATTGATATAGACGTGTTCGACCGCCTTGGCCGTCCGGTACTGGACGGTACGCAGGTTGATCTTGAATCCTCTGCCGGCAGGCTTGCCTCGGCAGTGGTCGCGACAAAAAAAGGCAGGGCGCGGGCTTTTTTGCTGCCTGAAAAAAATCCACAGCAGGCGGCAATAACGGTCAGGGCAGGAGATATCAGGGAGCACTGCACGCTTTCCTTCGGCACACCGAAGGAAGCGCTTTTTGCCGCTGTTATCAAAGACGCCGGCGGCAAACCGGTCGAGGGCGCTGCCCTTGTGCGTGCCGATCGGGAAGTTGCCCTTTCCGATGCATCAGGCAGGGTGTTTGACAGCGTGGGTGCGGCCGGCACCGTCAGCTATACCATCAGGAGGAAGGGCTATGAGCCTGTGCGTGTTTCGGCAGCCCTTGCAGCAGGAAAACTTGTCTCGTCAGACTACGGGCTGCAGCCTGTTGACAGGGGGGTTTTTTTTAACCGCACCGTGATGCTTGATGCGGCTGGCCAGTCGCTGGCGTCGCTGCCGGTGCTGCGCGAGTTGCAGAGCCTGATCGAACATGCCGGGGGCACAGCACTGATAACCTGGGAAACCCTTCCCGCGCCGTCAGCCCAGGTGCGCGTCATGAAGGCAGCAGAGGCAAAGGCGGATCTTTTTATTTCAGTCTTTACCGGCAGCACAGCGCCCTCCGCCCAATATTATTATAAAAGCGCGCAGGGGTCAGGGCTTGCGGATTCTGTCTGCCGCAGCCTCAATGAGCGCAAAGCATTCGGCAAAAAAACCTGCGAGGCAATGCCCGGCACCGAGTATGTCCTCATGCATACGTCCATGACCGCTCTTCTGCTGCGCCTGCCGGCAAATATGAAGGCATCGGCCCGCGATGCAGCCCGCAGCCTGTATGAGTCCATGGGCACAGTGTTGAAAGATGCCTAGCCGCTTTTTGCGCTTGATTTAGTAACCCCCCAAACCCTGTCCTCTCCTTAAGGAAACTGAGCTGCCATAGATAGTCAGCGTATACATTCTTAAACTGCATGGGCGATAAAAAAGATTGTAAAACATCCCTGCATACAACATACTTGTATTGTATGGGCTGCTCCTGCGGCAGACTGGCAGTGCCTGGCCTCAGTAGGGCGACAGCTGAAACTGTTCATTTTTTTAAGGGGGAGACTATGAGGATGAAAAAAATTTGTGTTCTTTTTTCTCTGTGCGCAGCCTGCATCATTTTTTCCGCAGCCGGATGCAAGCCAAAATCAGAGCCTGCGTACACACTGCAGCTTAAACGCATTGCAGGCGGACTTACCCATCCCACGGCGCTCGCAGCGCCGCCCGACGGTTCGGGCAGGCTGTTTATCACAGAGCAAAAGGGCATCATTAAAATAATAAAAACTGACGGCAGCGCAGCTGCTGAGCCGTTTCTGGACATCAAAAGCAGGATGGTTAAACTTACTTCAGCCTATGACGAAAGCGGCCTTCTGGGCCTGGTGTTTCACCCTGATTACGCGACAAACGGCCGCTTTTTTATTTTCTATAGTGCCGCTCTCAAGCCGACCGATCCGCCGGACTTTCATTCAAATGCCCGGGTGTCAGAGTTTCTGGTCTCTGCTGCCGATGCGAATAAAGCCGATGCCGACAGCGAGAAGGTGCTGCTTGATGTGCCGCATCCGCAGGCAAACCACAATGGCGGCCAGCTTTCCTTCGGCCCTGATGGGTTTCTCTACATCGGTATCGGCGATGGAGGCAATGCCAATGATGTGGGCACGGGCCACACTGAGGGAACCGGCAATGGCCAGGACACGACAAAACTGCTGGGGAAAATTCTCAGGCTCGATGTGAGCGGGCCTGGCACGGCAGCCATACCTCCCGGAAATCCTTTTGCCGGCGAACCGGATAAAAAAGAGGAAATTTTTGCCTATGGCTTTCGCAATCCCTGGCGTTTCTCTTTTGACCGAGGCGGCGACAATCGGCTTTTCTGCGGCGATGTGGGCCAAAGCCTGTATGAAGAAATAAATATTGTGACCGCAGGCGGCAACTATGGCTGGAACATCAAGGAAGGCACGAGCTGCTTTAACAAAGACAAAGCCACTGAGCCCCTTGCAAGCTGTCCGGATAACGGCAGCAGCGGCGAACCCCTTATCGACCCGATCATTGTGTACGGCCATCCCGGCGATAACGGCTCCATTACCGGCAGGTCAGTGACCGGCGGATATGTTTACCGCGGAAGCGCCATAGCAGCCCTTGCGGGCAAGTATGTATTTGGCGACTGGTCGTCAAGCTTTATCCGTCCTGACGGCTCGCTGCTTATTGCCGTCGAAGGAGTCGGCGGCCTGTGGCAGGTGAAGACCGCAAATGTGCAGTATGAATGCGGACGGGCGGGGAAGCTCGGCAGATTTCTGCTGAGCTTTGGCCAGGGTGAAGACGGCGAGCTGTACCTGCTGACCAGCAGGAAACTCGGCCCTGTCGGCAGAACCGGCGAGGTATACAAGCTTGTGGCTGCCGAGAGCCTTGAGTAGCAACAGGCACCGAGTGGTGGCTGCTCATACAACACCATAGTGAAAAGAATGCAAAAACTGTATTCCAGCTTTCGCTGGAATACAGTTTTTTAATCACAGAGCTACTGAACTGTCATACCGCCGAAAGCCGGTATTAAGGATAAAAGAGTTTTTTGTACTCCTTATTTTCGTAATGACGCAGGTAGCTGCATGTTCAGAAAAATACATACGGAAACTAATGATGGTTGTTGACAGTCTTGAGCATGAAAGCTTCAGCATGCTGCTTCATGAGAATATAGCGTTTGCCCTGCGCTGGCTGAAGAGTGAGAACACAGCGCAGCTGCCGCCCGGTAAGTATGAGCTGAAGGGGCAGAGCCTGTATGCCCTTGTAAATGAGTATATGACCCGTCCGATGGAGGACTGCAGGCTTGAAACGCACAGGCGGTATATCGACGTGCAGTATGTAGTGCGGGGCAGGGAGCTTATGGGCCATGCGCCGGCCATGTCGCTGAAACCAGACGGGCCCTATGATGAGGGCCGCGACGTTCAGTTTTATCAGGGGAATGCCGATTTTTTGCTGCTGCAACAGGGCATGTTTGCGGTCATGCTGCCCTCCGACGCCCATATGCCCGGCGTTTCCGTTGACGGCCAGCCTTCGGCGGTAAAAAAAATTGTCGTCAAAGCGGCGGTGCCACCCTGATGACACGGGTGTCGACTCTCTGGCATGTCGTTGCCGTATTCGAGGTCTTTCTGTTGCTTAACGGGATTGACAATATTCTTTTGCACGAGGGGAAGTACCGGGCCGCACCATTCCCGGGGCTCTCTTGCTCCGGACATTGATGCTGACGCACTGTGATTGCGATACGAGGTTTACGGCCCACAGGGTTTTTTTGCTGCGGGCTTTTTCTTTTGAAGCAGCTGTGCTATGATTTCAGCCATCCCGAATTTTTCTATGAAAGATGCATACTATGAAGCAGATTTGTCTCTATGACGCAACGCTCAGGGAAGGCAACCAGACCGAAGATATTTCCTTTTCCATCGAGGATAAGCTTCGCATCACGCAGCGGCTTGACGAGCTTGGCATGCACTATATCGAGGGCGGCTGGCCCGGCTCAAACCCGAAGGATTTTCAGTATTTCAAGGAAGTCAAAAACTGCCGCCTGAAAAACGCAATCGTTACAGCCTTCGGCAGCACGGCAAAGCCGGGCGCAGCGGTTGAAAAAGATAAAAACCTCAACGATCTTATCAATGCCCGGACAGAGGCCGTGACTATTTTCGGCAAGTCCTGGGACATGCATATAAAGGGTGTGCTCAGGATATCCCCTGATGACAACCTGCGGCTCATTCAGGAGTCGATAGCCTATCTCAAGCGGCATGTGCCTACAGTTTTTTTCGACGCCGAGCATTTTTTCGACGGGTACAAGGCACACCCCGACTATGCCATAAGCATTTTGCGCGGCGCCCTCAGCGGCGGCGCCGACTGCCTGGTGCTGTGCGACACCAATGGCGGAACGCTGCCCTATGAAATTCACCGGATACTCAGCGCCGTGCGGCAGGAGATTGACGCGCCCCTGGGCATTCATGCGCACAATGACAGCGATCTGGCCGTTGCCAACAGCCTTGCCGCAGTTGAGTGCGGCTGCACGCAGGTGCAGGGAACCATCAATGGCTGCGGCGAGCGGTGCGGCAATGCCAACCTCTGCTCCATCATCCCCAACCTGAAAATCAAGATGGGCATGGACTGCATAAGCGATGAGCAGCTGCGGAAAATTTCAGAGCTCTCGCGGTTTGTCTATGAACTGGCCAACCTGCCCCACAACAAGCACCAGCCGTTTGTGGGCTCAAGCGCATTTGCGCACAAGGCGGGCGTGCATGTGAGCGCTGTTCAGCGCCGCTCCGATACCTATGAGCATATATCCCCGGAGCGCGTAGGCAACACGCAGCGGATACTGGTTTCCGACCAGTCCGGCCGCGCCAATATCCTGCAGAAGGCCCAGCAGTTTAATATCGACATTGAAAGCCACGACCCGCTGGTGAAGGAAATACTTGCCGACCTGAAAGACCTGGAGCGCCACGGGTTTCAATTCGAAGGCGCCGAGGCTTCATTTGAGCTGCGCATGCGCAAGGCTCTGGGGGTGAAGAAGCGCTATTTCGACCTCGTGGGGTTTCGTGTCATCAATGAAAAAAAGGAAGAGGCCGAGCCCGTGTCCGAGGCAACAATCATGGTAAAAGTAGGCGGCAAGATAGAGCATACGGCAGCCATGGGCAATGGCCCGGTGAACGCTCTTGACAATGCCCTGCGCAAGGCCCTTGAGAAGTTCTACCCCGAGCTGAAGCAGGTGCACCTCATCGACTATAAGGTGCGCGTGCTGACCGGAGGGGAAGGCACGGCATCAAAGGTGCGGGTGCTCATCGAAACCGGTGACCGGCAGGACCGGTGGGGCACGGTCGGCGTGTCGGAAAATATTATCGAAGCAAGCTGGCAGGCCCTTACCGACAGCATCACCTACAAGCTGCTCAAAGACGAGATTAAGGGAGAGGCTGAATAAATGGCTCTGTACAACAGAGAGCAGCTTATGGTACTATGCTCCCTGCTTGCGCTGATGCTGTGCAGGGCCGGCTGGCAGGTGCTGGCCCCGGGCGAGCCGGTATCACCGCAATCACCGCGGAAGCAGTATGCCTATGAAGTTGCGGGCGCTGTGCGGTCGCCTGGCATCTACAGCTATGGCAGCCCCCAACAGCTGGGGCAGCTGCTTGACGCGGGAGAAGCCCTGGCCCCCCTGCCGGAGGCAGCGGCTCGCAGCTGGAATGTGCCAAACGGCAGCAGAATTGTTGTCGACGGGAAGGTTTCCATCGGGTCCATGAGCGCCCAGGCGAGGATGCACTGCTTCCTTCCGGTAATCCTTGCAACTGCAACGGCTGAGGAACTGGCGCTGATACCCGGTATGGGCTTGATCACCGCACAGGCTATAGTCGACTACCGCGACCGCAGCGGCGGCATTCGGAATATCGGTGAGCTGAAAAACGTCGGAGGTATCGGCCCGAAGAAATATGAACGCTTTGCGCCGTATCTTACGGCTGAAAACTGAAATTGCGGAAAGCGCAGCGCACGTTTTCCGTATTGGACATATTACGGGAACAAGAACTAACAGCAGCAGGAGAGGCGGCTAAGGTATGGCAAAGATTAAGGTGAAGCCGAAGAAGAAACTGATGGATGCTGAAAACCCGATAACACTGTGGATTACTGTACGGGAGTATGTGGAGCAGAATGCCCGGCAAATCGGCTCCATCGCTCTCGCCGTTATGGTAGTTGCTGCCGCAGTTCTGGCCTGGAGCACCATGAAGGCACGGGCGGAGCGGGATTCCCTCAATATGTTTTATGCCGCCATGAGCACCATGACGGCGCCTGCCGACAGCAAGGCTGCCGGGGCTCAGACGGCACTGTATGAAAAGGCCCTGGCTCAGTTCAAAGAGGTGAAGGAAAAGCATGGCAGCACCACCTCCGGCACAATGGCCCTTCTGTATGAGGGTAACTGTGCCTACAGCCTTAAAAAATACGATGAAGCCATCGGCTATTTCAGGGAGTTTCTTGATGCCGCCCACGGAACACTTCAGTATCTGCGCTCTGCAGGCTATGAGGGCATCGGCTATGCCTTTGAAGGAAAGGGTGATTTTAAGCAGGCTGCAGAGTGGTTTGAAAAACAGAAAAACGATACCCAGTCTGATGGCGGGAGTGCTGCTGCGCTGAATCTTGCCCGCGTATTTGAATTGGCCGGCGACAGGCAGAAGGCCTGCAATCAGTATAAAGAGTTCCTTGAAAAGAACCCCCTGTCCGGGCAGAAACAGTTTGCCCAGATCAAGGTTGACAGCCTCTGCCCCAAAAAAGGCAAATAGGCTCAATCGTGCTGATATGCTGCTGCGCCGTGGGACGACATGGATTGTTCGGGCAGCATGCTTCTTGGTGATGCGGGTTCAGAATGCACTGTATGCGCCCACTCTGCCTGTTTTTATCCGATTCTCTTGACGAATATTTTTCTGCCATCACTATCATGCAGGGCGTGCATCTAAGGGTGCACGCCTCTTTTTTTAACGCTCTGCATGATAAATAATTTGACTCGACACCCGGTGATGCTTACCATGTAGTTAGTGGATGAACGAAAACCCGGAACCATGTATTTGTCGGGTTCGCCCTTATGCCTGTACTTTTTCACAAGCAATTGTTTTTGCGCGGTTGGTTTGAGGTACGAAACCCAGCGGTTTCTTCCGGTCTTAACACAACCTGCAAAGATATGACTTTTTGTTCAGACACCAGGCAGAAACATCGGACGAGGAGCGCGTTATGGCCAAGGAAAGACTGCCAAGCCCGGGTGAGCTTGAAAAAGAGCTCAATGACTATTTGTCCAAGAAATATGGTGACAGGGTGAAACTCGCCACACCTATGGCATTCCCCAATACTGATGAAATATCCGGAGGCCTTGAGGACTCGCCACAGGGTAAAGATACCGGGGGATGGCCGCATATCACATTCAACATGAAGCCCGTGGAGCTCGAGGCATATCTCAACGACTATGCAATCGGGCAGTGCAGGGCCAAGGAAATACTTGCCACCAAAATTTGCACGCACTTCAACCGCGTCAGCCGCCGGGACCGGTCACCTGCCGTCGGAAATGTGAAGAACAATATTCTTATGATCGGTCCGACCGGCGTGGGCAAGACATTTCTTATCAAGCTGATCGCACAGAAACTCGGCGTTCCATTTGTGAAGGGCGATGCAACCAAGTTCAGCGAGACGGGCTATGTGGGCGGCGATGTGGAAGACCTGGTGCGCGACCTGGTGCGCGAATCGGGCGGAGACATTAAGCGGGCGCAGTACGGCATCATCTATATCGATGAGATAGACAAAATTGCCGGCAGCAGGGGCGGATGGGGCCTCGACGTGTCGCGCACGGGCGTTCAGCGGGCGCTGCTGAAGCCAATGGAGGAAACGGACGTTGATTTGAAGGTTCCCCACGATGTTGTCTCCCAGATGGAGGCCCTTGAGCAGTTCCGCCGCACGGGCAAGCGGGAGCGAAGCATTATAAATACGCGCAATATTTTATTTATCATGAGCGGCGCATTCAACGATATTGACGATATCATCGAAAAGCGGCTGAACCGTCAGGGCCTGGGTTTCGAGGCTGCTCTGCGCACGGCAAACCGACGCGAGCACCTTCTGCGGGAGGTCAAGGCCGAAGACCTCCAGAGCTACGGGTTTGAATCGGAGTTTATCGGCCGACTGCCCGTTGTGGCAGTGTTTGATCCGCTGAGCGCAGATGACCTCTACCAGATATTGAAAAGCCCGGCAAGTTCCGTCGCTATGAGCAAAAAAAAGGATTTTTTTGCCTACGGCATTGATCTGCGGTTTGAAGACAAGGCTCTGCGTGCCATCGCCGAAGCTGCCTTTTGCGAAAAAACGGGCGCTCGCGGTCTGATAAGCGCCCTTGAGCGCGTGCTTGTGAAGTTTGAGAAGGCGCTTCCTTCAAGCGACATAAACCGCCTCGTGGTCAGCGCTGAAATGGCAGCAGACCCGGGTTCCGTATTTGACCGCATCATGGCAGGCCAGGGGCTCGAGCAGATGTATGCCCGCCATGAAGAGCTTTCTGCACGAGAGGAGCATGTCCTGAAAACCCGTATGCTTGAACGCCGGGAGAGCCTGGATCCGCAGTGCCTGTTTCTGCTGAGCGAAATATTCATAGACACAATCGTGCGTATCGCATCTACCTGCTGCATGGACTGCGCTGCCGTGCTGGAGGAGTCCGTTCTGGTGTCGGAGGAGGCGCGCGACTACGAGCAGGCCTTCTCCCGGCACCACGGCATCGGCATTCACTTTACGGACCAGGCCCTTAATCGCCTGATCTGGCGCACGCTTGTTGAGGATGCCGATGCCGGCAAACTGCTGCGCGAGCTGTTTTCAAACTACCAGCACGGCCTCAAGCTTATCCGGGAGAGGACCGGCCGAGGCGTTTTTGATATCGACGCTCAGGCAATCGATAATCCGCAGGATTATTTAAATGGGCTTATAAAGGAATCATATCGTTAAGGGGAAAGCATGGCAGCAAAAGATTATTACAAAACCCTCGGGGTCAACAAAACCGCTACCCAGGATGATATAAAAAAGGCTTTCAAAAATCTTGCCTTTAAATACCATCCCGACAAAAATCCCGGCGATAAAAAGTCGGAGGATCGTTTCAAGGAAGTAAATGAGGCCTATGCCGTGCTGAGCGATGAGAAAAAGCGGCGCCAGTATGATCAGTTCGGCTCCAGCGGCTTTCATCAGCGCTACTCGCAGGAGGACATTTTCAAGGGCTTCGACATTAATGATATTTTCAGGGAAATGGGTTTCGGCGGTGGCGGCGAAGGAGGCAGGGCAGGAGGCAGGGCAGGAGGCAGACAGCGCGGCGGTTCCTTCAATTTGGAGGATCTGTTTAGCGGAAGCGGCGGTTTTGGCGGCGGCGGTGGTTTCGGCGGACGTCAGGCCTATGCCCAGAAGGGCCAGGACTTTACCATGGATCTTTTTGTCGATTTTCTCGAAGCCGTAAACGGCACTGAGAAAACAATCGACTATATGTTCGACGGCAGCAGCAGGCAGGTCAAGGTGCGCATTCCGGCGGGCATCAGCTCCGGCCAGAAGCTGCGCCTTACCGGTAAGGGCGGCGAGGCAGGGCCGGGCATGCCGCCCGGCGACCTGTATCTGACCATTCAGGTGCATGAGCATCCTTTTTTCAAGCGCGATGGCGATGACATCATCCTTAACCGGGAGATAAAGTTTTCCGAAGCGGTGCTTGGTACGACCATAGAGGTGCCGACCCTTCAGGATTCCAAGCAGATGAAGGTGCCGGCAGGCATTCAGAACAACACCAAGATGCGCCTTCGCGGCTATGGTATCCCTCGTTTCGGCAAAACGGGCAAGGGTGACCAATTGGTGCAGATAAGCGTTGCCGTACCGCGGGATATCACCCCGCAGCAGCGCAAGCTGTTTGAGGAGCTTGCCCGGGACGGCTTTTAATAAACACCACCATGCCGCACCAGGGCACCCGTACCTTTTTCCGGTGCGGGTGTTTTGCTGTACGGACGGGCTTTCCTGCCTCTTACGCCTGCTCCCTGCGCCTGCCCGAACCTGCATCGAACCGCATCGCCCTTGACCGGAACGATTATGTTTATTATACTAAGAAAGAATTCAGCAATAACAGTATTTTACGGAAATTTTTATCCTTCCGGAAGGAGCAGGATATAATGGTTACACAGTATTGGTTTCTCAGGTTTTTTCGTATGTACCGTGCGGCTTTGCCTCTGTGCTGCGCCCTGCTCGCGCTTTTGTGCGCGTCGTGCCGCATACCTTACAAGTCAACTGCCACGGCAATTTTTGTCTCTGGGGCTGATGTCTATGTTGCAGGCAAAGTCTGGAATTACAAATCAACGATAGCCGCATACTGGAAAAACGGCACTCTTGTTGAACTGACCGATGGCAGCAGGAATGCTGCTGCAAGGTCAATAGTCGTCTCCGGCGATGATGTGTATGTGGCCGGCAATGACGGGCAGACGGCGACCTACTGGAAAAACGGACTCCCTGTGGCCCTTACCAGCGGAAGCAATAATGCGACGGCCCGCTCAATAGTCATATCAGGAGATGATGTGCATGTTGCCGGCGATGACGGACATACTGCAAAATACTGGAAAAACGGCGAGCTTGTCAATCTGACAACCGGCACAAAAGCTGCTTACGCCTATAGCCTGTATGTAGCCGGGGATGATGTGTATGTGGCAGGCTCCGTATCAGACGGTAAAGCTTTTACGGCAACTTACTGGAAAAATGGCGCGTCCGATAATCTGACCGATGGCTCCCGCGATGCCGCCGCAACGGGAATCTTTGTTTCGGGAGATGATGTGCATGTGGCCGGGTATGAGCGGAAGTTCGGCAGGACTATCACGGCGCGGTACTGGAAAAACGGCGAGCAGGTTGCTTTAACCGACGGCAGAAAAGATTCATCGGCCCAGTCGATTTTCGTCTCCGGCGATGATGTGTATATAGCGGGCTATGAAGGCATTGCTGCGAAATACTGGAAAAACGGCGATCCGGTAAAGCTTGCCTGGCTCTCTTTTTCCGAATCTATTTTTGTGTCCGGCGCAGATGTGTATGCTGCAGGCTTTACGGGCAAGCACGCCCGCTACTGGAAAAACGGTGAGCTTGTCAGGCTTCAGGCATTCTGGAATACCGGTAAGTGATCTTTTAGGGGCAGTCGCAGTATATGCCCGCTGTTTTTTTTATGTATACCATCATAGAAAGGCCGTCATGTCTGAGTTCAGCAATGTAACAGTTGTAAAAAAGGCAAATATGTATTTTGATGGAAAGGTCACCAGCCGAACGGTTCTTTTTCCCGACGGGACAAAAAAGACGCTTGGCATCATGCTGCCCGGCGACTACGAATTCGGTACGGCAGATAAAGAGATCATGGAAATCCTCGCGGGCGACCTTGCTGTTCTTCTGCCGGGTGCTGCCGACTGGCAGAAGTTTACGGAGGGCCGGTCCTTTGAAGTACCGGCAAACTCGAAATTTAAGCTAAAGGTCAAAGCCGTTACCGATTACTGCTGCTCGTATATTAAATAAACAGCCTGCAGGTATGGACGGGCTGAAGCCTGAGTCTCAGGAACAAAATGAACAATTTCCATCCTTATTCCACCTCTTTTTCCTGAGGACATCAGTGGGAATATCTTGCGTGATTGGCTTGAAATACAAAACCCCGAAGCATTTTATGCTTCGGGGTTTTGTATGTGGTATGCCGGGAAGAATTACCGGCCTTCTCTGACCTGGCAGTAAACTTTCGCGCCGCCGAGTCCGATAAGCTCCGTGTTGGCGCTTTTGCTTCCTGATACATAGAGCTTGTTCTTAAATGAGACGAAGCTTTCAAACATGATGATCTGATCATCGCCAAAGCCGCTGACCGTTATCTTTTCCCAGGTTAGTCCGTCTTTTGATTTCCATATATTGGCATTGTTGGGAACCCTGGGGTCGACCGTGGAATCGAAATACTGGAGCGTGCCGCAATAGAGTGTATTGTTGAAGACAAACAGATAGCCGGCTATATTTTGATAGACATCTCCAAGCACCGTCGAAATGGGATAGAACTCGCCGTCAAAACCGCTGGGATACGGGGATTCGCAGTCATCCTCATCTGTGCCTTTTGGGCAGCCAACAGCATAGTGCCAGCTGTCGTCTGCTGATCCTCCGTCATTGGTGTACAGGATACGGGCGCCGCCGATAGGTGAATTGGTGATGCCAAAAAGCCTGTTATTGAATTCGGTCATGCTCCATACCATGAAATTGCCCTGCTGCGCGCCGGGGCAGTCGCCAAGACCGTTTTCATTGGTGCCGGTATCATTGGCATCTACTTTATTGTCGACGATCAGCTCCCAGCCGGCATCCGTCAGTTTGGCAACGCGTGCGCAGCTGCCCATATTGCCCGAGGTGCCCGTGCCGGTGGCATACAGGGTCGGCGTGCCTGAGCATGAAGAAACCGCCATTGACGGCAGGCTGCTGGAGATGGGCTTTTTGCCGTCAGGAAAAGCGCTGATGAATGGATCATTGGGGTCAATATGATAATTGCCGAAGCTGTTGGGCGGCGTTGTCACCGTCCAGGTGTCGCCGTTATCTGTGTACCATATCTGCGAGCCGCGGGCATAATTAAGCCCGGTGCTCACATACAGCCTGCCGTCTAAAATATCCATGCCGGTAATGGTCTTGTTCCAGAAATCGCCGAATCCGCTTTCATCGGAGCCCGCGCCGATTTCATAGGCGTCGCCGGCAGCAATCTCGCCGAGGGTATAGGTGTAGGCAGGGAAAGGGTTTGTAATACTGTTTCGCTGCACACGGTGAATTCCGTCTCATTGTCCTGATTGCGGCCTGTGCCTGCAATTTCGTCCTGCTGGATGGTGAGCGTCGTGTTATCATTGCCGGTGATGTAAAATTTTCTCTGTTTGCCGCTGCCCGAGGTTATCTGCAGCATGGCGCCTTTCCACTGGTCGGGCGTCCAGGTTTTTGTGCTGTCGGTAATCTGTGCTGCCGTGTTGTTGTCACTGGCTGCGCATCCTGCGATTGCAGTAATTGAGCCGCTTTCATCAGCGTCTTTGCGGTCGGATATGACAGCCTCCCAGCTTGAACCGTCATAGCGCCATATTTCGCATGCCGATGAGTAAAGATAGGTCCCCTGGAATCCCGATGAGGCGCCGAAATAGAGCTTGTCCTTAAAAACAATCATCCGTGCCCCAGACATTGTTGATCAGCTTGTTGCCGTAAAACCCTTTCGTCTGGCCGTTCGGGAACATGACCTGCTCCCACTGGCCGTCCGCACTCATGCGCCAGACCTCGGCCCCGTCTTTGTTGCGGGTCATGGCATAGAGATAGTCTTTGTATTCTGCCATGGCTACGACTGATGAATTGTTGTCGTTGCCGAAGCCGGGGGCGTTTGCCAGTTTCCATCTGGAGCCGTCTTTCCCCCGTAAAATCGAGGATTTACAGCCCAGATACAGGCCTGTGGCGGCAAGCATACAGGCACAGGCAGATGGCGAAGCATTTATTACCGGCAAACAGTTTTTTCATAGCAGCTCCTTGTGTTAAACAGCGTAGTAGTTTAGTTTAACTATTAATATCATATTAAAACAATTTTCGGAATGTTTGTTTCGGATTTTTATCTCTATTACCGCCATTTTTTTTTACCCTCAGGAATAAGGTTAGCAGCCCGCTGGCCCGAAGACATGATTGCTGATTGCCATCCGCCCGAACATGTTCTCGCACCGGGAGGAAAGAGATTCTTAATGGGTGTTTTCTGCGGCCGGCGCTTGAAAAGTCTCTGGTCAATGACAGTGGCTCAGACGAAGATATTTCCGCCGGGATTTATAGAGTGTTTTGTTAAATGGTTAAACCCGATTTTCATTTCGAATCCGCAGCCGGTGGATGAGTCAGGAGGTTGTCCCTTTGCGCATCAATCTTAACAATTTGGTTGTACTTCAGCCAAAGATGCTCTTCCCTTTGGTCGAGATGACAGAATAGATAAACCGTCTATAGTATAAAAGAAAACATGCTTTAGCTATAATCCTTTTGAAGAAACCGTGTTTATAGCCTATATTGAAACTATAAGAGCATGCCGCGGGGGCAGAGCCGCTTAATAAATAAACAGGAAAGGGGTGAAGAATATGGCAATATATATTACGGTTTGGAAGTATACGCGCGATGGCCTTATGGATATCAAGCATACGCCTGAGCGGTTTGAGGCGGTGAAGGAGATTTATAAGAAAAACGGGGGGAAACTTATCGATGCCTATAGCCTTATCGGCCGGTATGATGTCATTACCATTGGGGAACTTCCCGATGAAAAAGCCCTCACAACGGCCATTTTGCAGATATGCTCAAAGGGCAGGGTAACAGCTCAGAGCATGCCAGCTCTGCCTATGGCCGATTTTTTTGAAGCGATAAAAAAATCGTAACACCCTGCTGCAGCATGAAGCACCTTGCCCCCGCTTTTTCGATATGGAGTGATGCGGAATTTTTAAAATGAGCGCCCTGGCGATGAAAAAGGATCCGTACGGCTTTCATGCGCGGTTTTACGACCGGCTGTATGAGCCTGCAGCTCAAAGATTGCGAACAATCGGCCTGACACTCTACCCGCCCCGGGATAATCTGTCGGTTCTTGATGTCGGGTGCGGAACGGGGATGCAATTGGCCCTGTACCAGAGGCCGGGCTGCTCGCTGACAGGTATTGACCTTTCGCCTGCCATGCTCGCTGTTGCACGGCGGAAGCTTGGCTCAGCCGCCGAACTTCATGTGGGCGACGCTTCACAGATGCCTTTTTCGGAGGCATTGTTTGATCTTGTCACGATTGTTCTGGTGCTGCACGAAATGCCTCCCATGCTGCGCTCTGCCGTGCTTCAGGAGTGCAGGCGCGTTGTGAAACCAGGTGGCCGAATCATGCTCATGGACTATCATTTCGGCCCGTATCCACCGCCCCGGGGCTGGCTGTGGAAGATGGTGGTTACGGCGATGGAACTGAGCGCAGGGCGCAGGCATTTTGCGAATTATTGCGACTTCATTGCACGCCGCGGTCTGGAAGGGCTGATCAGCCGGCAGCAGCTGATTGTAGACAAGAAATTTATAGCTGAAAGCGGGGTCGCCGCCGTCTATGTGGTTAAAATTCCTTCGGGCCAGGAGTGTTCCTGAAAAGCGCGTACTCTATGGGTTCGAGATTGCTTACTCGATCAGCTGCCCGAGCCTGCGCCAGCGGAAGTTGTTGAAAAAACTTTCCCATGACCAGTAGATCAGGAACGCTTTGCCCCGGATTTTATTAATGCCGACAAATCCCCAGAAGCGGCTGTCGAGGCTTCGATCCCGGTTGTCGCCCATAACAAAAATATTGCCGGGTGGTACGGTTCTCGGGCCGAAGTTGTCGCGCTGCTGTGCTGTTGCGTCAGTGCCGCTGTACAGGGTGCTGTCAGTGAAATGGGCATGGGGGTCTTCAACAGGGCGGCCATTGAGGTATACTTTTTTTTGACGGATTTCAACGGTATCGCCCTCAACAGCAACAACGCGTTTGATGAAATCCTTGCTTTCATCCATAGGATAGATGAAGACAACAACATCTCCCCGTGCTGGAGTTTTCAGCTGAAAAAATTTATTGTCGATGAAAGGGATGGAAATGCCGTAAATGAATTTGCTGACAAGGATATGGTCGCCAATGAGCAGCGTGGGCTCCATGGAGCCTGAGGGGATTTTGTAGGCCTGCACAACAAAGGTTCTGATTGCCAGGGCCAGCACGATGGCGATGACTATGGCTTCGATATTTTCGCGGTTCAACGTTTTTTTGATTATGCTGGATGCTGCCGGGCTTTGGGCCGAATCTGGTGTTTTCTTTACGGAAGCTGCTTTTCGATCATTCATTGTATGGTTTTGGCCCTTTCTGTAGGTGTTTTCAGGTGGCACATGATGAATGTTTATATCACAATTTTATTACAATGCAAAAAAAGATTGACACCTATCAAATATTCAGTATAATTTTAATGTTTTAGAGCATCAATGCGGGCATAGCTCAGCTGGTAGAGTACAAGCTTCCCAAGCTTGGTGTCGCGGGTTCGAATCCCGTTGCCCGCTCCACTGTGTGATTCCGCAGGATGTGGCAGCAATTCTGTGTAGTTGAGTAGTCGAAGGTGGGCATTGCCCACTTTTTTATTTTACACCGACGGGAAACGAGATGAAGGCGCATGAGTCGTTACTTGCCGCAGCAGAGGCAGTCATTCGTGAGATTGCCGGGCACGAGGGGCTTGAGCTTGTGGATGTGGAGTGCCGGCGCGAGCCCGGCGGATGTGTAGTTGCGGGTGCTTATCGACAGGCAGCCGGGCGGCGTGACCATTGACACGTGTGCTGACATAAGCAGGCAGATCGGTGACGTGCTTGAGGTGAAGGAGATACTTCCGTTTGCCTATCGCCTTGAAGTGTCTTCGCCGGGCGTGAACCGGCCGCTTAAAAAGCCCCGTGACTTTGAAACGCGCATGGGAGAGATGGTGAGCATCACCACGATGGAACCCCTTGACGGCAGAAAGCATTTTAAGGGAAGGCTTACCAGGCTGGATGATGGTGTCCTTGGCATAGATATTGATGGATGCGGGTTTTCCGTGCCACTGGCGGCTGTTAAAAAAGCGAATGTCGAATTTGACTTCAGCAAGCTTAAACAGCCGAAAAAGAAACATTAGTTAAATTAAGGAGTGTGGCAATTGACGGGTTTTAACTTAGGCAATTCCAGACTATACTTTACAATTAATAGTTGAATTATCATAAGGAAACGACAATGCTTTCAGAACTCGATAAGGTGCTGGAGGAAATCCGCAAGGACAAGGGTATCGACCGGGACGTGCTTGTACATGCGCTGGAGACTGCCCTCGTGAAGGCGGCGCACAACAAGTATGGCCACGGCCTGGACATTGAAGCGCACTACAATGAAGAACTCGGCGAGATAGAGCTCTTCCAGTTTAAGACGGTGGCCGAGGAGGTCCAGAATATTACCAAGGAGATCGGGCTGGCCGAAGCCGCAAAAATCGACCCCGAGGCGCAGGCCGGCGATGAGATCGGGGTGAAGATGGACACGGCGCAATTCGGCCGCATTGCCGCGCAGACGGCCAAGCAGGTCATTATGCAGAATATCCGCGAGGCCGAACGCGAAACCATTTACAGCGATTATAAAGACAAAAAGGCCGATTTGGTGACCGGTTTCGTGCATCGCTTTGAAAAGGGCAATGTTGTGGTGATGCTCGGAAAGCATGAGGCTATTATGCCTTCCCAGGAGCAGGTACCCGGCGAAATCTATTCGATGCGTGATCGCGTCAGAGGCTATGTGCTTGATGTCAAGAAAAACGCCAAGGGTCCGCAGGTGATTATTTCCCGCACCCATCCGGGGTTCCTTTTGAAGCTTTTTGAACTTGAGGTTCCCGAGATTGCCGAGGGCATTGTCAAGGTGCACTGCGTTGCGCGCGAACCGGGTAACCGCGCCAAGATAGCTGTTGAGTCCTTTGATCCCAAAGTTGACCCTGTGGGGGCTTGTGTGGGCAATCGCGGTTCCAGGGTTCAAAATATTATACATGAGCTTCATGGCGAGAAAATCGATATTATACCATGGAGTGAAGATGCTGTGGATTTTGTGCGTTCAGCCATGCAGCCCGCGGAGATATCCGAGATACTGATCGACGAGCAGGCGCACAGCATGGAAATTATTGTGGATGACAGCCAGCTCGCACTTGCCATCGGCAAGAAGGGGCAGAATGTCCGGCTTGCGGCCAAGCTTACGGGTTGGAGAATCGACATCCGCAGCAAATCAAAGGCGGATAAGATTTCAAAAAAATACCGCGACGATCTTACCGGTATTTTGGGGATCGACACAGCTCTTGCCGACAAACTGATCGATGCTGACTGTACGTCCATCGATGCCGTTGCTGCCGCATCGGCCGAAGATCTTGCGGGCATGCTCGGTATCGATCAGGGTGCTGCCGAGGAAGTGAAGGCACAGGCACAGGTTCTTCTCAGCGCGGGACATGAGCAGGCGCCTGAGGCGACAGACCAATAACGGGCTGCATGAGGCCTGCAGCCTCGTGCAACGATTACAGGCGGAGCAGATGAGAGTTCACGAATTAGCCAAAGAGTTGCAGATAGAGACCAAGGACATGATGCCACTGCTCAAGGAGCTGGGCATTGAAGTCAAGACCCATTCAAGCGGCCTGCTCGACTATCAGGTCGATGATGTACGGCGTCGGGTTCGTGCTGGCAAGGCCGGCAAAGACGCAGGTTCCGCAAAAGGCCTTGAACCTGTCAAGGAAGTTGAAAAGATTGATGTGGCATCGGGCGAGAAACTTATGGAGCGGCGCATCGGCCAAACAGTTATCCGGCGCCGCAAGAAAGCCGAAGCCGAGCCTGAGGCTGCGGTAGCGCAGACTGAAGATCCCCTGGCTGCTGCAGGAGCGCATGAACCGGACGATCAACTGCATCAACCGGGCTTATTGCGCCAGGTGCTGCCCGAACCGGAACAAGCATGAGCCCGCAGCAGATGGAGAGACCGCAGGTGCTGAAGTCGAGCCGGCTGACGAGCCTGCTGAGGCGAAACCTGCTTTCAAGAAACTGAGTTTTAAAGGCAAAGAATCTACACCGGCCAGCATTATCGGTCGAATAGACCTGAGGCCACGGCATGTCCCTGAGCCGGAGCAGCCTGTGCGCCTCATGCACCGGCCGTGCAGCCGGTCCCGGTTTCTGTCGAACAGCCGGGATTGGTGCGAAAGCCCTCTGCCGAGGAAGAGGCGCGCGAGCGCGAAAAGCGCGCCAAAGATCCGGTGAAAGACAAAATCAAACGCCAGAAATTCCGCTGGCAGCAGGCGCCGCTGAGCGAAGAAGTAGTCGAAGAGGCCGATCAGGGGGCAGCGCAGAGCCGCCGTGTCAGGTATAAAGTAAAAGACAGGATGCCCGTCAAAGTCAGACGCAAAGGAGAAGCTGCGCCTGCAGCCAAAAAAGGAACTGAAAAGACCGTGCCTAAGGCGATCAAGCGTAAAATCAGGGTTCAGGACGGCATTACGGTTGGTGAACTTGCAAAACGCATGGGCGTGAAGGCCAGCGATATCATCAGGAAGCTCATAGCCTTGGGCATAATGGCAACAATTAACCAGATGCTCGACATTGATACGGCAACGCTGGTTGCTACTGACTTCAGCTATGAAATTGAAAGCCTTTCCAATGAGCCTGAAACCATGTTTGAGGCGAAGACCCACGATGCCGATGAACACATGCTGCCCCGCTGCCCGGTTGTGACAGTCATGGGGCATGTCGATCACGGCAAGACAAGTCTTCTGGACGTCATACGAAATGCAAATGTTGCCGACGGTGAAAAAGGCGGCATTACCCAGCATATAGGCGCGTATAAAGTCACGACGCCGCGTGGCGAAATAGCATTTGTCGATACGCCGGGCCATGAAGCCTTTACCTCCATGCGCGCCCGTGGCGCGCAGGTGACCGATATCGTCATTCTTGTGGTTGCCGCCGAAGAGGGGCCCAAGCCCCAGACCATAGAGGCGATAAATCATGCCCGAGCCGCGCAGGTTCCGATTATTGTGGCCATTAACAAGATCGACAAGCCCGAGGCCAATCCCGAAAAAGTCCGTCAGGAATTGAGCAACTACGGCCTGCTTTCAGAGGATTGGGGCGGCGACACGATTTTTGTTGAAGTGTCGGCAAAGAAGAATATTAATATCGATAAGCTGCTTGAAATGGTGCTGCTGCAGGCTGAAATGCTTGATCTCAAGGCAAATCCCGACAAGCCGGCCAAAGGTTCCATTATCGAGGCACGGCTTGATAAGGGCAGGGGCCCTATAGCCACCGTGCTTGTGCAGGAAGGCACGCTGCGGGTAGGCGATTCGTTTGCGTCCAAGCAGCACTTCGGCAAAGTACGCGCCCTCATCGATGATCATGGCCGGACGATGAAAGAGGCCGGACCTTCAACTCCGGTTGAGATTATCGGCTTTACAGCCGTGCCCGAGGCCGGGGATATGTTCCTGGTGGTTGATGAGAAGACGGCGCGCCAGACCAGCGACTACTGGCTGACGAAGCTGCGTGAGGGGGATTTGCGTAAAGACGCCCGCATTTCGCTTGAAAATTTTATGAGTTCCGTTGCCGAGGCGGATGCCAAGGTGCTGCGGATTGTTCTCAAAGCCGATGTGCAGGGATCATTCGAGGCGCTCAAACAGTCTCTTGAAAACCTGAGCACCGATGAGGTCAAGGTTCAGATAATTCATTCAAGCGTGGGCGCTATCAGTAAGAACGATGTTATGCTCGCTGCGGCATCAAAGGCCATTATCATCGGTTTCAACGTGAAGACCGAACCCAAGGTGAATGAAACGGCCGAGCAGGAAAAGGTTGACGTGCGCAACTACCAGATCATCTACGACGTGATGGACGAAGTTAAAAAGGCCATGCTGGGCATGCTGGCGCCCAAGTATGCTGAAAAGTCTTCGGGCAAGGCAGAAGTGCGGCAGGTGTTTGAGATTTCAAAGCTGGGCACGATCGCCGGCTGTTTTGTTGTTGAGGGGCGCATACTGGGCCGCTCCAAGGGCCGCGTGCTGCGCGGCGGCGAGGTGGTGTACGAAGGCGATATCAGCTCGCTGAAGCGTTTTAAAGATGATGTGCGTGAAGCTGTCCCGGGCCAGGACTGCGGTATCGCTCTGGGTGCTTATAAGGATTTCCAGGAGGGCGACATTATCGAGTCTTTTATTGTTGAAGAGCTGGAGCGCAAGCTGTAAGCCATGGTTGTCGGTGTGTGCTGCCTTCGGCTGGCGCTGCATGATGTCTTCTCATTGAAAGAGAAGCGCAGCATAGTAAAAAAGATCATCGAGCGGGTCCGCAACAGGTTTCCGGTTTCCATTGCAGAAGTCGGCGATAACGACATATGGCAGAGCGCTCAGGTGGGGTTCAGCATGGTCGGCAATGACAGGGCCTATATAAACTCCTGCATCGATAAGGTTATTGACTATGTGGAAAGCCTGTATCTTGCAGAGATTGTCGATCAGCAGATGGAAATAATGAGTATTAACTGGTGACGTGCTATGAGCGGAACATTCCAGCGGACGGATCGGGTTGCGGATCTTATGCGGCGCGATATAGCCGAGGTTCTGCTGCGCGAGGTGAAGGATCCGCGCGTGCGCTTCGTGACCATCACCGACGTGCGCCTGTCAAAAGATCTGAGAAACGCCAGGGTTTTTTTTACCACACTGCTTCAGGACGGGCAGCTGCTGGAAGAGGTGATGGAGGGCCTGCGGCATGCTGCAGGCTTTGTCCAGCGCAAGGTCGGCGGCCGTTTGCAGCTGCGGTGTACGCCGCATATTACCTTTGCCTATGACAGCTCATTTGAAAACGGCGCGAGAATGGACAAGATTCTGCGCGGTATCGAAGATGAGCTGGAGTCGGGCAAGGAAAAGGAATAGACCTGCGGCATGGATGGCGTACTTTTAGTCAATAAGCCCGCAGGCTGCACATCCCATGATGTCTGCCAGCGGGTTAAGCGGAAACTGAAGGCCGCTAAAGTCGGCCATACGGGAACGCTTGATCCCATGGCAACCGGCGTGCTGCCGCTGTGCATTAATGGCGCCACCCGGCTCGTGCAGTTTTTAATGTTCGGTGAAAAAGAATATGCGGGGCGCATGCGCCTTGGCATGGAGACCGATACGCAGGATATAGAAGGCGCGGTGCTCAGCACCTGTGATGCCGCGCTGGCCGGACCGGCATGCACTGGAAGATGCCTGCGCAGCGTTCAGGGGCGACATACTGCAGACGCCGCCCATGTATTCGGCAATCAAGCGCGATGGCGTGCCGCTGTACCGTTTGGCGCGGGAGGGCAAAACCGTGGAGCGTGAGCCGCGGCGGGTAACCGTCTACGAGCTCGATGTGCTTGACTATGAGCCGCCGGACGCAGCGTTTCGCGTGGTGTGTTCGCATGGAACCTATATGCGGACGCTGTGCCATGACATCGGCGCATGCTTGGCTGCGGAGGTGTCCTGTCCCGCCTTGAACGGGTGCGCACCGGCGGTTTTCATGTGCGTGACGCGCTGACCATGGGACGCTCTTGAGATGCTTTCGGCGGATGATATTTGCCGGGACCACCTGATTGCGCTCAGCGATGCCCTGCACGGATTGCCCGAGGTTGTCGTCGATGACTCAATGGCTGCAAGGATTCGCAACGGACTGAGCATAACGGCATGCGAGATGCGCCACTTCGATGCACCGGCACTACCAGACGGCCAGCTGCTGAAAATACAGCCTTTCCGGCGGCGGCCTGGTCGGCGTGGTGCAGACGATTGCAGCCTGCGACCCGGCTGTTTTCAGCGGCCACAGCCGCTCCGGCCTGGAAGACCGTGCGGGTTTTTCCCCCGTGATGCAGTGGCTGTCAGGGAGAAGTCAACAACAGAAGAAAAAATAAAAGGCAGAAGTAATAAACGAGAAACACTATGTAATGAGAGAGGTTAGAGGTATGGCATTACAGAACGAACAGAAACAGGAAATTATCGGAAAATTCAGAACTCACGAGAAGGACACCGGCTCGAGCGAAGTACAGATTGCGCTGCTTTCCGAGCGCATAACGTATCTGACCGGGCATATGAAGAGCCATGTCAAGGATTTCAACACCCGGCGCGGGCTTATCAAAATGGTTAATCAGCGCAGACGGCTCCTTGATTATCTGAAGAGCAGAAATGTCGATAAGTACAAAGAGATTCTGATATCACTGAATCTGAGAAAGTAACGTACACTACACGGGCGGGAACAGGTAGTAAAAGAGGCCTGCAGATGCAGGCCCATCCGAGATTTCTGCCCACACTATGAAGGAAAAAATAATGACAGTACAAGAAAAAGTAACTATTGATGTGGGCGGACGTCCTTTGACGATTGAAACAGGGCTGCTGGCCAAGCAGGCAAACGGTTCGGTGCTGGTGCGCTATGGTGAAACCGTGGTGCTCGTGACCGCAGTTGTCTCAAGCAAGCAGCGGGAGGGTGTGGATTTTTTCCCCCTCTCAGTAGATTATGTTGAAAAGACCTATGCTGCGGGCAAAATTCCGGGCGGATTCTTCAAGCGTGAAGGCCGGCTCAGCGAACATGAAATACTGACCTCCCGGTTCATCGACCGGCCCCTGCGGCCTCTTTTTCCCAAGGGGTTTCGCAACGATGTTCAGATTATCGCAACAGTTCTTTCCGCCGACGGCGAGAACGATCCCGATATGGCGGCCATGATCGGCGCTTCGGCAGCCCTTGAGCTTTCCGATATTCCCTTTCACGGGCCTATCGCCGGTGTGCGCGTAGGCCGTTTTGACGGCCAGTTTGAAATCAATCCGCCCATCAGCCAAAATGGCGGACAGCGAGCTTGACATCGTTGTTGCCGGCAGCCGGGACGCGGTGGTCATGGTTGAAGGATCGGCTCAGTGCGTATCCGAGCAGGTTTTGCTGGATGCCATCATGTTCGGCCACAGTGGCCTGCAGGACGTGCTGGCCATGCAGCGAGAACTGCGCGAGCGCGTCGGCAAGCCCAAGATGAACATTGCCGACCGCAGCATCGCCACCGACATCACGGATAAGGTTCGGCAGAAGGCCTTTGAGCCCATGAAGGCTGCACTGGCACTGCCGGTGAAGCTCGAGCGCAATGCCGCCGTGAGCGACATTTTCTCACAGACGCTCACCGAGCTTAAAGCTGAGCTCCCTGAGGCGGGAAATGATATTGCCTCCGCTCTTGAGAGCCTTGAGGGAGAGATTATCCGCAGCGCCATCACCAGGGACGGCCGCCGCATTGACGGCCGCACCAATAAAGATATACGGGCCATCAGCCTGCGATGTGGCGATACTGCCCAGAACGCATGGATCGGGCCTGTTTACCCGCGGCGAGACCCAGGCGCTGGTGGCGACAACCCTTGGCACGGCAGATGATGAGCAGCGGGTTGACGCGCTTATCGGCGAGAGCACCAAGGCATTCATGCTGCACTACAATTTTCCGCCGTTTTCCGTTGGCGAGGCACGACCCTTGCGGTCGGCCAGCCGCCGCGACATCGGGCATGGAAATCTTGCCGAGCGCGCACTCAGCTATGTTTTGCCGACGGCTGAGGTTTTCCCATACACCATCCGGATCGTGTCGGAAGTGCTTGAGTCTAACGGCTCATCCTCCATGGCAACGGTCTGCGGCAGCACGCTGTCGCTGATGGATGCAGGCGTGCCGATCAAGGATCCTGTTGCGGGCATCGCCATGGGGCTTATCAAGGAAGGCGATACCTTTGTGGTTCTTTCCGATATTCTGGGCGACGAGGATCATGTCGGCGACATGGACTTCAAGGTTGCAGGCACGCGCAATGGCGTGACCGCCATCCAGATGGACATCAAGATCAAGGGTCTGCCGAAGGAAATTCTGTCTGCAGCGCTTGAGCAGGCCCGCGAGGGACGGCTCCATATCCTTGACATCATGCAGAAGACGATCAGTGAGCCGCGGCCCGACATTTCGCCGCGCGCGCCGCGCATCGTTACCATTCAGGTTCGGCCCGACAAGATCAGCGCCGTTATCGGCCCGGGCGGCAAGAATATCAAAAGCATCATAGCCCAGACCGGGTGTAAGATAGATGTTGCGGACGACGGCAAGGTATCGGTGGCATCTGCCGACCAGGCATCCATCGAGAAGGCTCTTGATCTCATTCGCGGAGTAGTGGCCGAGGCGGAAATCGGCAAGATTTACAAGGGCAAGGTGCGCAAGATTATGGATTTCGGTGCTTTTGTTGAGATCATTCCCGGCTGTGACGGCCTTGTGCATATTTCCCAGCTTGCCAATGAGCGCGTAGCAAATGTGCGCGACGTTCTTAACGAGGGAGATGAGGTTATGGTCAAGGTACTTGAGATCGATTCGCAGGGAAAGATCAGGCTGAGCCGCAAAGCTGCACTCAGTGACCAGGATTAGGCCGACTGAGTAAAGCCTGCTTGTATAACGATGGTTGCCGCATGGAGGCACAGGGAAACAATGTTTCCCCGTGCCTTCGTCGTCTAGTGGCAGTGGCACATAAAAAAGAGGGCGCTATTAATTTTATACAAAAAAACATTCATATTTCATCCCCCTTTGAAAAAGGGGATACAGGGGGATTTTTTGCAGCCTGACAAATCCCCCTAACCCCCTTTGCTAAAGGGGGAATCGTTCCGCACCCTCTTTTGGGGGGCTTTGTACTAAAGGCGTCTGAAAAAATTTAAAAGAAAAATAAGCAATGGCAAAAATTAATAAAACCGTTCTTGACAGCGGCGTGCGGATAGTGAGCGAGCGGGTACCGCATGTTCACTCCGTTTCAATAGGCATCTGGATACGCTCGGGCTCTCGGCATGAGCATAAAGCCGAATCGGGCATAGCACATTTTATTGAGCATATGCTTTTCAAAGGCACACAAAAGTACTCAGCCGGCGAAATCGCCCGCATGATCGACTCGGTCGGAGGGGTCTTTAACGCATTCACCTCAAAGGAGTACACCTGTTTTTATGTGAAGGTGCTCAAGCAGCATGTTGATCTGGCGGTGAATCTGCTGTGCGACATTTTTTTTCACTCCCTGTTTTCGCAGGATGATATTGAAAAAGAGCGCAATGTCATTCTGCAGGAAATCAACATGGTGAAGGACACCCCGGATGACTATATTCAGGATATGTTCAATCATGATTTTTTCACTGATCATCCCCTGGGGTACAATATCCTGGGTGAGCTTGATACGGTTCAGAATTTTCGCCGCCCTGATATAACCGGTTTTTACCGCCGCGAGTATCTTGTGCCTGATCGGATTGTTATTGCTGTGGCTGGCAATATGGCTCATGAGGCTATTGTCGACAGGCTGGCAAAAAAGTTTGAGGACATTAAGAAGAAAAAACCCTCTTCGGCTCAGGGCCTGTTTCAGCCATCACGCAGCATTTCCTGCAATTTCCGCAGCCTTGAGCAGGTGCATGTCTGCCTTGGCACGCCCGGCTGTTCGCATCTCGCCCGCGAGCGCTACGCGCTGTATGTGCTCAATGCCATTCTCGGGGGAGGCATGAGCTCGCGGCTGTTTCAGGAAATACGGGAAAACCGGGGGCTTGCCTATTCCGTCACGTCATTTACGGCCTCTTTTTTCGATACGGGCGTGTTCGGCGTCTATATGGGAGTTGTGAAGGACACGGTGGAGGAGGCTCTGCGCATTGTGTTTGATGAAATGCGCAGCCTTCGTGAAAAGCCGGTCTCTGCCGCCGAGCTGTCGGCCGCCAAGGAGCAGCTCAAGGGCAATATGCTGCTTGCCATGGAGGGCACCGACAGCCGCATGAGCCGCCTGGCAAAGTGCGAAATGTATTATGACCAGTATCATTCCCCTTTCCCGGATTCTCAAAGATATCGATGCTGTCACGACCGAAGATGTGCGCGAGCTGGCCCGCGGGCTTTTCAGAGATGATCAGCTTACCTGCACCTTTTTAGGCCCCTTGAGAAATAAGGATCTGCCCCGCGACCTGTTGGTGCTGGGATGATGAGACTGCCGCACTGTTCTGCGTGGCAACCGTGAATGCTCTGTGTTGAATTGCAGGGGCGACCGGCCGACCCCTACGGGTTCGGGAATCAGGGTAGGGGTGCTGTGAGCGCGTCTTTTCCAGAGCATTTTGCTAAAATCTGCTGCCGTATTGTCATTTTCGACCGCAGGGAGAAATTTTTCAAGATATCTCTCTGCGGTCGAGATGGCAGAATAAGAAAAGTCTACAGTAAAAAGAAATATGCTCTAGAGGCAAAAAGGCCGGAGGAGCATTCGTCCCTCCGGTCTTTTTGCAGCAATTTTTTAATGATAGGAGTGTTAAAACTTTCACCGCCGGCGGGGCGGCTGCCGATTCCGGTGCATCGAAATAGGTCGCTTCCTTGAATTTAAACGAGCTTGCGATCATGTTTGCCGGAAACGAGCGCATGGTGGTGTTGAACTCTTTTACCGCTTCATTATAGCGCTTGCGGGCAACGGCTATGCGGTTCTCGGTGCCGGCAAGCTCGTCCTGAAGGCGCAGGAAGTTCTGGTTGGACTTGAGATCCGGGTATTTTTCAACCACAACCATAAGCCTGCTGAGGGCTGAAGTGAGCTGATTGTTGGCTTCGATTTTTTCAGGGATGGTGCCGGCGCCAGCCACCTTTGACCTGGCTTCGGTCACCTTCACCAGCACATCTTTTTCCTGCGCGGCATAGCCCTTCACCGTCTCGACATAATTGGGTATCAGGTCCATGCGGCGCTGCAGCTGCGTCTCGATCTGCGCCCAGGACTCCTTGACTCCCTCATCGAGAGCAACGAGGCTGTTGTAGGTGCTGCAGCCCGGCAGCATGCAGGCGGCATAAGCAAGTAGGCAGATCAGCAGCAATTGATCTCATGTTTTTTTTCATTGTGTGTCCTCCTTAATGTGTCTGAAATTCATCGATATGGGTTGCAATAGTTTTTATTTCGCTGATGTAGGCATTCATGAGTTTGAGCGCCTCTGCATCATTTAATTTTTTTGTTCCGTCCCGCACAGCTGCAAGCTCGTGTAAATACCTGGAGGTTTAAGCCGGTCTCGCGGGCCATTTCAGCAAGCAGGCCGGAGCGGCTTGCGGCCTGCGGTTGTCCTTAAGGAAAAGCATTGCCTGAAAAAGCGAAGAAAGGCCGGCAGCGACAGGCCGATGAGCTGGCATTATTTTTTTTGCTTTGCCCCTGTTTCAACAAAGCGCTGCCGCAGTTGCAAGAGTTTTCCTTTCAGCTCCCGCTCGCACTGCAGGCGGACAAAGCCTCTTTCAAATGCAAGGTCCTTCAGCATGTCCTGGCCCAACACCACCTTATAGTGCAGCCTTCATGGTGAGAAATTCGATGGGGAAGGTGTCATGGACATAGTGATATATTCTTTGCTGAGGAAAAGGGGCGTGCCGACACGTGATTTGCGCCATGTGGCAACAAGGGGCATTGCGCAGGCAAGCTTTTCGATTCCTGCATCGGACAGCACGATCATGAAGTTTATGTCCGACCGGCCTGCAACGTACTCGCCCCGGGCAGCGCTTCCGTAGAGGATGATGCTTTCAAGATCGGCAGCGAAGACCTTCTGGTAATCAGCGGTAAATGCTGCAAAGATTGATTCCGGTGTTTGTGGTGTTTTTGCCATGGTTTGACCTTTAATTATAAGATGCTAAAAATCTCTGCTTGCCCCGCCGCCGCCGCTCATGCCGCCCGCCGAAACCGCCGAACCCCCCGCCGCCGAAGCTGCCGAAACCGCCGCCGCCTCCCCGGCCTCCCGAGAGAGCAGACAGCAGCAGCCAGGGCAGCATAGCCCTGCCAACCGGCGTCATGGCAAATATAGCCAGCAGCACCAGGAGCAGCAGGCCCCCCCAACCCGAACCGCGCTGCTGCCTTCTTTGCTGGACAGGGCGTTTCAGCTGATAGCCCTCACCGATGGTCACGCCGGCATCCCGGGCGATAACGGTGCCCACGGCAAGCATGCCGCTGAAAAGCCCCTGGCCATAATCGCCGGTTTTAAGATAGGGCATCACATACTGGTCGAGGATGCTGCCGACAAGGCCGTCTGGAAGTATGCCTTCAACGCCATAGCCTGTCTCGATCCGAACCTTGCGTTCCTGTACGGCAAGAAAGATGAGCACGCCTTTATCCTCGCCTTTTTTGCCGATACCCCAGGCTGCGTACAGATCGGTTACGTACATGTCGGGTTCTTCGCCATTAAGGGAAGAGAAGGTTGCCACCACAACAGCGGTGCCGGTTTTTTCCAGAATTTCGCTGCCGAGGTTTTCCATGCGGGCTTTGATGTCTGCAGGAATAACCCCGGCAAAGTCATTGACAGCCCCCGTTGGCCGTGGGAATTTCTGTTTATCTGCCCCCGGCGCCGATGCAGGCGCCAGCAGCATGAGCGCCATCAGTAATGACGCCGTGCGGATGCATTTTCGAAAAACGGGGGAAGGGCCACTGCTTATATGTAATGCTGAAGGCATAATGCTCTCAAATGGTAAATGGTGTAGACTACCATAACAGCCATTGCGCTGCATGTCAACACGTTGCCGGCGCATGTCATGTTCTCGCAGCGGTTGACATATGCCGGCATAGGCGGTTATAATCTTTTATTAATAACTATCCGGCAATGGAGTTCCGCATGGAAGACTTCACCGTTAAAACACATAATCAGACCGACATGGTGAACATTACCGCGCAGGTGCAGGCGGCAGTTCATGCAACAGGCATTCAAAGCGGCATCTGCACCGTCTTTGTGCCGCATACGACGGCGGGAGTCACCATAAATGAAAACGCTGATCCGGATGTGATCCGCGATATGCTCAGGGAGATGAATAAGGTCATTCCTTTTACTGACGGCTATGCTCACAGCGAAGGCAACTCGGCAGCCCATATCAAAACATCCCTTTTCGGCTGCTCGCTCAATGTCATTGTTGAAGGCGGCAGTTTGCAGCTCGGCACCTGGCAATCGATTTTCTTTTGCGAATTTGACGGCCCGCGCAACCGTACGGTTTGGGTGCAGGTGCTTGGGCCATGAAGAGATTAGGGGGGCAGGCCTCAGGGTTCAGAAGGTTTTAAATCCAAAATCGGAAATCCAAAATTAGATTATGTCCCTCATAGACTCCCATGCTCATCTGGATTTGCCGGAATTCACCCATGATCTTGATGCCGTGATACAGCGCGCTCTTGATACACGGCATCGATTCGATCATTACCGTTGGTATCGGCATGGACGAATGCAGGAAGGCCCTGGAAATCGCATCCCGCTATCCTTTTATGTATGCAACCCTCGGCATGCATCCGCATAATGCAGCAGAGTTTGATCGGGCGGCCATTGATTTTATAGAAAAGAATGCCGCTCATACCAAAGTAGTGGCTTTAGGGGAGATGGGCCTTGACTATTTTCGCAACCGTTCGCCCAGGGATGCCCAGCGCAGCTGCTTCCGCGACCAGCTCGGCCTTGCCCGGAGCCTGAAAATGCCCGTGGTCATTCATGACCGCGATGCCCATGATGAAACACTTGAGATACTGCGGGAGGAACATGCCCATGACATGGGCGGCGTGCTGCACTGTTTCTCGGGCGACACGGCCATGGCTTTTGCCTGCATCGATATGGGGTTTTATATCTCCATTCCCGGCACGGTCACGTTTAAGAGCGCCCAGCTCATCCAGGATGTCGTAAGAAACGTGCCGCTTGAGCATCTGCTTATTGAGACCGACTGCCCCTTTCTTACCCCTGTGCCTCACCGGGGCAAGCGAAACGAGCCTTCCTATGTGCGCCTGGTTGCTGAAAAAATAGCGCAGATAAAACAGCTGCATATTGATGAAGTGGCGCAGGTTACGGCGGCAAATACGCGAAAGGTTTTTAAGCTTTAGCAGACTGTTGAAAAACGCCCATCTGCTGCGTTGCGCTCATCATGCTTCACTGCGGCGTACGATAAGTACGCCTCATTTCACATGATTTCGCACGCCTTGCATCTGAGCATTTTTGAACAGCCTGTATGAGGTGACTTTTTCAACAGCCTGTTAGACCCTCCGAACCGCGAGCCCGTCGTCATGCCCGATAGTCGGCAGCGTGTTTGCAGGCAACCGGCGTATGCTTTTTGGCTAACTTTGAGCTTGACATTTAAAAGCCCCGCGGCTATCAATCTTGCTTTGCTTTTAAACCGCAAAGGATGTAGCCTGTGCATGAGCTCTATTACTGGATAGCCCTTCGCCTTATTGCCGGTATCGGGAATGTAACCTGCAAGAATCTGCTGGCGCGGTTCGGCTCTCCAGAGAGCGTGTTTCATGCCGGGCGCGATGACCTTGCGCAGGTTGAGGGCATGGGGCAGCAGACGGTTGATGCCATTGGGCAGTTCAGGCACAGCGATGCCATAGACCGCGAGATAGATCGTATCGAGGCAGCAGGTGTGCAGGCGCTCACCAGTGCCTCACCGGAGTATCCGGATAATCTCAGGAATATTTACGACCCGCCGCCGCTTCTGTATGTTAAGGGCAGCCTGAAGCCGCAGGATCAGAGCGCCCTTGCCGTTGTCGGCTCCCGAAGTTCATCGGACTATGGCCGTAAGGTAGCCCTTGATATCTGCCGCGAAATGGCAGCAGCCGGCCTTACCATCGTGAGCGGCATGGCCCGCGGCATTGATTCGGTAGCGCATGCCGCAGCACTGGCAGGGCAGGGCCGCACCATTGCGGTGCTGGGCTGCGGTGTGGACATAGTGTATCCACTGGAAAATAAAAAGCTGTATGAACGGATTATAGAAAACGGCGCCGTTGTATCGGAGTACAGCATGGGTACGAAACCCAATGCCTATAACTTTCCGGCCCGCAACAGGATCATCAGCGGCCTTTCCCTCGGGGTTCTGGTGGTTGAGGCAGGTATGAAAAGCGGATCGCTGATCACTGCTCGCATGGCCCTTGAGCAGGGGCGCGACGTTTTTGCGGTGCCCGGCAGCATCTACTCCTTTAAGACCAAGGGCGTGCACAGCCTGCTGCGCAGCGGCGCCAAACTCGTTGAAGGCGCGGGAGACATTCTCGAGGAACTGAAGCTCGGCGAGCCTCAGCACAAGGAGGTTGAGCCCGAGGTTGACTGGATCGCAGAGCTTGAGCCGTCGCTTCAAAAACTCTATGGCATGCTGCAGGAATCGCCGGTGCATATCGATGATCTCATAGTCCGGTCGCAATTGCCCTCGGGGCAGCTTTCATCGCTTTTGCTTGAGCTTGAACTTGCCGGTTTTGTGCAGCAACTGCCGGGCAAGCGGTTTGCGAAAGCACATATATAATAATAAAACGGTAGAGACAGGTGTGAAGCCTGTCTCTACCGAAGATTTTTTGGGTCACAAATTATAATAATTTAGAAGACAGCGTGTTTTATGGAAAAATCTCTGGTAATCGTCGAATCGCCTGCAAAGGCCAAGACCATCACGAAGTTTCTCGGCAAAGATTTTATAGTCCTTGCGTGCAAGGGGCATGTGCGGGCGCTTCCAAGCAAACAGGGGTCGGTTGAAATCGGGGATGATGTGGTCCCCAAATACGATATTATTGCCGACAGCAAAAAGTTTCTGAGTGAAATAAGCAAGTCTCTCAAAGACTGCTCAACCGTGTATCTGGCCACAGACCCCGACCGCGAGGGTGAAGCCATTGCCTGGCATTTGGTGTCGGCCCTCAAACTCGATAAGCCCGCCAGGGGTAAGGCAGCGCAGTATGATGTCAAGCGCATCGCATTTCACGAGATCACGAAAGACGCCATTGCCGAGGCGATTAAAAACCCCCGCGATATTGCCGTCGATCTTGTCGATGCGCAGCAGGCCCGCGTGGTGCTTGACTATCTGGTCGGCTTCAACCTGAGCCCGTTTCTCTGGAAAAAAGTGCGCTACGGCCTGTCTGCCGGCCGCGTTCAGTCGGTTTCTCTGCGTCTTATCTGCGACCGCGAGCTTGAGATCCGGGCCTTTAAGCAGGATGAGTACTGGAGTATCGAGGCACGACTTACGCCGCAGGACAGACAGAGCCCTTTTGACGCCCAGCTTGTGCAGATTGAAGGTAAAAAGCTCGACAAGCTTGCCATACCCGATGAGGGTGAAGCTCAGCGTATTGTTGAAAATCTGAACGGTGCCGCCTATACCGTGGCATCGGTACAGAAAAAAGAAATCAGGCGCACGCCACCCCCGCCGTTCATCACCAGCACCCTGCAGCAGGAGTCATCCCGCAAGCTCGGGTTTTCAGCCAGAAAGACCATGTCTATAGCGCAGAAGCTCTACGAGGGTATCGATGTGGGATCGGGCACAACGGGTCTTATTACCTATATGCGCACCGACAGTGTCAACCTTTCAGAAACCGCGCTCAGGGACCTGCATGACGTGATCGTGAAAATCTATGGCAGCGAGTATGGCCTGAAGCATCCACGGCAGTTTGCCAAAAAGTCGAAGAATGCTCAGGAGGCCCATGAGGCCATACGCCCCACCGATGCCCGCCTCATCCCCGACGAGATCAAAAATGCCCTCAGCCCCGATGAATACAAGCTGTATAATCTCATATGGAAACGGGCCGTGGCAAGCCAGATGGCTGTGGCTCTGCTTGATTCCGTATCAATCGATATCGAGGCGAAACAGCAGTTTGTTTTCCGCGCCACCGGCTCTTCAGTGCGTTTCCCCGGCTTTATGAAGCTGTATATTGAGAGGCGACGATACTTCAGAGGATGAGAAGCAGGAAAGGAAGAGGGCATGCTGCCCCAGCTTGAAGAGGGTGCGGGGCTTGATCTTATCGAGCTGAAACCCGAGCAGCACTTCACCCAGCCGCCGCCCCGCTTCACCGAGGCATCACTGGTGAAAGCGCTTGAGGAGCTGGGCATCGGCAGGCCCTCGACCTATGCAAGCATCATCAGTATTCTGCAGGACCGCGAATATGTGAAGCTTATCAAAAAGCGGTTCCACCCCGAAGATATCGGCATGATCGTGAGCGACCTGCTGGTGAAGCATTTTGCAAAATATGTCGACTACGGTTTTACCTCCTACATGGAGGACCGTCTCGACCAGATATCCTGCGGCGAAGCATCCTGGAAGCCCGCGATCAAGGAGTTCTGGAGCCCCTTTATTGAACTGATCAAAAACAAGGAGGCCGAGGTTCAGAAGTCTGATGTGACAACGGAGAAAACCGAGGAGATTTGCCCCGATTGCGGCAAGCCTCTGCTTATCCGCCTGGGCAAGTACGGACGTTTTTATGCCTGCAGCGGCTTTCCCGAGTGCCGCCATGTGCGCAACCTCAAGAACTCCGACGGCGTGGACGCGCCTGAGGCGCCGCAGCTCACCGATGAGACGTGCGAGCAGTGCGGCAAGCCGCTGGTGGTGAAGCAGGGCCGCTACGGCACGTTTTTCGGCTGCTCGGGCTACCCGGACTGTAAATATATCAGGCCGCTGAAAAAACCCGTGACGCTTGATGTTGCCTGCCCCGACTGCGGCACCGGCAAGATCATGGAGAAGAAGAGCCGCCGCGGCAAGATTTTTTTCAGCTGCTCCAATTACCCAAAGTGCAAGTTCGCCACATGGGACAAGCCTCTTGCCGAAGCCTGCCCCGACTGCGGCTCTGCCTACCTTGTTGAGAAAATCACCAAGCGCTACGGCCACACGATCAAATGCCCCAGCGAGACATGTAAATATAAACGCACGGTGAAGACTGAGGAAGCACCGGCTGAAGAATGATTTTTATTTTAAGAGAGCAGGGTGGGCAAACCGCAGGGAGCGGCTTGCCCACTTTTTTATTAGGACAATGCCATGACTATGTCAGCACAGAATGAAATAACCATTATCGGTGCAGGGCTTGCCGGCTGCGAGGCGGCCTGGCAGGCTGCGCAGCGGGGCTGCCGGGTGACATTGTATGAAATGAAGCCCCAGCGGTTTTCCCCGGCCCATACAAGCGCAGGTCTTGCCGAGCTTGTGTGCAGCAATTCGCTGAAAGCCGAAGGCCTTGCAAATGCCTCCGGCGTTTTGAAAGAAGAGCTGCGCATGCTTGATTCATTGATTATCAGGCAAGCCGATGCCAGCCGCGTACCCGCCGGCGCGGCCCTTGCCGTTGACCGCGAGCAGTTTTCAAGCAGTATTACGAAGGCCATTGAACAGCATCCCCATATTACCCTTGTTCGGGATGAGATTACGGCCGTACCTCTGGAAGGCATTGTCATAGTTGCAACCGGCCCGCTTACCTCTGATGCCTTTGCCGAAAATTTGACAAGACCTTCTGGGCGAGCCAATTTCTTTTTTTTCATGATGCCATAGCCCCTATTATCGAGGCCGACTCCATTGATCCGGAAAAAACCTACCGGGCATCGCGCTATGACAAGGGCGAGGCCGATTACATCAACTGCCCGCTAACTCAGGAAGAATATTATATATTCGTGCGCGAACTGCTTGCCGCTGAGAAAGCGCCCCTGCGGGAGTTTGAGACGCTTGTACCCTTTGAAGGGTGCATGCCTGTTGAAGTGATGGCTGAACGTGGTGTGGAAACGCTTGCTTTCGGCCCCATGAAGCCGGTGGGGCTTATTGATCCGCGCACGGGCCGGCAGCCTTATGCCGTGGTTCAGTTGCGGCAGGAGAACAGCGAGGCTACATTATATAATATAGTCGGATTTCAGACGAGGCTGAAATGGCCTGAGCAGAAGCGGGTGTTCGGCCTCATTCCGGGCCTTGAGCATGCCGTGTTTGTCCGCCACGGGAGCATGCACCGAAACACCTTTATTCACTCGCCAGTGCTGCTGGCGCCGACGCTCCAGCTCAAAGCCGACCCGCGCATATTTTTTGCCGGGCAGATTACGGGTGTTGAAGGGTATGTGGAGTCGATAGCCATGGGGCTTGTCGCCGGCATCAATGCGGCCCGGTATGCCGCAGGGCTTCCTCTTGTGTTTCCTCCTGCAGCAACGATCACCGGCGCGCTTGCAGCCTATATTACTGATCCATCCAATAAAGGATTTTCAGCCCATGAATGCAAATTTCGGCATTCTTCCCGCGCTTGAAGGCAAAGCCCGCAAAGCAGATCGCAAGCGGCTGCATGCCGAGCGGGCGCTTCGTGTGATGCAGGAGTGGCGGGAATCGCTGGGTTCATGAAAAAAGTAAAATGCCGGACACGAACCTGAACGCACAATTCCCCCTTTATGAAAGGGGGTTAGGGGAATTTGTCAGGCTGCAAAAAAATCCCCCTGTATCCCCTTTTTCAAAGAGGGATTAAACAGGTTTGTTTTTGCGTATGACTTCAATAGTCACTTTTTGTTTGTGGGGAGCTGTAATTAGGCAGGTACGCTTACGGCGGGCACAGGGCACAGACAGACCGGAACGCTTCGGTTGAGAGATAGCGGTCGCCGCGGTCGGCAAACAGCACCACCACGGTCGAGCCGCGAGGCATGTCCTTTCCCACCTCCATGGCGCCCCACAGGGCCGCGCCGCTGCTGAGCCCGCAGAACAGCCCTTCCCGCAGAGCAAGATCGCGGAATAATTCAAAGGCATCGTCATCCTGGCAGACGATTTTCCTGTCAAGCAGGCCGGGCTCATAGATGGGTGGCACAATCGACTCCTGCATATTCTTCAGGCCCTGAATCCGGTGATTCAGGACCGGCTCGATGCCGACGACTTTCGTGCGCGGATGATGTTCACGGAAATACCGCGAGCAGCCCATGAGCGTGCCCGTGGTGCCCATGCCGGCAACGAAGGCATCTGCCTCGCCTTTGGTGTCCCGCACGATCTCAGGGGCTGTCGTCTCATAGTGCGACAGCCAGTTTGCCGGATTTGCAAACTGGTTGGGCATATAATAGGTGTCGCCGAATTTTTCCATAATATGATGGGCGCGCATGATGGCGCCGTCGGTCTTGTCGCAGCCGGGGGTGAGCTCGAGCTCTGCGCCAAGGGCGGTGAGTATGGAGCGCCGCTCTTCGCTCACGCAGGCTGGCATGGTGAGCTTGATGCGAAAGCCCATGGCAGTTGCTATCATAGCCATGCCTATGCCGGTATTGCCCGATGTTGGCTCGAGAATTGTTTTATCAGGCGTGAGCTGCCCTGATTCAACGGCCTGCCTGAGCATATAGTAGGCGGGCCGGTCTTTCACTGAGCCGCCGGGGTTTGATCCTTCCAGCTTAGCAAGTATGCGCACACCCGTTGTGTCGGGGTTCCATATCCGCTTGAGTTCAACAAGGGGCGTATTGCCGATGGCATCAAGAACGCTCATTATTTTCAACCTCCATATTTTTCAAGCTTTGCATTGACTTGCCCAATATATTAAATTATCTTTATTCGTTAAGTCTGTAAAGAGAATATTTTATGGCACAACCGGTATGAGAAAAAAATTTTTAAAACCGGAAATCATGTCACCCGCAGGCGACTGGGTCAGCCTGCGCGCCGCACTTGACGCAGGCTGTGATGCCGTCTATTTCGGCGTTGAGGGCTTCAATATGAGGGCCAGGGCCGACAATTTTCCTTCAGCCTCTTTGGGCAGGATTGCCCGGCTGTGCCATGTCGAAGGGGTGCGCGCCTATCTTGCCCTTAATACAATCGTCTACGAAGGCGAGCTCGGGAAAATCGGGGCTTTGCTTGCTCGGGCACAAGCAGCTCATATTGATGCTGTCATCTGCTGGGATTTTACCGTGATCGGGCAGGCCCGCAGTCTTGGGCTTCCTGTTTTTGCCTCAACTCAGATGTCGGTCTCTAACAGCGCAGCAATGCTTCATCTGTACCGCCAGTTTGGCATACAGCGGTTTGTGCTTGCCCGTGAGTGCTCACTTGATGATATGAAGAAGATCAGGCGGAGCCTGACCAAAGCACTGGGCCTGCAGGCCGGGGAGATTGAGATCGAGGTTTTTGCCCACGGCGCCATGTGCGTGTCGGTCAGCGGCCGCTGTTTCCTTTCGCAGTTTGAGCATGGCAAATCGGCCAATCGCGGCCAGTGCCTTCAGACCTGCAGACGGGAGTTTGTCGTGCACGACGTTCTGCGGGCCCAGGAGTTTGCCCTTGGGAATAATTATATTCTGAGCCCCAAAGATTTATGCACGCTGCCCTTTATCGAGAAGCTTCTAGATGCCGGAGTTTCCAGCTTAAAGATTGAAGGCCGCAACCGTAGCCCCGAATATGTGGCAATTGCTACAGCAGCCTATCGCAGGGCTGTTGATTTTTATTTTGATCACCGGGGCGCCAGCGATTTTAAGACCCGATTTGACGAGCTGAAAAAAGAGCTCATGGAAAAACTTGCACGGGTCTATAATCGCGGATTTTCCTCCGGGTTCTATATGGGAAAGCCCATTGAGCAGTGGCATGAGACTGAAGGCGGCACGGCAACCACACGCAAGGAGTATTGCGGCATGGTGACCAATTTTTATAAGCAGCACGGTGCCGCCGAGATACGGGTTGAGAGCAACGAGTTTGCCCCTGGCGATGAAATCATGTTTCAGGGAGCAACCACGGGCGTATTTTCTCAAAAGGTTGAGTCCATTGAAATTGATCGCATCCCGGTTGACCGGGGATGCAAGGGCTCTCTGGTTGCGGTAAAAGCCGATCGTCAGGTCCGGCGGGGAGATAAAGTTTATGTGATAAAAAATCAGAAGTCAGGAGCCAGAACTCAGAATTCAGAAGCCAGTAGGAATCATAAAGACTAAAAACGCCACAGTTTTTTATTGTATGAAACTCATTGCATCCTCTGTGTTTTTTATTCTGAATTCTGACTACTGAATTCTGGCTTCTATTTTAATAATATTCGACTTTAAAATTTATGATCAGCATTGAAAATCTTTCAAAAAGCTACGGTGGTCAGGCTCTGTTTGAAGAGGCAAACTTCAAGCTCGGGCAGCGCGAACGCGTGGGGCTCGTCGGCCGCAACGGCCATGGCAAGACCACGATATTCCGCATTATCACGGGTGATGAGCATGCCGATGAGGGATCGGTCGTCATACCACGCGGCTACCGCATAGGCTATGTGCGGCAGCATCTGGATTTTACCGAAAGCACGGTGCTTCGCGAAGGGTGCAGGGGCCTGTCTGAAGAAGACAGGCACAATCACTGGAAAGTAGAAAAGATTCTTGCGGGGCTGGGTTTTTCCGAGCGCGATATGCAGCGGCCGCCCTCGGAGTTTTCAGGCGGCTATCAGGTGCGGCTGAACCTGACAAAGGTGCTGGTGTCTGAGCCCGACCTGCTGCTTCTGGACGAGCCGACCAACTATCTTGACATAACATCAATCCGGTGGATAGAAAGCTTCCTGCTGGCCTGGCCCCATGAGCTCATGCTGATCACGCATGACCGCGGGTTTATGGACAAAATCGTGACCCATGTCGTCGGCATTCACCGCCGCCGGGTCCGCAAAATTTCGGGCAATACGGAAACCTATTATTCCCAGCTTGCGCTTGGAGGAGGAAGTGTATGAAAAGACGCGCATCAATGATGAGCGGCGTAAAAAAGAAATAGAGCTTTTTATCTCCCGCTTCCGCGCCAAGGCCCGTCTTGCCGGCATGGTGCAGTCGCGCGTCAAAAGCCTTGCAAAAATGGGCAAGCGCGATCGGCTGGAAGAGATAAAGGACCTTGATTTTTCTTTCCGTGAAAAACCCTACAGCGGCAAATATATGATGTCGGTGCGGGACATTTCCTTCGGCTATGCTGCCGGCCAGACCCTTATCAGGAATTTTTCCATCAGCATTGCCGCCGGCGACCGGATATGCGTTGTCGGGAGAAACGGCAAGGGCAAAACAACGCTGCTGAAACTGCTTGCAGGGGCGCTTGAGCCCCAGGCAGGCGAGATTACCGCCAACCCCAATGTAACGGCCGGATTTTTCGAACAGACCAATATTAAAACGCTTGTCGATTCCCGAACGGTCGAGCAGGAAGTTCTGTATTCCGCGCCTGATGTTGACAGCCAGCTTGGCGCGCAATCTCTGCGGCTCCATGATGTTCGAGGGCGATGCTGCACTCAAGAAAATCAGCGTTCTGTCAGGAGGGGAACGGAGCCGCGTGCTGCTGGCAAAGATTCTTGCCACGCCTGTAAATTTGCTGCTTCTGGACGAGCCCACCAACCATCTTGACATGGAATCATGCGACGCCCTTGTTGCGGCCCTTGACAGCTTTGAGGGCGCCGTTGTGATGGTTACGCACAATGAAATGTTTCTGCACGCGCTTGCCCAGCGACTTATCGTGTTTCAAGATGAGATGCCCTATGTTTTTGAGGGAAGCTATCAGTGGTTCCTTGAAAAGGGCGGCTGGGGAGATGATGAGAATATTCCGCGCAGGCTTGAGCGAATCAGGCACGGCTTCGGCGCAGGCCGACAAATTAACAAAAAAGGAGCTTCGCCGCATCCGTTCTGATTTTTTTACCGAGCGGGCCGGGTGCTGCGGCCCCTGGAGGAGCGGATGGCGGATATCGAAGCTGATATCGAGACGCACGAGGCAGAGCTGAACGGGTTATACGGCGCTATGCAGGATGCAGCGCAAGCTCAGGATGGCGCCCGCATTACCGGATATCACAGGCCCTGCAGCCATGCCGGCAGGCGATTGATGAAATGTATGAGGAGCTTGATCGTCTGACCGTGGAGCTTGAATCGCAGCAGGCCGTGTTCGATGCCCGCCTTGCAGAGATCGAGCAGCTTGAGGCTGCGCAGGGCTGATCCGGCATTCTCTAAGATTTGTCGGGTCCGCTTTTCCAGCTCACGACATCAGACCGAAGCCCTTTCCGAGCTCCAGCTCTCTACCCGCCTTTGTTCATCTGGCGGGGTTGCAGGGCAGGCAGTGTTTCTCGTGTCTGCTGGCGGTACCGGGCTGACTGTCTGAACCCGCCGCCGCCCGGATTGCTGAAGAGCCATGGATCATGCCGATTAATTCATCGATCATCAGATTGAGCTTATGGGCCTGAGTGGAGAGTTCCTGGCTGGCTGATGCCGATTCCTGGGAATGTGCCGCATTGCCCTGGGTAACATTTTCCATCTGTGAGATGGCTTTGCTGATCTGGCTGATGCCTTCGGCCTGCTCCCTGCTTCCCTCGGACACTTCGCTGTTGAGCTGCTTGACCTTCTGGATGCTCTCGACAATGTCGACAAGAATTGAAGAGGTTTCCTCCATTGCCGTAACGCCTGAGTCTGCATACTGCTGGGCTTCTTCGATAAGTTCTGCAGTGTTTTGGGCAGCTTCGGCAGAGCGCTTTGCAAGGTTGCGCACTTCTTCCGCCACCACGGCAAAGCTTCTGCCGGCTTCACCGGCGCGTGCCGCTTCAACAGCCGCGTTGAGGGCCAGCAAATTTGTCTGAAAGGCAATCTCGTTTATGGTTTTGAGTATTTTTGCTGTCTGGTCTGATGAGGTTTTTATATTGCGCATCGAACCTGACATTCGTTCCATGGCCGCAGAGCCCTTCTCTGCAGCTGCGAAAGCGTTCTCGGCCATGGCGGTCGCCTGTGTGGCATTGGCTGCATTCTGCCTGGTCATGGCGGTGATCTCTTCAAGGGATGCCGATGTTTCTTCAATAGATGAAGCCTGCTCGTTTGAACCCTGTGCAAGCGAATGGCTTGAGGAGGCCACCTGATCTGCTCCCGACTCAACCTGATCGGATGCGCCGGAGAGGCCCTTGATAATGCGGCTTAAGTTATTGTTGATTTTTTGCGTCAGAAAGAACAGCAGAAGCCACATCAGGATGACCGTTATCGTGATAATTATCACGTTTATGGCGCGTAATGTGTACGGCCGCGGCAAACAGCTCTTTTGTCGATACCGTTACAACCACGATCCAGCTGGGGTCTTTGTATTTCGTCAAATATGGCAATTGCATGCTCGCCCTCAAACCAATACTCTATACTGCCGTTTTTTCTACTGATGATATCCCTGCCGAAGTCCGTTGCGCCGATGTTTGTCTTCATGACTTTGCTTTTATCGGGGTGTGCAATGGCCAGTGCCGGCAGTATTTACAATATAGGCATAGCCTGTTTTGCCGACCTTGATGGGCTCGACGAGCTGGCTGCTCATATACTCTATATTGATAACGCCTATAAGCGCCCCGAGTGTTTCCGTTTTGTCCAGCGAAACAACAGGGCTTGCGATGGCAAAGTATGGCTTGCCGCTTGTCTTTGATATCATGGCATCGGAAATTGCCTGTTTGCCCGCAAGTGCCTGCTTGAAAAAAGGATACTCAGCAACATTTACTTTTCCGATCATAGCATCTTTGTTTGTTGATGCTACAAGTTCACCTTTTTTGTTGGAAAGGGCGATAACCTCATAATAGGAAGCGTTTTTTTTGAAAGCTTCGAACTGGTCGTCGGCAATAAAGCGTGTTTCGCGGCCAAGAGCAGTGTCGCTTAAAGCCTCTGCAAAAATCTGCTCCGTTGCCCAGTTGGCAACTTCAATTTTTCGGTCTTCAATCCAGAAACCTATGTTTTTGGTGGCCATGCCGCTCATCTGGGTCATCTGTGCCAGGGCGCTTTCATTCAACATATCGCGGGCGCGCGTATAGGAAATGTAGGTTGAGAAGCCCATGCCGGCAATAATGATGGTAAGCGTCGGGATGAGGAAATTTTTTCTTAAAGTCCAGTTGATCAGTTTCACTGATGTATGTCCCTTCACATGTTGTTATTTTTACGGCGCTGTTTTGCCTGCCGGCCACAGATAAAGTCCGGTTTTCGCATCATGTTTCCGCTCGGGCGGCTGGCCCGCAAGCTCAAAAATATGGATTTCAGCGGCAAACAGAATAGACGGTGACATGAGGTGACCACCGAAGGCGGTACCGTTGCTTTCGCCGAACAGTGCATGGGCATGCACGAATGGAGAGCCTTGTTTTAATGTAACATTTCCCGTGCAGAATATCACCTCAAAACGCCCGTCGCGTTTGATTTCCAGGTATTTTTGAGCCTCCTGGTCATAGTAGCCGAAGGTGGCGCTGCTTACCGCGCCGATGATGGAAATAGCGGCATGTTTGATACCCTGTTCCTGAACAATCCGCATGATTTCTTCAAGCAGGTCATGTCCGAAGCGCAGCGGGACGAGAAAAGAGCGTTGGGTCGGTAAAGTTTTTTTCAGCATCATTAGTAAAACTAAAACAAGTAGCTTTTTAAGTCAATTTTCTTGTTCATAAAAATTATCATCATACCTAAAAAAAAAGATTTGCGGGTTTGGTGCGTTCTTTACAAAAGGGTATTGTGATAATAGCCGTTGGCAATTGTATGCTGCCTTGTCGGTTGGCTGGAAGTTAACGTGCAGGATGGCATATCCGTTTGTGTCTGGCATTACCAATGGGATTATTGTTGCTGGCAATAGAAGTGTTCAGCCGTGGAACACTTTTGAATGATGCGTCTATGTATTATGATGGGACACTTTTACTTGTGCATAGCTGTTTTTTATTCTAACTAGCTGAAAAATCTATCTTTAAAAATTAAAACGAAATGGCACAATAGTTGTATAAGTATTAAGTCGTGCATGAACAGAAGATAAATTACCAAAGTGAAAGGAAACAATATGCATAACAAAAAAACACATACTTACAGCTCTGCTTTTGATTGTGGGGTCGATTCTGCTTGCCGGGTCGATAGCCAACTCTGCGACACTGTGTGTGAACCCCGGTGGTACGGAAGGCTGTTCCAGCAGCATTCAGACAGCAGTTAACCTGGCCACTGCCGGCGATACCATTAACATTGCTGCAGGCACGTATGCGGGCAATATAAGTCTTAACAAGCGGGTATCTCTTATTGGCGCAGGCAGCGGCAATGATCCGGCAGCAAATACGATTGTTACCCAGGCTTCAAACCCGGTCTTTCGTCTGTCAGCTTCCGGGAATTCCCCGGCAGATCCGATCCTGATCAAGAATTTGCGGATAAATCCAATTCTTGTTGCAGGTTTTTATGTTGATAATGCAGCAATTGCATACATAAAGCTTGATAATGTTTTTGTGTATGGAACAACGCAAGGTCCTGAAAATGAAGCCGGAATCTGGATTTCAGCTACAGGCAGTGCTTCTCATCTTGAAATTGTTAACTGCGCCTTTGATCATGTGACCTATGGATGGTATTTTGCCAAACAGGGCAACTGGGGGCCGGGTGGAACAGAGGCAAAAAATATCACGGTAACCAATACCAGTTTCAGCAACAACGGCGCAAAGGGGCTGTATCTTGAGAAGCTTTCTGAAACAACGTTTAGTAATTGCCTGTTCAATAACAATGGTTTAAATACCACCTTTTGGAACTGGGGCCGTAATGCCGGTATCGATATAAATTTGAAAGGGCTGGAGCTCTACACCGATATTACATTTACAAACTGCACAGTTACCGCTAACGCTCTTAATGCGCAATACGGTGTCGGCTTCACTGCCAAAGCCCGCAATGACGGCTCCACCTATAGCAAGTACCCTGCGTACCTCTCAAATCTCATCATCACCGGCGGTACATTCTCGGGCAATCAAAGCGGCATCGCCATCGGAAATAATGTAACTGGTATTGAAATACATTCTTCAGATATTTTTAATAATATTAATCGCGCAGGGCTGATGAACTATACCGATAATAATGAAATTATTGATGCTGCAGGCAACTGGTGGGGGGATGCAAGCGGACCAAACGGCGAGGGCCCGGGCATTGGCGATAATGTGACTGCGCGGGTAAACTTTTCACCTTATTCTCAGGTTGAAATTGGCGATATCGATATTGATGGCGCTACAAATTCAAATGATAACTGCCCGAATAGCTGCAATCCTCTTCAGCTTGATGCCGATGGGGACGGAATAGGCGATGTCTGCGATACGGCGCCCGGCTGCGGCGGCTGCGGCCAGACTGCCTGTGAGCATCATGTGACCTGGACAATGACGGCATTGTAGATGCAGCGGACAACTGCCCGAACAGCTGCAACACGCTGCAGCTTGATGCCGATGGCGACGGGATAGGCGATGCGTGCGACACAACGCCCGGCTGCGGCGGCTGCGGTCAGATTGCCTGCGAGCAGGTTTGTACGCTGTAGTGTAGCGCCTCATAAAAATGGGGCAATAGTAATTTTATAAAAAAATATGCCTATTTAAAAGTCCCGGCCCTTTGCTAAAGGGGGAATTTTTTCGCTTTCTCTTTTGTGTGTTTTGTCCGTAGTTTGTACGAACCTTTACCTTCTGCGATAATAAAAAAAGAGATAAAAAAGGCCGGACCTGTAAGGGCCGGCTTTTTTGATATCATCTGAGACATGTACCGCGCAGCTCTAAAAATCCCAGTTTTCTTCCTGGTTGAGCACCTTGATTGCGCAGAATTCGCCGCACATGGTGCATACATCGCTGTCGGTGGGCTTGCGGCTGTCGCGCATGGCGCGCGCACGCTCAGGGTCGAGTGAGGTATTTATCTGGCCTTCCCAGTCAAGCGCCTTGCGGTATTTTGCCATGGTTATGTCGCGCTCAAGGGCGCGCTTGTTGCCCTTTGCAATGTCTGCTGCATGGGCCGCAATTTTGGAAGCGATGACGCCTTCGCGCACATCTTCAATCGTGGGCAGGCGCAGATGCTCGGCCGGCGTGACATAGCAGAGATAGTCGGCGCCGTGCATGGCGGCAATGGCGCCGCCGATGGCTGAGGTGATATGGTCATAGCCGGGGGCCGAATCGGTCACAAGGGGGCCCGAGCACATAAAACGGCGCACCGTTGCAGAGCTGTTTCTGCAGCTGCATGTTTGTGGCAATCTGGTCGATGGGCACATGGCCGGGCCCTTCGATCATGACCTGCACACCGCGCTCCATGGCCCGCTGTGCAAGCTCGCCAAGGGTGATGAGCTCCTGAATCTGGCACCGGTCCGTGGCATCGGCTATGCAGCCGGGCCGCATGCCGTCGCCCAGGCTCAGCGTCATGTCATAGGCCGCTGCGATATCAAGCAGGCGGTCATACTGCTCATAGAGGGGGTTTTCTTTTTTATTGTGAATCATCCAGGCAACGGTAAACGAGCCGCCCCGGCTCACGACATTCATGATCCTGCCCTGGTTTTTGAGCCGCAGTGCCGCCTCGCGCGTCAGGCCGCAGTGCACGGTCACAAAGTCGACGCCGTCTTCGGCCTGCTGCTCGATGACGCGGAACATGTCCTCTGCAGTCATATCAACGATTTTTTTGTTGTTTTTGGTGGCTTCGATGGCGGCCTGATAGAGAGGCACGGTTCCCACCGGCACGGTGGAGCGCTTGAGAACTTCGCGGCGAATGGCATTGATGTCGCCGCCGGTGCTCAGATCCATGACGGTGTGGGCGCCGGCTGCGATGGCAACATCGAGCTTTTTGAGCTCTTCGTCAAGGTTTGAACAATCCTTGGAGGTGCCGATATTGGCATTTATTTTTGTGGACAGGCCACGGCCTATGCCCATGGGGGTGATGGTACGGTGGTTTTTGTTGACCGGTATGATGACATGGCCAAGCGCTATTTCTTCAAGCAGGTACTGCGTGGTCACGCCCTCTGCGGCTGCCACTTTTTCCATCTCCGGTGTCACGATGCCCTGTGCGGGCCTGTTGCATAAGCATTATCGTTTGTACTCCTGTGCGATTTTTATGATTTTGGCGGCCACGTCCGCCGGGCTGGCGCCCAGAACTCGCGTGACAGGCTCTTTGCCCACATCGCCCCTGTCAAATATGATGTCGGGCACTGTCGCCACCGGCCGCCTCAATGGCGCGTTTGGTTCCCCATTCAAGAGATGAGCCCTCAATTTCCTTAACATTTACCGGCTCCTCGCGGCGGTCGAATTCTCCAACCGTAAAGCCAAGGGACTCTGATGCAGTCGATCAGCCCGGGCTCGTAGCACAGTGCCATGGCTGAGCGGTATGCCGGATTGTATCTCATGGCGGTAAGAATTATTTTTGCAATATGGCGCGAGGCGCCGGGCCGCGGGGCTGCAACCGTCATGATGCTGTCGTCAAGGCGTATGATGCGGCCCGGGTATGCCATGACATCTTCGGGCATTGCCGCCGCCAAAAGGCCGTATCCGAGGTTTGACTGAATCTCGGGCATGAGCCTGCCTATGTCGCGCCTGTTTGAGGGCTGTAACCGCAGCCTCAAGCTCAAGGCCGCAGGTATAGAACTGTGCATTGCGGTCGGCCCAGGCAAGGTGATTGGTGGGGCCGTGGCCGCTGCCAAAGGGCAGGGCAAACCGGATGGCTGTCGTGACATAGTCTTTTGCACGGCCCACGGCATCAGGCATCGCAAACCCCTGGCCAAGCCCGGTTGCAATCGCGGCAGACAGGGTGCAGCCCGTGCCATGCGTGTTTTTGGTGTCAAAACGCGGGCCTGCAAAGGTCGTGAAGTGTTTACCGTCAAAGAGCAGGTCAATGCAGTCGCCCGCAAGATGCCCGCCTTTAATCAGCACGTTTTTCGGGCCCAGAGCGTGGATGCTCTTTGCGGCGGCTTTCATGGCTTCAAGTCCGTCGACCGGAAATCCGCACAGCAGGGCCGCCTCATCGAGATTGGGCGTGACCAGCGCTGCCCGGGGCAGAAGCTCCCGCTTGAGCGCTTCGATTGCCGCGTCTTCCAGCAGGCAGCTGCCGCCTTTGGAGCGCATGACCGGATCGACAACGAGATTGGGGATTTTGTACTGCCCTGCAGCGCGGGCCACAACTGCGATGTTTTCGCTGTTGTGCAGCATGCCGGTTTTTGCGGCATCTGCGCCTATATCGCGTGAGCACGGCATCAAGCTGAGCCTGCAGGAATTCAGGCGGTACGGCATGAATTGCCGTGACGCTCACGGTGTTCTGCGCGGTCAGAGCAGTGATGGCGCTTAAGGCCGTAGCCCCCCAGCACGGTGATGGTTTTTATGTCGGCCTGTATGCCGGCGCCGCCGCCGCTGTCGGAGGCTGCGATGGTGAGAATTCGTTTCATGAATCCGGTCCTGAAAATAGAATACGCGCCCGCAAACAGGCGCGCTATCAAGTTAAAAAAGATACCAGAACAGGCTGGTTTAGGCAACGGTTTTGTTTGTTCTGCTGCAAGGTCGTCAACCGGATGTTGTTCGCCCTGAGGACTTATGAGCATTTGTATTTGCGCAGGTGGTTATGGTGCGAACAAGGTTTTTAGGGCTTAATCAAGATTTTCCGTCGCACGGCTTATTTTTTGTACTGCAGCTCATAGAGCTGCTTGTACAGGATGCTTGATGCCATGAGCTCATCATGAGAGCCTGTTTCGGCGACTTTGCCCTTGTGCAGTACAATGATGCGGCTGGCCTTTTTTATGGTTGAAAATCTGTGGGCGATGACGATGCAGGTTCGCCCCCGCAGTATTCTTTCAAGAGCATCCTGAATGAGCCCCTCGGTTATGGGGTCGATATTGGAGGTTGCCTCGTCAAGCACCAGTATTTTCGGATTGATGAGCACGGCCCGGGCAAATGAGAGCAGCTGCCGCTCGCCGGCAGAAAGCGTTTTGCCGCCTTCGGTTACCATCTCATCAAGCCCGCCCGGCAGTTTTGCAACCAGCAGGTCTGCATTGGCAACCGCCAGGGCCTGCAGTATTTGCTCATCGGTGAACCCTGCGCAGCCGAGTGTTATATTGGACCTGATCGTGCCGGCAAATAGAAATACATCCTGCAGCACAAGGCCGATGTGGCTTCTCAGAAAGGGCTGGGGCAGAGCGCGTATATCATGTTCATCTATGAGAATAGAGCCTGCCTGCACATCGTAGAATCGTTCAAGCAGATTTATGATGGTGGTCTTGCCTGCTCCGGTAAGCCCGACAATGGCAACCGTTTCGCCAGGGCTGACTGTGAATGATATGTCATGGAGCACGGTTTCGTGCTCATTGTAGCCGAAGGTGACATTGCGAAATTCGACAGCACCTGCCAGTGTGCCGGGGTCCTGCGCCCCGGGGCTGTCAGCAATGACTTCTTTTTCTTCAAACAGAAGGTACAGGCGCTCTAAGGAGGCACAGGCGGACTGGACTATATTGTATTTTTCGGCCAGGTCCTGAATGGGCGTAAAAAACATGCGCATGTAATAGAGGAAAATTACAAGAGTACCTATCGATATGGCCTCCCGCAGGGCCTGCCCGCCGCCATACCATATGATCAGGGCAAAGGCGCAGACGCGGGTAAAATCAACCAGGGGCGTGAATATGGCAAAGACGACGGTCTGCTTCATATTGGCGCAGGTAGGTTTCATGATTGACGCGGCTGAACTGCGCCGCCGTGCGCCATTCGCGGCAGAAGGCCTTCACCACGGTTATGCCCGCAAGATTTTCCTGGATCATGGAGTTGATGGCCGCAATTTTGACTCTCACCTCGCGGAAGGCATTGTGCGAGGTGTAGCTGAAGGCTGCTGCGCCCGCTATAAGCAGGGGCAGCAGGGAAAAGCAGACAAGGGAGAGCTTCCAGCTCAGGATGAACAGAGCTGCCATAATGCCCAGTATGAGGAAAATATCTTTAAAAATGCTGGAGAACAGGGCGCTGAACATTTCATGCAGGTTTTGCACATCGCTGGTAGCGCGCGTAACCAGCCGGCCAACGGGGTTTTTCGTGAAAAACGACATGGTCCGTGCCTGGAGGTGGTTGAATATGCTGCAGCGCAGGTCGTGCATGATGCGTTGGCTCGTACGCTCTACCAGCAAAACTTGCATGAAATTGATGATAAAGCCTGCAAGGAGAATGCCGATAAAGGCAAGGCAAATGCCCGTTATTCCCTTCAGATCATGGCTGCGCAGGGCCATGAGATCAGGCTTTTCAAGGAGGCTGAGCTTTTCACAGGCTATCAGGTTGAATGCGCCGGCATGCTGGAAAAGTGACGGGTATTTTGCCGGCAACTGCATCGGTGCCGGCATCGGCCGGAGCAGCATAATATTTTTCCGGCAGCAGCAGCCCCGAGTTTTCCATGAGTTTAATTTCGGCATCCCCGAAATGGCGCAGCTGTTCGGGCAGGATGAAAAAGCAGCCCGGGCGGTCTGATGGCAGAAGGAGCCTGTGATCCAGAGCCTGCAGCCGGGCAGCAGCTCCTGGTCCAGGCTGTTCTGTTATCATGCGGGCCGCGGGAGCAATAAACCGGTCCAGGGCTGTTCTCATGAGCTGCGGCAGCAGGAGCTCCGTCATGATAACCAGAAGCGCAAGCAGCGTTGTGAGGCCAACGGCTTTTTTATAGGGAATGAAATAATCCATGAAAAAAAGCAGCAGCCTGATAAGCGCTACTTTTGAGGCATGTGATTCTTCGTGATGCATGGCGTCGCCGCGCATGGTCAATGACTCCGGTTATACATGAGATGCCGCCTCTTCTTCTTCGAGCTTCTGCCGCCGGTAGAGCTGATAGTAGAGCCCGCCGCGGGCAAGCAGCCCGTCGTGGGTTCCCTGCGCTGCAATGCGGCCGTCGTCAAAAACATAGATCGTATCGGCATGCTGGATTGATGCGATACGGTTTGAAACAATGATACGGGTCTTACTGCCGGCCTGAGCCTTGAGCTTTTCAATAAGCTGCTGAGTCGTTGCGGCGTCAAGTGATGAAAGAGCATCGTCAAAAATCAGCACGGGTGCTTCCATGAGCAGCGCCCGTGCTATGCAGAGGCGCTGCTTCTGGCCGCCCGAGAGGGTTATGCCTTTTTCGCCGATGAGGGTGTCAAAGCCGCTGCTGAAAGACATGATTTCATCCGTCATCTGGGCCAGGTCTGCCTGAGCCGCAGCTTCGTCTGCGGAGGCATCAGGCCTGCCATAGACAATATTTGCCATAATCGTGTCGGAAAACAGGAAGCTGTCCTGAGGAACATAGGCCATGCAGGACCTGATTTCCTGCAGGGGGATATCGCATATATCCGTGCCGTCAAGAAAAATCGAGCCGCGGGGCGGGTCGAAAAAACGCAGCAGCAGGCTGCACAGGGTTGATTTGCCCGAACCGGTCGTGCCGGTAATGCCGATGGTGCTGCCCGACGGGATGGCAAGTGAAATGCCGTTCAGGGCTGGCCTTGTCAGCAGCCTCATAGGTAAAGCTGAGATTGCGCACGTCTATGCTTCCGGCGCCGGAGCATAGGCCCGGGCGGCCCTTTTCCAAAGGCTCTGCCGGCATGGCGAGGACGGCATTTATCCGGGCCATGGACGCAGCGCCCCGCTGGAAGAGGTTAACGATCCAGCCCAGGGCAATCATGGGCCAGATAAGTATCCAGATATAATTGGCAAAGGCCACAAAATCGCCGGGCGTTATCGCCCCCTCAATTGTGTAGCGGCCGCCGAAGAAGATAAGCACGCAGACGCTTATATTTGAAATAAATACAATAAACGGGAACAACGAGCCCCATATTTTTACCAGGGCCATGTTTTTGTTGATGTAATCCGTGCTGATTGCCGTAAAGTTCACGGCATTGTCAGGCTCGCGTGCGAAAGCCCGTATGACAGCCATGCCGGAAAGGGTTTCGCGGACCATTTCGGTCATGCGGGAAAAAGATGCCTGCACCTGGGAGAACCGCTTGTGCAGCAGACCTCCCATGCGCCATGTGGCCAGAATGATGATCAGCATGGGCATAAGGCACAGCAGGGCGAGCTTCATGCTGAGGCAGGCCATAAAAATGACCGAGGCCAGGCCGAGCACGACCGTGTCGATCATGGCCACTATGCCGATGCCGGTGCACATTCTGACGGCGTCAAGGTCATTGGTCATGCGCGACATGAGATCGCCGGTCCTGGTGTGTACGAGTCCGGCAAGGGGCAGGTGGATGACTATGAGCAAAGAGGCGGTCGCGCAGGGCGGTTTCAATTCTGCGGGACGTTCCGATAATGCAGTAGCGCCAGAAGAAACGCAGCACGGCGGCCGCAGCCCCGATGGCCACAATGAGCAGCCCGTGATGCAGGAGCGTCTTTTCCGAGAACGGGGGCAGGGTGAGATCGTCAACGGCCGATTTCAGGACAAGGGGGATCAGGAGCTGGAGCAGATCGACACCGATCAGCGCAGCAAAGCCTGCCGCCAGGTACCAGCGGTCACGAATAAGATAATCGCGCAGGGAAAGCAAATTCTTTCATGCGGCCAGAGTACCATAAAATGGTTAATTTATCATGCTCTCATGTTGCTTTGTTTGCAGTTGACAATGCCGCGTTCGTGATGTAATAAGATTTTATAGATAAATTTTTTCGGGTGGATGGCTGCGGGCAGTCATCCTTTCTGTTTTTTAAGACATCCATAAAGGCTGAAGCTGTATGAGCGACAATATAATGACCAAACAGGGGTATGAGGAGCTGAAGGAAAAACTCAGGCGCATGACGGTCTATGACCTTCAGGATATCATCAAGGAGGTCATGGTTGCAGCTGCTCATGGCGATCTTTCAGAGAATGCAGAATATACGGCTGCCAAGGAAAAAAAAGCCTTTATCGAGAGCCGGATCCGCGAGATGGAGCAGCGCTTTTCAAGTGCCACGGTGATTGATACAAGCACGCTGTCATCCGACCGGGTCGTGTTCGGGGCCACGGTACTGCTGCAGGATGAGGACAAGGGCGAAGAGGTCTCCTACATGATCGTCGGCGTCGATGAGGCCGATGTAACGCAGGGGAAAATTTCCATCAGCTCACCCATAGCGCGCGCTCTTATCGGCAAAGAGGAGGGCGACAGCGTTGCCGTTAAAACTCCGGGCGGTGTGAGAAATTATTCAATAACCGAGATCAGCTTTAAATAAATTTCAGATGAGGTGCCGGGTGTGAAATACTGTGTCCTTTGCAGCGCTGAATACCGCGATGACTATCAGCATATGCTCCGACTGCGGAGCAGCCCTTGTCGGGCCGGCGGAGTGGGACAGTATCCGCCGGGCGCGCGAGCAGGAGACGGCAGAGGAGTTTCTCCCGGTAAAGACCGTCAGAGGACCAGTTTGCCGCAGACGTTTTTAAGAGATGCCCTTGAAAAGGAAGGTATACCCGTGATCGTTCGCAGCTTTTCAGAAACCTCGTTTGACGGTATTTTTATTCCGCAAAAGGGCTGGGGCCTGATACTTGTGCCAAAAGAGTTATGCGATCGGGCGCAGCAGATTATCTCGTCTATTGAAATGTCTCTACCTTCGCAATCCGACCAATGAGTATGGTTGACAGCATCAAGCTTCAGCAGCACAGAGTTGCCCGGCCTTTTGTTAAAGGCGCAATCGTGCATATGCGCATTGCTGCTGCTTGTGCCCGTATGCTGCCGGGCGGCAACCCTTCACGAGACAGTGAAAAAGGGCGCTGATTTGTATGCCCGGGGAAAATACGATGAAGCCCTCAATGCCTTTGTCGACGGCCAGATCGAACACCCCGAGGATGCTCAGCTTAAGTATGATATCGCTTCCTCAAAGTACATGATGAAGAACTATGAAGAGGCGCTGAAAGGGTATCTTGATGTTGCAGCAACTGCCCGTAATGCCCGACTTGAAGAAAAGGCCCTGTTTAATGCCGGCAATGCCCTGTACCGGCAGGGGAAGCTTGAGGAAGCCATAGAGTATTATAAAAAAGCCCTTGAGCTTGATCCTGCTGACAAGGATGCCCAGCAAAATATCGAGTTCGTGCGCGAGGAGATAAAACGCCGCATGAACGAAGCAAAAGATACGCAGAAGAAGCAGCAGGAACAGGAACAGAAAAAAGATCAGAATTGCAAAAATCCGCAGCAGCAGGATAATCAGACACAGAGCGGCGGGCAGCAACAGAAGGAAGAGAAGAAAGACCAGCAGCAGAAGGGCCAGGAGCAGCAGCAGGGTCAAGATCAGCAGCAGGTCAGCAACAGCAGAAGCAGGATGTGCCGCAGGAACAGCAGCCTGCCACAGCCGGCAGTGAAAAGACGCCGAAGGATGAAAAGCAGCAGGCCGCAGCCGATGATATCCGTGAGATGAGCAAAGAAGAGGCCCAGCAGTGGCTCGACAGCGTCCGGGAAAACCGCGACAATCTTAAAGAAGGCAAGCAGCCGGCCAGGACGCAGGGCGGCGCGCGTTCCGGCAAGGACTGGTAGGATGTGAGGGCTGTCATGCAGGCTATGACGCGATCGGTGCTTGTTTGTTTTTGTCTGCTGACGGTCGTCTTTTTTGTCCTCGGCAGGCAGCGCTGCCGAGGTAAGCATAAGCGCTTCCGTGGATAAAAGTCAGGCGTCACTTGATGACTATATTGTCCTGAAAGTAACGGTTGAGGGAACGCGCGAAGAGCCGACGATGCCCGATCTGAGCGCTTTTAAATTCCAGTCCCGGGGCAGTTCCAGCCAGGTGAGCATCATCAACGGCCGCATGTCATCAAAGCTTGAATATAATTATATCCTCTACCCTCAAAAGACCGGCTCGTTTACCATAGGCCCCTTCATGCTCGATGCAGACGGGAAAAAGGCTCAGAGCAGCCCCCTGACCGTCACTATTACACAAATCAGAGCCTCAAGCCAGGCAGAGTGACGAAGTTTTTGTTACCGCCTCGGTGGATAATGAAAACCCGTACCTGAATGAGCAGATTATCTATACGCTTCAGTTCTGCCGCCGGGTGAAAATTGCCAGCGCAAGCCTGACCGAGCAGCCCTCGTTTGACGGGTTTCTTGTCGAGAGTCTCGGCAAAGAAAGAGAATATCAAAAGGTTATAAATGGCCAGCAGTATGCTGGTCACGGAAATCCGTCAGGCGCTTTTTCCGCTGAAAACCGGCATGCTTGAAATATCGCCCTCGACTCTGCAGGCTGCAGTTGTATCGCAGAAGCGCTCGCGCCGGGGCGGCGATCCTTTTTTTGATGATTCTTTTTTCGGATTTACGCAAACTGTTCCCAAAGCCTTCAGAACCAATCCCATTACGGTTACGGTTAAACCTCTGCCGGCAGAAGGCAGGCCGGCTGACTTTAAAAATCTTGTCGGTGATTTTACGGTTGCAAGCCAGCTGAACAAAACCAGGGTGCAGGCCGGCGAATCACTAACCCTTACGCTGAGCATATCGGGCGCTGGCAACTTGAAAAATCTTCAGAATATCGATCTTGGGCAGCTGCAGAATTTCAAGGTCTATGACGATAAGCCTGCTTTTGAACCTTCGCTGGTAAACGGTAAAATCGGCGGAAAGCTGGTGGTAAAAAAAGCTCTTGTGCCCCTTGTAGCGGGGCCGCTCACTATTCCCGCGATAAGCATTTCGTTTTTTGATCCGGCAGCCCGCAGCTACAAAACAGCAACCGGGCCTTCCTATGTTGTGCAGGTAAGCCCGTGCGGCGGACAAGGAGAAAATTGATCTGGTGCAGTCAGCCGGTCAGACTGCTTCAAACAAGCAGGAGGTGAAGCTGCTGGGAAAGGATATTCTGCCCATTCACACGACGCATGAGGCTTTGACGCGCAGAGCGCTCTTATCCGGCTCTGGGCCTGTGCTGCTGCTTGCGCTGGCGCCGGCAGCCTGTTTTTTTACGGTTTTTTTTGCGAAGCAGTCACGTGACCGGTCATCCGGCGACCCCGGGAGCGTTCGCCTGAAAAGCGCGTATAAGAATTTTATGAAAAATTTTTCCGAAGCACAGAAAGCACTTGACGGCCCGGAAGACCGTTTCTATCAGGCCGGCTCAAAAGCCCTCAAAGACTTTCATCGGCGACAGGCTCAATATTGCCGGACAGGCCCTGACGGTCAGAGGACCTCGACGGGCTTCTGAGCAGCTCGGCCTCTGCCGAAATACTCGACGAGCTGAAGAGCCTCATGGATTTTTTTGATTCGGGGCAGTTCGGTTTCAGGAAATGCAGCGGCGATGAACGGAAAGCAGTATTAAGCAGATTGCAGAAAGCCGCCCAGCATCTGAACAGGACCTTGCGGAAATGAAACAACGTACTTCTTCATTTTAATTGTATGTTTATGCCTGGCCGCCGCCGCGTATGCCGATGACGGGCAGCCCGATATTTCAACCACTTTTTCTGCAGGCCAACCAGGCCTATAAAAGCGGAGATTTTACTGCTGCGGCAGCAGGCTATGAAAAGCTGCTTGCTGCAGGTATGAGCAACGGCGAGCTTCTGTATAATCTCGGCAATGCATATTTTAAAAAAGGCGATACCGGCAGGGCCATACTCAATTACCGCAAGGCCGAGCTGTTTATGCCCCGCGATGCTGATCTGGAAGCCAACCTGCAGTATGCGCTGGGCCAGGCACAGGATAAAATCGACTGCGGCGAAGGCGAAAGCCTGCTGAAAACGATCTGCTTCTGGTATACAAAGCTCAGCTGCCGTGAGCTGTGCTATGTCTTTCTCGCTGTTAATGCCGTTTTCTGGCTGCTTTTTATCGTGCGGCTTTTTTTTCGCGCCGATCTGCTGGGCATCGGCCTGTATGTGTTTTTGTTTCTTGCCCTGCTGCTGGGCTCAAGCCTGGGCGTGAAGCTGTACAGCGCGGCTTACAGCCGAACGGTGTGGTTCTTGCAGACGAGGTTACGGTCAGGTCGGGCAGCAGCCCGAGCGATACCGTGCTGTTCAAGCTGCATGAAGGCGCAGAGCTGGCTGTGGCAGGCGAAGAAAATGAGTGGCTGAAAATCACCCTGTGCGACGGCAAGAAGGGCTGGGTGCAGAAATCCTCTATCGGCATCGTGAGCGGGTCATAAGGCGAGCCGGGAAAATATTTTTCCAGCACAAAGGCGCGCTCACGGGTGCGCCTTTGTTTTAAAACTCATCCAGCAGTTTTTGCAGCCGCGCTGGATCATATGTCCTGCCTACAAGGGGCCCGGCTTTGAGCCCGTCGATGCGGTCGGTGAAGGACGGGCTTTCTTCCACGGTACAGTATGCCCACCGGAATTTTATCGCCCCACTGGCGGGCTTTCACCATGGCTGCCATAAAGTCGGAGCTGTCATGGCCCTCCTTTGCCAGATCATACACGCGCTCGGCATACCACTGGTAGGTGTTCACATGGTTGAACGACACGCAGGGCTGCAGAATGTCAATAAGGCTGAACCCCCGGTGGCGCACTCCTTCCTGAATGAGCTTGCTTAACTGCTCTGTGTCGCCGGCATAGCCCCGGGCTACAAAGCCTGCCTTGAGGGCAAGCGCAACGGCCAGGGGGTTGAATGGCTCGAGTATGACGCCGTGGGGCTGGGCGCGGGTAATCATGTGCAGATCGGATGTGGGTGATGCCTGCCCCTTGGTCAGGCCGTAGACTTTATTGTCATGCACCAGAAGTGTAATATCCAGGTTGCGGCGTATGGCATTCATGAAATGGTTGCCGCCCTCGCCATAGCAGTCGCCGTCGCCGGAATTGACAAGAATCGTGAGGCTGTGGTTTGCCGCCTTAGCACCTGTGGCAACAGGCAGGGCCCGGCCGTGCAGGCCGTGAAAAAAATTGCAGTTCAGGTAATGGGGTGTTTTTGCCGCCTGGCCGATGCCCGATACTATGAGCACATCGCGGGGCGCAAGCCCGAGCTGCGCAAGGGCGTCTTTTATAGAGCTTAGAATTGGGTGGTTGCCGCAGCCGGGGCACCATTTGTTTTCAACGCTATTGTCGAAATCCTTCGGGCATGCCATGGTTTATCTCCCTTCTTTCATGACGGCATTGACGATTTCAACCGGATAGAAGGGCCTGCCGTCGTACTTGAGAACTGATTGCGTCACGACAATGCCGGTTTCCTGCCGCAGGAGGCCGGCAAACTGGGCGGTGCTGTTCTGCTCAACGCAGATAAGGCGCTCTGCGCCGGCCAGTGCTGCTTCGGCGGCTTTTGAAGGAAATGGCCAGATATCGCAGAAGTGCGCGTACCCGGCATCGGTGCCGCCTGTGCGCAGCAGCTCTACTGCCTCGGCTACGGCACCCAGCGTTGAGCCCCAGCAGATGAGCCTGATTTTTGCCGCAGGGTGAACAACAGCCGGCGGCTGCATATCAGCCAGCATACCCTGCATCTTTCGCGCACGCTTGTCGACCATGGCAGTGCGCAGCCCGGCATTTTCAGTTGAGTGTCCGTCGGGCTTATGCTCATTGCCGCAGACCATGACAAGGGTTTCGCCTGCGCAGGGAACAGCCCGGGGCGATATGCCGGAATCGGTCAGGGCGTAGCGCTTATAGTCTGCCGGGTTTTTTTGAGAGGTATCGTCAAGGGTGTGTTTTCTGACCGTTTCAGGCGCCTGCAAGTCATACTCAAGCGTATAGAGCGAATCATTGAAATACTGGTCAACCAGGATAAGCGCCGGCACTTGATACTTATCTGCAAGGTCAAAGGCGCGGGCTGTGGTTTCGTAAGCCTGCTCGGGAGAGCCGGGCGCAAAGACAAAGCGGGGAAATTCATCCTGTCCGGCATGCATGACTTGCCGCAGGTCAGCCTGGGCCGTGCGGGTTGCAAGGCCTGTTGCCGGGCCGGGCCGCTGGGCATTGATGACCACGATGGGGGTTTCCGAAATTCCGGCAAGACCGACCGCTTCGGTCATGAGGCAGAAGCCGCCGCCGGAGGTAGCGGTAAGTGCGCGCACGCCGGCAAATGACGCCCCGATAATCATGTTCGCGGCGGCAATTTCATCTTCCGCCTGCTCAACGACAAGGGGAAAGCGGTCCTGCCAGGCGGCAAGATTCATCATGACGCCCGTGGCCGGCGACATGGGGTAAAAAGCTGCAAAACGGCAATCACCGGCAAGAGCCCCGAGCGACAGCGCTGCCGTGCCTTCCATGATCATGCGCCGCTTATCGCAGGCAGGCCAGGCGCTGACGCACGAATAATCCATGCCCTGTACCGCTGCGCATCCCAGGCGGGCTGCTGTGAGATTATCTTCAAGGACCTTTGCGCTTTTGCCGGCGAATTGCTTGTGCAGAATTTTTTCAAGAAGGCTGCCGGGCGCGCCAAGAAGGGCAAGCGCAGCGGCCGTTGCAACGGTGTTTGCCAGTATGTCGCCTCCTGCATCGCGGGCAAGCTTGAGAAAAGCAATGGGCCTCACTGGCCCTTCGGCTTTTTTTTGATCGGAGTTTAGCAGGCATATGCCGCCGGGCAGCAGTTCGTCGCGGTGGAGCCGCACCGTTGTGTCGTCCATGGCGATCAGGAGATTGACGCGGTGGTGCGGAGCGCGAACCTGATGGTCGGCTATGCGCAGCTGGTAAAAGCTGTGGCCTCCGCGGATGCGCGACTCGAAATCATTGATGCCGAAAACATACAGGCCGGCATCGCGGCAGGCTGCCGCAAGCAGCTGGCCGACGGTCTGTATGCCCTGGCCTGCCTCGCCCCCGATTTTAATCGTGATATCAATGCCCATAGCCGCACCTCGTTTCCTTTATGTTTATGCGCCGCAGCTAATGCCCCCCCTAGTTTAGTTCCTTGTAGACTGCCCGCAGCTCATTGACCCCTTTGAAAATAAGGGCTGAGCTCATGGTGGCTGTTGATACGGCATCAACTGCGGGATCGAAAATAAGTTCTTTTTTAAGCTTTTTGCCCATAAGCTGCTTGCGCATGTTTTCAATGTCGTATTCATTCCATTCGACATTGCCGTATTTTGTCAGGTGCAGCGGCATAAAGTCGCGTATGATGCCGCTGCCATCAAAGGTGATGATATAATGAACGCCATGGCATACATCGCAGACCGGCTTCTCGCTGAGCAGACTGCTGTACAGGGTCAGCGGCTTGCCTCGCAGAATCGACTGTCGCGGTATACAGCGTGCTTCCGGAGGCAGTGGTTATCTGTTTGATATCCGGTGCAGGCCCGCAGCCGGGGCATGCCGCAGCCATGCTTTTGGAGACAGCGTCAAGGGTTTGCTTCGGCGTCAGTTTCAGCGACAGCTGGCGCGTGTCGTCACGGGGTATGTCCTGTTCCGTGACGCGCCTGGTGAGTGTGCTGATATCCTGTTCGGCGGCTGTTGTGAGGCTTTTGATGAAAAATGATATGTTTTGTGTCAGCCCCTTATGTATGCCGACCACCACGGCCTCATGTGCCCGCTTTTTGAGAATCAGCATGAACGGCGTGCCGCCCGGCTCTCCAATGGCATCATAGAAGGAAAACCGCTGATCCGGAATCAGGGGGAAGGGCACCTCGTGCCGCTCCTTGAAATTGGCCACTTCCCGTTCATTATTGCCGGCTCCGATGCCGATGAAGCGTACCTTGCTGCGAAGCAGCGGGATTTTTTTGAACGGCTTTGTAGACATCGTTCATGACACGGGGCCTGCGCCTGACAGGAGCTGCAGTAATTGTTGAAAAACTCGACAAAAATAATTTCGGCGTTTATGTCGGCAATGGCGAAGCTGTTTTTTGTGAACAGGGAAAGCAGGCCGCGGTCAATGCCGAAATAGGCAAGCTGTTCTGCCGTGAGAGCATAGTCTGTCTTGACGGCCGGGAAAATATCGCCGACAGCTATAGTTTTTTTCTGCCCTGCATATGCGGGCATGCTACATGCACAGGCACGCGAGAACGGCAAGGCAGGCAGAGCGATTCATCATGGCTGATCCTTTCGTTTTTTGGGAACGTAAAATATGGGCTGGTCAGGCGCGCCGGCAGCCTTGTTGAGCAATTCGTGAATGGCGATCTGTTCTTCCATGCTCAGCTTGCGCGGCCCGGCGCCATGTCCGCGACAGGCCCGGCAGCGTGTTTCCGAGCAGAATTGGCAGAATGAGCAGTCCGGGCATTGAGGCTTTTTTGATGTTTCCATAGAGCACATAGTAAAATAATGTCTGCGGAGAGGTCAAGGTAAAAGAAAAACGCTGGTTGGCCGTTTCCGTCGATCATGCGGGCCCAATAGATGGTTGTTGTTCTTGCAGGGAAATAGTATATCTGTTATTAAATAGAATAAAACCTTTCATGAAGCAGGGGAGAGTGCGGCAATGAAAAGAAAAATATTTTTGTCCTGTATCCTGTGCCTTGCGGCACTGTGCGCGGAGTGTTGAACAAGCTTCTGCAATCAATGTGGGAGATCCCTTTCCCCCGTTTTCCCGGGAAAATATTCTTACCCCGCAGGAGTCCGCTTACCTGCGCATTCCCCCGAACAAGGAGTTTTCATTAAGTGAGCTGACCCACGATATCATTATCATTGAGTTTCTTAATGTATACTGCCATACCTGCCGCAATCAGGTTGAAGTTTTCAATGATCTGTTCTCGACCATTCAGAAGGACCCGGAGCTGAGCCGCCGTGTCTGCCTGATCGGCATAGCCGTGGGCAACAGCCCTGAGGAAATACAGGATTTCAAGAAAAATTTCGGCGCCCTGTACCCCATTTTTGCCGATAAGGAAAAAATGATTTTCAATATGACGGGCAATCTGCAGGGAACTCCGCACACCTATATTCTTCGTAAAGAGGACCAGCGTTTTATAATCGACTATCACGCCGGAGGTGTTACCTCCAAGGACCGCTATCTCAACACTGTCAGATTCGCCCTGCGCGGATCTTTTGCCGGCACAACGCCCGGAAACAAAGTTCCGGCATTTGCCATCAAGACAGCCAGAGGCATTATTGACGACAAGCAGTTTAAAAGCAAAAAGTTCATACTCTATTTTCCGGCCGACAAGGCTTACCCTGTTGAAAACGATACGCGCAACCGGAAAAATCAGATAAAAATTCTTTTGGAAATTAAAAAGCTGTTTCCTGACGTGCCAATTCTTATCGTTCAGTATCCGGGGTTTTCGCTGCCTCCCGCATTGACAACCGAGGGCTTTTACTCCGGCAACCCCGTTGATGCTCAGGCTATGGCGCAATTCAGGTCTCCGGATGGCCCGACTGTTTATTTTATTAATGAGTATGGCCGGGTTGCTTTCAAAGATGAGGGCATAACTCTGTACAATGCTCAGGCCATTATTCAGGGTAAAGGTGAATATAAGGCTGTTCCGGAGGCAAAAGAAGAAGATATCGTCAAAGTTATAAAAGACCACATCGAGAAAGACGGTAAAAAGGTCGCTGCAGTTGAAAAGGAACTGCTTGATAACGGTAATGCAATCTATGCAGTCACCCTTGACCCCCGGCGCGATGGCGTTTTTCTTTTTGCCCGTCTTGAGAGCAAATCAAGCCTCTGCGATATCTGCCATGACAGCCATTTCTTCTATGTGCTTGATCAGGATGGCGTTATTCAAGACTTTTTCTTTCTGCAGCTGACAAAACTGGGCAATATTCCGTGGACCGATGAGGATGTGGCAAAGATCAAAAAACAGATTGTCGGCAAAAGCATTTTCAGCGATTTTCCTTTCGACCCCAAGGCAGATGCGGTTACCACGGCTACCATGTCATCGAGCCTTGTGTATGAGTCGCTGAATGCCGGTAAGAAGGTGTTCGGCGAGCTGAAGACCTATAAGTTCCGTTATGATTACTGGAAGGAGCTGTGCGTGAAAAATATGTGCACGGTCAGGGCGAAGCTTGCCGACATGAAGCATAAGCAGCCGGACCTTACCCCTGACGACGCACTTCTGCAGAGCACCGCAAAGGAACTCAAAGCCACATGCCCTCTTGACGGCACGTATTTATTTTTAGACGGCGCCATCATGTGCAGCAATCACGGGATGGTGCCGCAGATCTGTAAATAAAAGGAATTATTTTCGAGAAAGAACTGTATGAAAAGATCACGGTTTCATGTTTTTTTGGTGTGCCCTTGTTTGCCTTGCGCTGCACGGCTTGATTGGTGCTTCCGCGCAGGCAGACGACCTGGTGGATTTCACGCTGAGCGATTTTACTACCAAGCAGCAGATTTCCACCTCGTCATTTCGCGGCAGGGCCATGCTGATTATTTTCGGCTCGATTTACTGCAAGCCCTGCGTCGAAATGCTGCCCGTGGTGCGCCAGCTCAGGGACAAATATGAGCAGGCAGGGCTTGTTGTTGTGGGCATCGATATCGATGTGAGCTGCGATGACCAGAAAATCACACAGTTTATCAAAGACCATCAGATACGGCACCTGTATCTCATCGACACGATAAAGGTCGCCAGGCAGAACAGGGTTTTTACCCTTCCCACAACGCTTATCGTTAATCCTAAGGGGGGCATCGAAAAGCGGCTCCTGGGGGTGCATGATTTCGAGGAGCTCGAAGAGATCATCAAAAAGGTGCTGCCCGATTGCGGCAGCTTCAAGCCTTATTTGCAGCGGTAGAGGGCCCCGGATTTACGTTTTTCAACCCCCTCCACGTTTTTTGCGGCTTTTTTCAGCGACGCAGAAAATAAGGGTGCGAAGACTGCCCTTATTCGGGTTGCGAGGCAGAGATATCTGCGGCAGCCGGGCGCCGCACTTCCCGCCACGCAGGACACTCATCTGGCGCAGCGCTGCGAAACTGATGCCCGCGGCTTCTGAAATGGAAATACAATGAACGGTTACCTGATTTTTATTCTGGCAGTGCTCATACTGAGCTGGCTTCTTGATCTTGCACTGGAGATGCTGAACCTGCGCTCTCTCAGGCCCGGCCTGCCCGCTGAATTTCAGGGCTGGTATGATGCCGGAAAATATGCAGCCTCCCAGCAGTACCTGCGCGAAACCACCAGTTTCGGCTGCATCGCCGGCGCGTTTTTTCTGTGCCTGACAGTTGCCTTCATTCTTCTTGGCGGTTTCAATTTTGCCGATGGCATTGCGCGGTCTGCCGGTTTCGGTGAAATCCCCACAGGGCTCTGCTTTGCGGGCATACTGCTGCTGGCCTCAGACCTCATTCATATCCCCTTTTCCGCCTACGGGACCTTTGTTATCGAAGAGCGCTACGGATTCAATAAGACCACGCTGAAAACCTTCATCGTCGATCATCTCAAAGGCTGGCTGCTTGCCGCAGCCATCGGCGGGCCCGTGCTGGCCCTCGTTCTCTGGTTTTTTCAAAAGACGGGACCTCTGGCCTGGCTCTGGTGCTGGGGGGCCGTGACGTTTATTCAGATTCTGCTCATGTTTCTTGCCCCGGCCGTGATCATGCCTCTCTTTAACAAGTTCGCGCCCCTTGCAGACGGAGAGCTGAAAGAGGCCATCGAGCGCTATGCCCGCGGGCAGCAGTTTAAAATGCAGGGAATATTTACCATGGACGGCTCGCGGCGCTCCACAAAGTCAAATGCCTTTTTTACCGGCTTTGGACGGTTCAGGCGCATTGTGCTGTTTGATACGCTCATTGAAAAGCACAGCGTCGAAGAGCTCGTGGCCATTCTCGCCCACGAGGTAGGCCATTACAAAAAGCGGCACATCATCCGGATGCTTGCCATGTCCATCGCCACGAGCGGCATCATGTTCTATATTTTATCCCTGTTTCTCAGCAATCCTTCTTTGAGCGCCGCCTTCAGGATGGAGCATGTGTCGCTCTACGCAACGCTGTTTTTTTTCGCCTTTCTTTATGCGCCCATTGAAATGCTCATCGGCATCGGTGCAAATATGCTGTCCCGCAGGCATGAATTCGAGGCCGACGCTTTTGCCGCCGTCACTGTTAAGGCCCCGGAGCCGCTTATCACGGCGCTCAAAAAGCTGAGCGTCGATAATCTCTCCAACCTCACGCCCCACCCGGCAAAGGTTTTTTTCGAGTACAGCCATCCGCCGGTTCTGGCGCGCATTGAAAGCCTGCGCCGGGCCGCGTAGCAGGCCGTTGATAAACGAGGGCCTGCTGCGCTGCGTTTTCGTTCGCGGGATCAATCGGGGGGCTGTTGTTGAGCTCTCACGGTTGGCGTGAAATACGGTCAGGGGGTATTAACCCTGTGCCGTTTTACTCCAGCACGGTTTGCGCCGCAGCGACCTGAGCCGGGCTGGCTTGAGGCTGCATTGACGGATTTGCGGGATAAGATGTCCCGTTGAAGGGCAACAGGACATCGCCCGCTCCCTTTGAGTAGACGATCAGAGTTTTCCACCCGTGGGCCATCTCCGGGGAGACCCTGACAGGTTCGCGGGTGACCGTGCTTCCGGAAACAAATTTGAACCCGTTTTTTGTCCCCCGGAATATCAAGCATTTTGCAGCCGCCTGATCCGCACCAGGAATCACCGAGCAGGAGAACGACGGCATCAGCCTGAGCGTCGCCATTGAGATCGGTTAAAGCATGCCGGAAGGCAGGCTGTTGAAGGCCGCCTTTTTTTTTGATGTACGCATCTACTGCCGCAGTCAGGTCTGCCGGCGCGTCACCGGCCTGTGCTATCTGCGGGAGGAGCAGAACAAGAAGGGCTATCAGCCATCGCTGCATGCAGTATCTCCTGTTGTGCTGTTTTGTTTCGTGCCTCATAACGTGCTGCTTAAGGGTGCGCGACTGTATGCGCGTCCGGTGCAGCAGGTGGTTATGACGCATTTATTCTTGTTTCTTTTCGCGGTCCATTTTTTTCAGTTTTTCATATGCGCCTGCATTAATCACATTTTTATAACCCATTTCCTTTAGGGTTTTCTCAGCAATACCAGATCTTCTTCCACTGCGACAATACAAAATAATCTTTTGGTTCTTGTCTTTTACATACTCATTGATTTTATTTTTTATTTCAACATGGGGTATATTTATTGCGTTTTTCAAATGACCTTCTTTATATTCCTGTTCTGTCCTCACATCAATTACCTGACTGTTTTCATCGATGACAAATTTTTCTTCATCAACTCCTCCATGGCCACATGAAACGAGCATAAATGTTATAAGAAATACGATACATATATTTTTCATGATTTTATTCTTCTCAGCTAATGGGGCCATCACCGGCGGGAATGGAGCGCAGCGGAACCACGTCCAGTGCGGCGACAAGTTATGCCGCTCTATGAATTTCTATTGCTTCGTACTCTGGAAACATAATTATTGCGGGATGTACATTAAATGCTTTAGCAAGCAGCTCAGCCCTTTTTTTTCCAATTTCCAGTTTATCGTTTTCAAGCATGCTGATATTTTTTGCATTGATAGAGCAATATTTTGATAATTCCTCCTGAGTCCACCCTTTTAATTCACGCAGCATTTTAATTACCTCGCCGGTGGTTAAGGTCGCATGCTGCTTTGCCGGCTTGAAATTTGATTTATTAACACCCATATTGTAGCTCCTTAATATGTATGCGGCGTAATATCAATCACATAAACTGTAATAATATCTTTTTCGACGGAATAAATGACCCGGTATTGAATATTGAGCCGTGAAGATCGTTGTCCTTCCAGCTCTCCTTTCAATTTTTCGTCATGAAATCCCGGGAATTCACGTAATTTTTCCGGCCCATGCCGAAAAACAATGTCTTTCCAAAGTTCGTATTTTTTAACGACTTGTAAAGGCAGTTTCTCAAGTATCTTATCCAGGCTGCGATGTTCCTGTATGTGCCACATTATTAATATTATTAACTTATTATATTTAATAAGTCAAGGTTTTGCTGAAGCATAACGCTCAAGGTCACTGGCGTGGCGGAGCTCAGCGGAACCGCGTCCAGTGAAGCGCCGTTGTTAGGCGCTCCCGTGTTTTATATTCTTCATTGTAAATTCGGCGGGTTGGCACCCGCCCTACCAACTGTCTGGTCCTCGCTAAATATGTATTTCCCTAGAGTGGCTAGATTTTTATATATTTTGAAATTTTTCATATTTAACTTTGCCAGCACGGGCGAGCGGCGCAGCCGAAAGTCCAGCGCACATGTACGCGGCGTGCCTGGCCTTGTTAAGTCCATTAGTTTTTTGATTTTTGATAATCAATATCTTTGCTATCATACCAAGTTCCTTCTGGAACTAGGCTATATAAGTATTCGCCTTCGGGGCTTTTTAGAGTGAGATTTCCGCTCGAAATTATATAACTAATTTTGGCAGGCTTTTTTGCATTTTGAGTGACAGAAATTTCACCATTATTAATTGAGTAACAACCTGAAACAGATTTCATGGGCAATCGGAATTTCATTTCCCCATCAGAGGTGTATTTTTCATAGGCCGTGCCGCCAGTGTAATGATGATATTTGTATTCACCAATTATTGTTTTTTCATTATTTTGTACTTTTTTAACTTTCACCTCTTTTGTGCCATCTTCGCCAGTTAAAGTAAATCCAGTTTCAGTTACTTCAATTGCAGCACCTTTTGTGTAATTGATTTGTTCACCTGGGTTTTGTGACATATAAAATTTCCCATCTTTGATTTCATATGTCAGGTTAACTAAAACTACTGTGGCGGCTGTATAAGAACCATCATTCTTGAATTCAAAGTTATTACCAATGCCACCACGAGATGTTGTTGTTGATTCCCATAAACCAACGACTTCTTTATTTGTTGGCTCTTGGCAAGCCGGTTCGGGCGTATCGTGAATAAATGCACTATTACATCTGTTGCAAGGTTTTGTGCCGCCTAACGCACTAGAAATCCATGACGTCCAGTTACATTGATTCTCTTGATAACATTGAAGAAGCCTTTGCTTTCTTTCTGAATAGTTTGTACATCCAGTAATGCCGATGTTCACTATCAGGACTAAAATTATTTTTTGGCAGAAACTTAATGACATGATTGGCCTCATTGGCATTTAACGACCGTGCTCAGGGGCGCGGGGCAACCACGCAAAAAGTACAAACGAAAAACGCTTATTCCCCCGCGTCGCCTGGAGCAGATTGTTAACCCTTGATTTCTTTTTTTGGAATTCTCTGGGTTTCAGAAACGCTCTTTGATAATTCCTTCAGGTCAGAATTGGGAAATGATAATAGCTGTTTTCCGATGCCTTTTCTGTGCTTATATTTTTCATAAATAAGTTTTCCGGGTCCGTTATATATTTCTTCGAAATTGCCATTTTGAAAAAGCTTGAAGCCTAAAAAGTAGTCTGGCACTGTCTTGAAGGTCAGAGAATCTTTAAATGTGGCTTTAATTTGAACTTTCCGACCGTCCGAAGTATTGCCGTCATGATCCGGCTGTGAAGTAGTGTGCAAGACGATGTCATATTCAAGTGCAGCTATAACCTCACCGATGTCGCCAACTAATCTTCCATCGATTGTGAAAGCGCGATTGGGAAACGTCTCTTTCAAGTTATTGATGCCCTTGAAGATTAATTCGAGTGATTCTGATATTTTCTGTTTTTTCATATTTTCAGGTTAACATATATTTATTATATAGAACTCTGTAATTTCCGACTTATGCCTAAGACGCTTATTTCAAATTATATTAATATTGTCAAATAAATTATTGAATACTCTTTTTTTTGCTGATATTTACATGATATACAGAGTTCTATATATCATGGGAGATTTGGCGGAATGGCAGAAAATACCGTGCTGCCTGAATTTCAGGAATTCATGCTAACAAGAATGATTGTTCCCGATAACCAGATCCCTTTTTATGCCTGGTGGGCAAGTAAATTTCTCGCATTTCTCAATAAGAATTCCTTTGCAAAATTCGATATTGGATAATGTCAATTTATAATCGCTTGATTTGCTTGCCGGGAGTGATGCATAGAGCCCGGTTTTTTTAGTTTTACTTGTGTAGAGTGCGGAACATGCTATAAAATGGGGTAATGGGAAAAGGGCGCACACGCAGGTCTGCCCCTACAGGGACAATTGATTGTGGGCAGGCGCAAGGCCTGCCCCTACTATGCATGAGGTCTTTGGATGACCGATACTGTTTTCAGCACAACAATTCTGCCTGCTGCGGATGCCTGCAGGTTTGATCCGCCGACTGATCCGTGCCTGATCGTCATTCTCGGCGCATCGGGCGATTTGACCAGCCGGAAAATCATTCCCTCACTCTACCGGCTGTTTCTGCTTGGTTCGCTGCCCCGCGATTTTGCCGTGCTGGGCTGCAGCCGCACGCAGCTTGACTCGCCTGCTTTTCGCAGCCGCCTGCAGCAGGGCCTGGAGCAGGCGGGGGCCGATATGTCCCGCTGGCAGGAGTTTTCCGAAAAGCTCTATTATCAGCAGCTTGTGTATGAAGAGAAGGCCTCCTTTGATGCGCTTGCCGCTGCCATGGCCCGCATAAGTGAGACGCATCAGACAGGATCACATTGCCTCTACTACCTTGCTCTGCCGCCCTTTTTATTTGAAACAGTTATAACGCTTCTCGGGCAGGCCGGTCTTGCCGCAGAACCTGACGGGGCCTGGCGGCGCATTATAGTCGAGAAGCCTTTCGGCTCGGACCTGCAGTCTGCCATGCGCCTCGACGGCATACTCGGCCATTGCTTTCAGGAGCACCAGATCTACCGCATAGATCATTATCTTGCCAAGGAAACAGTGCAGAATATTCTGGCCTTCCGTTTTGCCAATGCCATTCTGCGTCCGCTCTGGAGCAGGAAATATATTGAATATGTGGACATCTGCGCGCTGGAGACGCTGGGAATTGAGCACCGCGCAGGCTATTATGAAAAAGCCGGCGTGCTGCGCGATATGTTCCAGAACCATATGCTCCAGCTTCTGTCACTTGTTGCCATGGAGCCGCCGGCGCAGTTCCAGACCGAATATGTGCGCAGCAGAAAGGCCGCCGTGTTCAAGGCGCTGCGGCCCTTTGCTCTCGAAAACATTGCCGACCATATTGTGCTGGGCCAGTATACGGAAGGCGCAATGGATGAGCATTTGGTGCCGGGCTACCGCCAGGAGCCGGGCGTCGACCCGCAGTCTCTGACGCCGACATTTGCCAGCATGAAAGTATTTATCGATAACCGGCGCTGGCAGGGGGTGCCTTTTTACCTGACATCGGGCAAGCGGATGCGAGAGAAAGAAACAAGAATTACCATTCAATTTCGTGATGTTAGCAGGGCTGTGTTTAGAAACGGCATGATGTCTTCAACAGGGCCCAACCGTCTCACCTTTTCTATTCAGCCGCAGGAAAAAATCACGCTCAGCTTTCGAGCTAAAAACCCCGGCCCTGTCATGTGCCTTCGGCCCATTGATCTTGAATTTTGCTATGCCGGCGATAAGGCTGAGGGTTTCGAGGCCTATGAAAAAGTGCTGATAGACTGTTTGAACGGCGACCAGATGCTGTCGCTGCGCCAGGATTCGGAGGAGCTGTGCTGGGCTTTTTTAACGCCTCTTATCGAAGACTGCGAGCAGTGCATCCGGACGGAGCGGATTCTGCATTTTTATCCTGCAGGCAGCCCGGGACCTGTTGAGGCTGAGAAAATCAGGCTGAATTTATAATTAAAATTTCTTCTGATATACCCTTGACTATTATTTTTTGTTTTTATATGCTAAGGCATAATTCTGAGCACAAATAACCTTAAAGGAGGGAAAAATGAAGACAGCAAAAATTTTTGCAGCAATCGTTTTCGCACTGTGCTTTGCTATGACCTCTGCCTGGGCAGCTGGCGAGGCAAAAGACAGCAAGATCGTGACCGACCAGAATATCAAGGAGACCAAGATAATTCGCCTGGATGTTATGGGCGGCATACGGCCTGCTGAAGTTACTGTTAAGCCCGGCACCACGGTTGTGTGGGTCAATGATTCCCGTTCCCAGCTTGAGCTGAAATTCGAAGGCAAGCAGGTAACGCTGGCCTGCAAAAGCCCCGTCCATTTTATGGTCGATGACGACGGCTCTTTTATTTCCGACCGTATCCCCCAGGATTCGGTTGCAAGCCTCTGCTTTGTTGAGAAGGGCGAATTTAATTATGTGCTGCGCAAGGCCCCCGGCAGCGGCGCCATTTCTCAACTGCGCGACAACATCAAAGAGTTTAAAGGCAAGGTTATTGTTCAGTAAAAAGACACCCGATATGGCTTTGTTGAAAGGAGGCGGAAACGTCTCCTTTTTTTTTTGTGCATGTATGAAACCACGAATACTTGTCATCGTTGATGTGCCCGGCTGGGCCCTTGAGCGCACGGCAGACAATGTCATGCGGCGGCTTGCCGGCAGGTATGATTTCCGCAAGGCCTTCAACACGAACCGCGGTTGAGGCCATCAACCGCCGCGATTACGATCTGGTCTATATCTGCTATGAGCGGCAGTTCCAGGATGCAGGCATTGATGTGGCGGTGCCCCGGCCCTCGGTGATCGGCGTCCGCTGCCACAGCAAGTGGGATAGCGGCATGGGCCTGCCGCCATCGCAGGATTTTCTTCATCATCTGAATCGTTTTGACGCACTGCATGTGCCGTCGCTGATACTGCATGAAATTTTTGCGCCCCTTCATCCGGCGGTTTTTTATACGCCCCACGGCGTTGATGAAACCGTTTTTGTGCCGCGGCCGGAAGGCAGGGTTTCACCGGCCCCCGGCAGGCTTGTTCTTGGCTGGGCCGGTTCCCGCACCAATCATCCTGCCAAGCGGGGCCTTGAGGATTTGCTGATTCCTGCGGTGCAGGCTCTTCCCGGCGTTGAGCTTCGGCTTGCAGCCCGCGAAGAAACGTGGCGGACGCAGGATGAGATGGTCTCGTTTTATCAGGGCCTTGATGCCTGCATCTGCACAAGCCGCGTTGAAGGCGGGCCTCACAGCCTGCTTGAAGCCTCTGCCTGCGGCATACCGATTGTCTCAACCAGGGTGGGGCATTGCCCCCGAACTGATACGCCACGGGCATAATGGCCTGCTCATCGACCGCAGCATTGAAGCCATACAGGAGGCTGTGATAACATTGCGCGACAGGCCCGATCTTCGGGCTGCCATGGGCGCGCATGCACGGGAAGTTATTGAGCAGGGCTGGACCTGGGACAAACAGGCGCTGAACTATATCCCTTTTTTCGACTATGCACTTTCGCAGGGCCGTGGCAGATGAACAGGCAGCTGATTGTCAATGCGGATGATTACAATACCGATGAAGGCCGCAATCGCGGAATTATCGAGGCCGCGCGCCGGGGTATTGTGACCAGCACATCGGTGCTTGCCAATGCGGCCTGGCCCGAAGGCGCGCTGTACGGAGCTTCAAGATACCTTTCGCCGGGCGCATCGGCGTTCATCTTAACTTGACAAAAGGCCGTCCTGTCTGCAAAATCATAAACAGCATTGCCGGTCAGGATGGCTGTTTTTTTTCAAAGCACGAGGCCTGGCGCAGGGCTCTTGGCGGAAGGTTTGACCCGGTGAAGTCGAGAGGGAGTTTTTTGCTCAGATTGAGGCTGTGCAGTCTGCGGGCATAGAGCCTGATCATATCGACAGCAATAACCACCTGCATGTTTTTCCCGGCATTGCGGAAGCGGCTGCACGGGCGGCACAGCGCTGCGGCATCAGGCGCATCCGCCTGCCCCTTGAGCCGCTGCTGTGGTCTCTCCGTGCAGGCCGGGCAGGGCGTTGTAAAAAAAATGTTCATCTATCCTGCTGTCGCTGCGGGCCCGCGCGGTATTCCGGCATGCAGGGCTGTGCTTCCCCGACCGCTGCGCAGGCCTGCATGTGCCTGATATTCGCTCTGAGCAGGCATTGAAACGGTTTTTGGAACGCCTGCCGGCAGGCAGCACAGAGCTTATGTGTCATCCGGGCTATGCCGATGCGGCACAATGCCTTTTCTAACAGCCGACCGCGAGCGCGAGCTGGCAGCGCTGACAGCTGATGGCGTCCTGAAGTCGGTTAAACAACAATACTATCACTTTAATTTCATTCAGCGATCTGCCATGCGCATAGCACTTGTCAGCCCCCATACCTTCCCCTTTTCCTGCGGCAACAGCCTGCTTGCAGAGCGGCTCCGGCAGGGGCTTGTCTCGCGGGGCCACGAGGTGCTCCTGTGCGGCATAGATGCTGCTACCGTAGAAAGCGCGGCGAGCTTCTCTCCCGATATCGTGCACAGCCTGCATGCCATTAAGCCGGCCCGGTGGCTTGAAGAGCTTTTCAGCCGGATATCCGTTCCGTGGGTTATTACCCTGACGGGGACGGATTATAACAGCCCTCAGGAGTATGGCGCCGAATACGGGATGCTGGAGCGGCAGTTTACCCAGGCGCCGAGCCATTGTTGTTTTTCATGAAGAAGCCAGGTTGTGGGTGGCTGAACATTTCGCCGCGGCATCCGATAAGCTGTTTGTCATTGCCCAGGGAATAGATGTGAGGGATATACACACTTGATCGGTCTGCAGTGCGGCAGCGCTATGGTATTGCCGGCGGCGACATTCTTTTTTTTATGGCCGCCGGCCTGCGGCCGGTGAAGAATATCTGTTTTGCCCTTGATTTTTTTGCCGCAGTGCGCAAGCGGTATCCCCTGGCCCGCCTGCTGCTTGCCGGGCCGGTTATCGACGGGGCTGAGGCATCGCGCATTTTTGAAAAGGGCAGGGCTGTGACGGGTTTTTCCTATATTGGTGAAATTTCGCATGAGGCGGTGCGCGATCTTATGGCTGCAGCCGATATTTTCCTGAATGTCTCGCTGCATGAGGGGATGCCCGGCGCCATGCTTGAGGCCATGGCAGAGGGGCTGCCGGTGCTGGCAAGCGATGCCCCGGGCAACCGCGCGCTTGTGCAGCAGGGCATAACGGGTCTGCTTGCATCACTTGCATCCCGCGACTGCTTTATCGATGCCGCCTGCCGGCTTGCCGCCGATGCCGGCTGCAGGCATGCTTTGAGTGCAGCGGCCCGGCAATCGGCGGCGTCTTTTTCTGTGTTGCAAGAGATTGATAAGTATGAAAATGTATATCGCAGTATCGCCGGCAGCAACATGACAGCACAGGCAACCGCGCCTGAGCGGCTGGCGCATGCTGTGATTGAACTCAAACTTGACTGTGCCGGCAGATTTTGAATTTTATCATGATAGCGAGGAGAAACAGTGATGGAAAGCAATAATCATCATGGCGACCCGGCTGTTTTTGAAGACCCTGTTTTCACGAAAATTTTTCTGCCGCTCTATCGAAGCTATAAAACGCTGGACCGTGATTTTGACAGAAAGGTCATTGATAAGGATATTGAGAATCTGTTGTAAAAAATTCGAAACTATTGCTCTGTCCAAAGAGCGCCGCAAGCCGAGAGTATGATCCCAGGGTTAGGTCAGAGCCCGGGCAGCGCAATCGCTTACAAGCTTTCTACCATGACGCCCCTATCTTTTCATTGCCGGCATGCAGTCTGATGCCCCTGCCGAGCATTAATCCCCTTCATTTTTTTATTTACCCTGAAGTTTTCTCGCTTCTACACCTCCGACAGCATATACAATTTCCCCGAATTGTTACACTAATGCCCGTTGCTTTTGTGTATCATTATCGAGTGCTACATTTTTTTCAAGGACGTGTAATGATTAAAATATTTTTTTGTTTTAAAATACTTATAAAATAGCAATTATTTTATTTATTTTGAATTGGCATGATAGTTGTAAATTTATAAAACAGATTTTCAGATTTTCATTACAACCGTGTGGGCGCGCTGCTGTGTGGCAGCGGCGTCTGGAGACAAACATGGATATCAGGAATACCCGAAACAGCATTAATCATGTGATTCTCAACAGGATCATGGCGCTTCGCTATCAGCTGCGCAGGCGACCCGCGCTTCTGCAGTGCATCATATCCATTGAAGCCCTGTTTGTCAGGACCGGAGTTATTTATTACGGGCGCAGCGGGAAAAGGCTGCATGGAAAAGGCTGAGGATGTCTAGGTTGAAGCTGTCGAATGTGGCTGGAGGAAATCACTGATATGCGAACCAAAGAGCTGATGCAGGAAATTAACGTACGCAGGCATGCCGAGGAAGAACTCAGGCAGATGAACTGTACCCTTCAGGCAGGCTACGGTGTATGCCCGTGAGATGGCCCTTCAGGCTGAGCGTGCCAATGCAGCCAAGAGCGAATTTCTTGCCAATATGAGCCATGAAATCCGCACCCCGATGAATGCCATACTCGGACTCTCGCATCTTGCCCAGCAGACAGCACTGACGCCGCGGCAAAAGGACTATTTATCCAAACTTGATAAATCCGCCCAGTCTCTGTTGACGATTATTAACGAGATCCTGGATTTTTCAAAAATTGAAGCGGGCAAGCTTGCATTACAAAGAACCGCTTTTACCCTGTCATCGGTGTTTGATAACATCACCAGCATTCTTGCGATCAGGGCACAGGAGAAAAATATCGAGCTGTTATTTGATGTTGGTTTTACGACACCTCATGTTCTCGAGGGCGATCCGGTGCGGCTGCAGCAGGTTCTTGTGAATCTTGCCGGCAATGCGCTGAAATTCACCACGCAGGGCGACGTGATCGTCTCGGTGTATCCCGTGCATGAAGATGATACGTCAGTTGAACTGTGCTTTGCTGTGAAGGATACGGGGATCGGCATACATGATGAAGATCAGAAGAAGCTGTTTGAGCCTTTTACGCAGGCCGACAGCACCATGACGCGCCAGTTCGGCGGCACGGGGCTCGGCCTTGCTATCAGCAAGCGCCTGGTTGAGCTTATGGGCGGGCATCTTACCGTTGAGAGCGAACCGGGCAGGGGAAGCGTTTTTCAGTTTACCATACGGTTCGGCCTGAGCGTTGCAGATGATACCGGCCTGTCGCAGCCTGATGCCGGATTGCGGGGCAGGCGGGTGCTTGTGGCCGATGACAGTGAAACGGTTCGGGAGGTTGTCGGGAACATGCTTGAAATTATGGGCGTCAGGGTCGACACCGTAGCATCCGGCGCAGCCTGTATGGAAAAGATTACAAAAACCCCTGAGAATCGCCATGTATGACCTTGCGATACTTGACTGGAAAATGCCCGGTATGGACGGAATTGAGCTTGCTGAAAAGATCAGGAGCCATGGCGGCGCAGCCTCTCCGCGGATACTTATGATAACGGGATATGGCTATGATGATCTGAAAACAGCAGCAGGAGAGCTGAGGGTTGACGGGTGGCTTGAAAAACCCTTTACCCTGGCGATGCTGTTTACTGCTGTACAAAATGCTCTGGGCCTGAACGTGCCCGGAACCCCGCCAGTGTCGCAGCAGATAGCGGCGCCGCCGGTTCCTGCCTCCCTACTTACAAGCACCCGTGTCCTTGTCGTCGAGGACAATGAACTGAACCGTCAGGTGGCTGGAGAGATACTGAAGGGCGCAGGCGTTCTAGTCAGCTATGCCGCCAATGGGATAGAGGCGCTTGCGGCAATGAAGGAGACTCGCTTTGACGCTGTGCTCATGGATGTACAAATGCCCCTTATGGACGGCTACACGGCAGCCAGGAACATGCGGGAGTGGGAAGCAAAGGTGAACCGGAAGAAGCGCCTCCCCATTATAGCCATGACGGCTCATGCCATGCGGCATGAGTATGCCATGAGCATTGATGCAGGCATGGATGATCATCTTACGAAGCCGATTAATGCTTTGATATGCTTGCTGTGCTTGCCCGGTGGGTACAAAAGCACAAGGAGCCATCAGTTGGCGCGGCGCGGATTAACGCACTATCCACAGCAATGGAAAGCTCTGACATGACTGTGACGTCCGGTATTAATTCAGCCTCGGCACTAGCCCGCATTGATGGAAATATTGATTTGTATATTAAAATACTAAAAATATACAAAAACAATGTTCCCTCAGCTGAAACGATAGTTGAGAGCTTCCTGATGGGCGATCATGATACAGCGCGACGTGAGGCACATACGGCCAAGGGGATGAGCGCTCAGATAGGAGCTGAGGGGCTGCAGGGGATTGCAGCAGGGCTGGAAGCAGCCATAAAGGCTGGTGACGGCGCTGCAGTTGAAAAGCATGCCGCGCTATATGCTGCTGAGTTGAAAAAAGTTTTACTCTATGTTGATCAGTTTATACACTGCTCGGATAAAAACCCAAACTAGCACCTGAACGGAAAGTCGTTTTTTTATGTTGGTTTACGCTCGGAAAGCTGAAAAATTGAGAGGGAAGTATATGGATAAAAAAAGCCTGCATCATAAGAAACCGTGGCAGAAGCCGGAACTGATCGTGCTGGTGCGAAGCAAACCGGAGGAGGCGGTGCTGACTGTGTGCAAAAATTCAGGCGCTGAAGGCCCTCTTAGTAAAAGGAAGTGCAACAGGGGGCCCGGCTGTAGTGTTATTTCCTTCTCCTAGCAATCCCGACGGGGATTTTGCCTTAAGGCGAAAGCGGAGTCACAGTGCCAGCCGCTGTGTACCTTTATGGTGAAGTCAGTCGCAAAGCCGGATGCGGCAGTGCCGCGTGTGCGGTTAGATGATCGGAGAGGGGTAACGGAGTCATGGGAAGTTGGATTGCGGCGGCAATTTGACAACATTGCCGCATATGGTCTTCGTCGGAATCCAACTGCTGTGAATTGAAGGGTCGGGTATTTCGTTGTATAAAGTTCTTTTATTCTCCGTGCATTGTTGTTTTGTAATGCGCGCTTACATGGAGCAATCAGGACATTCAGCCAGCACAAAGATGCCCAGAGCTTGAACACTGAAACTGGCAGTTCCATTATCGTTCAAGACAATATTATTGTTATCAGTTTTGTAATCTATCCCGCCGACAATCGGATATACCTGGTCATAGTCTCCGGTTATGTCATTAAAGACAAAAGGCCGAATGATAGCAGCGTTTGTTGCTTTATCTGTATCATAGGGTAATGTAATTGTTGCCGGCTGATTAAAAAGTGTCCGATATGGTCCGAAACACACTGCTGTACTCACAGTCCTTATGCCTGAAGGACCACTCGGCAGACTGATTTTTACAGCTTGCGGATCAGCAGGATCCAGTGCTTTTCTTTGGGTGCCTATATAGGCTGTAAAATTGTCCCAGGCTGCTTCCCAGCGATCGGTAGGATCATTTAGTATCCTGACACCATCGGGATGCGGATCAGAGGAACTGGCCGGACGGTACATGTCGGTATAGGTTAATGTATCAGGCTTGAGCGGATCCGGATCAGGAGGAACATCCAGCCTGGCTCCACGGCTTTTCCCCGCTTTGCTTACAACCGTACCACCGTTCAATTTGCTGATAGTGCCCTTTGCTGCGATGGTCAGGCCAAGTTCGGTTGGAAAAATACCGTAACGCTCGACCCCGCCACGAATCCTGCTGGCGTATCCGCGCGAAAAAGCTTCCATCTGCTTGTCAAACGCCTCGGCTATGACAAGATGAATGTATCCGTCCGGGCACTCACCATTTTCATCCAGCTCGAATGTCCCTCGCAGTGTAGTCCTCTGATCGAGGACATAGGATTCAATATAGGCTCGGTCCTGCAAGGTTTCGTTCGGTCCAGCGGTTGTCGTGCTTTCGCACCATTCCATAATAAAATCTCCGGCCAGGATGTCCTGCTCCGAGCTTAGGGGAAAATTGTTCATATCGCGTATTGATAGGGCAGTATCACCGCTATTGTAATACCAATGCGAAAGCGCTATCAGGACATGTTTGGGGGGTGTTGCCTGGGCTTTAAGGGCTTCAATATTGTCACGCAGAGACTGGAAACGATCGGGATCATCCGGGTAACCGTAGAATGGATACGGCGGATATAATGAATAGCCATAAAGGGTGCTCATTCTGCAATCGGGATTCGTGCACTCACCGCTGCCGTCCGTCTTGTGAAAATTCAAATTGTATTTTCCGTTATACTTTGCATCAAAAGCCCTTTCGATATAAGGCCGGGCACTCAAATAGTTGTTGAAAGCATTTTCGTGAAAGACTTCCTGTGCCCAGGGATGATTGGAACAAAATGCGCTGATTGGCTGCCCCGCCAGCTGATAGTCGATGGCGGCTTTATTCACCTGATACGGCAGGCCATAGGTAGCGTACAGGACCGAAACATCAGCGCCGTCAGGGATACGTTCAAAAGCGGGGCGCAGGGTGTTTACCAGTATGGTGTTGTATTCGGGCGTCCGGCCAACCTGCCGGATCTGTTTAATGTCCATCTGGTTCCCGTAGCCCGCACTGCAAAGTCCCCGCTGGGTGTACCCATAGGTCATGAATTTATTGGCGTAATTATTGTTGTCTGTGGTTTCCCGGGTAAGAAGTAATTTTGTAAAGCCCTCCCTGGCAAAATCAATGGCAACATCCTCTTCCCGACGGGAAAGCCCGGGGACTGCCTCATAATTACCATACCTGATATCGACTGCATCCCCAAACATTGCAAGAAGGCTGCCGTTCAGTTCATTCTCCATAATAAGCGTGTTCGGGTTGATCGACACATCAAAGCCCAATGACATAATTGCCACCAGCCGCACCCAGTAAGCGTTGTACGATTCGTCCAGATCATTGACACCATCGCCGCCGGGTATATTTATTTTATAAATGCCGTCAAGATGGTCGACAGCCCCTGTTCCAATGGAGTCTCCCAGCCTTTTATCCAACCCGAAAAATGCACGCCCTCGACTTAAACCCGCTTCAAGTGAACTTGCGGGTATCACCGATCCGGCAAGCTCATAAGCATCGCCATCTTCCTTTGATATAATTTTGCCCGGTTCCAGAAGATTGACATAGGTATCATTATCGGTATGTCTATAAACACCCGAAGTATCATTAACGCTTGAAGAATAAGAAACCGCATAAGGCATGATACCCATGGCAGACAGGTATGGCCAAATGCCAACATAGGTTTCAATGCACGATTGTTGCTCCGGGGGTATGCCCGGATCTGCTGCCGGTCCACGTGAACCGCGATAGCCGATCTGGCTGTAGTACTGCTCATCAAAACCATTTGGCGTTCCCCAGTCTGTTACCAGAATTGCAACTTTTTTATCGGTTGGTGTGGGTTTATTACAGTCGCAGGAGGCAAACATGCACAGGGCCGCAACTAATGAGAATGCTGTACGACAAGAAAACGTGAGTTTAATGTGCGCCATTCTATTCTCCTCTATTGAGCGTAATGTGTATGTGCAGGCTATTGTTTTTCAGGAGCGGTTGATGTAGAGACAACCAAACAATGAACTAAATACGTATAGAGATGAGCCCGGCGCAATGGGAACAGCACTATTGTCAGATAATGTCGCCAAATTGGTTGTATAAGGCTATGGGTTAATCAGAAATCAAATTAGTATCTTAATATTTCATGGTTGATGAAAGAGCCATTTGTCAATATAGCGATTTCACAGCATACCATGTTGAATTATAGATATAAATTCCTGGGCTTGCAAGTCAACATTGAACTTTTGGTAAAATAGAGGGGGTCGTGAAAAACGAATGGAAAAAGTGGCGTGATGCCCGACTCTCAATTATGCAGCAATGATCCATGGTAGGCATGTTATTGTTTTATTTTTTCTTGTATTGCCGATATCAGCGTGATATTTTAAAAAAATGAAGGAATTTTAAAAGGAAGAGACGCAGTGTCGGGGCGCTGATGCCAGGAGTACGGCTGCTGTTTTTTTCAACCGGGTGAAGTATTATATGGATAGTGCAGGCGCATTTCTCAAAGCCGAAAGGCTGAAACAAAACAAAACGCTTAAAGATATTGCTGAAGGCACCAAAATCGGCCTCTTTACGCTGACTGCTCTGGAGGCTGATAAAACAGAACTTCTTCCTCCTGAGGCATATGTCAGGGGTTTTATCAAAGCCTATGCCAATGAGCTTGATATCAGTCCTGATGAAGTTTTGGCGCTGTATGCAGGGCAGGTGCAAGCAGCGCCCACAGCAGAGCAGGCCAGGGAAGTGAAACATGCTTCCCCGCCCTTGTTCATTCCCGGCTATGCCGTGCCGGTTATTGCCGGTGCGGTGGTGCTTCTGGTATGCGCATTGTTTTTCGGCTATAAGGGGAGACCTTCTCTTCCAACCGTCACGAATTCAGGCAATGATGCTGATGCCCCGTCCATGGTTCAGCCCCGTGAGCCGGACGATACCCCTTCACAGGAGCCGGACATTGTGGCTTCTTTAAAGCCCGCTTCTGCAGAACCGGCAGGGTCTGACAATGCATCGGCTTCAGCTGCGACCAGTCCGTTTACCATTCGTTTTGCTGCAACGGAACGCTGCTGGATGCGTTTTACTGTTGACGGCAAGCATGTTTTTGAGGTGACCCTCAAAAAAGGTGAAACCTACAGCGTCAATGCGGTGTCGGACATTAAAGTCCGGATCGGGAATCCCGGGGGGGTGGCTGCTTTTTACAATAACAACCCTGTCACTGTGCCGGGCAATCGCGGCAGGCCCGTTGAAATGAGTTTCCCGCCAGCTGCACACACACAGCCAGTCTCGTCACCTTGAAAACAGGAAGCGGAACAGCTAAACAGAAGCTTATTGTTGTGCAGGGGCCAACGGGCGTCGGCAAAACCTCCGTGGGGCTTGCCCTTGCCCGGGCGATTTCCGGCGAAATCATCAATGCCGACTCCATGCAGTTTTACCGCTATATGGATATCGGCACCTCAAAGCCGACGCTGCAGGAACAGTCGGACATACCGCATCATCTTTTTTCAGTCGTCAACCCGGATGAACAGTTCAATGCAGCACGCTTCATGCATGAGGCGAGGCTGATAATTGCGGATATCGCCAGGCGGGGCAGGGTCCCGCTTATTGTGGGAGGCACAGGGCTGTATGTGCGCGCCCTTACACGGGGCCTTTCAACCGCGCCGCCGGCTGATGAAACACTGCGGGAGAGGCTTCGCAGCCTTGGCAAAAAGGAGCTCTATGAAAGATTGCAGCAGGTTGATCCTGCAGCTGCGGCTGGCATCAGCCCCAACGATATGGTGCGCCTTGTCCGGGCACTGGAGGTGTATCAGCTCACCGGTGCAACCATGACGCAGCATAACAGTATGCACGCTTTTCAGGATGAGCCTTATGACTGCCTGAAGCTCTGCCTGACCAGAAATCGCGATGAGCTGTACAGACTCATCGGGCAGCGGGTCGAGCGCATGATGCAGCTGGGGCTTGTCAGGGAGGTAGAGACGCTTTTTTCTCTGGGCTATGGACCGGAGCTTCGGCCGCTGCGCAGCATCGGCTACAAGCAGATAGGGCTGTATCTAAAGGGCACGATTCCTCTTGCCGAGGCTGTGAGCCTGATATGCCGTGAAACCAGGCGTTTTGCCAAAAGGCAGCTTACCTGGCTGCGCCATGATCCTGATGCTATCTGGGTTGAGCTGCCCTGCGGAGCGCCTGAGATCGAGGCCCATGCCAAAAAGTTCTTGAATCTTGAGTCAAAGTTGCTTATTACTTGAAGTGTTTTGTCTGGCTGCAAACGCCATGATAGACTCTAGGGAGATCAGGCATTCATGTGAAGCACCGGCATGTTGTAAAAGAAAAGGCCCTGCTGGTCATTTTCCGGCATAAGGATGCAGCAGGCGCCGGGCAGTGCGCCCCGAATGAGGAACTTGCTCATCTTGCCCGCTCGGCAGGCGCTGAAATAGCGGGAAGCATCGAACATGAGTGGAGAGGCTGTGACCCTGCTTTTTTTATAACGCAGGGCAGGCGTGAAGCCCTCAAGATGCAGGTGATGCAGGACGGCGCTGATTTTGTCATTTTTGACGCGGACCTGACGCCTGCGCAGCAGCGAAATCTTGAGGATTTTTTAGAGATGAAGGTCATCGACCGCACAGCTCTGATCCTTGACATTTTCGCCCAGCGCGCCCGCTCACGGGAAGGCAAATTACAGATTGAGCTTGCGCAGCTCGACTACCTGATGCCCCGGCTTAAGGGCAGGGGCCTGCAGATGTCGCGCCTCGGGGGCGGCATCGGAACGCGGGGGCCCGGTGAAACGCAGCTTGAGGTTGACCGCCGGAAGGTGAAGGAGCGCATGCAGCGGATTGGCCGGGAGCTTGATCATGTGGAAACCGCCCGCATGGTGCAGCGCCAGAACCGTATACGTCACGGCGCGCAGTGCGCCGCACTGGTTGGCTACACCAATGCCGGCAAGTCAACTCTTTTGAACCTGCTTGCAGGCTCGGACGTCAAGACTGAAAACAGGCTTTTTTCAACGCTTGACCCGACGACGCGCAAGGTCAGCCTTGCCGGCGGAGGCTCCGTGCTGCTGTCCGACACTGTCGGGTTCATCAGGGGGTTGCCGCACCAGCTTGTTGCCGCGTTCAAAGCAACGCTTGAAGAGGTGCGGGAGGCGCAGCTGCTGCTCCATGTTATTGACTGTACAAGCCCCTGTGCAGAGCAGCAGGCTGCTGCGGTTGACCGCGTGCTTGAAGAAATCGGCGCCCGCGACAGGGAGACAATTTTTGTTCTTAATAAGATAGATGCTGTCGAAGATCCGGGAGTTGTCAGGCAGCTGTCCCGGAGGTTTGAGCCTGCTGCCGCGGTATCTGCCTCTACCGGGCAGGGGATCGAGGGCTTGCGCAGCCTGCTTGACCGCTGGCTTGCCCAGCGGGTACCGCATATGTGTTTCAGACTCCCGGTGACGGAAAAAAGCGCCATAGACCGCATCATGATGAGCGGTATTGTTTTGTACAGCGCCTGCGATGAAGGGGACGTGCTTATTGAGGCGCGCATTGATTCATCGATAGCGTATAATCTCCGGCGATTTGCCGTGCCGTCGTTTCGCAACAGGGAGCACTAGAGGAACACGCATGCGATTAGTTGAATGCAGTATTGCAGCACTCTTTTTTTGTTTGCTTCTGTGCTCTGCGGCAGGCGCCCAGGAGAAGACAGCTGTTGACGGTTTTACCGGACGCGGCATCGCACGTATTTCCGGGGGCGATATCCCCGGCGCCAGGCAGAGCGCGCTTGCAGACGCACAGCTCAAGGCCGTGATTGACGCCGTAAACTCCCTGCTGCCGGCCGACACATTTGCTGCGCACAGCACCCGCATCATAGCCCGTTTCGCCGCGCAGCCTGAGCGGTACCTGCAGAGTTTCAGAATTATCGGTGAAAACACTCTGCCCGATCAGTATCAGGTGACTGTGCAGGCTGCAGTACAGCTTGATTCGGTACGGCAGGAGCTTTCAGGCATGGGCCTTATGAAGCATGGCCGGAACAATGCGGTTTCGCTGCTTGTCATGGCTGCTGAAAAAGGCCTTGACGCACAGCAGGAGAGCTACTGGTGGTCTGTCAACGCAGGAACCGCTCTCTCGGAGTTCCCCCTTCAGCAGGCTGTGGAGGCTGCATTTGCCGACAAGGAGACGCGCATTATATCGCCTTTTGAGCCTTCGCTGAAAGAAGCATTCAGCCCGGTCGCTGCCACCGCCGCACCGGATACTGAAGCTGTATGCCGGCTTGCCGGTCCAACTGAAGCCCAGGTGGTGGTGCTTGTGGGGGCGGTTCTTACCCGCGCCAAAGCCACGCGTCTTGTAAGCGTGCAAAATGTCCAATGCGATATTACGGCAAGCGCAATAGACGTTCGCAGCCAGGCGGTTGTGCTGCAGGCCGTGACGCAGGGGCTGGGGGCCCATGTTGATGAAACGGAAGCCTGCCGCGATGCCATGCAGAAAGCTTCACGCCAGCTTGCCGATCAGATTACCGAGCGCCTGTATCAGCAGCTGAGGCAGGCGCGCCAGTATGTGTTTAGGCTCCGGTTCATCAAAGCAGTCTCGGCTGCCGGGGTTCGTGACTGCATGCGCGCATTTGCGCAGGTATTGCCGGGGCTGGAGCTTACAGAACTTGAGCCCGGTGACGGCAGGGAGAGCTGGACGGCCAGCGTCACCTGCCTGGCCGACAACGCGGCAATTTTGCAGAAAATGTTCGGTTCGGGCGTTGCGGGGTATATAACCAGAATCACATCGGTGCATGACAATGTGCTTGATGTGCATGTCACGCCGATCAAACGTCGATGAAGGAATCAATGTATATAAACGTTCCAAATTTTCTTTCCATCTCGCGGATCATGTCGATCCCGCTGCTGATAATTCTGCTCAGCTACGGCGAGCAGGTAGCCGCGCTGACCGTGTTTATATGCGCGGCTATTTCAGACGGGCTTGACGGCTTTATCGCCCGCCGGTTCAAGCAGAAAACCATGGTGGGAGCCTATCTGGACCCCATCGCCGACAAGCTGCTCCTGACCAGCTCCTTTGTCGCCTTTGCGCTGCTGGGGCTTATCCCGAAGTGGCTCAGCATTCTTGTTGTGAGCCGTGATGTGATTATCGCCATGGGCATTTTGATACTGCAGCTGGTGTCGGTCCGGGTTGAAATAAAGCCGAGCATAGTGAGCAAGTGCACCACGGTGTTTCAGCTGACGACGATCGGCGGAAGGCTCCTGTTTGATATACTGCACCGCAATCAGGATGCGCTCACGTATCTGTACTGGGTGACCGGCTTTTTGACCGTTGTTTCGGGCCTGCAGTATGTTGTTCGCGGCCTGCGAATCGTTAATGAAACCAAAATTGAGGGATAAGCATGTCAGTTTTGCTGGATAAAAAAATTGTACTGGGTGTCACCGGCTGCATTGCCGTCTACAAGGCCGCAGAGCTTGTGCGCCAGCTTGTCAAGCTGGGTGCTGACGTGCATGTCGTGATGACTGAAAGCGCCCGGCAGTTTATGGCGCCCCTCACCTTTCAGACCCTGTCGGGCAATCCCGTCATCACCGAGCTGTTCACGCTCTATGAAGAGCGCAAAATCGGGCATATAACCATGGCCCAGCGCGGCGATGTTCTGGTTGTGGCGCCTGCTACCGCCAATATCATCGGCAAGGCGGCACACGGCATTGCCGACGAAATTCTATCAACCGTGCTGCTTGCCACGCGCAAGCCCCTTCTGTTTGCCCCGGCCATGAACGAGGGCATGTGGGAGCACCCCGCCGTCGTGCACAATGTGCAGCTGCTCAAGGATTTGGGCCGCCGTTTTGTTGAGCCGGGTTCAGGCGATCTTGCCTGCGGCGATTATGGCAGAGGCAGGCTGGCCGATATTGCAGATATTGTCGATGAGATTGAGCTGATGCTGTCGCCCTCCGATTTTACGGGCACAAGGGCCCTGGTAACTGCCGGGCCGACGCAGGAGTTTATCGACCCTGTGCGCTTTATTTCAAACCCGTCCAGCGGCAAGATGGGCTATGCCATAGCGCGGGCCCTGCGGCACCGGGGCGCCGATGTCGTGCTGGTGTCGGGCCCGACCATGCTTCCTGTTCCCCGGGGTGTGCATGCTGTACACGTGGGCAATGCTCAGGAAATGGCTGCTGCGGTGGATAAGCATTTTCTCGCCTCAGACATTATCATAAAGGCCGCAGCCGTTGCCGATTACCGGCCGCGCGTTGTCTCCATGCACAAGGTGAAGAAAGGCAATGATGCGGCGAGTATTGATCTGGAGCGCACGACCGACATTCTGGCGGATCTGGGCAATAAAAAGGGAAAGAGAATTCTCGTAGGCTTTGCCGCGGAGACGCAGGACGTTCTTGCCAATGCGCGCGATAAGCTTGAGAGCAAAAATCTCGACCTGATCGTCGCCAATGACGTGACCCTTATGGACAGCGGCTTTGGCTCGGATATGAACAAGGCAACCCTGCTGCTGCCCGGAGGAGGCAGTGTCGATGTGCCTGCCATGTCCAAGCAGGACCTTGCCCATCGCATTCTTGACTGCCTCGCAGGCATCAAAACAAAGCATGAAAGATATACCCGATGAGCCAGCCTGAAAATTTTCAGCCGGGCCGTGAGAGGCTTTTGGCGTGTATGAATGCCCATCTGTCGTCTGCCTGGCGCTCGGGCATCAGGATAGTCGTCCCGTCGCAATCAGCTGGCCAGCCTGCAGCGGCTGTTGAGCAGGGCGAGCGGGAAACTCTTGAAGCGGTGCTGGCGGATCTCGGGGCTTGCACCCGTTGCGGCCTGTGCAGCCACAGGAACTCGATTGTTTTCGGCCAGGGCAATTCACGAGCCCGCCTTGTTTTTGTCGGTCAGGCTCCCACCAGTGCCGATGACGCATCCGGAGAGCCTTTTTGCGGCCCGGAGGGAGAGATGCTTACCAATATCATCACGCGGGTTTTTAGTCTTTTTCGGCCCGATGTGTATCTTGCCTCTATTGTGAAATGCGCACCCCCGGATGGCAGGGCTCCGTCGCAGGAAGAAATTTTTACCTGCATGCCTTTTTTGCGCAGGCAGCTTGCCGCCATCGGTCCGTTAATTGTCTGCGCTCTGGGTCAGGCCGCGGCGCAGGCTCTGCTGGGGTCGGAACGCTCGCTTGACGATTTGCGGGGCAGGTTTCATCGTGTGGGCGGCATGCTCGTTATGCCGACCCATGATCCTGCTTTTCTTCTCATGAACGAGAACAGGAAGCGTGAGACATGGGACGATATGCGGATGATTGTCCGGGAGCTTTCAAAAACAGCACAGGCTGTTTGACTCCAGGCCCTGTCGGTGGGTGTTATACGCTGTCCTGCCGATGAAATGGTGCTGCGCATTCCTCCTCTATCATTTCGGGATTCTCGGCATTGTACTGCACAAGGCGTTTGAGATGAAAGAAGCTGTCTTCATCCATGGTTTTGAAATATATGCCTGTTTCCCTGATGCCCACCCGCACCAGTTTGCCCTGTATAATGAATCTAACTTCGGGGCTCAGTATGAACTCTATGATACAGGTTTTCCCTTCGCTAAATCTTCTGTCGGTGGCGCATTCCATGCCCCGCAGGCTCAGGTTCCATGTTTTTACCGGGATTTCCTGTCTATCGATAATAATGCAGGCATCAAACATTGCTGGTACGCGGGTGTTTGTCCGGCGTTCTGACCCCATGTTTATTCTCCTGTGATTATACGTTTTTAAATATAGTATAGGGAATTTTTAGAAATTTTACAGGGTAAAGTTGACACTCTCGTAAAAAGTCGAAAATTCAACTAAATCGTCATGCCGGCGAAAGCCGGTATCCTGTAATTTCATCTACTTACAATGCACTGGATCCCGGTTTTCACCTGGGTGACGACTTTTTACGGGAACATCAAAGCTAACAAATTAAAATTTTTCACTGCAGTTCAGGGAGGTGTGCATGGACTCGTATCAGAAGGTTTGTGAAGGCATATACCGAATACGCGGCAGCCGTTCAAACATCTATCTGGTTGCCGACCCAGTGCCCGTGCTCATCGATACGGGCATGCCCGGCGATGAAACTGTCATACTTCAGGCGCTCAATGAGTTGGGCGTGCACTCGCGCAATCTGCGCATGGTCCTCATTACCCATGCCCATCTTGACCATGTTGGCTCCCTTGCAGCAGTTAAGCGTGCAACCGACGCCAGGGTTCTGGCAAGCGTGCATGAAAAAGACCATATCGAGGGCAGGAGGCTGCTGTGCAGCATGCCCCGTGAAGGGCTGGGCGGCAAGGTGTTCAAGTGCATACTGTATGTGATGGAGAAATTTGTTATGAAATATGAGCCGGTGCAGATCTACAGTGCCTATCATGATGAGGGCGGGGCCGGCAATGTGGATGGTGTTGAAATTATTGCCACCCCGGGGCATTCGCCGGGCAGCCTGAGTTTTTATTTTCCGGCTAAAAAGGCGGTTTTTGTCGGCGATGCCCTTACCGGTACGCCTGCCCCCGGGCTGCCCCTGCGCGCGGGATGTTCCGATTATGCCCGGGCTCTCCTCTCGGTGAAACGCCTTGCACAGCTAGACGCGGATGTATGTCTTTTCGGCCATGGCGAACCACTGGCCGGCAATGCAGCAGCTGTGCTTGGTGAACTGGCCAGCCGCGCAGCTTCTCTGCCGGAAGGGAAAGTGTTAGATAAAGTTTTTGATCTGAGTGCATCTTCCGCGATGAGAAATAAAAACGGGCGCAAAGGCTGAAAGGCGGGGTTGCGCATTGCGCACCTGCTAACTCATGTCGCTCATGCCGGTTGCGGTTTCGTTCCACAACCCAACCTGCGGGCTGGTTCAATCGGGGTGTGGTTTATTCGAACTGCCGCTTAAAATCAAGAAAAGCCTGCTTCAGCTCCTGCAGCTCATGCTGCAGGCTGTCTACTTTTTCTTCAAGAGCCGATATTCTTTCGGCAGCCGTCACTGCATGGCCCGGCTCTGCTGCGGCATTTTTTTCTTCATCAGGAACTTTGCCGCACAGCAGATGCCCGTAGCGCTGCTCCTTGCGTCCGGGCTGACGCTCAAGTTTTACCGCATAGCCGTAGGATACAAGTTTATTGAGCGCTTCATGAAACTCTTCAGGGGTTTTAAAATCATGCAGGCGCTCTGTTCTGCTGCGCAGCTCACCCGGCGTTTGCGCTCCGCGCACCATGAGCTCACAGAGCACGGAGGCTTCACTGCCGATGAAGTTGTGCTGGTTTAAAAAGGTTTCTTCGTATTTTGCAACCCGTGCGGTATTGCCTTGAAACACGAGCTGCTTGTGCTTGAGCCCGGCAATTGCCTGCAGGACGGTTTCATCGCCGTAGCTGACAACAGGGTCGCGGTTAGACTTTTGATTGCATGCATTGATGAGGGCATTGAGCGACAGGGGGTAATATTCCGGCGTCGAAAACTCCTTCTCAATCAGGCACCCGAGCACGCGCACTTCTGTTTCTGTAAGCAGCAGGTCCATGGCATATATCCTTGTATAGTGCAGGTCGGGCTTTCAGTCTTCACTGCCTTTTTTTTATAGGGCTCCCTGCTTTTTGCGGAGGGCCTGTATCATTCTGTCAAGCACTTGCAAAAATTGAGAGCGGTCTTTTTTGCAGAAGGGCGGCGGCCCGCCGCCGATCTCCCCCAGATCGCGAAGCCCGGAGAGCAAGTCCCGTGTTGCCAGCGCAGAGCCGATATTATCTTCAGTAAAAGGCCTGCCGGTCGAACCCAGAACGCGGGCTCCCTTTGCAAGGCAACGGGCTGCAAGCGGAATATCTGCCGTAATCACAATGTCATCCTGCCCGGCATGTTCGGCTATCCAGTCATCGGCCGCATCGAATCCGCCCGGCACGACTTCAAGAAGTATTGACTCATCTTTAGGCACGCGCATCCAGGAGTTTGCAACCAGCGTAACCGCCAGGCCGTAGCGCTTGGCCACGCGGTACACTTCATCTTTCACCGGGCAGGCATCGGCATCAACAAATATGCGCAGCAAGGAGTGGCCTTTCGTGTGATGTGTGTATCGCTGTTAACCCGGCGGTTGCAAGATACCGCTTTAAACGCGCAGGGTCATAAAATAAAACAGTTAATGTTTCGTCCGCCTGTATTGCGGATAGCGAAGAGCCAGAGCGCGTGAAGCAAAACTGTTTTTAGCAACGGCCACGAGTTTCATGGCATAGGCATGCTGCAGCAGATGCGCTTTATCCTTTGTATCAATAAAAAGAAGGAGGCTTCCTGCCCGCTGTTTCATGAATCCATCGCAGGAGGTTTTAGATCCATTGCAGTTTTACAATAGCGTTCACCGGCATTTTTCTATCAGGAGGAAATATGGTGAGCAGCACGTTTTGTCCATAGATCATGCTGACAGGTGTATCCAGCTCAAAGCCCAGACCATGCTCGCATATATCAACTATTCTGCATTCCTGCGCAGTTTCTTCGCTGTTGTAATGGCATTCAGCGCGAAGAGATAATGCAAAACGGAGATGCTTTCTATTCTCTATTTTTGATGTGTCAAATCCGTACAGGCGGTTTAAAAAAGATTCCATTCTTCATCCTTCTGTTTGACAAAGCTTTTAATTCTTTAAACAAGATTACCATAGAATGAATTTTTTGACCACTTTGATTCAAAACACTTACATGAAAATCAAAAAGAAATATAAATTGATCCGTGGGAATTTTAGAAGCCGGAAAGAAAAGCAGCTATCATCGTTTGCGGTGCGGGAAGATGCCGGGTTTCGTCCCTCAACCCGACTTTCGGGCTAATAAAAAGCCAAGCGGAAAAGCTTTTTTGAAAAATTTTGTAGTCATATTTTTTTGTCTTACACATGCTAAAGGTCAGCCGCCGCTGCAAGCGGTCGGCTGAAGTGACTTGCTAGGCTGCACTTCTGTCAAGAATTTACCGAGCAGCCCGGAACATCGGTGTGATAGCTGGCGAACTGCCTGCCTGTATTTTCCCGACAATCTCAAAGCCAAAACGCTGGTACAGCGGGATATTTTTAGGGTTGGTTGACTCCAGATAGGCGGCCGCGTGGTTGCGATCACATATTTCAAGTCCGCACGACAGGAGGGCCGAGCCGTATCCCTTCCCTTGGCATAACGGGTCAACGCCAATGGTCGGGAGATACCAGTGTTCAGTATCCGGATGCGCCTCCTCAACCTTTTCGAACAAGGCGAAAACCTCGTCCTGCAATGCGGGCGCTACAGCTTCCTGCATGACTTGCACAAGGGATTTCTTGTCAGGGCTGATTCCCGGGGGCAACCACAGTGCCGCTGCATTAAAATCCTCGGAACGATATGCCGATGCATGGTCGAACGCGCCCCCAGCAAAAAATTTTGTGAATTTAGGAAGGTAGACTAAATACTGTCTTGGTTCGGGGAGCATCCAGCGCATTAACGGGTCGATCGTAAACGCCGTTACTATTGTTGCTATTGACCTTTCCATGTCAGAAGATATGGCGCTCACAACAGATGATTTATACATGTTGTTTCCCTTGCTCCGGTGAAAGTTTTTATAAATTTCAAGAATACAACCTAACGCCCGAGTTGATGGCCTTGTTAGGCATTACTTAAAAGGCTCTTCGTGTGAAAAAGAGCTTTGAATAATGAAGCCGAAGTGAGGAGTGGGATTGCTTATAATTATCTGCTCCCCCGTCGACTTTCTAATTACGTATCCATCAAATATTTTGTCCTGGCCGCCTTGTAGGTTGCCATACACTTTCACTTTCTCATCAGGAGAGAGATTCAATTTCTTATTATCTAGCAACTTCGCCCTAACAAATATTGAATCGGAGTTGTCGGCTAGAATAAAACCATTTGCATCAAGTTGGGTGACAGTTCCTTCGATTGTGCTTACCGGAGGTAATCCCAAATTCTTGATGGGTGTCGTGCCAGCACAGCCACTAGTTATTAAAACAAACACTACCAATAGATACAAAAAGCGAGTCTTCATTGCAATTTCTCCTTTTCATATATATCTAACGTCCGCCGGATGAGCCGCGAGACTCGCAGTCGGCTCTTATTGGCCACGCAATAACGCTAAAGGTCACTGGCGTGGTGGAGCGCAGCGGAACCACGTCCAGTGCAGCGCCTCGTTGGGCGCTCCTATTCAGGTTATTCATGTTAAATTCGGCGGGTTGGCACCCGCCCTACGGGCTAAAAATTTATTACGGCTATAAACTACGACATATTTGGGCAATCATACTGAGAACATCGTCTGCCCTTGAAGATTCTGTTTGCATAAATCCATGTAAAACACCCGGCATATTTATATATCTGCAATCATTGCCGGCAGCCTTGAGCGTTTCATAATAGGCTTTTCCGTCTGAATTGAGTGGATCAAACTGAGCGGTGACAATAAAAGCCGGAGGCAGGTTACTCAGATTTTTTGCAAGAAGAGGTGAAACCAGGGGATTCGTCTTTTCAGCATCGCTGCTCAAATACAGCCCTCGCAGCCATTCAAGTGATTCTGTTGTTAATAAATATCCTTTCCCAAAATTCCTGTGAGACGGTGTTGAAAAGCTGGACAAATCAGTTACGGGGTATAACAATATTTGATACCTGATAACCGGACCGTTTCTGTCTCTGGACATCATGCACAGTGCTGTGGCAATCGTTGCTCCTGCACTGTCGCCTGCCAGGATAATTTTATTAGTATCAATATCCAAATCAACTGCATTACCAACAACCCATTGCAAGACCGCATAGCCCTGTTCAAGAGGAGTTGGGAATTTCACCTCAGGCGCCAGTCCATATCCAACCGATAGTACGATTGTATTTGAAGCTTTTGCCAGCTTTCTGCAAAGGCTATCATGAGTAGCTATGGATCCTGATGCCCAGCCTCCACCATGAAAGTAAATAATGACTGGTAATCGGCTGTTATCGGAATGTTTGTAAATTCTAATGGGTATAGTGCCTGCGGTCCATGCAATCTCTTTATCCTCCACCTTGTTTACCTGTTCAATTTTTTTCTGGTTACGAAGAATTATTCCATCCATTCTTTTTCGAAATTCTTCAGGCGTATAATCGGATGTTTTTTTCTCACTGCCAAAAAAACTTACAATTCGCACAACAAGCGCAGATGAAAAATCCATACGCCCGTGCGGTGTGTATGTTATGAAATGATACCCCAACGCCATGCCAATGATTAGGACACAAAAAACAGATGCCGTAATTTTCAGAAATTTCGATTTCATACACGGAGCTCCTTTGGTCTTGAGTTTAGGGAGGTCTTCAGAAAGTTAGGTCAGTTCCACCCGGGGGCTTTTATTTCCCGAACAAACCTTTTCGGAGCCATTCGCCCAGGATGGCTCCGAAACAGTGTAGCTATGCGCCTGATTCCGTTTAGTTTCTGTAAGTGCTCCGGTCTCACGTTTTTTGGGGCCGCGATGGGCGGTAGTGTCAGGTAAATACTATCTCTGTACACCTAATCAATTTGTTACTTACTTATATTTATCTAATCGCGCCGCCCAACGTCTAACTAGCGGCGCGGCTTTCCGCGTCCGCTGGAACCTTTTGTTGGCCATCCGCTTTGAATCCTTCGTGGAAAGCGACAGTGCCCTGCGGAGTATGCCCGTCGAAAGACAGAGCGAAGAAGACCTCCTGTGGCACTCCCTCATGCACAAGTCCAGACATGTTCTTGAACCCGAATTTACTGTAGTAATCCGGATGTCCCACGAGACAACATCCTTGAGCATTCATATCTTTCAGACGAGACAACCCTTCTTTTATCAGTGCTTTGCCGATGCCTTTCCGCTGGTACTCCGGCAAGACGGAAACAGGTCCAAGTCCGTACCAGTTCGGTGTGCCGTCGGAAATGGTCACGGGAGAGAAAGCAATATGCCCTATCACTTGGCCATCCATTTCTGCGACAAGCGATACCGTAAGAGCTTTTGCTGTACGTAGCGCCTCGATGATGAACTGCTCCGTGTTGTTACTAATCTCCAAGGTCTTGAACGCTGCGATAGTCACCTCAGATATCACGGAAACATTCCACCATGTGTCTCGTTTCTGATAACAATTTTTGGATTTATTCATCAAGTTCCTTTTTTTTGCGGCCATAGGTTCTGGAGTTGCAGGCCATAGCCTGGGTGCAGCGGAAGCGGAACCCACCGAATATTTTTTAATCATTGAAGGTGGGTTGCACCCACCCTACCTGTTGCATTTTTCTATCAACCAATCGCCTTTAATGCGCTGTCGTAATCCGGCTCAGTGGTGATTTCACTGACAAGCTGAGTATAGATAACTTTGCCGTCGGGGCCGATGGCAACTACTGCTCTGGCGCAGAGACCGGAAAGTGGTCCGTCTGCAATGAGTACGCCGTAGGACTCACCGAATGTGCGGGTGCGGAAGTCGGATACGGTGATGACATTGTTAAGGCCTTCGGCACCGCAGAAGCGGGCCTGGGCAAAGGGCAGGTCCATCGACACGCAGAGCACGACGGCATCGGTGCGCTTGTCAAATGCCTGGTTGAAAGTCCGCACCGAAGTTGCGCACACGGGTGTGTCGACGCTCGGGAAGATGTTGAGCACGGTCTTTTTGCCGGCAAAGTCCTTGAGCGTTACATTTGAGAGATCGTTTTTGACGAGCAAAAAGTCGGGCGCTTTCGAACCGATAGCGGGAAGTTCGCCTTTGAGTTGGACGGGATTGCCTTTAAGTGCTGTTGCTGCCATGTTGTTCTCCATTAATTATTAAAAAAAATATGTACCACAGAGACTCAGAGCACACAGAGGTTAAAACGTTTTTTGTTTTTCGCTGAGAGGCATGGGATACACATAGACGGTATGCTCATGATAACAAAAGGCGGGTCGTCTATGACTCCGCCTTTGTAGCTTGAAGCAGTAGATGCCTACTTTACGGCTTTCAATGTTGAGTCGCCTTCAAAGATGAGATAGTCTTTAACTTTATCAACTCTTTTCTGTTTGATGCCCGGCATGTTCCGGAGGTCTTCAATATTTTTGAAATTGCCGTTTTTGGCGCGGTAGTCAATAAGTGCCTGAGCTTTTTTCCGGCTGACGCCGGGCAGCATTTCAAGTTGTTCAGCAGTTGCGGTGTTTATATTAAGCTTGCCTGTGACTGCGGCTTTGGCAGGCTTTGCCGGTTTTGGGGGCTTCTCAGCTGTAGCCGGTTTTGCCGGCTGCGCTGCCTGCTGCGCCAGAACAGGTGCGGCGGTAAAAGCAAACAGAACAGAAACCAGCAGGGCAAAAATATGGATTTTTTTCATTACCTCTCTCCTTACAATAGGGCATAGATGGTTTTATAATACTCGTTGCCTTCATTAAGTTACTACTGCAAAATTGATAATGCTTCAATAAGTATATGTCAACACTTTTAACTAAAAATTTTTTACGAGGAAAAAGCATATCGTATGCCTGACCCGATCTCGCTGATGGAGCATTGCATAAAACATATTATCGAGGACAAACCATAAAAAAAGCCATGCCGGTGAATGGCTATGGCTTTTGGTTATTAACCGGAAAACGGATGCTTATATTTTTTTCCTTTGCAAGCATAGCAGCCACTTTTTCAATTGTGCATTTGTTTATAACCTCATCGCCGATGCGAACGGTAGGGCCGCGGTCGCATTGCTCAAAGCAGAATGACGCCCGCACATCAACCTTCTGGCCAAGATCATGTTCCTTGATATGGTTGAGAATATCGTGCATGAGTTTCTGCGAGCCCCGGAGGAAGCAGCTTGTGCCGAAGCAGACTGAAATTTCAAGGGGCTCCTGTGCGGCGCTGCCTGCCGTGTGCACGGGCACATCTTCATCGCAGCTGCGGCGCTGCGACTGATAGCCGGTATGCAGCAGCTTGTGGGCATCATGGCCGCCAACGCCGTCAAGGTGCGTGGTATAGAGCCCCTGCACAAAGGGATTGTCCTGCGCATGCCGCAGCTGCATGAGCGTTTCATGGTCATAGAGGCCTTTGGTGCGGCTGCGCTTAACATGCTGCTCACGGTATACGGGCTGGCCCGCGCCGCCGATGCAGCCGCCCGGGCAGGCCATGACTTCGATAAGGTCATAGGCGGCTTCGCCGCTTTTTACTTTTTCTAGAATTTTGCGGGCATTGCCCAGGCCGCTCACAATGGCAAGCCGCAGGGTTGCCTCGCCCACTTTAAGTTCAAGCTCGCGCACCTCAGCGTCTCCGCGCACCTGAGGTATCTCGCACTGCTGCGAGCCTTGTGCCGGTTATTTTTTCAACGGCAAGACGCAGCACCGCCTCGCTCACGCCGCCCGAATTGCCGAAGATGATGCCGGCGCCGGTCTTGAAACCCGAAGGGCATGTCAAAGGAATCGGGCTCGAAATTTTTAAACGGCATGCCCGCCTCATCGATCATCTGGGCAAGCTCCTGCGTGGTCAGAACATAATCCACATCCCGCAGCCCGTCATGCTCGAATTCCGGCCGCCGGGCCTCTAATTTTTTAGCGGTGCAGGGCATGATGGAGACAACGATGATCTGCTCTTTTTTGACGCCGAGCTCGGCCGAGCAGCATTTCCTTGCACAGCGAGCCGAACATCTGCTGGGGCGAACGGCATGATGAGAGATTCGGGAGCAGCTCCGGGTAATACTGCTCCATGAACTTAACCCATGCCGGGCAGCATGAGGTAAACTGCGGCAGCCGCTCGCCCTTTTTGAACCGCTCTAGAAATTCATGGGTCTCCTCGATGACGGTTAAGTCGGCGGTGAATGATGTATCAAACACGCGGTCAAAGCCGAGCTTGCGCAGTGCTGCAACCATTTGGCCGGTGACGGCAGTGCCCGGCTCAAGCCCGAACAGCTCTCCCAGTGCCACGCGAACGGCAGGCGCCACCTGCGCCACGACCACATACTGCGGATCATCCAGCACCCGCCACACATCCTCGACTTCGGGCTTGGGAACAATGGCGCCGGTGGGGCAGACGCGGGCGCACTGGCCGCAGTTCACGCACTCCACCTTGCCCAGGTCCCGGCCGAAGCAGGGCATGACCGTTGCCCGGGCTCCGCGATAGGCGAAATCGATGGCCCCGACCGACTGCACTTCTGCGCAGACGCGCACGCAGTCGCCGCACAGCACGCACTTGTTCGGGTCGCGCATGAGGCTGTCAGAGGACATGTCAAGGGGCGTCTTTCGCTGCCTCTGCTTATACCGCACGCTTTTTACGCCCAAGCTTGCGCGCCAGGTCCTGCAGCTGGCAGGCTGGCGCTTTTCGCGCAGGTCGGGCAGGCTTGCTCATGGCTTGCCAGCAGCAGCTCCACGATGATCTTGCGCATCTCCCGTATTTCCTGCGTTGTTGTTTTTATTATCATGCCCGGCTCGGGCGGCGTGGAGCAGGCCCACATGAGGCCACGGCCCACAACCTCCACCATGCACAGCCTGCAGGCGCCGTAAACGCTCAGCTCGGAGTGGTAGCAGAAGGTCGGCAGGTCGATGCCTGCCTTGCGGACAAGCTCGAGAATATTTTTTTCTCCCTCAATCGGCACCAGAGTTTGGTCTATGTTTATTATGTTTTCCTGTATGTTCATGGATCAGGCTCCTGTAATGGCATTCAGCCGGCAGGTTTCTATGCAGACTCCGCATTTGATGCATACTGACGGATCGATTACATGGGGCGCGCCTTTATCGCCCGTGATGGCTCCGACCGGGCATTTCTTTTTGCAGAGCATGCAGCCCTTGCAGGACTCGGGCAGTATCCGGAATTGCACCAGGGCCTTGCAGCGGCCTGTGGGGCAATACTTCTGCTCAACATGAGCGCGGTATTCCTCCGGAAATTTGGCCAGTGTTGAGAGCACGGGGTTGGGTGCTGTTTTACCCAGGCCGCAGAGAGACCCTTTCTGCACGCAACGGCCAAGATCTTTGAGCAGGCCGAGCGTGTGCGCTGTCTGCCCGGCCTTCGATTATGTCGTCCAGCAGGTCCAGCATCTGCCTCGTTCCCTCCCGGCACAGCACGCATTTGCCGCAGGACTCGTTTTGCGCAAACTGCATGAAGAAGCGCGCAATAGCGACCATGCAGGTCCCGGAGTTCATGACCACAAGGCCGCCGGAGCCTACCATGGCGCCGGCGAATTTAAGGTTGTCGAAATCAAGGGGCAGGTCGAGATCCTTTCCCGGTGAGGCAGCCGCCCGACGGCCCGCCTATCTGCACGGCCTTGAAGGCGTCGTTGCACAGTGCGCCGCCGTCGGTAGTGACGCCGCCGGCTATATCAAAAATAATTTCGCGCAGCGTGGTGCCGAAGGGCACTTCGATGAGCCCCGTATTTGCAACATGGCCCGTGATGGCAAAGGTTTTTGTGCCTGGCGAGTACTTCGTGCCTATGCTGCCTGAAGGCTGCAGCGCCTCCTGCAATGATGAGAGGCACGGTTGCCAGGGTTTCCACATTGTTGATGACTGTTGGCTTGCCCCACAGGCCGCTTTGCACCGGAAAGGGGGGCTTGGGCATGGGCATGCCGCGGCTGCCCTCAATCGAGGCGATCATGGCTGTTTCTTCGCCGCAGACGAAGGCTCCCGCGCCTTCCATGACATGCAGGTCGAAGGAGAGCTTGACTGCCGAAGATGCGGTCGCCCAGGATGCCGAGCCTGCGGGCGTCTTCGGCAGCCTTGCGCATGCGCTGCACGGCAAGGGGGTACTCGGCGCGCACATAGACATACCCTTCGTCAGCGCCGATAGCCCGGCCGGCAATGATCATGCCTTCGATGACGCTGTGGGGATTGCCCTCCATGACGCTGCGGTCCATGAAAGCGCCGGGGTCGCCCTCATCGCCGTTGCAGATAATGTATTTTTTGCCTTCGGGCTGCTTGCGGGCCATGTCCCATTTCATGCCGGTGGGGAAGCCGCCGCCGCCGCGGCCCCGCAGGCACGCATCGAGCATTTCGCGGCACAGCTGCTCGGGCGTCATGTCAAGAATCGCCTTTCTGGCGGCGAGGTAGCCGCCGCCTGCGATATATTCGTCAGGATCCTCGGGGTCGATGATGCCGCAGTTTTTCAGCACATAGCGGTGCTGAAGCGCGGTAAAACGGTATATCGTCCGTGCCGCGGCAGCGCCTGCCATCGGCGGGGTTCTCATACAGCAGCCGCTCAACAACCCTGCCGGCCATGAGGGTTTCGGCAACGATTTCAGCCACGTCGCCGGGCTGTACTTTTGTGTACAAAATATTTTGCGGCAGTATGGTAACCAGCGGGCCCATCTGGCAGAAGCCCTGGCAGCCGCTGCGGGAGACATGGGTGCCGCTGCTTTCCTCTGCAAGCTCAACCGTGAGCGGAAGGCCTGCTGCAGCAATTTCGCGGCAGAAAGCATCATGAACTTTCAGCGAGCCGTTTGCCACGCAACCCGTGCCCGCGCAGATAATGACGCGGCCGGTAAGGCGTGCGGTTTTTTTCTTATAGGCAGCCTGTATGGCATCAAGCTGCAGCGCATCAGTTGTCATGTGCCGCCTCCTTCTGCAGAATATCATCAATCAGCGCAGCGGCTTTTACCGGCGTCATCTGGCCGTATACCTCATCATTGATGACGATGGCGGGCGCAAGGCCGCAGGCCCCGAGGCATGATACCGTCTCAAGCGTAAAGAGCAGATCAGGCGTCGTGGAGGCGCCTTCCCGCAGGCGAAGCTTTTCCCGCAGGGCATCCAACAAGGCCGTCGGAGCGCTTTACATGGCAGGCCGTGCCGTCGCAGATGCGGATACAATATTTACCCCTGGGGGTCAGGGTGAAATGCGAGTAGAATGTTGCCACGCCGAATACCTTGGCAGGCGAGAGGCCCAAGGGCCGTTGCAACCAGGGTGAGGATTTCCTCAGGCAGATACCGGTACTGCTCCTGCACGGCCTGCAGTATCGGTATGAGCCGGCCAGGGTTGCGCTCGTTTCGTTCCACGATCTCAAAAACATACTCGAATTTTCTGATGCTTTCCGTGTTCATTGAGCTCCTCGCTGTCGGTTTATCAATTGCCTGAGGCAGTAAAAACCAATATTTAGATAAAGCGTATCGTTGCCGCCTTCATGTATTTTTCATTGAGCAGGCGAACGATGCGGCGGATGAGATTGCGCCGTATGTCGAGCTCGACGGGCAGATTCGGGTCCTGATGCGCCTCGTTTATCTTGGTGCCGACCACGAAATCGATGATGTCGCTCTCCAGCAGCAATCGAACAAGCTGTACTGCCGGGTTCTGCTTCAGGCTTTCCGGCGCATCGCCGTTTTCAAGATGCTCTGCCACGCGGCTGAGCGTTATGGTCCCTTCGGTTATGAGGTTCACGCCTTCCATGCGCGAGGGCGGAGGTATCTGCGGGTCAAGCTCGCTTAAGTCGATATCGATACTGCGTTTGAGCTCGCGGGCCACAATATTTGCCGTGGTGCCGCCGCAAATTATTTTCATGCCGCTGAAATCCCTGATAAGCCCGGCAATTTCGCTGTCGCGGTCCTGATCAAACGGCGGGCCCGTGAGCAACAGCGCATGCCGGGGCCTGCGGAAATTGATGACCGCGCAGCTTATATCGTCCTGGGCCTGCCGCCATCATTGCGCAATGCCCGCTGCACCACTGAGCGCGACAGCTTTCGGGCATCAATGCCGGGCTCGGTCATGCAGGCTACGGTGATGAAATCGGCGGATTTGGCATCGGTCCATCCCACGGGCATTTCTTTTTTGCCCATCCCCGACTGTGTTACGCCGTCGGTCACCAGCACGAGGCGGTCCTCAACCTGCGCCGTAAAGCTGCTGTAGCGAAGCTCGCGAATGCCGAGCTGCTTTGTCTGTATTTCGATCACGCTTTTTTCAACGGTTTCTTTTTTTCCGTGCCTGTATCAGCACATAGGCCGGGTTATCGTATTCAATAATGCGCACTTTGCCGTCATGCTCAACATCAACTATGGTAAATGTCGCATAGCCGATTTTGCGGCGGCTGCATACGGGCAGGGTCTCCATGATGATTTCCGAGGCCTTTTTAATATCAATATCGGCGGATACGTATTTCAGGGCCATGGTGGCTGTCATGGTGGCAAGCACATTTGCCTTGATGCCGCTGCCGAGGCCGTCGGACAGGACGCAGACGAGCCGGTCCGGCCCGGGTATGCGGTTTGAGAGAAAGACATCGCCTGCGGCATGCTGCCCGGCCTTGGCTCTGCTGCCAGAAACCGACCTCGATAAAGGGCTGATCACGTGTCATGCTTGTTTTTCCGCTTCCATCGATTCAGGGGCAAATGAGCTGACAATGGAATTGAGTATCACTTCCGAGTCCGCAGCGTTTTCTCCCAGCAGATAGGCTATCTGCTGCACGGTTGCAATATTCTTGGCAATAACCTCTTTGGCCTTGGTGATGATGCGCTCTTTTTGAACGGCCGGGGCTGTAATGTCCTGAAAAATGCCGCCGGCAAGCATGCTCCTGCTCGATGGTGAAAACAGTGGCATGCAGCACGCTGTCGCGAAGCTTTACATCGGTTTCAACTGACTCCATTTGCTGGGACAAGGCGCGCATGAACAGCCATTGTATGGAGGATATTTTCCGCAGCTCAACGCCGTCAAGGCCGCCCCCTGCTTCATAGAGCGCCAGCGCATCAGAGCCCAGAAGCTCGGCAAACCTGCGGTTGCATTCAATAATTCGCATCGAACTGTCGACGATGACGATGCCCGCGGGCATGGTGCGGATAAGTGCATCGGCCTTCTTTCCGGCAAGCTTGCGCATATAGCCAGCGCACATGCTCGGCTCAGCGCGCCCTCCCAGCAGCGCTACGGCAAAGCCCCGGCATGAGTCATAGCCGCAGGAACCGCAGTTGAGCTCATCCTGCGGGGTTGCCTTGCCCACGCGCTTGAGGGCTGAGCGCATATCGGCCTCGCTGCAGTGCGGCTCGATAACAGGTGCTATGTCCCATGATGCCTCGATTGCAATGGTGGGCATGCGCGGTATGGCTCCGGCAGGGTAGGGGGCGAAATCGATAATTTCCTGCCGCTTGCGGATCGTGCTTTTCAGCCTGCGCGCCTTGGGTCCGTTGACGCAGCCGCCCGTGCAGGCAAGCACTTCGATGAACAGCGGCGCGCGCGTCTCCATGCAGTCAATGTCCTTGAGCGCCTCGCCAATGGTCGCGATGCCGGAGAACACCATGAACCGGGCATCGTGGATTGTGCAGTTTGCCTTGATGCCTGCAGCCATGCCGCCGTCAACAGGATAGAGCGCCCCTTCCTGCGCCTGCTCCGGGATAAAACCCGCATCAGCAGAAGCAGGCATTTTCGCAGGGTCGATGCCCGACCTGCTCCCACCACAGCCGCAGCTCTTCAAATGTTATGGCCCCATCAAGAAGCTCGGGGTGCTGATCAGCCTCAACCTTTTTTGCAATGCAGGGGCCCGACAAAAACAATGCCGATATCCGGGCCGTACTGCCGGCGCAGCAGCCTGCAGTGGGCCAGCACGGGCGACAGCATGGGGGTAACAAGGCCGGCACAGCGGGGATAATATTTTTTTATAAGCTCCACAGCCGTGGGGCAGGCAGAAGATATATAGATGCCCGTGTCGGCATGTGCTCATCAGTTGCGCGGCATGGGCCGATACCTCCTGCGCGCCAAGGGCGGTTTCAGATACGCCGTAGAATCCGAGCTTGCGCAGAGCAGCTGCAAGCCGGTGCGGGCCGATATCGTCAAACTCGGCAATGAAGCTCGGGGCAAGAGATACGATGACCTGCTTTTTTTCAAGCAGCAGTCCTCCGCACTCCGTCCAGGTCATTGCGAACGCGCTTGGCCCCCACCGGGCAGGTCTCGACGCAGTGGCCGCAGGCCACGCACAGCTCGGGCATGATCATGGCATGGCTGTTTTCGATCTTGATGGCTTTTACCGAACACTGGCGCAGGCATTTATAGCAGTCCTGGCATTGCGCGGTTTCGGTGTAGATGGGTTTTGAAGAGATTGTGGCCATGGCAAAATCCTCGATGTGTTTTGTTTCGAAAAGCATCCCCTTCAGGCGTCGGGTTCTCAAATAGCTTACAAAGACAAATGCTTATAGTATTAGGGCAACCCAACATTCTGGCTCGTTTATCTATTCTTTTTCTCTGTACCGGCAATCGGCCCGAAGCTATTACGGTCATTTTTTTGCGGCAGTCGCTTCTGCAGGTGCCCGGCCAGAAGCTGCAGCACGCAGCCGCAGAAATCTCGCTGTAGCGCATGCCGTTGATGGTTATATTGGGCCCGCATTTGCAGCCGTCCTCGCACAGACTTCCTTTGAGCTCAACCCTGTCTTCAATGCCGCTTTTCACGGATATAGTCCTGCAGGAGCTTGAGCGTCAGGCTGTTGCCCCGGGAAAAGCAGGAGCTGCCCATGCAGACGACTACCACTGATTTTTTCTGTTTCGGCCATTTTATGCTTCTCCGCGCAATTTTTAGTGGAAGCTTTTCTTTCACACTGCGTGACAGCACGGCAAGGCTTGCCGCCAGATCGACCTTTTCAACGATGACGCCCTCGGGCACCATGAGCTTTACGGGCGTGAAGTTCCAGATTGCCGTTATGCCGGCCTGCACAAGCATATCGGTGGTGGTTTGAGCGACTGCCGCCGGAAGCGTGAGAATGCCTATATGCACATGCAGGCGCCGGGCAAGGTCCGGCAGCTTTTGGAGCGGGAATACTTCGATGTCATGGATACGCGTGCCGATTTTGCCTTCGTCGACATCAAAGGCGGCAACAATATGTAAGCCGTAGTCGGCAAAGCCGCTGTAGCCGGCAAGGGCAGAGCCGAGATTGCCCGCACCTATAAGAAAAGCTTCGCTTGCATTGTTCCATCCGAGAAATTGCATAATAGCACAGGTCAGGTTCGATACATCAAACCCGAGGCGCGGCTGCCCGACTATGCCCATGGCGGCAAGGTCTTTGCGAACCTGAATCGGCTCCAGCTGGAATCGTTCTGCAATATAGGTGCTGCTCACATAATGCTGTTTTTCATCCTGCAATTCCTTGAGCAGCCTCAGGTATGTCGGCAGGCGTCTCACCGTAGGAAGTGATGGCGTGTTCAGTATTTTTTCAGTCATGACAGCCTCAATAGATAATAAGTTATCGATATGTTTATATCGATAACTTATTATCTATTATTTTTACGGATTGTGCAAGGGGAAAAAGGTAATAAATTTCAGTAAGTCAGGAGGGTATAATGATAATAAAGATAAAAATATAAAATATATTTATAAATTTATTTTAAAATATTACTATGCCAATAAGGCTCGATTTCGCCGGAGTTTCAAACAATACACATTTCCTGTACAAGACACATAATCAGGCATAATACACCATAGATGAACAGTCCCAAAGGAACAAGAATCAAAAGACTCAAAATAAAAAACAGGGCCGCGTCGTAGGAGTTAGCAAAATCTCCGCCATGGAATATTTTTTTTAAAGATATAGTTTGCATGACACCACCTCGTTTTGGGTATCTCCTATTTACAAGTATAGCCTCTTGACTTTTATGTTCAATACTATTCCGGTAAGCAGGTACATGACACCTGCCTGTTTCCGTGATGCAACGTTTTTCGGGAATTTTTTTGAGTGGAGGGAATCTAACTCATATCACGTAATGTGGACTTTTTAGATAAAAAGCCTGACCACTATATCAAGTAGTTGCGCCTTTCTGGCCCCCCCTGCCTGTATCAATTTTACTTCTTCCCCACCATGGGCGCAATAATTTCCAGCACCCTTCTCGTCACAGCCCGTAGAGCTGGCCTGCTCTCAAGGTCGGCATTGATTGCTGGCTGGGGAAAACTTCGTTCCGCTACGCTTCACTACGTTTTCCCCAGCCCTCTGCTTCTATAACCTTGTAGTCTTTTTCTGTCCAGATTTTACGACATTAATTCAAAATCGCCGGGTTAGCTAAAGGTTAACACCTCAATTAGTGACACTTAAAATCAAGGGTATCTTCCTTTTTGAGCACTGTGACGGCGTAACCTTCGCCGCTGCTTAAAGCGCCCTGAATTTGCCTTCACCGAGTTAGCCCAATCAGCCTGATTACTCATTAGTTCCGTAAATGCAGCACAGCGCCATCAGGAAATTTTTTTACCGTTTCAAAAGGAAGCTGTGATGCAATTTCATCATGCGTGAACAGAGCGCCTTCGGGATTTTGGGTATGCCATATTAAGTAGATGTCCTTTGAAGGTGTAAAGGATTTATTAAACTCCTTCAAATCATGAGGTTTGCGCGTGCTGTCATATGATGCAATCCCGGTATGAATATAGAGAACCAAAGGCGCGTTGCAGTACATGGTACCCTCCAAAGGGTTACTTCTCAGCCATTCTAAAAGCGGTGACTGCTGCAATTTTATATTGTTATAGATAGTGCCGGAGTTGTGCTGCTGCCACATCATGCTAAGGCTGATGTTGTATGGCCATGACATGAACCAGAAAGTCAGCAGCGTGAATACTACCCAGACGTATTTTTCTTTCTTCTGGCCAGCCAGGGCTGCCAGCCGGTCACCTGCTGCCAGGACTGCACATACAAGAAACACATATACCGGGCATAAGAGTCTGTGGTTAATTACGTCAAACTTGGCGTTGCTTGCAGCTATAACCAAGAACAAAATATATATGATAAGAAAACTGTATGTAGCCAGCAGTTCTTTTTCTGAAGGCTGTGCTTCATGCCCTGCCATCAACCAAAAAAACACTGTAATTATTGTAATACCTAAAGCAGTATTGATGTAAAAGGGAACATTAACCAGGAACGATGGCACGAGATCAGGAATGAACCATAGGGCAAGGGTTTTGAAAAGGAAGAATAAATAAATGACAATAAAGCCATATGCAGCCAGCAGGTTTTTTGCTGAAGGACGCGACGTGTTCGCCGTCTTCAGACGGAAAAACATTAAAAGTATTACCATACCCGAAACAATATTCATGAACACTGTAGGTTTCATGAGTGATGGTGGCAAGATGTCCGGTATGAACCATTCGGCAAGAATTTTAAGAGAGAGCAACGCATTCCCAATTATAGGCAAGTCGCCAGGATTTCTGCCTCCGGTAAGGGTTGAGTTTATTGAGTAATTTCTGATACACCAGACTGTAATGGGAAGCAGGGCAATACCGGCGGAGACGGCTGCATATTTGAGCCGTTTTAAAAAAGAGCATTGCTTCATAAAAACCAGTATGGCTGTACATCCGGCTAAAACTATCGTCACGCCAATATACCTTGCAAGGCAGGCAAGAGCGGCACAGCATGAAAATAAAACAAGCGATGACCATTGCTCATGTCTGAGGAACTGCGCAAGGAACAGAACAGATAAGACTGTGAAAAATACGAGAAGAGGTTCTGTCCAGGCATAATTACACACGTACAATAAAGGCCCGGAAAACAATATAATTAAAAATCCAAGCACAAGCAGATAGGCGTTCCGGATAATCTTCATAAATAACAGTCCGGAACAGAAAACAATGAGCCCGCAGATGCCAGCGTTGAGAAAACGCGCTCCATCCAATGGATCAACACCTATAATATGCAGTGCTGCGAGCAGGGTAGGAAACAGCGGCGGCCAGGCCTTATAGTAAGATCCAGAAAATACGGTGTACCCTTTCCCGGCAACAAGATTTCGAGCGCAGGATATATAAGAGACAGAGTCCGGGCTAAGGCCGGTGCCAAAGGTTGATGTGGTCCATAGAACAAATCCTGTTCCACACACACTGCATAACACGAGCACTGCCAGCAATATGCTCTTGGGCGATAGTTTTAGTCCCTCCTGTGCTTCTTTGTAACATGCTGGACCAAAAAATTCACTGGGGGCGCATAGTTCAAAATTTTCAGAATCCTTATGTGTTCTTGTAGGGAGTATTTGCTGTCCGCAATTGATACACGCGACCGGAACAACAGAAATATCTTTTCCGCAGTCCGGGCATTTAATCAAAGCCATACAGCAACCTTTCATGATCACGTAATAATCCACACATTATCAAAGCACATCTCCTGGTTTATTCGCCGTGAATCAAAATTTAAAACACCGCCGCTCGACCACAACATTGCCATCATTAAGCATACCTGTATATTGCGCCCTTAACTTGGCGAAAAATTCCAGATTACGGCTCTACTAGTGGAACTCACAGCAGTCTTACGGAGTCTTTTTAACGAGTTGCTGGATCATGGTGTCACTGAGTATACTCGTAAACTTGATGCCGCTTATCAACTCATTGAAGCGCTGCTTGATCCACATAATTTCTGCCTCAGTTGCAATACGCATGATTGTGTTCGGTATGGCAATATCCATTGCAATAACAGTCCCTCTCTTCAGGCGTTCATTGCGAGGGAAGTGAGCTGTAGCACCGCTTGCGCTCAGATTGGCGATCCGGCATTCCTGTTGCTGCTGGCTATGCCTCTTGATGCTATACGTAGCGTTGAGCTCGATATTGAATCGCACCTTGTCGCGCATCTTTTCATATAAAGATTCGTCCATATTCTGCATGTACCCCTCCACTGGTTTAAAGCTATCAAAAATATTCCTGGATTACGTGGTCGTGATTACCTGATAATACAATCTCTGTTGGAGTATCCACGAGTGGTTTGGATTTATATTAGGTAAGCACTGCATGGTCGCTTGAATCGGCTCAATTCCTGGACAAAACAAAATCCCGAAAATTTCAATATTACAAACAAGAACATGCGAAAAAGCTGGCGGCTACTGGCCCTTCTGGCTGGTGACAGCCGTCATAGTATCTTTACAAATGTAACAGAGAATTGCGGAAAGCCTTTCGACAGTGCCCTGCTTCAATCAAGGATTTGGCAACACGGCCATAGTTCTCTTGAAGCAACCAGACTATTTCAGAGTCAATAAGATGCTGAAAAAGCTCGATGACCTGGGCTTCATCAAGTTTGCCCTGGTCATATTTCCTAATTTTTTCAATTACGTTATATTTTTTCTTAATATGTTTGCCCATCAACATCCCGGCGATTTTGAATTTATGTCGTAAAATCCGGACAGAAAAACGATAGAGGCTTTATAATGGAAGCCTTTTTACCAAAACAGCTCAGTATAATCGCTTAACTGTAGATTGTTGTTAACGACCTGATGGAACATAGTATCACTGAGTTTACCCGTGAACTTGATGCCGCTTATCAAGACATTGGGGCCATTCTTGATCCACAGGATTTCGGCCTCAGCAGCAATAATCGTAATCGTGTTCGGGATGGTTATATCCATTACAATCACAGCTCCGCTCTTCAGGCTTTCAGTACGCGGGAAGCGGACTGTAGCACCGCTTGAGCTCAGAGTGGATATCTGGCATTCATGATGCTGTGCTCCCTGCCCCTTGATTCCATAGGTAGCGTTGAGGTTGACACAGAAACGTTGCTTGGTGCGTTGGTCGCTGACACGCATTATGTGTGCCCATGAAAACAATAAACTATCGGCTCCTGCTTCTGCCGCGGTTTTTTATCAGTTAGAATTTTCTTGTCCATAGCTTCCCCCACGTTGTTTGATCCAAGACTATCGCTTCTGCTGGCACCTTTGTTATTAATAGCGTAGCGTGCCGGCTCATTTTTTAGATACTGTAGCTAAAACATTATGCGGCGTCGCACACAGGTCCTATTCCGTTGCCATCGCCATCTCTCTGTAGGGAATAAAATCTGAACGCACGAGCTGGAAAAACTCATTGAAAACTGGAAGAGCATATGCGGTGCGTAATCCCAGCCGCACGGCTCACGGCATCAATCTCTGCAGCAGTTTATTCTTCACTGCCTTCAGTTCTTGAATCCTGGATGGAGACAAAGTCTTGATGCGCATAAGCTCAATTTCGACCTTTCTCAAACAATCCTCCAAGCTAGAGACAATATACCCCATATAAGCTCGTTGCTGGTCATGCTGTTTCCTGCTACAACTCCAACCGATAAACGAGCCAATGGTTATCGAAGCTGCTAGTACAATTTTTTCCCAGATTTTTTAGCTGTAATGATTTGAGCCATATTCGTTCTTCTTATTTCCTGAAGATCCGCATATTTGTCGAAATTTTACCGATAACAATTATCAGAATTGATTGGTTGTTATATTGGAACCCATCTTTTTTTATAGGATGACTTCTTCGACAATGCAGAATAGAAAAAAATATCAAATCAAGCAATAGCCCTAAAGGCTATTTTTTAGGCACAATGGTGCCTTAGATTCATAAATGCTCATTTTTTAATTTTAGCCAGTAGCGACTGCATTAAATTTAAATGCAGTCGTTATCAGTTTTTTTTCAATGACTTTCAAACACCCATCCGGTTTAATTATTTATGACGACATCGCGTTGGTTCATGTGCTTTCAGCAGCCTTAA